>NZ_JBICUQ010000032.1:0-1089 GCF_043198225.1 Nonomuraea sp. NPDC048826 | reverse complement strand
TGTAAGCTCCTACGGCTTGTAGGCACACGGTTTCAGGTACTCTTTCACGACCCCTCACCGGGGCACTTTTCACCTTTCCCTCACGGTACTCGTGCACTATCGGTCATCAGGGAGTATTTAGGCTTACCAGGTGGTCCTGGCAGATTCACACAGGATTTCTCGGGCCCCGTGCTACTTGGGATCCCCTCCAGCAGTCGACAAGGTTTCGCCTACCCGGCTCTCACGGTCTACGGCAGCCCTTCCCAGAGCTTTCGACTACCCCATCGATTTCTCACTGCTCGAAGAAACGGCAGCTCCTTCAAGAAGGTCCCACAACCCCGGACATGCAACGCCTGCCGGCTATCACACACGCCCGGTTTGGCCTCCTCCGCTTTCGCTCACCACTACTCACGGAATCACTCTTGTTTTCTCTTCCTACGGGTACTGAGATGTTTCACTTCCCCGCGTTACCACCAACCGCCCTATACATTCAGGCGGAGGCAACACCACATGACTGGTGCTAGGTTTCCCCATTCGGACATCCCCGGATCAACGTCTGGTTGGCGACTCCCCGAGGCTTAACGCAGCCTCCCACGTCCTTCATCGGCTCCTGATGCCAAGGCATCCACCGTGTGCCCTTAAAAACTTGGCCACAAAGATGCTCGCGTCCACTATGCAAATCTCAAACAACAAACAGCAACCAGCTCACCCACCACACGACAGTGGTGAACTCCCTGGTCCTGTGCTGAGGTACCAACAGAACCGCAGGCCCGGCACCCCATCCCTGGGGGCGAGCCTGCCGGTGTCCGTTTCCTCAGGACCCAACAGTGTGTCCAACCGGTCTCGGCCCTCCATCCCACGCCCTCCCACTCCCCTCAGGCGCGAACCCGAGAGGCGGTACTAGCGCGGTGACGACCGCGGCCGGTTGAGTAGCCAGTGCTCCACTAGTGAGCTGCCGTGTGCAAGACGTTCGCTTGCAGGCACAGCGTGGACCGAGACGGTGAAGCCTCGGCCGGTGCTCCTTAGAAAGGAGGTGATCCAGCCGCACCTTCCGGTACGGCTACCTTGTTACGACTTCGTCCCAATCGCCAGCCCCACCTTCGACCGCTC
>NZ_JBICUQ010000031.1:0-1155 GCF_043198225.1 Nonomuraea sp. NPDC048826 | reverse complement strand
TGCAGGGGCAGGTTGCGCAGGCCGGTGTCCTTGGCGGCGCGGATGCGGTCTTCGGCGCGGGCGCGGCGGCGGTGGCGTAGTTCCAGGTCGGCGAGTTGGCTGCCGGGGGTGCCGGTGACCAAGCAGGTGAAGCGGTGTCCGTCCAGATCGGTGAAGCGCAGTTGGGCGCCGGGGTGCGGGCGTTCTTTGCGGACGATGACGCGCATGCCCTTGGGCCAGCCGGTCAGGCTGAGCAGGCCGGTGAGTTCGGCGACCCAGGCGCCGGGCCGCGGCTGACGGTCGGCGTTGTAGGCGGGGGTCCAGGCGGTGGCCGGGAGCTTGCCGATGGCGGCGGCGATGTCGTCGGTGATGGTGAAGCCGATGGAGTACTTCAGCGAGCGTCCGGGTCGGGTGAGCCAGTTCAGGTATTCGTGGGTGCCGCCGCCGGAGTCGGTGCGGATGAGCACGTTGCGCCGCAGGTGCTTGGGCAACTGGGCCAGGGCGAGCTGGGTGGTCTCAATGTGGTCGGCGGCGGTGTTGGAGCCGGCGTTGCCGGGCCGCAGCATCAGGGCCAGGGGCTCACCGCCGCCGTCGCCTTGGTGGTCGGCGAAGGCGGTCATCGGGTGGAAGCCGTAGCTTTTCTTCCAGGTCGGTGCCGCGTGCTGCTTGTCGGAGTGCGAGATGACGATGGTGGCGTCGAGGTCGACGATCACGGGCTGCCCGTCGGCGCCGGGGGCGCGGGCGCCGGCCAGGTGCCAGGCGCGTTGGCGTGCGGTGGCGCGGGCGGCGCGGATGGCTTTCAGTGCGCGGGTCTCATCGGCGGCGAGCCGGTCGATCAGGCGCGAGACGGTCGGGTCGGAGGCGACGGGACCGAACAGCTCGGGTTGGGAGCGCAGCAGGGCGATGTCGGCCAGGCAGTCTCCGCCGAGTGCCAGGGTGAGGGCCAGGTCGGTGATGATTTTTGCGGGGTCGTGGACGGTGCGGCTGAGTCGCCACCGCTCCAGCTGCTGTGACAGGGCCTTGTCCAGTCCGGTGATGTGCAGCGTCTGCATCAGCAGCAGACCGCCACCATGGGAGACCAGCCCGCGGCCGTCGGCGGACACGGTGATCTTGCGGCGGGAAGCGATAGAGTTCACTCGGAAAGTGCCTTCTGATCTGGGATGGACGGGGCCTTAG
>NZ_JBICUQ010000029.1:0-1663 GCF_043198225.1 Nonomuraea sp. NPDC048826 | reverse complement strand
ACCTGACTTGGCTCACGTTTCAAGATCACGACTGAGTGCAGGCCGCTGACCTTGTGGTTCTCCGCTGAGGGCGGCGAAAGTGCGCACTAAATCGATCACGTCTCTACGCTGGTGGCCGTGTCTCCGTACGTGCGGACGGTGAAAACCGCGTCAGGTGCCCGTGCGGTACAGATCGTGTACTCCTCCCGCCGCGGGTCTCGGGAGATCGAGCACATCGGCTCGGCGCACGACGACGCCGAGCTGGAGACGCTCAAGGCGGTGGCACGGCAACGGCTGGCCGCCGGACAGCAAGAGCTGGACCTGGGCCTGGAAGGCGGCCCGGCATCGGGCGGCCCGCTTGAAATCGTCGACTCGCGAATGGAGCACCTGCACGACGCGCTGGACCGTGCCTACACCTCGCTCGGATTCGACACCGCAGCCGAAGGCGATGAGGTGTTTCGGCAACTGGTGCTCGCACGGGTCATCGAACCGACCAGCAAGCGCGACAGCCTGCGCGTTCTTGCCGAGGCCGGAATCGGAGCCGCCTCCTACGCGACGGTCAAGCGCCATCTGCCCACCTTCGCCAAGCCGCAGTGGCGCCAGGCGCTGGCGGCAGCATGCGCAGCGCACGCGCGGCTGGGACCGGCCAGCCTGGTGCTGTACGACGTCTCGACTCTGCACTTCGAGACCGACGCCGGCGACGGGTTCCGCGAGCCGGGATTCTCCAAGGAACGCCGCCTGGACCCGCAGATCACCATCGGGCTGCTCACCGACGCCTCCGGGTTCCCGCTGATGGTGGCCGGTTTTGAGGGCAACAAGGCCGAGACGCACACCATGCTCCCGGTCATCACCGAATTCATGGCCGCACACAACCTGCCGGACGTCACGATCGTGGCGGACGCCGGGATGATCTCCGAGGCGAACAAGCAGGCCATCGAGGCCGCAGGGCTGTCGTTCATCCTCGGGGTGAAGATCCCCGAGGTCCCGTATGCGGTCAAGCAGTGGCGACGCGACAACCCCGGCATCCCGATCCCGGACGGGCACATCTTCGTCCAGCCCTGGCCGTCTGGCGCGGCCCGGCCCCGCCGCGACCAGATGATCTACTACCAGTACCGGGCCGACCGCGCCCGGCGCACCCTGCGCGGCATCGACGAGCAGGTCACCAAGGCCCAGCGCGCCGTCGACGGGCAGGCGCCGGTCAAACGCAACCGGTTCATCAAGCTGACCGGCGCCGCCAAGAGCGTCAACACCGAACTGGTGGTCAAGGCCAAAGACCTGGCCGGGCTCAAGGGCTACATCACCAACCTCGCCGCCTGCCCCGACGGCACGCCCGTCACCGCCCAGTTCGTCATCGATTCCTACCACCGGCTGTTTGAGATCGAGAAATCCTTCCGGATGAGCAAGCACGACCTCAAAGCGCGGCCCATCTACCACCACAAACGCGAATCCATCGACGCGCACCTGACGATCGTGTTCGCCGCCCTGGCCGTCGGCCGGTGGATCGAAGCCCGCACCGGATGGTCGATCAAAAAGTTCGTCCGCACCGCTCGCCGCTGCCGCACTATCCGCATCCAAGCCGGCGACCACGTCCTGACCGCCGCCGACCCCCTGCCACCCGGCCTACGCAACGCGCTCAAGCAGATCCACGCTCCCGAAGGTGCGCACTAAATTGAGCCAACTCAGG
>NZ_JBICUQ010000028.1:0-1994 GCF_043198225.1 Nonomuraea sp. NPDC048826 | reverse complement strand
CCCGCGTTCCGCAGCTAATCCATGATCCAGGGCATGTTCGGGTGTGAAACCGCAGGTCGGTGGCTTGCGACGTGGTGGAAACGGCGAAAAGCCCTAGTGACACGACTTCAGCGATAACACCATCACGGCCTGCGCACACGCTGCTACGGTCTGGTGACATGTTCGTCAGGACAGCGAGCCGGAAGAACAAAGACGGCACCACGGTGCGATACCTCCAACTCGCCCATAACGAGTGGGATCCCGTCGCCAAAGCCGCCAAGATGAAGGTCCTGCACAACTTCGGCCGCGAAGACCGGATCGACCGCGCCGCCGTCGAACGCCTGGTCGGCTCGCTGTGCCGGCTGCTGGACCCGGGCCGGGCCGCCGCCCTCACCTCGGGCGCCGAGCTGACCTTCATCGGCTCGGCCGCCTACGGCGGCCTCTACCTGCTCGACCAGCTGTGGCGTCAGCTGAAGATCGACACGATCATGAGGCGCATCCTGACCTCCACCCGGCGCAGCCCGTTCACCGAACGGGTGCTGTTCGCCCTGGTCGCCAACCGCGCTCTGGACGCCTCCTCCAAGCTGGCCGCCTCCCACTGGATCGGCCGCACCGCCCACATCGACGGCCTGCCCGCCTGCAGCGACGACGCCTGCTACCGGGCCATGGACTGGTTGCACCAAGTCCAACACTCCGTGGAGCGCAAGGTGTTCGACCAGGTCGCCACCCTGCTCAACCTGGAAGTCGACCTGCTGTTCTTCGACACCACCTCCACCTACTTCGAGATCGACGAAGGCGATGAGCCGATCGCCCGCGACCAGCGCGGCGTCCCGCTGCCCGACCCCGGCAACACCGGTGAGGAGGACGGCGGCGGACCGGTGATGAAGGGCTTCCGCACCCGCGGCAAGTCCAAGGATCACCGCGACGACCTGCCGCAGATCGTCATCGGCATGGCCGTCACCCGCGACGGCATCCCCGTCCGCGTCTGGTCCTGGCCCGGCAACACCACCGACACCGCCCTGATCCGCCAGGTCAAGGACGACATGCGGGACTGGACCCTATCCAAGATCGTGTGGGTCGGTGACCGCGGCTTCGCCTCCGCCGACAACCGCCGCTACCTGCGCCAGGGCGATCACCACTACATCATCGGCGAACGACTGCGCTCGGGCTCGACCGAGGCCAAGGCCGCCCTGTCCCGGCAGGGCCGCTACCAGGACGTGGCCGAGAATCTGAAGGTCAAAGAGGTGCGCATCGGTGAGGCCGACCGGTTCGTGATCTGCTTCAACCCTGAGGGCGCCGCACGCGATGCGGCCATCCGGGAACGCCTCCTCACACAACTCCAGGAGCTGATCGCCGGCACCGACACGCTCAGCGCCACCAAACGCGCCGAACTGCGCGGCGTCATCTCCACCAAGCCCGGCCTGAACCGGTATCTGCGCACTACCCCCAAGGGGCTGTTGCGCATCGACGCCGCCAAGGTCAAGGCCGAGGCGAACCTGGACGGCAAGTACCTGCTGCGCTGCTCGGACCCGAAACTGCCGGCCGAGGACATCGCCGTCGGCTACAAGCAACTGCTGGAGGTCGAGCGAGGCTGGCGCGACATGAAGCAGGTCATCGACCTGCGCCCGGTCTATCACCGGCTGGAGGAACGCATCCGCGCGCACGTCATCTTGTGCTGGCTGGCGCTGCTGCTGATCCGCATCATCGAGACCACCACCGGCACCACCTGGAGGCGCATCCGCACCGAGTTCGACCTCCTGACGGTGGCCACCTTCACCGGCCCGACCGGCACCTTCCGCCAGCGCGCCGAACTGACCAAGCCCCAGCGCGACATCCTGGCCAAACTCGACATCCCGACCCCAAAGAAGATCGTCGAAGCTACACCCGCCGCAGACGCCTGACCAGCCACGACGCTGGCACCTAGTGACACGCCGCATCAGCATGCCCGCAAGCATTTCCGCAGCTCAAGCCACAGATCTGTGTGCTTTTCTCGCCACACAGCTGCGGAACGCGGG
>NZ_JBICUQ010000027.1:0-2122 GCF_043198225.1 Nonomuraea sp. NPDC048826 | reverse complement strand
GCAGTTCTGGTAGATCTCCACCAGCGACGCACCCCGATGCGCGGTCGCCTCCCGCAACACCGCCTGCAGATGCTTACGATCCGAATCGATGGTCCGGGCCACGAATGAGGCCTCCGCACCCAAGGCCAGTGAGATCGGGTTGAACGGCTTGTCCAGCGACCCCATCGGCGTCGACTTGGTGATCTTCCCGACCTCGGAGGTGGGCGAGTACTGGCCCTTGGTCAGCCCGTAGATCCGGTTGTTGAACAACAGAATGTTCAGGTTGACGTTGCGGCGCAGCGCGTGGATCAGATGGTTGCCGCCGATCGACAACGCGTCCCCGTCCCCGGTCACCACCCACACGCTCAGGTCGGGCCGGGAGGCGGCCAGGCCGGTGGCGATCGCCGGCGCCCGGCCGTGGATCGAGTGCACCCCGTAGGTGTTGAGGTAGTACGGGAACCGCGAGGAACAGCCGATCCCGGAGACGAACACGATGTTCTCGCGCTTGAGCCCGAGTTCGGGCAGGAAGCTCTGCACCGCGGCCAAGATGGCGTAGTCGCCGCAGCCCGGGCACCAGCGCACCTCCTGGTCGGACTTGAAGTCCTTCAGGCTCTGCTTGCCCTCGGCCTTGGGCACCAGGGACAGGCCCTTGCCGTTGATGAGTTCAGTCACTGCCGATCACCACTGTCGATCACGTCCTGGATCACTCCGGCCAGTTCCTCGGCCTTGAACGGAAGCCCGCGCACCCGGTTGTAGCTGATCACATCGACCAGGAACCGGGCCCGCAGCAGCAACGCCAGCTGACCCAGATTGATCTCCGGCAGCAGCACCCGGTCATACTGCCGCAGCACCTCACCGGTGTTGGCCGGCAACGGGTTCAGATGCCGCAGATGCGCCTGGGCCACCTTGCCGCCCGCCGCCCGCACCCGGCGCACCCCGGCCGCGATCGCCCCGTAGGTCGACCCCCAGCCCAGCACCAGCACCCGCGCATCCCCCCCGGGATCGTCCACCGCCAGCTCCGGCACCGCGATCCCGTCGATCTTCGCCTGCCGCAGCCGCACCATCCGGTCGTGATTGTCCGGATCGTAGGAGATGTTGCCGGTGCCGTCGGCCTTCTCGATCCCGCCGATCCGATGCTCCAGCCCCGGCGTGCCCGGAACCGCCCACGGCCGCGCCAGCGTGTCGGCATCCCGCTGGAACGGCAAAAACGTGCCGTCCGGCCCGTTCGGCTCGCTCGCATACGGCGAAGAGATATCCGGCAACTGCCCCACCTCCGGCAGCCGCCACGGCTCGGAACCGTTGGCCAGATACCCGTCCGACAGCAGCATCACCGGGGTGCGGTAGGCCACCGCGATCCGGGCCGCCTCCACCGCCGCGTCGAAACAATCGCTGGGCGACATCGGCGCGATCACCGGCACCGGGGACTCGCCGTTGCGGCCGAACAACGCCATCAGCAGGTCGGTCTGCTCGGTCTTGGTCGGCATCCCGGTCGACGGACCCGCCCGCTGCACGTCCACCACGATCAGCGGCAGTTCGGTGGTGACCGCCAGCCCGACCGTCTCGGCCTTCAACGCCACCCCCGGACCGGAGGTGGTGGTGACCCCCAGCGCGCCGCCGAACGCCGCGCCGAGGGCGGCGCCGACGCCGGCGATCTCGTCCTCGGCCTGGAAGGTACGCACCCCGAACTGCTTGTGCTTGGACAGCTCGTGCAGGATGTCGCTGGCCGGGGTGATCGGATAGGAGCCGAGGAACAGCGGCAGCCGGGCCTGGACCGCGGCGGCGATCAGGCCGTAGGCCAGCGCCTGGTTGCCGGAGATGTTGCGATACACCCCCGGCGCCAGCCGGGCCGGCTTGACCTCATAGGAGACCGAGAACGACTCGGTGGTCTCGCCGTAGTTCCAGCCCGCCTGGAAAGCCGCGATGTTGGCCTTGGCGATCTCCGGTTTACGGGCGAACTTGGTCTCCAGGAAGCTGATGGTGTGCTCGGTCGGCCGGTGGTAGAGCCAGGACAGCAGGCCGAGCGCGAACATGTTCTTGGCGCGTTCGGCGTCCTTTTTGGAGATGTCGAAGTTCTCCAGCGCCTTGACCGTCAGCGAGGTGAGCGGGACGGCGTGCAGCCGCCACTCGGCCAGCGACCCGTCTT
>NZ_JBICUQ010000026.1:0-2227 GCF_043198225.1 Nonomuraea sp. NPDC048826 | reverse complement strand
TGACGGCCGCGGGCTTCGAGCCGTACACCGGCGTGCGGGTCCCGGTCAACGACGCCGGGATCAGCTACGGCCAGGCGGCCGTGGCGGCGGCGCGGTTGTCACATGGATGACCTGTCACGCCTTCTCGATCCCTCTGCCACGCGCCCTGCCCGCTCGCTGCCATCAGGAGGACACGGTGAATCCCCAGACCGATTACCTGACACGCATCGGCCGCATACCGTTGCTGACGGCCGCCGAAGAAATCGAACTCGCCAAGCGGATGGAGGCGGCCGCCCACGCCGCCCGTCTCATCGAAGACGGCGCCACGGAGCCCGATCTGGAGGACATCGTCGCTGACGGCCGGGAAGCCAGGCGACACCTCATCGAGGCGAATCTGCGGCTGGTGGTGTTCATCGCCAAACGGTACGCGCATCGCGGTATGTCGCTGGCCGATGTGATCCAGGACGGGAATCTCGGGCTGATCGAGGCCGTCGAGCGGTTCGACCACACGCGGGGCAACCGGTTCTCCACGGTCGCCACCTGGTGGATCCGCAAGGCGATCCAGCGCGGGCTGGAACACGCGCCCACGGTGCGCCTGCCCATCGCGGTACAGGACGAGCTCGCCCAGCTCGCCCGGGCGGAGACACGAGCGCTGCACCGGCTGGGACGTGTCCCGACCGAGCGGGAACTGGCTGAGGAAGCGGGACAGGACCCCGCGAGGCTCTCCTTCCTGCGACGGCTGCCGGCCACCTGCGCCAGCCTCGACGTCCAGGCTGGGGAAGAACGACACCACGACACTGTCGGTGATCTCGTGAAGGACTGCCGGGCCCCGACCGTCGAGCACCTGGTCGAGCAGCGAGCGCTCAAAAAGGTGCTCGACCTCCTTGTGGACGACCTCGCGCCCCGGCAGGCGCTGATCATGCGGCTGCGGTACGGGCTGGACGGGCACGACCCGCACACACCCCGGCAGATCGCGGAGAGATTCGGGCTGACGCCCCTATGGGCCCGCGAACTCGAGAAGGAGTCGCTCACCCGGATGCGCGACCAAGGGCGATCCCACGGCCTGCGCGCGTGGGCGGGCTGACCGCCCCGCCAGGACGGTCAAGAACGCCCGCGCGCGGCCGATCAGCGCGTCTCGAGCACCGCGATGCCGCCCGACGCAATCATCGCCGTCGTCCTCGAAACAGGCACGCCGGCAGGACCAAGGTCCCGCCGGTGCGGGAAGGACGCCTCTGCGCGGCCACGGCTCGCCGGGGGAGCGTGAAGAAGACGACAAGAGCCGGAGGCGAAGATGAACGAGGACGAACTCGGCGTGGTGGTGGGCTATGACGGCTCGCCGTCGGCGCGGAAAGCCTTGCGATGGGGCGCCGCCGAGGCCGCCGGCCGAAAACTCCCGTTGACCGTGTGCCACGCCTGGGAATGGCCCCATCACGAGTGGCCGGGCGAGCTGGTGCCGCTCGAACTCGTCCGCCGCCCCGCCCAGCGGCTGGTCAAGGCCGCTGCCGCCTGGGCCGCACGGCACCACCCCGACATGATCGTCAACACGCTGACCGACCGGGGCTCGCCGTCCGCGCTGCTGGTCGACCTGTCCGCGGAGGCCGCCCTGATCGTGGTGGGCGCACGCGGGTACGGCACGATCCCGGGCATGGCGGTCGGCTCGGTGAGCGGTCATGTCGCCGCCCGCGCCCGCTGCCCGGTAGTCGTGCTGCGCGGAAACCCGGAGGAACGCGACGCCCGGGAGGTCGTGGTCGGTTTCGACGGCTCGCGGGCGTCCAAGGCCGCCCTCGGCTTCGCCGCCGCCGAGGCACACCGGCTCGACAGCCCCGTGCACGTGATCATCGCTCAGCGGGACCGGGGTGGCGAGGCGGACACCCACGAGCTCCGCATCCAGGCCCAAGGGATGGCATGGGACAAGCTGATCGGCCTGCAGCACGCCCGTCCGAGCCTCCGAGCCGAGGTCGAGCTCGTGGACGAGCCGGCGCGCCGGGTGCTGCTGGAGGCGGCGCTCAAGGCACGCCTGCTGGTGGTCGGCGCACGCGGCCTGGGCGAGGTCCGCGGACTGCTTCTCGGATCCGTCAGCCAGGCCATGGTGCACCACGCGCCGTGCCCCGTAGCCGTGGTCCACCCCTCGTGACGAAGGTCCCGGCGGTGGAGGTCGTACGGCACTGAGCGCCGGCCGCCGCAACCGATGTGATGGAGGTGAGACAAGGACACACCACAGAACCGGAAAGGGAGGCCCGCCATGGCC
>NZ_JBICUQ010000025.1:0-4264 GCF_043198225.1 Nonomuraea sp. NPDC048826 | reverse complement strand
CTCCTCGAACGCCAATCCGACGCCCAAGCCAACAACCACCCCATCCTCGCCATCATCCGCGGCACAGCCATCAACCAAGACGGAGCCAGCAACGGGCTCACCGCCCCGAACGGGCCGTCGCAGGAGCGGGTGATCCGGCGGGCGTTGGCGGTGGCCGGGTTGTCAGCCGGTGACGTGGACGCGGTGGAGGCGCATGGCACGGGCACCCGCCTGGGTGATCCGATCGAGGCCCAGGCGTTGCTGGCGACCTACGGCCAGGAGCATGAGGGGGATCGGCCACTGTGGCTGGGATCGCTGAAGTCGAACCTGGGCCACACGCAGGCCGCTGCCGGGGTAGGCGGCGTGATCAAGATGGTGCTGGCGATGCGTCATGGCCTGCTGCCTAAGACGTTGCATGTGGATGAGCCGACGCCGCATGTCGATTGGAGTGCGGGCCAGGTCAAGTTGTTGACCGAGCCGGTGGAGTGGCGGGCCGGTGACCGGCCGCGCCGGGCCGGGGTGTCATCGTTCGGCATTTCCGGTACGAACGCGCATGTCATCCTCGAAGAGGCGCCCGGCATCACGGAATCGGCTGAGCCGTCACCGGTGTCCGGCCCGATGCCGGGCATGCCGCCCGTCATCTGGCCGATCAGCGGGAAGACCCCCGCAGCGCTGCGCGCTCAAGCCGCCCGCCTGCGCCGCTACCTCGACACCCTCGACGAACACGCCCTGCCCGCGGCCGGACGAGCCCTGGCCACCACCCGCGCCGCCCTCGAACACCGCGCCGTCATCCTGGCCGACGACCACGCCCAGACCGCCACCGCCCTGGACGCCCTGTCCACCAGCTCCACCGGCTCGACCGGTAACGCGGTGCAGGATGCGGTGCGGGAGGGGAAGCTGGCCTTCCTGTTCACCGGCCAGGGTGCCCAGCGGCCGGGCATGGGACGCGACCTCTACCAGGCCTTCCCCGCCTTCGCCGACGCCTTCGACGAAGCCCTCGCCCACCTGCCCGGCGATCTGCGCGCCATCATGTGGGGCGACGATGCTGAGCTGCTGAACCAGACCGAGCACACCCAGCCCGCCCTGTTCGCCTTCGAGATCGCCCTGTACCGGCTGCTGCGCTCCTGGGGCCTGCGCCCCGACTACCTGGCCGGTCATTCCATCGGCGAGATCGCCGCCGCGCACGCCGCCGGCATCCTCACCCTCCCCGACGCCGCCGCCCTGATCACCACCCGCGCCCGGCTGATGGCCCAGCTCCCGCCCGGCGGCGCCATGATCGCCGTCCACGCCACCGAAACCGAAGTCACCCCGCTACTGACCGACACCGTCGCCATCGCCGCCATCAACGGCCCCACCTCGCTGGTCATCTCCGGTGAGCATGACGCCACTCACCAGCTGGCCGCCCGCTTGTCCCGCCCCTCCCGGGCCTTGACCGTCAGCCATGCGTTCCATTCACCGCTGATAGATCCCGTGCTGGAGGAGCTGGGCGCGTTCGCCGCGACTCTCACCCACCACCGCCCGCATACTCCGCTCGTCTCCACCCTGCACCCTGACGCCGATCCTGCCGATCCCGGCCACTGGGTGCGCCATGCTCGCAGCGCGGTCCGTTTCCACGACGCCCTCACCCACCTGGCCGCGCACACCACCGCTACCTGTCTGGAGCTGGGCCCGGACGCGCACCTGGCCGCCATCGCCGGCCACACCGGCCACACCGTTATCCCGCTGACCCGCCGCGAGCAGCCCGAACCCGCCACCGTGCTGACCGGCGTGGCCCACGCCTATACCCGCGGGGTCCGGCTGGACTGGGACCGGTTCTACGGCACGATCTCCGGCCCGCCGGTCGATCTGCCGACCTATCCCTTCCAACACACCCGCCACTGGCTGGACAAGGCGACTGCCGACCTGACCTCCGCCGGGCTGGAAGGCAGTGACCACCCGCTGGTCGGCGCCATCGTCGAGACCGCCGACGACGGCCGCCTCCTGCTCACGTCCAAGCTCTCCTCCCACTCTCAGTCCTGGCTCGCCGACCATGCCATCGGCGACACCACGCTCGTCCCGGCGGCGGTGTTCCTGGAGCTGGCCCTGCACGCCGCCGAACGAACCGGCTCCGACCAGGTGGAGCAGTTGATCCTGGATGAGCCGCTCGCGCTTCCGGCCTCCGGTTCGGTCCACGTACAGATCAGCGTGCAGGAGCGGGACGAAGCCGGACGGTGCGCGTTCGCCGTGCACGCACGCCAGGCCGACGGCGACTCATGGACCAGGCACGCCGGCGGGACGTTGGTCCGGACCGGCCGTACCGCCCAGCCGATGACGGGCCAGTGGCCGCCCGCCGGCGCGGAGGAGATCAGCCTCGACGGCTTCTACGAGCGACTCGCCGACCTCGGCTACCGGTACGGTCCCCTGTTCCGCGGGCTTCGCGCGGCGTGGCGGCGGGGGGATGCCCTCTTGGCCGAGGTGTCCCTCAGCGAAGGGCTCGACGGGCGCGGTTTCGGGATGCACCCGGCGCTGCTGGACTCGGCGCTGCACGCGTTCCTCCTGGACGCAGAACACATCCGGCTGCCGTTCGCGTTGTCGCAGGTGTCGGTGCACGCGGCCGGTCTCTCGGCCGGACGTGTCGTCGTCGAGCCGGTGGGCGACGACGAGTTCCGGCTGACCGTCACCGACGCCACCGGCTCACCCGTGCTGTCGATCGGGTCCATCGCGCTCAGGGAGCTTCCCGCCGAACGGCTGGGGATCAGAACGGAGCATCTCTACCAGGTCGAGTGGCGGCCGACGCCTGTGCCCGCCACGGAGACGGTGGAGCGGTGGGTTCTTCTGGGTGACCGTGGCGCGTGGCCGACCGACGACGTGGTGGATACGGTCGCAGATCTGGCGGCGCTGGAGCATGAGGTAGCCGCCGGTCGCCCCGCCCCCGACCATGTCGTAGCCGTCCTCACGCCCGGCTCCGACCTCGTCGATGTTCCCGGCCATGCTCACCGGCGCACCGCCGACGCGCTCGCCCTGCTCCAGCGGTTCCTCGCCCACGATCTCCCCGCCGCCACCCGGCTGGTCGTGATCACCCATGGCGCGGTCGCCACCGACCCCACCGACCTGGCCGGGTCAGCCCTCTGGGGGCTCATCCGCTCAGCCCAGACCGAACACCCCGGCCGGTTCGCGCTCATCGACGTCGATCAGCACCCCGCTTCCCAGCAGGTCCTCCAGGCGGCCGTCCTCACCCGGTGGCCCCAGGCCGCCATCCGGGCCGGCGGACTCCTCGTCCCCCGGCTCACCCGCAGCACCCCGGCCGGCACGTCACCGCCGGACTTCGACCATCGCACCGTGCTGATCACCGGGGGGACCGGTGCGCTCGGCAGCCTCGTCGCCCGTCACCTGGCCGGACGCTTCCCCGCCAGCCACCTGCTGCTCATCAGCAGGCAAGGCCCCGACGCGCCGGGTGCCGATGCGCTCCACCAGCAGCTCACCGCGGCCGGGCCTCGTGTCACCATCACGGCCTGCGACACCGCCGACCCCGACGCCCTCGCCGACCTTGTGGCCGGCGTCCCCGGCAGTCACCCCCTGACGGCCGTCATCCACACCGCCGGTGTCCTGCACGACGCCACCCTCACCGCGCTGACCCCGCAGCAGCTCGCCGATACCTTACGTCCGAAGATCGACGCAGCCTGGCAACTGCACCAGTCCACCCGCCATCTCCCGCTGACCGCCTTCGTTCTCTTCTCTTCCATCGCCGGTCTCATCGGGACCCCTGGCCAGGCCAACTACGCCGCCGCCAACGCCTTCCTCGACGCCCTGGCCCACCATCGCCACGCCCAGGGGCTGCCCGCCACCAGCCTGGCCTGGGGGCCGTGGGACCACACCGGCATGGCCGCCACCCTCACCTCAACCCACACCAACCGCTGGCAGCGCACCGGCCTGCATCCCCTGCCCCCGGACACCGCCCTGCACCTGCTCGACACCGCCCTGGCCCACCCGCAGCCCCTGCTGGCGCCCGTTCACCTGAATCACAAGCTCCTGCGTCAGCAGGCCACCGCACCGGCCATCCTCACCGGCAACGTCCCTAGCAGCACGGACAACGCCGCCGGCCCGGGCAGCCTCGTCCGTCAGCTTGCCGATGCCGGCCCGGCGCAGCGGCTCGACATCACCCTCGACCTGGTCCGACGCACCACCGCCACCGTCCTCGGCCACACCGACGCCCAGCAGATCAACCCCCACACCGCCTTCCGCGAACTCGGCTTCGACTCCCTGGCCGCCGTCGAACTCCGCAACCAACTAGCCACCACCACCGGCC
>NZ_JBICUQ010000024.1:0-4778 GCF_043198225.1 Nonomuraea sp. NPDC048826 | reverse complement strand
TTGACGGCGGCCACCTCGGTGGTCATCACGTTCTCGACGACGGCGGTCATGGCGATCTCCTCACGTGCTTGACCCGGACGATGCCGGGCACGGTGACGTCTCTGCTCGGGCCGAACGGGTACCGCTCGCTCAGCGCGGCTCGTCACCGGGACGGGAGAGCATGGCCATGAGGCCGAGGGCGGCGGTGACGGAGACGATCTCGGTCACCATCACGTCCGCGACGGCCTGCGCATGCCGATCAGCCCTTCCCCGACCATCATCTTGCGGAGCGTACGGTGTTTCGGGGATCTTCATGGACCCGGTACGTGCCGGCGTCCATGTATCTCCTCTTGTCGGCCGTCCTCATCACACATCGCGAGGACGGCTTTGTTCAGAGCCGAAGGTCCCGGACCGGGCGGTCGTTAGTCAGCTCGCCCATGAGGCCATCCAACGCGCCCGGAGTTCAGGCCGTGCTGAGCTCCGGGACCTCTCCCGTGACAGACCGCGGCGCAACCCGATGTCGCGTTGTGGGGTGAGCGCGACGGCGCCGGACCCGCAACACGAGGAGGCACGCGCTGTTGACCACCGGGTCTCGGCATCAGCATCGCTCGGGCCGGTGTGTCGTCGCCGTCCCCGGTCAGGTGAATCCGCACCGTCTACTGCTTGGCTTCCATCGTTCCTTCCTCCATCGCGATGGGTCCGCCTACCTCATTGCCCTCCGCATGAAATCACCCGCCTTCCGGCCCTTCCGGACCGACCTTCGCCCCTGTCTCATCGCCGGCTGCGAACGTAGCGTGACGGCAGAGGTCCCGGGTGGGGATTCAGGTGTCCTGTGCCATGTGCACGGTCCGATGCCTGACCCCTTTCCGATCACTCCCAGGGATCCGGTGATCCTCTGGACAGCTGCCCTTTCCCGGTCTGGGATGGGACTGGCAGCCGCGCATCGGGCACTACCGCAACCCACTCTGAGAAGGGAATGTGCGCATGACCGCAGTTTCGGACGAGCAGGTCCGCAAGGCCGTCGACGAGGACCTGTTCCGAAGGCTGGCCTCTCCCGGCGCCGAGGAGGTCGGACAACTGGACGCCTGGTGGCGGGCCAACAATTATCTCACCATCGGGCAGATCTACTTGCAGGGCAACCCGCTGTTAAGGGAGCCGCTGGCACCGCGGCACATCAAGCCGCGGTTGCTGGGCCACTGGGGCACCAGCCCCGGACTGTCGCTGATCTACGCCCACCTCACCCGGCTCATCCGGCACACTGGACAGCAGGCGATCTATCTCGCCGGGCCCGGGCACGGCGGGCCGGCGCTGGTGGCCGCCGGATACCTGGAGGGCGCCTACAGCGAGATCTACCCGCACGTCAGCCAGGACGAGGCCGGGATGCTGCGCCTGTTCCGGCAGTTCTCCAGCCCGGGCGGCATTCCCAGTCACGTCTCGGTGACCACGCCGGGCTCGATCCACGAGGGTGGCGAGCTCGGGTATGTGCTGGTGCACGCCTTCGGCGCGGTCATGGACAACCCCGACCTGCTGGCGGTGGCGGTGGTGGGCGACGGCGAGGCCGAGACGGGACCGCTGGAGGGATCCTGGAAGGGCGTGTCGTTCCTCAACCCTGAGCGTGACGGCGCCGTGCTGCCGGTCCTGCACCTCAACGGCGCGAAGATCGCCGGCCCGACGGTGCTGTCCCGCAAGGATCCCACGGAGGTGCGCCGGCTGCTGGAAGGCCACGGCTACGAGGTGCTGGAGGTGGAGGGTTCGGACCTGCCGGGCATGCACCACCGCTTCGCGGCGACGCTGGCCGAGGCATGGGCCCGCATCCGCGCCATTCAGCACCTGGCCCGTACCGGCGAATGGGACGGCACCCGGCCGCGGTGGCCGCTGATCGTGCTGCGCTCGCCCAAGGGGTGGACCGGCCCGCAGCAGGTGGACGGCGTGCAGATGGAGGGCACCTGGCGCTCGCACCAGGTGCCGCTTTCAGGGGTGCGCGACAACCCGGAGCACCTGGCGATCCTGGAGAGCTGGCTGCGCTCGTACCGGCCGGAGGAGCTGTTCGACTCCACCGGCGCGCCCAGCGAGACGGTGCGTGCTCTGGCGCCGGAGGGCGACCTGCGGATGAGCGCCAGCCCGCACGCCAACGGCGGCCTGCTGACGCGTGATCTCGCCCTGCCCGACTTCCGCGACTACGCCGTCGAAGTGCCGCGCCCGGCGCAGTCGCGCGCCGAGTCGACCCGGCGGCTCGGCGAGCTGCTGCGGGACGTGTACCGCGACAACCCCGACACCTTCCGGCTGTTCTGCCCGGACGAGACCAACAGCAACCGGCTCGGCGCCGTGTTCGAGGCCTCCGACCGCGCCTTCGCCGAACGCGTCACCGGCGACGACGTGGCGATCAGCCGCGACGGGCGGGTCATGGAGGTGCTGTCGGAGCACAACTGCCACGGCTGGCTGGAGGGCTACACGCTGACCGGGCGGCACGGCATGTTCGCCACCTACGAGGCGTTCGCGATGGTCAGCGCCTCCCAGACGGTGCAGCACGGCAAGTGGCTGCAGGAGGCCAGCCGGCTGCCCTGGCGGGCCAAGGTGCCCAGCCTGAACGTGCTGCTGACCTCGACCGCCTGGCGCAACGACCACAACGGCTTCTCCCACCAGGGGCCCGGCCTCATCCAGGTCGTGCTGACCCAGCGCGGCGACGTCGCCCGCGTCTACCTGCCGCCGGACGCCAACTGCCTGCTGTCGGTGGCCGACCACTGCCTGCGCTCGCGCTCGTACATCAACCTCATCGTCATCGACAAGCAGCCGCAGCTGCAGTGGCTCGGCATCGACGAGGCGATCGAGCACTGCGCCCGCGGGGCCGGCATCTGGGCATGGGCCGGCACCGACGACGGCGGCAGCGACCCCGACATCGTGCTGGCCTGCGCCGGCGACGTGGTGACCATGGAGACGGTCGCGGCGGCGCGGATACTC
The DNA here is from genome assembly GCF_043198225.1 of Nonomuraea sp. NPDC048826. NCBI lineage: Bacteria > Bacillati > Actinomycetota > Actinomycetes > Streptosporangiales > Streptosporangiaceae > Nonomuraea > Nonomuraea sp. NPDC048826. The sequence continues at coordinate 1,841 of NZ_JBICUQ010000024.1, read as the reverse complement.
AAGGAGCGGCTGCCCGGCTTCAAGGTCCGGGTGGTCAACGTTGTCGACCTGATGACGCTGCCGCGGCCGAAGGACCATCCGCACGGCATGAGCCCCACCCTGTTCACCGAGCTGTTCACCGACACCGTCGACGTCGTGTTCGCCTTCCACGGCTATCCCGGCGCCATCCACCAGCTCGTGCACGGCCGCCCGGACGCCGACCGGTTCAGGGTCCGCGGCTTCATCGAGGAGGGCACCACCACCACGCCCTTCGACATGACCGTGCGCAACCGCGCCTCCCGCTACCACCTCGTCATGGACGCCATCAACAACGCCAGGCGGCTGCCGCGCGGCGCCGCCGACCTGATGGCCTGGTGCGAGCGGAAACTCGCCGACCATCAGGCGTACGTGGTCGAACACCTGGAAGACATGCCCGAGGTGCGCGACTGGTCGCTGGGCGACTGGGCACGGAAGGGCTGAGCGGACTCAACGAGCGGCCCCCACTGGTCCTGACCAGTGGGGGCCTGCGGGCACGGGGCCGGGTCGCCTCCATGTCGCCTCCATGTCGCCTCCATACGGGAGGCGACCGGCCGGTCATGCGGACAGCGATGGCGGCTTGGTGCGCCGCTCCATCCAGCCGGACAGCGTGGCGCCTTCCCTCGGGTTGCCACGCCCGGCGATGTCATCCCGGGCCTCAAGCGGCTTCCAGCTCGGCGGTGGGGCGTCGCGGGCTGCGAGCCACGGGAAGCCCGTACCCGAACCTGATGATCATCTGGGGGTGGCCTCGGCGGTGGTGCGGGTCGCGGCGCTTGCGCATGTCGCGCAGGTCGAGGGGCTGGTTCAGGAACGACGCCGACACGCCGTGCCCGGCCGCCGCCAGCAGTACTCGCTGCAGCGCCTGACCGGCCCGCAGCCAATCCACAGGGCGATCACCCATCGTGGTCAGCACCGCCAGCTGTGGCCGCTCCTCGAAGCGCGCCTCTCCTACCTGCCGCCCGAAGTCCCGCACAGGCGCCGGATCCCCCAGCGGATGCGGCCCGTGGACGTAGTCGGGAAGGCCGTCGTAGCGCGGCCCCGGCATCGTCCACGCGGCCAGCTCGGCACGATAGTCGTGGTCACGGGCCAGCTCCTCCTCGGCGATGGCGGCATAGTCCAGCATGTCGTCCGTCGCGTGCCGGTCGAGGAACACCAGCCCCGCGCCTTCCCGCCCGGCGGCCCGCCGGAGCTCGGCCCGCACCGCGTGCGGCAGGGCATGGTCGGCGAAGGGCCGGCGGCTGGTGCGGCGCACGGGGATGAGGTCGTACAACGCGCGGTACTCCCCGGGAACGGGCAACGACCCGGCCATGCGCACGGCGGCCAGCAATTCGGGCTCCTCCTCGGGTGAGGGCAGCAGCCACACCATCGGACGCTGCCCGGCCGTGCGCACCGCCAGGCGCAGGTTGAACAGCGCCGCGCCGCAGCTCACGTACTGATTACGCCCGCGCGGATCGCTGATCCGCAGCCGCCGGTCGGGGTCGGCGAACACCTCGATGGATTCCCGGCGCACCACGCGGAAGCGCCACGGCTGGGTATTGAACACCGACGGTGCTTGCCCAGCCGCCACCAGCAGCCGCCGGACGCCGAGCTCGGTAGCGAGTGAAACGGACATCACACACCTCCTGCCGCCGACGCTGCCGCACCCGGGCGGGCTGCGGTGAGTGTCCGAGGGCCCCGTCGCCGCGCCGAAGGTCCCTGCTCCGTGGGGAGGACCAAGGGCCTTCGGCCTCGGGTCGTACGGCACTGAGCGCCGGCCGCCGCAACCGATGTGATGGAGGTGAGACAAGGACACACCACAGAACCGGAAAGGGAGGCCCGCCATGGCC
>NZ_JBICUQ010000023.1:0-5052 GCF_043198225.1 Nonomuraea sp. NPDC048826 | reverse complement strand
ACAGCCGGGCACCCACGCTGACCACAGCGAGGCAATCGACCTCCAGCCGAATCCCTCAGCCAACCAGCTCAAGGTCGAGAAAGATCGAGGCTAACGCGTCGCACCGAACATCAGAGGCTTCACAATTTCTATAATTTCGAGTCAGGTCTAGCCGACGAGAAACTTGTCTAGGGCGAACTGCATACGTAGTGCTCACCCCTTCTGAGATTGCTCCCGTTCCGCCCGACATAGATCCGCCCAGTACGTCAAGCGGAGGTTCTGGTAGATTGCCAGAGCTTCACCGTACGCGCGGTAGGCATCCTTCTTGTTACCCTGGGCGTTCGCCAGTCGTGCCATCCCCACAGCTACCTCAGCTTGGCCTACTCGATCTCCAATCTCCGCGTACAGGGTTCGAGCCTGTTCGAGGGCCCTCTCCGCCTGAGCGAACTCTTCCCGCACGCGCGCAACCGCACCCAGGCCCTGCAGCGCGTTAGCGTGGCCCAGCCGATACCCGCTCTCCTCGTATATGGCGCAGGCGTGCTCATAAGCCTCTTCTGCTCGCCTAAAATCTCCCCGCTCCCGCGCGACATCCCCCAACCCTCTTAACGCGTTGGCCTGGCCCACGCGGTACCCAATGTCCTCATACAGGACGCGAGCCTGCTCAAGGGTCTTCTCCGCCCGACCGTAGTCACCACGCTCCCGCGCGACATCCCCCAAGTTTCTCAACGCGTTGGCCTGGCCCACCCAGTCCCCGATCCCCTCATACAGGACGCGAGCCTGCTCAAGGACCTTCTCCGCCCGACCGTAGTCACCACGCTCCCGCGCGACGTCGCCCATACGCAACAGCACATCGGCTTGGCCTAAACGATCTCCTGCTTCCTCATACAAAATGCCAGCCTGCTCAACGACCTCCTCCGCCCGACCGTAGTCACCACGCCCACGCGAAACGTCACCTAGACCCCTCAGCGCATGGGCCTGACCCCGTCGGTGACCGCCCTTCTCATACAGGACGCGAGCCTGTTCATAGGCCTTCTCCGCCCGCCCATACTCCCCTCGCAAACGCGCCACACCGCCCAGAGCCGCCAGCGTATTGGCCTGACCCTCACAGTCGCCGATCTCCTCGTACAGGAAGCGAGCCTGCTCCAGGAGTCCCTCCGCTCGCTTTCCTCCTCCCGTCATACGGGCAACTACGCCCAGGCCATGCAGAGAGTCGGCTTGGCCCTTCCGGTCCCTGATCTCCTCATACAGAACCCGGGCCTGCTCATAGGCCTCCTCTGCCCGCCCATATTCATTCCGCTGCCACGCAACATGGCCCAAGCCCTTCACTGCGCTGGCCCGACCGACTGCGTCCTGACGGAGTAAAGCGCTCGTGTACATGGCGGAGTACAGGTCGCGGGCCTGCAGGTACCGACCATCAAAGCGCAGCCACCAGGCCGTCGCAGCACCCAATCCAAAAGCGTCCGGCCAATCCTCGAGTGCCGCATGGGCGACGGTTTGCAATTCGCTGGTAGATGCCGTCAGCCAAGCACGCGCTTGCGCCGGCAAGATATAATGCGGATCACCTGGAGAAGCGTAGTTGAGCATGCGGGTGGCAGCACGAACTTGGCTATGCAGAAATGCATATAGTCGTTCGCGGCCAGCACGCTGCGCCTCTGGGGGGTCTTCAGTGACAGCGCGGTGGCGGGCGCATTCCAGGAATACATCATGAAAGCTGAAGCGATGATTGGCTGCTCGCGTGAGCATGGACTGTTGCGCCAGTTCATCGAGACGTAGCCCGGCAGTGGCTACCGGCAAACCTGCAAGCGCGGCAATGGTCAGTGCGTCGAAATCAGGGCCCGGATGCCAAACACAACAGCGCAGCACCCGCCGCTGACCCTCATCCAGTGCCTCGTAGGAGACTATGAACGCGGCAAGAACCGACTGATCGATCTTCGGCAGATCCCGGAACCGATGGCCGCCCTCCCGCATCGCGTCATCCAACGCCTCAGCCAGCAGAGCCGGCTCTTGGCGGGCCAGGAGACGCCCCACTGGGTCCAGCGCTAGCGGCAACAAGCCGCACAGCCTTGCCACCTCCTTCAGGACATCATCCGCGTCCAGGGGGCGGCGAGCCCTGAGCCTTAGCAGCTCAATCGCATCAGCCGGAGCGAGGGTATTCAGGGAAAGAGGAACCGCCGCATCCATCTCATCCAGGCTCGACCGGCTGGTGACCAACGTCAAGCAGCGCGGCGCGCTCTGGGGGAGCAGCGGCATGACCTGCTCCACCGTCCGCACATTGTCCAGCAAGAGCAGCACCCGGCGGGCGGCCAGCCACCCTCTCCACAATCGCGATCGACCATCCAGACTCTCTGGGATGCTTGCGACCTCAAACCCGGCCCAGCCCAGCAGTTCGGCTAACACCGCACGCGGTTCCGCCGGACTCGCACCCGGAGTGAACCCATACAGATCCACCTCCACCCGCGCATCGGGGAACCAGTCCTTGACTCTCGCAGCGACCGCGCGAGCCACGGCCGTCTTGCCCACCCCCGCCATTCCATGCACCGCCGAGATTCCCAAGGGGCGGCCCAGTGCCAGCGCCCCCTTCACTCGACCGACCAGCGTGTCGATCTCGGAGTCGCGACCCACCAACTGCGGGGGCGCGACCAATGGCAGCAACGTCATTTGCGGCCGCTCTGGACCAGAGAAATAGATGTTCTGTGTTCCCGAGCCTTGGACTGCCATCTGCGCTTGATCATGCCCAGACGCGGTCACACCCTCTGGGCGGGAACCAGATGAGGGTGCGGAATTGGGAGGGCTCATGTCCGCCTACCCATGACGCTTACCTGATCGCTTCTGCGGTGGGCTGAAGGTGACATTCTGTACGCCGTGTCCCTGCACCGCCTGCTGTGCCTGATCACGGGCCTGTGCGTTGACCCGCACCGCACCAATTGCCAACTCTGCCGACACCTGAGCGGCGACAAACTCCACCAGCTTTCGCGCCTGTCCCTCGCTGCCGGGCTGCTCTTCCAGCAGATCCCGCACTAGAGCGGTCCACACCGCCTGCTGTTCCCGTCCTGCCAGCTCAGGATCACCCGCCGTGAGTAATTCCTGTCGCGCCTGCTCCAACCGACCCGCCTGCACCTTCTCCGCCTCGACCGAACCGCGGCCCAGCAGCTTGGCGCACCGAGTTTTGGCCCCTTCCCAGGCATCGGTGGTCATCGCGGTGACTAACGCCGAACCCGCCGCCCCCGCCAACGCTAACAACGCCTCCGACAGCATGATGTCCTCCGTATCCGACTCCGAATGCTTTCGGGATACCTCACATGTTCGCAGAAATCAGCGCTCCGCATCACAAGCACAACGAACAAAGGCAGCACCTGTTCCATGGTGGCCTTACTAGAATGTTTGTTTGCAAATAGGCACGTTCGGCCAGTGATATCGGGCCGTTGACGTCGGGCGTGTCGCGCTTGCGTCCCGGCATCTTCTTGGCCGCGTCCCGGCCGATCGTGGCGGCGGGGACTCCTCGGCCGGCGTCCCGAAGACCACCACCGGCCGGAATGCGGCCAAGAAGGTGCCCGGTCGCAAGCGTGGGCTGGCCACCGACGTACTGTGCCTGGTTATCGCGGTGGTGGTCGCGGCAGCCTCGATCCACGACAACGCCATCGGGAACGCGCTGCTGGACCGCGTCGCCGCCGCCACCCCGCCCGGCAGCGTCCAGACCGCCCTGGCCGACCAGGGGTTCAAGAGCAGCGTGTTCGCCCACGGCGCCCGCCACGGCATCGCCGTGCAGATCGTCGGGCGCAATCCTGCCGAGGCCGGGTTCGTCCCCCAGCCCAAGCGGTGGGTGGTGGAGCAGACCTATGGCACGATGTCCCTGCACCGGCGCCTGGGTGCGCGACTACGAACTCGATCCGGCCAGCTCCGAGTCACGCGTGTACTGGGCGATGACGGATGTGATGACCCGCCGGCTGGTCGGCCCTTCCACTCCTGTCTGGCGCGCCACGTGAGCACGCCGGACCCCGGCACGTGGCTGCTGGACCGGATCGAGGCCCGCGAGAAGGCGTTGACCAGCCAGATCGAACAGCTCCAAGCTCGGATCGAGGAGTAGACCGCCCGCCTGCGGGACCTCGACCTGGACCTCGATCATCTGCGGATCACCCGCAAGACTTTGCTCGTCCTGGCTGGCGAGCCCGATCCAGCATCCCCGCCGCCACCGGCACCGGTGGTCCCCGACCATCCCGCCGACCAGCAGATCCTCACCCTCATGACCAGCGCCGACCCGCCCACACGAGCGCGCGACCTTTGCCTGGCCCTGGACCTTCGCTTGGAGCGGAAGAACATCGAGAACACCCGCGCCAAGCTCAAACGCCTGGTCAGCCTCGGCATTCTGGTGGAGATGGAGCCGGGATTGTTCGCTCAGCCGCGTCCGTAACCCGGCAACGAGCCTGTGATCAGCACTCCTCACGCAGCGCAAGCGATCAAAGGGGCATCAACTCACGAATCGCCCTCTGAACGTTGAAACCGATGTGGCATGTCAACGCGCGTCGCCGTGGATAGCCTGCCGAGGCGTTGCTCGCCAGCATAGGCGGATTCGGTTCCAATCGGCGCTGGTCAATCGGTGTTTCAGTGCATGGGAACGGGTGACCGTTCGGGTCACCGTCGATGAGCAAGAACGATGGACTGCGGTCGAAGAGGTTGCGGACGGCCGAGAGGCGGTTGGTGCCGCTCTCGGTGTGGCTGTGTTCCGACACCGCGCCTGAGATGTTGGAAGCCTGGCGGAGCCAGGAGAAGGGGCTGGCGGTGTGCGCCGCGGCCCACGAAGACTTGCTCATTCTGCGCAAACGAGGCGGTGAGGCTTGATGGCCACATCCTCTCCCTGCACGACGCGAGGGCTGGGCTGCTCCTCGTTTTCCACAGGCTGTGCACGGCCGTGTGCGGTCCGACAGGCAGGAGAGCGTGTCCAGACCATGATTGACATCGATCACCGAGGCGAGCGCTCATGCCCGCGTTCCGCAGCTGTGTGGCGAGAAAAGCACACAGATCTGTGGCTTGAGCTGCGGAAATGCTTGCGGGCATGCTGATGCGGCGTGTCACTAG
>NZ_JBICUQ010000022.1:0-6674 GCF_043198225.1 Nonomuraea sp. NPDC048826 | reverse complement strand
CTCTCGCTGCGCCGGCTGGCCGCGCTGCCGCCCGGCGTCGCGCTGTATCCCACCCACGGCGCGGGCTCGTTCTGCACCGCCTCCGGCACCGGCCGCCTGACCTCCACCATCGGTACGGAGCTGACGGACAACCCGCTGCTGGCCATCGACGACCCGGAGAGGTTCGCCGACACGCTGCTGGCCGCCCCGATGCCCATCCCCGCCTTCTACCGGCGCATGGGCCCGGCCAACACCCTGGGCGGGCCGCCCATGCCGCCCGTCCTCGTGCCCGAGCTCGACGAGCCGGCCGGTCACGTCGTCGACATCCGGCCGCGTCACGTCCAGGCCCGCGGCATGCTGCCCGGCTCCATCGGCATCGAGCTGGACGACGACTTCGGCAGCTGGACCGGCTGGCTGCTGCCCCACGCCGGGCCGATCACGCTGGTCGCCGAGGCCGGCCAGGACGTCAGCGAGGCCGTCACCCAGCTCGCCCAGATCGGCGTCGACACCGTCCAAGGCGTCGTCCGCGACCTCGGCGAGAGCGCCACCCAGACCTACCGGCTCGCCGGCCTCGACGCCTTCGTCCGGCTCCTGCACCGGACGGACGCGCAGTTCCTGGATGTACGCATGCCGAGCGAGCGGGAAGAGACCCGGCTGGAGAACGCGGTCGAGCGTTTCCTGCCCGACCTGTTCGCCCAGGGCGTCCCCGACGGGCTCGACCCGGAGCGGCCGGTGCTCGTCGCCTGCGCCTCCGGCCGCCGGGCCGCCATCGCCGCCGGACTGCTCGCCCGCGAGGGCTACCGGCCGATCGTGCTCAACGAGGCGGGCGTGGCCGACGTCGCCGCCGCGCTGCGCCGGCCCGACGCCTGACCCGCGCCCCCGTACCCGCAAGGAGAGAACCCCGCATGTCCCGCATCGACGCAGCCCGCGCCCGCGCGCTGATCGCGACCGACCCCGACGTCCTCGTGGGGGACGTCCGCACCCCGGCCGAGTTCGGCGCCGCGCACATCGACGGCGCCATCAACCTGCCTCTCGACCAGGTCGACGCGCACCTGCGGCGCATCGTCACCGACGCCGGCGGCCGCCTGCTGCTCATCTGCCAGTCCGGCAACCGCGCCGGCGGCGTGCAGGCCGAAGCCGCCCTCGCCCGCCTGCGCGCCTCCGGGTCGAACAGCTGAGCAGGACCTTCTCATGACTTCGATATACCCCCCGGGGGTACCGATGTTCGTGGTGACACTGACGGCCGCCGCCCTGATCGGCGTCACCCTCGGCCTGTTCGGCAGCGGCGGCTCCATCCTCGCCGTACCGGTGCTGGTCTACCTCGCCGGCGTCCCCGCCAAGCAGGCCATCGCCATGTCCCTGCTCGTCGTGGCCGTCACCAGCGCCGTCAGCGCGATCGGCCACGCCCGCGCCGGACGCGTCCGCTGGCGCACCGGACTCGTCTTCGGCGCGGGCGGAGTGGCCGGCGGTGTCCCGGCCGGCGCCCCCTTCCTGCGGCTGTGATTGTCAGCCCGCCCACCGTCCGAAGGCCGCCTGCGCGCTGTTCTTGCCCTCGGCCAGCAGCCGGCCGTAGGCGGCCCGCACCGGCGCCGAGGCGGACTCCCCTGCTGCCTTGCCCTCGGCCGGATCTCTCACGCCGTAGCGGGCCGGCACCGTGCGAACCGCCGTCAGGTGCCGTGCCTCGGCCGCCGCGGCGAGTGTGCTCTTCTGCTCGGCGGTGAGGGTGCCCTTGGCCGTCGTCTTCTCTTGTGTCCTCCCCCTTCACTGTGCGGCGGGCGGGTTCAGGGGCTGTGGCGGGCCGATGGAGAAGAGGTGGAGAGACGGCCGGCGCGCTGTCAGGGTTCGAAGCGGTAACCCAGGCCGGGCTCGGTGACCAGGTGGCGGGGGCGCGCGGGGTCCGGTTCGAGTTTGCGACGTAGCTGGGCGAGGTAGACGCGCAGGTAGTTGGTCTCGGTCCGGTAGGACGGCCCCCAGACTTCCTGCAGGAGCCGCCGCTGATCGACCAGTTTGCCGGCGTTGCGGACCAGGATCTCTAGAATGTGCCATTCCGTGGGCGTCAGCCGGATGTCCCGGCCGTCGGCGGAGGTGACCTTCTTGACGGCCAGGTCGACGGTGAAGGCGTCGGTGCGGATGGTGGGGTCGCCGATGGCGGGGGTGGCACGGCGCAGGGCCGCGCGGACGCGGGCCAGCAGTTCGTCCATGCCGAAGGGTTTGGTGACGTAGTCGTCGGCGCCGGCGTCCAGGGCGGTGACCTTGTCGGCCTGCTGGTCACGGGCCGACAGCACCACGATGGGGGCCGTGCACCAGCCGCGCAGCCCGCGTACGACCTCGATGCCGTCCATGTCGGGCAGGCCGAGATCGAGGATGACCAGGCCGGGCGGGTGTTTGGCGGCGGCGGCCAGCGCGGCCGCGGCGGTGGCGGCGGTGTCGACCTGGTAGTGGCGGGCTCGCAGGTTGACGCTGAGGGCCCGGAGCAGGTGCCGGTCGTCTTCGACCAGGAGGATGCGGCTCATGGGCGCGGCGCGATGGGCAGGGTCAGGGTCATGGCCAGCCCTCCGCCGGGCGTGACGGACGGGCGCAGGGTGCCGCCCATGGCGTGGGTGAAGCCGCGGGCGATGGCCAGGCCGAGTCCGTTTCCCTGGAGTGAGCGGTCGTCCAGGCGCTGGAACGGCTGGAACATCTCCCCCCAGCGGTCTCGCGGGACGCCGGGGCCGTGATCGACCACCTGCAGGGTCACCGTCGCGGTGCCGGCGTGGGCGCGCACGGTCCACCAGTAGCGCGCTGGCCGCCACCAGCGAGGCGTTCTGCCCCAGGTTCTCCCGGCTGACCGCATAGGCGCCGCCCCCGTTCGGGTAGGCGTGGCAGGTTTGCCGGTAGGAGGCGACCACGACCACCAGCAGCACGATCACCGCCAGCGCCACCCAGGGGGTGAGCGTGAACATCGCCAGTCCGCCCAGGCTCAGCCCGAGCAGGATCTCCTCGGTGGCATAGGCGTTGGACGACAGTGGGTCGCTGCAGAACACCGGCAGCGCCAGCTTTTGGGCAGCAACGTCTCACCCAGCTGAGAACTACGTAGCGGACGGCCCACGACAAGACGCTTGGGCACGTCCAGAAGGGATTGCTTCACAAAGACATCGAAACCGGCGCAAGACCCAACGAACGGGCTCTTAACGCTTCCCTAGCACCCAGAGCCCCGGCCTTGACGCGTTCCTAACACGCACCTTCACCGCGTGATCGTCCAGGCCCTCGTGTCGGCGGGCGGCGGGGCGACTCGCGCGGGTAGACCGAGCTCGTCAGTGGAGTGGCGGAAAGACGGCGTCGTGCGCCAGCACCATGGCACCGATGGCATTTCCCGGACGGAGACCGCCGCCCGCAGGAACGCGGAACGTCAAGATTGATCGTGCGACAGCGCGGCGGACGTACCGTCGATGAACACCCGCAGGCCACGGTCGAAGGCCTCCTCCCCGATCGTCCCCCCGCCCTCACGCAGAGCAGCCTCCAGCACGGCGGGTACGCGGTCCAGGGAACCCGGTGACGGCGACGCCGCCTGCTCCTGCAAGACGAATCCATTGACGTAGTAGGTCAGGGAAGCGATCGTGTGCAACGCCAGTGCCGGAGTGAAGCCCCGGCTCACCATGGCCGTCAGCTCCTTCCCGAGCAGGGCGACAGTCTCTGGACTCAGCGATCGGGCATGGGCGACCACGCGGGCCCCGTCGCGCTGGGCCAGCAGCGACGTGCGGTAGGCGCGGGCGCGGCGCAGGAGCCAGTCCTGCCAGGACTCGTCGTCCCGCGGCGGACCCATTCCCGGAGCCCGGCAGATCGCGTCTGCCATGGCGTCGAGCAGTTCCTGCTTGGTGCGGATGTGCCAGTACAGGGCAGGGGACTGCACACCGAGTTCCGCGGCGAGCCGGCGCACCGTGAGCCCTTCCAGCCCCACTTCGTCGAGCAGGCGGAGCGCGGTGTCAACCAGGAGCTGCTTGGTCAGACCGGGCCTCTTGTCCTTGCGCATGCGCGGAGCTTAGCATTGCTAAATCAACCCTTAGCGATGCTAAGTGAGGAGGCCGCGTGTCCGTGTACGACGAAGGGCAGGGGTCCGTGATCGTGATGGTCCACCCGGGATTGTCCGACGGGCGGCGCTGCCGGAAGATCGCCTCGCAGATGTCCAGTGACTATCGGGTGCTGCGGCTGACCCGTGCGCAGTACCGGCCGGATCGCGGCGTGCCCGTCTCGGTGGAGCGGGAGGTCGAGGACGTACTGGCGCTCATCCGCTCCGTCGGCGAGCCGGTGGTCGTCTACGGTCACTCCTCCGGCGGGGTGGTCGCGCTGGAGGCCCTGGTGGCCTCGCCGTCCTCGTTCGCCGGCGCCGTGATCTTCGAGCCGGCGGCGGTGATCGGGCCGCCGCTGTCGGGGCAGGGCGGCGAGATCCTCCAGCGGGCCCGCGCGGCACTGGAGGCGGGCAAGCCGGGCAAGGCGTTGGCGATCTTCTTGCGGGACACCCTCAGGATGCCGGGCGGGCAGGCGCGGCTCGCCGGCGCGGTCACCGCCCTCATCCCGCGCTACCGCCGGCTCATCCCCCGGCAGCTCGACGATCTCGAAGCGCTGGACCGGCTCGGCCTGCGCCTCGACGCCTACGCCACGATCGAGGTCCCCACCGTTCTGCTCGGCGGCGAACGCAGCCCGGCGCACCTGGCCGAGCGGCTGGACGCCCTCCAGCGCGTGATGCCGCGCGCCGAGCGGGTGGTGCTCCCCGGATGCGACCACGGGGCCGACCTGAGGAAGCCGGCCGAGGTCGCCCGCGTCATCCGGAGCCTGGCCGAGAAGGTGTTGCCGACTGACGGCGCGTGATCAGCCGCCCCGCCCCGGTGCCGGCGAGGACCGTGCCTCCGGCTCCCGGCGCGGGACGGTCCAGCAAGCCAGCGCCTCGCGGGTGCGGAAGCGGCCGGTGGCGTCGATGACCAGTTCGACGCCGTGCGCCCCTGGCCTCATCGTCCGTCGCTCCCCACCAGCGGAGCAGAGGCCAGGGTCCCGTCCTGGACGGACCTTCGGCCCCATCGCCGAGAACAGCCCCCGCCGGGCGGGGGCTGCGCGGGGTCGTCCGTCCTATCGCAGCCAGGGGGTGCGCTGGACGACAGGGAGGTTGCCGAGCCCTAAGGTGCGACCGGCGCCGGCCAGGGCCAGGCCGATGAGGACGATCGAGTAGACGATGTGGTCGTCCATGAACGGGTTGTTGGCCAGGGGCAGCTCGGCCGCCCACATGAGGAGCAGCATCGCGGTCCCGGCGCCCGCGGCGATCCGGATGCCCACGCCCAGGACCAGCGCGAGGCCGATGCCGAGCAGGCCGGCCATGAACAGCCAGTCCACCCACGTCTGTCCGGCCAGCGCCGAGAAGAAGCCGCCGAGCGCGTTCTCGCCGGCGCCCTTGAGGAACCCGGTCGTGGGGCTGCCGCCGTTGATCCAGGCCCTGTCCGCGGGGGTGGCGAAGCCCCACCCGAACGTCTTGTCCAGGAAGGCCCACAGGAAGATCCAGCCGATCGAGATCCGGGCGACGGCCCAGACGTAGTCGACGGGACGACGGGCCCGCGCCGTAGCGGTGTCCATGACGGGTGTGCCGGCAGTGGTGGCCATGACGGCCCCCTTCCAAGAGTGGTGCGCTGTTTCCGTGGCGTATCAAGCACACCGCCGGCGGAGCTCGCGGAGCAGTGCCGGACGACCTCCGGCCCGGGGACCTTCGTCACGAAGGTGGGGCACGGCGCGTGGCGCGCCGTCTCTCCCGGCGAGCCGGTCCCGAGTCAGCTGCGTGACAGCCGCGCCGCCGCCACGGCCGCCTGGCCGTAGCTGATCCCGGCGTCGTTGACCGGGACCCGCACGCCGGTGTACGGCTCGAAGCCCGCGGCCGTCAGCCTGGCCAGCACGTCGGCGGCCAGCAGCCGGTTCTGGAAGACCCCGCCTGACAGGCACACCTGGGTGACGTCGTGCTCGGCCGCGGCCCGCTCGCACAGCAGCACGGTGACGGCCGCGATGGTGGCGTGGAAGGCGGCGGCGATCTTGCCGGCCGGTTCGCCGTCGGCGTCGGCCTCGATCAGGTCGCGCAGGGTGGCCACGCCGTCGTACACCCACAGCCCGTCGCGGCGCTCCAGCCGCCAGGCCAGCGGCTCGGCCCCCGGATAGGCGGCCGCCGCCTGTTCCAGCCGGAGCGCGGCCTCGCCTTCGAAGCCGTTCACCTCGCACAGGCCCAGCAGCGCGGCGGCGGCGTCGAACAGCCGGCCGGCGCTGGAGGTGGCCGGTCCGGCGACGACCTCGTCGCCGGACAGGTGGCCGGGCAGCGGGCCGGTACTGATCTCGCCTCCGAGCAGGTGGCCGAGGGCCATCCGGGCGGGCCTGCGCACAGCCGCCTCGCCCCCGGGCATGGGAGCGCGGGAGAAGCGGCCGACCCGCCGGTACCCGGTGTAGGAGGCCAGCAGCAGCTCACCGCCCCAGAACGTGCCGTCGTCGCCGAGCCCGAGCCCGTCGTAGGCCACGCCGAGGAAAGGCGGCTCCAGCCGGTGCTCGGCGGCGACCGCGGCGACGTGGGCGTGATGGTGCTGGACGGCGACGCGGCTCGGCCGGCGCCGCGCCAGCCGGCTCGACAGGTAGCCGGGATGCAGGTCGTGCGCCGCGTGCCGCGGCTCGACCCCGTGCAGGCGGCACGCGCGATC
>NZ_JBICUQ010000021.1:0-11873 GCF_043198225.1 Nonomuraea sp. NPDC048826 | reverse complement strand
ACCCGCCACATGCAACGCCACCAACGACGACGAACACGCCGTGTCCACCGACACCGCCGGCCCCTCCAGCCCGAGCGTGTAGGCCACCCGGCCGGACGCGATCGATCCTCCGGCCGCCTGTCCCGGATAGTCGTGGTACATGACGCCGGTGAAGACGCCGGTGGCGCTGCCCCTGAGCGAGGCGGGGTCGATCCCGGCCCGCTCCAGCGCCTCCCACGACACCTCCAGCAGCAGCCGCTGCTGCGGGTCCATGGCCAGCGCCTCGTTGGGGCTGATGCCGAAGAACTCCGCGTCGAACTCCGCGGCGTCGCGCAGGAATCCGCCCGTGCGGACATAGGACTTGCCCGGCGCGCCGGGTTCCGGGTCGTACAGGCCCTCGACGTCCCAGCCGCGGTCCCGCGGGAACGGCGTGATGGCGTCGACGCCGTCCGCGACCAGGCGCCAGAGATCCTCGGGCGAGGTCACGCCGTCCGGGTAGCGGCAGGCCATCCCGACGATCGCGATCGGGTCGTCGCCGGCGGGCTCGCGGCGGGCCGCCGGCGGCCGTTCCGCGGGCCCGGCGCCGAGGAGTCGTTCCTTGAGGTGCGCGGCCACGGCGCGGGCGCTCGGGTGGTCGAACACCAGCGTCGAAGGCAGCCGCAGCCCTGTCGCCGCGTTGAGCCCGTTGCGCAGCTCCAGCGCGGTCAGCGAGTCGAAGCCCAGCTCACGGAAGGCCTGGTCGGCGGGGACGGCCCCGGTCTCGGCGTGGCCGAGCACGGTCGCGGTCCGCTCGCGGACGAGGTCGAGGAGGATCCGGTCCCGCTCGCTCTCCGACGCCCCGGCCAGGCGCCGGGCCAGGAGGTCGGTTCGTCCCTCGGCGGCCGCGTGGGCGGCGCGTCTGGGGGGCGGGGGGACGAGCTCTCGCACGATCGCCGGCACCTCGGCCCCGGGCGCCCGCAGCGGCTTCAGGTCCAGCATGATCGGTACGAGGACCGCTGCTTCGGCGCCGACGGCCGCGTCGACCAGGGAGAGTCCGCCGGCCGGGGACAGCATGCCGGCTCCCGTGCGGTTCATGCGCTGGAGCGAGAGGTGGTCCACCCGGCCGCTCATGCCACCGGGTTCCGCCCACATGCCCGACGCGACCGAGGTCGCCGGCAGGCCCGCGTGCCGGCGCGCCTGGGCCAGCGTGTCGAGGAACACGTTGGCCGCGGCGTAGGCGGCCTGCCCCCCGGCCGGCCAGATGCCGCCCACGGAGGAGAACAGGACGAAGGCCGACAGGTCCGAGGTGAGCTCGTGGAGGTTCCAGGCGGCGTCGACCTTGGGCCGGATGACGGCGTCCATCCGTTCGGGGGTCAGGGCGGTGACGACGCCGTCGTCGACGACCCCCGCGGCGTGCACGACAGCGGTCAGCGGCCGGTCATGCGGGATGGCCGCCAGTACGCCGCGGAGCGCGTCCCTGTCGGCGGCGTCGCACTTCACCACCCGCGCCTCCGCGCCCGCCGACGCCAGCTCGGCGCGTAGCTCGGCCACGCCCTCGGCGTCCGCGCCGCGCCGCGAGAGAAGCAGCAGATGACGGACGCCCTGCGTACGGACCAGGTGTCTGGCGACCAGCCGGCCCAGGCCGCCCGTGCCGCCGGTGATCAGGACGGTGCCGTCCCCCGCCCACGGTGGCCGCACGCCGGGGGTCCGGGCACGGGTGAGACGCGGTACGAGGACGTCGGAGCCGCGCACGGCCAGCTCCGGCTCGTCCAGCGCGAGCGCGCCGGCGAGCAGGCCGCCGCCGCCCGCGTCGAGGTCGGCCAGCACGAACCTGCCGCCGTTCTCCACCTCGGCGGACCTGACCATGCCCCAGACGGGGGCGACGACGAGGTCGGGAGCGGCGTCGCCCGGCCCGGTCGACACCGCTCCCCCCGTCACCACCACCAGGCGGGAGGTGGCGAAACGGTCGTCGGCCAGCCACGTCCGCAGGGTGGTGAGCACGCGGTGGCACAGGTCGCGGATCCGCGCGGGCACGTCGTCGCCGCCGTCCGCCCGTACGGGCAGCACGACGACGTCGGGCACGGGCTCCCCGTCCTCGACGGCGCCGGTCAGCGCGGCCAGATCGCGATGGACGGCGGACACCTGGGGGATGCCCAGGTCGTCGTCGCCGAGGACGACCCACCGGCCGGCGGGGGCGCCGGGCGCCTCCCGCCGCCGCCAGGTCAGGCCCAGCAGCGTCTCGCCCGTCCGCTGCTCGGCTGCGTCGAGACCGGCGGCCGACGCGGGGCGCGCGGTGACGCGCGCCACGTGCGCCACCGGCCTGCCGCTCGGGTCCGCCAGCCGCAGCTCCATCTTGTCCGGGCCGTCCAGCGCGACGTGCGCGCGCAGCCTCGTGGCGCCCGACGCGTACAGCGAGACCCCGTTCCAGGCGTACGGCAGAGCCGCCCGGTCGGTGTCGGCCACCGGGTCGTGCAGCGCGGCGTCGAGCAGCGCCGGGTGGATGCCGAAGCCGTCCGTTCCCGCTCCTTCGGGCAGGGCCAGTTCGGCGTAGACGTCCGGGCCGCTCGCCCAGGCCGCGCGCATGCAGCGGAACACGGGACCGTAGGCGAACCCCTGGGCGGCGAGGCGGTCGTAGAGCCCGTCGAGGTCGAGCGGCTCCGCTCCGGGCGGCGGCCACGCGCCCAGGTCGAAGTCGGGCGGCGGGGCCGAGGGGGTGAGGGTGCCTTCGGCGTGCAGGGTCCACGGCAGATCCTGGCCCTCCGGGCGGGCGTGGATCGTCAGTGAGCGCGAACCGTCTTCGGCGGGTTCGCCCACGGCCACCTGTATCTGGACCGGGCCGCGTTCGGGGAGCGGCAGCGGGGCGCGCAGGCTCAGCTCCTCGACGTGGCCGCAACCCGCCTGGTCGGCGGCGCGGACGGCCAGTTCCACGAAGGCCGATCCCGGCAGCAGGGAGCGGCCCAGCACCCGGTGCTCCGCCAGCCACGGCAGCGCGGCCGGGGATGTCCGGCCGGTCAGCACGACCTGGCCGGTCTCGGCCAGGGGAACGGCCGCGCCGAGTATCGCGTGGTCGGTGACCTCCAGCCCGGCGGCCGACACGTCGACGGCCGGGGCGGGTGTCTCCCAGTAGCGCTTGTGCTGGAAGGCGTAGGTGGGGAGCGGGATTGAGCGCGCTCCGGTGCCCGAGAAGAAGGACTCCCAGTCGACGGAGCCTCCGGCCGCGTGGTGCCGGGTGAGCCCGGCGATCAGGGTGTCCGGCTCGTCGCGGCCCTGGCGCATGGTGGGCACGCAGTCGCCGACCAGGGAGGTCAGCGCGCCGTCGGGGCCGATCTCCACGAACCGCGTCACCCCCAACCCCCGCGCCACCCCCACCGCATCAGCGAACCGCACCACCCCCCGCACCTGATCCACCCAATAACCCGCCCCACACCCCTCCACCAACCCACCCGTCAACGTCGACACCCACGGCAGCCCCGGCGCCGCGAAGTCGATCCCCTCCAACGCCTTACCGAAGTCGGCCAGCATCGGCTCCATCAACCCCGAATGGAACGCATGCGACACCCGCAACGCCCGCACCCGATCAAACCCCGCCGCCACCTGCGCCACCGCCGCGGCCTCCCCCGACACCACCACCGAAGAAGGACCGTTCACCGCCGCCACCTCAGCACCGGCCACCAGCACCGAACGGACCCGCTCCTCCGACGCCCCGATCGCCACCATCGCCCCACCCGACGGCAACCCCTGCATCAAACCCGCCCGCACCCCCACCAACCGGCACGCACCCTCCAGCGACAACACCCCCGCCACATACGCCGCCGCCACCTCACCCACCGAATGCCCGAGCACCACATCCGGCCGGACCCCCCACGACTCCAGCAACCGCACCAAACCCACCTGCACCCCGAACGTCGCCGGCTGCGCCCACCCCGTCAACGCCAGCCGCTCCCCATCACCCCACATCACCTCACGCACCCCGCCACCCAGAGCCTCGACCACCTCGTCCAACGCCCGGGCGAACACCTCGTACCGCTCGTACAGGCCCCGCCCCATCCCCGCCCACTGACCACCCTGACCCGAGAACACGAAACCCGTACGACCCGTCGTACGGGCGACGGGATCGAGGGCGGCGGTGCCGCGGAGCAGGTCCTCGGGGTCGACGACCGCGCTGTGTTCCATCCGGGCGCGTGAGGTCAGCAGGGAGCGGGCCACGTCCAGCGGCCGGACGCCGGGCGAGGCCGCGGCGAAGGAGGCGAGCCTGGCCGCCTGGGCGCTCACCGCCTGCGGGGTCCTGGCCGAGATCAGCCACGGCACGGACGTCGGGGCCACGCTC
Source organism: Nonomuraea sp. NPDC048826 (assembly GCF_043198225.1). Classification (NCBI taxonomy): domain Bacteria; kingdom Bacillati; phylum Actinomycetota; class Actinomycetes; order Streptosporangiales; family Streptosporangiaceae; genus Nonomuraea; species Nonomuraea sp. NPDC048826. Next base: position 7,588 of record NZ_JBICUQ010000021.1, on the reverse strand, counting down.
GGGGGTGCCGGTTCTGGCTCGGGGGGCGCCTCCTCGATGATGACGTGCGCGTTGGTGCCGCTCAGCCCGAACGACGACACCCCCGCCCGCCGCACCCGCCCACCACCCGGCCACGCCACAGGCTCGGTCAGCAGCCGCACCGACCCCGCCGACCAATCCACGTGCGGCGTCGGCACATCCACATGCAACGTCCGCGGCAGCAGACCATGACGCAACGCCAGCACCATCTTGATCACGCCACCCACACCCGCAGCCGCCTGCGTATGACCCAGGTTCGACTTCAGCGACCCCAGCCACAACGGCCGCCCCACCGACCCGTACACCGCCATCAACGCCTGCGCCTCGATCGGATCACCCAACCGCGTCCCCGTACCATGCGCCTCCACCGCATCCACATCAGCAGCCGACAACCCCCCAGCCGCCAACGCCGCCCGAATCACCCGCTGCTGCGACGGACCATTCGGCGCGGAGAAGCTGCTGGAGGCGCCGTCCTGGTTCACCGCGCTGCCCCGTACCACCGCCAGCACCCGATGGCCCAGCCGCCGCGCGTCCGACAGCCGCTCCAGAAGCAGCAGCCCGACGCCCTCCGAGCAGCCGGTGCCGTCCGCGGCCGCCGCGAACGCCTTGCACCGCCCATCCGCCGCCAGCCCGCGCTGATGGCTGAAATAGGTGAACATGTCGGGCGTGGTCATGACGGTCACGCCACCCGCCAGCGCCAGCGAGCAGTCCCCCGACCGCAACGCCCGACTCGCCACGTGCAACGCCACCAGCGACGACGAACACGCCGTGTCCACCGACACCGCCGGGCCTTCGAGGCCCAGCGAGAAGGCCACCCGGCCGGTCACCAGGCTGCCGTTGGTGCTCTCCAGGTAGTCGTGGTACATGACGCCGCCGAAGACGCCGGTGGGTGTCCCGCGCAGGGTGGTGGGGTCGATGCCGGCGCTCTCGATGGCCTCCCAGGCGACCTCCAGCAGGAGCCGCTGCTGGGGGTCCATGGCCAGGGCCTCACGCGGGGAGATGCCGAAGAACTCGGCGTCGAAGTCCCCGCTGTCGTACAGGAACCCGCCCTCGGTGGTGATCGACTTGCCGGGCAGACCCGGTTCGGGGTCGTGGAGCCCGTCCAGATCCCAGCCGCGATCGGTCGGGAACGCGGCGACGCCGTCGCCCCCGGACACCAGGAGCCGCCACAGTTCCTCAGGGGTGGTGACGCCGCCCGGATACCGGCACGCCATCCCGATGATCGCCACCGGTTCGTCGGCCGCCGTGCTGAGCCGTTCGTTCTCGCCTCGCAGCCGCTCGTTCTCGAGCATCTGCTTGCGCAGCGCCTCAACGATCCGCTCGACGGACGTCTCCATGTCAGGTCGCCCTTCCGGCCGGCTCGGCTCACCGGCCATCCCAGACGGTAACGACCCAAACTGGGACGCAACGACCCCTACGCTGCCACTATCAGGCCGGGAGCCACCTAGGGGTGGCCGCCGGTCACTGGTTGCCCCGGCGGCCGAAGTAGCGGATGGTGACCGCCATGCCGATCACCAGGATCGTCACCCACCACGCCAGGGCCAGCCACAGGCTGTTGCCGACGGGCGTACCGATGAGCAGCGCTCTGGTCGCGTCGATGAGCGGCGTGAACGGCTGGTTCTCCACCACGGCGCGCAGGACCGACGGCATGCTGGCCGGCGGCACGAGCGCGCTGCTCGCGTACGGCAGCATCACCAGGATGAAGGAGAGCCCGCCCGCGCCCTCGACGCTGCCCGCCACGCCGCCGATGAGCACGGCGAGCCAGCCCATCGCCAGGATGAACACCAGCAGCAGGCCCAGGGCGGCCAGCCAGTCTCCCAGGCTCGCCACCGGGCGGAACCCGATCAGCCATCCCACCCCGACCGCCAGCACGACGGCCATGATGCTGCGCAGGCTCGCGGCCACGACGTGCCCGACCAGCACGGCCGGCTGGAACACCGGCATCGAACGCAGACGCTGGAAGAAGCCGAACTGCAGGTCGTTGGCGATCGCGACCGCGGTCGACGGCGTGTTGAACGCCACGCTGAGCACGATGACGCCGGCGACCAGGTAGTTCACGTAGGTCGGCCCGTCGACCTTGATCGCGCCGCCGAACAGGTAGCGGAACATCAGCAGGAGGAGGATGGGCACGACGAAGGCCTGGATGACCTCGTCCACGTTGCGGGTCAGGTGGCGCACGCTCCGGCGCGACATCTCCGCACAGTCGCCCAAGGCGGTGGACCAACCGGATCGCTCCTGCGCGACCAGCGCTTCTGCCGTCATTTCACGCCTTCCTTGGGGGTGCTGGTCAGCATGCGGAACACGTCGTCGAGCGTGGGCTGCCGCAGGGCGATCTGCTGGATCTCGAAGCCGGCCTCCGCCGTACGGTTGAGCAGGTCGCGGACGTCGCCCGGACTGTAGACGGGCACGCTCACGGTCTGGGCGTCGACGGACTCGCCGTCGAGGAACGCCCGCAGCCGGTCGGCGTCGTCGGCCGCGACGGTCAGCTCGGCGCGTTCGGGCCCGACCTGTCTCTTCAGCTCCTGTGCCGTGTTCTCGGCAATGATGCGGCCGTGGTTGAGCACGGCGACCCTGTCGGCGAGCTGATCGGCCTCTTCGAGGTACTGGGTGGTGAGCAGGATCGTGGTGCCCCCGGCGGTGAGCTTCGTGATCGTCTCCCACATCGCCTCCCGGCTCGTGGGGTCGAGGCCCGTCGTCGGCTCGTCGAGATAGAGCACCGGCGGCGAGCCGATCAGGCTGACCGCGAGGTCGAGCTTGCGCCGCATGCCGCCGGAGTAGGTCCTGACTTCCCGGTCCGCCGCATCGACCAGGCCGAACAGCTCCAGCAGCTCGATGGCGCGCTTGGTGGCGGCGGGGCGTCCCAGGTGTAACAGGCGGCCTATCATCTCCAGGTTCTCGCGGCCGGTCAGCACCGTGTCGAGTGCTGTCTCCTGGCCCGTGAGCCCGATGGCCCGGCGCACCGCCCGGGGATCCTTGGCGACGTCGTGGCCGTTCACCAACGCGACGCCGCCGTCGGCTCGCAGCAGCGTGCTGAGGATGCGCACGACTGTGGTCTTGCCGGCGCCGTTGGGACCGAGCAGTGCGAGCAGCATGCCCCTCTCGACCTTGAGGTCGACCGATTCGAGGGCCGCGACGTCGCCGAACGACTTTCGCAGACCTCTGGTCTCGATCGGGTGACTGACCGGCATTCGCTAGCCTCCAGAAGATCGGGGGGTCGGGGGGATACCGCGGGAGAGACCCTTCACTCGGCGTCTCCCAGCGCCATACGGATCAGCGCCTCGCTGTCCATGGTGTCGATCGACTCCCGCTCCCGCGGCCGGCCGTCCTCGGGCTCGGGCGGATCGCTCGCCAGCGTCAGCAGGCGATCCAGCAGCCCGGCCGCTCGCAGGCGCGCCACGGGGATCGAGGCGAGGAGTTCGCGGACGGCGGGGTCGTCCCCGTCGTCCTCGGGTCCCGGCTCCGGTCCCGCTTCCGGCGCCAGTTGCGCGAGGAGATACTCGGCCAGCGATCGCGGGGTCGGATAGTCGTAGATCATGCCGGCCGGCAGCTTGAGCCCGGTGACCAGGGTGAGCTTGTTGCGGATGCCCACGGCCGACAGCGAGTCGAAGCCGACGTCCGTGAAGGTGGCGTCGAGATCGATCTGCGCCGGGTCCGGGTAGCCCAGGATCTCGGCCGCGTGCGTCCGTACGAGATCCAGCACGACCGGCAACCGCCGGTGGGCGGGCATGCCCGCCAGCCGCTTGAGCGGTGTGCCGTTCTCGCTCCCGGCCCCCTGGGCGGACCGCAGGGCGGCCGGTCGGGTGAGTCCGCGCAGCGCCGAAGGCAGGACGTCAGGATCTTGGTGCGTCAGCACTTCGGCGTCGAGCTGGATCGGCACGATCAGAGCCTCACCTAGGGCACATGCGGTGTCAAGGAGAGTCAAACCCTGCTCGACGGTCAGCGCGCGGATCCCGATCCCCGCGGTTCTGGCCGTCGCGGCGCCGTCCATGCTCGCGGCCATGCCGGCGCCTCCGGCGTCCCAGGCTCCCCAGGCCAGCGACGTGCCGGCGAGCCCGGCCGATCTGCGTCTGGCGGCCAGCGCGTCCAGGAACGCGTTGGCCGCCGCGTAACTGCCCTGACCCGGTGATCCCAGCACGCCGGCGGCCGAGGAGAAGAGCACGAAGGCTGACAGGTCGCGGTCCTGGGTGAGCTCGTCGAGCGCGAGCGCGGCGTCCACCTTGGGCCTGAGCACGGCGTCGATCCGCTCGGGGGTCAGCGAGGAGATCACGCCGTCGTCGAGCACACCGGCGGCGTGCACGACGGCCCGCAGCGGGAGCTCGTCCGGGATGCCCGCCAGGACGGCGGCCAGCGCCTCCCGGTCCGCCACGTCGCAGGCCACGACCGAGACGCCGGCGCCCAGCTCCGTGAGCGCCTCGCGCAGATCGGTGACGCCGGGGGCGTCGGCACCCCGGCGGCTGGCCAGCACCAGGTTCCTGACGCCGTGCGTGCCGGCCAGGTGGCGGGCCACGGCGCCGCCCAGCGCCCCGCTCGCGCCGGTGATCAGAACCGTTCCGTCCGGGTCCCACGCCGAAGGCAGCGCGGGAACCGGCATGTGGACCAGGCGGGGGGCCCGGACGACGCCGCGCCGCACGGCCGTCTGGGTCTCGCCGGTGGCGACCGCGGCCGGGATCATCGCGATCGACCGCTCCATGTCGTCGGCAGAGTCGAGGTCCACGAGCGTGATCCTGTCGGGCTCCTCCGCCTGGGCCGAGCGCATGAGCCCGCAGACGGCGGCGCCCGCCAGGTCGGCCGGGGTCTCCCCGTCGCAGGAGACGGCTCCCCTGGTCACGACGACCAGCCTGGCGGCGGTCGTCAGGTGGGCCTGGAGGAGGCCGAGCATCCGGTGCGTCTCCTCGCGCACGTCGCCGCCGCACGCCGCCACGAGCACCTCGGCGGTCCGGGGGTCGCCGGGGAACGCCTCGGCCAGGCCCCAGTGGTCAGGACCGATCACCGCCCAGCCGTCGGCTTCGATCTGGTCGGCCGTGACGCGCCGCCAGTCGACGCCGAACAGCGCGTCCGCGGTCGCCGGGGCGGCCGCCGCCCGCCTCGCCACGGGGGTGGCGGGGCGGAGCAGGAGTGATCCGACGGACATGACCGGGCTGCCGGTCGAGTCGGCGACGTCCAGGGACACCGCTCCGGTGCCTGTGGGCCGTACCCGCACCCGCAGGGCGGTGGCGCCGGTGGCGTAGGTCTCGATCCGCTCCCAGGAGAAGGGCACCAGGGGCTCGGCGTCCGTCGCGCCGCGGCCGATCGCCTGGAGTGCGGCGTCCAGGAGCGCCGGGTGCAGCACGAACCGGTCCGCGCCGGTGTGGGCGGTCTCGGGGAGCAGCACCTCGGCGAAGATCTCCGCATCGCGTCTCCACACGGTGCGCAACCCCTGGAAGGCCGGTCCGTACGAGAATCCGCGCGTGGCGAGATCGTCGTACATCCCGTCGGCGGGCAGGGGCCGGGCGCCGGGCGGTGGCCATGCGGCGAGGTCGAACCTCTCCGGCCCGCTCTCCGGCACCAGCACCCCGGTGACGTGCCGGGTCCAGGAGGCGTGCTCGGCGGCGTCCTCGGCGCGGGAGTGCACGCTGATCCGCCTGGCGCCCGACGCGTCGGGAGGGTCGACGGACAGCTGGAGGCGCACGCCGGCCCGCTCGGGCACGACCAGCGGCGCTTCGATGGTCAGCTCTTCAACCCGGCGGCAGCCGACCTCGTCCCCGGCGCGGACGGCCATCTCCACGAAGCCCGTGCCGGGGAAGAGCAGGGCGCCTCCGATCGCGTGGTCGGTCAGCCAGGGGTGCGTCCCGGCGGAGATGCGGCCGGTGAACAGCACTCCGCCGCGGTCGGCCATCTCGGTGGCCGGGCCGAGCAGGGGGTGCTCACCGGCGCCGGCGTCTCCGGCGGTGGCCTCCACCCAGTAGCGGCGGCGCTGGAAGGGGTAGGTGGGCAGGTCGACCAGGCGGCCACCGCCGATGACGGCGGGCCAGTCGACCTGCGCGCCCGCGCAGTGCAGGGTGGCCGCCGTGGAAAGGAGCGCGGCGGGCTCGTCACCGTCCTTGCGCAGCGTGGGGGTGGCGACGATCTCCCCGGGCTCGTCGAGGGCCTCCTGGATGAGCGCGGTGAGCGCGCCGTCGGGGCCGATCTCCACGAACCGCGTCACCCCCAACCCCCGCGCCACCCCCACCGCATCAGCGAACCGCACCACCCCCCGCACCTGATCCACCCAATAACCCGCCCCACACCCCTCCACCAACCCACCCGTCAACGTCGACACCCACGGCAGCCCCGGCGCCGCGAAGTCGATCCCCTCCAACGCCTTACCGAAGTCGGCCAGCATCGGCTCCATCAACCCCGAATGGAACGCATGCGACACCCGCAACGCCCGCACCCGATCAAACCCCGCCGCCACCCGCGCCACCGCCGCGGCCTCCCCCGACACCACCACCGAAGAAGGACCGTTCACCGCCGCCACCTCAGCACCGGCCACCAGCACCGAACGGACCCGCTCCTCCGACGCCCCGATCGCCACCATCGCCCCACCCGACGGCAACCCCTGCATCAAACCCGCCCGCACCCCCACCAACCGGCACGCATCCTCCAGCGACAACACCCCCGCCACATACGCCGCCGCCACCTCACCCACCGAATGCCCGAGCACCACATCCGGCCGGACCCCCCACGACTCCAGCAACCGCACCAGCCCGACCTGCACCCCGAACGTCGCCGGCTGCGCCCACCCCGTCAACGCCAGCCGCTCCCCATCACCCCACATCACCTCACGCACCCCGCCACCGAGAGCCTCGATCACCTCGTCCAACGCCCGGGCGAACACCTCGTACCGCTCGTACAGGCCCCGCCCCATCCCCGCCCACTGACCACCCTGACCCGAGAACACGAAACCCGTACGACCCGTCGTACGGGCGACGCCCTGGGTCAGGCCCGGCGCGTCCTGGCCGTCCACCAGCGCGGTGAGCCCGCGCATGAACTGCGGTGCCCGGCTGCCGACGACCACGGCCCGGTGTTCCATCGCGGCCCGCGTCGTGGCCAGGGAGAGGCCGACGTCGGCCAGGTCGCGGTCCGGGTCCTCGTCGAGGAACGTCAGCAGTCGCTCGGCCTGCATCGCCAGCGCGTCGCGGCTCCGGGCGGAGAGGATCCAGGGGACGGGGCCGGCACCGGCCGGGCGGGGGTCGGGCTCTAGGTCCTGGGCGGGGGGCTCCTCGATGATGACGTGCGCGTTGGTGCCGCTGACGCCGAAGGCCGAGATGCCTGCGCGCCGCGGCCGCTCACCGCCCGGCCACGGGACGGGCTCGGTCAGCAGCCGTACGGATCCCGCCGACCAGTCCACCTCGGGCGAGGGCTCGTCGACGTGCAGTGTCCTGGGCAGCAGACCGCGCTGCAGGGCGAGGACCATCTTCATGACCCCGGCGACTCCGGCGGCGGCCTGCGTGTGGCCCAGGTTCGACTTCAGCGACCCCAGCCACAACGGCCGCCCCACCGACCCGTACACCGCCATCAACGCCTGCGCCTCGATCGGATCACCCAACCG
>NZ_JBICUQ010000020.1:0-20165 GCF_043198225.1 Nonomuraea sp. NPDC048826 | reverse complement strand
GTCTACTCGATCGTCCTGATCGGCCTGGCCCTCGCCGGCGCCGGCCGCACCCTGGGACTCGGCAACCTGCCCATCGTCCGCCGGACCCCCTGGCTTCAGTAGCCGCCCCGGCCACCCGCCCGCCCTGCCCCCGGGGCGGGCGGGTTTTCGTTGTGAAGGAGAAGTCATGATCCTCGTGGGAGTGGACGGCTCGCGGGCCGCGCGGGAGGCCGAGCTGCCGGTGATGGGCTCGCACGGGCACGGCACGTTCGCCGGGATGGTGCTGGGCCCGGTCAGTCACGCCTTGCCGCACCACGCTCCGTGCCGGCCGGCCGTGGTCAGGACGGCATGATGAATCGCCTGGACGACTACCTGACCCGAATCGGCGCCATCCCGTTGCTGACCCCAGAGGAGGAGATCGCGCTCGCCCGGCGGATCGAAGCGGGAGCTCGCGCCGCTCGCCTCATCGCGGAAAGGGCCGCCGAGCACGAGGCACTGCGGAAGGTGCTCACCACCCTGGTGGACGGGCTGGCGGCACGGCAGGCGCTGATCATGCGTCTGCGGTACGGGCTGGGCGGGCACGACCAGCACACTCCCCGACAGATCGCCACCAGGCTGGGGCTGACCCCGCAGTGGGTCCGAGCGCTGGAGAAGGAGTCGCTGGCACGCATCCGCAGCCTGGGACGCGCGCACGAGCTGCGGGCGTGGGCAAGCTGACAACGGGCGGCCCGACGTGCCGGCCCGCAGCCTGAACCCGCGTGGCAAGGGAAGCGGCTCGTTACAAGGATCTCCTGCGCCCCTGGGTAACCGGCGAGATGGAGCAGGTCATCCGCATCAGGCCGGAAATCTTCACCGGCTTCGAACTCGTGCCGCGCTGACCTCTCCGGACAGCCGAAGCCCGGCCCCGATCAGATCGGTGGCCGGGCACGGTGTCGTCAGAACTCGAAGACCAGGCGGGCGGGCACGGTGCCGGCCAGGACGTCGTCGAAGGACTGGTTGATCTCTTCGAGCTTGCGCGTCTCGTAGATGACCTTGGTGCGTCCGGCGGCGTGCAGCCTGAAGACCTCGGCCAGGTCGGCGCGGGTGCCGACGATGGAACCGATGACGCTGATGCCGCCAAGAACGGTCTGGAAGATCGGCAGGCTCATGGTGTTGTCCTTGGGCAGCGAGACCAGCACCAGGCGGCCGCCGCGGCGCAACGAGGCGTGCGCCTGCTCCAGCACGCGCGGGCTGGCCGCCAGCACGATGGCCACGTCCGCCCCACCCAGGGCCTGGATCTCGGCGACCGGATCGGCGAGCGCGGCATTGACCGTGTGAGCTGCGCCGAGCTCCCGGGCCAGGCGCAGCTTCTCCTCGGTGACGTCGACCGCGATGGTCTCGCCGCCGAAGATCTGCGCGTACTGCTGCGCCAGGTGGCCGAGCCCGCCGATGCCGAAGATCGCCGCCCGCTCGGAGGGGCGCAGGCCGGAGACCTTGACCGCCTTGTACGTGGTCACGCCCGCGCAGGTCAGGGGCGCGGCTTCGGCCGGCGTGACGCCGTCGGGCACCGGGACCACGTAGGCGGCGTGCGCGACCGCGTACTCGGCGTGGCCCCCGTTGACGGCGTATCCGCTGTTGAGCTGGGACTCGCACAGGGTCTCCCGGCCGCTGACGCAGTATTCGCAGGTGCCGCAGGCGTAGCCGAGCCAGGGGATGGCCACCCGCTCGCCGGCGACCCGACCGGTCACGGCGGAGCCGACCTCCTCGATCACCCCGACACCCTCATGACCGGGGGTGAACGGCAGCGCCGGCTTGACCGGCCAGTCGCCGTGGGCGGCGTGGATGTCGGTGTGGCACAGCCCGCTCGCCTCGATACGGACGAGGACTTGAGTCGGCCCCGGCTCGGGGACGGGTACCTCCTGCAGTTCGACGGGCTGGTCGAAGGCGGTGACGACGGCAGCGCGCATGGTTCTTTCCTTTCTCCGGGTCTCGCCTTCAGCCTCTCGGTACGGCGGCTTCCCGATCAGTGCCGAAGGTCCCGCGCCTGCGGGGTCTCGCGTCACCTTCGGCAGGGCCTTGCGCCGCCGTCCATCGGCACCAACCGGCGGGGCGTGCTCGCGCTGCCGGCGCTCGACTGCCCGGGCGACATCAGACGCTGGTGACGCCGTGGGCGTGGAACTGGGCGTGCACGCGGTCCAGCAGCTCCTGGCCGGGTGGGGCGACGTCGGCGAGGGGGAAGCGCAGGCCGAGCCGCTCGTACTTGCCGGTGGCCATGCGGTGGAAGGGCAGCACGTCGACCCGTTCGACGTTGCCCAGGTCCGCCACGAAGCGGGCCAGGGCGTCCACGTTGCCCGGCGCGTCGGTGAGCCCGGGGACCAGCACGAACCGTACCCACGTGGGGCGGCGCAGCTCGGCGAGCCGCCGGGCGAAGCGCAGGGTGGGTTCGACCTGGCCGCCGGTGACGCGGCGGTAGGTGGCCGGGTCGTAGGACTTGATGTCCAGCAGGACCAGGTCGGTGTCGGCGAGCAGGGCGTCAGTGGCGCGGATGCCGAGCAGGCCTGAGGTGTCCAGGGCGGTGTGAAGGCCGCTGTCGTGGCAGCGGCGCAGCAGGTCGGCGGTGAAGCGCGGCTGCAGCAGCGGCTCGCCGCCGCTGATCGTCACTCCGCCGCCCGCGACGGAGATGAAGCGGCGGTACCCGCCGATCTCGGCCATGATCTCATCGGTGGTGACCTGGCGGCCGTCGCGCATCCGCCAGGTCTCCGGGTTCTGGCAGTACTGGCAGCGCAGAGGGCAGCCGGCGGTGAAGACGACGAAGCGGGTGCCGGGCCCGTCCACGCCGACCGACAGGTCCCAGGAGCTGACGCGGCCGTTCATGTCGAGCTGTGGAAGGTGCGGCTGACGACGTCGCGCTGCTGGTCGGGGGTGAGGCGGACGAAGTTGACCGCGTAGCCGGAGACGCGGACGGTCAGCTGCGGGTAGCGGTCGGGGTGCTCCATGGCGTCCAGGAGGACGGCGCGGTTGAGCACGTTGACGTTCATGTGGAAGCCGCCGGCGTCGAAGTAGCCGTCCAGCACGCCGACCAGGTTCGCGATGCGCTCGCCGGAGGTGCGTCCGAGGCCGTCAGGGGTGACGGTGTTGGTCAGGGAGATGCCGTCGAGGGCCTGGTCGTAGGGGAGCTTGGCGACCGACAGGGCAGAGGCGATCATCCCGTGGCGGTCGCGGCCGTTCATCGGGTTGGCGCCCGGGGCGAACGGCTCGCCGGTGCGGCGGCCGTCGGGGGTGTTGCCGGTGTGCTTGCCGTAGACCACGTTCGAGGTGATCGTCAGGACGGACTGGGTGTGCTCGGCGTCCCGGTAGCTGCGGTGCTCCCGGATCTTGGCCATGAACGAGCGGACCAGCTCGACGGCGATGGCGTCGGCCCGGTCGTCGTTGTTGCCATAGGCGGGATAGTCGCCTTCGACGACGTAGTCGACCGCGAGCCCGCTCTCGTCACGGATCACCTTGACGCGGGCGTGCCGGATGGCCGACAGGCTGTCGGCGGCCACCGACAGGCCGGCGATACCGCAGGCCAGAGTGCGCTTGACGGGGTGGTCGTGCAAGGCCATCTCGAGCCGCTCGTAGGCGTACTTGTCGTGCATGTAGTGGATGATGTTGAGCGCGTTGACGTAGGTGCGGGCCAGCCAGTCCATCATCCGCTCCAGCGCCTTGGTCACCTCCTCGTAATCGAGCACGTCGCCGGCCAGGGGCGAGTGGGCCGGGCCGACCTGGGCGCCGGTGAGCTCGTCCCTGCCGCCGTTGATGGCGTACAGGAGCGTCTTTGCCAGATTGACGCGGGCGCCGAAGAACTGCATCTGGCGGCCGACCGGGGCGGCGGAAACGCAGCAGGCGATGGCGGTGTCGTCGCCGGTGCGGGGGCGCATCAGCTCGTCGCTCTCATACTGCAGGGCGCTGGTCTCGATGGACAGGACGGCGCAGAAGCGTTTGAACGGCTCGGGCAGGCGCGGCGACCAGAAGACGGTCAGGTTGGGCTCCGGCGCGGGGCCGAGGTTGCGCAGCGTCTGCAGGTAGCGGAAGCTCGTGCGGGTGACCAGGGCGCGGCCGTCCTGTCCGAGGCCGCCGATGGACTCGGTCACCCAGGTGGGGTCGCCGGAGAAGAGCTGGTCGTATTCGGGGGTGCGCAGGAAGCGGACGAGGCGCAGCTTGATCACGAAGTCGTCGACGAGCTCCTGCGCCCGCTCTTCCGTGATGCGGCCCTCGGCGAGGTCGCGTTCCAGGTAGACGTCCAGGAACGTGGAGGTGCGGCCCAGCGACATGGCCGCGCCGTTCTGCTCCTTGATCGCCGCCAGGTAGGCGAAGTACAGCCACTGGACCGCCTCGCGGGCGGTGGCGGCCGGGCGGGAGATGTCGTGGCCGTAGGAGGCGGCCATCACCTTCAGCTCGTCCAGCGCCCGGAGCTGCTCCGACAGCTCCTCCCGGTCGCGGATGACGGGGTCGGTGGCGTCGGCGTCGTCCAGAGCGCGCAACTCGGCGCGCTTGGCCTCGATGAGCCGGTTCACGCCGTAGAGGGCGACGCGACGGTAGTCGCCGATGATGCGGCCACGGCCGTAGGCGTCGGGCAGGCCGGTGATGACGCCGGCGCGGCGGGCGGCCAGGATCTCGGGGGTGTAGGCGTCGAACACGCCGTCGTTGTGGGTCTTGCGGTACTTGGTGAAGATCTCCTTGACAGCCGGGTCGAGCCGGTAGCCGTAGGCGGCCAGGCCGTTCTCCACCATGCGCAGCCCGCCGGCCGGCATGATCGCGCGCTTGAGCGGCGCGTCGGTCTGCAACCCGACGATCAGCTCGCGGTCCCGGTCGATGTAGCCGGGGGCGTGCGCGGTGATGGACGACGGGGTCACCGGGTCCACGTCGTGGACGCCGTGCCGCCGCTCCTCCGGGAACAGGGCGCTCACCTTGGCCCACACGGCCCGGGTGCGCTTGGTGGGACCGGACAGGAAGCCCGCGTCGCCGTCGTAGGGGGTGTAGTTGGCCTGGATGAAGGCACGGACATCCACCCGGTCCCGCCAGGCCGTGCCCTGAAAGCCGCGCCAAGCTTCGAACGCGATCGCCGTCATGGTTCCCCCCTCGTGTCAGATGCCCGCTTTAACCCTCCTTGATTTGCGTGGCGATCACGGCGGTCGAAGGGCACCTCCAGAGTGGACCAAGGTCACCAGGATGGGAGACACGCGACTCAAGCGTGATCATGAGAACCTTCGCGTCCTGCGCCCGTTCAGCGCCCGCCGGGCGCTGCCCGCTGCCAGAAGGGGACGTCGACCTCGTCGTGGACGTCCGGCCGACTCACGCTGCGGGAGACGGGGGTGGTGTGCGCGCTGCGCGCCCGCGGTCTGGCGGGCGGTGAGCGAGGCCAACCGTCCCTGTTTCGCGAGGACGCCGGCCGGCCACATGTCCGAATTATGGAGCGGGGGGCGATGGCGTATCTCTGCATCTCCCTGCTCAGCGAGAACGCTGATCCCGTCATTCCCGGCGATCAGCGCGTAAGCGCGCGGCCAGCGCGGCGGCCTGGGTACGGCGCTGCATGTCGAGCTTGGACAGCAGGTTGGAGACGTAGTTCTTCACGGTCTTCTCGGCCAGGAACATGCGCTCGCCGATCTGCCGGTTGGTCAGCCCCTCGCCGATGAGGTCGAGAATCTGCCGCTCCTGGCCGGTGAGCGCGGCCAGGGGGTCTTTCCGGGCGGCCTGGTCGCGCAGCCGTTGCAGCATGGCGGCGGTGGTCTGGGGATCGAGCAGCGACTGGCCGGAGGCGACCGTGCGCACGGCGCCGACCAGATCGGTGCCGTGGATCTGCTTGAGCACGTAACCGGCAGCACCGGCCATCACCGCGTCGAACAGCGCGTCGTCGTCGGCGAACGAGGTCAGCATCAGGCACGCCAGACCCGGTAGCTTGGAGCGCACCTCGCGACACACGTCCACGCCGCTGCCGTCGGGCAGTCGCACGTCCAGCACCGCGACATCCGGCATGAGCGCCGGAATGCGCGCGACGGCCGACTCGGCGGTGCCCGCCTCACCGATCACCTCGATGTCGTCCTCGGAGTCCAACAGAGCGGCGACACCGCGCCGCACCACCTCATGGTCGTCGAGGAGGAACACGCGAATCATGCTCTGACGCTATCCGACGCATACAGACGGGGCCTGCGCCGCACGGGTGGGCAGCACGCTCAACGGATGCGACACTGATCGCGTGTCGGAGAACGAGGTTCGTTCGTTGATGCCGCAGATGCGGCTCGACGAGCTTCTCGCTGAGCTGCAGACCAGGCTCACTGCGGTGCTGGCCACCCGTGACCGGGTGCACGCTCTGCTCGAAGCCGTCGTCTCGGTGGGCAGTGACCTGGATCTGGAGACGGTGCTGCGGCGCATCGTGGAGACCGCCACCACGCTGGTGGACGCCAGCTACGGCGCGCTGGGCGTGGTGGGCGAAGAGCATACGCTCCTGCAGTTCATCCCGGTCGGGCTGAGCGAGGAGGAGATCGCCAGGATCGAGCACTGGCCGCACGGGCTGGGCCTGCTCGGCCTGCTCATCAAGGACGCCCGGCCGCTGCGGCTGGGCCGCATCTCCGACCACCCTGAGTCCTACGGCTTCCCGCCGGGTCACCCGCCCATGGGCACCTTCCTCGGCGTTCCCGTACGCGTGCGCGACGAGGTGTTCGGCAACCTCTACCTGACCGAGAAGCGCGGCGGTGGCGACTTCGACGAAGAGGACGAGGCCGTCATGATCGCGCTGGCCGCCGCCGCCGGCGTCGCCGTCGAGAACGCCCGCCTGTATGAGGAGTCTCGCGGGCGCGAGACCTGGCTGCAGGCGTCCTCTGAGCTCACCACCAGCCTGCTATCCGGTGCCGACCCGCACGAGGTGCTCGCCACGATGGCAGCCCGCGCCCGTCGCATGTGCGACGCCGATCTGGTCCAGGTGCTCCTGCCCGAGGCGTCCGGCGGGTCGCTCACGGTGGAGGTCGCCGACGGCGAAGGAGCGGATGAGCTCCTGGGGACGACCTTCGAGATCACCTCCACTCTGGCGGGGGCCGCGTTCGTCCAGGGCACCCCGCTGTCGGAGACGGACCTGCAGAGCGCCACCGACCTCGACTCGCCGCTGCGACGGCTGGGTTACGGGCCCGCGCTCCTGATACCGGTGGGCGCGGCGCCCAGGGTGCGCGGCGTGCTCACGCTCACCAAACGCAGCGGCCGGTTGCCTTTCAGCCGCGGCGATCAGCAGATGCTCGAAGCGTTCGCCGGCCAGGCCGCGATCGCGCTGGAGCTGGCCGCGACCCGCCGCGACGCCGAACGGCTCGGCCTGCTGGAAGACCGCGACCGCATCGCCAAGGACCTGCACGACGTGGTCATCCAACGCCTGTTCGCCACTGCCATGACGCTGATGAGCACGGTCCGGCTGGTGGAACAGCCGGAGGCGTCCAAGCGGCTGCAGCACGCGATCGACGAGCTGGACGAGACGATCCGGCAGATCCGCTCGTCCGTCTTCGCCCTGCAGGGAACGCACGCGGACAGCGCCCCAAGCCTGCGTGCGCAGATCGTCGATCTGGTGGAGGACGCGGGCGGACACCTGGGTTTCATGCCGGGCCTGCGTATGGAAGGCCAGCTCGACACCCTGGTGAGCGAGCAGGTCACTGAGCATCTGCTGGCCGTCCTGCGTGAAGCGCTGTCCAACGTGGTACGCCACTCCCACGCCACCCGGGTCGAGGTCTCGATCGAGGTCGTCGACCGGCGGCTCACCCTCACGATCACCGATAACGGCGTCGGGGTAGGGGAGGGCGGGCGGCGCAGCGGACTGCGCAACATCGAAGAGCGCGCCGGCCGCCTGGGCGGCGCCGCCGAGCTGGAGGCTCCGGAGGAGGGCGGAACTCGGTTGCGCTGGCACGCCCCCCTCTGACAGCGGTTCCGAGCGGCACGGTGCCCCCTCGGTCCATGAGGCGGGAACCGGGACGCTCACGGCTCCAGGCTGTCCGGGATGGAGTCGGACGGGCCGTGGGGCTGCTGGGTGTGCCCGCGGGCGTCGTAGATCTTGACCCAGCTGACGGTGGGGAACTGCTTGAGGGTCGGGATGATCTGGTCGGCGATGGTGAAGGTCGATCCCGCGCTGGTGAGCCGGCCGGTCAGGTGGACTCTGGCGATGCCCTTCTTGATGGTGAGCTTGCTGAAGCCGGTGGCCTTGGAGGAGACGAAGCGCAGGCCCCGGGCCTTCTCGGCCTGGGTGGGGCCGGCGAACAGGCGCTGCAGCGCGCTGTGGGCGGTGGCCGGCGGGATCACGGGCCGACGCACGGCCGTGGTGTAGGGGGTTCGGCCGGTGGCGTAGTTGGTGGTGTTGAGGAAGTAGGCGCGCACCGGCACGGTCCGGTACGGGGTGGCGATGTCGACGACGACCCGGCTGGGGCGGCTGAGTGTGTAGACCCGGTAGGGCGCGCGCCTGGCCAGCCCGACGCCGAAGGTGAGCGTCGCCTCCAAATCGCCGGCGTTGACGACCTGGATGACCCCTGGCAGCGCGTAGGTCCTGCGCGTCGGCCCGTAGGTGGCGCGGCCGCGCTGGTCGTGGCCGTCGGCCCGGTCGAAGCGCACGCGCAGCAGGGCGCCGCCCGCCACGTCCACGGTTCGACCGGACCCGTCGGCCAGCAGGCGGGACACGTAACGGACGTCGCGCTGGGCCGGCGCGCGGCCGCGGAACTCGAAGACCAGCCGGTCGAGTCCCCGGTGGTGGGCGGCCCGGATGCCGGTCAGGACCGGCGGGCCGACGTGCTGAACGGTGGCCTGCGCCGGTACGGCGAGCAGGCCGGTGGTGGTGGCCACCATCGCGGTGGCGATGAGGGGGCGGATCGGGAGCATGATGATCATCTTCTTCCCCGTGAGTGCTCCTGATCCAAGTGTCTGCCCGGCTCCCGTCGCGCGGTACGGGCGAACGTCCTCACCTTGCGGGACCATCGGCGCCGATGACCAAGCCCGGACGCCGGCGGGACGTTCGCCCCTGGTGTCGCCGGACGGGCGCGAGAACCGCCGCTGGTAGGACACCTCGGCCGCGTCCCTCGCGTGTGAGACGGGGAAGCGGCCATCACACGGCGGAGGGAGCCGGAGATGGACCTACAGGAGTTGCTGGGCGACGAGTACGAGTACCTGCTGGAGCACCGGGCGACGGGTGTCAAGCGCGAGCGGCTGCACCTGCCCGGACCCGACTTCGTTGACCGGGTGATGGCCGGCACCGACCGCAGCCCGGTGGTGCTGCGCAACCTGCAGCACGTCTTCGACACCGGCCGGCTGGCCGGCACGGGCTATCTGTCGATCCTGCCGGTGGACCAGGGCGTGGAACACTCGGCCGCCGCCTCGTTCGCGCCGAACCCGGACTACTTCGACCCGGCGAAGCTGTGCGAACTGGCGGTGGAGGGCGGCTGCAACGCGATCGCCTCGACGCTCGGGGTGCTCGGAGCGGTGTCGCGCCGCTACGCCCACCGGGTGCCGTTCATCGTCAAGGTCAACCACAACGAGCTGCTCACCTACCCCAACCGCTACGACCAGACCATGTTCGCCTCGGTCAGGCAGGCGTTCGACCTGGGCGCCGTCGCGGTGGGCGCGACCGTCTACTTCGGCTCCGCGCAGAGTACGCGGCAGCTGCAGGAGGTGCGCGAGGCCTTCCAAAAGGCGCACGACCTGGGCCTGTTCACCGTGCTGTGGGCCTACCTGCGCAACGAGGCGTTCGTCAAGGACGGGACCGACCACCACCTCAGCGCCGACCTGACCGGGCAGGCCAACCACCTGGCCGCCACCATCGAGGCCGACATCGTCAAGCAGAAGCAGCCCGAGTCCAACGGCGGCTTCCAGTCGCTGAAGTTCGGCAAGACCCACGACAGGGTCTACAGCGCCCTGGCGACCAGCCACCCGATCGAGCTGGCCCGCTGGCAGGTGGCCAACTGCTACCTGGGCCGGGTCGGGCTGATCAATTCCGGCGGGGCCTCGGGCGGACAGGGCGACCTGGCGCAGGCCGTGCGCACCGCGGTGATCAACAAGCGGGCCGGCGGGATGGGGCTGATCGTCGGCCGCAAGTCCTTCCAGCGTCCGATGGCCGACGGGGTCGCGCTGCTGCACGCGGTGCAGGACGTCTACCTCGACCCCGATGTCACGGTGGCCTGACCGCCCCGAGGCCACCGCGGAGGCCCGCGTGCCGATCACCCACGCCGACCCCGAGCACTTCTGATGAGGAAGGTTCCGATGGACGACACCATGCTCACGCATCCTCAACCGACCCAGGCGGACCCGGCACGTCCCCGCCCAGGCCGCAGCCTTCGGGCGGCCTGGTGGCTGAGCGGGCTCGTCGCGGTCCTCACCGTCGCCGTCGCGATGGCCGGCCTGGGCAACGACGCGCTGCACGCGGGCCCTGCGGTTCTGGTCGCGAAGTTCCGCGGCAACGACCTGGCGACCTTGGCTGCGGGCGTGACGCTCCTGCTGCTGTCGCTCGCCGGATCGGTGCGCGGCTCCACGCGCTCCCAGTTGATCTGGACCGGCATGCTCGCGTACACGATCTACAACTACGCCTACTACGTCTACGACCCGGCCTTCACCGACCTGTTCCTGCCGCACGCGGCCATCGTGGTGCTGTCGGCGACGGCGCTCGGCCTGGCGCTCACCGAGCTGCGCGTAACCGCCCGGTCCAGGACGGCGATGCGCTGGGTCAGTGGCCTGCTGTTCCTCCTGGCCGCCACGATGGTCGGCATGTACGGCGTGTCGCTCGTCCGCCAGGCCGTCACGGGCCAGCTATCGCCGGACGTCCTGCCGTTGCCGCCGGCGCAGGTCCATCTGGGTCTGGCCCTCGACCTGACCATGGTGGTGCCCTCTTTGGCGCTGGCGGGCGTGCTGCTGTGGCGACGCTCGCCGTGGGGGTACGCGCTGGGGGTCGCGACCTGCGTCTACGTCGGCGTCTACCAGCTCAACTACCTGGCGGCGCGGTACTTCGTGGCGACGGCGGGAGTCCCTGGCGTGACCTACGCCGACCGCTGGACCTGCTGGTCCCGGCCCTGCTCCTGGCCGCCGTGCTCGCCCTCGTCGTCGACCGCCGGCAGCCTCGGCAGTGACCCCTGCTCCTGGCCGGCAGAACGCGTACGTGAGTAGGCCACGGCCGCCGCCCGCCACGTGTCTGGCGCAACGCCTCCCGGCACGGAGCCAGTCGAGGGGCCCGTCGCCGGCGGTGGTGAGCACGGCCAGCTGAGGTTGTGGCTCGAAGCTGGCTTCGCCGGTCCAGGTAGGAGGAACCGTGCTCGCTCGGCCGAGGCGGCGCGCGTAGCTCCGCCAGCGCCAGTGAGGGAATGGGCCGTTGCTCATAGGGGTCCTATTGGTCCGCCGCAGGGGGATCAGCTCGTACAGCCGCCGGGCCTCGGCCGTGGCAGGGGCGTGTACGGTGAGGCTGACGCGGGCCGGCACTTCCGATGCTTCCTGAGCGTCGGGCAGCAGGCGGACAGCGGGTCGCCGGCCGGTCACGCGGGCTGCGATACGCACGTTGTACAGCGCGGCGCCGCAGCTGACGTGCAGGGAGCGTCCGTGCGGATCGCTGACCGGCAGCCGACGATCCCCATCGGCCAGAGGTCTATTACATGGCCGTCGCGCACCCGGAACCGCCACGGCTGGGTATTGAGCACCGAAGGGCCCCGTCCGGCCGCCACCAGGAGCCGCCGGATCGCGAGAGCCACAATGGGCATCGTGGTAGTCATGGCGCACCTCCCTGCCATCGAACCCGGCCATCGACGCTTGTCCTGCGACGCGGGGAAGGTCAGAGCCGATGATCCTGCCTGATGGCCGGACCTACGCCGGGACGACGCTGTGCGCGCGGCGCCCGTAGGGGGCGCACGAGCGCCTGAGCGTCCGTGCGGCCCCTCTGTGCTGTCCGCGCTACTTCTTCGGCCGGGCGGCGATGAGCGACGTGACGATCGCCGTGACAGCGAAGATCAGTGAGATGATGACGATCGCGAGGGGCCAGTCCATGACAGCCTCCCTTCCAGTGGGGCTTGACGTCTTCAGCCCATGCCGCCGACAGGCCCGCCGCCAGGGACGAAAGTCCCGCGCTTCGCCCCGCCGAACAGACGGTGACGATGGTCCCGCCGCCCCGGGACTTCCTCCTCTGCAACCCCCGGCGCGGCCGGGTGTGGCCTGAAGACGTGGGACAGGGATCCCACGGAAGGAGGCTGCGATGAATCTGCCCGAGCGGAGGGACACCAGGTTCCCGTTCCCGGAGCTGCTGGAGTGGATGGAGAGCCCCATGTTCGGGTTCCGCCCGTCCGGTCAGATCGTCCGGATCGAGGACTACATCGCCGACGGCCGGTACGTGGTGCGCGCCGAGTTGCCCGGGATCGACCCCGACAAGGACATCGAGGTCACCGTGGACGGCGGCGTGCTGCACATCCGGGCGGAGAAGACCCGCAGGACCACCGAGCCGCACCGCTCCGAGTTGGCCTACGGGTCCCTCTCGCGGACCGTGACGCTGCCCGCCGCCGCCGAGACCGACGACGTCAGGGCCGTCTACGCGGACGGCGTCCTGGAGGTCAGCGTGGGGCTGGCCGAGGAGAAGAAGGCCGCGGGACGGCGGATCACCGTCGAGCACTGACACCCGGCCGGGCGCGGGCGACAGCTCTGCCCGCGCCCACCGCGTCGGTGAGGAGGATCTCGACCGCCCCCGTCAACGGCCGCTGTGACCGAGCGGCCACGGGCGCAGGACCGGGGTGGGTGAGGTGAGCTATGGGAACAGGGCCGTCCTTTGGAACCTCCCGATGGGCCGAGCTGGAAGACCGCATCCACTACCTGGACTTCGGCGGCCCGCCGGACGGGCCCGTCGTGGTCGCGGTGCACGGACTTGGCGGCTCGGCGCTGAACTGGCTCGCCATCGCACCCTGGCTGACCGGTGAGTGGCGACTGCTGGCGCTCGATCTGGCCGGGCACGGGCTGACCCGGACACGCGGGCGGCGGGCCGGGGTCGCGGCCAACCGGCTGCTGCTGCACCGCTTCGTCGAGCGGGTCGCGGGCCGTCCGGTGATTCTCCTGGGCAACTCGATGGGCGGCATGATCTCGCTGCTCGAAGCGGCCGCGAGCCCCGAGACGGTGGCGGGCCTCGTGTTGCTCGACGCGGCGGCCTCGTTCGGTCCCGCGCTGCCGGACCCGCTGGTCGCATCCGTCTTCGCGCTGTACACGATGCCCTGGCTGGGGACGGTCGCGATGGCCCGCCGCCGGGCCCTGCCGGCCGAGACCGCGGTCGGCCTGGTCTTCCGGTTGTGCTGCGCGGACCCGTCGCGCGTGCCTGCCGATATCGTCGCCGAGCATGTCCGCCTGGCCCGCCACCGAGCCGAGCTGGAGCACGCCGACCGGGACTTCCTGCAGGCGGCCCGGTCGGTCGTGCGGACGGCGGCTGGGATGCCGTACCGGGCGGCGATCCGGTCGGTACGCGCGCCCACCCTGCTGGTGCACGGCGACCGCGACCGGCTGGTGCCGGTGGCCGCCTCCCACGCACTGGCCCGCCACCATCCGTCGTGGCGGCTCGTCGTGATGGAGGGCGTGGGTCACGTCCCTCAGCTGGAAGCGCCGCGGGAGACGGCGGCCGCCGTGCTGCGCTGGCTCGCCACCGTGGCATCGGCGGTTGACCCCGCCCGGCACCCGCTGGCAAGTCAGGCATAACGGCGCGCGGGCCGGGACCTTGGGCCCCTGCCGTCCTTCAGGGCCCGGAGCGACGCTGAGGCCACCGGCACACGCGGAAGGCGGCGACCGACATGAGCGATCACATGAGCCCGCTCGACGCGGCGTTCCTGACTCTGGAGGACGAGCAGCCCGAGGCCTCGATGGCGATCGCGTCGGTCGCCGTCCTCGAAGGCCCGGCGCCCGCCCAGCAGGAGGTCGTCGAGGCCATCCGCGCCCGGCTCCCGCTGATCGAACGCTACCGGCAGAAGGCGCGGCAGGTGCCGCTCGACCTGGGGCCGCCCGTCTGGGTCGACGATCCCCAGTTCGACCTGCGCCATCACGTGCGGCGCGCCACCCTGGCGGCGCCCAGCGGGGACGCGGAGCTGGACGAGCTGATCGCCCGGATCATGTCGCGGCGGCTCGACCGCACCCGCCCGCTGTGGGAGTACTGGGTGATCGACGGGCTCTCCGGAGACCGGTGGGCGCTGGTGTCCAAGGTGCACCATTGCATGGTCGACGGGGTGTCCGGCACCTTCCTCTACTACGCGATCTTCGACGAGTCACCCGAAGGCGCCCTCGGGCTGCCGCAGGACACGTGGAGCCCGCACGCCGAGCCGTCCCCCCTGCGGCTGGCCGCCGGCGCGCTGCGCGATCTGCTCCTCAGCCCCGTCGAGCAGGCGCGCATGCTCGGCCGGGCGCTGGCCTCGCCGCGCGCCACCACCGGGCGCGTCGCGACCGCCGCCCGCGGGCTCGTATCACTGGCGGGCACGCTGCGGCCGGCGGCCGCCTCCACCCTGACCGGCCCGATCGGCGAGCGCCGCCGCTACGCCGCCGCCCGCGCGCCGCTGGCCGACGTCAAGGGGATCGCGCGGCGGGCCGGCGTGACGTTCAACGACGTCGTGCTGTCCGCGATCAGCGGCGCCTACCGGGCTCTGCTGCACGAACGCGGTGAGGAAGTCCACCCGCACACGGTGCGCTCACTCGTCCCCGTCTCGGTACGGGCCCCCGGGGAGGAAGGGGTGTGCGAGAACCGCATCTCGCTCCTGCTGGCCCAACTGCCCGTCCATCTGGCCGACCCGGCCGGACGCTGCGCGCCGTGCACGAACACCTGACCGAGCTGAAGGCGAGCGGTGAGGCGCAGGCGGGGGAGGCGATCACCAGGCTGGCCGGGCACGAGCCCTTCCCGCCCGTCTCCGCGGTCATACGCCTGGCCGTGCGTCTGCCGCAACGCCAGATCGTCACCGTCACCACGAACGTCCCCGGACCGCGACAGCCGCTCTACCTGCTCGGCAGGCGGGCCTTGGAGATCCTCCCGTACGTGCCCATCGCCACCCGGTTGCGCACCGGCGTGTCCGTCTTCAGCTACTGCGACCGGGTCGCCTTCGGCGTGACCGGCGACCACGACAGCGCGCCGGAGGTCGAGCGGCTCGCCCGCGGCATCGAACGGGAGATCGAGCGTCTGCGTCTCGCCTTTTTCCCTCCGGCGGCAGCACCGAGACGTGCCGGGTCCGCCAGGCCCCGGACCAAGGCGCGGCGTTCCGCGACGGCCGCGCGAGCCGGGGCGGCGCGACCGCGCCCGGCCTGATCGAAGGAGACACCCATGTTCAACCTCGCGGTCATGTTGCGCGAATCGGCGACGGCCGCGCCGAGTAAGGCGGCGATCTGCCACGACGGCGGCGCCATGAGCTACGCCGAGCTGGACCAGCTGTCCGACTCGGTCGCCGAGGGCCTGATCGCCCTGGGCGCCCGCCCGGGCGACGCCATCGGGCTGCAGATGCCCAACATCCCCGAGTTCGTCGTGGCCTACTTCGGCATCCTCAAGGCGGGGGCCGTCGTGGTGCCGCTGAACCCGCTGTTCAAGGCGCGGGAGGTGGCGTTCTGTCTCGGCAGCTCCCGCGCGCGGGCGCTGATCACCTGGGCGCCGGTCGCCGGCGAGGCGGCCAAGGGCGCAGCGGAAGAGGGCGTCGCCGACGTGTTCGCTGTCGGGCAGGCCTGCCCGACGGCCATGCCATTCACCGAGCTGGTCAAGCCGGCCCCCGAGCGCCGGCCGATCACCCCGCGCGACGGCTCCGATACCGCCGCCATCGTGTTCACCTCGGGCACCACCGGCGTGCCGAAGGGCGCGGAGCTGACGCACATCCAGCTCTACATGAATGCCGACATCCCCGGCCGGCTGTTCGACGTGCGGGCCGACGACGTCGTGCTGACGATCCTGCCGATGTTCCACGTGTTCGGCATGTCGAGCATCCTGAACGTGAGCGTCCGCTTCGGCTGCACGCTCTCCCTCGTGCCGCGCTTCGACGCCGGGGCCACGCTGGCGGCGATCGAGCGCGACCGCGTGACCGTGTTCGAGGGCGTGCCCACCATGTTCGTGGCCGTGCTGGACCATCCCGGGCTGGACCGCTACGACACCTCCTCGCTCCGGGTGGCGATCTCCGGCGGCGCCCCCATCCCGGCCCACGTGCTGGACGCCTTCGAGCAGCGCTTCGGGGTCATCATCCTGGAGGGGTACGGCCTGACCGAGACCGCCTCGACCACCACGTTCAACATCAGCGCCGGCGAGCGGCGCGCCTACAGCGTCGGCAAGCCGATCTGGGGCACCGAGACGCAGATCTGGGACGAGCAGGGCAACCGGCTGCCGCCCGGCCGCGAGCACGTCGGCGAGTTCGTCACCCGCGGCTTCCATGTCATGAAGGGCTACCACGGCCAGCCGGAGGCGACCGCCGAAGCCATGACGGGCGGCTGGCTGCACACCGGCGATCTCGGCTACGTCGACGAGGACGGCTTCTTCTTCATCATCGACCGCAAGAAGGAGCTGATCATCCGGGGCGGCTACAACGTCTACCCGCGCGAGGTGGAGGAGATCCTCTACCATCACCCGGCCGTGGCTGAGGCCGCCGTGATCGGCGTGCCCGACGCGCGGCTGGGCGAGGAGGTCGCCGCCTACGTGTCACTCAAGCCCGGCAAGCACGCCACGGAGACGGAGCTGATCACCTACTGCCGGGACCGCCTGGCCGCCTACAAATACCCCCGTCATATCGAGATCCGGGACACGCTGCCCAAGACGGCCAACGGAAAGATCGCCAAGCTGGACCTCGTCACTCCTTGACCGTGCCGCCTCCGGCCCGGGCCACGCCCGTGACGAACGTCCCGCCTGCCGGAAGACCTCCGGCCCTGCCGGGCCCGGACCGGCGGCCAGAGGCTGGATACGGGATGAGAGCCATCCCGCGCTGCGGAGACGAGGAGCTCAACCATGAGAGCGACCGTGGGCGATCGGCTGATCGTCGAAGGCACGTACGGCGCCGGCAACCAGCGGAAGGGGATCGTCGTGGGCGTCGAGCACGCCGACGGCACGCCCCCCTATCGCGTGCGCTGGCTGGACGACGGACGGGAAAGCCTCGTCTTCCCCGGGCCGGACGCGCGCATCGTCCCGCGCGGCCGGTGAAGGCGATGACTCCGCACCGGGCCGCGGCCGCACCGGTGATCGACCGCCCCGGCCGCGCGGACGTCGCCATGCTCGCCATGAGCGCGGGCGCCTCCCTGACGCAGCGCCGGAGCCGTCCTGCTGCTAGAGCCGCGAGCGCGCTTCGAGGTGGCACGGGCATCGCGGCTCCTGGCCGCGTGGGCCCGCTCCGTGCCGAGGCTGCGGCGGCGGCTGGTGCGCGTGCCGATCGGGTGCGGACGCCCGGTGTGGGTGGACGACCCGGTCTTCGGCATCCGCCTGCACGTACGTGAGATGACACGTCCTGCGCCAGGCGACGAGCGGGCCCTGCTCGACGTGGCCGCGGCCGTGCTGACGGCCCCTCGCCCCCGTCACAGTGGACGGCGGTCCTCGTCACCGGATTGCTCGACGGCACGGTCGCGCTGATCGTCGCGCTCGACCATGGCCTTGCCGAATCGGCGGGCTCGCCCTGCTCGCGGACTTCACCAACCCCGCACAGCCCGATCCCGCGCAGCTCAACCCCGCGCGACCTGACCGCGCGCAGTCCGATCCGCACGGCGGCTCGCGCCGGATGGCTTTCCTCGGCCTGCGTCGTCCCCGCTGCGCCTGGCCGCCGACGCGTTGGCCGAACGGCTGCGGGCGCTCGCCCGGATCCGGGCGTACTGGAGGGACGCGAGGACTGCACTCGCCGCCACGGGCGGGATACGCCCCGCTATGGTCGGGCGGTGCTCGTTGCTGCGGCCGGCCGGGTCGCGCCGGGCGTTCGCCGTCGTGCGGGCGGACCTGGACGCTGTACGGGACGCGGCTCACCGCAACGGCTGCACCGTCAACGACGCCCTCCTGGCGGCCGTCACCGGAGCGCTGCGCGAGCTGCTGGGACGACGGGGTGAGCACGTCGAGACCCTGTCGGTCTCGGTGCCGGTGTCGGCCAGGAGCACGACCACCTCCGGCGAGCTCGGCAACCGGCTCGGCGTGCTGATCGCCGCCCTGCCCGTCGAGGGCGACGCCGGACGGCGGATGAGGGCGACGCCTCCTTGCTCGCCGAGCGCAAGAAGGCGGCGGCGGAGGCGTCCGCCGCCGGCCCGTTCGGCCCGCTGTTCCGGCTGCTGGCCGAGCTCGGCCTCTGCCGCTGGTACCTGCGCCGCCAGCGCCGCATCCACCCTGGTCAGCAACGTACGCGGCCCGGACCGGCAGTTGACCTTCGCCGGCGCCGCCGTCACCGGGATCATCGCGGTGGCGGTCGCCGAGAGCGGCAACGTGAGCGTGAGCTTCGAGATCCTGTCCTGCAGCGGCACGGTCGTCATCACCCTCATCGCCGATCCCGACGCCGTGCCCGACCTGGACGGGCTCGCCGCGCTCCTGTGGGAGGAACTGGCAGACGTCACGGCCACCGGCGCCTGACCGGCCCGTGCGATCTCGGGCACCCGGCTATGCACAGGCCGAAACCCGTGCAGAAGCCGAGGCCGAGGTAGATCTCGTGCCCCAGCTTGACGCCGGCGTTGCCAGGCAGACCCCGTAGCAGTTGCCGCACGGCCGCGGGGACGTCGCCGCAATACCAACCGCCACCACCGGCATGTACTTCGCGGACGAGAAGAAGGCACGCGCCGAGATCACCGCAACCGTAAAAGTGCCCGTCGGCTGAACCACGAAGGCGCCACACCGCGCCGCCGCACGCCGCGGGACCTACGGCCCGGACATCGGGGACGTTCGCCGCTGACCGCGCGTGCCGCCGTACGGGAGCGTGGGACCTGAAAGAGAGGTGGGCGTCATGTCGATCAAGGTCAAGGACGTCATGGGACGGGTCGTCATAGCCGTGTCGCCGGACATGTCCTTCGCCGGCATCGTGGCCGCCATGAAGCGGTTCTCGGTCGGCGCGGTCACCGTGATCGACGCCGACCAGCGGCCGGTGGGCGTGGTCTCGGAGGACGACCTGCTGCTCAAGGAGATCGGCCCCGTACCGCGCGGCGTGCCGATGCTCACCTCCCGCAGGCGGCGGCGCGAGCACGACAAGGCCGCGGCGGTCACGGCATCCCAGCTGATGACCTCCCCGGCGATCACCGTTACGCCCGGCACCGGCGTGCGTGACGCGGCCCGGCTGATGCACGCCCGGCACGTCAAGCAACTGCCCGTGATCGACGCGGTCACCGGACGGGTCATCGGCACCCTGCACCGGCGGGACGTGCTGCGTGTCTTCACCCGCGCGGCCGCCGAGCTGGAGGCCGACATCCGGGCCGCGCTCCCGCAGGAGGGCACGTTCACGATCGAGATCGACGCCGGCGTGGTGAGGATCGGCGGGCGGGCGCGGTGGAGGTCGCAGGCCATCGCCGTCACCGCGGCCGTCCGCGCCGTCGAAGGCGTCGTGGACGTCGTCGACGAGGTCGCCTTCGACGAGGACGACCTCGTCATCGTCCCGTCGCTGATGTAGGAGCGCCGTCATGGACACGGCATGCATGGACACGGCATGGCGCATCGAAGTCCACGGCATCGTGCAGGGCGTCGGCTTCCGGCCGTTCGTGCACCGGCTGGCGACGGCCATCGGGGTTCGCGGGCAGGTGAGGAACACCGGCGGGCACGTGGTCATCTTCGCCACCGGGCACCCCGACGCGCTGGAAGCCTTCGTCGCCGGTCTGCGGACCCAGCGGCCCGGCGCCGCCCGCGTCCGCGACGTGGTGGTCACCCCGCAACCGCTGTCACGGCGGCTCTCCGGCTTCGAGATCGTGCGCAGCGAGGGAGGCGCGCCCGCGACCGGCAGCGAGATCCCGCCCGACCTGGCCACCTGCGGCGACTGCCTGCGGGAGCTGTTCGACCCGGCCAACCGGCGCCACCGCTACCCGTTCATCAACTGCACGGCCTGCGGACCCCGGGCCACCATCATCGAGAGCCTGCCCTACGACCGGGAACGCACCTCCATGCGCGGCTTCGCCATGTGCCCGGCCTGCGCCGCCGAGTACCACGACCCGGCCAACCGGCGCTTCCACGCCGAGCCGATCGCCTGCCGGTCCTGCGGCCCCCGGCTGCGCTGGCGGGCCGTGACCGGGGACGCCGCGCTCCGGGCGGCCGCGGCGGC
>NZ_JBICUQ010000019.1:0-27514 GCF_043198225.1 Nonomuraea sp. NPDC048826 | reverse complement strand
TCGCATGCGTTCCATTCGGGGTTGATGGAGCCGATGCTGGCCGACTTCGGTAAGGCGTTGGAGGGGATCGACTTCGCGGCGCCGGGGCTGCCGTGCATCACCACCGGCGACCCGTCGACGGCCGGCTACTGGGTGACTCAGGTACGCGAGCCGGTCCGGTTCATGGACCTGGTCAGGGAGATGGAGAACCGCGGCGTCACCACGTACCTGGAGATCGGGCCGGACGCGGCGCTCTGCGCGATGGGCCCCGAGTGCGTGCGCGACCCCGCCGCGGCGTTCATCCCCACCATGCGGCGCGAACGCGACGAGATCGAGACGCTGACCGCCGCGCTCGCCCAGGCGTGGGCCCGGGGCGTCGGCGTCGACTGGGCGCACGTGCTCCCCGAGGCCGCGCCCGTGGACCTGCCCACCTCGACCTTCGCCCGCCGCCGCTACTGGATGTCCCCCGACCCCGCCGCCGGTCAGGACTCCACCGGTCACCCCGTGCTCACCACGGTCGTCACCGCGCCCGGCGCCGACACCCTGACCATGACCGGCCGGTTGTCGCCGCACCGCCACCCCTGGCTGGCGGACCACGCCGTGCACGGCGTCGTCCTGCTGCCGGGCACCGGCCTGGTCGAGCTCGTGCTGCGCGCCGGGCGCGAGGCCGGCTGGGGCACGATCGACGAACTCGCGCTCGAAGCGCCCCTGACGGTCACCGACCAGGGCGCGGTCGTACAGGTCGACGTCGGGGAACCCGACGACTCGGGCCGCAGACCCGTGCGCGTGCACTCACGGCCCGACGGCGGGGAGTGGCGCCGCCACGCGACGGGGTTCTTGGCGCGGTCCGCCGCACCGGCGCCCGTTGACCTCGACCTGGTGGCCTGGCCGCCGCGTGACGCCGAGCCGATCGAGGTGGGCGGCGCCTACGACGAGCTGGCCGGCCGCGGCTACGCCTACGGCCCCTGGTTCAGAGGCATGCGGGCGGCCTGGCGGCGCGGCGACGAGATCTTCGCCGAGGTGGCGCTGCCCGACGACGCCGACACGACGGGTTTCGCCGTCCACCCGGCGCTGCTGGACGCCTGCTGGCATCCCGTCCTCCTGGGCGGGCCCGGCGCCGAACCCCTCGTCCCCTTCGCGTGGACGGGCGTGACCGCGCGCGCCGACGCCGGCTCTCGGGTACGGGTGCGCATCTCGGCGGATTCGGACCCCACGACCTCCACGGCCACGTCCATGACCGTGGCCGACCCGGCGGGCCGCCTCCTCCTGGAGGTGACCGGCCTGGCCGTCCGCCCGCTCGCCGCCGGGCACCTGTCCGCCGAGCCGCGGTCGCTCTACCGGGTGACCACCGTCACCGTCACCGCCCCGGCCCCGGCAGGCAGAAGGTGGGCGACCGTCGGCGACGACCCGCTCGCTCTCGGACACCCCGTCCACCCGAGCCTGGACACGATCCCCGAGCCGCTCCCCGACGTCGTGACCCACCACTGCCGGGCCCGCGACGGCGCGATCCCCGCGGCGGTCCACGACGCGACGCTCGACCTGCTGAGGCTGCTGAACGGGTGGCTGACCGACGCCCGATGGACCGCCTCCACCCTGGTGCTCACCCTCGGCGACCACCTGAGCCAGACACCGCTGGCCGGCCTCGTCCGCGCCGCCCAGGCCGAGCACCCGGGCCGTATCGTCCTGGTCCACGGGGTGGACGCCTCGCCGGTGAGCCCCGGCCTCCTCGCCGGTGCGGTGGAGACGGGCGAGCCGGAGGTCGTCGTGCACGGCTCCGAGCTCCGGGTCCCGCGCCTGACGAGGGTGGACGCCTTCGCCGATGCCGCGCGGATCGAAGGACCGGTGCTGATCACCGGCGGCACCGGCGGCCTCGGCGCCCTCGTCGCCCGTCACCTGGTCACCCGGCACGGCGTGCGGAACCTGGTCCTCGTCTCCCGCAGCGGGCCGGAAGCCCCGCGCGCCGGTCAGATCCGGGCCTCGCTGGAGGAGATGGGCGCCGACGTGACGATCGCCGCCTGCGACGTGGCCGACCGGACCGCGCTGGCGGCGCTCCTGGCCGAGCACCCGGTGCGGTCGGTGATCCACGCCGCGGGCGTGATCGACAACGCCGTCGTCACCTCCCTCTCGCCGCGGAGCGTCGCGGCCGTCCTGCGGTCCAAGGTGGACGCGGCCTGGAACCTGCACGAACTCACCACCGACCTGTCCGCGTTCATCCTGTTCTCCTCGGCGGCCAGCACCGTCCTGGCCGCGGGCCAGGGCAACTACGCCGTGGGCAACGTCTTCCTCGACCAGCTCGCCGCCCATCGCCGCGCCCACGGTCTGCCCGCGCTCTCGCTGGGCTGGGGGCTGTGGGAGGAGCAGTACGGCATGGCCGCCGAACTCGACGAGGCGGGGCGGCAGCGGATGCGGCGGCTCGGCATGCCCCCGCTGACGGTGGACGAGGCGCTCGCGTTGTTCGACGCGGCCCTCGCCGCCGAGGACGCGTCGGTGCTGCCGATCCGGCTCGACCTGGCCACGCTGCGCGCGCGGGCGGACGAGGCGCCCGCGATGCTGCGCGACCTGGCGCCGCGGCCCTCCGCCGGGCGCGTCCCCGCGACGCAGGACCTGGCCCGCCGCCTGGCGGACCTGGCCCCGGACGACCGCGAGGAGTTCCTGATGGCGCTGGTCAGCGGACAGGTCGCCGCGGTCCTGGGCTATCAGGATCCCGGGGCGGTCGACGCCGGCCGGGCCTTCAACGAGCTCGGGTTCGACTCGCTGGCCGCGGTGGAGCTGCGCAACGCTCTCGGCGCCGCGACCGGGCTGCGGCTGCCCGCGACGCTGGTCTTCGACTACCCGAACGTGACGGCGATCGCCGGGAAGCTCGCGGAGGAGTTCGGCGCGGACGGAGCCGACGATCACACGGCGCGCGCGCTGGCCGAGATCGAGCGCCTGCAGAACGTGCTGGACGCGACGGACGCCGACCGGGCGGCCGTCACCGGACGGCTGGAGGTCCTGCTCAGGCGCCTGCGCAACGGATCCGCCGCGCCGGACGACGCGATCGACGACGCCATCACCGACGACATCACCGACGACGAGTTGTTCGCGGTGCTCGACAAGGAGCTCGACTAGCCTCCTGCCGGGCCCGGGTTCACCAGGTGACGCGCAGCAGCGTGGGGCCTCGTACGATCACGCCGTACTTCCACGTGACCCCCTCCGGGCCGTCGGCGAGCCGCAGGTCGGGCATGTGCTGGAGAAGCGCCCGCAGGGACTCCTGGAGCTCAAGCCGGGCCAGCTGCGCGCCGATGCAATGGTGGGCGCCATGGCCGAACGTCAGGTGCGGGTTGTGCGCCCGGGTGAAGTCGATGGTCTCGGGATCCTCGAAGATCTCCGGGTCGCGGTTGGCGGCGTGCAGGGCGGCGAGGACGGGGTCTCCCGTGCGCACCAGGGTGTCGCCGAACCACACGTCCTCCAGGCTGTACCTGGCGAACATGGCCGAGGTGTTGATGGGCACGTAGCGCAGGAGCTCCTCCACCGCCGACTCGAGCAGCTCAGGCTTGGCCCGCAGTTGTTCGAGCAGGTGCGGCCGGGTGAGAAGGGTGTAGACGAAGCTGGGCAACGCCGCGGCGACCGTCTCCACGCCCCCGGTCAGCAGCGCGGATCCGGCCAGCATGACGAGTTCGGCGTCGTCCAGCTTGTTGCCGTTGTCGCGGGCGTACACCAGCGCGCCGAGCAGGTCGTCGGTCGGCTCCTCGCGCCGCTGGACGATCAGCCCGGCCACGTAGTCGTCCAGCTCGGCCCCGAGGTCGAAGATCACATCCGCCTTCGCGGTCTCGTCGTTGGTGACGCCCTCGGTCCACTTGCGGAAGATGTGCCGGTCCTCGAAGGGCACCCCGAGCAGCTCGCAGATGACATTGGTCGGCAACAGCCGCGCGAAGTCCTCCACCACGTCGGCCGGAGGCCCCTGCTCGACCATGGCGCCGGCCAGCTGGGTGGCGAGCGCTCTGACGCTCTCCCGCATCTTCTCCAGCCGGCGCGCGGTGAACGCCTTGGACACCAGCCGGCGCAGCCGCGTGTGGTCGGGCGGATCCATGCCCATGATGCCGTCGTCGATCAACTGCCGGCGCAGCCGCGGCTGGTCCAGGCCCTGGGCGATGGCGCGGCTGAACCGGGGATCCGTCAGGATCAGCTTGACGTCGGCGTAACGGGTGGCCAGCCAGGCCGGCTCGCCGAACGGCATCTGCACCCGGCTCATCGGTTCGACCCGGCGCAGTTGCGCGTACAAGGGGGAGACGCCGATGTCGCGCATCTCGAACGGATAGTCGCGCACGCGTGCGTAGACGCTCATCACGGGCCTCCTGGTGCCGGACGACTCGGGGCCGCGACGGAAACGATCGGAGCGGGCCCGGCCATATGTGTCGCATTCTCTATTCAATGCGCCGGCCATATGCCGCGCCAGCCCTTATGGGGCGGGCACCCCTAACCTGGATTCCGGGGCGTTATCCGCGCCGACCGGCTGCATTACTCTCGCAAAGAGGCCGCTCTGTTTCGGCCGACGTAGCCGACGTCAGGAGAGACCGTGCGCGTCATGCTGGTCGTCTTTCCCACCAGAACGCACATCTACAGCATGGCTCCCGTGGGCTGGGCGCTGCGCGCCGCCGGGCACGAGGTCGTCTACGCCGGGCCGCGCAACCCGGCCGAGATCGAGTCGTTCCTCGAGACCGGCCTGGAGGCGATGTGGTTCGGCGACGACCTGGACATCGCGCGGCAGCGCCGGTTCGCCGGCGACGACCTGGAAGGCGAGCACAAGCTCTCGGAGTCCCGGCCCGAGCGCTACACCGACGCCTACATCAGCGAGGTCTACCAGCACTGGACGAAGGTCTTCCAGTGGACGTCCCCCGACCGGCTGCTGACCGAGATGCTGCACTTCGCGCGGCAGTGGCGGCCCGATCTGGTGGTGTGGGACCCGATGATGTACGCCGGTCCCCTCGTGGCCGCGGCCGTGGGGGCCGCGCACGTCCGGATGCTCTACGCGGCCGACCAGACGGCCCGGCTCGGGTTCCAGCACCGGGCCCTGCGCGAGCGGCGGCCGGAGATCCCCGACCCGCTCGTGGAGTGGATGTCCGGGTGGCTCGCACGCCACGGCCGCGCCTTCGACGACACTCTCCGGTACGGCATGGCCACGATCGATCCCTCACCCTCATGCATCCGGTACGACCTGGACGTTCCTTACATCCCCGCCCAGTTCGTACCGGTGAACCGCCCGCTGCCGGTGCCGTCCTGGGTCGTGCAGGAGCCCGAGCGGCCCCGCGTGTGCCTGACGCTGGGGGTGTCGAACCGCCAGGTGCACGGCCGGGAGGAGGCGTCCGTGGCCGCGCTGATCGAGGGGCTCGGCCGGCTCGACGCCGAGGTGATCGCCACACTCGACGCCGGCCAGATCGCGGCCGTCCCCAAGCTGCCCGGCAACCTGCG
This sequence comes from Nonomuraea sp. NPDC048826, assembly GCF_043198225.1. Taxonomy (NCBI): domain Bacteria; kingdom Bacillati; phylum Actinomycetota; class Actinomycetes; order Streptosporangiales; family Streptosporangiaceae; genus Nonomuraea; species Nonomuraea sp. NPDC048826. The sequence goes on along the minus strand of NZ_JBICUQ010000019.1, from coordinate 22,087 downwards.
GGCGGTCGACTTCATCCCGATGAACGAGGCGCTGGCCACCTGCTCGGCCATCGTGCACCAGGGCGGCGGGGCCACCATCGGCAACGCCGTGGTCAACGGGGTGCCGCAGCTCATCGTCCCCGGCACCACGTGGAGCGAGCGGGTCTCCGCGCTGGCGCAGCAGAAACGCGGGTACGGCCTGCTCCTGGACCTGGAGGACCTCACGGCGGACTCGGTGTGCGAGGGGGTCGGGCGCCTGATCGGCGATCCGTCGTTCGCCGCGTGCGCCGCCGAGGTGCGGCGCGAGATGCTGGCCACGAGGACCCTGGCGGACATCGTGCCGGAGCTGGAGGCGCTGGCGGGCTGACCGGGCGGCTACGCGAGGGAACGCAGGAAACCGGCGACGACCTCCCTGAAGCGCTCCGGCTCCTCCAGGTGGGGCACGTGGCTCGACTTCTCGAAGACCTCCCGGCGCGTGTCCGGGATCAGCTCCACGAACGGCCGCACCGACGCCTCCGTCACCTCGTCATGCCTGCCCGAGATCACGAGGGTGGGCGCGGTCACGTCAGGGCACCGGTCGATCACCGACCAGTCGCGCAGGGTGCCGATGACGTGGAAGTCGCTGGGGCCGTTCATCGTGAAGTACACCGTGGGGTCGTTGTAGACCTCGTAGAACGAGGCGAGCATCTCCCGCGGCCACGGCTGCAGCCTGCACAGATGCCTGCTGTAGAAGACCCGCACGGCCTGCGCGTACTCGTCCGAGTCCGTGGTGCCGGCGGCCTCGTGGCGGCGCAGCGTCTCGTCGACGCCGGGCGGCAGCAGCGACCGCAGGACGTCGAGCTCCTTGAGCCACATCGGGTAGGAGGCGGGCGAGTTGGCGAGGATCAGCCCGCGCAGCCCGGAGGGCGCGGTCGCGGCGTGCTCGGCCGCGAGCACCCCGCCCCACGAGTGCCCGAGCAGCACGTAGTCGTCGGCGATCGCGAGCTGTTCGAGCAGGTTGGCCAGCTCGTCCAGGAACAGCCGCACGGTCCAGAAGCCGGGGTCCCGGCCGGGCAGGTGGGTCGACCCGCCGTTGCCGATCTGGTCGTAGTGGACCACCGGCCAGCCGAGCCCGGACAGGCCGGCCAGGTTCGTGAGGTAGTCGTGCGTGCTCCCCGGCCCGCCGTGCAGGACCACCAGGGCGGGCCGGCCGCCGCGCAGGTCTCCGGTGACGCGGTACCAGGTCTTGTGCTCGCCGAAGGGCACGGTGCCCTTGGCGCTCGCCGCCAGGGTCACGGCGGCCCTCCGTCCTTTGTCAGTCGGTCTCCGCGCCGCCGCCGAGGTGACGCGTGATCAGGCCTCGAACCTCGGCCCCGTGGGAGGTGAGGTAGAAATGCCCGCCCGGGAAGGTCCGCAGCGCGAACCCGCCGGTGGTGTGGCGGCTCCACGACTGGGCCTCCTCGAGCGTGACCTGCGGGTCGTCCTCCCCGGTGATCGCCATGACGGGGGAGCGCAGCGGCGGCACGGGACGGTAGCGGTAGGTCTCGATGGCGCGGTAGTCGTTGCGCAGCACGGGCAGCACCGTACGCATGATCTCCTCGTCGTCGAGGACCTGCGCGCTGGTGCCGCTGAGAGAGGCGAGCTCCTTGAGCAGCCCCGTGTCGTCGCGCAGGTGGATCCGCTCCCGGCGGCCGCAGCTGGGGGCACGGGAACCGGACGCGAACAGCATGACGGGCGTGACCCCGATCCGCTCCAGCCGCATCGCCACCTCGAAGGCGACGGCCGCGCCCATGCTGTGCCCGAACAGCGCGATCGGCCGGTCCAGCCACGGCCTGAGCTCGTCGGCGACGTGATCGGCCAGCACCCGGATGTCGTCGACGCACGGCTCCGACCGCCGGTCCTGCCGCCCTGGATACTGCACCGCGAGCACCTCGACCGCGGGCGACAGGTCCCTGGACATCGCGAAGAAGAACGTGGCCGAGCCGCCCGCGTGCGGCAGGCACACCAGGCGGGCCGCGTCCGGCGCGGGATGGAACCGACGGATCCACTCGCCCGTCCGCGTGGGAGCTGCTGCCATGTCCGTCCTTCGCATAGGCGTCACATCGGAGGGTTGCCGTGCTTGCGCGACGGCCGGGCCGCCTGCTTGCCGACCAGCGTGGCCAGGGCGTCCACGAGGATCGACCGGGTGTCGGCCGGATCGATGACGTCGTCCACCAGCCCGCGCTCGGCCGCGTGGTACGGGTGCATCAGCTCCTGGCGATACTGCTTGATGAGCCTGGTGCGGGCGGCCTCCGGATCCTCCGCCGCGGCGATCTCCCGGCGGAAGACCACGCCGGCCGCCGCCTCGGCGCCCATGACCGCGATCTCGTTGGTCGGCCAGGCCAGCGACAGGTCGGCGCCGATCGACCGGGAGTCCATGACGATGTACGCGCCCCCGTACGCCTTGCGCAGGATCACCTGGATGCGCGGGACCGTGGCGTCGCAGTAGGCGTAGAGGAGCTTGGCGCCGTGCCTGATGATGCCGTCATGCTCCTGGCGACGCCCCGGCATGAATCCCGGCACGTCCACCAGGCTGACGAGCGGGATGTTGAAGGCGTCGCAGGTCTGGACGAAGCGCGCGGCCTTGTCGGAGGCGTGGATGTCGATCACGCCCGCCTTCGCCGCCGGCTGGCTGGCCACGATGCCGACCACCCGGCCGCCGAGACGGGCCAGCGCGCAGACGATGTTGGTGGCCCACTTGGCGTGCAGCTCGAACATGGTACCCGCGTCGACGATCTCCCTGATGACCGCCCGCATGTCGTACGGCTTGCCGAGCTTGGCCGGCACCAGGTCGAGCAGCGCCTCGACGCGCCGGTCCGGCGGGTCGTCCGTCTCCGCGACCGGCGGCAGCTCCCGATTGTTCGACGGCAGCATCGACAGCAGCAGCCGCACCTTGCCCAGGCACTCGGCCTCGTCGGCGCAGACGACCGTCGCCACGCCGGACGATCGGGCGTGCACGTCCGCGCCGCCCAGCTCCTCATGCGTGATCTCCTCACCGGTCACGGCGCGGACCACGTCCGGCCCGGTGATGTACACCTGGGAGATGTCGCGCACCATGAACACGAAGTCGGTCAGCGCGGGGGAGTAGGCCGCCCCGCCGGCGCACGGCCCCAGCATCACGCTGATCTGCGGGATGACCCCGGAGGAGCGGACGTTGCGCCGGAAGATGCCGCCGTAGCCGGCCAGGGCGGAGACGCCCTCCTGGATGCGCGCCCCCGCGCCGTCGTTGAGGCACACCAGCGGCGCTCCCGCCGACTCCGCCATGTCCATGATCTTGTGGATCTTCTCGGCATGCGACTCGCCCAGGGCCCCGCCGAAGATCCGGAAGTCGTGGGCGTAGGCGAACACCTTGCGCCCCAGCACCTCGCCCCACCCGGTCACGACGCCGTCGGTGTGCGGGCGGCGATCCTCCAGCCCGAAGCCGGTGGCGCGATGCCGGCGCAGCCGCTCGATCTCGTGGAAGGTGCCCGCGTCGAAGAGCAGCTCCAGCCGCTCGTGCACGGTGAGCTTGCCCTTCCCGCGCTGCTGCGCCGTGGCGCGCGTGGACGGCCCCCGGGCCGCCGCTTCCTTGATCGTCCGCAGCTCGGTGACGGCCGACCACATCTCCGAGGACGCAGCCGGTCCCGGCGGTCCGGCGGCGGCCTGGTGATCGTCCACGCTCATGCTGCCATCACTTTCCTGCGTCAAAGAGAATCGTGACATCGAGTAACGCCGGAAACCGCACAACCGGGCGGCATCAGTCTATTCACGCGCGTTATTCCGGCCACACCCCTAGGTGACCCCTAACCATCGTGTACTCGGGAAAGGCGAAATCCATATCTTGTCGCCGGCGCCGGGCTAGGGGTGTAATGCGCATTCCGGGTGACAGTACGATCCGGATCGGCGGCCGACCGGCATTATTTCATTCCGGCGCCGCTGCATTTCGAATGTCGAGAGACGATCTGGAGTTGCGTCGATGCGCGAGTCCGAAAGCTTTGATCCCGGCGCACCGGACCAGCGATGGGATCTGGGCGGGCTCGCCGGGCCGGAGCGTCGGCGGCTCCTGCTCGAGATGGTGCGCGAGCAGGTCCGTACGGTGCGGAGAAAACTGGACCCGCACGCCGGACCCGACGTCGACCCGCGGCTGCCGCTGCGCGAACTGGGGCTCGACTCGCTCGGCCTGATCGAGCTGCACGCGCGGCTCAACGCGGCCACCGGGCTGGCGCTGCCCGTCACCATCGCCTTCGAGTACCCCACCAGCGAACTCCTGGCCGACCACATGCAGGCCATGCTGCTCGGGCAGGAGGCCGAGGGCCCGGCCCCGCTGCGGCGGCCCGCTCCCGACGAGGAGCCCATCGCGCTCGTGGGGATCGGCTGCCGCTTCCCCGGCGGGGTCCAGTCGCCGGAGCAGCTGTGGGACCTGGTGGCCGAGGGCCGCTCCGTACTGGACGAGTTCCCCGCCGACCGAGGCTGGGACCTGGACGCGCTCTTCGACCCCGAACCCGGCAGATCCGGCAAGAGCTACGTCACCAGAGGCGGGTTCCTGGAGACCGCCGCCGAGTTCGACGCCGGCTTCTTCGGCATCAGCCCCCGCGAGGCCCTGGCCATGGACCCGCAGCAGCGCCTGCTGCTGGAAACGGCGTGGGAGGCGGTGGAGCGGACCGGCATCGACCCGTCGGCGCTGCGTGGCTCCCCGACCGGCGTGTTCGTCGGCGCCGGATCCCTGGAGTACGGCGTGCGGACCCGGGAGGCTCCCGAGGAGCTCGAAGGCTACGTGATCATCGGCAGCGCGCACAGCGTCCTGTCCGGGCGGGTCGCGTACGCACTCGGGCTGGAGGGGCCCGCGCTCACCGTCGACACCGCGTGCTCGGGATCGCTGGTCGCCCTGCACCTGGCCGCCCAGTCGCTGCGCCGCGGCGAGTGCTCGCTCGCGCTCACCGGCGGCGTGACCGTGGTCGGCAGCCCCGGCATCTTCACCGAGTTCAGCAAGCAACGCGGCCTGGCCCCCGACGGCCGGATCAAGGCGTTCGCCGCCGCCGCCGACGGCACCAGCGTCGCCGAAGGCGTCGCCGTCCTGGTGCTGGAGCGGCTGTCGGACGCCCGCCGCAACGGCCACCGGGTCCTCGCCGTGGTCCGCGGCTCGGCGATCAACCAGGACGGGGCCAGCAACGGCCTGACCGCGCCCAACGGGGCGGCCCAGCGACGGGTCATCCGCCAGGCGCTGGCCGACGCGGGACTCACCGCGGACCAGGTCGACGTCGTCGAGGCGCACGGCACGGGAACCCAGCTCGGCGACCCGATCGAGGCGCGGGCCCTGCTGGAGACCTACGGCCTGGACCGGCCCGAGGAGTCTCCGCTCTGGCTCGGCTCGGTGAAGTCCAACATCGGGCACACCCAGGCCGCGGGCGGGGCCGCCGGGCTCATCAAGATCGTCGAGGCGATGCGCCACGGGCTGCTCCCCCGGACACTGCACGTGGACGCGCCGACGCCCAACGTCGACTGGTCGGCGGGCGCGGTCCGGCTCCTGACCGAGCCGGTGACCTGGGAGCGGAACGGGCATCCGCGACGGGCGGGCCTGTCGGCCTTCGGCGTCAGCGGGACCAACGTGCACGTGATCCTCGAAGAGCCCCCGGCGGACGAGGACGACAAGGGCCGGGACCACACCGGGGAATCGCTCCCCGACGTGCTCCCGTTCGTGATCTCGGCCAAGAGCGACGAGGCGCTCCGCGCCCAGGCCGCCCGCCTCCTGCCCCTCGTGGAGCAGGGCGGGACGACCCTGCCGGATCTCGCCCGTGCGCTCGCCGTGACCCGCACCGCCTTCGACCATCGAGCCGTCGTCCTGGCCGCCGGCGAGGACGAGGTCACGCGCGGCCTGCGCGCCGTCGCCGCCGGCCACGACGCCCCGGGAACCTTCACCGGCGTCGCCTCCGGCTCGCTCGCCTACCTGTTCACCGGCCAGGGCTCACAGCGGCTGGGGACGGGCAGGGAACTGTGCCGGGCCTTCCCCGTCTTCGCCGGCACGCTCGAGGAGACCATCGGGTATCTCGACCTCCAGCTCGACACCTCACTCTGGGACGTCCTCTACGCGGCCGAGGGCTCCCCGGAAGCCGACCTGCTGCAGCAGACGAGGTACGCGCAGGCGGCGCTGTTCGCCGTCGAGGTCTCGCTGTTCCGGCTGCTCGACTCGTGGGGCCTGCGGCCGGACTACCTGGCCGGGCACTCGGTGGGCGAGATCGCGGCCGCGTGCGCGGCGGACGTCATGTCGATCGAGGACGCCGCCACCCTCGTGGGCGCGCGCGGCCGGCTGATGCAGGAGCTCCCGCCGGGCGGCGCGATGGTGGCGGTGGAGGCCACGGAGGAGGAGGTCCTGCCGCTGCTGACCGAAGCCGTGGGACTGGCCGCCATCAACGGTCCGCGTTCCGTGGTGCTCTCGGGCGAGGAGGAAGCCGTCCTCCGGGTGGCCGCCCGCTTCTCCGACCGCAGGACCCAGCGGCTTCGCGTGAGTCACGCGTTCCACTCGGCGCTGATGGAGCCGATGCTGGCCGAGTTCCGGCAGGTCGCCGAGATCCTCGACTACGCGCCGCCGCGCGTCCCCGTCGTGTCCGACCTCACCGGCAGGCCCGTCCGGGACTTCGGCCCCGACTACTGGGTGCGTCACGTACGGCACGCGGTACGGTTCGGCGACAGCGTGTCCTGGCTCGCGGACCAGGGCGTCACGACCTTCGTGGAGCTGGGCCCCGACCCGGTGCTGTCGGCGCTCGGCCGGGAGTTCCTGGGGGAGCGGGCCGCCTTCGTCCCCACGCTCCGCCGCGGCCGTCCGGAACAGCGCGAAGTCCTCTCAGCGCTCGGCCACGCGCACGCCCGTGGCGCCACCTGGGACCGTGAGGCGCTGTTCACCGAGAGCGGCGCGCGACGCGTCGAGCTGCCGACGTACGCCTTCCAGCGCCGCCGGTACTGGCTGAACCCGCCCGCCGGCAGCGGCGGCGGAGCTCTCGGCCTGGGCCAGAAGGACGCCGGGCACCCGATCCTCGGCGCGGTCGTCCAGGTCGGCGACTCCGGCGGCGTCGTGCTGACGGGGCGCATGTCCCTCCGATCGCACCCGTGGCTGGCCGACCACGCCATCGCCGGTGCCGTCATGCTGCCGGCGACGGCCTTCGTCGACCTCGTCCTGCGAGCGGCCGACGAGGTCGGCTGCACGCGGATCGAGGAGCTGACCCTGGAGGCGCCCCTGATCCTGCCGGAGCATGGCTCGCGTGCGCTGAAAGTCGTGGTCGAGGCCGCGGACGAGTCCGGACGGCACGCCGTCGAGGTCTTCTCCTCCACCGAGGACGACGTCTGGCAGCGGCACGCCCTGGGCGTCGTGACAGCGGGGTCGGCCCGGCGGTTCCCCACCGCTGACTTCGCCGTGTGGCCGCCGGAGGGTGCGGTCCCGCTGGACGTGGTGGGGGGTTATGAGCGGTTGGCGGAGTTGGGGTACGGCTACGGGCCCGTTTTCCGTGGGTTGCGGGGGGCGTGGCGGCGCGGGGATGAGGTTTTCGCTGAGGTCGTTCTGCCCGAGGGGGCCGGGGGTGGGTTCGGGGTGCATCCGGCGTTGCTGGATGCGGCCATGCACGGGGACATGCTGACCGAGGGTGACTCAGAGGCCGGGACGTTGGTGCCTTTCGCCTGGCGGGGGGTGGAGTTGTTCGCGGCGGGGGCGTCGGAGCTGCGGGTTCGGGTGGGGCGGGCTCGTGGGTCTGAAGTTTCGGTGATCGAGGCCGTCGACGGAACCGGTCGGCCGGTGGTGTCGGTCGAGTCGTTGGTGTCTCGGCCCGTGACTGGCGCAGCCGGTGTGGATGGCTTGTGGCGGGTGGAGTGGCGTGGGCTGCCGGTGCCGGCCTCGGGTTCCGGTGTGGGGCCGGTGCGTGTGGTGCGGGTCGGTGGGGGCGGCGATGTGGGTGTGGTGTGCGGTGAGGTGTTGGGGGTTGTTCAGGAGCATGTGGCGGGGGAGGACGCCGGCTGGTTGGTGGTGGTGACGCGGGGTGCGGTGTGGGTGCCGGGTGATGGTGGGGTTGATGTGGTGCGGGCGCCGGTGTGGGGGTTGGTGCGGGCGGCGCAGGAGGAGTTTCCGGGTCGGGTGGTGCTGGTCGACAGTGATGGTTCGGCGGGGTCGGAGGCGTTGCTGGGTGAGGTGGCCGGCTGGGGTGAGCCGGAGGTGGTGTTGCGGGATGGCCGGGTGCTGGTGCCTCGTTTGGTTCGCGCGGTGGGTGCTGCTGGTGCTGGGGTGGTGTGGGGGCCGGGCACGGTGTTGGTGACGGGTGGGACGGGTGGTTTGGGGCGGTTGGTGGCCCGGCATCTGGTGCGGGTGCATGGGGTGCGGAGTTTGGTGTTGGTGAGTCGTCGGGGGTTGGCGGCTGTGGGTGTGGCGGAGTTGGTGGAGGAGTTGTCCGGGTGGGGGGCCCGGGTGGTGGTCGAGGCGTGTGATGTGGGGGATCGGGAGGCGCTGGCTGGGGTGTTGGGGCGCATTCCTGCGGAGTCGCCGTTGTGTGGGGTGGTGCATGCGGCGGGGGTGCTGGATGACGGGTTGTTCGGCTCGTTGTCGCCGGCCGGGCTGTCGGCGGTGCTGGGTCCGAAGGCGGGCGGGGCTTGGAATCTGCACGAGTTGACGCGTGATCTGGATCTGTCGGCGTTCGTGCTGTTCTCGTCGGCCGGCGGGTTGATGCTGGCCGCTGGTCAGGGTGGTTACGCGGCGGCCAATGTGTTCCTGGACGCGCTGGCGGTGCATCGTGCCGGCCTGGGACTGCCCGCCACCTCCCTGGCCTGGGGCCAGTGGCTCGACGCCGGCGGCATGGGATCCGATCTGGGCGAGTCGTACCTGAAGAACATCAGGAGTCTGGGCCTGCGCCCCTTGTCGGTCGACGAGAACCTGACCCTGTTCGATCAAGCCCTGGCCACCGGGGAGCCCCACCTCGTGCTGATGGGCGTGGACGTCCACAAGCTGCGGACCTCGGCCCACCGCGTCCTGCCCATGTTGCGCGGACTGGCCGGCAGGCAGAGGTCACGGCAGTCAGCCCGCGAGGCGTCGTCCCTCGCCGTCCGGATCGCCGACCTGAACGCGGAGGAGCGCAAGGGAGCGCTGCTCGACGAGATCAGAAGGCAGGCCTCGGCGATCCTGGGATACGACGGCCCCCAAGCCATCAGTCCCGCGAAGGCGTTCAACGAGATCGGCTTCGACTCGCTCGCCGCCGTCGAGTTGCGCAACAGACTCGGCGTCGCGACCGGGCTCCGGCTCAGCGCCACGCTGACCTTCGACCACCCTTCGCCCAACGCGCTGGCCGAGCACCTCAGCGCCCGCATGTCCAGCACCGTGCAGGCCGTACCGAAACAACGGCCCGCCCCTGCGGCGCCCACCTCCGACCCCATCGCGATCGTCGGCATGGCCTGCCGGTATCCCGGTGGGGTGAGCTCTCCCGAGGACCTCTGGCGGCTGGTGATCGACGGCCGCGACGCGATCTCCGGGTTCCCGAAGGACCGCGACTGGGACCCGGACCTCTACGACCCCGACCCTGGCAAACCGGGTAAGACCTACACCCGCGAAGGCGGCTTCCTCTATGACGCGGCGGGCTTCGACGCCGACTTCTTCGGCATCGGCCCGCGTGAGGCCAAAGCCATGGACCCGCAGCAACGCCTGCTGCTGGAGACCGCCTGGGAGGCGCTCGAACGGGCCCACATCGATCCCAACTCGCTCGCGGGCACCGAAACGGGCGTGTTCGCCGGTGTCATGTACCACGACTGGGGCCTGAGGTCAGGGCCTCTCCCCGAGGACGTCGCCGCGTACCACAGCAAGGGCAGCCTCTCCAGCGTGGTCTCCGGTCGCGTCGCCTACACCCTCGGACTGGAGGGCCCGGCTGTCACCGTCGACACCGCCTGCTCCTCCTCCCTGGTGGCTCTGCACTGGGCCGCTCAAGCTCTCCAGCGGGACGAGTGCACCTTGGCCCTCGCCGGCGGGGTGACCGTCATGTCCACTCCCGACACGTTCGTGGACATGGCTCGCCAGGGCGGCCTGGCCCCTGACGGCCGCTGCAAGTCCTTCGGGGCCGGGGCGGACGGTGTCGGCTGGAGTGAAGGCGTGGGCATCCTCGTCCTGGAGCGCCTCTCCGACGCCAGACGCAACGGGCATCGCGTGCTGGCGCTGCTGCGCGGTTCGGCGGTGAACCAGGACGGGGCGAGCAACGGGCTGACCGCGCCGAACGGGCCGTCGCAGGAGCGGGTGATCCGGCGGGCTCTGGCGGTGGCGGGGTTGTCGGCCGGTGACGTGGACGCGGTGGAGGGGCATGGCACGGGCACGCGGCTGGGTGATCCGATCGAGGCGCAGGCGTTGCTGGCCACGTACGGCCAGGAGCGTGAGGGGGATCGGCCACTGAGACTCGGGTCGATCAAGTCCAACCTGGGGCACACCCAGGCCGCCGCCGGGGTCGCGGGCGTCATCAAGATGGTCATGGCGATGCGCCACGGCGTGCTCCCCGCGACTTTGCACGCCGGCACCCCCTCGGACCAGGTCGACTGGGACCTGGGCGCGGTGGAACTGCTGACCGAGCAGGTCTCGTGGGACGCGCCCGGCCGCCCGCGGCGGGCCGGTGTCTCGTCCTTCGGAGTCAGCGGTACGAACGCGCATGTCATCCTCGAAGAGGCGCCCGGGGTCGTGGAATCGGTTGAGCCGTCACCGGTGTCCGGCCCGGTGCCGGGCATGCCGCCCGTCATCTGGCCGATCAGCGGGAAGACTCCCGCAGCGCTGCGCGCTCAAGCCGCCCGCCTGCGCCGCTACCTCGACACCCTCGACGAACACGCCCTGCCCGCGGCCGGACGGGCCCTGGCCACCACCCGCGCCGCCCTCGAACACCGCGCCGTCATCCTGGCCGACGACCACGCCCAGACCGCCACCGCCCTGGACGCCCTGTCCACCAGCTCCACCGGCTCGACCGGTAACGCGGTGCAGGATGCGGTGCGGGAGGGGAAGCTGGCCTTCCTGTTCACCGGCCAGGGTGCCCAGCGGCCGGGCATGGGACGCGACCTCTACCAGGCCTTCCCCGCCTTCGCCGACGCCTTCGACGAGGTCCTCGCTCACCTGCCCGGCGATCTGCGCGCCATCATGTGGGGCGACGACCCGGGCTTGCTGAATCAGACCGAGCACACCCAGCCCGCCCTGTTCGCCTTCGAGATCGCCCTGTACCGGCTGCTGCGCTCCTGGGGCCTGCGTCCCGACTACCTGGCCGGTCATTCCATCGGCGAGATCGCCGCCGCGCACGCCGCCGGCATCCTCACCCTCCCCGACGCCGCCGCCCTCATCACCACCCGCGCCCGGCTGATGGCCCAGCTCCCGCCCGGCGGCGCCATGATCGCCGTCCACGCCACCGAAACCGAAGTCACGCCGCTGCTGACCGACACCGTCGCCATCGCCGCCATCAACGGCCCCACCTCGCTGGTCATCTCCGGTGAGCATGACGCCACCCACCAGCTGGCCGCCCGCTTGTCCCGCCCCTCCCGGGCCTTGACCGTCAGCCACGCCTTCCACTCACCGCTGATGGATCCCGTGCTGGAGGAACTGGGCGCGTTCGCCGCGACCCTCACCCACCACCGCCCGCATACTCCGCTCGTCTCCACCCTGCACCCCGACGCCGATCCTGCCGATCCCGGCCACTGGGTGCGCCACGCCCGCAACCCCGTCCGTTTCCACGACGCCCTCACCCACACCACCGCCACCTACCTGGAACTCGGCCCGGACGCCCACCTGGCCGCCATCGCCGCCCACACCGGCCACACCGTCATCCCGCTGACCCGCCGCGACCAGCCCGAACCCGCCACCGTGCTGACCGGCGTGGCCCACGCCTATACCCGCGGGGTCCGGCTGGACTGGGACCGGTTCTACGGCCCGGTCTCCGCCCCGCCGGTCGATCTGCCGACCTATCCCTTCCAACGCACCCGCCACTGGCTGGACGCACCGGCGGGCATCGGCGGCGACGCGTCCGCACATGGGCAGACGACTGTGGACCATCCTCTGCTGAGCGCCGCGGTCGAGATCCCCGAGTCCGGTGCGACCGTCCTGACGGGTCGCGTGTCGGTTGACGCTCAGCCGTGGACCGCCGATCACGCCGTCCTGGGGAAGGTGATGCTGCCCGGCACCGCCTTCGTGGAACTGGCCATCGAGAGCGCGGACCACGTGGGATACGAGCGCATCGAGGAACTGACCATCGAGGCGCCCCTGATCCTGCCGGAGCATGGCTCGCGGGCGCTGAAAGTCGTGGTCGAGGCAGCGGACGAGTCCGGGCTCCGGCCGATCGCGATCTATTCCGGAGGCGAAGAGGACTCACCCTGGACCCGCCATGCCACAGGCGTCCTGTCGGCCCGTCGCCATGCTGCCTCGTTCGACCTCGCTGTGTGGCCGCCGGAGGGTGCGGTCGCGCTGGACGTGGCGGGGGGTTATGAGCGGTTGGCGGAGTTGGGGTACGGCTACGGGCCGCTTTTCCGTGGGCTGCGAGAGGTATGGCGGCGCGGGGATGAGGTTTTCGCTGAGGTCGTTCTGCCCGAGGGTGCGGGGGGTGGGTTCGGGGTGCATCCGGCGTTGCTGGATGCGGCCATGCACGGGGACATGCTGACCGAGGTGGTCGAGGGCGGCCCTGGGGTCGAGACGTTGGTGCCTTTCGCCTGGCGGGGGGTGGAGTTGTTCGCGGCGGGGGCTTCGGTGCTGCGGGTTCGGGTGGGGCGGGTCCGTGGGTCTGAAGTTTCGGTGATCGAGGCCGCTGACGGAGCTGGTCGGCCGGTGGTGTCGGTCGAGTCGTTGGTGTCCCGGCCGGTGGCTGCGGCGGGCGCCGACGGGCTGTGGCGGGTGGCGTGGAATGCGTTGCCGGTGCCCCCTGTGAGCGTGCACGGCGAGCCGGTGCGTGTGGTGCGGGTCGGCGGGGGCGGCGATGTGGGTGTGGTGTGCGGGCAGGTGTTGGGGGTTGTTCAGGAGCATGTGGCGGCAGAGGACGCCGGCTGGTTGGTGGTGGTGACCCGGGGTGCGGTGTGGGTGCCGGGTGATGGCGGGGTTGATGTGGTGCGGGCGCCGGTGTGGGGGTTGGTGCGGGCGGCGCAGGAGGAGTTTCCGGGTCGGGTGGTGCTGGTCGACAGTGATGGTTCGGCGGGGTCGGAGGCGTTGCTGGGTGAGGTGGCCGGCTGGGGTGAGCCGGAGGTGGTGTTGCGGGACGGCCGGGTGCTGGTGCCTCGTTTGGTTCGTGCGGTGGGTGCTGCTGGTGCTGGGGTGGTGTGGGGGCCGGGCACGGTGTTGGTGACGGGTGGGACGGGTGGTTTGGGGCGGTTGGTGGCCCGGCATCTGGTGCGGGTGCATGGGGTGCGGAGTTTGGTGTTGGTGAGTCGTCGGGGGTTGGCGGCTGTGGGTGTGGCGGAGTTGGTGGAGGAGTTGTCCGGGTGGGGGGCCCGGGTGGTGGTCGAGGCGTGTGATGTGGGGGATCGGGAGGCGCTGGCTGGGGTGTTGGGGCGTGTCCCTGCGGAGTTGCCGTTGTGCGGAGTGGTGCATGCCGCCGGGGTGCTGGATGACGGGCTGTTCGGCTCGTTGTCGCCGGCCGGGCTGTCGGCGGTGCTGGGTCCGAAGGCGGGCGGGGCTTGGAATCTGCACGAGTTGACGCGTGATCTGGATCTGTCGGCGTTCGTGCTGTTCTCGTCGGCCGGTGGACTGGTGTTGGCCGCTGGTCAGGGTGGTTACGCGGCGGCCAATGTGTTCCTGGACGCGCTGGCGGTGCATCGTGCCGGTCTGGGACTGCCCGCCACCTCTCTGGCCTATGGACTGTGGGCGTCCACGGCGGACGAGAGCGAGATGCGGCGCATGGCACGCCTGGGCATGCCGGCGATACCCGCCGATGACGCTCTGGCACTGTTCGACGCGGCGTTGTCCGTACCCGACGAACCGGTCCTGGTGCCGTTGCAGATCGACCTGGCCGCGCTGCGGAAGCGTGTCGACGACGTGCCGGCCATGCTCCGAGGGTTCCTGCGCAAGGCACCCCGGCCGATGGCGCGCGCCGCCGGGGACGAGGCCGGCGACGGTGTGCTGCGGCGACTGGCGGGCATGCCCGACGCCGAGCGTGACCGGCACCTGCTGGAACTCGTCCGCGAACACGTCGCGTCGGTTCTCGGCCACGCGAACGCGGAAGCGGTCGGACCGGACCGGCCGTTCAAGGATCTCGGCTTCGACTCGCTGGCCGGCGTGGAGCTGCGCAACCTCCTCAAGACGGCGACCGGCCTCCCGCTGCCCGCCACCCTGGTCTTCGACCACCCGAGCTCCCGCGCGATCGCCGAACACCTCAAGACGCGAATCGGCGCCCCGGGCGAAGCAGCCACCCGTGCGCCGGTGGCGGTGCGGGCGCCCGCCGAGATGGATGAACCCATCGCGATCGTCGGAATCGCCTGCCGCTATCCGGGCGGCGTGCGTACGCCGGAAGACCTGTGGCGCCTGGTGGCCGACGGCCGGGACGCGATCTCCGGCTTCCCCGAAGGGCGCGGCTGGCGGCGGGACCTCTACGATCCGGAGCCGGGCCGTCCTGGCCACACCTACGTCAACGAGGGCGGCTTCCTCCACGACGCCGCCGAGTTCGACCCCGAGTTCTTCGGCATCATGCCGCGTGAGGCGCTGGCGATGGACCCGCAGCAGCGGCTGCTGCTGGAGACCTCCTGGGAGGCGTTCGAGCGGGCGGGCATCGATCCGGCGTCGATGCGCGGCAGCCAGACCGGCGTCTACGTCGGCGTGATGTACCACGAGTACGGCAGCAGGCTCCCGTACGTCCCGCCGGAGCTGGCCGACTACGTCGGCAACGGCAGCGCCGCCAGTGTCGCCTCGGGACGCGTCGCCTACACCTTCGGGTTGGAGGGTCCCGCGGTCACCGTCGACACCGCCTGCTCGTCCTCGCTCGTGGCGCTGCACACGGCCTGTCAGGCGCTGCGCCAGGGGGAGATCACCATGGCGCTGGCCGGTGGGGTGACGGTCATGCCCACCCCCGACGTCTTCGTGGACTTCAGCCAGCAGCGCGGCCTGGCCCCCAACGGCCGTTGCAAGGCGTTCGCCGCGGCGGCCGACGGCACCGGCTGGAGCGAAGGCGCCGGGATGATCCTCCTCGAACGCCTGTCAGACGCCCGAGCCAACAACCACCCCATCCTGGCTGTCGTCCGCGGTTCGGCGATCAACCAGGACGGGGCGAGCAACGGGCTGACCGCGCCGAACGGGCCGTCGCAGGAGCGGGTGATCCGGCGGGCGTTGGCGGTGGCGGGGTTGTCCGCGGGTGACGTGGACGCGGTGGAGGGGCATGGCACGGGGACGCGCTTGGGTGATCCGATCGAGGCGCAGGCGTTGCTTGCTACGTACGGCCAGGAGCGCGGGGCGGATCGGCCGTTGTGGCTGGGGTCGCTGAAGTCGAACCTGGGCCATTCGCAGGCGGCTGCCGGGGTGGGCGGCGTGATCAAGATGGTGCTGGCGTTGCGTCATGGCCTGCTGCCCAGGACGTTGCATGTGGATGAGCCGACGCCGCATGTCGATTGGGGTTCGGGTCAGGTCAGGTTGTTGACCGAGCCGGTGGAGTGGCGGACGGGTGACCGGCCGCGCCGGGCCGGGGTGTCGTCGTTCGGCATCTCCGGTACGAACGCGCATGTCATCCTCGAAGAGGCACCCGACGCTGCGGAATCTTCCGAACCGCCATCGGCGTCCGGCACGGTGCCGCTGCTGTTGTCGGCGGGTACCGCCGCGATGCTGCCCGCGCAGGCCCGGACCCTGCGGACGTACCTGGAGGCGCACCCGGACGTGCGCCTAGCCGATGTGGGCTGGACGCTGGCGACCTCACGGGCAGGGCTCGCCCACCGCGCCGTGGTGTTCGCGGACGACCCCGCGCACGCTCTCAAGTCCCTCGCCGAGATCGGCGAGTCGGCGGCGGTCATCACCGGTGCGGTGACAGAGGGTCCGACGGCCTATCTGTTCACCGGCCAGGGTGCCCAGCGGCCGGGCATGGGACGTGACCTCTACCAGGCCTTCCCCGCCTTCGCCGACGCCTTCGACGAGGCCCTCGCTCACCTGCCCGGCGATCTGCGCGCCATCATGTGGGGCGACGACCCGGGCTTGCTGAATCAGACCGAGCACACCCAGCCTGCCCTGTTCGCCTTCGAGATCGCCCTGTACCGGCTGCTGCACTCCTGGGGCCTGCGCCCCGACTACCTGGCCGGTCATTCCATCGGCGAGATCGCCGCCGCGCACGCCGCCGGCATCCTCACCCTGCCGGATGCCGCCGCTCTGATCACCACCCGCGCCCGGCTGATGGCCCAGCTCCCACCCGGCGGCGCCATGATCGCCGTCCACGCCACCGAAGCCGAAGTGGCGCCGCTGCTGACCGACACCGTCGCCATCGCCGCCATCAACAGCCCCACCTCGCTGGTCATCTCCGGTGAGCATGACGCCACCCACCAGCTGGCCGCCCGCTTGTCCCGCCCCTCCCGGGCCTTGACCGTCAGCCACGCCTTCCACTCACCCCTGATGGACCCCGTACTGGAGGAACTGGACGCGTTCGCCGCCACCCTCACCCACCACCACCCGCACACCCCGCTCGTCTCCACCCTGCACCCCGACGCCGACCCCGCCACCCCCGGCCACTGGACGCGCCACGCCCGCAATCCCGTCCGCTACGCGGAAGCGGTGCAGCGTCTGGAGAGCCAAGGCGTCGCCCGGTTCGTGGAGGTCGGCCCGGACGCCCCGCTGGCCGCGCTCACGGACGGCTGCCTGTCCACGCCGCGCGTCGTCGTCCCGACCTCTCGTCGAGCACGACCCGAACCGGAGACCCTGCTGGAGGCCCTGGCCCGGCTGCACGTCTCCGGAGCGCCCGTCGACTGGGACGCCTATTTCGCCGGTCACCGGCCGTCCCGCGTCGACCTGCCCACCTACACCTTCGAGCGGCGGTCGTTCTGGTTGACCGTGCCGCCCAGGCCGGACGGCGACGTCTCCACGCACGGCCTCACGCCCGCCGGGCATCCGCTGGTCAGCGCGGTGGTGGCCGCTCCGGACTCGGAGCAGGTGACGCTCACGGGCAGGCTGTCGGTCGACACGCACCCCTGGCTGGCCGACCACCGGGTGCTGGGCACCCTCGTCCTCCCCGGCACGGCCTACGTGGAGCTGGCGCTGCGTGCCTGCGAGGAGGTGGGCTGCGACGCGGTGGAGGAGCTCACGATCGAGGCGATGATGCCGCTGTCCTCCGACGGCGGGACCGCCATCCAGGTCGTGGTCGGCGCCGCCGATCCCGCAGGCAGGCGGCCCATCACGGTGTACTCGCGATCGGAGGCCGCCGCGCCGGCCACAGGATGGACGCGGCACGTCACCGGCGTCCTCGCTCCGGCCGCTTCTCCCGCGTCCACCGGCCGGGCCCCGGACACCTGGCCGCCGGCCGGAGCCGAGGAGGTGGAGCTCGACGGCTTCTACGACCACCTGGCCGATGAGGGGCTCCAGTACGGGCCGATGTTCCGGGGACTGCGCCGGGTCTGGCGTCTGGGCGAGGAAGCCTTCGCGGAGGTCGCACTCCCTGAAGAGGCGCGCGACGACGCGGTACGGTACCGGATCCACCCGGCTCTGCTCGACTCCGTCCTGAACGCGAGCGACTTCATGAGAGGCCGCGGTCCGCAGGACACCGGCACGACGCAGCTGCCCTTCACCTGGTCCGGCGTGTCGCTGCATCTCGCGGGCGCCGCGCGGCTGCGGGCACGGCTCCACCAGGTCGGCGCGGACGCGGTGGAACTGGACCTGGCCGACAGCATCGGCACACCCGTCGCCACGATCCGGTCGCTCGTGGTCCGCCCCGTGACCGCCGCCCGGGTAGCGGCCGCCGCCGCCGCGACATCGGGCGCCGGACAGCAGGACTCGATGTTCCATCTCACCTGGAACCAGCTGCCGCCCGGCCGGGCCGCCGAGGCGATGCCCGATCGGTGGGCCGTGGTGGGCGACGAGGCAGGACTGTCCGGGCTGGACGACGGCATGCCGGTGTTCCCGGACGTCGCCGCGCTCGGCGCCGCCGTCGCCACGGGCCTTCCCGCGCCCGAGGTGGTGCTGCTGCCGTGCCCGCCGGACCTCGAAGCCGTGCTGCCCGGGGCCCGTGCCACGCTGCTGCACGTGCTCGCGGCCGTCCGCGCGTGGTTGGCGGACGACCGGCTCGTCGGCTCCCGCCTCATGGTGGTGACGCGCGGTGCGGTCACCCTGCCGGACGACGAGTCGCCATCACTCGCCCAGGCTCCGGTCTGGGGCCTCGTACGAGCGGCTCAGGAGGAGAACCCAGGCCGGTTCGTCCTCGTGGACACCGACGGCTCGCAGACGGCGGCCCGGCTGCTGCCCGCGGTCGCCGTCTCGGCGGAACCGGAGGCGGCCCTGCGCGGCTCCCGGATCCACGTGCCCCGCCTGGCGAACCTCCCGGCCGACGCCGCGGGCCCCCCGCGGTGGGACCCGGAGGGCACGACGCTCATCGTCGGCGGCACGAGCGGGCTCGGCGCGCACGTCGCCCGGCGACTCGCGTCGGCGCACGGAGTCCGCACGCTGACCCTGGTGAGCCGCCGCGGCGCCGACACGCCGGGAGCGGAGGAGCTCCGCGACGAGCTCACCGCCATGGGCGCCGACGTCACGCTGGCCGCCTGCGACGTGTCCGACAGAGAGGCGCTGGCCACGCTCCTGGCGGGTCTGCCGCGGCCGCTCACCGGAGTGGTCCACTGCGCGGCGGTCGCCGACAACGTCACCATCGGCGGACTCACCCCCGAACGCCTGGAAACGGTCCTCGCCCCCAGGATGGACGGCGCCTGGCACCTGCACGAGCTGACCAAGGAGAAGCCGCTCTCGGCCTTCGTCCTGTTCTCCTCCTTCGTCGGGCTCGTGGTGGGCGCAGGTCAGGCCAACTACGCGGCGACGAACAGGTTCATGGACGCGCTCGCCGTCCACCGGCGCTCCCTCGGACTCCCGGCCACCTCGCTGGCGTGGGGGCTGTGGACCACCAAGACGGAACTGGGCGGCGGCGTGACCGAGGACGACCTGCTGCGCATGCGCAGGCTCGGCATGCCCGCCATCACCACCGCCGAGGGCCTGAGCCTCTTCGACCAGACGCTGGGCATCGACGAGCCGGTGCTCGTGCCGATGCGGCTGGACCGCACGGCTCTGGCGGCCTCCGCGGACGCCGTGCCGGCGCTGCTCCGGGATTTCGCCGCGGTCCCGGCCGCCGGTCCCGCTCCGGCGGAGCCCGAGAAACCCGCCACTGGTACGGCGGGACTACGGCAGCGGTTGGCCGGACTCGACCCGGCGCGCAGCAGGGTGGTGCTCGAAGACCTCGTCCGGACGCACGTCGCCGCCATCCGCCACTCCGAGCCGGAGGCGGTGGATCTCACGACCGGCCTGATGGATCAAGGGCTGGACTCGCTGGCCGGCATCGAGGTGCGCAACCGGCTGGAGGCCGCGACCGGGCTGCGCCTGTCAGCCACGCTGATCTTCGACTTCCCGAACGTGGCGGCCGTGGCCGAGCATCTCCTGGACGAGCTGGAACTGGAGCAGGCAGCCACGCCGGCCGTGCCCGAGGACGACGAGGAAGCGATCCGTACGGCGCTCAGCTCCATCGCGATCGACAAGCTGCGGGACGCAGGACTGCTGGAGACCTTGCTCGATCTCGCCGGTACCGGCGGCGCTCGGAACGACACCGGGGCGACCAGGAGCGAGGCCATCAAGGCGATGGACATCGACGCCCTGGTGCGTGAAGCGCTCGGCGAAGACCACGGATAGGACGGCGGCCACAGGCGGATAGCCCGGAACAGCATGCCCGGGTGATCCCCGGGCATGCCGTCGTCCGCTGGATCACCTGCTCCGGGCCAGCACTCCCGACGCGTGCCGCCTCCAGGGCTGTCCGTCGTCCGTACGGGTGTGAATGGCCACCGCATGCCGTCCACCGGCGTCGACAGGACCGGCCGTGAGGTGCAACAGCAGGTCCTGCTGCGGTTCCAGGGCGAGCGGGGTGTGGATGACCAGCTCTTCCACCTCGTCGCAGCCGGTTCGTTCGGCGGCGTGCAGAGCCAGCTCGAGAAGCGCCGTCGCGGGCAGGAGCGTGGCGTGGGCGACGTTGTGGTCGGCGAGCCAGGGATGCGTCTCCAAGGAGAGCTTGCCCGTGAAGAGGTGGGTGCCGTCCGGGAGCTGGGTGGCCGTGGACAGCAGCGGGTGCGCCGTCGCTTCCAGGCCCAGACCCGCGGCGTCCTGAGGAGCTTGGGTCGCGTCCAGCCAGTGGCGACTGCGCTGGAAGGGATAGGTGGGCAGGTCGACGGGCGGTGCGGTGTCGTGCTGCAGGCGGGGCAGCGGGACGCCCCGCGTGTGCGCGATGGCGAGGCCGGTCAGCACGGTGGCGGGTTCGGGCTGGTCGCGGCGGGTCAGCGGGATGACGGTGTGGCCGGTGTGCGCGGCGATGGCGGCCAGGTGGGCGTCCGGGCCGAGTTCCAGACAGGTGGCGGTGGTGTGGATGGCGAGGTGGGTGAGGGCGTCGTGGAAGCGGACCGGGTTGCGGGCGTGGCGTGCCCAGTGGCCGGGGGTGGCGGGGTCGGCGTCGGGGTGCAGGGTGGAGATGAGCGGGGTGTGGGGGCGGTGGTGGGTGAGGGTGGCGGCGAACGCGTCCAGTTCCTCCAGTACGGGGTCCATCAGGGGTGAGTGGAAGGCGTGGCTGACGGTCAAGGCCCGGGAGGGGCGGGACAAGCGGGCGGCCAGCTGGTGGGTGGCGTCGTGCTCACCGGAGATGACCAGCGAGGTGGGGCCGTTGATGGCGGCGATGGCGACGGTGTCGGTGAGCAGCGGCGTGACTTCGGTTTCGGTGGCGTGGATGGCGATCATGGCGCCGCCGGGCGGGAGCTGGGCCATCAGCCGGGCGCGGGTGGTGATGAGGGCGGCGGCGTCGGGGAGGGTGAGGATGCCGGCGGCGTGGGCGGCGGCGATCTCGCCGATGGAGTGGCCGGCCAGGTAGTCGGGGCGCAGGCCCCAGGAGCGCAGCAGCCGGTACAGGGCGGTTTCGAAGGCGAACAGGGCGGGCTGGGTGTGCTGGGTCTGGTTCAGCAGGCCAGGGTCGTCGCCCCACATGATGGCGCGCAGATCGCCGGGCAGGTGGGCGAGGGCTTCGTCGAAGGCGTCGGCGAAGGCGGGGAAGGCCTGGTAGAGGTCGCGTCCCATGCCGGGCCGCTGGGCGCCTTGCCCGGTGAACAGGAAGGCCAGCTTCCCCTCACGTACCGCGTCCTGATGGAGCTGCGGGTGCGGGCGACCGTCGCTCAGGGCTTCGAGCCCCATCAGAAGATCCGCACGGGTCGCGCCGACGATCGCGGCGCGGTGGTCGAAGGCTGACCGCCGGGCCAGCGTGCGGTGTGCCTGAGCGGAAGTGACCTCAGGGTGAGCCGTCAGATGCCTGGCCAGTTGCCGGGCCTGCGCACGCAGCGCGGTCTCGGACTTGGCGGACAGCGGCCAGATGGTGGGTTGGTCGCCGGACTCCGGAACGTCCGGGATCGACGGCGGTGCTTCGAGGATCACGTGGGCGTTGGTGCCGCTGATGCCGAACGAGGAGACGCCCGCACGGCGGGGCCGGTCGTGAGCGGGCCACGGCTCCGGTTCGGTGAGGAGCTTCACGTGGCCGGCGGTCCAGTCGACGTGGCGGCTGGGTTCGTCGATGTGCAGAGTCGCGGGGAGCACGCCGTGGCGCATCGCCATGGCCATCTTGATGACACCGGCGACCCCGGCGGCGGCCTGGGTGTGGCCCAGGTTCGACTTGATGGAGCCCAGGAGGACCGGGTTGTCGGGGGTCCGGTCACGACCGTACGTGGCGAGGAGCGCCTGCGCTTCGATCGGGTCGCCGAGCGTGGTGCCGGTGCCGTGCGCTTCCACGGCGTCGACGTCGGCGGCGGTGAGACCGGCCGCACGCAGCGCTTGGTTGATGACGTCTTGCTGGGCCGGCCCGTTCGGGGCGGTGAGTCCGTTGCTGGCTCCGTCTTGGTTGATGGCTGTGCCGCGGATGATGGCGAGGATGGGGTGGTTGTTGGCTTGGGCGTCGGATTGGCGTTCGAGGAG
>NZ_JBICUQ010000018.1:0-31791 GCF_043198225.1 Nonomuraea sp. NPDC048826 | reverse complement strand
ACCGGTGCTGGCCCGGGGTGCCGAACAGGTAGAGGATCAGGTCGCGGTCCAGCGACACGCGGCCGAAGTCCATGGCCACGGTCGTGGTCGTCTTGAGCGGGGTCATGCCCAGGTCGTCGATCCCGGCCGAGGCGTCGGTCATGACGGCCTCGGTCGTCAGCGGCATGATCTCCGACACGGCGCCGACGAACGTCGTCTTGCCCACCCCGAAGCCGCCGGCCACCACGATCTTCGTCGAGGTGAGGCCGGGGCTAGAGCCTGCGAAGTCCACTGAGCACCCTTTCCAGCAGGTTGACATCCGGGCGGCCGGCATCCAACTGCGGCTGATGCACCCGTACCAGGCCTTCGGCGGCCATGTCGGCGATCAGCACCCGAGCCACGCCCAGCGGCATGCGTAACAGCGCAGACACCTCCGCGACCGACCGTACCTGGCGGCAGAGGTGGCTGATCGCCTGGTATTCGGGGGTGATATGGGAGAACTCCCGGTGTTCGGCCGTCGCCGACGACACCAGCGCCTCCATCGCGAGCTTGACCCTGGGCGCGGTCCGCCCTCCGGTCACCGCGTAGGGACGGACCGGCGAGGCCGGGTCGTTGCTCGACGGCGGGGGCGGCTGGGGGGCCCAGCCACCGCTGTTCCATCTGGGGTCCGTCACCTACATCACCTGGTCTGGCTGGCGCGCAGCTCCGCACGCACCGCCGGGGTAAGCACCTTGCCGGCGCGATCCACCATCAAGGTCATCTGGTACGCCACCAGCCCCATGTCGCAGTCGGGGGCGGCGAGCACCCCCAGACAGGATCCATCGCTAATGGACATGATCAACATGAGCCCCCGTTGCATCTCCACGATCGTCTGGTTCACGGCGCCGCCCTCGAACACCCGGGCCGAGCCCTGCGTCAGGCTCACCAGCCCTGAGGCGATGGCCGCCAGCTGATCGGCCCGGTCCGCCGGGAACCCGGCCGACGTGGCCAGGGGCAGTCCGTCGGACGACACCACCACCGCGTGCGCGACACCGGGAACACTGTTGACGAAGTCGGTGATCAACCAGTCCACCCCCCGTGCCGCCTGGCTCAGGTCGTTCACGCGCCCTCCTCCCTGCTATCCACGTTCCTGGGGTCAGAGGCGAGGTTCGCCCTGCCCTCACTGAGATCGTCACGGGCCGCTCTGAAGCCCTTCTGGAAGCTCGACAGGCGGCTGCGCACCCGGTCCGGCGAGACCGCGGGCATCGGGGCGACGCCCTTGGGCGCGGAGGCCGTGTCGGCCGAGCCTGGCACCAGGTTCGCCTTGGGCACCCGCTTGGGCAGCCCGGAGGCGGTGGCGCCGTCGCGCACCGGTTCGGCCGCGGCCTGGGCGGCCGTCCAGCCGGCGTCGGCCTTGGCCGACCCCCACGCGCCGCTGCTGCCGCCGCGCTCGAACCAGGCCGACTCCACCGAGGCGAAGATCGGGAGGTAGTCGTCCCCGCCCGCGGAGGGGTTCACCGCGGGGATGGGCCCGGTGGCGCCGGACTCCGCCGTCTCGGGGAAGTCGTAGGCCTGCCTGCGGCCGGCCGGGTTCCGCGTGGGCAGCGGCTCGCTGGTTCGCTCGGGCAGCGGCGACGGCTCGCTCGCCCAGCCGCCGGGGACGCGGGACGGGATCCACACGTCGTCGGTGTCGTACGCGCCGCTGCGTGGTCCGGACGCCCACGAGTCGGGTCCGCTGGAAGGCCACTGCATGGCGGAGTTCGGCCACGATCCGCTGGGGTCCGCGTTCGGCGGGTACGAGGGATGCGCGGGGCTCATCTGGAAGCCGTTGTCGCCCCACTGCGGCGCGGGGGGCTGCGACGCGTAGGCGTCGGCGCGGGCCCGCTGCATGCCGGCCAGGGCCCCGGTGGCGCCGGTGGCGCCGGTCGAGCCGTCGAAGGGCACGGCCTGCATGCCGAGCAGGGTCTCGGGGATGAGCACCATCGCGGTGAGCCCGCCGCCGCTCTGCGGCCTGAGCTGTACGCGGATGCCGTGGCGGTGCGCCAGCCGGGAGACCACGAACAGGCCCATCCGGCGCGACACCGACACGTCCACGACCGCGGTCTCGCTGAGCCGCTCGTTGGCCTGGCCGAGCTCTTCCGAGGTCATGCCGATGCCGGAGTCGGTGATCGACATCATCACGCCGCCGCCGTCGATCCGGCTGCCGGAGACCGTCACCCGGGTCTCGCGCGGGGAGAACGACAGCGCGTTCTCGACCAGCTCGGCGATCAGGTGGATGACGTCGTTGACGGCCTGACCGGCGATCGAGACGCCGTCGGGCACCTGGAGCACCACCCGTTCGTAGCCCTCGACCTCCGACAGCGAGGCGCGGGCCACGTCGACCAGCTTCACCGGCTGGCTCCACCGGCGCGGGGGCTCCTGGCCCGCCAGGACCAGCAGGTTCTCGGAGTTGCGGCGCATGCGGGTGGCCAGGTGGTCCAGCTTGAACAGGTTGGCCAGCCGCTGCTCGTCCTGCTCGCCCTGCTCCAGCCCGTCGATCAGGGTGATCTGCCGTTCCACCAGCGTCTGGCTGCGCCGCGACAGGTTCACGAACATCGCGTTGACGTTGGCGCGCAGCCGCGCCTCCTCGCCCGCCAGCCGCACCGCCTCGCGGTGCACCTCGTCGAACGCCCGCGCCACTTCACCGATCTCGTCCTTGGAGGAGATCTGGATGGGCGGCACGTGCAGCGACTCGGGGTCGGCCTCGCCCTCGCGCAGCTGACGCACCAGGCCGGGCAGCGTCTTACCGGCGATCTTGAGCGCGTCCCCGCGCAGCCGCCGCAGCGGCCGGACGAGCGAGCGCGCCATGACCGCGGTGACCGCGAGGACCAGGACCAGCAGCAGGACGACCAGGCCGATGCTGAACGCGGCCGCCTGCCGGTCGGCGCCCTGCAGGTCCGCGGCGCGGGTGGCGATCTGCTGCGACAGCGACTTCTGCACGACGTTCAGCTTGTCGACCGTACGCGTGATGGAGCTGAACCACTCGTCGGCGTCCTTGGTGGTCGTGGTGTCCAGGCGCTGCAGCGCGGTCCCGGCGTTGTGCAGGAAGATCGCGCGGTTGGCGTAGAACTCGGCCCGGCCGACCTCGACGCTGGTGACCGTGTTGTCGAAGAGCTGGCGCTGGGCCGGGGAGGCGGCGCTGCGGAAGGCCGCGCGCTCGCTCTCCCGGCGGGCGCGGGCGTCGACGAAGGCGTTGAACTCAGGTCCGGTGAACTCGCCCTTCACCAGCGCCGCGGCCAGCAGCGCGCGTTGCTTGGAGGTCTCCTCCTCGGCCCGCGCCACGGCGCGCATGGCGGTGCTGGCCGAGATGATCTGCTCGTCGGCCGCCCCCTGGCCGACGTCGTCGAAGAGCTGCAGCAACTCGCTGATGACCTCGCTGTACTTCTCGACGGTCGGCAGCGGCGGCAGCTTGCTGTCCTGGACCGTCTTGCGCATCGAGGGAAGCTGGGTGAGCCGGATGCGGACCAGGTCGAGACGCCGGCGGCCCAGGTCCGACAAGGAGCCCTCGACCTCGCCGGCGGTGGCGAGCAGCCGCTTGATGCTGGCGTCGACGATGTCGTACTGGGTTTCCAGTTGCTGGAACTGCGACTGCAGGCGGTTCGCGGCGACGTACCGGGCGGCGGTGTCGCGTTCGACCGCCAGGTCGTGGGTCAGGTTCCCGACATCGCTCACCAGAGAGTTGACCTCACCGACCCGCGCGTACTCCTGTGCGCTGCCGATGGAGGTGCCGACGCGGAGCGCGCCGAGGAGCACGCCGACGACCGTCGGGATGGCGATGAGAGCGATGAGGCGGGTCCGTACTCGCCAGTTACGCAGAGCGAACGCGCTGCCCGGCTTGGGCAGTGGCCGGTCCGCCGGCGCCAGCGTGGAAGCAGGCGCGCCCGGCAGGTCTTTCGCCCTGCTACGACCGGAATCGGTCGTTGGTGTCCTCACTGTGGCAACCTCTCGCCTTAGCCTGCTGCTGAGGGGGATCATGCGCATTTTTCACGCCGACGCGTGATCGCAGGCAAGTTCGGTGCCCAATTTGAGCACAAACCTCATAGTTGAGCCAACGTCTCACGAGTTTTCCATCGTCCAGAGGGCCGCTTTGTTCGAGCCGCTAACCCTCGTTCACAGAGCGCAACCACCCCGCCAATCCGGACATATGACCCGTAAGATGACAGAAAGTAATATATACGACTATAAAGTGAGAAGTCGTATTGAGCGGAAAACTAGCGGATTCGAGGCATAGCGTCTTCAGCTCGGATCAACCCTCCGGTACGCTTCACGCCCGGCTATCCAATGCCGCGCTCCAGAAGCTTCCCCCCTGGTAGGAGAACCTCCCATGACACGCACTCTGCGCTGTCGCGCCATTGTCCTCGGCGCCGCAGTCGCACTCACCCTTGCCGCCTGCGGCACCGGCGGCGAGTCCACGGACTCGACGGCTGACACCGGCGGTTTGGAGAAAACCACGATCAAGGTCGGCGCTCTCCCCATTCCCGACCCCGTATCGCTGTATATCGCGAACGCCAAGGGCTTCTTCAAGGAGGAGGGCCTCACCGTCGAGGCCGTCACCATTACCGGTGGCGCGGCCGCGATCCCGCAGATCGAGAACGGCGCCCTTGACATCTCCCAGACGAACTACGTCTCGACCTTCTCCGCCGTCGAAGCCGGCAAGAAGCTCAAGCTCGTCGCGGACATGTATCAAGCCTCTGAAAACAACTTCAACATCATGGTCCCGAAGGACTCGCCGATTAAGACTGTGGCGGACCTGAAGGGCAAGACCATCCTGGTCAACAACCTGCGCAACATCGCCACGCTGGCCGTGACGACGCAGCTCAAGGTGGCCGGCCTTACTGAAAACGACGTCAAATTCTCGGAGAAGCCGTTCCCCGAGATGGGCAACGCGATCGCGAGCGGCCAGGCCGACGCCGGCTGGATCACCGAGCCGTTCATCACCGCGACGCAGAGCCAGCTCGGCTTCAGGAAGCTCGCCGACACCATGACCGGCGAGACCGAGAACCTGCCCATCGCCGGCTGGATGGCCAGCGACGAGTGGACGCAGAAGCACCCGAAGACGCTGGCCGCCTTCCAGCGCGCGATCGCCAAGGCCCAGGAACTCGCCTCCAGCGACCGCAAGGAGATCGAGGCGATGATCCCGACGTACACGAAGATCAACGCGCAGACGGCGTCGGTGATCACCCTCGGCACCTTCCCGAGCGAGCTGAACGCCGACCGGCTGCAGAAGGTCGCCGACCTGATGCTCGAGTACAACTACCTCAAGAAGCCCATCGACGTTAAGTCGATCATCGTGGCGCCGCCGTCAGCAGGATGAAAAGTGCACGACTGACCCGCGGCGTCATCGGCGCCGCGGGCTTCCTCGTCCTCGGCGAGCTGGTGATCAGGCTCTGGGTGTCCCGGACGTTCGATTTCCCGCCGCCGTCGGTGATTCTGTACGAAGCCGCGCTCCTGCTGCTCGACCCGGTCTTCCTCGAAGGGATGCTGACCACGATCGGCAACTGGGGGCTCGGCCTGCTGATCGCGATCGCCGTCGCGGTGCCGCTGGGCGTGCTGCTCGGCGCGCTGCCGCAGGTGGAGCAGGCGGTCCGGCCGCTGCTGGAGTTCATGCGGCCGATCCCGTCGGTGGCGATCATCCCGCTCGCGATCCTGCTCATCCCGGACGACGCGCTGATGAAGGTCTCCGTCATCGTGTACGCGTCGCTCTGGCCGATCCTCATCAACACCCTGTACGGCATGCACGACGTCGACCCGCTGGCCAAGGAGTCGATGCGGACCTTCGGGTTCGGGTCGCTGGCCGTGCTGTCCCGGGTCAGCCTGCCCAGCGCCGCGCCGTTCATGGCGACCGGGGTGCGGATCGCCGCCGGCATCGCGCTGGTGCTCGCGGTGAGCGCCGAGCTGGTGGCGGGCGGCGTCAACGGCATCGGCGTGTTCGCGGTGGCGGCCGCCTCGGGCAACCGGATGGACCTGATCATGGCGGCCACGCTCTGGGCCGGGATCTTCGGGGTGCTCGCGAACATGGCGCTGCAGCTCGCCGAGCGTCGGCTCTTCCGCTGGCACTGGCTCCGGACAGGAGGGGTGCGGACGTGAAAGTGCTCAACCGGCTCTGGTTCGTCCCTCTGGTGATCCTCGTCTGGGAGCTGATCACCCGTTTCGTCTATTTCGACGATGACTTCCCGCCGCCCAGCCAGATCGTCGTACGGATGTACGAGCTGTGGTTCTCGGGCCCGGCCTCTCAGCTCTTCCTTACTGAAGACGCGTTCGACAACATCATGCCCAGCCTCGCCCGCATGTTCGGCGGCTGGATCCTGGCGTCGGTGCTCGGGGTCGTGCTCGGGGTGATCCTCGGGCGCTCACGGAAGATCTCCGGGTACGTGGACGGGCTGATCGAGCTCGGCCGGGCGGTGCCGCCGCCGATGCTGCTGCCGCTGTTCGTCGTGCTGTTCCAGTCGGGGCTGGCGACGCAGCTGGCCACGATCGTGTTCGGCGTCATCTGGCCGGTGCTGCTCAACAGCATCGACGGCGCCCGGTCGGTGGATCGCACCTACACCGAGACCGCCACCGTGTTCGGGCTGTCGAAGGCCCAGCACCTGCGCGTGGTCGTGATCCCCGCGGCGTCCCCGAAGATCTTCGCGGGGCTGCGGCTGAGCCTGTCGCTGGCGCTGATCCTCATGGTGATCTCGGAGATCTTCGGTGGCACCGACGGCATCGGCTACCAGCTGCTGCAGGCCCAGCGGAGCTTCGACGCGGCCGGCGTCTGGTCGGCGATCGCGCTGCTCGGCGTGCTCGGCTATCTCGTGAACTCGCTGTTCGTCCTGGCCGAACGGCGTGTCCTGATCTGGCACCGTCAGGCCAATCGCACACCATGACCGTATGAGATCGAGAAAGGGACCCATGCGTCACTCCGACGACCTCCTCTGGAGCGCGGTTGCGGACCTCTCCCGCTTCGCGGCGCTGCTGACCATGGCCGAGCTGGGCCTGGCCGACGAGCTGGCCCACGGCCCGCTCGGCGCGGCGGACCTGGCCGGGCGATGTGAGGCGGATCCGGACGCGCTGCGGCGGGTGCTGCGGGAGCTGGCGGCCATGGGCCTGGTGCGGCGGACCGGGGACGACCGCTACGACCTCACCGAGCGGGGCACCCCGCTGCGGTCGGACGTCCCCGGCTCGCTGCGTTCCTCGATCCAGATGCTGGGCGAGGAGAGCCTCTGGTACGCGATGGGCAACCTGCCGGCCACGGTCCGCGCGGGCTCGTCGGCGCTGACGGCCCGCTACGGCCTGCTCTACGATCACCTGGCCGCCAACCCGGAGACCAGCAGGCTGTTCGGCGAGTACATGGCGACCAGGGCGATCCCGTTCATCGAAGGCCTGGTGAAGGGGTACGACTTCCGGGGCG
The DNA here is from genome assembly GCF_043198225.1 of Nonomuraea sp. NPDC048826. Taxonomy (NCBI): domain Bacteria; kingdom Bacillati; phylum Actinomycetota; class Actinomycetes; order Streptosporangiales; family Streptosporangiaceae; genus Nonomuraea; species Nonomuraea sp. NPDC048826. The sequence continues at coordinate 24,404 of NZ_JBICUQ010000018.1, read as the reverse complement.
TGCATAGCCTGGTGGACGTGGGCGGCGGCCGGGGGCATGTCCTGGCCGCGGTCCTGGAGGCCAACCCCGAGATGCGCGGCGTCCTCCTCGACCGGGAGCACGTCATCGAGCAGGCGCGGGCGGCGCTCGCCGCCGAGGGCCTGACCGACCGGTGCGAGCTGGTGCCCGGCGACTTCTTCCGGTCGGTCCCCGCGGGCCACGACGCCTACCTGCTGGGCAGCGTGCTGCACAACTGGGACGACGACGACGCGGTGACGATTCTGCGCAACGTGCGCGAGGCGATGGACCCGGCCGGCCGGGTGCTGGTCCTGGAGGTCGTGCTGCCCGAGGACGACGCTCCCCACCTGGGCAAGGACCTCGACATGCGGATGCTCGCGGTCTTCGACGGCGGCACCGAGCGCAGCGGGTCGGAGTACGGCGCGCTGCTCTCCCGGGCCGGTCTCACGCTCTCCCGGGTCGTCGAGCTGGAGGGCGCGGCCAGCCTGATCGAGGCCGTGGCGTCGGCGGATTAGCCGTTCCAGCCCGGCACGGCGGTGCGCACGGTCAGGGCGTGCTCGACCAGGTGGATCAGGGCGCCCTTGACCGATTCCTTGGAGCGCGCGTCCAGCCTGATGAGCGGGATGTGCGGGGCCAGGGAGAGCGCGTCGCGCACCTCGGTGTCGGCGTGCTGGAACTGGCCGTCCCAGCCGTTGACGCCCACGATGAACGGAAGCTGGGCCTCCTCGAAGTAGTCGATCGCGGGGAAGCTGTCGGCCAGCCGCCGCGTGTCGACCAGCACGACCGCGCCGATCGCGCCGCGCACCAGGTCGTCCCACATGAACCAGAACCGGTGCTGGCCCGGCGTGCCGAACAGATACAGGATCAGGTCCCGGTCCAGCGACACCCGCCCGAAGTCCATGGCCACCGTCGTGGTGGACTTCAGCGGGGTCATGCCCAGGTCGTCGATCCCGGCCGAGGCGTCGGTCATCACCGCCTCGGTCGTCAACGGCATGATCTCCGACACCGCTCCCACGAACGTCGTCTTGCCCACGCCGAAGCCGCCGGCCACCACTATCTTGGTCGAGGTCAATTCCCCGCTAGAGCCTGCGAAGTCCACTGAGCACCCTTTCCAGCAAGTTGACATCCGGGCGGCCGGCATCCAGCTGCGGCTGGTGCACGCGTACCAGTCCCTCTGCCGCCATGTCGGCGATCAGCACCCGCACCACCCCCAGCGGGATGTGCAGCAGGGCCGAGACCTCGGCGACCGACCGCACCTGACGACACAATTGGGAAATCGCTTGATATTCAGGGGTTATGTGGGAGAACTCCCGGTGCTCCGCCGTCGCCGACGACACCAGCGCCTCCATCGCCAGCTTCACCCTGGGCGCCGTCCGCCCGCCGGTGACGGCGTAGGGGCGCACCGGCGACGCCGGGTCGGCCTGCGACCGGGGCGGGGAGCCTGGCTCCCAGCCGCCGCTGTTCCACCGCGGATCCGTCACCGGCATCACCTGGTCTGAGCCGCGCGCAACTCCGCACGCACCGCGGGCGTGAGCACCTGCCCCGCCCGGTCCACCATCAAGGTCATCTGGTACGCCACCAGTCCCATGTCGCAGTCGGGAGCGGCGAGCACCGCCAGGCAGGAGCCGTCCGAGATCGACATGATGAGCATCAGCCCCCGCTGCATCTCGACAATGGTCTGCGCCACCCCGCCGCCCTCGAAGACACGCGCGGCTCCCTGGGTCAAGGACACCAAGCCGGACGCGATCGCGGCGAGCTGGTCGGCCCGGTCCGCGGGAAATCCGGACGAGGCCGCCAGCGGCAGCCCGTCCGAGGACACCACGACCGCGTGGGCCACGCCCGGCACCGTACTGACGAAGTCGGTGATCAACCAGTCCACGCCGCGCGCGGCATGGCTCAGCTCACTCATATGCGATCATCCTCGCCTGTCTGATCGGTCCTGCCGTTGCTGCCGCCGAAGGTGGTTCCCCCGGACGGGTTGCCGCCGAACGCCGGGCTCGGCGGCGGCGCCGGTGCGGAGGCCCGGCCGCCGGTGATGTCCTCGCGCGCCGCCCGGAAGCCCTGCTGGAAGCTCGACAGCCGGGTACGCGTCCGGTCGGGAGAGACGGCCGGCACCGGCGTGACGCCCTTGGGCGCGGACGCGGTCTCGGCCGAGCCGGGCACCAGGTTCGCCTTGGGCACCCGTTTGGGCAGCCCGGCCGCCGTCGAGCCGTCGCGGACCGGTTCCACCGCGGCCTGCGCCGCCGACCAGCCCTCGTCCGCCTTGGGCGAGCTCCAGCTCGAACCGCCGCGCTCGAACCAGGCCGACTCCACCGCGGCGTAGATCGGCAGGTAGTCGTCCCCGTTGGAGGAGCCGGAGCCGACCGCGGGGAGCGGGCCGGTGGACCCTTCACTGCCGGGGAACTCGTACTTCGGCCGCTCCGGCGGGTCGATCCGCTCGCCGTAGGCGTAGCCCATGGGCCGCTGGTGGTCGGGCGCGCCGCGGCGGGGCATCTGGTTGCCGCCGTTCCAGCCGGGCGTGCGCGGGGGCATCCAGTCGTTGGTCTCGTACGGGCCGCCGCCGCCACCGCGGGTCGGCTCCGGCCAGCCGCCGTCGGACGGCCAGGGCGGGGCCGGCCAGACGGAGCCGCCGTCGGGACCGGAGGGGAACGACGGGTGTCCCGGGCCCATCGGGAAGACGTTGAGCGGCATCGGCGCGGCCTGCGGTCCGGTGTACGGCTCGCTCTGGCCGCCGCCGGACGCCCCGGTGAGCGCCGGCGACCCGGAAAGCAGCGACTCGGGGATGAGCACCATCGCGGTGAGCCCGCCGGAGGCGTGCGGGCGCAGCTGCACCCGGACGCCGTGCCGGTGCGCCAGCCTGGCCACCACGTACAGGCCCATCCGGCGCGACACCGCCACGTCCATGCCGGGGGTGTCCGTCAGCCGTTCGTTGGCCTGGGCCAGTTCCTCCTGCGTCATGCCGATGCCGGAGTCGGTGATCGACAGCATCACGCCGCCGCCGTCGATCCGGCTGCCCGACAGCGTCACCCGGGTCTCGCGCGGGGAGAACGACAAGGCGTTCTCGACCAGCTCCGCCAGCAGGTGGATGACGTCGTTGACGGCCTGACCGGCGATCGACACCCCGTCGGGCACCTGGAGCACCACGCGCTCGTAGCCCTCGACCTCCGACAGCGAGGCACGGGCCACGTCGACGAGCTTGACCGGCTGGCTCCACCGGCGCGGCGGGTCCTGGCCCGCCAGGACCAGCAGGTTCTCGGAGTTGCGGCGCATGCGGGTGGCCAGGTGGTCCAGCTTGAACAGGTTGGCCAGCCGCTGCTCGTCCTGCTCGCCCTGCTCCAGCCCGTCGATCAGGGTGATCTGCCGTTCCACCAGCGTCTGGCTGCGCCGCGACAGGTTCACGAACATCGCGTTGACGTTGGCGCGCAGCCGCGCCTCCTCGCCCGCCAGCCGCACCGCCTCGCGGTGCACCTCGTCGAACGCCCGCGCCACCTCGCCGATCTCGTCCTCGGTCTTGACCCCGATCGGCGCCACCGGGGCGGTCGTCGCGTCACCGCTGTCGCGCAGCGTGCGCACGGTCTGCGGCAGGCGGTGGTTGGCCACGTCCAGCGCCTCCCGGCGCAGCCTGCGCAGCGGCCTGATCAGCGAGCGGGCGATGAGGGAGATGATGGCGAGCACCACGACCAGCAGGATCATGATGAGCACGGCCGAGATGAGGGCGGACCGGTTGGCCCCGTCCTCCAGCTGGCGGGCGCGCAGGATGACGGAGGAGGCGAGGGTGGTCTCCACCTTGCGCATCGCGTCGATCTTGCCGGTGCTCACGTCGAACCAGGTGTCGACGTCCTTGGCCGGGTTGGTGCCGATGCTCAGCGGCTTGCTCTGGGCCGACTGGGCGATGGCCCGCAGCCGGAACAGGTCGGTCTGGTCGATGTCCTGGCCCACGACCAGGTTGCGGAAGAGTTCGAGCTGGTCCTGCGTGGCCAGCGTGGCGAAGAGCGTCTGCTCGCTCTCCTCGCGGGCCTTGGCCGCGGTGAGGGAGTCCAGCTCGCCGGCGTCGAAGCCCCTCTTGTCCAGCGCGCTGGCCAGGATGCCGCGCTGCCTGGACGCCTGCTCCTTGGCCCGCGCCATCGCCGCCATGGCGCCCGCGGTGTGCGCCACCACGTCGTCCACGGCGACCTGGCCGAGCTGGTCGTGGAACTGCACGATGGCCGCGTTGATCTGGGAGTACTTCGAGATCGTGGGCAGCGGCTGGATCTTGCCCTCGACGGCGGTGTCGCGCAGCGCCCGGATCTCCTCCAGCCGGCGCAGCACGGGGCGCACCGCGTCGCCGTGCGTGTCGTTGACGGCCTCGGCCCGCCGCCTGGCCTCCGCGATCAGGTCGTCGACCTCGTCGTGCAGGCCGCGTAACTGCGGTTCGCGCACGTCCGGCCGGCCCTTGGCGATGTAGAGAGCCGTCGCGTCCCGCTCGGCGCCGAGCGCGTGGGTGACGGCGCCCAGCGACTCGCTCAGCTCGGCGACCTCGCGCAGGGTCTGGTACGTGTTCGCGTCACGGAGTGAGGTGATCACGTTCAGGCCGCCCAGCGCCACGGCCACGGCCGTGGGCACCACGATGAGCGCGACCAGGCGTGATCGCACATGCCAGTTGCCCAGGCGGAACCTGCTCGCTGAAGGCTTGGCCTGAGGTCGGTTTAGATGGCCGTGCGGCTCGCGGTCAACGGAAGCTACAGCACCCTGCGTACTCACTGCCTTCGCTACCTCTCGCCCCGGAGGGAATCTCGATGACCATGCATGGATTGCAGGAGGGCTCAATGACTATCGAGATGAGGGCCATTCGAGCATGGGATCCAATCGTCCCCGACTAATGCGACACGATTACCGGACCGTCTCATCGCACAGCGAAATAGACGGTCTGCTCACAGCTCGGATCAGCCGATCATCGAACGCATCACCAGTATCGGGAACCCACGGATCACCTCCTTCACCACCCGGCCCAGGCCCCTCAACCCGGGTCAAGCTGGCGAAAGCACGAAGATTGTCAATTGTTCAAGCCAATCACCACGATAGAACGTCAAACTCGCAATGCAACCACAAGTGTTATTTTCGCGATGACAGACGACCATCTGGTGCTACCGTCAGTGCTTGTTGCGTGTCAGGCGCACCTCCCGCGAGAAACAGACCACCCCCCTACCTTCCGGCTCCGTCTTACCGTGCGAAGGGAGTCCCCGACATGAGGCTTGGCCGTCCCAGCAGGGCCGCCATCATCGGGTTGGCCCTGGCGCTTGGCATCACCGCGTGCAGCGGTGACACCGCCAACACCAGCGCGCCGACCTCGACCGCTGCCGCCAACGGCGGCTTGGAGAAGACCGAGATCAAGGTCGTCGGCCTGCCGGCCATCGACACGGCCGCCCTGTACGTGGCCATCGATCAGAAGCTGTTCGAGAAGGAGGGGCTCAAGGTCACGCCGCAGATCGTCCAGTCCTCCCCGGAGGCCATTCCGATGCTCCTGAATGGCGAGATCGACGCCATGTTCGGAAATTACGTCTCCATGTTCCAGGCCCACGACCAGGGCGCGCTGAAGCTGCGGATCCTGGCCGAGGGCTCACGCGCGGCCCCGGATTCCCTGAGCATCATGGCTTTACCTGATTCGCCGATCAGGTCGGCGCAGGACCTGGAAGGCAAGACGATCAACGTGAACGTCCTGCACAATTTCCAGGAGCTGGCGCTCACCCAGGTTCTTAAGGCCAATAATGTCGATCCGAAATCAATCAAGTACGTCCAGGTGACGTTCCAGAACATCATGCCCGCCTGGCAGAAAGGCCAGATCGACGCCGCCTATCTGGGCGAGCCGATGGTGACCGCGGCGACCTCGCAGATGGGCGCCCGAAAGATTCTGGACCCGGCCTCCGGCCCCGCCGCCGAGTTCCCCATCTCCGGGTACGTCAGCACCCAGGAGTGGTACGAGAAGAACCCGAAGACGGCGGCCGCCTTCCAGCGGGCGCTGCACAACGCCGCCAAGCTGATGGAGGGCAACCGCGAGCTGGTCGTCGACGTACTGCCGAACTTCACCCAGATCGACAAGGCCACCGCGGCCACCGTGACGTTCCCGTACTTCTCCAGCTCCGACAACCCGGTGCGGCTGCAGCGGGTGGCCGACTGGATGGTCGAGGCCGGCTGGCTCGGCAAGGACATCGACGTCGCGTCGCTGATGTCGCCCACCACCTCGGGGTGAGCACGCCCGTACTGACCCGTTCACCGTTGGCGCGCCCCCGGTCCTCCCGGTGGGCGCGCCGGGTGACGGGTGCGCTCGCGTTCGTCGCGCTGGTGGAGCTCGCCGGGCGGGCCGGACTGGCCGAGTTCCTGCCGCCCGCCTCCGAGATCCTCCAGCGCGCCGGCGCCCTCCTGTTCGACCCGGGCTTCCGCGCGCACGCCGGCACGAGTGTGCTCGCCTGGGCGATCGGGCTGGCTGTCGCGGCGCTCGTCGCGGTGCCGCTCGGGGTGCTGTTCGGCAGCGTCCCGGTGATCGACGCCGCCACGCGGGCGATCGTGGAGTTCCTGCGGCCCATCCCGTCCGTGGCGCTGATCCCGCTGGTGGCGCTGCTCATCGGCACCGGGCTGCAGCTCCGCATCACCCTGGTCATCTACGCCGCCGTCTGGCCCATCCTCTACAACACGATGTACGGCCTGCGCGGCGTCGACCCGGTGGCCAGGGAGTCGCTGCGCTCCTACGGCTTCGGCCGGCTCGCGGTGCTGTGGTGGGTGTCGCTGCCCTCGGCGGCGCCGTTCATCATGACCGGGTTCCGGCTGGCCACCGGGGTGGCGCTCATCCTGACCGTGAGCACCGAGATCGTGGCCGGGCGGGGCGAGGGCATCGGCGTGTTCATCTACTTCGCCGGCATCGCGGTGCCCGCCAGGATGGACGACATCCTGGCCGGGGTCGTCTGGGTGGGCCTGTTCGGGGTGGCGGTCAACGCCCTGCTGGTGGCGGCCGAACGGCGGCTGTTCCGGTGGCACCACGCGCGGGTGGGAGGCGGCACATGACGCGGCTGGGCAGGGCGCTGGGCCGGTGGCTGCTGCTGGTCGTGCTCGTCATCGTCTGGGAGATCGCGACCAGGGCGGCGGGCAGCGCGTTCTTCCCGCCGCCGTCCACGATCGTGACCCGGATGCACGCCATGTGGTTCTCCGGGCCGCCCGGCAGGTTGTTCCTGACCGACCAGGCCGTGGCGGACATCCTGCCGAGCCTGGGCAGGATGGCCGGCGGGCTGGCCGGGGGCGCCTTCGCGGGGATCCTGCTCGGGCTGGCGCTCGGATTGTCCTCCCGGGCCTACGACTATCTCGACGGGGTCCTGCAGTTCCTGCGGGCGATCCCGCCGCCGGCGCTGGTGACGGTCTTCCTCGTGGTGTTCGGCTTCGGGCTGCGGATGCAGCTGGCCTTCATCATGTTCAGCATCGTCTGGCCGGTGCTGCTCAACACCGCCGACGGCGCCCGCGCGGTCGAGCCGCTCTATCTGGACACCGGCCGGGCCTTCCGGCTGTCGCGCAGGGAGCGGGTGCTGCGCATCGTGCTGCCCGCCGCGCTGCCGAAGGTGTTCGCCGGGCTGCGGCTGGCGCTGTCGCTGTCGCTGATCGTCACGGTCTTCTCCGAGCTGCTGCCCGGCACCACGAACGGGATCGGGTTCCAGCTGACGGTCGCGTACTCCATGTTCAACCTGCCGGCGATGTGGGCCGGGATCGTGCTCCTGGGCATCCTCGGCTACCTGCTGAACGAGCTGTTCCTGGTGGCCGAGCGCCGGGTGCTGGGCTGGCACCACGCGCGCGAGACGGCCGGCACGTGAAGCCGTCAGCGCACCAGGACGGTGCGGACGTCCAGCTTGTCCTCCGTGTACGCGTGCCGCAGCATCAGGTCGGCCACCCGCTGCAACTGGGCGGGGTCCGTCCGCACGGGGAAGCGGCCGAGCGCGATCTGCCCGGCCGTCACGGGCCCGATCTTGGTGTAGGCGGGCAGCACCGCCATGACCTCGTCCCTGCTCCTCGCGGCCAGCCGCTGCGCCTCGCCGACGGCCCGCCGGAAGCCCGCGAGCGCCTCCGGATGCGCCGCGGCCCACTCGTCGGTCACCGCCCAGCCCGCGACCGGCAGGTCCACCAGGTCGCCCGTCATGGTGTCGGCCAGCGGCCGGAACCCCTGCCGTCCCTCTGCGGCCGTGATGAACGGCTCGTTCATCCAGGCCGCGTCACCCTGCCCGCTCAGCAGCGCGTTGGCCATCTCGGGGAACGGCTTCTCCACGTACGTCACGTCGTCGCCGCCGACCCCGGCCCGGCGGAGCGTCTCGCTGACGGCCAGCGTGCCGATGTTGCGCAGGCTGTTGACCAGGACGGTCTTGCCCTTCAGCCCTGCCACGTCCTTGATCGGCGAGTCCTTGGGGACCATGAGCAGGAACGCCTGCGGCCCGGCATGGTAGAGATCCGCGACGATCTTGACCGGTTCGCCGTGCGACGCGGCCAGGAACGCCGACACGTAGTTCGTCATCGTGATGTCCAGCGCGCCGCTCTCGATCTGCGGCAGCGCCGTCGCGCCGCTCTGGACGATCACCGGCTCGACCGTGAGCCCTTCCTGCCGGAAGAAGCCCTTAACATTGGCGATATACAACGGCGCCGCGTCGGGAATGGGCAGCACGCCTACTTTGAGATCGGTCTTTTCCGCTCTCTTTCCGCCCGGCGGGGCCAGCCCGGCCGCGCCGCAGGCGGCCAGCGCCACGGCCGCGGCCAGGGCAAGAAAAACGGCGTGACCTCGGACAATGCGTGACATCGGAGTCGCTCCTGCACGGTGTGTCATGACAGCGGTGAAGCGTACCCGCAGCCCATCGCGACAGAATGCGCCTTTAGCATTTGCAACCAATGAGGCCTTCGGTAGAGTCGCCGTGTTATCTCTGGACTCGCCCTAGGAAAATCACTTTGCTTGAGATAGAAAACCTCACACACATCTACGGAGAAGGCGGGCCCAACGCGCACCACGCCATCGACAAGCTCAACCTGAGCGTCGCCGAGGGCGAGTTACTGTGCATCGTCGGCCCCTCCGGATGCGGGAAGTCCACGCTCCTCCGGTCCATCGCCGGTCTGATCACGCCGACGGGCGGCCAGATCAAGGTCGACGGCGAGCTGGTCAGGCAGACCCCCGACAACCTGGCCGTGGTGTTCCAGGACTACAGCCGGTCCCTGTTCCCCTGGATGTCGGTGGCCGACAACGTGGCGCTGCCGCTGCGCCGCAAGGGCATGGACCGCAAGCGCCGCCGTGAGGCCGCGGCCGAGGCGCTGGAGTCGGTGGGGCTCTCCGACGCGGGGCGCAAGTACCCGTTCCAGCTCTCCGGCGGCATGCAGCAGCGGGTGGCGATCGCCCGCGCGCTGGCCTACCGGCCCACCCTGATGCTCATGGACGAGCCGTTCGGCTCGGTCGACGCGCAGACCCGCGAGGACCTCGAGGACCTCGTGCTGAAGGTGCGCGGGCATCACAAGATGACGATCGTGCTGATCACCCACGACATCGACGAGAGCGTGTACGTGGGCGACCGCGTGGTGGTGCTGTCCAAGGCGCCCGCGCACGTGGTGGGCGACCTCCAGGTCGATCTGCCGTCGCCGCGCGACCAGATCAACACCCGTGAGCACCCCGACTTCGTCCACCTGCGCGCCGAGGTCGGCCGCCTGGTCCGCGGCCAGCCGGTGGCCCACTGACGGCCGCGCCGGGCAGGGGCGCGTCCGGAGACGCGACGGCCGCCGTCCGGGATCGGGCGGCGGCCGTTCTCCTGTCCGGAGTCAGGCGGGCGCGTGCATGTGGCGCGAGAGCGCGTGCTCGACCAGCGTGATCAGGGTCGACTTCACCGAGTCCCGGACGCGGGCGTCCAGCCGGACGATCGGGGTCTGCGGGCCGATCGACAGCGCCTCGCGCACCTCTTCCTCGGAGTGGGCGAACTGCCCGTCCCAGCCGTTGATGCCGATGACGAACGGCAGCTTGGCCTCTTCGAAGTAGTCGATGGCGGGGAAGCTGTCGGCCAGCCGGCGGGTGTCGAGCAGCACGACCGCGCCGATGGCGCCTTTGACCAGGTCGTCCCACATGAACCAGAACCGGTGCTGACCGGGCGTGCCGAACAGGTAGAGGATCAGGTCGCGGTCGAGCGACACGCGGCCGAAGTCCATGGCGACCGTGGTGGTCGTCTTGTTCGGGGTGAGCGACACGTCGTCGACGTGGGCCGACGCGTCCGTCATCACCGCCTCCGTGGTGAGCGGCAGGATCTCGGACACCGCTCCCACGAACGTCGTCTTGCCCACGCCGAACCCGCCCGCCACGACGATCTTCGTCGAGGTCAGGGCCGGGCTAGAGCCTGCGAAGTCCACTGAGCACCCTTTCCAGCAGGTTGAGGTCCGGCTTGCCCGCGTCCAGGGCAGGCTGGTGCACGCGGATCAGGCCTTCTGACGCCATGTCGGCGATCAGCACCCGGACCACCCCCAGAGGTTGCTTTAAGAGGGCGGAGATCTCGGCAACCGACCGGACGTTACGGGTCAGTTGGATGATCGCCTGATATTCCGGACTCAGCATTGAAATGTCTTGGTATTCGGACGTCACGGAGGACACCAGCGCCTCCATGGCGAACTTCATCCGCGGGGCAGTTCGCCCCCCGGTCACGGCGTACGGCCGCACCAGGGAGCTGGACTTCGGCGGACGGGGCGCCGACGGATGCGGCGGAGTGTTGCTATCACCAGCCCAACCCTGACCTGACACCATGATCTCCTGTCACCGCCCGGCTAGCGGGGGCGGGCCGCCTGCAGTTCCGCGCGTACGGAAGGTGTCAGCACCTGCCCCGCCCGCTCGACCAATAGCGTCATCTGGTAGGCCACCAGGCCCATGTCACAGTCCGGCGCGGCCAGGACGGCCAGGCAGGAGCCGTCGCTGATCGACATGATCATCAACAGTCCGCGCTGCATCTCGATGACGGTCTGGGTCACCATCCCGCCCTCGAACACCCGGGCCGCACCCTGGGTCAGGCTGATCACGCCCGAGGCGACCGCGGCGAGCTGGTCGGCCCGGTCCTTCGGAAAGCCCTCCGAGTAGGCCAGCGGCAGGCCGTCGGACGACACCACGACGGTGTGCGCGACGCCCGGCACGTTGTTGACGAAATCAGTGATCAGCCAGTTGATGCCACGCGCTCCCTGGCTCAACTCTCTCATTGCTCCTCCTCATTCACATCTCCGCGGGTGAACGCGCGGCCTTGCCGTACACCTTGCTGGAAACTCGACAGCCGGCTCCGCAACCGCTCGGGAGAGATCTGCGGCGGCGGCGACGTGACCGCGGGTTCGGCCAGGCTGGCCGTACCCGGCACCAGGTTCGCCTTGGGCACCCGGCGGGGCAGGCCGGATGAGGTGGTGCCGCCCTGCGCGGGCTGGGCCGCCGCCTGGGCGGCCTGCCAGCCGCTGTCGGCGGGCGAGGACCACGACGCGCCCGCGCCCGACTGGCCGGGCGTGCGCTGCGGCAGCGCCTGCTTCTCCTGCACCACCGCGTGCTGGGCCGTCTCCGCCTCCTCCACCGGGGCGACGGGCCGGTACTCCGGCTCGCGCGGCTGGGAGTACTCCGACTCCGGCCGCCTGAACCAGTCGGACCCGACGGAGGAGAAGATCGGCAGGAACTCCTCGCCCTGCTCCTCGATGGGCGAGTTGCGCACCACGGGCAGGGGGCCGGTCAGATCCTGCGAGGAGTACTCGCCGGGCCCGAACGGGTCGTAGGAGCCGTTGGACGGGTAGGACTGGGCGGCCTTGACCGTCTCGGCGAAGGAGGGCCAGCGCTGCTCCACGCCGAAGGACTGGGCCGGCTGCTCGCCGAAGGGCGCCCGCGGCTCCGGGTCGCCGAAGGACCCCCAGCGCGGCTCCTCCCGCTGCGGCTGCTGCGGCGGCGGCTCGGTGGCGAAGGACGGCCACCGGCCGTCGTCGCGCCGGGCCGAGGGGTCCTCGGCGAACGACGGCCAGCGCGGCTGGTCCTGCTGCGCGACCGGCTCCTCCGCGAACGACGGCCAGCGCGGCTCGGCGGCCTGGGCCGCCTGGGCGGCCGACGGGTCCTCGGCGAACGACGGCCACCGGGGCTCCTCCGCCTGGACCGGGGGCTGCTCGGCGAACGACGGCCAGCGCGGCTCGTCCTGCTGCGCGGCGGCGGGCTGCTCGGTGAACGGCGGCCAGTCCTGCTTGCCCGGCTCCGGGTAGGACGGCCAGCTGTCACCGCCGGGCGCCGGGATGTTGCCGGGCCACTGGGTGTCGAGCGGCGCGTTCTCGTTGCCCCGGACGTCTCGCGTCTCCATCGAGACGGACGACGATGGCGGGAAGCCCGAGCCGTTGGCCGAGGCGGCGGCGGAGTCGAACTTGCCCGGGTCGAAGCTGGTGAACGCGTCGTACTGGGAGCGCTGCTGCGGCACCGAGCCCTGACCGCCGATGAGCAGCATCGCGGGCAGCAGCACCATCGCGCTCAGGCCGCCGCGCTCGCGCTGCTTGAGCTGGACGCGGACGCCGTGGCGCAGGGCCAGGCGGCCGACCACGAACAGGCCCATGCGCCGCGAGACCGCGACGTCCACGACCGGCGGGTTGGCCAGGCGCCAGTTGGCCTGGGCCAGCTCCTCGGGGCTCATGCCGATGCCCTGGTCGTTGATCGTCACCAGCACGCCGCCCTCGGCGGGCTGGCTGCTGACCTGGACCTTGCTCTCACGCGGGGAGAACGAGATGGCGTTCTCGATCAGCTCGGCGAGCAGGTGGACGGTGTCGGTGACGGCCGGGCCCGCGACCTGGACGCCCGACGGGATCTGGATCTGGACGCGCTCGTAGTTCTCCACCTCGGACAGCGAGGCGCGGGCCACGTCGACCAGCGGAACCGGCTCGCTCCACTTGCGCGCGGCCTCCTGGCCGGCGAGGACCAGGAGGTTCTCGCTGTTGCGGCGCATGCGGGTGGCCAGGTGGTCCAGGCGGAACAGGTTGGCGAGCCGCTGCTCGTCCTCCTCGCCCTGCTCCAGACCCTCGATGAGCTGCAGCTGCCGCTCGACCAGCGTCTGGCTGCGGCGGGAGAGGTTGACGAACATCGCGTTGACGTTGGCGCGCAGCTTGGCCTCGTCGCCGGCCAGCCGGATCGCCTCGCGGTGGACCTCGTCGAAGGCCCGGGCCACTTCCCCGATCTCGTCCCGGGTGTCGATGCCGATCGACGGGACCTCGGGGATCTGGGCGCCCTCGCCGCCTTCCCGCAGGACGCGGACCGTCTCCGGCAGCCGGGTGGCGGCCACCTGGAGGGCCTCGGCGCGCAGCCGGCGCAGCGGGCGGACCAGCGAACCTGCCACCCGGCTGGTGATCACCAGGACGAGGAGGAGCAGGATGAGGATGGTCGCGCCGGAGATGATGGCGTTGCGCTGCTCGGCGTCGCTCAGCTCCCTGGTCTGGGTCACGACCTTGGTCGCCAGGCCGTCTTCGACCTTGCGCATGGCGTTGCCCGCCAGCAGCGTGCTCTCGTACCAGAGGTTGAGGTCGCGCCGGGTGGTGACGTCGAGGTCGCGGATGCTGGAGTACTCGCGCAGCTGGGCCAGCGCGCGCTGGCGCATCGCGTCGGCGCGGTCGATCTGCGGGCCGCGCATGGCCTGCCGGTAGGCGAGCTGGTCGGCCTGGCTCGCCTCCTGCTCGAACCGTTCGAGCTCCGACTGCTGCCGGTTCCAGGAACCCAGGAAGTCGGACAGGTCGTCGTAGTCCAGCTTCCGCTCGACCAGGGCCACGACCAGGATGCCCTGCTGGCGGGAGACCTCTTCCTTGGCCCGCTGGAGCGCCGTCAGCGCCGCGACGTCACCCTGCAGCAGGTCGTCGCCGATGCCGGCGCCGAGGCCGTTCTGCAGGTTGGCCAGCACCTCGATCATGGTGGAGAAGGTGCTGATCGACGCGCGGGGCGGGACGTTCGTGCCGGTCATCGAGTCGCGCAGGCCGTCGAGGCCGTTGAGCCAGCGCCGGATGTTCTCGGCGTCCGAGCGCACGCGCGCCGGGTGTGAGGCGTCGATGGCGGTGGCCGCCTCGATCACCCGTGCCTTGGCGGTATCGACCGTTCCACGCTGTGTGCGTAGCTGGGCGAGGCGCCCGGCGCGGCGGCGGTCGGAGATGTACCAGGCGGTGAGCGTGCGCTCCTTGCCCAGCTCGTGCGCGAGCGCGCCGACGCGCTGCGCGAGCTCGGCGACCTGGGTCACCCGCCGGTACTCGGTGCTGGTGCCGATGGCGCTCGCGAGCTGCAGACCCGCGAGCAGCACGCCCACGACGGTGGGGATGAGAATCAGCGCCACCAGCCTCGAGCGCACGCGCCAGTTGGCCAGCCGGAAACGTCCGCCTGTGTTGTCCCCCGGCCTCGTGTGCTTGGGGTTTTCCGTCCTCACTGACTCTCGCTACCTCTCGCCGTACGTGCTCGAAAAATCAGACACGCGTGTGGCGCATGGGAATGTGCTGGGCTGGGTAATTGGAACACACTCCGTACCAGATCGGCCAACCGAACATATCCCATCAAACGCGCCCAAAGGGGGACTTTGGGCGACATTCTGCCGCACGCGGATTCATGCTGGCCTGAAGGAGTCCCGCTCCGCGGGAGCCGCGTGTTTGATCATGAGGTGACGCGTCACCGCGTACTCCTGGACCGCCTCCTGGCTCATGTCCTTGCCGAACCCGCTGCCCTTGACCCCGCCGTGCGGCGCCTCGCTGGCGATCGGCAGATGGTCGTTCACCCAGGTCACCCCCACGTCCAGACGGTGGGAGACGCGCATCGCGCGGGCCACGTCGCGTGACCACACCGACGAGGCCAGACCGTAGCGGGTGTCGTTGGCCAGCCGGACGGCCTCGTCCTCGCCGTCGAACGGCAGGGCGACCAGGACCGGCCCGAACAGCTCGCCCTGGACGATCTCGCTGTCCTGTGCGACATCGGTCACAAGAGTGGGCGGGTAGAAGAAGCCCGGCCCGGCCATCGGCGCGCCGCCGTGCGCGATCCGTCCGCCGGAACGTGCCACGAAGCCGTGCACGCGCTCGCGGTGCGCTTCGGAGATCAGCGGGCCGATGTCGGTCGCCGGGTCCCACGGGTCGCCGGCGGTGATTTCGGCAAGAGTTGCCCGCATCGCCTCCACGGCGTCGTCGTAGACCTCGCGCGCCACGTACACGCGGGTGGCCGCGGTGCAGTCCTGGCCGGTGTTGTACGTGGCGCCCAGGGCCACGCCGTGCGCCATCTCGGCCAGGTCGGCGTCCTCGAAGACCAGCGCCGGCGCCTTGCCGCCGAGCTCCAGGTGCACGCGCTTGAGCGTGGCGGCGGCGCCGGTCATGACCGCCCGGCCGGTGTCGGTGGAGCCGGTGACGCTCACCATGTCGACGCCCGGGTCGGTGACCAGCGCCTGGCCGACCTCGGCGCCGCCGGTGACGGTCTGCACGAGCCCGGCGGGCGCGCCCGCCTCGGCGAACAGCTCGGCCAGCCGGAGCGTGGTGCGCGGCGTCTGGGGCGCCGGCTTGATCACCACGGCGTTGCCCGCGGCGACCGCCGGACCGACCTTCCAGACGGCCATGACCAGCGGGAAGTTCCATGGCGCGATCGACCCGACCACCCCGACGGGGCGGCGCAGCAGCACCGAGGTGTAGCCGGAGCTGAAGACCCCGGCGCCGGTGCCGTCGAGCGAGCGGGCGGCCCCGGCGAAGAACCGCAGGTTGTCGGCGAGGAAGGGCAGCTCGCCGTCCCTGAACACGGCCGCGGGCTTGCCGGTCTCCTCGACCTCCAGCCTGGTCAGCTCCTCGGCCTCGGCCTCCACCAGGTCGGCCACCTTGAGCAGCAGCCTCGCCCGCTCGGCGGGCGTGGCCTCCGCCCACTCCGCGGAGGCCGCGCGGGCCCGCCTGACGGCGGCCTCGACGGCCTCCACGGGAGTGTCGGGCACCTCGGCGCAGACGGTGCCGGTGGCCGGGTTGATCAACGTACGCATGAACTTACTTCCTTGCTGGCCCGGGCCGCCTCAGCTGCGCCCGAACTCCTCGATCAGGTCGGCGGCCTTGCGCAGGCCGTCGCGGCGGCGGATCTCCTCGCCGGCGGCGGCGAGCCCGGCCCGCAGCTCGGCGTCGCCGAGGAGGCGGTCGAGCGCCCCCGTCAGCTCCTCGTCGGTGAACGTGTAGGTCGAGAGCCTCACACCGTAGCCCAGTTCGTCCACCCGCTGGGCGTTGTCGTACTGGTCCCAGAACAGCGGCAGCAGGATCATCGGCTTGCCGAAGTGGAGCGCCTCGGTGGTGGTGTTGTTGCCGCCGTGCGTGATGACCAGGTCACACTGCGGGATGATCTTCGTCTGGGGCAGGAACTCGGCGCCCCACATGTTCTCGGCGAGCTTGATCTCCTCGTGCAGCGGGCCCTTGGAGACGACGTACTGGTGCGGCGTGGTCCCCAGCACGTCGATCACCCGCTGCATCAGCCCCACGTCGGCCGAGCCGAGCGAGCCGAGCGAGAAGTAGACCAGCGAGGCGCCCTCGCGGCGCTCGAAGGGCAGCTCGAAGTCCTCGTCGGTCTCGCGCACCGAGGAGTCGAGCCGGTGCCAGGTCGGGCCCAGCGGGCGGGCGTCGGTGTAGTCCAGGATCTCCGGGTACACGTAGAGGTTCAGGCCGCCCTCGTGGATGAAGTCGAGCTCGGGCAGCGGCTCGGTGCCCTGCTCGACGCACCACTCGTTGTAGGCGCTCCACAGCTCGCGGTGGGTGCGGTCGTACTCGGCCCGGAAGGCATCCCACTCGGAGCGGTCGTCGGCGGGCAGGCCGGAGAAGACCGGCGGGATGTTCTCGCCGCGGACCTCCAGCGGGTTGCAGGAGACGATGCGGACGAACTTCTTGCCCGCGGTCTGCAGCGCCGGGAACGTGAGCACGTTGTCCTCGACGATGACGTCCGGCTGGACCCGCTCGATGATCTGCTTGAGCTGCGGCTCGCAGTACTTGGCGCCGTCGATCAGCTCCTTCCAGATCGGGGCGGTGACGGTCTCCAGCTGCTCGCGGGTGCTCTTGCGGTATTCAGGCGCGGTGTCGCGGATGAAGTCCTTCCAGAACTGGCCGGCGTCCTGCTCCTCCTCCGCCGGGGGCGCGAGGTCGACCAGGTCCTCCTCGAACCCGAGCGCCTCCAGCTTGCCCTTCCAGGACGCCTCGGCGGCGAAGACCACCCGGTGACCCCGGCGGCGCAGGATGTCGCCGATGCCCGCGCTGTTGTTGGTCGGGCCGTAGGCGCTCTCCGGCATGAACAGGATGGTGAGAGACATGAGCACTCCGCGGAAACTAGCCTTTTGAAGGGGAATTCAAATACGCATCTGGCGTGAAGGTCAACTTCAGGGCACTATGGTCACGAGTTCCTGAATGTATACCTAACTTTGGGAAGCGAAGGCGAAGATGGCCCAGCGCAAGAGCCGCAGTGACCGGCGCATCGACCTGATCGAGGCGGCGCGTCGGGCCATCATCCGGCACGGCATCGACCGGGTGCAGCTCTCGCACGTCGCCGAGGAGGCCGGGCTGACCTCCGGGGCGGTGCTCTATCACTACCCCGACCTGAGCGAGCTTCTCGTCGAGGCGCAGCACGCGGGCATGGAGCGCTTCTACGAGCAGCGCCTGCGGCAGATCGCCGCGCTCACCGACCCGGTGGCCAAGCTGGTGCTGACGATCCGCTCGGGGCTGCCGACCGGTCCGCTCGACCCGGAGGTGCGGCTGCTCAACGAGATGGGCGGCGCCGCCGGCCGCAACCGCGTCTACGGGGTGCTGCTCACCTCGCTGTACGACCGGCAGGTGTCGATGTACCAGTCGATCCTGGACACCGGGGCGGCGCTGGGCGTCTTCAGGCTCACGACCGACACGCTGACGATCTCGCGCAACCTGGTCGCGCTGGAGGACGCGTACGGCTACCGCATCACCGCGAGGCACCCGCTCATCGGCCCGGACGAGGCCGTCGAGCTGATCCTGTCGTACGCGCGGACGGTGACGGGCAACGACCTGGTTCATTGATCCACCGGGATGATGACCGCCTCGTCGGCCTGCCAGTCGAGCCGGACCTCGGCGCCGGGCCGCACCTGGCCGGCGCCCTGCACGGCCACCAGCACGGGCTTGGCCCGGCCGGGGACCTCGACCGAGACGTGCGAGACGCCGCCGTAGAAGCTCACGTCCAGGACGGAGCCCTTGAGCCCGTGTGACGCCTCGGCGTCGACGAGCTTGACCCGCTCGGGCCGGACGGCCAGCAGCGCCTTGACGCCCTGCTCCAGGCCCTGCGCGGGGGTGCCGGGCAGCACGCCGAAGCTCTCGGTCTCCAGCTCGTCCTTGGCGCCGACCGTGCCCTCGAACAGGTTGTTGGCGCCGACGAAGTCGGCCACGAAGCGGGTGCTCGGCCGCTCGTAGAGCGCGATCGGCTCGTCCACCTGGCGCACCTTGCCGCTGTCGAACACCGCGATGCGGTCGGCCAGCGACATGGCCTCCTCCTGGTCGTGCGTGACGACCACGAACGTGATGCCGACCTCGTGCTGCAGCCGCTTGAGCTCCAGCTGCATCTCGGCGCGGACCTTCTTGTCCAGCGCCGACAGCGGCTCGTCCAGCAGGAGCAGGCGCGGGCGCTTGACGATGGAACGCGCCAGCGCGACGCGCTGGCGCTGGCCGCCGGAGAGCTGGTTCGGCTTGCGGCCGGCCAGCGCCGACAGCCCCACCGTCTCCAGCACCTCGCCGACGCGCTGCTTGATCTCGGCGCGCGGGAGCTTCTCGCGCTCCAGGCCGTAGGCGACGTTCTTGGCCACGGTCATGTGCGGGAACAGCGCGTACGACTGGAACATCAGGCTGATGGGCCGCCGGTTCGGCTGCTTGCTCAGCAGGTCCTCGCCGTCGAGCGTCACGGTGCCGGCGTCGGGGGTCTCGAACCCGGCGATGATGCGCAGCAGTGTGGTCTTGCCGCAGCCGGAGGGGCCGAGGAGGGCGAAGAACTCGCCCTGGCCGATCTCCAGCGAGACGCCGTCCAGCGCGGTCACGTCACCGAACCTGCGGGTGACCCCGTCAATCTTGAGCACGCGGGCCCCTTTCCCCGATCTTGGTCATGCGCTGCCCGGCGATCACCGCCGTGAAGCTCACCAGGAGCAGGATCGCGGCCAGCGCGTTGATCTTCGGGGTGACCCCGAAACGGATCATCGAGTAGATGACGATCGGCAGCGTCTGCTCGGTGTTGCCGATCGTGAAGTAGGCGATCACGAACTCGTCCAGCGACAGCGTGAAGGCGAGCAGCGCGCCCGCCACGATGCCGGGGGTCAGCTGGGGCAGCGTGATCTTCATGAAGGTGGTGACCGGTCCTGCGCCGAGGTCGCGTGAGGCCTCCTCCAGGGAGGTGTCCGCGCCGGTGAGCCGGGTGCGCACCACCGCCGCCACGAACGCCATCGAGAACAGCGCGTGCGCCAGGACCGCCGAGTACAGCCCGAGCGTGAGCTGGATCAGCCCGTAGAAGAGCAGCAGCCCGATGGCGAGCACCAGGTCGGGCAGCACGGCCGGCATCAGCGCCAGCGCGTCCAGGGTCTTGGACCGGGAGTGGCGGGCCAGGCCGACGGCCAGCATCGTGCCGAGCACGGTGGCGATCACGGTCGAGCCGGTGGCCACGATGAGCGTGTTGACCAGGCCGTTCATGACCCGCTCGTCGCCGGCCAGCTCGCCGTACCACTCAAGGCTGAACCCCTCGTAGGTGTACGCCGAGTCGCCGGAGTTGAACGACATCACGACCAGGACCACGATCGGCGCGTACAGGAACACGTACGTCGCCCAGAAGGGGATGTGCAGCCATCCGGATCTACGCACGGCGCGTCACCCACGCCTGCACGACCAGGAGCACGACGAGCACCGCGATGACCGCCAGCGCCAGCGTCGAGCCGAAGGGCCAGTCGCGCGCCGACAGGAACTGGTTGCGGATCAGGTTGCCGACCATGGCCGACTTGCCGCCGCCGAGCATCTCGGGGATGACGAAGTTGCCGAAGCTCGGCACGAACACGAACAGGCAGCCGGTCAG
Organism: Nonomuraea sp. NPDC048826; assembly: GCF_043198225.1. Lineage (NCBI taxonomy): Bacteria > Bacillati > Actinomycetota > Actinomycetes > Streptosporangiales > Streptosporangiaceae > Nonomuraea > Nonomuraea sp. NPDC048826. The sequence goes on along the minus strand of NZ_JBICUQ010000018.1, from coordinate 4,360 downwards.
CACGCCCGGCACCGTCAGCGGCAGCGTCACCTTCCGGAAGGTGGTCAGCGCCGACGCGCCCAGGTTGGCCGACGCCTCACGCAACTGCGGGTCGAGCTTCTCGATGGAGGCGTACAGCGGCAGCACCATCAGCGGCAGGTACGAGTAGAGCAGGCCGAGCACGACCGCGCCCCGGTTGTAGAGCAGCTCGTACGGCCCGAGCCCGAACGCCTGCAGCCAGCCGTTGATCAGGCCTTCCGGGCTCAGCAGGATGATCCAGGCGTAGACCCGGATGATGAAGTTCGTCCAGAACGGCAGCACGATCGCGACCAGCGCGACCGTCTTCCACTTGTTCGGCAAACGCGCGATCATGTAGGCCGTCGGGTAGCCGAGCAGCAGCGCGATCAGCGTCGCGAGACCCGCCATCTGCAGCGAGTCGACGACCACCCGCAGGTAGAGCGAGTCGAACAGGCGGGTGAAGTTCTCCGTCGTGAACTCGTAGATCACCCCGCCGAAGCGGCCGCGCTGGAACACCGTGTAGCTGAGCACCAGCGCCAGCGGCACCAGGAGCAGCACGGTCAGGTAGGCGAGCCCCGGTGCGAGGAACACGAACGCGCCCAGCCGGCGCCCTCGGGAGAGGGACACCGGCCGGACTTCTTGCTTGTCCTTCACACCTATTCGGCCTTGATCTCTTCCGCCATGCGGGTGTACTTGGTGCTGGCCTGGCCGATGTCGATGATCGCCTCACCGTTCAGCAGCTCGGCGGGCTTGATGCCGAGCAGCGAGCCGGGAGCGATCTGGACCTTGTCCATGGCCGCCTTGTTCGGCACCTTGTAGTTGATGTTCTCGGCCGCCCAGCGGTGCACGTCCGGGCTGAGGATGTAGTTGATGAAGGCGTGCGCGGCCTCCTTGTTCTTGGAGGTCTTCAAGATCACCATGGTGTCCACCCAGAGGTCGCTGCCCTCCTTCGGCACGGTGAACTTGATGTTCTGCTTCTCGTCCGTGGTGGGGCACCAGCCGTCCCAGGCCTCGACCATGACGGCCTCGCCCTTGATCAGCCGGTCACCGAAGGTGAGGTCGTCGTAGGCCAGCAGGTGCGACTTGGCCTCCAGCAACAGCTCCTTCATCTTGTTGATCTCGTCATCCTTGTCGGTGTTGACCGAGTAGCCGAGCGACTTGGCGGCGGGCAGGGCCAGCCAGCGCTCGGTGGTCATCATGGTGACCTTCTTCTCGGCCCAGGCCGGCGGCTTCAGGATGTCGTTCCAGCTCGTCGGCTCCTTCTTCACCAGGTCACTGCGGTAGCAGATGCCGGTGGTGCCCCAGGTGTAGGGAACCGAGATCTTGTTGCCCTTGTCGTAGGCGAGCTGGGTCGCCTCGGGGTAGAGGTTGGCGAGGTTGGGGATGAGCTCGGCGTGGATCGGCTCCAGCAGGCCCTGCTCGCCGAGCGCCTGGGCGTACTGTCCTGAGACGAACGCCACGTCGATGCCGCTGTCGCCGCCGGCGGTCAGCTTGGTCATCGCGACCTCGTTGGTCTCGTGCAGCGTCACGTTCAGGTCGGCGATCTTCAGGTCGCGCTTGACCATGTCCTGCAGCTCTTTGGGGGTGTAGCCGTCCCAGACGGTGACCGTGAGCGACTGCTTCGTCAGGTCCGCGTTCGGGTCGAGCTGTGCTGCTGCCTGCGTCGCGGTCTCTGCGCTGTCGGTCGATCCGCCGCCGCACGCCGCGACGGCGAGAGCGAGGCCGGCCGCCACCGCGGCAGCCGGAAGACGACGGGTGAACCGGGTACGGATCACGGCCGCTACTCCTTTAGATGTGCGTTGTACGGGGGTCGCGCGACCATCCGGGCACGGCAGACCAGACCAGGAGTGTTGCAGCAGAAATCAACATGAGCAAGACTTTGACGGACATTGCTACCTGGAAGTTTGATCTAAGTGTTGAACTCGGATTCAATTTGGAACCGGCTGCTGTCTCTCGGTGAGAAGCCGCTCACGGACCGGGATCGCGGTCTCACAGCCGCCCTGCTGGGCATGTTGGAAGGCGAGGTGCCGCCGTCCTTCGAGGTACGGCGCTTCCTGCCGCTGCCCAGCCTCTCGTACGACACGCCCGGCTGTCACATCGGGGTGCCCGCGGAGCGGGATTTCGGGCCGCATGTCGATCAGACGAACTACTCGGTCGTGGTGGGCGAGCGCGTCGTCGTGAAATGGCTCACACCTCCGGTCCCGCTGCCCCATCCGGCCCTGGACGTCCTCCCCCATCTGGCCCGCACCGGCTTCCCGCACACCGCCCCGCCGTACGCCGCGCTGCTGGCCGGTTCCCGGCTGCTGGCATTGGTCACCGGCTACCTCCCGGACGCGACCGACGGCTGGACGTGGTGCGTGGACGCCGCCGAGTCCGCCGACACCGCCTTCGCCCCGATCCTGGGCACCCTGGCGGCCGACCTCCACCTGTCGCTCGCCACCCTGCCCGGGGAGCCGCCGGCCGAGGGCCAGGACTACGCGCGGCGAGCCGGGGACGCGCTCGACGAGGCCCTGGTGCTGACCGACGGCCCCGACGGCGCCTGGCTGGAGAGCGTGGCCGACCGGCTGCGGGCCGAGCTGACGCCGCCGGCCACCGGCGCCCCGCTCATCCGCGTCCACGGCGACCTGCACGTCGGCCAGATCCTGCGCTGGCGCGACGGCTACGCGGTCATCGACTTCGACGGCAACCCCACGGTCAGCGGCGCCGACCCGTACCAGCCCGCGGCCCGCGACGTCGCCCAGCTCACCACCAGCATCGAGCACGTCGCCCAGGTCGCGATCAAGCGCCGCGGCACCGCGCCGGAGCCGGCCGCCCAGTGGGCCGCCGAGGCCAAGGCCCGCATGCTCGACGCCTACGACCGCCGCCTGGCCGAGCACGGCCGCGCCGACCTGCTGGACACGTCCATGATCCGGCCCTTCGAAGTGGAGCAGGAGTGCCGCGAGCTGATCTACGCCGCGCGCCACCTGCCCCGCTGGCGGTACGCCCCGATGGGCGTGCTGCGCACCTGGATGGAGAACCTGTGAATCCCGAACTGTTCCTGGCCGACCTGGAGGCCAAGCCCGCCGCTCTCGCCGAGCTGGCCGGGTCGCTCGACGCCGCGGACCCGTTCGCGGGACTGCCCGACGGCATCGGGCGGGTGCTGTTCCTCGGCATGGGCAGTTCCCGGTACGCCGCCGGCGTCGCCGCGCTGCGCCTGCGCGCCGCCGGGGTGGACGCCTGGGCCGAGTACGCCTCCGCCGCCGCGACCTTCCCGCCGGATCCCCGTACGCTGGTCGTCCCGATCTCGGCGACCGGCGGCAGCCGGGAGACGCTGGACGCGGTGGCGCGCTACGCGGGCGGACCGTCGTTCCTGATGGCGCTCACCAACGCGGCCGACTCCCCGCTCGCCCAGGCCGCCGGGCTGGTGGTCCCCATGCGGGCGGGCGAGGAGCGCGGCGGGGTGGCCTGCCGCACCTTCCAGCACACGCTCGCGCTGCTCCTCGCCCTGGAGTCACGCCTCACCGGAGCGGACCGGGACGTGGCCGGGCTGGTCCGGCGCGCCGCCGAGGCCACCGCCGACCTGCTGGACCGGCGCGACGCCTGGCTCCCGCAGGTGCTGGAACTGCTGGACGGGCCGCACGGCGTCTACGCGATCGCGCCGGCCGAGCGGCTCTCGTCGGCGGAGCAGTCGGCGCTCATGGTGCGCGAGGGGCCGCGCCGGCAGGCCGACGCCTGCGAGACGGGCGACTGGGCGCACGTGGACGTCTACCTGACCAAGACGCTGTCCTACCGGGCGCTGCTCTTCCCCGGCTCCGGCTACGACGAGCAGGCGATGGACTGGGTGCGGCAGCGAGGCTCCACGGTCGTCGCCGTCGGCGGCGAGGTGAAGGACGCGGCGGCCGCGGTGCGGTACGCGCACGACGACGAACCGGACGTCCGCCTGCTGACGGAGACCCTGGTGGCGGAGCTGGTGGCGGCCCACTGGTGGTCGGCCCCGTCGCGGTGACCCCGGCTCAGTAGGCGGAGCGGACCGTCAGGGCGTGCTCCACCAGCGTGATGAGGGTCGACTTGACCGCCTCGCGGCTGCGGGCGTCCGTGCGGACCATCGGGATGTGCGGCGCCAGCGTGAGCGCCTCCCGCACCTCGGTCTCCACGTGCGGGAACTGCCCGTTCCAGCCGTTGAGCGCGACCACGAACGGCAGCTTGGCCTCTTCGAAGTAGTCGATGGCCGGGAAGCTGTCGGCCAGCCGGCGCGTGTCGACCAGCACGACCGCGCCGATGGCGCCCTTCACCAGGTCGTCCCACATGAACCAGAACCGGTGCTGGCCCGGGGTGCCGAACAGGTAGAGGATCAGGTCGCGGTCCAGCGACACGCGGCCGAAGT
>NZ_JBICUQ010000017.1:0-93056 GCF_043198225.1 Nonomuraea sp. NPDC048826 | reverse complement strand
TTCGTTCTTCTTGGTCGTTGAACCAACTACCGGAGACCTCTTCGTTCAACGATCACCGACACGCCCCACACATGATCTTTCGAAACACGGCCTAGATGCCTTGCAACGCCAGCCGGTCATCCAGCCGCTTGCGTCCCGGATGCCGGAAGCGCCTCTGACGCTGTGGCAACAGGGGGCTCGTCCCTGCCCACAGCTCATCGCCGGCAGGAAAGACCAGGCGCGGGCAGTGCCCGGCGACAACTCTCAAGAGCGTCTCAGCCAATCGGGGCTGATAGCAATGGTCAAGATTCCGGCAGAGAGCGCAACAACGAGCTTTCCATCTGCCCACGCTATATCGAGCGCTGCGTGGTGCACCGGAATGCTGATGAGAGACTCAGCCCTTGCGACGTCCCATATACGAACGGTCGCATCATCGGAGGCGGAGGCTGCCAGGACCAAGCCATGATAAACGCCAACACATACGGCATTCACCCTTGCCGCGTGGCCTTCGAGACGGGTGTCCGTCCTGGCCGCGAGAAGATCCCATAGCCGCACCGTATGATCGTCAGAAGAACTTATCAGATAGTTTCTATCTTTAATTATCGTCATACATATGGAGTTCACTCCACCATTATGTCCCGTTAGAACGCTATCCGAATTAGAGGTGCGGGCATTCCAGAGCCTTATAGTCCCGTCACTAGACGCGCTGGCTAGATACGGGTCACGGCCCAGACTGAAGCTGCATATTGAATTAACTCGATCGACATGACCGTAAAGAATCTGAGGAGGTGATTCAGGTCGCCAGAGACGAACCGTCTCGTCATCACTTCCCGAAGCAAGCGCGACTGTACCCATAGCCGTCACAGGAAGCAGACAATTTACGCCTCGCTCATGACCCAAAAAGGACCACAAAACGCTGCCCGCGACAAGGTCTATGGCCATTATCCTCCCATCCTCGCGCCCACAAATCACAACCGGACGGCTATCCGAGCCCGCCAAGCAAAGACTGCGGACCGCAAAGAAAGGCGTTCTAATGATTTTTTGAACAAGTCCGTCTGATACACCCCAAACCCTCAATGAATAATCAGCAGACGCGCTGATTACATACCCCTCCGATTCGAATATTAGAGGTATAACGGAGTTTACTAAGTCGGTATGACCTCTTTCTTCTGCCTCAATCGCTCCACTCCGCGGATTCCAGACATCAACAACATAGTCCTGCGTCTTATAATCTCCAGGATCCCAAACCCGAACAGTCCGATCAATAGAGGCCGTCGCAAGTAGAGGTTTTCCGTTGAGCGTGAAGCTCACGGCGTCGCGGATGCTCTTAGTGTGGCCAGGCAAGCGGTGCGTGATGCGCCCAGTGTATGCATCCATGATCTGCACAGAACGGCCAGACGCCACAGCCAGTAGCAGCTCTTTGCCAGCCGCGAAAAGGCAGAGCTTCTCAAGGAATCGTTCGATGTTAACGGATTCAGCGAGCACTCGTTTGGCTGCAGCATCCCAAACTTGCATCGAGCCATCCTCATAAACAACCGACAGCATAGCCTTGCCTTCGTGGGCGAAGGACCACACTGATCGCGCCATACGTGCCATGCCCTTATCCCTAGACTCCTCCTGGGGCAACGCAAATTTGACCTTTTCCGATTGAGGATCCCACACATGCACCTTACGATCAGCCGAAACAACAGCAAGCAACGGGCGATTCGAAATCTCAGTCACACACATATCATAGATATCTTCGATCACACCATGTAGCGAATTCCACACACAGCCTTCGCCGATATCCCAGATGATTGAAGTCCGATCATCAGAAATGCCGACAAGATAAGGCTTCCCTTCCAGCACAAAAGAATGTATTGCGTGGACATTGCCATGCGGATTCGGTAGGTACTTCACCATTTGCCCGTTCATAGGACTCCAAATCCGAACTGTGCAGTCGTCCGAGGATGATGCAAGAAGTGGCTGTCCATCAAAAACAAAGGAGCAAATTCCGTGTACACGGTCAGTGTGACCCGACAGGACCCTCTCGGCTTGACCCGTGGAAGGATCCCAGATACGAATTGTACAATCGTCAGAACAGGTGGCCAGCAGTACTCGATCTTGAAGTATGAACATACAAATACCATTCACTGCTTCATTGTGACCATGAAAAATAAAGCGTTCCTCTTGTGGTCTAGCACTGGCCCACGTGGCGCGATAGGGCATGGGGAGGTCAATCTCGGCAAAGGTAGTTCCTGTGGCCTCCAACGCCTCGGTGACACTTAACTGTGCCGCTCGGACACCTGGGCTTTCCCCGAGGGCGCGTGGGGTTAATTGAATCATTCGTGCCCGTGAGCGCGCTAAAGGACTTGTAGCTTTGTCCGCCCATTGAATCAGACGGATCAAGTCAGCATGAAGAATATATTCTGGGTCCGAGAGAAGTAAATCCATTAGTTCAACGCTCGCCGCATGGTCAGGTAGTGAGCGAGTTAGATACCCGGGCACTCCTGTCCATCTTCTCGCACATCCGTACCGTAGCAGAGCTTGTGTCATGGCTAACTCATCCTGATTGCCCTCAGTTACCTCTTTTCGGCCATTCAACAGGACGTCATTGAGTGCTTGATGGAACAATCGATACGTGACCGCTATATTGCCATCATGTTCGCTTGATTCAACCAAGAAGGAGGCAGCTGACGATTTTGCAAACGCGACCAGGTCTACGGCAGGAACCTTTTTTCCCGTTATCGCTTCAAGCACAATGCTCCATAGCTCAGAGGTCAGTCCAGGAGCCTTAGCCAATGCTAGTGTGCTCAGCAGTTCCTTGGCGTTCACACCTTGTATGGGATTCACACGATCCAGGTATGAATGGAGCGCAGAGTCCACTGTGGGGGAGAATGAAAGATCGCTTAATTGGACTGCCCGTCTATCGTGCAAACCATGCGATCTCGCCATAAGGCCCGCAATAAGAAAATTCCCAGCGGAGAGCTGCGCTATCCTGTCTGCGACAACCGCCGCGACGGAGTACTCATTATATGGGTTATCAGTTCGCTCGTCACCAACTAGTTGTAGAGTGGCTAGAGCAAAGGACGCCAAGTCTGCGATGTCGAAAAAAATGGGATCATCCAAATCCACAACTTCGACTGCTGCCCCCAAGTATCTGACAATATCTCCGCCATCGTCAACGCGGCGCGATCCGAGTACGACCTGCACCCCAATATCGCTGCATGTCTCAACCAGCGGGAGTACTATATATTTGAGTATCTCTCGCGCCTGCTCGGAGTTGACTGCTTCATCCAATGCGTCTATAATTACGTTGAAGCGTTCACCTCGCTGTCTTTCGGATAGGGCTTGGCGAATTGAAAGCGCTAGATCCGCAACAGTGAGCGGAATTTGCGCAGACGCCGCGCGCGCGACTTCTTCCGCAACCTCTAAAGCTGTCTTGCCTTTCGCGTGCACTGCACAAGATATCAGCTCCGGTGAAGCTTTTACGCCATCGTCGTCTGCGGGCAACAGGGCGCGGAGGGCGTAATCTGCGGTAGTAACAATGCGGCCCAATACTGCCGACTTGCCAGCCCCTGGAGAACCGGTGACTAAGAGAGCTTTTCTATCAATAGACGATCTTTCGAGCCAGCCGACGACAGCCGATAGAGCCTTTTTACGCCCGCGAAATCGGTGCCCCCGTTCACTGTCATTAGTTACACCTCGGGCACGTGGCCTCCAGTGCCTATGAGCTTCCACGTCTGTTGTGAGTGACCAACCCCATGACGCAAGCGCACTACTGCCGGCCCTGGCCGCAGACCAGTTGGTTAGCTTCAGCAAGGACTCATCGGGCAGACATTTGTCGATGCCGAACAGGGTAATTGCCAAGCCGTCGCCAGCCTCATTGGCCTGCCCAAGAACTCCCACCACTGCTTCATAGTCCGGCGACCATAGCCCGCTGCCACTGAACCCAGGAGAAACCTTATAGCGCGAATCAGTATCAAGGCGTATCCACTCGTAACCAAGGTCATCTCCAATAACTCCATGCGTGGAATGCCCCTGTGGACTACCGCCAGCGAAGCCAAAGGCCCACCAACGCCTCCCCACTAGTGTAGATCCCTGGGGGCAAAGAAGTGGAGCAGCGTTGACTTCAGTAGGAATGGATTGCTCCAGAAATAGTATCGCCACATCTGCTAGCTCGCTGTGATGGGGAAATGAAATCTGAACTATTTTTTCTCGGATATACGAAGCATGAGACACCATGGGAAACGCCAGCCAGAGATCTATCGCGTTTCCGGATACCGCGAGCTCCTTTACTACATGAGCAGACGTAAGAGCGCGCTTAGCGTCGATGACAACTGCAGATCCGATGGGGATGAAGTCGTCCTGAGTTCGGTGAATCGCCGCCACCCAGGATTTGTCACTGGGGCCGCCTGCATTGATGATGTTCATCTGCTGCCCGAAGCGTCCATAAAGAACAAAGATACCTGCTTCACCGCACCGCCTCCCACTTGAGGGTTACCTCAAAGTTTCCCTCCGTGGCACCTTTTGCGATGAACCAATTTGTGGTGCCGCTCACTTTGATACCGAACTTAACCTCAACCTCATTTGGCGCGACCGTCTTAATTTTCTCCAATATCACCTCCGCGGCACGGATGACAGGAGCGAGGGCCTCTCTTATGTCTCCTGCTACCTGATTCGGGCCCGCCGGACGGAAGTCTGATGTTGGATCCACCTCTATGAGCACTAAAGTCAGTTCGTCCACCTGATAGGTAACTATTTGGCGAGAAATATTGCCTTCCCTTCTCGTCTCCTGATGCGTGAGCTCGGCTCGGACTGATCATTACGATTTTATCCATCCTCGGGCGCTATATCTACTTTTGCGACGCCAAACTTTCCACTGTTGCGTGCAATCCGTCTGGATCACACACGCTTTGTACGCTTTGTGTGCTTTGGGAGTTTTGTCGCCTAAGCGGCAATTGCTACACCGTGGTGGGCCGTCCGGTGCCGACCATCTGGGTATCGACGGCGGCTATCTCGGCCCCACGCTGCGGGGAGGGGTGTATGCATGTCCCTCAACATCACCAACGGGGCGACAAGACGAAACCCCGACTTGACGGCACGCACCTGGTCCAGGAGATAGAAGGTGGCCACTCCAACCGAGAGCATCCGGTGCCGCCCGGTCTCGTCTAAATGACGATCGATCAACCCGCCGCGTTCTTGGGGGCAGGTGCGCGCGCACCGCGCTGTGTATGCGGCCATCTGAAACTCCAGGTCGGCGGACAGGTGACTCCAGGTAGATGGCCAGAAGAGTCCCGGTAGACGGACATCGAAAATCCTGGTCGATAGCCACGTAATCTCTCGATCTTGCCCGTGTGTCCCGGACGCTCGGCGATGCTTCACCCGGTTGGAGTTGCGGACGAGGTAACCAGCCGTTTCGACCGGGAGGAGCCTTGTGACCAAGTCCGACGCGGAATTGATGGAGATTTTCAGCGCCTACGATCTAACCGGATGCGCCTGGTCAGCGGCGCAACTGGTCGGGTGTGACCCCAAGACGGTGCAGCGCTACGTCACAATGCGCGATACGGGCGGCGTCCCGCCGGAGCGAACCTCGCAGGCCCGGTCGATCGATGCGTTCCTGGCCAAGATCGAGGAGAAGGTCGAGCGGTCGGGCGGCAAGGTCCGCGCCGACGTGGTGCACAAAGACCTGGTGGCGATGGGCTTTCGCGGCTCGGAGCGGACCACCCGGCGAGCCGTGGCAGCGATCAAACAGTCGTGGCGGACCGGCCGGCGGCGCGTCTACCGGCCATGGATCCCCGAGCCGGGCATGTGGCTGCAGTGGGACTGGGGCGAAGGGCCACGCATCGCCGGACGCCGTACCCAGCTGTTCTGCGCCTGGCTGGCCTGGTCGAAGTACCGGGTGGTGCTGCCGGCCTGGGACCAGACGCTCGGCTCGCTGACCGCCTGCCTGGACGCGGCACTGCGGATGATCGGAGGAGCGCCCACCTATCTGCTGACCGACAACCCCCGCACGGTCACCGTCGAACACATCGCCAAGATCCCGGTCCGGCACCCGCAGATGGCCGAGCTCGGCCGCCATTACGGATGCGTAGTGCACACCTGCGAGCCGTTCGATCCCGAGTCCAAGGGCGGCGTGGAGAACACCGTGAAGATCGCCAAAGCCGATCTGGTGCCCACCACTACGAACCTGCGCTCCAGTTACGGCAGCTTCGCCGAGTTGGAGGACGCCTGTGCCAGCTGGACCGAGCAGATCAACCACCGCACGCACCGGGCCACCCACCGCCCGCCCGCTCACATGCTCGAAGAAGAACGCGCTCACCTGCACCCGCTGCCCGCCGAACCCTACGCACTCGCGCTCGGTGAGGAACGCCTGGTCGGCGAGGACCGCACCATCCGCTGGGGCGATGTCCGCTACTCAGTGCCGCCCGGCCACGAGGGCCGCAAGGTCTGGTGCCGAGTCCACGGCGACGAACTGGTCATCGTCGGCCGGCGAGCACACGACGGGCCAGGCCAGCAGGCCGGCGGCGACGGCCTGTCCGAACTTTGGCGGCACCAGTTGTCGACCCCGGGCCGGCCCCGCATCGTCGAGGCGCACTACCCGGATCATCCCGGTGGCAACGGGCCGCGTCAGCCCCGGCCGCGCCCGCAGACCAAGGCCGAAGAGCGCTTCCTGGCCATCGGCCCGGGCGCCGAGGCCTGGCTGATCGAAGCCGCGGCCACCGGGGTCGCCCGCATCCGCGCCAAGATGGCCCGCGCGATCGAACTCGCCTCGCTGGTCGGCGTCGAACGTGTCGACGCTGCGCTCGGCCTGGCCGCCATCCACGGCCGCTTCGGTGACAGCGATCTGGCGTCCATCTGCGACCACCTGGCCCGCAGCTCGACCATCGGTCCCACATCCAGGGCCGATGAAAACCACTCCGCCCAGCCCGGCACCGCCTCCTGGGCCGCCATCCGAGCAACACCTCAGAACCGCGGCAACAGGGACTGACCAGGAACCGATCAGGCCGCCGACATCAACCACCATGCCGACTCGGCGGCCCGACCGTCACACCAACACTCGGAGACTACACATGAGCGTTTCGCTGCCCAAGGCGCCACCCATCCCGGCCGAACTGGAAGTCCTGTTCACCCGGATGCGCTTCCCCTACGCCCGCAAAGCCGCACCCGAGGTGCTGGCCACCGCCCGCGCTCAGCGCTGGGATCCCGCCGAAGTGGTGCGGGTGCTGCTGGCCGAAGAGGTCGTCGGCCGGGACAACGCCACCCGGCGCAGCCGCCGCAAGAGCGCCGGCATGCCCACCGGCAAGAGCCACTTCATGGAAGCGCTCTGCCACCAGGCCATCGACGCCGACCTGCGGGTGTCGTGGTTCACCCTGGAAACCCTGGCCGTCACCATCGGCCGGGCCCACGTCGACGGCAGCATCGCCCGGACCATCGCCAAGATCTGCCGCTCCGACATCATCGTGATCGACGACATCGGCCTGCTCCCGGTCGGCCACGAGACCGCTGAGGCGTTCTACCGGCTGGTGGACGCCGCCTACGAACGCCGCAGCCTGGCCGTCACCAGCAACATCCATCCCTCCGGCTTCGACACGATCATGCCCAAGACCATGGCCACCGCGACCGTCGACCGGCTCATGCATCACGCCCACATGGTCGAGACCAGCGGTGAATCCCACCGCCTGGCCGAGGCCCTGGCCGGAAAGGGCGTCGTCCCTCTCACCTGACCGTCCACCTGGACGTTACGTGTCCGTCTATCTGGAGATTTCACGGCCGCCAGTCTGGATCAGGCTGGCCGCCTACCTGGAGAAATTCCTGACCGTCCACACGCTGGCGGTCCACCCGACACCTCTGCAGAACCTGACAGGCATATGTCTAGTCGACGACGACACGGGGTCGGGTGTTCGCAATCCGACGACGCCTGTTCAACGTCCCAACGCAGGCGTACTGCACCGTCGCCTTCTCCGACGGATGCTTCTTGGCGCGTGGATAACCATCGATACTGGTCCGAGCCGGTCGCCGCCGTCACTGTGTTCGTTGACGTCGACGTGCCACCTGCCTGCGGAGCGACCGACCACACTTTTCATCTTGGGCACCGGCGGATGTAACCGAAGACTAGTCACCCGTACGGATTGACCGGACATCCCTCAGGGAGGCGCCAAGTCCTCTGCGAATTGGAGGAAACAACCCGCCGCGTAGCCGACGGTAGTCTGCGGGCCACCGGGCTTGCCGAAGAGGCATGGCCTTGGCCTGCCATGCCTTGGGCGGAGGTGAGAGCCCGGCACCCCAAGAGCCTCACAGGCGTCGCAGGTGTTTCGGCAGGACCCAGTCCGGATGGCCAGGACGAGGCTCACCCGGTGCGGGGTGGGGCGTGGTTAGGAGTCTTGGAACGGCGGAAGGCCCGCGCGACCTCTCGGAGGAAAGCGGTGTCGCTGACCAGGTCTTCTCCGCCCGGGGTGTGGATGACGGGGTCCGGGAGAGCGATCATGCCGCGGGCCTTCGCCCGCAGGGCGGCGTGGAGGGTGGCGGCTTCGGCGGCCGCGTCCAGCGCTTCGCCGTGCGGGCCGGTCCGGCCGGCGCCCGCGTGGGCGGCCTCCGGGCCCAGGTAGGGGGCCAGGGCCAGGCGGCCGTCCCTGATCTCGATGACGCGGCGGTAGAGGCGGAGGTCGAGGTCGCGTACCGTCAGCAGGTCGAGCAGGGCCGGGGTCGCCGGGGTGAGGGCGATGTGCGGGTTGGCCGCGTACAGGGCGCGCCAGAGCGGGCGCAGCGTCTGGTACGTGCGGTAACGGTCTAACCAGACGAGCGACGCGGGCGCGTTCACCAGCCTGCCCCAGGCCGGGAGGGTGGCGCCGCTGAGGACGAGCAGGTGGGCCAGGAGCGGCAGGATGCCGTCGGCGAGAAGGCTGCCGGTGGGCGGGTACGAGAAGGAGAGGCGCGCCGCGGCGAAGACGAGGGTCTTGTGCACGTGGTAGCCGATGGCGAGGTACGCCCCCACGGTGACCAGTCGCAGGCCGACCCGGAGCAGAGGCGCGGTGCTCATGCGCGCGTAGCGCCGGCCGAGCACGGCCATGCTGCCGAAAGCCGGGATCAGGTAGGTCGTATAGACGAGCCAGTATTCGAGGACGCCGGGCGTCGCCGCGTAGCGCGCGGCGAACCGCACGTCGTTCACCGGCGTGTCCGCTGCCAGGAACAGCGCGCTCATGACCGTGAACGTGAGGGCCATGATGGCGAGATGGAAGCGGGTGAGCGGGCGCACGGCGGAGACGGGGTGGCTCAGGTGCCACAGGAAGGTCCTCGCGGACCAGGCGACGACGAGCATGCTGCCGTGGCCGAGCAGCCGGGCCAGGTTCGGGATCCCGGTCACCTCGCCGATGAGCGCGTACACGGCGGGGGTGAGGAACGTCAGCGACAGGGACAGCCCCAGGAGGACGAGCCAGACGGTGTCCCTGGCCGGGTCGGGCGGCCCGCGCCGGCCTTTGCGCACCCGGTAGGCGAGCAGGACCCAGGCGATCACGGCGGGGCCGTAGTGACGCAGCGCCTCGGCCATGGTCAGAAGGGCCGCTCGGGGCGGCTGGAGTCGGCCCAGTCGAGCAGGGCCCTGATGCGCCCGGTCAGGGCGTTGGTCTCGGCGACGACCTCGGGCGCGGCGAGCTTCCCTGCGCGGGCCTGGATGAGTGAGGCGAGCAGCTCGGCTTCCTGCTCTTCGACGTCGGTGTACGTGGTGCGGCCCAGGACACGGTGCACCATCCGGGGGTCGAGGTCGGGAAGGAGGTGCCGCCACTGGTCAGGGCTGGTGGCGCCGGAGGGGTAGTGGTCGCAGAGCAGATGACTGAGCTCGTGCAGGATGATGTGCTGCTGATGGGGAGAGGTCGTGACCTGGTCGTAGAAGATGAGGTCACTGTCTCCGGCGGACACCCACATGCCGCACACACCCGAGCTGCGGGTCATCGGCAGGAGCCGGATGGGCCGTCCGCGCTGGGCGGCGACCTGCGCGCACAGCGCCTCGGCGGTGAAAGGCTCCGGCAGTGGCAGGCTTTCCAACCTGGCCTCGCAGGTGCGGCGCAGGCGTCTGAACGGAACCGCGGACATCACGCCCCTTTGGTCGCGTCGGGCAGTCCTTCCAACTCGCGTACTCGCTCGACCATCTCGGTGATGGCGTTGAGGCTCTTGGGGGAAAGGCCCGAGGCACGTAGCGCGATCTGTCTGACCGATGCGTCCCGCAAGGCGTTGAGAAGTTCGAGTTCGGCGTCGATGCGCTCAGCGGCCGCCTCGTCGAAGAAGTAGGCCGGCGGCACGCCGAAGAAGCCCGCGAGCGCTTCGAGGTGACGCTTGGTCGGGTTGTCGCGCAACCCCTTGCGCAGTTGCCAGACGTAGGTGGCCGAGATCGTCGGCCCGCCGCTGTCGCGCAGCGCCGCGGCGACCTCCTCGTGGGTGTATTCGCCGCCGTGGCGCGGACGCACCCGGTGAAACAGGTGGTCGAGCTTGGCTGCGAGCGTGCGACCGGCGTCCGTTGAGCCGCTGGACATCCACACCTCCTCGCCCCCGTCCATCACCACGGTAGCAGACCCAGCAACTGACGTGGGTGTCGTCGATGCGATCGTCTCACACCAGTTTACGGTATCAGCTCCGATGTCTCCGCTCCCATGATCTCATTCATGTCAGTTGACGGTTGAATCCGTACGAGTTTATGCTCGCCGCCATGTGAACAACTCAGGTTAATCGCTCCGGAGAGGAGATCATGTGGAGAAGCAGCAGAGGTCGGCGCCGGTGAAGAGGGCCGCCCTCCTCGCGGGCATCGTCGTGGCGATCGTCCTGCAGGCCCTGCTCGTGGCAGGCCCCGCCGCCGCGTCGGCGGGGAAAGTGATCCTCTATCGCAACGCCGACTTCACCGCGCCCACAGCCACCCGCACCTACACCACCTGCGCCGGAACCGCCACGTTCACCGGTCCCGTCGGCTCCTTCGACAACCGGCCTCCCCCGGGCTGCGCCGTCACCCTGCAGACCCGGACGGGCGCGGTCTTCACCCTGTGCGCGGGGCGCGGAATCGTGCCCCCGGCCTACCGGGACGCCACCCGAGCGGCCATCAAGCCGGGCGCCTCGGCACCGTGCGCGCTCACCTAGGAACACACCTGCTCCCCGGAACGGCCCGCGCCAGGCAATCGGTCGCGCCACGCCACCTTTCCCAGCAAGCGACACCCAGATCACCACAGGAGGATTTCGCCATGGCATCACGCAAGATGGGCCGCAGGATCGCCGCCGTCGTCGCGGTGTTCGGGATCGCGATGTCGACCGTCTCGATCTCCGGCGCGCAGGCTTCGTCCGCCTCCGTTCTCGCCTGCGGAGCACAGTCGGCGAAGACGCCCTGGAAGTCGGGGAGCACCATCTGGGGAGAGGGCTTCGCCGGCACCTGCAGCGGCGACTACCGGATCATGCTGGAGCGGTCACGGTGGTACGGCTGGGAGAACATGGCGGCGTCGGTATGGATCAGACCGGCGGAGAGCACGTACGTCACCTACAACTGCTCGGGTTCGGGGACCCACACCTACAGATCCGTCGTCTGGAAGAGCGGCGTGGGCACGATCGCCACCTCCGGGAAGTTCAGGACCTCCTGCTGAGCGGCCGTCTCCACGGTCACACGGGGGCGAAGGCGGCACGATGGTCCAGGGCCCAGGTCTCGAACGCGCGGGGCGGGCGCCCGAGGATCCTGCGCACCACTTCCGTGACGCGTGCGTTGCCGCCTTCCCGTGCCCAGGTCGCTCCGGCGACGACCGCCTCGATGGCGGGGTCGTCCATCCCGGCCGACCGCATCCGCGCTCGCGCCTGATCAGGCGGCACGTCGGCGGTGGTGATCCGCCGTCCGAGCACCCGTGCCAGACAAGCGGCCTGGTCGGGGACGCTCAGCGGCTCCGGGCCCGTCAGGGTGAGGATCTGCCAGGCGCCGACGCCGGAGAGCAGGCACTCGGCCGCGACGGCGGCCACGTCCCGCGGATCGACGACGCCCTGGCGGCCGGACCCCGTCATGTTGGGGATCGCGCCGCCTTGCCGGATCGTGTCGGCCCAGCGGAGGAAGTTCGAGGCGAAGCTTGGCGCGCGCAGGATCGTCCAGGGCAGTCCGCCGCCGGTCACGGCATCCTCGGCGGCGCGGTGCCAGGTCCCGACGATCCTGCCGTCCGGCCCCCGGGCGCCGGCGCTGGTGGCGGAGAGTTTGACGAGTCTGCCGACGCCCGCCGATCGCGCCGCCCGGAGAATCGCCCGGTCGTGACGCGGCACGGGCGACTCGGGCGTCGTCAGCACGAAGACCGCTTCCACGCCGGCGGTGGCGGCGTCGAGGGACCGCCGGTCGTCGTAGTCACCCTTGACGACGTCGACGAGCGGGTGCCCGGGAAGGTTCTCGGGGTGGCGGGTGAGAGCGCGGACGGGCACGCCACGGGAGGTCATGATCGCGAGGAGCGCGCTGCCGACCGTGCCCGTCGCGCCGGTGACGAGGATGTACGGGTCGGACATCGAGCTCACCCCTCACGGGCGGTAAGGCGGGAAGAGATAACCCGCCAGGAACATGAGGGCGGCTATCCCGCCCGCCACCGCGAACGCGACGGACGCGGCGGACGAGAAGGACCATCCGTGGCCGGCCGCCTCGAAGAAGACGGTGCCGAGCAGCGCCGCCCCGAAAGCGCTGCCCAGTTGCTGAAGCGCTGACAGCGCGCCCGTCGCCGTGCCCATCTCCTGGGGTTCGACGTCGGCCAGCGCCAGCGCGAAGAAGGGCCCCATCATCAGGCTGGATCCCAGCCCCGCCACCAGCAGGGCGGGCACGAGCCGCCACGGCGTGACGTCCGTCCCCATCACCCACACCAACGAGACGAGGCCGGCCACGGTGATCGCGGCGCCGCCGTGGAACACCCTCCGGCCGTACTTGCTCACCATCGGCATCACGAACGAGCCGACGATGATCCCCGCCGTCATGGCCGTCCCGGTCAGGCTCGTCTTGGCCGGCGCGTACCCCAGCCCGAGCTGCAGGTAGAGGGTGAAGGCCAGCCCGAAGCCGGAGAGCGCGGCGAAGTACGCCAGGCCGACGGCCATCCCGGCGACGTAGGACCGCTTGCGGAACAGGCTCGGCACGACGAGGGTGTCGGCGCCCAGGCGGCTCCTGCGGGCTTCGTGCCGGCCGAACGCGACGAACGCGGCCAGCGACCCGCCGATCATCGCGTACGTCCAGATCGGCCAGTCGTACTCGCGGCCCTGGACGAGGGGGAAGACCACCAGGAGCGACCCCACGGAGGCCAGGGCCACGCCCGTCCAGTCCAGCGCGACCCGCCGAGCAGGCGGATCGGGCGGCAGGGTGAGCACCGCGGCCAGCCCGGCGAGCACCCCGATCGGCACGTTCACCAGGAAGATCATCCGCCAGCCCGCGCCCAGCAGGTCGGCCTCCAGCAGCCAGCCGCCGAGAATCGGCCCGCCCAGGGAGAAGACGGCCATGAAGGGCCCCATGGCGTTGAACGCCAGCGACAGGCTCCTCGGCGGGAAGACGTCCTTGATGATGCCCAGGCCCTGCGGGATCATCGCCGCGCCGAAGAGCCCCTGAACGGCCCGGACGAGGATGAGCATGTCCGAGGTGACGGCGGACGCGCACAGCAAGGAAGCGAGCGTGAACCCGGCCATGCCGATGAGGAACATCCTCTTGCGGCCGACGATGTCGCCGAGCCGCCCGCCTGTGATCAGGCCGCAGGCCAGCGCCAGGGTGTACGTGGCGGTGTACCACTGGAGATCCGACGTGCCGCCCTGGAGGTCCGACCGGATCGTCGGCCCGGCGAGGACCGTGACGGAGACGTCGACGAGTTCCATGGCGGAGCCGAGCATGATGACGACCAGAGCGGGCCAGCGCCACCGATAACCCGGGCCCGCCTCGCGCACCTCGTCTTCGGCGACGCTCATCTCTCTCCTGTTCGCGAGCCCTACGCGCGGGCGTGGAAGACGGCCCGCAGTCCGTGCGGGACGAGCAGGGCCTGCGGCGCCGACACGACGCTCCGCAGATCGGCGACCTCGATGTCGAACCTCGTCGCGAGCCAGGCCGTGGCCAGGACCAGCTGCAGCATGCCGAGCTGGTTGCCGAGGCAGATGCGGGGGCCCGCGCCGAAGGGGAAGTACGCGTACCGGCCGTGGGGCGGGTCGCCGCCGAGCCAGCGTTGCGGGAGGAACTCCTCCGGGTCCTTCCACCATCGGGGATCCCGGTGCACCAGATAGGCGCAGAACATGAGGTGTTGCCCGGGCTGCAGGTTCCACTCCCCGACGCGGGTCTCGCGGACGATGTCGCGCCCCATCAGCCACGTGGGCGGATACATCCGCAGCGCTTCCTTGACCACGGCTTCCGTGTAGGGCAGGTCGGCCGTCCCGAGAGGAGCGTCCGACGTGCCGAGGCCCGCCTCGTCGGCCTCGGCCCGCACGCGTGCCACCAGGTCGGGGTCCATCGCGAACTGGCGCACGATCCAGCTGAGTGACGCTCCGGGCACGCCGTGGGAGGCGCGGAGCACCACGTTGAGCACGTCGTAGACGGCTTCGTCGGTCAGCTCCGCCCCCGCGCCGTGCAGCAGTTCGTCCAGCAGATCCTGGGTGTCCGGCCGGTCGCCCGCCGCCCGCCTGCGGGTGATCTGGTCGAGCAGCGCCGACCGGACCTCCTGCGCGGTACGGCGGAACCTGCGGATGCGCGGGGTGGGAAGCCAGTGCGGCAGCGTCAGCGAGCTGGACATCAGCGCGGACGCCGCCGTCGCCGCCCTGTCCACGGCCTCCGCGACGGCCCGCACCGATGCGCCGTGCTCCGGCCGCCCGCCCAGGCAGAAGTCGGCGATGGCCTGGCCGGAGAAGGACCTCATGACGGAGAGGACGTCGACCTCCCGGCCGGCGTGCTCGTCCATGATGGCGGCGAACCGTCCCACCAGCCGGGAACCGTAGGCCACCGATCCGGAGGAGTTCATGCCACGCCAGCCCTTGCGCCGCGTCGACATCCAGACGGGCAGCCGGCGGTCGATGATGTCCTGGAACCTGGCCGCCGCGCCCGACACGAGCGGGCTCTCGGCACGGAACTCGGCGTTCGTCCGGACCAGCACATCATGGATCAGTTCCGGGTCCTGGACGACGACCGTGGTCGGACTGAAACGAAAGACGTCCCCGTATTCGCGTTGGGTCCGGGCCAGAAAACCCAGGCGGTCACTGTCGTACTCGTAAGTGTTGCCGATCAGGAATCGGCCGGACGGGCCGGGGACAGGCCGATAGCGGTTGGACATCGATTCCCTTTTTCGGAAAGGAGGGAGATCCGGTCGGGAGCTCCCGGATCTCCCTCGGCTTTCATCCGGTAGGAGTCGCCCAGTGGTAACGTCCGCCCATTTTGCCTCTGTTGAGGCCCAGCACCGTGAGTGTCAGCATCTTCGCCATGCGGAAACCTTCTCCCTCGGGAGTCGAATTTTCTGCAATAACGCGCTCGCCGAATGCCCGGCAGGTGCGCTTTTGCTCGGTCAGCGTAACAAGACGCTGCTTCACACCGACTTCACCATTGTTTCTCCGGGAAACGCCACGGATCAGGGCGCCAGGGTCCGCAGGTCGAGGTTGTGGAAGGCGTTCTCGACGAAGCGGGCCGCGAGGTGCTGGGCGGCATTCAGGTCGCCGCCGCGGTCGATGGTGTGCTCGCAGACCTGGAGGGCGACGCCGACGCAGGCGGCGGCGAGGGCGTCGGCGACGGGTCCGAGGTCGGGCCCGAACGCCTCCTGGCGGCGCTTGATGAGGCCGGTGAGCTGGTCGGTCACGCCGTTGACGACCTCGCGCCGTACGACCGCCAGGTAGATCTGCTCCTTGTTGCCGAGCCGCGCGTAGAGGGTCGGTTTGGTGGTGCCGGCCCGCTTGGCGATGTCCGCGATCTGCGCGGCGGCGTAGCCCCCGGCGTGGAAGACGGCGCGCGCCGCCTCGAGGAGGTCGTCCGCCTCGCCCATCCAGTACGTGGCGATGGGAGACTCCTTCTCCTCCGGCCTCGGCGCGCCCGGCGTCAGCCTCGACTGCGGCCGCAGCCCGCAGGGCTATCCTACGCTGTGGGCCCAGGCCCATGGCATCACCTCCTTCACCGACGTCGCCTGCGGCGGCGCGGTCACCGACGACGTGCTGGCCGAGCAGATCCCGGGACTCAGCGCGGACACCGACGTGGTCACCATCACCATCGGCGGCAACGACACCGGCTGGGGGAACCAGGTGCTGACCTGCATGCAGTCCGGCGACTCGGCCTGCACCAACGTGGTCGACCAGGCCGTCGCCGGCCTGCCCGCCGTCGCGGCCAAGATCGAGACGGCCTACGCCGCCATCCGCCAGGCGGCCCCGGACGCGACGGTCTACGTGCTCGGCTACCCGCTCCTGTTCGAGGAGACCGCCGGCTGCAGCGCCTGGATCGTGCCCAACCAGTTCCAGCGCAAGAAGCTCAACCGGTTCGGCCGGGCGCTCAACCAGAGCATCGCCCAGAGCGCGGCGAAGTCCGGGTTCCCGTTCGTCGACACCCAGGCGTTCTTCGCCGGGCACGCCGTCTGCTCCAGCCAGGCGTGGATCCACCCCGTGCTCAACCCCACCCCGCTGCACCCCAACGCCAACGGCTACCGCTACGGCTACCTGGCCGCGCTCACCTCGGTCACCGGCTGACCAACGGCTGATCAGCGGCTGATCAGCGACCGCCGGGCGGGCGCGCGGCAGCGGTGGAGCGCCCGCCCGGGTCGTGGCCCGGGAAGGCGTCTCCGGCCAGTTTCCTGAGCACGACGCCGAGGATCCGGTCGCCGGGGTAGGGGCCGGTGCGGCGGGAGTCGTCGCTCGCGGTGTTGTCGCCGAGGACGATCAGCGCGCCGTCGGGGACGGCCCGCAAGGCGCCCGACGCCTCCCGCGCCGAGACGGGGATCGGGTCACCGGGGAGCGCGGCGACCCGTTTGACCTGCCAGGGCGTGCCGGCGCGGGAGACCGCGGCGCGCGGGGGTTCCAGGACGACGATGTCACCGACCTTCAGCGCGGAGAGGCCGCACCGGCGTACGAGGAGCTTCTCCCCCGGTCGCAGGGTGGGGGTCATGCTGATCCCCGACACGGTGACGACCACGATGCGCCGCCGTACGACGACCACCGCGACCAGGAGCGCCACCGCCAGCGCGGACGTCAGCGCGATCATGGGATCGGCTGCGGCTCGTGGCCGGTGTCGTAGCCCGACGCCTGCATGCGGAACAGGCGGGCGTAGGTGCCGTCGTGGGCCATCAACTCGTCGTGGGTGCCCTGTTCGGTGATGCGGCCGGCGTCGAGGATGGCGATCCGGTCGGCCATCCGCACCCCGTTGAGCCGGTGCGAGATGATCACGCTGGTGGTGCCGTGCCGGTGTTCGACCAGCCGCCGGTGGATGGTGTGCTCGGCCTCGGCGTCCAGGCCGGAGCTGGGCTCGTCCAGGATGAGCAGGTCGCGGCGGCCGCGCATCAGGCCGCGGGCCAGGGCGATCCGCTGCCACTGACCGCCGGACAACGTCATCCCCGTGGTGGTGCCGTCGGAGTCGGAGTCCATGAAGAACATCCGGCTCAACAGGGTGTCGTAGCCGTAGGGCAGGGCGGCGATGGTGTCGTCCACCTCGGCGGAGGCCGCGGCGGCGCGGATCCTGTCCCGGTCGCGCAGGGCCGGCAGGTCACCGATGCCGATGTTGTCGGCGGCCGTGAAGTCGTAGTTCATGTGGTCCTGGAAGACGGTGCCGATGCGTTCGCGCAGGTCGGCGACGGGGATGTGGCGGATGTCGACGCCGTCCCAGCTGATCGAGCCGCGGGTGGGCTCGTACAGCCTGCACAGGAGCTTGACCAGGGTGCTCTTGCCGGCGCCGTTCACGCCGACCAGGGCCGTCAGCGAGCCGGCCGGGATCCGCAGGTCGACCCCGCGCAGCACCCACGGTTTGTCCGGGTCATAGCGGAACCACACGTCGCGCAGTTCGATCGCGCCGCGCAACGGCGGCGCGGGCACCGGGTGGGCCGGGGTGGACAGGTCCGGCTCGGCGTTGAGGATGGCGAGGTAGTGGCCGAACTGCAGCAGCGCCTGGTGCCCGCCGGCCAGCTGGGCGACCAGTCCGGACAGCCCGCTCTGCACCCCGGCGACGGCCGCGATGAAGATGATCACGTCGCCGGGGGTCAGCAGGCCGGCGCGTGCCTGCAGGATCCCCCAGACCAGGCCCGCGCCGGAGACGGCGGCGGTCAGCCCGGCCAGCCCGAACTGGGTGTGGAACACCCGCCGGTCCAGCTTCCGCTGCGCGGCGTTGACCTGGCGCAGCTCGCCCATCATCCGCGAGCGGATGAAGTCCGCCAGGCCGAACAGCCGGATCTCCTTGGCGGCGGTACGGTCGATCATCAGCTGGGAGTAGAACACCTGACGCCGCTCGTGCGGGCTGATGGTCCACAGCATCAGGCCCCGCCTGCTGCTCAGGCTCAGCTCGGCGACCACCACCGGGATGGCCGACAGCAGCACCACCGCGGCCATGACGGGGCTGATCGCCAGCAGCGAGCCGGTGAACCCCAGCATGGTGACCACGGTGCGCACCCCGCCCAGCGAGGTGTCCAGGATCGTCTGCGGCGACATCTCCCCGGCTTGCTGGGCCAGCCGGATCCGGTCGTGGAAGAGCGGGTTCTCGAACCTGGACAGCCCGGCCTGGCGGGACAACGCCGCGTACAGCCGGTCCCGGCTGTGCAGCCGGATCGAGCGGCCCATCTCGGCCTCGACGTACTGGAAGAGGTGCGGCAGCGCCGCCGCCATCAGCCCGAGCCCGGCCAGGAACGCGCTCTGCCCGATCAGCCAGCCGACGGACCGCTGCTGCCCGAGCAGCTCGTCCAGGATCTGCTTGGTGAGCCAGGCGACCGCGACCGGCGTGGCGCCCATGACCAGCGCCCCGGCCAGCTGGAGGAGCAGCAGGGCGGGCCTGGCCCGCCAGGCCACCCCCAGCGCGGTCGCGCACCGCTCACGCCAGCTCGACGCGCCGCCGGTCGCGTGATCGGCCGACGCGTCGTCCGGGGTCTGCTCGGCTGCGCGCATCACACCGAGACGGCCTGCTGCGACCGCTCCAGGGTGACCACGCTGGCGGCGGCGGCCTGGACCGTGCCGTCCTGCCCGAGCGCGATGAACGAGGGCCAGCCCCGCACGGCGAACGCGGTCATCAGCGGGCCCTCGATCGGCTCGACCACCACGCGGGCCATCGGCGCGACGGCCTCGATGATGTCCGCGGCGTCCTCGGCCGAGCCGGAGATCACCACCAGGTTCCGGTCCCGCCCGCCCGCTCCGGCGTACTCGACGAAGCGGGGAAGTTCGTCGTGACAGGCCGGGCATCCGGGAGAGAAGAACCCGACCAGCAGCGGACCGTCCGCCCCGCTCACACCGGCCGGTTCACTCAGGGCGATCTCGGCGCCGTCCAGGGTGGTAGCGGTGAAGTCGGCGACCTGGGTCCCCGGTTCGGGGACCATCTTGCGGTCGGCGAGGTTGTCGATCCCGGCGCGGGCCCATTTCGCGTCGTACTCACGCAACCGCCGCAGGACGGCCAGCATCAGCAACAGGTTGAGCCCGCCCAGCACCCCGACCACGACCACCGCCGCGATCAACACCACATCCATCGACCCGTCCTCCTTCTCACGCGTACGGCGACGTCCTCAACGAGGGAGGACCACCGCCACAAGATCGTCATAAGAGATGACCAGAGCGGCCAGGACCATCGCCGCGAACCCGGACAGCGCCAGGGCCGCCGGGTCCCATGCGGCGAGCCCCGGAGCCGTGGCCGGTAGGGTTCCCGCGACGCCCACCGCCGCGATCAACAGCAAGATCGCGTTGCGTATCAGGTGCCGCCTGCCCAGCGGCTGGGTCGACGCGCCGAAACAGCGGCAACTCGCCGACACGCCCCGCCGCAGCACCGAGCTGATCGCCGTGGTGAAGACCAGCAACAGCGCCGCCCCGACGCCCAGACCCGCGAGCGCGGTGACATCCGGCGCCAGCAGCGACGCCGTGGCCAGCTCACCCGTGATCACCGCCGCGGTGGCAGGGGATCTCCAGCGCGGTCGCACGCCGAACGCTTCCAGCGACGCCTGGAACTCGGCCCGTTGACGCCGCCCCCGCACCTTGCTCATCGCCGCGGCGAAGAACACCACCGCGAGCAGCACACGGCAGCCGAAGCCCACATAAGCCAGCACTGTTCGTTCCTCCCGGCGGGAGCGGAAGCGGGGAATCGACGGCGCCCTGAATTCTGCCTGGCCCCGTTCGACGGCGTCAGAAGGCCGGCCGGACCCGCAGCGGTAAGGGACCAAGCAGAATGTCAGGGGTCAAGCCTCACCGGAACGCTAGGCGCAGCAACCCGCGACCACCAGGTCGCAGTTGCTGTAGAGAATGTACAGCGTGCGGGGATACACGTTGCCGCCCGCGCGGCATTTCTGCGCGCGGCAGCTCCTTTCGTATTCACAGCCTCCCGCAGCGGCGACCGCCTTGGGCGCGAGGCGCGCGAGGAGCCTGTCGCCCATGGACGCTAGAGCAGTTCTCATGCCTTTGCCACCTCTCGTGTTCGTGCTCGGACGCTTCCCTTGGTGAGTGTTGACGCGAAGACCGCGCACTCAAAGGCCACAGGGAGGACATTTGCCGGGCATTCACGTCACGTGGGCCGTCGCGGTGCGAGAGCCTCTTGCGCTTTCTCCGCCACGACGAGGCCCGAATGTCCGGTGAATAGCCTGCCGCCGACCTGTATCCGCGCCTGGCGCCGTCCGACAATCAGGCGTAGCTGACGGACCTCCGGCCGGCCCGGCGCCGCCTTCGATGCACGGCCGTCAGGTCGTCAGGAAGGGTCTGCTCGATGACGGTCTATGAACAGCCCGAGGACGCCGTGAGCGTGTCGACGGATTTCGGCGTGGTCGACCTGGCACCGGCTTCGCAAGGCACGGGGACCTGGGTGCTGATGTTCGACTATTTCCCGCAGTCCTACGTGAACCTCGCCGACCCCCGCCAGCTGAGATTCAAGTATGTGCAGTGGCTCGCGGCGCTCGCGGACTGTGTCACGGCCCCCGATGCGCCGATCAGGGCGTTGCACCTGGGTGGCGGGGGTCTCACGCTCCCGAGGTACGTGGCCGCCACCCGGCCGGGATCGGTCCAGCTGGTCGTCGACCGGGACGCCGCGCTGATGGAGGCGGTCACGAAGGTGCTGCCGCCGCCGCCCGACGCCGCGATGGAGATCCGCATCGCGGACGCGCGGGACGCCCTTTGGGCCTTGCCTCCGCGAGGCTACGATCTCGTCGTCACGGACGTGCTGATCCGGACCGGGGTGCCCGCGCGGCTGACGAGTCTCGAATGCGCCACCGCGGTGGCGGGGGTGCTGGATCAGGGTGGGCAGTACGCGCTGAACATCGTGGATTCCGCGCCCTTCGCTTTCGCCCGTCGTCAGGTCGCGACCTTCCGTGCGGCGTTCGGCGAGGTGGGCCTGTTCGGTGAGCCGGAGGTGCTGCGGGGCGAGGGGATCGGCAACCTCCTGCTCGTGGGCGCGAACGGCGCCCTGCCGGTGCGGGCGCTGGCCGAGCGGGCGCCCGCACCCGTGCGGCTGCTCAGCGGGGACGCGTTGGATCGCTTCGCCGGCGACGCCCGGCCGGTGACCGACGCGGACGCGGTCGACTCGCCACCGGCGGCGCCTCGTCAGGCCACGGGCGCCCCACCGCGGACAGGTCAGAGCTGCTGACCGGTCTTGGGGTCGTAGCGGACCTCCACGGCCACGACCTGGTCCGTCGGAAGCACTTCGATCCATTGGTCGAACACCTGGTAGGGCTCGGCGGGACGGAAGCCGCCCTCCAGCGGGTCGAAGCCGGTCTCGAAGACCTTCTCGGCGGCGCGGACGTTGTCCATGTTCCTGTTGGCCTGCTGGAGACCGCCCGCGAGCAACTGCAGGACCTCGCCGACCGTCTTGTTCTGGTATTCGGCCGGGTCGCCCTCCTGGAAGGCGTAGGGCCGCTGGAAGACCCCTTCACCTTCGATCTTCCGCAGCAGTTGGAGCGCGCACATCTCGTGGCCGGGCCGGACCGGCAGCACCGCCTTGGCCCAGGCGGCGTTGAGGAACTCGTTGCGCCGCTCGTCGCCGTCGAGCTGGATCAGCCAGCCCAGCGAGCTGCCCATCGGCGCCGGCTGGGACTCCTCGGTGATGAGGTAGTTGACCCGCCATTCGGGGGTGGCGTTGCCGTTGGGGTCGAGGGCGTTGTTGACGTCCGTGAAGGAGTACTGGCTCGCCACCGTCTCGCCGGTGAAGAGCGCCGGACCGGCCGAACCGGGAGGGTAGGCGGGCAGCGGGTAGTGGCCGACGCTTCCTTGGGTGGGCTCCGGCGGGGTGGGAGGCGGTGGCGTGGTGGGCGGGGTGGTGGTGCTCGGCCGCCAGAAGTCGGGGGCGACGAAGTAGAGCATCTCGTCCACGTCGAACAACTGCTGGATCAGCTCCGAGCCGAGGTGCGGGTCCTCGCCGAGATCGACGCGCCGGATGAGGTTGCGGAACACGGTGTGCCGCTCCTCCTTGCGCAGGTCCTCCGACGAGCGTGAACGCATCAGGCTGACCTTCTTCAGGCGCTCGCGCACCGCGTTGCCGTACGCCTCGTGCTGCACCTTGGCGACCCGCTCGGCGTACTCGTCCAGGGCTGCCTTGTTGGCCGCGTCGATGGCCTCCTTGGTCTCGGCCTTCGGCGTGTAGACGACGGTGACGTCGAACGGCATGGACTTCTTGGTCTGGAAGTTCGCGTAGGTCAGGCGGATCCCGAGGACGTTCCGCGCCGGGTCGGGGTTGGCGGTCATGTTGAGGTCGGAGGCGGCGGCGGTGAACTGCACCTGGGCGCCGTGGAAGTCGATGGGCGGCGGAAGGGGAGGCGTGCCCGGCGGCTTGATCTCGTAGCCGTCCGGCGGAGGCGGCAACGGGAGGTCGAACCTGAACTGGATGATGTCGTCGACGCCGGGCGAGTCCTTGTTGATGCCGTGGTCGATGTTGTCGGACGAGGTCACGTACGTCTGGTCGGCGCTCTCGTCGCCCTGGATCCAGCGGAAGGGCACCGAGAGCGCATGGGTCACCCTCTGCTCGGCCGGATAGGGCTTGACCTCGGGCCGGGGGATGGCGGTCAGGTCGGGTGCGGGCACCATGTCCACCAGGTCGCCCAGCCCCAGGTGGCGGCCGGGCTCGTCGATGTAGATCTGCCAGGCCAGACGGGAGCCGATGTGCTGGAGCTGCACGCCGACCTTCCGCATCTTGCGCCGCAGCTCGTAGTTGACCAGGTCCTCGGCGGAGGCGTTGTGCAGGACGTAGCGCCGGCTCGCGGTGTCGGTGGTCTCCGTGACCGTCTTGAAGGTGGTCTTGAAGTTGCGCTTGATCTCGCTCGCGACCTTGGCGCTCTGGGTGCGGCTGTGCTTGTGCGTCTGTTCGGAGGACCGTTCGCGCGTGCTCTGCGTGCTGAAACTCGCGCTGGCGTCGGCGTGGAAGATCGGGGCGTTGACGCCGCCGGTCGCGCTGACGCCGAGCTTGGTGTCGTTGGCGTTGGCCTCCTTGACCGCGTCGGCGACGTCGTCCTGGGTGGTCAGGCTCTCCTCGACCTTGCGTGAGGTCTCCAGCGACTGCTCGGCGGTCTTCTCCACCAGCGTGCGGCGCGTGCTGGTCTCCACCAGCTCGACGGTGCCGCCGGGGCTGAGCCACACGTGACCGGCGGGCACGCCCAGGAAGGAGTCGAACTCGAAGAAGTACTCACGGAAGAGGTTGACCAGCCCCACGGGCGACAGCACCCCCTGCAGACCGGCCTCGCACTGGCCGGCCACGGCCGCCAGCGCGTCCTCCTCCAGCATGCGGGCGGCGGTCTCCCCGGGGTCGCCGAGGTCGGCGTATCGGGACTCGCCCAGGCTGCGGGACAACGCCCACCGGGTGTTGAGCGCGCCGAACCAGCCGGCCAGCGGCTGGTAGACGCCGAAGAGCTCGCTGGCGTACGGGAGAGATCCCTTGAACTCCGACAGGGGCCGGCCGTGGAACGCCGGTCTTCCCGGCAGGGGCGCGGTCATCGTCTGCACCGGGGCCTGGGCGCCTCCCGGGCTGAGCGCGAAGGACAGCGGCGTCATGGTCTGGCCGGTCGGCATCTTGACGAGCATGACCTCGCTGGTGGACGAGGAGGAGGGGGCCACGAACGAGATGGTCAGCGCGCCCGCCGGGTGGGCCTCGCGGCCGACGTACTGACGGGTCGCGTTCGGGTCGCGCACCAGGAAGGTGTTCTGCAGCTCGGTGACGCCCGGGTACAGGGCGGGATCGCGCACGTCGACGTCGCGGGGCAGGCCGAGGGCGATCCGCGAGTTCGCCGGGATCTCCCCTGGCATGCTGGGCTCGACCTTGTAGGACCAGATCCGGAGCCCGGAATCCGACCCGGGAAGCACCGTCCTGCCGGTGAACGTGACCACGATCGCCATGAAAACCCCCGCCCCGTCCCCTCCGACGCACCCACAGCGGAGATATACTGTGAGTGTTCATGTGCCTGCGCTAAGTGCATCACACCACTCTCCCGGACGCCAGAGGTGCGGCCCTTCCCGACCGGAGTCCTTATGGTCATCGATCGCCAGAGCTCCGCGGCCGGCCCGTCCCACGAGGTCGGGTCATGACCCGGTTCGTCGTCCGCGTCTTCGACGTCAACGGGCGCCAATACACGCCGCCGTTCTTCGTCGCGCGCCACCTCAGCAGTCCGGGCCCCGGCCAGACCAGCGTGCCGGTCATCACGCGGATCCTCCCCGGCGTGCCGACGGACCTGCAGGCGGACAAGGACACGGTGCAGCTGACCGCCGGCGCCCAGGCTCCGGGGTTCTCCAGCGAGACGTTCACCGTGCGCAAGCAAGGCGGCCGGTGGCTCGCCGACCTGCGCGCGGCCACGGTCACCGGGCAGGGCGACACGGTCGCGGTCGACGTGGTCGACGGCACGGTGCGGCTCGCGCCGGCGGTCACCTTCCCGCCCGAGCACAAGGTGAAGGACAACCCGCGGGCGTTGCTCTGCGAGCCGGGCCAGGGGTGGATCTACTACGGCGCCTACCTCACCGATCCGACGATCAGCCGGCTGCGCAATCCCGTCGTCTTCGACAGCGCGACCCCGGCGGGCTATCCGTCGGACGCCGTCCCGGTCAAGAACGGGGGCACGGGCCACTTCGTCTTCCTCGAGTACGGGTTCACGACGGCGGCGGGAGAGCCGCGCGGGCCGCGCTTCCTCATCGCGGTCTGGGCTCCGCGCGTGGCCCTCGGCACTCCGCCGCAGATCGTCGTGTTCTACTCGCCGCCGACGAAGGCGCCGGACTTCCCCGGCGACGGCTATCCCTTCCTCGGACGCTACCCCTACGACATCAGGGCCCCGGCGGTCGCCAAGGACCTCGTCCAGCCCTATCCGTACCACGCGATCAACTACCTGCTCGCGGGCTACAAGATCATCCCCCAGCTGCAGGCAGCCGGGCGCAATCCCATCGTCATCATGCCGGTCAACCCGACCGGCGGCTGGGGCCCGCTCGACAGCCAGCTGGGGCTCAGCCGGCTGATCAAGGAGGTCGTGCGCTTCCTGTACGGGCACCGGCTCGTCTCGAGCCGCGCGACGCCGATGACGCGGTTCTCCCTCAACGACGGGAGGGCCTCGATCGTCCCCGACAACGTGTTCGACGACGAGCCGATCCCCACCCGCTGGGCGCTCACCGTCTCAGGGTTCAGCAACGGCATCGACCACCCGCTCAACCTGTGCACCTCACGCCCGATCGACGAGAAGCTCTACAACCCGGCGATCTTCGCCTCCCCCGAGGAGGCGCTGGTCGACAGCTGGCGGGAGATCTGGGACATCGACGGGGTCGCCGACGACGGCGCCGGGGCCGAGCGGCACCTGCGCAATCTGCAGACGTGGCTCAGGAGGGAGCGGCGCGCCGTCCGGTCCTACCACTCCAATTTCGGCATGCGGACGGCGCCGCGCGCCCTCGTCGATCCCGCCCGCGTGGAGACCCGGCCGGCGAAGCCCTACAAGGGGGTCGCCATCTCCGAAGGCAGCAGCGCCGACGGGCGGGCGACCTGGGTGCACTTCTCCGACGCGGCGCTGCAGCCGAGCGCGCAGGATCCGCACCACACGGTGCCCCTGATCGCCTTCGGCCACGCGGCCCGGTTCCCGCTGCCCTGACGCGTGCCGGTCAGCCGGTGCGGACGAGCTGCCATTGCTGGTTGGCGCCGCCCCAGTCGTCGTACTGGACGATGTTGGCGTTGTCGGTGGTGGCGGCGCCTTGGACTTCGAGTGCTTTGCCGCTGTGGCGGCTGATGAGGCGGATGTGGCCGCCGTCGGAGTCGGCCAGGCGCCATTGCTGGTTGGCGCCGTTGTGGTCGGCCCATTGGACGATGGCGGCGCCGTTGGCGGTGGACCAGTTGTAGACGTCGAGGACTTTGCCGGAGTGGCGGGATTTGAGGCGGTAGTAGCCGCTGCCGGAGTCGACGAACTGCCATTGTTGCTGGTTGCCGTTGTTGCGGGTCCATTGGGTGATGCGGCCGCCGTCGGCGGTGGACAGGTTGTAGACGTCCAGGGCCTTGCCGCTGTTGCGGTTGACCAGCACGTACCACGCGCTGGTGTCGATCGGGCCGGGCGTGCCGGTGACCCCGGTCACGAAGGTGGTGACGCTGCGGGCGGGGAGCGTGGCGGTGAAGGAGCCGTTCGACATGCCGGTCGCGCCCTGGGGTGCGACGTTCCTGCTCGCATCGGTCAGCCAGGACGAGACGCTGGACGCGGTGCCGTTCGACAGGGTGAACTGCTGGCTCACCGCCGAGGTCGCCTTGTTGACGGCGACGATGACGGCCGTGGAGTCACCGCCTCGGTACGCCGAGACGTAGACGTTCGACGCCGGGTTCGCCGTCGCGTCGATCCGCACGTACCCGGGCCGGACGAACCTGGCGAAGTGCGCCATGCAGGCGCCGCGCTTGCTGATCTGGCCGTCCTCCCGCAGGGGGCCGTAGCTGCGCCGGATGTACCACCAGATGTAGGCCTGGAACTCGGCGTCCACCATGGCGCGGTGGATGTGCTCGCCCACGTCGAGCGCCTGCGGCCAGAGGTCGGCGGAGTCGCTGCTGTTGGGGTGGTACACCTCGGTCATCCAGAGCTCCTTGCCCGCGCCCTTCTGCTTGAAGAGGGGGTAGGGGAAGTTCGCGTACGGCGTGCCGTACAGGTGGGCTCCGATGATGTCGACGTTGGCGAGCGCGGTGGGGTCGTTGAGTATCGGGTCGGAGATGTTCTTCAGGTACTGGAAGGATTCGGGCGCGATGACCCTGGTGCTGATCGAGCCGGCGTTCTCCCGCAGGAAGCGGACCATCTCGGCCGGGGTCCACCACGTCCAGTCGTGCGCGTAGTCGGGCTCGTTCTGCACCGAGATGCCGTACAGGGTCACCCCGTTGTTCCGCAGGTGCGCGGTGAAGTCGTTCAGGTGCTGGGCGTAGGCGCCGTACATGTCGTACCGCAGGCACCGCGCGTCGGTCTGGCCGCCGCGGACGAAGGTCTCGGTCATGTGGGCGGGCGGGTTCCACGGCGACGCGATGACGGTCGCGCCGAGTTCGGCCGCGCGCCGCGCGGTCTCCAGGTCGCGGCTCCAGTCGGCCTGGTTCTCGGGTACGGGGATGCGCAGCACGGAGAATCCCAGGCGGCCCTCGCCGGCGCCGAACGCCGTGTCGCGCTGGGCGGCGGTCAGGTCGCCGATCCAGGCCGCGTGGGCCATCCCGCCGAAGCCGCGGATCGTCTGCCGCGTGGCCGACAGGTCGATGACGGCCGTGGCCGCCGCCGAAGCGGGCGTGGCCCGGGTCACCGCGGCGATGACCGGCAGGGCTCCCATGGCGGCCAGCGCGCTTCTCCGGCTCAGCCGCGTCCGGTCCCTGCTTCCGGGGTCGTTCGGGCCATGCGTCATGTCCACTCCTTCGGCTCGGGGGGCGCGCGACTTGCGGGAGGACGGTAAGGGTCCCTGACGCAGATCGTCAACCGCCGGCCGAAGGAAAGGTAACGAAGATCGAAAGCGGCGTCGTCCCCCGCGGTGGGAGCCGGCGAGCGGTGCCGGAAACTCCGTCAGCGCGCGCCTTTCACCAGGTCAGAGGCGGTGCGGCGGCATCGGGCCCGGTCCGGGCGGGAGGGCGCGAACGCGCCTCGGCGACCGGGACGATGCGCCGCGCAGGCCGGGCCGCTTCGGCAACTTAACGCTGAAACTCCCGCAAGTTAGCCGTCCTCAAGGGTGGCCGCTGTGAAACTTTCAGTCGTACGAGTCGCGCATCGTGATCTTCTCGGGCACGAAACGCCAGCAGGGAAGGCGTTCGGGCGACGGCGTCGGGAACGGCCGGAGCTCCGCCTCGTTGACGCCGGGTCGGACCGTCGGATGTACTCCGCGACAACACCCGCACCGGAGCAGGCCCGTACACCTCGCGAATGTGTTAGCGCTAACACCGCCTAGGGAAGTCAAGGAGCCCCTATGTATCTGAGCCGCCGTCAGCTCCTTCAGGCCACCGGGGCCACCGTCGCGCTCACGGCCGCCGGCCAGGTCGCCGGCGCCTCCCCCGCCTTCGCCGCACTCCCCTGGGCCAGACCCGACATCGGCGTCTCGGCGTACGAGTTCGACCTCGGCCAGGTCCGGCTGACCACCGGACGCCTGCTCGACAACCAGAACCGCACCCTCAGCTACCTGCGCTTCGTCGACGTCGACCGGCTGCTGTACGTCTTCCGGGCCAACCACCGGCTGTCCACCGGCGGCGCGGCGGCCAACGGCGGCTGGGACGCGCCCGGCTTCCCGTTCCGCTCACACATGCAGGGGCACTTCCTGACCGCGTGGGCGCAGGCCTACGCCGTGCTGGGCGACACCACCTGCCGCGACAAGGCCGTCCACATGGTGGCCGAGCTGGCCAAGTGCCAGGCGAACAACGGCGCCGCCGGGTTCACCAGCGGATACCTGTCCGGTTTCCCCGAGTCGGACATCACCGCCGTGGAGAACCGCACCCTGAACAACGGCAACGTGCCGTACTACTGCATCCACAAGACCCTGGCCGGCCTGCTGGACGTGTGGCGGCTGATCGGCGACACCCGGGCCAGGACCGTGCTGCTGGCCCTGGCCGGATGGGTGGACGCCCGCACGTCACGGCTCAGCTCCGGCCAGCTGCAGGCCATGCTCGGCACCGAGTTCGGCGGCATGAACGCCGTGCTGACGGACCTGTACCAGATGACCGGCGACTCCCGGTGGATGACGACGGCCCAGCGGTTCGACCACGCGGCCGTGTTCAACCCGCTGGCGGCGGGCCAGGACCAGCTCAACGGGCTGCACGCCAACACGCAGGTGCCGAAGTGGATCGGGGCGGCCCGCGCGTACAAGGCGACGGGCACCACCCGCTACCGCGACATCGCCGCCAACGCCTGGTCCATCACCGTCGGCGCGCACACGTACGTGAACGGCTCCAACAGCCAGGCCGAGCACTTCCGCGCTCCCAACGCGATCGCCGCCCACCTGGCCAGGGACACCGGCGAGGCGTGCAACACCTACAACATGCTCAAGCTGGCCCGCGAGCTGTGGCTGCTGTCGCCCACCCGGGCCGACTACGTCGACTACTACGAGAACGCCCTGCTCAACCACCTGCTCGGGCAGCAGAACCCGGCCGACGCGCACGGCCACGTCACGTACTTCACCCCGCTCAACCCGGGCGGGCGGCGGGGGGTCGGCCCGGCCTGGGGCGGCGGCACGTGGAGCACCGACTACAACTCCTTCTGGTGCTGCCAGGGCACCGGCATCGAGACCAACACCAAGCTGATGGACTCGATCTACTTCCACAACGGCACCACGCTGTTCGTGAACCTGTTCGTGCCCTCCACGCTCACCTGGGCCCAGCGCGGCATCACCGTCACCCAGGCCACCTCGTACCCGGTCGGCGACACCACGTCCTTACAGGTCACCGGAAACGTGGGCGGGTCGTGGACGATGCGCGTCCGCATCCCGGCCTGGACCCAGGGCGCGACGGTCAGCGTCAACGGGGTCCAGTTGGACATCGCCACCACGCCGGGCTCCTACGCCCACCTCACCCGGTCGTGGACGTCGGGCGACACCGTGACCGTGCGGCTGCCGATGCGGGTGGTCATGAAGGCCGCCAACGACAACCCCGCCATGCAGGCCGTCACCTACGGCCCGGTCGTGCTGTCGGGCGACTACGGCGACACCGGCCTGTTGGCCGCCCCCACCCTGAACCCCTCCTCGGTCACCCGGACCAGCACCTCCGCCCTGTCCTTCACCGCCACGGCGAACGGGGCGTCGGTGCGGCTGGGGCCGTTCCACGACGCCCACCACCACAACTACGTCGTCTACTGGAACACCGGCGGCGGCGGCACCGGCGCGGCGAGCTTCCGGCTGGTGAACGCGGCCAGCGGGCTGGTCCTCGGCATCCAGGACATGTCCACCGCCGACGGCGCCCCCGCCCTGCAGTGGACCGACAGCGGCACCGCCGACCACGACTGGATCCCGGTCGTCGACGGCACCGCGCTGCGGTTCCGCAACGCGCACAGCGGCAAGGTGCTCGGCGTCGAGAACATGTCGACCGCCGACAACGCCCGGGCGCTGCAATGGGGCGACACCGGCACCGCCGACCACCGCTGGACGGTCACCGACGCCGGCGACGGCTCCGTCAAGATCCGCAACGTGCACAGCGGCAAGCTGCTCGGCGTCCAGAACGGCTCGACGGCCAACGGCGCCCCGGTGGTGCAGGACTCCGACAACGGCACCCCGGACAACCAGTGGCGGTTCCTGCCGAACGGCGCGCGGCGCGTCCAGAACGTCGGCACCGGGATGGTGCTCGGCGTCACCGGCATGTCCACGGCCGACGGCGCGCTCGTCGTCCAGTGGGGCGACACCGGCACCGCCGACCACCTGTGGACGGCGGTCACCGACACGGGCGGTTACCTGCGGCTGCGCAACTCCCACAGCCAGAAGGTGCTGGGCGTGGAGAACATGGGCACCGCCGCCGGGTCGCGCGTCCTGCAGTGGGCCGACAACGGCACCGCCGACCACCGCTGGCGGCTGCGGTACGGGTCGGGCGCCGTGTTCCGCATCCAGTGCGCCAACGGCGGCCGGGTTCTCGGCCTGGCCGGCTCCGCGCAGGGTGCCCAGATCGTGCTCGCCGATGACAACGGTGCGAACGACAACCTCTGGAGGTTCCTGTGAGGCGCCTGCTCGCGATCCTGTCGTCCCTGCTCCTCGTGGGCGTGTTCCTCACGCCTCAGGCGTCGGCCGCGACGGTCGACACCAGCGCGTGGTACCTGCTGGTCAACCGCAACAGCGGCAAGGCCCTGGACGTCTACAACCTGTCCACCGCCGACGGCGGCCGCATCACCCAATGGACCCGCAACAACGGCAACCAGCAACAATGGCAGTTCGTCGACTCCGGCAGCGGCTACTACCGCCTCAAATCCCGCCACTCCGGCAAAGTCCTCGACGTCTACAACTGGTCCACCGCCAACGGCGCCGCCATCGTCCAATGGGCCGACCACAACGGCGCCAACCAGCAATGGCGCCTGGCCGACTCCGACGGCGGCCACATCCGCCTCATCAGCCGCCACAGCGGCAAAGCACTCGAAGTCCAAGGCGCCGCCACCACCGACAACGCCAACATCGTCCAGTACGACGACTGGGGCGGCGCCAACCAGCAATGGCAGCTCGTCCGCGTCGGCGGCGACACCACCGGCTACACCAACCCGGTCGTCTGGCAGGACTTCGCCGACGGCGACATCATCCGGGTCGGCGACGCCTATTACTACTCGGCCTCGACGATGCACTACTCGCCGGGCGCGCCGATCCTGCGCTCCTACAACCTGGTCGACTGGGAGTACGCCGGCCACTCGGTGCCGAGACTCGACTTCGGCTCGGCCGCCTACGACCTCAGCGGCGGCCGGGCGTACGTGAAGGGCATCTGGGCCTCGACCCTGAACTACCGGCCCAGCAACAGCACCTACTACTGGATCGGCTGCGTCGAGTTCAACCGCACCTACGTCTACACCGCCTCCGCCGTGGACGGCACGTGGACCAAGCGCTCCCAGATCGGGAACTGCTACTACGACGCCGGCCTGCTGATCGACACCGACGACACCATGTACGTCGCCTACGGCAACGGCACCATCAGCGTCGCCCAGCTCACGCCCGACGGGCTCGGCCAGGTCCGCGCCCAGCAGGTGTTCCAGACCCCGAGCAGCGTCGGCACCCTGGAGGGCGCCCGCTTCTACAAGCGGAACGGCTACTACTACATCTGGCTGACCCGCCCCGCCAACGGCCAGTACGTGCTCCGCTCCACCTCGCCGTGGGGCCCGTACGAGATGCGCCAGGTGCTGCTGGACATGCCCGGCCCCATCTCCGGCGGCGGCGTCCCGCACCAGGGCGGGCTCGTCCAGACGCAGAACGGCGACTGGTACTACATGGCGTTCGTCGACGCCTATCCCGGCGGCCGGATGCCGGCGCTCGCGCCGATCACCTGGACCGGCGACTGGCCGGTCGTGCAGACGGTCAACGGCGGCTGGGGCGTCAACTACCCGAGGCCGAACATCCAGACCAGCCGTACCGTCGCGTCGATGATCGGCCCCGACACGTTCACCTCGGGCAGCCTCGGCCACCGCTGGGAGTGGAACCACAACCCCGACACCAGCCGCTTCTCCACCGGCGACGGCCTGCGCCTGCAGACCGCGACCGTCACGGGCGACCTCTACAACGCCCGCAACACGCTGACCCACCGCATCCAGGGCCCGTCGTCCACGGCGACGATCGAGCTCGACCACGCGCAGATGAGCAACGGCGACCGCGCCGGGCTGGCCATGCTGCGCGACCAGTCGGCGTGGATCGGCGTCAAACGCGACAACGGCGTCAGCCGGGTCGTGATGACCAACGGCCTGACCATGAACAGCTCGTGGCAGACCACCGGCACCGGTACCGAGGCGGCGAGCGCGCCTCTCTCGGGCAGCCGGATCTGGCTGCGGGTCAGCGCCGACATCCGGCCCGGCTCCGGCAGGCAGGCCCGCTTCTCCTACAGCACCGACGGCAGCACGTTCGCAGGGCTCGGCCCGGCCTTCACGCTCAACAACGCCTGGCAGTTCTTCATGGGCTACCGGTTCGGCATCTTCAACTACGCCACCCAGTCACTCGGCGGCGCGGTCACCGTGCGCCGCTTCGACCTCACCACCCCTTGACGCCGCGGCGCTGACGGAGGCAACCGATGAGATCCGCCCTGCGCACGATCCTGCGCCTCGTGGGCCTGCTGGTCCCGAGCGTGCTGGTCCCGGGCGTGCTGTTCCCGGCGGCGGCCGGGGCCGACAACCCGATCGTGCAGACCATCTACACGGCCGACCCCGCGCCGCTGGTCCACAACGGCCGCGTCTACCTCTACACCGGTCATGACGAGGACGGCTCCACCTATTTCACGATGCGTGACTGGCGTGTCTACTCCTCCTCGGACCTGGCCAACTGGACCGACCACGGCTCGCCCATGAGCCTGGCCACGTTCGCCTGGGCCGACGCCAACGCCTGGGCGGGCCACGTCGCCCACCGCAACGGCCGCTTCTACTGGTACGTGCCGGTACGCGACCGCGCCACCGGCTCGATGGCCATCGGCGTCGGGGTCGCCGACAGCCCGACCGGGCCCTTCCGGGACGCCATCGGGCGCCCGCTGGTCAACAACAACGAGATCGACCCGAACGTGTTCATCGACGACAACGGCCAGGCCTACCTGTACTGGGGCAACCCTCGCCTCTGGTACGTCCGACTGAACCCGGACATGATCTCCTACTCCGGCAGTCCGACCCAGATCCCGCTCACCACCGCGGGCTTCGGCACCCGGACCGGCAACCCCAACCGGCCGACCCTGTACGAGGAAGGCCCGTGGGTCTTCAAACGCAACGGCCTGTACTACAACGTCTTCGCCGCCGAGTGCTGCTCGGAGTTCATCGGCTACTCGACGGCGCCCAGCGCCACCGGGCCGTGGACGTACCGAGGGACGATCATGCCCCGGCAGGGCGGCAGCTTCACCAACCACGCCGGAATCATCGACTTCAACGGCGGCTCGTACTTCTTCTACCACAACGGCGCGCTCCCCGGCGGAGGCGGTTACACCAGGTCGGTGGCGGTGGAGAAGTTCACCTACAACGCCGACGGCACGTTCCCCACCATCAACATGACCACCGCCGGGCCGCCCCAGATCGGCACGCTCGACCCGTTCGTCCGCCAGGAGGCCGAGACCACCGCCTGGGCCTCCGGAGTCGAGACCGAACCGGCCGCCGAGGGCGGCATGAACGTGGGCTTCGTCGAGAACGGGGACTACCTCAAGGTCAAGGGTGTCGCCTTCGGCGACGGCGCCTCCTCCTTCACCGCCCGGGTGGCGTCCGCGACCAGCGGCGGCCGGATCGAGCTGCGCCTCGGCAGCGCCACCGGCACCCTGGTCGGCACCTGCACCGTCTCGGGCACCGGCGGGTGGCAGACCTGGAGCTCGGTCACCTGCCCGGTGTCCGGGGCGACCGGCACCCGTGACCTCTACCTCCGCTTCGCGGGCGGCAGCGGCTACCTGCTCAACCTCGACTGGTGGCGGTTCACGCCGAGCGGCGGCAGCGGCGGCGAGCTGCTGACGAACGGCTCCATGGAGAACGGCACGACCGGCTGGACCACCTCCGGCGGCACCCTGTCCGCGGCCGACGTCGCCCACGCGGGCAGCCGGTCCCTGCTCAACTCCGGACGGACCGCGGCCTGGAACGGCCCGCACCAGAACGTGACCGCGCGGCTCACCAACGGCAGGACCTACACCACGAGCGTCTGGGTGCGCTCACAGAGCGGAACCCCCAGCGCCAAGGCGACCTTGACGATCACGGCGAACGGCGCCACAAGCTACCTCCAGCTCACCCCGGCCCGGGCGGTCGGCGCGGACGGCTGGACCGAGCTCACCGGCACCGCCACCGTGTCCTGGACGGGAACGCTGACCAATGCCTCCTTCTACGTCGAGACGGTCGCCGGCACGGACGGCCTCTACGTCGACGACGCCTCCTTCCGATGACCCGCCAGAAAGGAGCCGTGCCGTGCGACACCCCCGCGGTCACCTGTACGTGACCGCCGGGCCCCCTCGACCCTTGGAGGAGAGACATCCATGAGCAGAAAACGCACCCGTTCACTCCTGGCCCTGGCCATGATGCTGACGGGGGTGATCGCGGTCGGCCAGCCGGCGCAGGCACTGGAGAACGGCGTGGGCCGCACCCCGCCGATGGGCTGGAACACCTGGAACACCTTCGGGTGCAACATCAACGAGACGCTGATCAAGCAGACGGCCGACGCGCTCGTCAGCTCAGGCATGCGCGATCTCGGCTATGAGTACGTGGTGGTCGACGACTGCTGGTTCGACCCCAACCGCGACTCGGCGGGAAACCTGCAGGCCAACCTGTCGCGGTTCCCGAGCGGCATGAAGGCGCTGGGTGACTACCTGCACGCCAGGAACCTGAAGTTCGGCCTCTACCAGGCGCCGCTGGACAAGACCTGCGCCCAGTACTTCAACAGCTACCCGGGCGCGACCGGCAGCCTCAATCACGAGGTCCAGGACGCCCGGCAGTTCGCCGCCTGGGGCGTCGACTACCTCAAGTACGACTGGTGCTCCCCCACCGGCACCATCGACGACCAGGTGCGCACGTTCGCCAAGATGCGCGACGCGCTGGCCGCCACCGGCCGGCCGATCCTCTACAGCATCAACCCCAACAGCATCCACGAGAAGACCGGCCCGCTGCGCGACTGGGGGGACGTCGCCAACATCTGGCGTACGACGGAGGACATCACCAACGCCTGGAACACCGGACAGACCAACGGGTACCCGATGGGCATCCAGAACATCGTCAACGTGAACGTCCCGCTCGCTGGCCGGGCGCGGCCGGGGCAGTTCAACGACCCCGACATGATGGTCGTCGGCCGGGGCGGCATGAACGACACCGAGATGCGCAGCCACTTCGCCCTCTGGGCCGTCATGGCGGCCCCGCTCATCGCCGGGAACGACGTCCGCAACATGGACAACGCGACCTCGACGATCATGAAGAACGCCAACCTGATCGCCATCAACCAGGATCCGCTCGGCCTGCAGGCCACCCAGGTCAGCAACGACGGCACCCGCCGCGTCCTGGCCAAGCGGCTGAACAACGGCGACGTCGCGGTCGCCCTGTTCAACCAGGGCGGCGGCACCACCACGATCAGCACCACCGCCTCCGCCATCGGCCTGACCGGCGGCCCGTTCACGCTCCGTGACGCCTGGACGAACGCCGTCAGCACGACGACGGGCCCGATCTCGGCGAGCGTGCCCGCGCACGGCACCGTCGTGTTCCGGGTCAGCGGCGGCACCGCGGCCCCGGCCAACCGCATCCAGGGGGCCGGCTCCGGCAGGTGCATCGACGTGAACGGCGCCTCCCAGGCCAACGGCGCCCAAGTGATCATCTGGGACTGCCACCAGCAGGCCAACCAGCAGTGGACCGCCACGACCGCCGGCGAGCTGCGCGTCTACGGCTCCAAGTGCCTGGACGTGAACAACGCCGGCACCGCCGACGGCACCGGCGTCATCATCTGGGACTGCAACGGTCAGAGCAACCAGAGATGGCGGTTCAACGCCGACGGCAGCATCACCGCCGTCGGCGCGAACAAGTGCCTGGACGTGACGGGCAACGCCACGGCCAACGGCACCAGGCTTCAGATCTGGAGCTGCTCGGGCGCGGCCAACCAACGGTGGTCCCGGATCTAAGGGCAAACTGGTCCTCTATCAGCCGATGGGATCGGCCCTTATCGCGAGTACCAATTCCCGTCAGGCTGAGCGGTATGAAGACGACAGCGACCCACTTCGGCGGCCGGATCCTCACCCCCGGCGACGCCGGCTACGACACCGCCCGTACCGTCTGGAACGCCATGGTCGACCGGCGTCCCCGCATGATCGTCCGTACGGAGGGCGTCGCGGACGTGGTCGCCGCCGTGCGGCTGGCCCGGGACCTGGACCTGGAGATCGGCGTGCGCTGCGGCGGCCACAACGTGGCCGGCTTCGCCGTCCCCGACGGCGGGCTCATGATCGACCTGACGCCCATGGGCGGCGTGCGGATCGACCCCGAGCGCCGCCTGGCCCGGGTCCAGGGCGGCGCGCTGCTCGGCGCGCTGGACCGGGCCTCCCAGGCGTACGGGCTGGCCACCACCGCCGGCAACGTCTCGCACACCGGCGTCGGCGGGCTCACGCTCGGCGGCGGCATGGGCTGGCTGGCCCGCCAGTACGGCCTGGCCTGCGACAACGTCGTCTCCTACACCGTGGTCACCGCCGACGGGGACGTGGTGACCGCGAGCGGCACCGAGAACCCCGACCTGTTCTGGGGCCTGCGCGGCGGGGGCGGCAACTTCGGCATCGTCACCGAGTTCGAGTTCCGGTTGCATGACACCGGCACGCGGACGCTGGTCGCCGAGTTCGACTTCCGCGCCGAGGACGCCGTGCCGGTCCTGGAGGGCTGGCGCGACCTGAACGCCGTCGCGCCCCGGCAGGCGACGTTCACCGCCGACGTCGGCAACGGCCCCGACGGCCCGATCGCCACGGTGGGATTCGTGTGGGTCGGCGACCCGGACGAGGGCCGCCGGCTGGTCACCGAGATGCGGGGCCTCGGACGTCCCCTCGCGTCGCGCGTCACCACGCCGTCGTACCTCGAACTCCAGCGGCGCGACGACTCCACCGGCGGCCACGCCTACCGCCGCTACTCCAAGGCGCACTACCTGCGGCGGTTCCCCACCGCGGCGATCGAGGCGTTCCTGCTGCGCGGGGCCGCCGACCTGAGCGCGAGCCCGTACCTGCCGGGCGTGGGCCTGCAGGCGCACGGCGGCGCCATCGCGGACGTCCCGGTGGAGGACGCGGCGTTCAGCCACCGTGACACGATGTTCGAGTTCGGCGCCGGCTCCCGCTGGACCGACCCGGCCGAGGACGACGCCAGGATGAGCGCCGCCCGTGCCGCCGGTGCGGCGCTCGACCCGTACGCGAGCGGGGTGTACGTCAACTCGCTGACGGCCGACGAGCTCGCCGACGCGCGGCGCGGCGTGCGGCGGGCGTACTCGGCCGCGAAGCTGGCCCGGCTGACCGCGGTGAAGACCGCGTACGACCCGGCCAACGTGTTCCACCTGAACCAGAACATCCCCCCGGCCCGCTGAGGATCAAGCCTCCCGGACCTCCTTGACGGCCGCCGCCAGCAGCGCCACCCCTTCGGCGATGGCGGACTCGCCGAGGATGGCGTAGCCGAAGATGAGGCCACCCGGTTCTGCGGCGTTGATCCGGTACGGGCCGACCCCGTGGATGCCGAGACCGTGCCGGGCGGCTGCCGCCACCACCGCCGCCTCGTCGAGGCCGGGCGGGAGCCAGGCGACCACGTGCTGCCCGGCGGCGATCCCGGCCGGTTCCAGGTCGGGCAGGTGGGTGCGCAGGGCGTGCAGCAGCGCGTCGCGGCGGCGGCGGTAGATCGGGCGCATCCGGCGCAGGTGCCGGTCGAACTCGCCGCGGGCGAGGAAGTCGGCGAACGTCAGCTGGTCGATGACCGGCGACCCGCGGTCGGCGAGCAACTTCGCCGCGGCGACGTCGGCGACCAGGTGGGGAGGCACCACCAGCCAGCCGAGCCGCAGGCCCGGCGCGAGCGTCTTGCTGGCCGTGCCGCAGTAGACGACGTGCTCGGGCGCCAGGCCCTGCATGGCGCCCACCGGCGCGCGGTCGTAGCGGTACTCGGCGTCGTAGTCGTCCTCGATCACGATCGCGCCGCGGCGCTTCGCCCAGCGGATCACCTCCGCCCTCGCCCCGGCCGACAGCACGCCTCCCGTGGGCCACTGGTGCGACGGCGTGAGGACGATCGCGTCGGCGTCGGCCCGGTTGAGCGCGCCGACCTGGACGCCGTCCGGGCCCACCGGGATGCCGACCACGTCCAGACCGGCGGCCGCGGCCACCACCCAGGCGTCGTCCTTGGACGACGGGTCCTCCAC
This sequence comes from Nonomuraea sp. NPDC048826, assembly GCF_043198225.1. Lineage (NCBI taxonomy): Bacteria > Bacillati > Actinomycetota > Actinomycetes > Streptosporangiales > Streptosporangiaceae > Nonomuraea > Nonomuraea sp. NPDC048826. The sequence continues at coordinate 54,062 of NZ_JBICUQ010000017.1, read as the reverse complement.
GGCGATCCGCCTGGCGCCGCGCCGGGCGAGCACCTGGATCAGCAGCGAGACGCCCTGCCCGTAGCCGCTGCAGATCACCACGTCGTCCGGGGCGGCCGCCGTGCCGCGCACCCGGTTGAGGTAGTCGCACAGGGCCTCGCGCAGCTCCGGCACGCCGCGGCCGTCGAGGTAGGCGAACCGGTCGTTGGGCGTGCCGGCGAGCACGGCGCGGACCGAGCGGAGCCAGGCGGCCCGGGGGAACTGCGACACGTCGGTGCGCCCGTACCCGAAGTCGACCCTGAACCCTGCTCCGGTACCCGCGGCGCCCACGGCCGGGCGCGTCGCCGGGGTCGCGGCGCCCACGCCTGCGCCGGCCGGGGGCATCGACGCGGCGACCTGGGTGTAGCCGCCCGGCCGGCTGGTGATGTAGCCCTCGGCGACGAGTTGCTGGTAGGCCTCCACGACCACGCCGCGCGACACGCCCAGGCCGGCCGCGAGGGTGCGGCTGGGCGGCAGCGACGCGCCCGCGCGCAGCCGGCCGGCTCGGATGCCTGAGCGGATGGACCCCTCGATCTGCCGGTGGAGCGGCACGCTCGCGTCGCGGTCCAGCTCGATGAGGAGGTCCTCGGCCGGCCCTGAATTGGTCCTCGAACGCCCCACGGAACCGGACCTTATCGGTGGGTACCAATTCCTGCCAGGATGAGTGGCCGACAGTGAAGCAGATGACAGGTGAGGTGGGTCCGTGCTGAGTGAGATCGCGGACGGTGTGCTGGTCCATCAGAGCGAGTTCGTCCGGAGCAACGCCGTCGTCGTGCGGGGCCCGGACGGTGTGCTGCTCGTCGACCCCGGCGTGACCGGCGCCGAGCTCGGCTGTCTGGCGGACGACCTGCACGCGCTGGGTCAGCCCGTGGTGGCGGGGTTCTCCACGCATCCGGACTGGGATCACCTGCTGTGGCACGCCCGGCTCGGCGAGGCGCCCCGTTACGGCACGGCGCGCTGCGCGTCCGCCGTCAGGGAGCAGCTGCCGGACGCGGCGGCGCGGGACCGCGTGGCGGAGCATCTGGCCGAGACGGAGATCGCCGGTCAGGTGCCGATGGACCTGCTCGGCCTCATCACCGGCCTGCCCGCCGGGACGACGCACGTTCCCTGGGACGGCCCCCGGGTCCGGGTCGTCGAGCATCAGGCGCACGCGCCCGGCCACGCGGCGCTGGTGATCGAGGAGCGCGGGGTGCTGGTCGCCGGCGACATGCTCTCGGACGTCCTGGTCCCGATGCTCGACCTGGACGGCTCCGACCCGGTCGAGGACTACCTGGCCGCGCTGCGGCTGCTGGAGGAGGTGGCGGGCGACGCCGGCGTCGTGGTCCCCGGCCACGGGTCCGTCGGCGGGGCCGGTGAGGTCCGCGCGCGCATCGCCCTGGATCGGGCGTACGTGCACGCCTTGCGTGACGGCCGCGAGCCGGGCGACCCGCGGCTCGGCCCGTCGGCCGAGCCGGGCTGGGAGTGGGTGGAGTCCATCCACTCCGGGCAGGCCCGGCGGCTCGCCGAGAGGGACAGGACCACGCGCGGCGGCGATACCACAGCATCCTAAAACGTTTCAACGAACAGTCGCTGGGCGACGGCCCGGGGCGCCCCCGCGAAGCGGGAAACGGGCGGACCTCGTCGGGGCCGCCGCGTCAGGAGGAGGCGGGATAGCCTGCCTGCGGTGCCTCGAAATCACCCGACCTGAGGAGTCGAAGCCACGATGACGGCAGGGCGGCCGACGCCGACGCAGGACGACGTGCTGGGATACTTCGACACGCTGTCGAACTGGGGGCGGTGGGGCGACGACGACCAGCTCGGCACGCTGAACCACCTCACCGACGACGTCCGGCTGGCGGCGGCGCGGGCCGTGCGGCACGGCAGGAGCGTGTCATGCGCCTGGGACGTCGCCGTGCCGGACGAGATGGAGCGGTCGACGACGGCGTGCCCGTGCGCCGCCGACATGCCCGGGGCCGAGAACATGCCGGCGCCCACGTTCCGCGACGACCGGCACTGGGGCTTCTCGACCGAGCGGCTCGGCCTCATGTTCCACGGCAACACCGTCACCCACCTCGACGCGCCGTGCCACATCTTCTGGGACGGCGCGATGTACAACGGCCGGCCGCACTCGCTGGTCGACGCCGCGACGGGATCGGGGTGGGCGTCGGTCACGGCGGCGGCGGCCGGGATCGTCACGCGCGGTGTCCTGCTGGACGTCGCGGCCGTGCGGGACGTGCCGTGGCTGGAGCCGGGGCAGGGCGTGTTCCCCGAGGATCTGGAGGAGGCCGAGCGTCGCCAGGGTGTGCGGGTGCGGCCCGGCGACGCGGTGCTCCTGCGGACCGGAAACGGCCGGCTCCGGTACGAGTCCGGCCCGGTCAGCGGTTACACGCAGGCCGGCTGGCACGCGTCCTGCCTGCCGTGGCTGCAGGAACGGGAGGTCGCGCTGATCGGCGCCGACACTCCTCAGGACGTCCAGCCGTCGGGGTACGACGCCGTGCTGATGCCGGTGCACGCCGTGAGCCTGGTCGCGATGGGCCTGTGGATGCTCGACAACTGCGACCTGGAGGAGTGCGCCACCACGGCCGCCGAGCTGGGCCAGTGGGACTTCCAGCTCGCGGTCGCGCCGGTCCGCTTCGCCGGCACGTCCGGCAGCCCGGTCAACCCGATCGCCACCTTCTGACCGGGGTCAGCCCGGCCGCCGGCGCTCCCGCCACAGCGCGAGGTTGTGGCGGGTGGCCGACAGCTGGGGGTGGTCCGGGCCGAGCACCCGCTCCTGGTCGATCAGGAGTTCCTCGTACGCGGCGACGGCCCTGGCCGCGTCCCCCGCGTTGCCCCACCACCGCGCCAGGTCGACGCGGCAGGCCAGGGTGTCGGGGTGGTCGGGACCCAGCACCCGCCGCTGATCGGCCAGCAGCCTCTCGTAGGCCAGGACCGCCCCGGCCGCGCCGCCCAAGCGGCCCCGCCATTCCGCCAGGTTGTGCCGGGTGGCCAGGGTCTGGGGGTGATCCGGGCCGAGCACCCGCTCCTCGTCGGCCAGCAGGTCTTCGCACGCGACGGCGGCGCCCGCCACGTCACCCGCCAGTCCACGCCAGTGCGCCAGGTTGTGCCGGGTGGCCAGCGTCTGGGGATGGTCCGGGCCGAGCACCCGTAACCGGTCGGCCAGCTGCTTCTCGTAGGCCGTGACGGCCCCGGCCGCGTCGCCCGCCTCACCCCGCCACCGCGCCAGGATGTGCCGGGTGGCCAGCGTTCGGGGATGGTCCGGGCCGAGCACCCGCTCCTCGTCGGCCACCAACTCCTCGCACGCGGCGGCGGCGCCTGTCACGTCTCCCGCCTTGCCGCGCCACCAGGCCAAGTTGTGGCGGGTGATCAGGGTGCCGAGGTCGTCCGGGCCCTGCACCCGCGTGCGGTCGGCCACCAGCTCGGTCAGCGCGGTGATCGCACCCGCCGTGTCCCCCGCCTCGCCCCGCCAGCGCGCCAGATTGCCGCGGGCGATCAGGGTGTACGGGTGGTCGGGGCCCACCACCCGCTCGAGGTCGGCCAGCGACGCCTCGAACACGGCGACCGCGCCCGCCGCGTCCCCCGACTCCCCCCGCCAGAGCCCCAGGTTGCTGCGGGCGGCCAGGGTGCTGGGGTGATCGGGTCCGAGGGTGCGCAGGCAGCGGGAGTGCAGCTCGGCGCAGGCGGTCATGGCCGCGGCGACCTGTCCCGTCTCGCCCAGGCTGGTGGTGGCGTGCAGCAGCACCGGGTGGACGCCGGTGTCGGGCCCGAACAGGGCGGTGCCGGTGGCCTGCAGCAGGGCGTCGGCGTTGGCGCGCAGGACGGGGCCGAGCTGATCGGGTTCGACCGGCGGCCACAGGTGCAGCAGGGCGTCGGCGGCGGTGCGGGCGACCTCGGTGAACAGGTGCTCGCCGAGGCCGGGCCTGGCGATGACGTTCTCGCGGGTGGCGCGCTGGACGAGCTGGTGGACGCGGATCTCGCGATGGGCGGCGGCACGATCATGGTCCAGGAGGCTGTGCCGGTGCAGCACCCGCAGCGCCTCGTCGACCATGGCCTCGTCCACCTCGCCCGAGGGCAGATGGCTGGTCAGGTAGGCCAGGGCGGGCGGGCCGGTCAGCGCCTGCTGGGGGATGCCCGCCGGGTCCAGGACCGCGGCCAGGCACAGCACCGGGCGGGCGAGCCCGGCGGGCGCCGCCCGGTCGGCGTGGTCGACGGACAGCTCCCAGGTGGCGGTGACGATCCGCTCATGCCCGTCGGGCAGGTAGTCCTCGCCGGGCACGGCGTGGGCCAGCAGCCGGGTGGCCAGCCGCTGCCGGTAGGCGGCGCACGAGATGGCCGCGTTGACGATGTAGGCCGCCGCCTGGGCCAGCGCCAGCGGCAGCGCCCCCAGGTCGGCGGCCAGGCCGTCCAGGTCGGCGTCCGGGTCGTGGCCGGCGAGTTTGGCGGTCAGGTACGAACGGGCTTCGGCCTCGGTGAAGGTGTCGACGCCGATCGTGAGCCGGTCGGCCCCGGCCAGGGCCGCCTCTCGCAGCCGGGTGGTGACCAGCACCCGGCCGCCCGCCGCCGACGTGGCCGCTGGCGGCCACAGCCCGCTCAGGTCCTTGGGCCGCCACACGTCGTCCAGGACCACCAGCCAGGGCCGGTCGGTGGTCTCCGCCCAGACCAGGAACTCCCGCGCCGCCCGCTCGGGGTCGTCCCGGTCGGACACCGGCAGCCCCAGGCGCGCCGCGGCGTCGGCGTAGGCGGAGACGACGCCGTCACGGGTGGCGGCGTTCACCCACACCAGCACCCGTACCCCCTGCTCCCAGGCGCGGCGGGCGCGGGCGGCGGCCAGCTGGGTCTTGCCGACCCCGCCCATCCCCGCCAGCACCTGGGTCGGCGCCTCCCCCACGGCGACCTGGCGGTCCTGGAAGCAGTCGGCCGGCTGCGGGATCACCCCGACCCGGACCCGCTCCCCCGCGTCGTCCTGGCCGGACGGACCGGACCCCGCGGGAGCGGGGCGGGTCCCGTCGGACGGGCCGGTCCCCGCGGGATCCGGGCGGGTCCTGTCGGACCTGCCCGTCCCGGCCGGCGCGGGGCGGGCCCGGTCGGCGGCCATCAGCCGGTCCCATGCGCGCGCCGACAGGGCGGGCTCGTCCGCCCACCCGGCCAAGGCCGCGCCGACCTGGACGAGCTGATCCAGGTCACGGGGCGCCGCGGCGCCGGTCGCCCACCCGTTGACCGTCGAGTAAGGCACGCCTGAGACCTTCGCGAGCTCCTTCTGCGTCACCCGGCCGGGGCTGTGGACCCGGGCCTGGTCCCACAGCCGGGCCAGCTCGGCCAGAACCCGCGAGGTCGACCTCTCCGGCCGGAACTCCGCCACGCCGCCACGCCTCCTCGCCCGCCGGGGACCGGGATCCGGATCCGGGACGTACCGGCCCGGATCCCCGCTCACCGGCAGGGTAGCCGCACGGATCCGGACTGATCCGGCATACCTTCAACCCCGTCGGCATCTCGGATGTCATGCGGCCATGACCGACAACGCAGCGCCCCGCAGGATCCCGCCCGCCCACCGCCGCCGCTCGCGGCGCGTCCGCCGTCTCCGCCGCGCCCTCGGCCTCGCCTTCGCCAGGGGCGCCGCCCAGGCCGCCGGCACCGGCCTCGTCGGCCTGCTGTTCTGGTGGCTCACCCAGCGCTGACGGCGCGGCTCCGGTGGCCCGGAACCGCGTGCCGTCGTCAGGCGATCGGCTCGGCACCGCCTACCGGGCGACGCTTTTGTCCTGTCTCCGGGACTTCGGGGACGTCCGGGCCGCCGGCGCGGAGCTGACGCTGCACGAGGACACCGTCCGCAAGCGGATCAGGCGCGCCCAGGAGCTGTTCGGCGTCGCGCTGGCGAACCCGACGCACCGGTTGCTGCTCGGACTGGAGCTCGGGGTGGCGGCACCGGGCGCCGGAGGGGACCCCGAGGGCGGTGAACGGGAGTTCGACGACCCTCAGGGCTCGTCGCGGTGAGAGGTCACGGGTTGCCGGAGCGGCAGACGGGAGCAGTCCGGAACTCGACGGACGCGCCGGCGGCGTCGCTGATCACGGCGCGGATGTCGGTCCTGAAGCCCGGCTGACAGCCGATCCCCACGAAGGTCCGGTCGTCGAACGAGGGCACGTTGAAGCCGTTGACGAACCAGCGGACGGCGATCGGCGCGACGCCGCCGCTGAAGGAGACCGAGCAGAGGAACCGCCGCGCGAGCGCCTCGCACCCGCCGCCGGTCAGGGTCAGGCTCGATGTCGCCGTCGCCGAAGACGTCGCCGTCGCCGTCGCCGAGGCGGACGACGCGAGCATGCCCGGGGCGGTGAGCATGCCTGCCGCGACCACGGCGGGCAGGGCCAGTTTGAACAGCTTGCGCATTCCTGTCTCCTTCTGGATGGTGACAGATCCGGCATGCCGGACTTCCTCCTTGGTTCGCTCCCGCGTCGGTCCTGGATGATTACGCGGGCCGGAGCGCCTTGCCGACGCGGGTGCGCACGGAGCGCAGGGCTTGCCGGAGTTCGGCCGGTTCGACATCGGTGAGGTCGGCGTCGAAGGTGAGGAGCAGCCCCGCCAGCCCCGGCCATGACCAGGCGCCGAGGGTGAGCCGGCACGTGGTCTCGGTCTCGTACGCGACGGTGGAGCCGCCGGGGGCGAACCGGGCGACGGTGGCGGCGGGCAGCGCGAGGACGGCTGAGCCGTGGCACGGCCATGCGGCGGTGGCGTCCCCGCGGTCATGCGCGGTCATGACGAAGGCGACGGGATCGCCGTGCGGGATGTCACGGCGGTCGAAGGGTGTGTGCGTGGGGTGCGGGCGGATGCCGTCCAGGCGCATCGCGCGCCACCGGCCGGCGGCCGGGTCGAAGGCGACCAGGTACCAGCGGGCGGCCCACACCACGAGGGCGTGCGGCTCCAGGGTGAGCGGGGCGGGCCGGCCGTCGCCGGGGTGGTCGACGCGGATCAGGTGCCGACGGTTGATCGCGCCGCCCACGACGCGGACGAGGTCGGCGTCGATCGGCGGCCCGGGGAACTCCCAGTAGTTGCGGGCCGACAGGACGGTGAACGCCTCGGCGTGCAGGCGGCTGCGCGCGGGCATCGCCTGGTGGAGCGTGTTGAGCGCGCGAGCCGCGTTCTCCCGGATGCCGGACAGGACCGTCGGCACGGTCTGCAGCGCCACGGCGGCGGCGACGGCCTGGTCCTCGTCGAACACGACCGGCGGCAGCCGGATGACGGACCCGAGCCGATAGCCCCCGCCCGCGCCGCGGACGGCCTCGATCTCGTACCCGAGATCCCGGAGCGTGTCGATGTCGCGGCGCACGGTCCTCACGGACGCCCCGAGCCGGGCGGCCAGTTCGCCGGCGGTCAAGGTCACGCCGATCCCCAGGATCGACAGCAGTTTGAGCGTCCGCGCTGAAGTGGCAGCCATGATGGTCCGATTTTCTCACCTCATAGCGGCCATTCGATGGCAGCTATCCCGACCATGATGACCGGCATGACCGACTTGCCGAGTTCCCGAAGAGACGACCGCGCGCCTGAGGCCTCTCCTCCGACGCTCATCGCCGGCGCCGGCGCGACCGCGGCGCTGCTGGTGGTGCTCTTCGGCTCCTTCATGGACCTGCTCGACGCGACGATCGTCACCGTCGCGGCCCCGGCGATCGCCCGGGACCTGGGCGCGGGCGACGCGCAGATCCAGTGGATGATCGCCGCCTACACCCTCGCCCTGGGCGCGGGGCTGATCACCGGCGGACGGCTCGGCGACCAGTACGGCCGCAAGCGGCTGTTCATGATCGGACTGGCCGGGTTCATGGTCACCTCGGCGCTGTGCGCGCTGGCCGTCGATCCGGTGATGCTCATCGGCATGCGGGCCGGGCAGGGGCTGACCGCCGGGGTCATGGTCCCGCAGGTGTTCGGGATCATCCGGGCGTCGTTCGCCGCGGCGGAGCGGGCCAAGGCGTTCGGCGCCTTCGGCGCGGTCCAGGGCGTCGCCTCGATCGCCGGCCCGCTGCTGGGCGGGCTGCTCGTCGACGCCGACCTGTTCGGCCTGGGCTGGCGCACGATCTTCTGGATCAACGTGCCGGTCTCCATCCTGGCGCTCGCCCTCGGCGCGAAGGTCCTGCCCGAGTCCCGCTCCCCCTCGACCGCGCGGCTGGACCTGACGGGCTCGGTCCTCGCGACCGCGGGCATCCTGCTCCTGCTGCTGCCGATCATCCAGACCGAGACCTGGGGATGGAACTGGGCCGCCTACGCGCTCCTCGCCGCCGGGATCGTGGTGCTCGCGATCTTCCTCGGCTACGAGCACCGCCTCACCGGCCGCGGGGACGAGCCCGTCCTCGACCCGGCTCTGCTGCGCATCCGCGCCTTCACCGTCGGCCTCGGCGCCTCGCTGCTCTTCTTCGGCGGCGTCGGGGCGTACTTCCTCACCCTCTCGGTCTACCTGCAGAACGGAACCGGCCGGAGCGCGTGGGAGACGGGCCTGGTGATCCTCCCGTACGCGCTGGGCTCGATCATCACCTCCGGTCTCGGCGTCGCCCTCGCCGCCAAGGCGGGCAGGATCCTCCTGGTCGCCGGCTCGCTCACCATCGCGGCGTCCCAGCTCTTCCTCTGGTTCCTGGTCAGGGGCGGGACCGATCCCGGGTACTGGCCTCTCGCCCTCGCGCTCTTCGCCGGCGGCCTCGGGCTCGGTCTCGCCGCGCCCATCCTGGTCAACGTCGTGCTCGCCGGCGTTCCCGGACGCAACGCGGGCGCGGCGGGCGGGGTGCTGTCCACCGTCACCCAGATCGGCGGGGCCGTCGGCATCGCCGTGCTCGGCACGATCTTCTTCACCTCGGTCGCCGCCGGGGCCGCGGGGGCGCCGGCGCTGCCCGCCCACAGTCACGCGCTCGGCATCGTCCTGCTCGTGTCGGTCGCGCTGTACGTGCTCACGGCGCTCGTGATGCCGGCACTCCCGAGAACCGCGGCCGAGCACGCCGACTAGGCGGGCGGGCAGTCGGGATGGGTCCTGACCGGGAAGAACTCCAGGCGAAGCGAAGGGTCGTCCGGGAGGGCGATCGCCCGGGCCTGAGAGTCGGTCGCCCAGCAGGCGGGGAGCAGGAAGTAGCGCTGGTTGGACCGGGTCAGCAGGCTCAGACCGGCGTAGCGGTAGCGGTACTTGGCGGCGGCGTCCGGCAGCAGGCTCTCGGTGATGCCGGGCCCCTCCAGATACAGACGTTGGGGCGCGTACACCACCACGCCGGACAGCTGGGCCGGGTTCCGCCGGAAGGTGTCCGCCACGTCCTGTCCGCGCAGTTCGGCGTACTGGGCGATCGACCACAGCAGCAGGAGGGCGAGCAGGGCCGCGAAGACGGTGCGCCGGACGATCCGCAGCGGGCCGGCCGGACCGGCACGGGCGGGACTGAGCATGACGTGGAGGGAGACGCTGTAGGCGAGCGCCAGGACGCCGAACGCCAGGCACAGCGGCACGAACGGGGCCTTCATGTGCCAGTTCATCTTGCCGACCATGTGGAGCAGGCCGATCGTGGCGCCGGCCAGGCCGAGTGTTCCCAGCACCACCAGGAACCAGCGCGTCACGACGCGATGGCGGGTCAGGCGGCGGACCAGCACGGTGTGCGCGGTGAGCGCGACCAGAACCCCCAGCAGGACCATCACCAGCGGTTCGACGGTCGAGCCGACACTGCGCATCGCGTAGTCCTGGAGGGAGAGGCCGAGCAGGCTCTGATCCACGCCCAGGTTCCGGTACAGGGTGTTGGTACGCACCGAGCCGAAGTAGACCATGAGCGCCGCGACGAAGGTGGTCGGCGTCACGACGTGGGCCAGGACGCTCCACAGCCGGGCGAGGTCCTGGCCGACGTCGGCGTCGGGCTCGTCGCCGGTCCCGGACGTCTTCATGGCCGGCGGGCTATGGCGAGCCCGGCGCGGGCGCGCCGGGCTCGCCGCCGTCGGGACCACCGTCGGGACCACCGTCAGGATCCGGTCCGCCGGGGTCCGGTCCGCCGGGGTCGGGTCCTCCGGGGTCCGGTCCGCCGGGGTCGGGGCCGCCTTCGTCCGGGTCGACCGGTACGGACTCGTCGGGGCCCGGCTCGACCTCGGAGCCGGTCTCGGTGGGGACGGGTTCGGTGGAGGACGTGTCCGGCGGTTCCGGCCCGGTCGGCCCGGGTGTGCCCTCCGTGACCGAAGGGGCGGGCTCCGTGAGCCGGCACTCCGGGAGGGAGTACGCCGCCACCGAGCAGGCCTCCTTGAGGTAGCCGGACGAGTTATGCCCGGTCGCCGCCAGCCGGGACAGGGCCTGTTGCGCCTTGTCGGTGTCGCCGGTCGCGGTGTAGCTGATCAGCTGGGCGTGGTAGAGGAGTTCGAGGAACTGGGGGCGGGTGGCGGCGGGAAGGTCCTCGCGGTCGTCCTCCGCCTTCCGCAGGTTCTCGATCGCCTTGTCGTACTGCTTGAGGTTGGTCCTGGCCGCTCCCGAGCACACCAGCGCCACCGCTCTGGTGCTGGGCTGACTCGTCCGGCCGCCGGTGACCTGCTGCTGCAGCGCGACCTTGCTCATCCGCTGGATCAGGGCCTCGTTCTGGCCGCTCGCCAGCAGGCGCTGGCACTCACGGCACGCCGCCACCGTGCTCTCGGGCACGTCCCCGCCTTCCGTGGGCGGCACGAGGTTGCCCTTCGGCTTGATGGCCGGTTTCGCCGACACGCGCGGCGTCGGCGCCGGGTGGGAACCGCCGCAGCCGGTCACCAGCGTCAGGCTGGCCGCGACCAGCACCGTGAGGCCCGACAAGGTCCTGCCCACGCGTTCCCTCCCACCTCCGATCACTGGCCGGTCCGGCTGGGCGACCAGGTCACCTGGTGAAGGTGTTCTCTCTATTGAGCGCGCGGAAAACGGGCGCCGGGCCAAGCCGAGGGAAAGTTAGCTTCAGCGAACCCCGCCCGTGATGCCCGCCCGTGATGCCCCCCGTGATGCCCGCCCGTGATGCCCGCCCCTGATGCCCGCCCCGTCCGTCGCCGTCAGGCCTTCACGTAGCCGCGCGCCTCGACGATCCGGCCGCCGCGGATCCGGAGGAGGCTGACCCCGCGGACCCGGTCCCGCTCGCCGTCGCCCCACTGCAGCAGCCACGGCTGCACCGCGAGCTCCCCCTGGATCTCGGCCGTCTCCGGGGTGAACCGCAGCGCGCGGTTCCCGGCCAGCTCGGACCAGCGCTCCAGGCACGCCTGGCCGCCCTCGTGGCGCGCCCCGTCCGGGGCCGGGCCCGAGTCCTCGATGACGCAGTCGTCGGCGATCAGATCCTTCAGCAGCCCGGGGTCGTGCGATCGGAAGGCCTCGTTGTAGCGGTCGAGGACCTCGCGGGTGGTCCGTTCGGTCTCGGCGGCCAGGGGCACGCCCCCGGTCTTGCTGTAGCCGAGTGCTTCGACGATGCGGCCGTCGCTCACCCGTACGAGAGTCACGCCGCGCACGGAGTCGGCGTGACCGTCGCCGAAGTGGTAGCGCCAGCGGATCGTCGCCCGGTCGCCGGCGACGGTGACCTCTTCGGGCTCGAAGCGGGTGGTGCGGTCGGCCGCGAGGGCCTGCCAGAACGCCAGGCAGGCGTCCCGTCCTTCGACGCGGGCGCCGTCCGGGGCCGGCTGGATGGCGTCCATGACGCAGTCGTCGGCGATCAGGTCGGGGAGCGCCGTGGCGTCGTGGTCGGTGAAGACGCGGTTGAACAGGTCGACGGTGTCGGCTGTCGTGCGCATGTCGATCCTCCGGTAGATAGACCGTTCGGTCTCCTCAATATAGACCAGTCGGTCTATCGGTCAAGTAGACTGCCGGACATGACCGCACGCGCCACCCCGGGACCGCGCGAACGCCTGCTGACGGCCGCCATGGAGCTGACCTACGAGCAAGGCCTGAGCGTGGGCGTCGACGCGCTGCTCAAGGCCGCCAACGTGGCCCGGCGCTCGCTCTACGAGCACTTCGGCGGCAAGGACGGGCTGATCACCGAGGTCCTGCGGCTCACCGCCGACGAGGACGAGGCCGCCTACCGGCAGGCCATGCGGGCGGGGGGCGACGACCCGCGCCGCCGCCTGCTGGCCGTCTTCGACTGGCTCGGGGAGGTCGTCGAGCAGCCCGGGTTCCGTGGCTGCCGGTATCTCGCCGCCGAGCTCGCCCTGACCGACCCGGCGCACCCGGGACGCGAGGTCACCCGCCGCTACCGCGAACGCCTGCACAACCTCCTCGAACAGGAGGTACGCAAGCTCGGCCACCCGCGACCGGCGCACGCCGCCGACCAACTGCTCCTGCTCGTCGACGGCACCCTGGCCGTCGGGGCCACCCGGCCGGGCACGCACCCGGCCGCGGCGGCCCGCCAGCTCGCCGAACAGATCCTCGACACCCCGCCCGAGTGATCGTTGTGCGCCCTTTTACGTGGAACGCCGGGGGCCGGAATGACGATCATCAAGTGTGCTCCTCAGCAACCGTGCTGTCTTCTCCAGCTCCGACCTCGACGAGGTGCGCGGCGAGGTCGCCAAGGTGTTCTGCCCGCACCGGCTGGACCTGGCCGGGGACGCGGACCTGCTGTCGGCCCGGTTCAACTCCGTCCAGCTCGGCTCGGTACGCGTCAGCTACCTCGACTACGGGGCCGACGTGCGGATCGAACCGGGCGACCTGGAGACGTTCTTCCTGGTCATGATCCCGTTGGGCGGGCGCAGCCTGATCCGCGCGGATGACAAGGAGATCGTCTCGACGCCGTCCCTGGCCTCGCTGGCTTCGCCGACCCGCTACCTCGACATGCGGTGGGCCGCCGGCTGTCCCCAGTTGCTGGTCAAGTTCGAGCGCGCCTCGATCGAGCGCTCGCTGGAGCAGATGCTCGGCGAGCAGCTCGACGGCCCGGTCGTCTTCGACCTCGGCATGGACCTGACAACGGGCTGGACGCGGTCCTGGCGGGACATGGCCGACCTGCTCGTGCGGGAGGCGGAGCGCGACGACGGGCTGGCCGGGCATCCGCTGGCCGTCGCGCACCTGGAGAACGCCCTGATCAGCCTGCTGCTGACCATGCAGCCGTCCAACTACTCCGAGCGGCTGACGGCGCCCAGGCCGCCCGCGCTGCCGAAGGTGGTGCGCCGGGCGATGGAGTTCATCGACGGGCACGCGCACCTCCCGCTCACGACCGCCGACGTCGCGGGCGCCGTCGCGGTCAGCTGCCGCTCGCTCCAGGAGGGATTCCGGGCGCATCTCGGGCTGACGCCCATGGCCCATCTGCGGCGGGTGCGGCTGGCGCGGGTGCACGACGAGCTCAGGACGGCCGACCCCGCCAGGGCGACGGTGACCACGGTGGCCGCCCGCTGGGGCTTCCTGCACCAGGGACGGTTCGCCGCGCAGTATCGCCAGAGGTACGGCCAGTCGCCGTCGGAGACGTTGCGCAAGGGTTCCGCGCCAGGCGGATGAGATCCGCGCTCAGCGGATGGCCGGGCCGGGCACGCCGACCGTACCTTTCTTGTCAGGCGCCGATAGCAACCTGCACTCCTGACACCGGAAGGACCCACCACCATGCGTGAAATCCTCGTCGTCGGCGCCGGCCAGGCCGGGCTCCACCTGGCCATCGGCCTGCTCCAGCACGGCTACGACGTCACCGTCGTCTCCAACCGCACCCCCGAGTCCATCCGCGACGGCCGGGTGATGTCCGGCCAGGCGATGTTTGGCACCGCGCAGGCCCACGAGCGCGAGCTCGGCCTCGACCGGTGGGCCGACGTCTGCCCGCCCATCGAGGGCATCGCCCTCACGGTCCCGAGCCCGGAGGGCGGCAAGGCACTCGACTGGGCGGCGCGGCTGCGCGTCCCGGCCCGCGCGGTCGACCAGCGGCTGAAGATGCCGGCCTGGATGGGCGAGTTCGAGCGGCTCGGCGGCAAGCTCGTGCTGCACGACGCCACCTTTGAGGACCTGGAGAGCTACGCCGCGCGGTACGACCTGGTGCTGGTCGCCGCGGGCAAGGGGCAGATCGCCTCGCTGTTCGAGCGCGACCCGGCACGCTCCCCGTACCCCACCCCGCAGCGCGCGCTCGCGGTCACCTACGTCAACGGCCTCGCGCCGCGCCCCGACCACTCGGCGGTCTGCTTCAACTTGCTCCCCGGCGTCGGCGAGTTCTTCGTCTTCCCCGGGCTCACCCACACCGGCCCGTGCGAGATCATGGTGTTCGAGGGCGTGCCGGGCGGTCCCATGGACTGCTGGGGCGACGTGCGCGGCCCCGCCGAGCACCTGGCGCGCAGCCGCGAGATCCTGAAGACCTTCTTCCCGTGGGCGGCCGAGCGGTGCGCGGGGATCGAGCTCACCGACGACAACGCGGTCCTGACCGGCCGGTTCGCCCCCACGGTGCGCCGCCCCGTCGCCGTCCTGCCCTCCGGCGCGCCGGTGCTCGGCGTGGCCGACGTCGTGGTGCTCAACGACCCGATCACCGGGCAGGGCAGCAACAACGCCGCCAAGTGCGCCGCCACCTACCTCAAGGCCATCGTGGAGCGGGGCGGGCAGCCGTTCGACGCCGACTGGATGCGGCGGACCTTCGACCGCTTCTGGGCGCAGGCTCGGTACGTCACCGACTGGACCAACGCCCTGCTGGCCCCGGCCGAACCGCACCACCTGGCGCTCCTGGGCGCCGCCGGGCAGCACCCGGAGATCGCCTCCCGGTTCGTCAACGGCTTCGACGACCCGGCCGACTTCGCCGACTGGTTCATGGACGCCGACCGGGCCGAGGCCTACCTGAGCAGGGCCGCGGCATGAGAGCGCTCCGTGAGGCCTTCGGGCAGTTCGCGACCGGGGTGGCGGTGATCACGACGGTGACCGCCGGCGGGGAGCGGGCCGGCGTGACCGTCAACTCCTTCACCTCGGTCTCGCTCGATCCGCCGCTGGTGCTGTGGTGCCTGTCGGACCGGGCGCCCAGCGCGCCGCTCTTCCTGCGGGCCGGGCGGTTCGTCGTCAACGTCCTGGCCGCCGACCAGGGCCACCTGTCCCAGCGCTTCGCCACGCCCGCGGCCGACAAGTTCGCCGGGGTGGAGCTGGCCGGCGCTCCCCTGCCGGTGCTCGCCGGCACGCTGGCCCACTTCGTCTGCCGTACGGAGCGGGTGTACGACGGCGGCGACCACCACATCTTCGTCGGGGCGGTGGAGCGCTACCAGCGGGCCGAGGGGGAGCCGCTCCTCTTCCACGCCGGCCGCTACCGGGAGTTCTGGCCCGAGCTGGCGATCGGCGGGGACCGCG
This sequence comes from Nonomuraea sp. NPDC048826, assembly GCF_043198225.1. Lineage (NCBI taxonomy): Bacteria > Bacillati > Actinomycetota > Actinomycetes > Streptosporangiales > Streptosporangiaceae > Nonomuraea > Nonomuraea sp. NPDC048826. The sequence continues at coordinate 38,853 of NZ_JBICUQ010000017.1, read as the reverse complement.
TGGCGGAGTGCGCCTGACGGCCGCGCGCCGGCTGGGGCACTCAGTCCGGGGCGTCCAGGAGACGGTCGCGGACGGCGGCGAGGATCCGCTCCGACAGCTCGTCGCCGGCGCAGGCCCTGGACAACAGCAGCGCGCCGACGATGGTGGACAGCTCGACGAGCACGTCCTGCTCCTGGGCCCCGTCGAGCCGCCCCATCGCGTCGACGAGGTCGCGCAGGCCGCCGGCGAACGCCGGGCGCAGGGGATCGCCGGGTTCGGCCCGCGCGGCGTCCACGGCCAGCGTGGGGCAGGGGCAGCCGAGCCCGGGGTGGTCGCGGTGCAGCTCGGACAGATAGTTGGCCAGGAACGTGGCCCGGGAGTCGTCGCCTGAGGCGAGGTCGTCCAGGGCCGCGACCCGTTCGGCGAACGCGGCCGTGCAGGCCTCGGCGATCAGGTCGTCCTTCGAGGTGAAGTGGCGGTAGAAGCCGCCGTGCGTCAGCCCCGCCGCCGCCATCGCCCGCGGGACGCTGACGTTGTCGGCGCCGTGCGCGCGGACCAGCTTCGCCGTGGCCTCGACGACCTGCTCGCGGTGCCGCCCGGCCTCGGCCCTGGATGCTCGGGGCATGCCCGGCCTTCCCTTCGTGCTATAGATGATGCTAATAATCTATCTTAGCGGAGTGAGGAGGCCCCATGGTGGCCATCGGCAATTCTGTGGCACTGGTGACCGGCGGCCAGCGCGGCCTCGGCAAGGCGTTCGCCGAGGCGTTGCTGAAACGCGGCGCGGCGAAGGTGTACGTAACCGCGCGCCGGCCCGTGCCCGGTGACGACCCGCGGATCGTGCCCCTCCCCCTCGACGTCACCGAACCGGACACGGTCTCGGCCCTGGCCGAGCTGGCCTCGGACGTGAGCGTCGTCGTCAACAACGCGGGTGTGCTGCATCCCGGGCCGCTGCTGAAGGCCGACATGGCCGACGTGGTCGCGACCTTCGACACCAACGTGTTCGGGGCGCTGCGGGTGGCCCGCGCCTTCGCCCCGGTGCTGGCGGCGAACGGCGGCGGGGCGCTGGTCGACATCCACTCCATCCTGTCGTGGGGCGCCGGCGCGGCGGCCTACGGCGCCTCGAAGGCCGCATTCTGGTCGATCACCAACTCCCTGCGCGTCGAGTTGGCGCCGCAGGGCACGCAGGTCGTCGGCGTCCATCTCGGCTTCGCCGACACCGACATGGTGGCGGCGATCCCGGCTCCGAAGATCTCACCCGCCGAGGTCGCGGAGACGGTCCTGGACGGGGTCGAGGAGGGCGCCCGCGAGGTGCTCGTCGACGAGGCGACGAAGCGGATGAAGGCGGCGCTGTCCGGCCCTGTCGAGGGTCTCACCGTGGCCATCGGGCGCTGACGTCCACCGATCGAAGGAGACAACCATGCCGCTGTGGCACGTCTACCATCCCCCCGGCGCCTATTCCGAGCAGGAGAAGGAGAAGTTCGCCGAGGACGCCACCGGGTTCTACGCCCGGTTCGGGCTGCCGAGGTTCTACGTCGTGACGCTCTTCCACGAGGTCGCGCGCGGGTCGTTCCTCGTCGGCGGCCGACCGGCCGACGACGCCGTACGGGTCGTGATCGAGCACATCGCCCGGCACGCCGAGGACCCCGGCCTGCGCGACCGGATGAACGAGGCGCTGGGCCGCCTGCTGGCCCGGCACACGCTCGACCGCGGCCTGCACTGCGAGTTCCACGTCGACGAGACGCCACGGGACCTGTGGATGATCGACGGCCTGCGCCCGCCGCCCACGGGCAGCGACGCGGAGGAGCGGTGGGCGAGGGAGAACCGGCCCTCGCCCTACGAGGTCTCCACAGGTCCCGGGTGACCGGGGCTCAGCCCCCGATCGCGGGCATGCTCTCGGGCACCGCCGCCGGCGTCGCGTCCGGCAGCGGCGTCGCGAGCAGCTCGGCCAGGTGGTCCGCGATCGCCGAGATGGTGGGCTGCTGCCACAGCAGGGTCGCGGGGAGGCGGCGGCCGAAGCGCTTCTCCAGCCGTCGCCGGACCATGACGGTCATCACCGAGTCCAGGCCCTGCTCGACCAGGGGACGCCGGACCGCCAGGTCCTCGGGGGCCAGCCTCATCACGGCCGCGATCTCGGCGCGGACCTCGGGCAGCACACGCTCGCGCAGGTCCTCGGGCGTCAGTCCGGCGAACGACTCGGCGGGCCCCCGGAGGTCCTCGTCGGCCGAGGCGGGCGCGTCGATCACCGGGTAGCGAAGCCCCGCGAGGTGCCCGACCACCCGGCCGTCCACGTCGGCCAGGAGCGCCCGGACGGTGTCGTCCGCCGCCGGGTCCACGGCCGCGTCGACGATCACCGTCTCGGGTGGCGCGCCGGTCAGCACCACCTCGTCGATGCGCACCACCATGCGCAGCACCGGATCGCCGGGGAACACGCAGGGCGCCACGGACATCACCGCGTCCAGCGCCGGCGCCCAGCTCTCCGGATCGCCGGTGCGGACCGTGGCGCGCAGCGCGCCGTCCGCGCCCAGCAGCGTCTCGATCGTCCAGCCGAACCCCGTGGAGGGCACGCCGACGGCGGCCAGCCGCCGGTGCACGAACCCGGGGTCGATCGGGGTGAGAGCGCCGGCGTCCGGCAGCACGTCGGGCTTCGCCTGGCCCGGGGCGGCCACGTCCGCGGTGACGTGCACCAGCCAGGCGGGTTCAGGCTCGCCGGGGCCGGCCGGCGTGCGGGCCGCGAGCCGTACCGCCGGAGGCTCGTGCACGACCTGGATCTGCCGGCGTTCCGCGGTCATCAGCGGGTGCGTCATCTCCACGCCGTGCAGCGTGACGTCCTCGTCCTCGGCCGCGGCCAGGAACGTGTTGACCAGCACGGCGGCGGGCACGATCTCGACCCCGTTGAGCGCGTGGCTGCCCGGGTAGGGGCGGTTGGCGTCCTCCAGGCTGGTGCGCCACATCCGGGTCCGGCTGCCCGCGAGGCTGGTCGGCGCGCCGAGCAGGGTGTGGGAGCGCACGTCATGGCCCCGGTTGCCGTCGTCCGGGTACGCCTCGCGCCAGTGGCGGCGGTGCTGCCAGGCGTACGGCGGGAGATCGGCCAGGCCGCCCGACGGCTGCAACCGGCTCCAGTCGACCTCGACGCCGTGGCAGTGCGCGGCGCCCACGGCCATGAGGAGGGTCTGCCGCTCCGGCTGGTTGCGGCGCAGCGACGTGCCGACGAACACGTCCTCGTACCCGTGCTCCGCGAGGGTCTCGGTGACGGAGTGCGCGACCACGGGATGCGGGGAGATCTCCAGGAACACGCGGTGGCCGTCCTGCGCGGCCGCCGCCGTGGCGGCGGCCAGCCGTACGGGGTCGCGGAGGTTCGCCGCCCAGTAAGCGCCGTCCAGGACGGGCGTCGACCGGGGGTCCGCCAGCGCGGTCGTGTACATGGGGATACGCGGCGCACCGAACGGCAGATCGGCGACGGCGGCGGCCAGCTCGACGGCCAGCGGCGCCATGTGCGGGCTGTGGAAGGCGACGTCCGAGGCCACCCGCCGGACCACGATGCCGTCGACCGGCCACTCGTTCACGACCTCCTCGACCGCGGCGACGTCGCCGGACAGCACGGTGGAGCCGGGCGCCGACGCGATCGCGGCCACCAGGTCGGAACGGCCGGCCAGCCTCTCCTCCGCCTCCTCGAAGGACAGGCCGACCATCGCCATGGCCCCCTTGCCCTCGGCCTTGCGCAGCAGCCGGGAACGGCGGCAGATCAGGCGGGCGCCGTCGGCGACGGTCATCGCGCCGGCCGTCACCGCCGCCGCGATCTCGCCGACGGAGTGGCCGATGACGGCCTTCGGGACGACCCCGTACGCGCTCCACAGCCTGGCCAGGCCCAGCTGCATCACGAAGATCATGGTCTGCACGCGGTCGATGGCGTCGAGGTCGCCGTCGGCCAGGACGTGCCGGGGGGAGAAGCCGATCTCCTCGGCGAAGACGGGCTCCACCTCGTCGACCAGGGACGCGAACTCCGGCACGGCGAGCAGCTCGCGCCCCATCCCGCGCCACTGGCAGCCCTGCCCGGAGAAGACCCAGACGGGCCCGGGGCCGGGCTCGGGGAGCACGTCGCCGGTGATGACGGCCTCGGCCGGCACGTCGCCGGCGAGCCTGCGCAGGCCGCCCGCCAGCTCGTCCCGGTCCGCGCCGAGCACGACCGCGCGCCGGGCCAGGTGGGTCCGCCGCAGCGCGAGCGTGCGCCCGACGGAGGCCAGTCCGGCTCCGTCGTCGAGGTGGTCGGCGAGCTTGCCCGCGTACTGCCGCAGGGCCTGCTCCGACGCGGCCGACAGCGGGAACAGCCGCTCCCCCGCCTCCTCGCCGCGGGGTGTCTCCGGTGCCGGAGGAGCCTGTTCGAGGACGATGTGCGCGACCGTGCCGCCGTAGCCGAAGCTGGAGACGCCCGCCCGGCGGGGGTGGTCCCGCTCCGGCCACGGCGAGCGCTCGGTGACCACGCGCAGGCCCGAGTCCTCCCACGCGATGGCCGGGTTCAGGGTGGTCAGCACGGTCGGCGGGATCTCGCCGCGGTCGAGGGCGAGCACCGCCTTGATGACGCCGGCGATGCCGGCGGCGCCTTCGAGGTGGCCGATGTTGGACTTGACCGAGCCGATGAGGCACGGGTCGCCGGGGGGCCGCCCCGCGCCGTACACGGAGGAGAGCGCGCCCGCCTCCAGCGGGTCGCCGAGCCGGGTGCCGGTGCCGTGCGCCTCGACGTAGTCGACGGTGGACGGCTCGACGCCCGCCTGTCGGCAGGCCCGGGCCATGACGTGTTCCTGGGCCTCGCCGCACGGCGCCATGATGCCGTTGGTGTGCCCGTCCTGGTTCACGGCGCTGCCGACGACGAGCGCGAGGATCCGGTCGCCGTCGCGCTCCGCGTCGGACAGCCTCTTGAGCACGACCACGCCGCAGCCCTCGCCGCGTCCGTAGCCGTCGGCCGACGCGTCGAACGACTTGGACCGCCCGTCGGGGGCCAGGGCTCCGGCGGTGCCGAGGGTGAGGGTCTGGCCCGGGGTGACGAGCAGGTTGACGCCGCCGGCGAGGGCGACGTCGCTCTCGCCGAGCCGCAGGCTCTGCGCGGCCAGGTGCAGCGCGACCAGGGAGGCCGAGCAGGCGGTGTCGACGGCCATGCTGGGGCCGCGCAGGTCCAAGGAGTAGGAGATGCGGTTGGCGACGGCGCAGGTGGCGGCGCCGATGCCGGTCCACGCCTCGATCTGGGGCAGGTCCTCCAGCAGGCGTCCGCCGTAGTCGGCCGTGCAGACGCCGACGAACACCCCGGCGTCGGTGCCGGCCAGCCGGTGCGGCGGCAGGCCGGCGTGCTCCAGGGCCTCCCACGCGGTCTCCATGAGGATCCGCTGCTGCGGGTCCATCAGCTCGGCCTCGCGGGGGGACAGGCCGAAGAACTCCGCGTCGAAGCCCTCGATGTCGCTCAGGAAGCTGCCGTGCCGCACGGCGTCGCGCAGCGCGGCGGCGTCCTCGGGGCTGCGGTTCTCGTACCGGAGCCAGCGTTCGGCGGGCAGCGGCCGGGTGGTGTTCCGGCCGGCGCACAGCAGGTCCCAGAACTCGTCCGGTGAGCGGGCCTCGCCGGGAAGGCGGCAGCCGATCCCGACCACCGCTACTGGTTCCACCCGGAGTCCGCGCGGACTGTCGGCCATCTGCGTTCGTTTCCCTTCGTCAGGCCCATGGAGGAGTGTCGAGAATCTTGAGTACGGCGCCGGAGACGGTCACTCCCGGCCCGGTGCCGAGCATCAGCAGGTGGTCGCCGGGGCCGAGCTGCCCGGTCAGGAGCAGCCGGTCGAGGGCGAGGACCTGGTCACTGGCGCCGCAGTGACCGATGGTGCGGCCGTAGTCCCAGGTCGAGCGGGACATGGGCAGGTCGAGCAGGGCCATGCAGCGCTGTTCGACGATCTCTTCGGAGTAGTTCATGAACGCCACCCGGGCCAGGTCGCCGGCCTCGATCCCGCTCTCGGCGAGCGTGCGCTCGACGACCTCCATCAACGCCCGCTGGATCGTGAACAGCGCGGCGGTGGCCTCCCCCTTGGGCATGACCTGCTGCCGGAACTGCTCGTTCCTGGCCGCGAAGCTCATCCGGCGCCCGACCGTGACGCCCGGCGGGAACAGCGGCTCGCTGCCCCGGTGCAGCTCCTCCGCCTGGGCCACCGTCGTCGTGCAGACCGACACCAGGCGGGCGAACCCGGGCTCCTTCGTGAGCACGAGCGCGCTGGCGGCGTCCCCGCCGACGTAGCCGGGCCCCATCCGCCAGCGGTCCATCAGCGGGGTGCCGTAGTTGTCGGCGGCGACCAGCAGGGCGGCCCGCCGCCCTGGCACGGCGTCCAGGTAGCCGGCCGCGAGCTCCAGGGCGATGAACATCCCGTTGCAGCCCTGCCGGATCTCGGTGGCCAGCACGTCTCCGCCGACGAGCTGCCGCTGCAGGTAGGAGTGCGGGGGCCAGCCGTCGGGCCCCTGGTGCCAGGTCGAGGCGTAGAGGAGGAGATCGAGGTCGCCCGGCGCCCGCCCGCCCCGTTTGAGCGCGCTGCGCGCCGCGTGCAACGCCATCTCCGGGGCCGGCGTGTCGCCGGCGACCACCGCCCCGGCCAGATTGTGCAGCTCGGCCTCCTCGGCTGGGTACCAGCCCTTGGCGACGGCCTTCTCGACGCTGACGACGGTCCGCGGGACGAAGGCTCCCACCCCGCTGACGTACGTGTCCGCACACCGCATTTGACTTCTGCCCTCGCCCCGGTCAGACGGATTCGAGTTCTCGGACCATCGCCACGATGGTCGCCACGTCCCGGAAGTTCTCGGGGTCGAGCTTCGCGGCGGGGATCGGCACGCCGACGTCCTTGCGCAGGAAGTTCAGCAGCCGCGCGGTGCGCAGCGAGTCCAGCAGACCCGACACGAGGAGCGGGGTCTTCTCGTCGACCTCGATGTCGTCGCCGTCCAGGACGAGGTTGTCCTGGATGAAGCCGACCAGCCGCTGCGTCAGCTCGCTCATGCCCGGGCCTCCCTGGTGACGGGAGAGGGGGACAGGACCCGGAACGCGGCCGCGGCGACGGACGTGCCCGAGCCGAAGCCGACCATGAGCAGGTGATCGCCCGCCACCAGCCCGCCGGTCGCGAGCAGGTGCTCGAAGGCGATGAACTGGTCCACCGCGCCGCAGTGGCCCACCCGCCTGCCGTAGTCCCAGGTCGTCTGGTCCTCCTCGATGCCCAGCCAGGACATCTGCCCCTCCAGGTCCTCGCGGCGGCCGTGCGGGAACGCCACCCGCGTGATGTCGGCCAGGCCGATCCCGGCCTCCTCCAGCGTCTGTTCGACCTGCTGCATCATCGTCTTCTGGATCGTCAGGTGGATCCCGGTCCCCTTGGCCTCCAGCAGCCGGCGGCGGAACTCCTCGTGCCGGTCGCCGAAGCTCAGCCCTCTGCCGACGGTGGCGTCCGGCGGGAACAGCGGGTAGGCGCCGTCGTTGACCGCGTCGGCCTCCGGGATCACCGTCGCGTTCACCGCCAGGAGCTCGGCCATGCCGTACTCCTTGCCGAGCACGAGCGCCGCCGCGGCGTCGCCGATCAGCGCGCCGGGGGTCATCCGCCAGCGGTCCACCAGCGGGGTGCCGTGGTTGTCGGAGGAGACGACCATGGCCGTCTCCCGGCCGGTGCCGGCCTGCAGGTAGCTCGCCGCCAGCTCCAGCGAGCTGATCATCCCGACGCAGCCGCTGCGGATCTCGAACGCCGGCACGCCCCCGCCGAGCAGGTGCATCTGCAGGTAGTGCTGGGGCTGCCAGCCGTTCGGGCCCTGGTGCCAGACCGACGGGTAGAGCAGCAGGTCGAGCTCGCGCGGGGAGGACTCGCCCCAGCGCTCGTACGCGTCCAGAACCGCGAGCCGTGCCATCTCGGGCGCGGGCATGTCGCCGGCCACCGCCGCGCCGATCTGCTGGAACTTCGCCACTTCTTCCTGCGGGTACCAGCCTTCGCGGACCGCTTGTCCGACGCTCACACTGTCAGGCACATGAACACCGAGACTCCTGACGAACATGTTGGGTGTACGCACACGTCCCCTAACTCATCGACGATCTGGACGGCCAACGGCATTCAGGCGGCGGAAGGCGGCTTATCCGAACGGAATTCGAGCCCCGGGATGACAGGCGGCCCCGGCCGGGGAAAACGGCTGAGAAATGGCCGGGCGGACCGCCGAGGCAAGAATAGGGGCGTACCGACGAGTAAAGCAATATCAATGCCCGCGACCCGTTCTGCGACATTCCGTGATCAGAACCCGACAGTACGTGTTGCATTTCGGAAACGCTTCTTTCCGCTTCATCTCGCTATTCGAAACGAATGCGGCGGCGGCGCCGGGCCGTTCCATTCAGTTCAGGCCCGGCGCCGGGCCGTCTCAGGCGGGCACTCGCGTACAGACGGTGTTGTTGAGTTTGAACTGGGCCGGAATCTCGTTCGTCCCGGTGGCGGTGGCCGAGAAGCCGAAGCTCTGGCTGGAGCCGGGGCCGATGTAGGAGTTGTGGCCGGCGTCGCGGGCGGCCACCTGGGCGCCGGTCTGGGTCACCACGGCGTTCCAGGCGCTCGTGATGTGCTGGTTGCCCGGCCAGGTCCAGGTCACGGTCCAGCCTTCGACGGGGGTCGTGCCGGTGTTCCGCACGGTCACGCTGCCGTTGAAGGCGCCGTTCCAGGCGCCGGTGGCGTAGGTGACCTCGCAGGAGGTGCCCATCTTGAGCCCGCCGCGCAGGAAGGTCGCGAAGTTGGCCCAGGTGGGGTTCAACGTGCCGGTGCGCACGGTCTCGGAGCAGTTGGCGGTGGTGCGCACGGTCTCCTGGCCGTACTGGGCCGGGTCCATGATCTGGGGCATCATGTGGTCCGCGCCGGGCACCGAGACGAACGTGGCCCTGCCGCACTGAGACTTGATCCTGTTGTAGAGCAGGACACTCTGGCCGTGCGGCACCAGGAAGTCGGCCTGGCCGTGCAGGAACATCAGCGGCGGGTCGTTGGCGTCCGCGTAGGTCATCGGGTTGGCCTGGGCCACCTGGGCCGGGCAGGTCTGGATCGGGCAGCCGACCAGGAGCGATTCAGGCGAGGCGGGAGAGTCGTGGTCGAGCCCGCCGGTCGGCAGGTTCTGCGCGTTCATCTGCAGGAAGTCGGTCGGGCCGTAGAAGGCGAGCCCCACCTGCACCGCGCTGGAGACCCCGGGGGTGCCGACGGTGCCCTCCATCGCGGCCACGCCGCCGGACAGGGTGGCCATCTCCGTCAGCCAGCCGCCGGAGGAGTCGCCCATGATGGCGAAGCGGTTGGGGTCGATCTGGTACGTGGCGGCGTTCGCGCGCAGCCACCGGATGGCGGCCTTGACGTCGTGCACCTGGGCCGGGAAGACGGCCTGGGCGCTGGAGCGGACGCTGACGCCGGCCACGGCGAAGCCCAGCGGGTTGAAGATCTCCGCGATCGCGTCGGCGCCGGTCTTGCCGTCGTCGCTGGTCCACGCCGAGCCGCTGTGCCAGATCAGCAGCGGCCGGGGCGTGATGCCGGTGGACGGCAGGTAGAGGTCCAGCAGATGCCCCCTGCTCTCTGCCGGTTGCGCGGGCGCGTAGGCGATGTCACTGATCACCTGCGTGGCGTGCGCCGGCGGCGCGAACGCCGCTGACACGCCGACGGCGGCCAGCACGGTCGTCGCCATGGCGGCGATCATGGCCGTGCGGATTCGAGCTTGCATGGTGCGACTCCGGTTGGTCGGATGGTCGCCGCTCCCCGGTCGCCGTCCGTGTCTCCCCCGTGCCGGAGCAGCCGCGATCAGCACGCCGACCGTAGCGCCTGCGAGAACAACGTCCTGCTCGAGTGTCGCGGGTCACATCTATATGGGCGGGGAGACGATATGACACCTAAGTCGCGATGGTCAAAGTTTTCTGCACTTCGCCGCGATCGGCTTGGAAAAGTGGCATAAATCGTACTTTGTGGAGCAATGAGCGCGAAGGTCGTCCAGAGCAGCCATGCCATGCACAGGCGGTCGGATACGCACCCACGGGACCTTAAGCGGCCCCTCGGGAAGCGACACCGGCCTTACCGGCAGTAAACACGCGCGAAATCCCGGGGGCCGCTTCATGAAAGTTTCATCCCTTTCCCGCGACCGGTCCGGCGTGACAAACTTTCTGGCGCGGGGTCAGTGATACTGTCCACCCTGACGATCACCCCCCGTCGCAGGAGGACGAATGCGAAAGGCACGCGCTGTTCTCGTCTCGGCCGTCATGGTTCTCGGAGTGTCGCTGACGATCGGCGCCGCCCCGGCGCACGCCGAGAAACTGGTCGGCGTCTTCAGGGACTATTCGGAGTGTCAGCGGATCGGCACCCACGGCATCACCCACGACTGGTGGAACGGCTACACGTGCGAGTGGGAGGGCCGCTACCGCTACTACTTCCTCTACGCGTGACCTGCTGAACCGCACGCACCCCCGGCTCAGGGAGGCCGGACCGGGGGGCGTGTGCCCCTCCCTCCAGACGCATGGAAGGAGGATGGCGGCTTGTTCACCAGGGGGCCGGAGTGTCGAGCCCGTTCATCGACTTCGACGTGTATCTCGTCCGCGTCGCCCTCGACCGCCCGGGAAGCGCCTGGCAGATCCGGATCGCCAACGAGGACCAGGGGAAACCCGGGGGCGAACGGTTCCCACGCGGAAAGAACTCTTCCGCATTCGTTCGTACGGTGGGCTCATCGAGGCAGAAGGAGGCTCCCGATGAGCATCGAGCCGTTCACCATCGCGATCCCGCGCTCCGCCGTGGACGACCTGGCGGACCGGCTGGCGAAGACCCGCTGGCCCGACGAGATCCCCGGGGTGGGGTGGAGCCGCGGCGTGCCCCTGGAGTTCCTGCGGGAGCTGGCGGAGCACTGGGGCTCGGGCTACGACTGGCGTGCGGCCGAGGCGCGGCTCAACGCGTTACCGCAGTTCACCACCGAGATCGACGGGCAGCGGATCCACTTCCTGCACCTCCGCTCGGACGACCCCGAAGCCCTGCCGCTCGTGCTCACGCACGGCTATCCCAGTTCGTTCGCCGAGTTCACCACCCTCATCGGGCACCTGCGGCAGCACTTCCACCTGGTGGTGCCGTCGCTGCCCGGCTTCGGCTTCTCCACCCCGGTGCGCGAGCAGGGCTGGGCGATGAGCCGCACCGCCCGGGCCTGGGCCGAGCTGATGCGGCGCCTCGGCTACGACCGCTACGGGGTGCACGGCGGCGACGTCGGCGCGGGCGTCTCGGGCATGGTGGCGAGCTTCGACAGCGAGCACGTCGTGGGGGTCCACGTGGTGACCGACCCGCTCACGGCGGCGAACACGGCCACCTTCATCCCCGGCATGGCCGACCGGCTCGACCCGGAGGACCCGGTGGACAAGCTGGTCCTGGAGCGGATCGCGGCGTTCACCGGCGACGGCAGCGGCTACCTGGCCATCCAGAACACCCGGCCGCAGACCATCGGCTACCTGCTCAACGACTCGCCCGTCGGCCAGCTCGGCTGGATCGCCGAGAAGTTCGAGGAGTGGACCGACCTGCCGTACGACCGGGACCTGCTGCTCACGAACGTGAGCCTCTACTGGTTCACCGGCACGGGCATCTCCGCCGCCCATTACCTGTACGAGCAGGCCCACTCCTCCGACTGGGCGCCGCCGGCCGCGGTGCCGCAGGGGTTCTCGGTCTTCAGCGCCGACGCCTCGGTCCGCAAGCTGCTCGCCCCGGCCGCCGACGTCTTCTGGGTGGAGCACGGGCGTGGCCTGCACTTCCCGGCCATGGAGGCGCCGGAGGCGCTGGCCGCGGATCTGCGTGCCTTCTTCGGCGACCTGAAGTGACGCGCGTGCCGGTCAGAGGGTGAGCTGCCGGTGCCGCCGGCTCGCCCACTCGACCGTCAGCACGGTGGCGTCGTCCTGAAGCCCTTCCCGCTGGTGCTCCAGGATGTTCTGGATCAGCCGGCGCAGCGTCTCGGGGGCCGACATGCCGTCGGCCTCGCGGCGGACGATGAAGTCGACGAAGCGCTGGAGCCCGAACACCTCCCCGTCCGGGCTCCTGGCCTCGACGATGCCGTCGGTGTAGAACACCAGCCGGTCCCCGGGCTCCAGCTGGTAGTGCAGCAGGCCGGTGACGAGATCGAGCCCGATCCCCATCGGCGGATCGGGCTTGCCGTCCAGCGCGGCCACCTTCCGTCCGTCGCGGATCACCAACGGCGGGTGGTGACCCCGGTTGACCCAGTTCAGCCGGCCCGTGCGCAGGTCGAGGTCGGCCAGGATGCCGGTGGCGAAGCGGCCGGTGAACTCGCCGGCGATGGCCGCGTCGATCGCCCGGCTGGTGGCGGGCAGGTCCGCGCCCTGGCGGCGGCTGCTGCGTCCGGCGCCCACGGCGACGGTGGAGGTCAGCCCGGCCGAGGTGTCGTGCCCCATGGCGTCGAAGATCGACACGTGCAGCGTGTCGCCGTCGATGGCGAAGTCGTAGGCGTCCCCGCCCACCTCGTAGGCGGGCTCCAGCGCGGCGCTCACCACCACCTTGTCGTTGGCGAAGGTCCCCGGCGGGAGCAGGCTCCACAGCACCTCGGCCGACACGCTCATCGGCCGGGCGCGCACCCGCCGGGCGTGGGAGTCGCTGTGCGGGCGCTTGCTGACCACCAGCAGGGCGATCAGCGACGCCAGCCGCACGGCGAGCGTCTCGGCCTCCGGCGCGGCCCGCGGCACGGTCACCCCGAGGACCCCCACCCGCTCGGTGCCGTCCAGCACCGGCACCCACAGCCGCCGCGTCGCCTCTCCTCCGGCGGCCCGGACGACTTTTACGTCGCGGAAGGCCCGGCCCGGCAGAGTGCCGTCGATGCGGAGCGGCCGCAGCGGCCGGCCGGCCGCGTCGCCCTGCCCGGGCAGCGGCACCAGGTTCTGCTGTTGCAGGTCGGCGACGTAGATCAGGGTCCGGGAGAGGCCGGCCGCCCGCGCGTACTCGGCGATCCGGCCCGGCAGGTCCTCCATCGCGGACAGATGGTTGACCTCCAGCAGGCCGCCCAGCATGCGGTTGCCATCACTCGTCATCGCGGCGCGCCTTCCCGGGGGGACCTTCTTCCTACCGTAGGCCGCTGCCCGTGATGCCCGGGCCCGACGTCCCGGCGGTCGAAGGACGGGACGGCCAAGAATACCGACATCACGGGGCGCGGACACGGCGCCGCGGGCGGTCCGCGACCAGGCTGGGTGACATCGGGGCGCCGTCGGAGGCGGCCCGCTCACCAGAGGAGAACTCCATGATGTCGCGCATCACGTGCCGCCGACGGGTCTGGCGCTGGGACGCCCGCACCCGCGATCACCACCGGCCCGCCCGATCCCGGCGGATCCTTCTGGGCGCCGTGCCGCGGCGCGGGCGGATCACGGGGTCGAGGGCGGGGCCGTGGAGCGGCGGGACACCAGCGTCGGAGTGACCGAGAACCGGACCGCGGACGTCCGGCCGGCGATGCGTTCGAGCAGCAGCCGGCCCGCGGTCCTGCCCATGACGTCGCCGTCCTGGTCGACGGTGGTCAGCGCGATGTGCGCGAGACCGCTCACGCGGGCGTTGTCGTACCCGGCCACGGAGACGTCGCCGGGCACGGCCAGGCCCGCCTCGTGGATGGCGGCGAGCGCGCCGAAGGCGGCCGCGTCGGTGCCGGCGAAGATCGCGGTGGGGCGCGGGTCGCGGGTGAGGAGCTCCCGCGCGCCCCGGTAGCCGCCTTCCTCGCTGTAGGAGGTGGCGACGACGTCGACGTGCCCGGCCAGGCCGTGCTCGCCCATCACCCGCTCGTACGTCCTGGCCCTGATCGTCTGCAGCAGGGCGGCGCCGCGCCGGGGCAGGCTGTCCTTCTGCGTGATGTGCGCGATGCGCCGGTGGCCGAGCCCGATCAGGTGCTCCACCACCAGCTCGGCGCCGACCTCGTCGTCGTCGAGCACGCAGTCGTAGACCACCGAGCGGTCGTGGCGGCCGAGCACGACCGTGGGGGTTTCCTGCGCCATCCGTTCGAGCTGCGTCTTGGTGCAGCACGGGGCGACCCACAGGATGCCGTCGACCTGCCGGTCCACCAGGGCGTCGTTCGCGCGGCGCTCCGCCTCGGGGTCGCTGCCGCCGCTCTGGACCATGATCGCTTGATAGTCGCTGCGGGAGATCTCCTCGATCAGGCCGTCGAGGATGTCGGCGAAGAACGGGTTCCTGATGTGCGGCAGCAGCACGCCGATGGTGAAGGTGCGCCCGCGCATGGCCCGGGCCGCGTTGTGCGGCCGGTAACCCAGCTCGTCGATGGCGGCCTGCACCTTGTCGCGCATCGCGCCGCTGACGCCGTAGGCGTTGCGCAGCACCTTCGACACCGCGGTGGTGGACACCTGGGCGCGTCTGGCGACGTCGACGATGGTCACCCTGCGCTGCCTGTCCGGTGTGACCATGCGCCGCCCTTCCTCGACCTGCCGTCGTACGAGCCAGGCGCATCGTACGGGATGGGCAACGTTACCCATAAATCACCATCGGATGGACAAATGCCCTTCCATTGACGTCGGTCACGATTGGGGACCGTTCGCCGGTTCGATGCTTGACGACCCTCCGGGTAACGCCTACGTTAACTGCCATCGGGGGACGTTTAAAACGTTTCAACGAACCCGGAGGGGCGTTGTGAAGACCTCGCACCGCGTGTCGGGAGCGGCTCTGGCCGTGCTCGTGATGGCGGCTCTGACCTCCTGCGGCTCCGATTCCGGAACCGCAGCCGACGGCACGGTCACCCTGAAGTTCCTCGTCGACAACAGCCAGGCCACCGTGGACACCGCCAAGGCGCTCACGGACTCTTTCATGAAGGCCAACCCGAACATCAAGATCGAGACGGAGATCCGGCCGGGCGGGAGCGAGGGAGACAACATCGTCAAGACGCGGCTGTCGACCGGCGACATGTCCGACGTCTTCTGGTACAACTCCGGCTCGCTGCTGCAGGCGCTCAACCCGGGGCAGACCCTGGTCGACCTCACCGGCGACGCGGTCCTGGCCGACGTGCAGAAGGACTTCCTGCCCGTGGTGAGCCAGGATGGCAAGGTCTACGGCGTGCCCGCCGGCACCGCCATGGGCGGCGGCATCCTCTACAACCGCAAGGTGTACGACCAGTTGGGCCTGCGGGTGCCCAAGACGTGGGCCGAGTTCATGGCCAACAACGACAAGGTCAAGGCGGCCGGGATCACCCCGGTGATCGGCACGTTCAAGGACACCTGGACCTCGCAGCTGCTCGTGCTCGGCGACTACTACAACGTCCAGGCCGCGGTGCCGACCTTCGCCCAGGACTACACGGCCAACAAGGCCAAGTTCGCCACCACGCCCGCGGCGCAGGCCGGGTTCGATCATCTGGCCGAGGTGCACGCCAAGGGCCTCATGCAGGAGGGCTTCGGCTCGGCCGTCGCCGACCAGGGCATGAAGATGCTGGCCGAGGGCAAGGGCGCGCACTACCCGATGCTGAGCGCGATGCTCCCGCCGCTGCTGGCCACCATGCCGCAGGCCGCCACCGACGTCGGCTTCTTCGGCATCCCCGGCACCGACCCCGCCAAGCACGGGGCCACGATCTGGGAGCCCGCCGGCCTCTACATCCCCAAGACCACCGAGAAGCTGGAGGCGGCCAAGACGTTCCTGGCCTACGTCGCCTCGCCGGCCGCCGCCGACGCGCTCAACAAGGCCGTCCCACCGGCCGGGCCGTACCGGATCAGCGGGGCCGAACTGCCCGAGGACGCCATCCAGGCCGCCAAGGACCTGCAGACGTACGTGGACGAGAGCCGCACCGCCCCGGCCCTGGAGTTCCTCTCCCCCGTGAAGGGCCCGTCGCTGGAGCAGATCACGGTCGCCGTCGGCTCCGGGCTGACCTCGCCCGCCGAGGGGGCCGCCCAGTACGACAAGGACGTGGAGAAGCAGGCCAAGCAGCTGGGGCTCGCGGGGTGGTGACCGAACAGGCCGCCGGGCCCCGCACGGGGCCCGGCCCGGCCCGGGGGCAGCGGCGCGCCCGCCCGAATCCCCGGCGCCGATCGGCCTACCCGTACACGCTGTACCTGCCCGCCGCGGTGGTGTTCGTGGTCATCTTCCTGGTGCCGACGGTGCTGGCGTTCTACTTCGCGCTGACCCGCTGGACGCTGTTCGACAGCGAGTTCGTCGGCCTGCAGAACTTCCGCGACTTCCTGGACGAGCAGAACCTGCGCATCGGCTTCCAGAACACGATCATCTACGCGGTGGTGACCAGCGGGCTCAAGGTGGTGCTCGGGCTGCTGCTCGGCGTGCTGCTGACCTCGCGGCTGCGGCTGCGCGGGTTCCTGCGCTCGGTGGTGTTCTTCCCGACGCTGGTCTCCACCGTCGCGGTCGGCATCACCTTCGCCATGCTGCTCAAGCCGCAGACCGGCCTGGTCAACCAGGCGCTCGCGCTGGTCGGCGTCGACGGCCGCGACTGGCTCGGCGACGCCACCACCGCGCTCCTGTCGGTGGCGCTGGTGGACGTGTGGAAGGGGGTCGGCCTGGCCACCGTGATCTACATCGCCGGCATCATGTCGATCCCGGCCGAGTACTACCAGGCCGTGGCCGTGGACGGGGGCGGGGCCTGGCACCGCTTCCGGCACATCACGCTGCCGCTGTCGTGGCCGGCCACCTACTCGGTGATCATCCTGTCGTTCATCGGCGGGCTGCGCTCGTTCGACCTGATCTGGACGATGACCCGCGGCGGCCCCGGCTTCACCAGCGACACCATCGCCTCGATCATCTACAAGCAGTATCAGGCCGGCTTCTTCGGCCTGTCGACCGCGGGGAACGTGCTGCTGTTCCTCATCGTCGCGGCCATCGCCGTGCCGCTCAGCCACTTCCTCGGCAAGAGGCAGGTCACCACATGACAGCACTGAGAAGGCTCGGCGGCGAGGCCGTCGCGCTGGTCCTGGCCACCGTGATCTTCCTGGTCCCGTTCGCGCTCATGCTGCTGACCGCGGTCAAGGACCAGACGCAGGCCGTCGACCTCGACTTCGCCTGGCCCACCAGCTGGCCGGTGGTCGAGAACCTCATCGCCGTGGTCGAGGCCCGCGACTACGTCCTGCTGCGCGCGTACGTCAACAGCACGATCATCACCGTGGTCTCCGTGACGGCGCTCGTGATCCTCGGCGCCATGGCCGCGTTCGTGCTGCAGCGCCGGCCGGGCAAGGTCGCCAGGCTGGCCGACTTCCTCGTACTGGCCGGGCTGATCATCCCGCCCGCGGTGGTGCCGACCATCTGGCTGCTGCAGTCGATCGGCCTGTTCAAGACCCTGCCCGGCATGATCCTCGCCGAGATCGCCTTCAACCTGTCGTTCGCCATGCTGCTGTTCAGGGCGTTCATCGCGGCCATCCCCCGCGAACTGGACGAGGCCGCGCAGATCGACGGCTGCGGCGGGTTCCGGCTGTTCTTCCAGGTGATCTTCCCGCTGCTGCGTCCGGTGACCATCACGGTCATCCTGGTCAGCTCGGTCAACATCTTCAACGACTTCGTCAACCCGCTCTACCTGCTGCCCGGCGAGGAGAACGCCACCGTGCAGGTGACCCTCTACAACTTCCAGAGCCAGTACACCACCCAGTGGAACCTGCTGTTCATGGACATCGTCCTGATCACCATCCCGCCGCTGCTGCTGTTCGTCTTCTTCAACCGCAAAATCGTCGCCGGCATGACCGCGGGCGCTATCAAGGGATGACATGACCTCTCCGCACCTCACCGCCCCCACGTTCGAGCACCACCGCGACCCTGTCGGCATCGGCGAACCCGAGCCGCGCCTGTCCTGGACCGTCACGACCGACATCCCGGGCTGGGTCCAGCGGGCGTACGAGATCGAGTACGACGACGGCGCCGGCACGGGCCGCGTCGAGTCCGCCGAGTCGGTGCTGGTGCCCTGGCCGGGACCGGCGCTGGGCTCACGGGAGCGGCGCGGCGTGCGGGTGCGCGTGCACGGCGCCGACGGCTCGGCGAGCGACTGGAGCCCCTGGTCGTTCGTGGAGGCCGGGCTCCTGGAGCCCGCCGACTGGCGGGCCGGGGCCGCCGCGCCGCCGCCGGAGCTGCTGGGCGTCCCCGACGGCCCCGCCCTGCTGCTGCGCCGCGCCTTCGAGCTGCGCGGCCCGGTCGAGCGCGCCCGCCTGTACGTCACCGCCCACGGCGTCTTCGAGGCCGAGATCAACGGCCGGGTCGTCGGCGAGGACGTGCTCGCCCCCGGCTGGACCAGCTACCACCACCGGCTGCGCTACCGCACCCACGACGTCACCGCTCTGCTGCGTGAGGGCGGCAACGCCATCGGCGCCACCCTGGCCGACGGCTGGTACCGCGGCCGCGTCGGCTTCCTCGGCGGCAAGACCGACATCTACGGTGAACGCACCGCCCTGATCGCCCAGCTGGAGATCGTCTACGCCGACGGCGTCACCGACGTGGTGGTCACCGACGGCGCCTGGCGCTGCGCCCCCGGGCCGGTGACCGCCGCCGGCTTGTACGACGGCGAGCGGTACGACGCCCGCCTGCTCCCCTCGGGCTGGTCCGAGCCCGGTTTCGACGACTCCGCCTGGCTGCCCGCCGACACCCTCGACCACGACGCGTCGCTGCTGGTCGCGCCCACCGGCCCGCCCGTGCGCCGCACGCAGACGGTGAGCCCGGCCGAGGTGCTGACCGGCCCGGACGGGGAGACCATCCTCGACTTCGGCCAGAACCTCGTCGGCCGCCTGCGCATCCGCGTGCAGGGCCCCGCCGGGCACGTCGTCACCCTGCGCCACGCCGAGGTGCTGGAGAACGGCGCGCTCGCCCTGCGGCCGCTGCGCGAGGCCGCCGCGCTCGACCAGTACACCCTGCGCGGCGACGCCGGGCCGGAGACCTACGAGCCACGCTTCACCACGCACGGCTTCCGCTACGCCCAGGTCGACGGCTGGCCCGGGACGCTCGACCCGGCCGACGTCACGGCGGTCGTCTGCCACACGGACATGCTGCCGATCGGCTCGTTCGACTGCTCCGACCCGCTGCTCAACCGCCTGCACGCCAACGTCGTGTGGAGCATGCGCGGCAACTACGTGGACCTGCCCACCGACTGCCCGCAGCGCAACGAGCGCCTCGGCTGGACCGGCGACATCCAGGTCTTCGCCCCCGCCGCCGCCTTCCTCTACGACTGCGCGGGACCGCTGTCGTCCTGGCTCGCCGACCTCGCCGCCGAACAGGCCGAGGTGGGCACCGTGCCGCCCTACGTGCCGTGGGTGCCGGTGCTGTTCGACGCCCTGCCCACCGCCGCCTGGGGCGACGCCGCGGTGCTCGTTCCGTGGACGCTGTACGAGCGCACCGGCGACCTCGGCATCCTGCGCGCCCAGTACGGGAGCATGACCACCTGGGTGGACCAGATCGCCTCCCTCACCGGCGCGGGCCACCTGTGGGACGAGGGCTTCCAGTTCGGCGACTGGCTCGACCCCGCCTCTCCCCCGGACGACCCCGGCAAGGCCCGCACCGATCCCGCGCTCGTCGCCACCGCCTACCACGCCTGGACGGCCCGCGTCGTGGCGGACGTGGCGGCGCTGCTCGGCCACGACGCCGACGCCGCCCGCTACGCCGACCTGGCCGCGCGGGTACGGCGGGCGTTCCGGGACGAGTTCGTCACCCCGTCAGGACGGCTGGCCTGTGACACCCAGACCGCCTACGCCCTGGCCCTCTGCCTGGACCTGCTGGAGGGGCCGCAGCGCGAACGCGCCGGGCGGCGGCTGGTCGAGCTCGTCGCCGCCGACGACCACCGCATCGGCACCGGCTTCGTCGGCACCCCGCTGATCTGCGACGCCCTCTGCTCGGTCGGCGCCCACGACACCGCGTACAAGCTGCTCACCCAGCGCTCGTGCCCGTCCTGGCTCTATCCGGTGACGATGGGCGCCACCACGATCTGGGAGCGCTGGGACAGCATGCTCCCCGACGGCTCGGTCAACCCCGGCGAGATGACCTCGTTCAACCACTACGCCCTCGGCGCGGTCGCCGACTGGATGCACCGCACCGTCGCGGGCCTGGCCCCGGCCGAGCCCGGCTACCGCCGGATCGCCGTCCGCCCGCGTCCCGGCGGCAGGCTCACCCACGCCCGCGCCACCCACCGGACCCCGTACGGCGAGGCGGAGGTGGCGTGGCGGCGCGACGGGGACCGCGTGACGGTCACCGTCCGCGTCCCGCAGCACACGACCGCCGTCGTCGACCTGCCCGGCGAACCCGTCGCCGAGGCCGGCCCGGGACAGCACGTCTTCCACTGCGCCTGCCCGGACCCGGCCTGATCGTCCGGCCGGTCGGCGGTCCGCCGACCGGCCGATCATCCCGAGGTTACGATCACCGCATGAACCCCCCTGCCGGAGCGCCCTCGGTGATCGCGGAAGTGCTGCCCGACGTGGTCGGGGTCGAGGCCTTCGCCGACGACCTCGACGTGCCGCTCTTCCCCGAGGAGGAGGCGTTGCTGACCAGGTCGGTGGAGAAACGGCGCAGAGAGTTCACCACCGTGCGGGCCTGCGCCCGCGCCGCCCTGGGCCGGCTCGACGTGCCGCCGTCCCCCATCCTTCCCGGCCTGCGGGGCGCGCCGATCTGGCCGTCGGGGATCGTGGGCAGCATGACCCACTGCGACGGGTACCGCGCGTGCGCCGTCGCCCGGAAGACCGAGGTGCTCACGCTCGGCATCGACGCCGAGCCCAACCGGCCGCTGCCCGACGGGGTGCTGGACACGGTGTCCGACGCGGCCGAGCGGGCCTGGATCGCCGGCCTGCTGCGGGCCGATCCGCGGATCTCCTGGGACCGGCTGCTGTTCAGCGCCAAGGAGGCGGTCTACAAGGCGTGGTTCCCGCTCACCCGGCGCTGGCTCGGGTTCGAGGACGCCACCGTCACCGTGCGGCCCGACGAGCGCACGTTTCACGCGCGGCTGCTGGTGGACGGGCCGGTGTCCGGCTTCACCGGCCGGTGGACGGTCTCGCGCGGGCTGGTCGTGACCGCCATCCGTGTCCTGGCCGGGCGTCCGACCCCTATCCTTCGTCCCGGACCGGGACGCCCGCCGGGCCCGAGCTTATGATCGCTCTGTGAGCCCCCCGCCGAGCCTGCTGGCCATCAGCGACCTCCATGTGCGGTATGCCGAGAACCGGCAGCTCGTGGAGGGGCTGCGGCCCCGTTCGAGCGGCGACTGGCTGCTGGTGGCCGGGGACGTCGGCGAGTACGTCGCGGACGTCGCATGGGCGCTGGGCCTGCTCGCCTCCCGCTTCGCCAAGGTGGTGTGGGCCCCGGGCAACCACGAGCTGTGGACCCCGCCGGACGACCCCGTGCAGCTGCGCGGCCAGGCCCGCTACGAGCACCTGGTGGAGCTCTGCCGCGGCCTGGGGGTGACGACTCCCGAAGATCCCTATCCGGTCTGGGACGGGCCCGGCGGGGCCGTCACCGTGGCGCCGCTGTTCCTGCTGTACGACTACACCTTCCGCCCCGAGGGCGCCTTCACCAAGGAAGCGGGCCTGGCCCGCGCCTACGAGGCGGGCGTGGTGTGCTCCGACGAGTTCCTCCTGCATCCGGACCCCTACACGAGCCGCGACGCCTGGTGCCAGGCCCGGGTCCGGCTCACCGCGGCCCGGCTCGACGCGGTGCGCGGCGGCCCGCCCCCTGTGCTGGTCAACCACTTCCCCCTGGTCCGCGACCCGACGCGGGTGCTCCGCCATCCGGAGTTCGCGCTCTGGTGCGGCACCCGCCTGACCGCCGACTGGCATCGGCGCTACCAGGCCGCCTCCGTCGTCTACGGGCATCTCCACATCCCCCGGACCACCGTCCACGACGGCGTGCCGTTCGACGAGGTGTCCGTCGGCTACCCGCGGGAGTGGCGGCTCTTCGGCTCCCAGCCCACCTACCGCCAGATCCTGCCCACCAGGCAGACCGAACGCGCCTGGTGAGCGCGGGGCCCCGGGGGGTCAACCGGCGGCGGCCACCCGCGCCAGCCGGCCGCGGTCGATCTTGCGGTTCCCGTTCAGCGGCATCGCGTCCACCCGCCGGTACGCCTTCGGCAGCATGCCCGCGGGCAGGACGGCCCGCAGTTCGCGAGCCAGCGCCGCGGCGGTGAGCGACGGGTCGCCGGTGTAGAAGACCACGAGCTCCAGTCCCCGGGCCGTCTCCCTGGTGACGGTCACCGCCTCTTCCACCCCCTCGCAGGCCCGTACGGCGTGGTCGATCTCGGCGAGCTCCACCCGCCAGCCCTGGATCTGCACCTGCGCGTCCAGGCGTCCCAGGTAGGCCAGGTCGCCACTGGGCAGGAGGCGCACCCGGTCGCCGGTGCGGTACCAGGTCTTGCCGTGCCGGCGCAGGAAGCGGCCCTCGTCGTCACCGGGGTCCAGGTAGCCGCGGCTCATCTGGGGCCCGGTGATGCACAGCTCCCCCTCCGTCGGGTGCTCCTGGTCGTCGGCGGAGAGCAGCAGCCCGTCGTGGCCGTCGTGGAGCGGGCCGATGGGGACGATCCCGTTGGCGCCGAGGCGCGGCGAGACCTCCGGGTCCCAGCGATGCCGGCTGATCGTGATGGTGAGCTCGGTGGGACCGTACAGGTTCTCCACGTACGAGCCGGGCGCCGCCGCCTGCCAGTCCGCCGCGTCCGAGCACCGCAGCGCCTCCCCGGCGAAGAAGCTCCACCTCAGCCCGGGCATGACGCCCGGCGTCAAGCCGGACATGCGGCGCACCAGCGTGATCGCGCTGGGCGTGGAGAACCACACCGTGATCCCGGACCCGGCGATGAACCCCGGCAGGTCCTGGTACGCCATCGGGGGCACGGCCAGCGCGGTCGCGCCCGCGCCCCAGGCGCAGAACAGCTCGAACATGGCGCAGTCGAAGTTCAGGTCGAGGATCTGGGAGAAGACGTCGTCCGGCGCGAAGTCGTACCGCTCGTCCATGAGCCGGAAGTAGTGGTGGGTGTTGCCGTGGGTGATCGGCACGCCCTTGGGCCGGCCGGTCGAGCCGGAGGTGAACAGCATGTAGGCCACGTCGTCCGCCTTGACCGGGCGGGGCGCGTCGAGCGCCGTCCCCGCGGCCGGTGGCCGGTCGGCGTCGAGCACCGGCAGGTCCAGCCCGGTCTCCGCGAGCGCCGCCCTGCCCCGCTCGTCGGCCACCACGATGGAGACCCCGGCGTCCTCGATCATGCGCCGGGTGCGCGGCGCGGGGAAGTCGGGCCGCAGCGGCACGACCGCCGCGCCGGTGCACAAGGCCGCGAGGATGCCGACGTAGGCGGGCAGGCCGCGTTCGGCGAGCACGCAGACCGCTCCGGGCGGCGACGGCGCCGCGGCGAGCAGGGCGCCCGCCTGGCGCAGGGCGCGCTCGTGGGCTTCTCCGTACGTGAGCACCTCGCTGCCGACGCGCATCGCGGGCCGTCCGGGGCCCAGGGCCAGGCCTCGCAGGAAGCGCCCGTACAACGCCGGTTCCGTCGTCTGGGGCATGGTCGTCTCTCCTCCGCGGTGAGGCTGGATAAGGGTTGTCGGCCGGAAGGGGCGGAGCTACGTTGTCGGCGACCGGGGCGCGGCGGCCCCGGTCCTGCGATCACGAGGGAGCGGCCATGTGGGACGGGCGATTCGAAGGGCTTCTCCGGCAGCATCTGCCCTTCCTGCCGACCGGCGCGGAGATCCCCCCTGATCTCAGCCTGCGCGACTACGGGCTCGACTCGGTCGGCACCGTGGAGCTGCTGGCGATGCTGGAGGACGCCTATCAGGTCCGGTTCGCCGACGACTCGCTGAAGCTGGAGCGCTTCGCGACGCCCGGAGTGCTGTGGGAGACCCTGGACGGCCTGGGCCGCGGCCGCTGAGTGGCGGCCCTGCCGGGCCCTCACACCGGCGCCGGCCTGCGGCGCGGCTGCAGCGCGGTCTTCGGTTTGACCGCCACCACCTCGAAGTTCTTCCGCACGGACGCCACCCGGCCCCACATGGCGTCGGGCCCCGAGACGCAGAAGGTGCGGATGCCCTCCCGGCGCAGCCTGGCGATCACCGCCGGCCAGCGGACCGGCCGCACCACGGCGTCGAGCACCAGCTCCCGGAGCTGGGCGCCGCTGGTCAGCACCGTGCCGTCGTGGTCGGAGACCACCGGGATCACCGGGTCGGCGAAGCGGAGACCGCCGAACAGTTCACGTTCGATGGTCTCGCGCAGGCCGCCGAACCGGCTCGAGTGCATCGGCGGGCGCATGACGGACAGCGGCATCCCGCCTTCGGCCCGCATCCGGTCCTGCAGCCACTCGACCCTGCTCTCGTGGACGGACACGAGGTGGAAGTCGGCGTCGACGAAGCACGCCACCCCGTACCACTCCTCGCTTCCCTTCAGCTCCTCCAGGACGCGCTCCAGGCGATCCTCGGGCAGCCGCGCCACGGAGAGGGTGACGACGTCCCGGTGCTCGCGCGTGAAGTACTCCTCCGTCACCCGCCCCCACGAGGCGGTCAGCGAGACGGCGTCGGCGAAGCCGAGCGCGCCGGAGTGGACGGCGGCGGGGACGCCGCCGAAGCTCGGCCCGGCGACCAGGCGCGGGCTGATGCCGAGCGTCCGCCCCGCCCACCGCGCCAGCGCCAGGCAACTGACCAGGAACGCGACCCTGGCCCCTGCCGAGTAGTCGTCCCCGGCCTCCCGGTGACGTTCCAGCACGGAACAGCCGAGGACCTCGTCCGCCTCGGCCAGCATGCGGCGGGCGACGGGGTCGATCAGCAGGAACCGCGCCGTTTCCGCGAAAGGCGCCGGGCTGATCCCCGGAAAAATGATTGCGGAGTCCTCTCGGGCGTCGGTCTGCATTTCTCGGCGCACTCCTTTCTGTGCCGCTTTCCGACGCCAGTCTGTTTGCGGGGCGGGGCGACCAGAACCCCTAGCGCCCCCTTAACACAGCAGCTCCAGGCTTGTCCCGCCGAATTCCGGCGTGTATACGATGAATTCACGCCTGCTCATATCCCCCTTCGCCCCAGGTCTGGAAGTGCCGGATGGGCAACGAATTCCCGCGCACCGCCCGTGCTGACGGTTTCGCCGACAATCTCCGCTGGTTCCTGCTGGCCCCGGCCCGTACCAGGCCCGATCATCCGGCGGTCGTGGAGCTCGACGCCGACGGCGGGCTGCGCACCGTCACCTACCGCGAGCTGGAGCGGCTCACCGACGCCTACGCCGCGGAGCTCGCCGACCTGGGGCTGGACGTCGGCGACCGGGTGGTGGTCATGTCCACCACGTCCGCGTCCTCCATCGCGATGCTGCTGGCCTGCGCCACGCTCGGCCTGCCGTTCATCCCGGTGAGCCCCGAGATGCCGGAGGCGCGGGTGCGGTCGGTGATCGACGCGGCCCGGCCGGCGCTGTACGTCCACGACCTCCCCGGCCACGACGTCGAGGCGCCGCCGGGGATGGGCGTGGCCGGGTTCGCCGCGGGCGCGCTGACGCCGCGGCGCCCTCCCGCGCCCAGGACCCGGCACCGCCGGGAGGTGCTCGCCACCGACACGGCGTACATCATCTTCACCTCCGGCACGACCGGCCGGCCCAAGGGCGTGGTGATGGACCACCGCGCGAACATCGCGTTCTACCGCGGCACGCTGCACCAAGGGGTGGTCGCCGAGCACGACAGGGTCGGGATCGCCTCGCCGTTCCACTTCGACTTCTGCCTGGGCGGCATCGCGCTCAGCCTCGGGCAGGGCGCGACCGTCGTGCCGATCCCGCGGAGCAGGCTCGGCTGGCCCCGGCTCTTCCTGGCCCTGTTGCGTGACGCGGAGGTGACGCACGTCCAGGGTGTGCCGTCGATCTGGGGGCCGGTGCTCAGGCACGAGCCGGACCGGTTCGCCGGCCTGGACCGGCTGGAGCGCATCCTGTTCTCCGGCGAGGACTTCCCCCTCGCGGATCTGCGCCGGCTGCAGGGCCTGCGGCCGGGCCTCCGGCTCATCAACTGCTACGGCGCGACCGAGTCGATGGCGTGCTCCTTCACCGACGTGCCGGAGCCGATCCCGGAGGACCTCGACCGGCTGTCCATCGGCTTCGCCCACCCGGGCGCCGAGATGCTGCTCATCGGCGCGGATGGCGAGCCGGTCACCGAACCCGGCGCGGTCGGCGAGATCCACCTCGACAGCCCGGCCCTGTTCACCGCCTACTGGGAGGATCCGGAGGCGACCGCCGCCACGTTGGTGCCGCACCCGTTCACCCCCGCGTCCGGACGGCGGGTGCTGCGCACCGGCGACCTGGCCCACCGGGGCCCGGACGGCGAGCTCTACTTCCGGGGCCGTGCCGACTCGCAGGTGCAGATCCGCGGCAACCGGGTCGAACTGGGAGAGCTGGAACGCCGCCTGGCCGAGTTCCCCGGCGTGACCGCCGCCGTCGCGCTGGCCGTGAAGGACGGCGACGCGGCCGAGCTCGCCGGGTGCGTGGTCATGGAGCGCGGGGCGCCGCCGCTCGACGCGATGAAGGTGCGGGCCTTCTGCGCCGCCGTGCTTCCCGGTTACATGGTGCCGCGGGGGCTGCACGTGATCGCGGACGTCCCCACGACGGCGAACGGGAAGATCGACAGGGACACTCTGGCGAAGCGCCTCGGCCTCGTATAGGGGTGGCTCAGGGGTGGGGCGGTCTTTTCCCGCGATGTTACCGTCCCCTCTGGTACGGCCTAGCCCGAGGGAGCCGGCATGACGAAACTGGCGGAGGGGCCCGGAAACGCGCCGGAGGTCGCTCATCCGAACGACCCGGAACTGCTCCACAGAGTCCTGACGCCCTACCGGGCGAAGAACTGCGAATATCTGAAGTCCGCCGCCGTGGTGCTGAACGGGCGACCGGACGAGGGCGGCCGTCTCACCGCCACGTGCGCGTTCGAGATCTCCGAGTCCTGTTATATCGACGACACCGGGCACTTCAATTCGGTCGAGTTCAACATCTGCTACAACCAGATGGCCTACTACCTGGTCGCCAAGTCCATCAAAGAGAAATTGGTGGAGCCGTTCTCGCGGTGGACGATGGAAGACTTCTGGAGCCGGCAACTGGGCGAGATCCTCATCACCGACTTCCGCAGCGCGTTCCGCACGGCCATGCGCGGACGGCGTTTCCAGGGCGAGCTGGACCTGGTCGACATCGGGGAGTGGGAGGGCAACGACATCCGCGACCCCCTCGTGGTGATCCGCACGACCTGCCGCTACTGGGACGAGTTCGGAGGCGACTCGCGGGGCGAGGTCACCGCCGCCATCATCAATCCGCCGCGGCCCGCGGGCGGGTGGCGATGACCGATCCGGCCGCCGACTGGCCGCCGCCGGGCGCCGAACCCGTCGACATCACCGATCTGTACCGCCGTCTCGACGATCGCGGCCTGCGGTACGGGCCGGTGTTCCGCGCGCTGCGCGCCGCCTGGCGCGACGGGGACGACATCCTGGCGGAGGTGGGCCTCAACGCGGACGCGCCGGGAGTGCCCGGTTTTCACCTGCATCCCGCGCTGCTCGACTCCGCGCTGCACGCCGCGCTGCTCCCGCACCTGGACAAGGGCGACAGCACCCCGCTGCCGTTCGCCTGGCGCAACGTCCGCGTCCCGGCGGCGGGCACGCGGATCGCGCGCGTCCGGCTCACCCCGTCCGGCGACGACGCGCTGTCCATCCAGGTGCTCGACGACCGCGGGACGCTGGTGGCGACGATCGGCTCGCTGGCGCTGCGCCCGCTCCCCGACGATCTCGGCGCGGCCCGTCACGCCCGCCTGTTGAGGCTCGCCTGGCACGCCGTCACCACCTCGGAGGAGGCGCAGCCCGCCGGTCAGTGGGCCGTGCTCGGCACCGATCACCTCGGACTCACCGGCGCGTTGAAGGCCGCCGGGCGCGCCACGGAGAGCCACGAGTCCCTGCACGCCTTCGACGCCGAGCTGCGGCGCGGCCGCCGGGTCCCGGACGTCGTCGCCGTCTCCTGCACCCAGCCGGGCGGCGACGAGGCCGACGAGACCACCGGCGCGCGGCGCGCACTCCAGCGGGCGCTCATCCTGGTGCAGGAATGGCTCGCCGACGAGCGGCTGGCGGATTGCCGGCTGGTGCTGGTCACGCAGGGCGCCGTGGCCGCCCGGCCGGGCGAGGAGGTGGCGGATCTGTCCGGGGCGGCGCTGTGGGGGCTGGTCCGCAGCGCCCAGGCCGAACACCCCGGCCGGTTCTTCGTGGTGGACCTGGACGACCCCCAGTCCTCGGGCCGGGCGCTGGTGTCGGCGGTGACGTCGGGCGAGCCGCAGGTGGCGGTGCGGGACTCGGTGCCGCTCCGGCCGCGGCTGGTCCGCTGCCCGCCCGTACCGGCGCGCCGGGGCGGGGCGGGCCGCTGGGATCCGCGCGGCACGATCCTCGTGACCGGAGGCACGGGCGCGCTCGGCCGGGCGGTGGCCCGGCACCTGGTGCGCCGGCACGCCGTCCGGCATCTGGTGCTCCTCAGCCGCAGCGGAGCCGCCGCACCCGGCACCGCCGACCTGATCAGGGAGCTGGCCGCGCTGGGCGCGGACGTCCGGGTGACGGCCTGCGACGCGGCCGACCGGCCGGCGCTGGCGCGGGTGATCGCGGACATCCCGGACGACCGGCCGCTGACCGCGGTCATCCACGCCGCGGGCGTGGTACGGGACGGGACGATCGCCCTGCTCACCCCGCACCGGCTGGAACGCGTCCTCCGTGCCAAGATCGACGCGGCGCTGAACCTGCACGAACTCACCCGCGACCGCGAGTCCTGCGCCTTCGTGCTGTTCTCCTCCGCCGCGGGGGTGCTGGGCGGCTCGGGGCAGGCCAACTACGCCGCGGCGAACGCCTTCCTGGACGGGCTCGCGCACCGGCGCCGGGCCATCGGGCTGCCGGCGGTCTCGCTGGCGTGGGGCCCGTGGGAGGGCGACGGCATGATGGACGCGGTCTCGGCCGCCGACCTGGCCAGGATGAGACGCGCCGGGCTCGCCCCCGTCACCGAGGAACAAGGGCTGGCGCTGCTCGACGCGGCGCGCGGCAGGGACGAGGCGGTCCTGGTTCCGGTGCGCCTCGACGAGGAGGCGCTCCGTACCCACGGTTCCGAACTCCACCCGCTGCTGGCCGACCTCGCGCAGCCGTCGGCGGCACAGCCGGTCGGGGCCGCCGGAGAGCTGCGTGAGCAGCTGCGCCAGGCCCTCGCGGGCGAGGGTGAGGCCGCCGTGGCGGAGTTCGTGCGCGCGCAGGCGGCGATCGTGCTCGGGCACGCCTCGGCCGAGTCCGTGGCGCCGGACCGCGAGTTCGTCGCCGCCGGCTTCGACTCGCTGTCCACGCTGGAGCTGAAGCGGCGGCTGGCGGCGGCGACCGGGCTGCGGCTGCCCGCCACGCTGGCCTTCGACCATCCGACCCCGAGCCGGCTGGCGACTCACCTGCACCAATTGCTGCTGGCCGACCCTGACACGCACGAGGTGGGCGGATGACGGATGTGGTGATCGCGGGGGCCGGGGTCATCGGCCTGGCCACCGCGTGGCAGTCGCTGGTCGCCGGGCTGACCGTGACGATCGTGGATCCCGCGCCCGCGAGCGGGGCCTCGCACGCCTCGGCGGGCATGCTGCCCCCGCTGAACGAACTGCTGGTGAACGACGAGCCGTTGCTGCGCCTGTGCCTGGCCTCCCGGGAACGGTACCGCTCGTTCGTCGCCGAGCTGGAGGAGGACTCCGGCATGAGCGCCGGGTTCCGCGGCGACGGCGTCCTCGACGTCGCCTTCACCGCCGGCGACGTCGCCGCGCTCGACGCGCTGGGACGCTTCGCGCGGTCGCGCGGCATCCGGTGCGAGCCGCTGAGCGGCGAAGGATGCCGTGACCTGGAGCCGTCGCTGGCCCCGTCGGTGGCCGGTGGCCTCCTCGCGCCGGACGACGGGGCGGTGAACCCGAGACAGCTGAACGCCGCGTTGCTGGCGGCGATCCGGCGGCGCGGCGGCGAGGTCCGGCAGGCCGAGGTGACCGAGGTGCTCCTCGGCGGACGGGCCGAAGGGGTGCGCCTGCGCGACGGGGAGACCGTGCGCGGGGACCGGGTCGTGCTGGCGGCCGGCTGCTGGACGCATCGGCTCGGCGGCCTGCCCGCCGGGACCGTACCGGAGGTGCGGCCGGTGAAGGGCCAGATCCTGCGCCTGCACGCGGACCCCCCGCTGCTCGGCAGGGCGACCCGGGCCACGGTGGACGGCTCGGCGGTGTACCTGGTGCCGCGCGGCGACGGCGAACTGGTCGTCGGCGCCACCTACGAGGAGGCCGGCTACGACACGACGACCACCGTGGCGGGGTTGACCGAGCTGCTGGGCAAGGCTCAGCGGGTGCTGCCCGGCTGCGGGCGGCTCGGCTTCGCCGAGTTCGGCACCGGGCTGCGGCCCGGCTCGCCGGACGACCAGCCGATGATCGGCCACACCGCGGTGCCTGGCCTGCTCCTGGCCACGGGTCACTTCCGCATCGGCGTGCAGCTCGCGCCCATCACCGCCGACGCGGTGACCGCGATGCTGGTCACCGGCGACACGCCGGAGCTGGTCAAGCCGTTCTCGCCGCTGCGCTTCCGCTGAACGCCCGGACCCCTATCCCACCTCCGCACATAAGGGGTCGGCGGCGCGGAACACCGGTATGCCGCCGACCTGCCCCGCCCTATCGTGAGGCCGACGGCGGCAAGCGCCAGACCAGGTCTTGGCCTGGCTCTCACGTCTAGAGACGGTTCACGACGAGGGAGACTCCCGGCGCCATGACAATCGATCTTGATCGTGCCTCTCACGTGACCGACGGTCAGGAGCCCGTCGCGATCATCGGGATGTCCTGCCGCTTCCCGCAGGCGCCGGATCTCGGCTCGTTCTGGCGGCTGCTCCGCGACGGCGCGAGCGCGATCGCGGAGGCGCCCGCCCACCGGCCCGCGAGCGACGCCTCCCGCCGGCCGGGCGGCTATCTCGACTCGGTCGACGGCTTCGACGCGGGGTTCTTCGGCATCTCGCCGCGCGAGGCCGCGGCCATGGATCCCCAGCAGCGCCTCGCGCTCGAACTGGCCTGGGAGGCGCTCGAACACGGCGGCCTCGTACCCGGAAGCCTGCGCGGCAGCCGCACCGGCGTCTTCGTCGGCGCGATCGCGAACGACTACGCCAACCTGCTGCGCGGCGCCGGGGCGGTCACCCAGCACACGCTGACCGGGCTGGAGCGGGGCATCATCGCCAACCGCGTCTCGTACGCGCTGGGACTGCGCGGGCCGAGCATGACCGTGGACGCCGCCCAGGCCTCGTCGCTCGTCGCCGTGCATCTCGCGGCCGAGTGCCTGCGCCGGGGCGAGGCGACGGCCGCGCTGGCCGGCGGGGTGCAGCTGAACCTCGATCCGGAGGCCGACACCGCCGTCGAGCGGCTCGGCGCGCTCTCGCCGGACGGGCGCTGCTTCACCTTCGACGCCCGGGCCAACGGCTACGTCCGCGGCGAGGGCGGCGGCCTCGTCGTGCTGAAACTCCTGTCACGGGCCGTCTCCGACGGCGACACCGTGCACGGCGTGATCCTCGGGAGCGCGGTCAACAACGACGGCGTGACGGACAGCCTGACCGTGCCCAGCCCGGACGCGCAGGCCGAGGTGATCCGCCTGGCCTGCGCCGGCGGCGGCGTACGGCCCGGTCAGGTCCAGTACGTGGAGCTGCACGGGACCGGCACCCCGGTCGGCGACCCCGTCGAGGCGGCCGGAGTGGGCCTGGCCCTGGGTGACGGCAGACCGGCGGACGATCCCGTGGCGGTCGGCTCCGTCAAGACCAACATCGGGCACCTGGAGGGCGCGGCCGGCATCGCCGGGCTGCTCAAGGCCGTACTCAGTGTCAGATTCCGCCTGCTGCCCGCGAGCCTGAACTTCACCACCCCGAACCCCCTGATCGACTTCACCGGGCTGCGCATCAGGGTCCAGCGGGAGCCGGGAGCGTGGCCGCGCCCCGACCGTCCGCTGGTCGCGGGCGTGAGCTCCTTCGGCATGGGCGGCACCAACTGTCACGTGGTGCTCGGCGAGCCGCCCCGGGTCCCCGAAGCTCCGGCGACAGCGAGCGTGGAGCCGGTGCTGTGGCCGCTCTCGGGCCGCACGCCCGCCGCCCTGCGCGACCAGGCCCGCCGGCTCGGCGACCACCTGGACGAGCGTCCCGAGGCGGACCCGGCGGGCATCGGCTGGTCGCTCGCCACCACGCGGACCGCGTTCGGGCATCGGGCGGTCGCCCTCGGCCCCGGCCGCGAAACGCTGCTGGCGTCCCTTCGCGCCCTCGTCGAGGACGAGAGCGCCCCGGGGCTGATCCAGGGAACCGCCGACGACCCCGGCGCGACCGTGCTGGTCTTCTCCGGGCAGGGATCGCAGTGGCCGGGGATGGCGCTCGACCTCCTCGGTTCCAGCCCGGTCTTCCGCACGGCGCTGGAGGAATGCTGCGACGCCCTGGGCCGGTACGTCGACTGGTCTCCGATCGACGTCCTGCGCGGCACGCCGGGGGCGCCCGGCATGGACCGCGACGACGTGATCCAGCCGGTCCTGTTCGCGGTCTCGGTCTCCCTGGCCCGCCTGTGGCAGTCCCTGGGCGTCACGCCGGACGCGGTCGTCGGCCACTCCCAGGGGGAGATCGCCGCCGCGCACGTCGCGGGCGGCCTGTCGCTGGACGACGCGGCCCGCGTCATCGCGCTGCGCAGCCGCGCCCTGACCACGCTCTCCGGAACGGGCGCCATGGCGTCGATCGCGTTGCCGGCCGACGAGCTCGAGGAGCACCTCAGGACGTGGCAGGGCAGGCTGGTCGTCGCCGGGGTCAACAGCCCCGCGACCACCGTGGTCTCCGGCACTCTGGAGGCGGTGGCCGCCCTGGTCGACTGGTGCGGAGCCCGCGACATCCGCGCCCGGCGCATCACCGTCGACTACGCCTCGCACTCGCCCCTGGTCGAGGCCATCGAGGAGCGCCTGCTGCGAGAGCTCTCCCCGATCACGCCGCGTTCCTGCGGCATCGCCTTCTACTCGACCGTCACCGGCGGCCGCGTCGACACCGCGACCCTCGACGCCCGCTACTGGTACGCGAACCTGCGCGAGCCCGTGCGCTTCGAGAAGACGGTCCGCGCCCTGGTCGCCGCGGGTCATCGGACGTTCGTCGAGAGCAGCGCCCACCCGGTGCTCACGCTGCCGATCCAGGAGACGCTGGACGACCTCGCCGCCTCCGGCGTCGTCGTGGGCACCCTCCGCAGGGCCGTACCCGGGATGGAGCAGGTTCTCAAGGCGGTCGCGGAACTGCACGTGAGCGGCGTGCCGATCGCGTGGAGCGGGGTGTTCCCCGCCACCGCCCGCACCCTGGAGACCCTTCCGACCTACGCGTTCCAGCGCCGGCGCCACTGGCTCAGGGCGGCGGCCCCGACCGGCGGGCCGGCGACCGAGCCGGCGGTCCAGGAGGAGCCCGATCCGGCGGCCGACCAGGAGGCTCCGTCGTGGCGACGGCGGCTGCTGTCTCTCGGCGAGGCGGAACGCCGCCGCGCCGTCTCCGACCTCGTCCGTACCCACGCCGCCGGCGTGCTGGGACACGCGAGCCCCGACGCCGTGGATCCGCGGCTCACCTTCCGCGACCTCGGCTTCGACTCCCCCGCCGCGGTCGAACTCCGCAACAGGCTGGCCCGGGCGACCGGCATGCGGCTGCCCACCACGATCATCTACAACCATCCGACCCCCGCCGCGCTGGCCGGTTACCTGGAATCCGCGATCATCGCCGACGCCGGCGAGACGGCACCGGTTCCCGGCGCCGTCCCCGGCGAGGATCCCGTCGCGATCGTCGGGATGGCCTGCCGCTTCCCCGGCGGTGTCAGCACCCCCGAGCAGCTGTGGGACCTGGTCGCGGCCGGGCGCGACGCCGTGGGCGACTTCCCGGCCACCCGCGGATGGGACGTGGACGCGCTCTACGACCCGGAACCCGGCGTCGCGGGCAAGACCTACGTCCGCTCCGGCGGGTTCGTCGAGGGCGCCGAGCTGTTCGACCCGGAGTTCTTCGGGATCGGCCCCCGCGAGGCGACCGCGATGGACCCCCAGCAGCGGCTGCTGCTGGAAACCGCGTGGGAGGCCTTCGAACGGGCCGGGATCGACCCCGCCGGCCTGCGCGGCAGCCGGACGGGCGTGTTCGTCGGCGCGATGTCCCAGGAGTACGGCCCCCGCCTGCACGAGGCGCCGGACGAGCTGGCGGGATACGTGCTGACCGGCACCACGGCCAGCGTCAACTCCGGCCGGCTGGCCTACACGTTCGGGCTCGAAGGCCCGACGATCACGGTCGACACCGCGTGCTCGTCCTCGCTGGTGGCGCTGCACCTCGCGACGCGGGCGCTGCGCCAGGGCGACTGCGAGATGGCCCTGGCCGGCGGCGTCACCGTCATGTCCACGCCCGGCCTGTTCGTGGAGTTCAGTCAGCAGCGCGGGCTGGCGGCCGACGGCCGGTGCAAGGCGTTCTCCGCCGGGGCCGACGGCACCGGATGGTCGGAGGGCGCGGGGCTGCTGGTGCTCCAGCGGCTGTCCGACGCGCTGGCGGCAGGGCATCAGGTGCTGGCCGTCATCCGTGGCACGGCCATCAACCAGGACGGGGCCAGCAACGGGCTGATGGCGCCCAACGGGCTCGCGCAGGAACGCGTCATCCAGGCGGCGCTGGCGGACGCCGGAATCGGGGCGACCGACGTGGACGCGGTCGAGGCGCACGGCACGGGCACGGCGCTGGGCGACCCGATCGAGGCGGAGACGCTGCTGGCGACCTACGGGCGCGACCGGCCGGAGGACCGCCCGCTGTGGCTGGGGTCGCTGAAGTCCGGCATCGGGCACGCCCAGGCCGCCGCCGGGGTGGGCGGCGTCATCAAGATGGCGCTGGCCATGCGGCACGAGGTGCTGCCGCGTACGCTGCACGTCACCGAGCCGACACCGCACGTCGACTGGCGGGGCGGCACCGTACGACTGCTCACCGAGGAGGTGGCGTGGCCCGCCGGGGAGCGGCCGCGCAGGGCGGGCGTGTCGTCGTTCGGCATCTCCGGCACCAACGCCCATCTCATCCTCGAAGAGCCGCCTCCGGCCGAGCCCGGCCCGGCCCTCCAGGAGGAGCTGCCGACCGTGTGGCCCTTGTCGGCGAAGTCGGAGACGGCGCTGCGCGAGCAGGCCCGGCGCCTGGCCGGCCATCTGACCGACCACCCCGAGATCACCACCGCGCAGACGCACCACACGCTGGCGCGGCGAGCCACCTTCGGCCACCGCGCCGCCGTCGTCGGCGCGACCCGCGCCGACCTGCTGGCCGGGCTCGACGCGCTCGCGGGCGGCGGGTCCGATCCGTCCGTCCGGCACGGCGCCGCCCGCCGTGGCAAGCTCGCCCTGCTGTTCACCGGCCAGGGCGCCCAGTACCCGGGCATGGGCAAGGAGCTGTACGAGGCCCTCCCCGGTTTCGCGGCGGCCTTCGACGCGATCGTGGACGACCTCGACGTGCATCTGGACCGTCCGCTGCGCGAGGTCATGTGGGGCGAGGACGCGGAGTCGCTGAGCCGGACCCGTTACGCGCAGCCCGCGCTGTTCGCCCTGGAAACCGCCCTGTACGCCTACCTCACCTCTCTCGGCGTGAAGGCCGACTATCTGGCAGGCCATTCACTGGGCGAGCTGGTCGCCGCCCACGTCTCGGGCGTGCTGTCGTCGGCCGACGCGGCGGCCCTGGTCGCGGCGCGCGGCCGGCTGATGGGCGCGCTGCCCGAGGGCGGCGCGATGGTCGCCGTGCAGGCCACCGAGGCGGAGATGAGGCCGCACCTCGGCGACGAGGTCGCCCTCGCGGCCGTGAACGCATCGGACTCCGTGGTGATCTCCGGCTCCGAACGTGCCGTCGCCCGCGTCGCCGAGCACTTCACCGGACTCGGCCGCAGGACGCGCAGGCTGACGGTCAGCCACGCCTTCCACTCCTCCCTGATGGATCCGGCGCTGGACGACCTGCGCGCCGTCGCGGAAGGGCTGAGGTTCGACCGGCCGCACATTCCCGTGATCTCCAACGTGACCGGACGCACGGCCGACGACCTCGGCTCCCCCGGCTACTGGGTGCGGCATGCCCGGCAACCCGTCCGCTTCGCGGAGACGCTGCGCACCCTTCGGTCGTACGGTGTCACCACGTACCTGGAGGTCGGCCCGGACGCCGTCCTGAGCGTGCTCGCGCGTCAAGCGGACGGGGACGCGACCGCGACCGCGACCATGCGCGCCGGGCGGCCGGAGACGACGGCGCTGCTCACCGCCCTCGCGGACGTGCACACCACGAGCGCGGACAACCCCGTCCGGTGGCGTGATCTCCACCCGCGGGGCGCCACGCCCGCGGTTCTGCCCACCTATCCGTTCCAGCGAAGCCGCTACTGGTTCGAGAAGAGCGCCCAGGCCCGGCCCGTCGAGGGCGCGCACCCCCTGCTCACGACCTGCGTCGAGCTGGTGGACGGCCGCGGTCTCGTCCTCACCGGGCGCCTGGCCCTCGACACCCACCCGTGGCTGGCCGACCACGTCGTCGCCGACGACGTGGTGATCCCCGGCACCGTCCACGTCGAGCTGGTCCGGTACGCGGGAGAACGCGCAGGCTGCGCACGCGTCGAGGAACTGACCCTGCACAGCCCGCTGCGCCTGTCCGCCGACGCGGCCGTCGAGGTCCAGGTCACCGTGGGCGTCCTGGACGAGGCGGGACGACGGACGGTCCACGTGCACGCCCGCGGTGACGCCGAGTGGGTCCTGCACGCCTCCGGCACCCTCGCCGTCAGCGGGGATGAGATCCGCCCGTTGCTCGATCCGTCCGAAGAGGCGGAACCGATCGACCTGGACGGCGCGTACGAGTGGCTGGCGGCGGCGGGGTTCGCCTACGGCCCCTGCTTCAGGGGGCTGCGCGGGCTGTGGCGGGACGGGGACGATCTCGTCGCCGACGTGGTCCTCCCCGAGGGCTTGGACAGCCGCGGCTTCGGCCTGCACCCCGCGCTTCTCGACGCAGTCCTGCACCCCCTCCTGATCACCGGCGACGGCCTGCTCCGCCTGCCGTTCTCCTGGTCCGACGTGTGGGTGACCGCGTCGCCTGCGACGTCACTGCGGGTCCGGATCACGCTCGGCGGGGCCGGCGGGGTCGCCGTGGTGGCGGCCGACGCCGTCACGGGCGAGGTCGTGGCCCGCATCGGCGCGCTGGCCATGCTGCCCGCCGAACGGTCGGGCGGCTCCCTGCACGAGGTGCGCTGGGCTCCGGTCGAGCAGGAAGCCGAGGCGTCCGGGAGATGCGCGGTCCTGGGTGGCGAGACTGCCGGGCTCGCGGGTGACCGCTATCCGGATCTGGCGGCGCTGGGGCGCGCGGTAGCCGCCGGTCGCCCCGCCCCTGACCATGTCGTTGCCGTCCTCACTCCCGGCTCCGACCTCGCCGATGTTCCCGGGCATGCTCACCGGCGCACCGCCGACGCGCTCGCCCTGCTCCAGCGGTTCCTCGCCCACGATCTCCCCGCCGCCACCCGGCTGGTCGTGATCACCCATGGCGCGGTCGCCGCCGAACCGGGTGATGACATCGACCTGACCGGGTCAGCCGTCTGGGGGCTTGTCCGCTCCGCGCAAACCGAGCATCCCGGCCGGTTCGCCGTCATCGACATCGATCAGCACCCGGCCTCCCTGCAAGCGCTTCAGGGCGCCGTCCACAGCCGGTGGCCGCAGACCGCCGTCCGCGCCGGTCGCCTGCTCGTCCCCCGGCTCACTCCCGGCACCCCGGCCAGCGTGCCACCGCCGGACTTCGACCACCGCACCGTGCTGATCACCGGCGGGACCGGAGCGCTCGGCGGTCTCGTCGCCCGGCACCTGGCCGATCGCTTCCCCGCCAGCCACCTGCTGCTCGTCAGCAGGCAAGGCCCGGATACGCCCGGCGCCGATGAACTCCACCAGCAGCTCACCGCGGCCGGGGCCCGCGTGACCATCACGGCCTGCGACACCGCCGACTCCGACGCCCTCGCCGGCCTGCTGGCTGCCGTCCCGGACAGTCACCCGCTGACGGCCGTCATCCACGCCGCCGGTGTCCTGCACGACGCCACGCTGGCCGCCCTGACCCCTGAGCGGCTCGCCGATACCTTGCGCCCCAAGGTCGACGCGGCCTGGCAGCTGCACCAGCACACCCGTCACCTGCCCCTGACCGCCTTCGTCCTGTTCTCTTCCATCGCCGGTCTCATCGGTACTCCCGGCCAGGCAAATTACGCTGCTGCCAACGCCTTCCTGGACGCCCTGGCCCACCATCGCCACACTCAGGGGCTGCCCGCCACCAGCCTGGCCTGGGGGCCGTGGGACCACACCGGCATGGCCGCCGCCCTCGCGCCGAACCGCTGGCAACGCACCGGACTGCACCCGCTGCCTCCCGACACCGCCCTCGGTCTCCTCGACACCGCCCTGGCCCATCCCGACGCTCTGCTGGCGCCCGTTCACCTGAACCACAAGCTCCTGCGCCAACAACCCAGCGCACCGGCCATCCTCACCGGGAAGCCCCGCGGCGTCCTTCCCGGCAAGCCCACCGGTGTCGTCACCGGCGATCTTCCCCGTCAGCTTGCCGACGCCGGCCCGGCGCAGCGGCTCGACATCACCCTCGACCTGGTCCGACGCACCACCGCCACCGTCCTCGGCCACACCGACAGCCAGCAGATCAACCCCCACACCGCCTTCCGCGAACTCGGCTTCGACTCCCTGGCCGCCGTCGAACTCCGCAACCAACTAGCCACCACCACCGGCCTGCCCCTCCCGGCCACCCTCACCTTCGACCACCCCACCCCCAACGCCGTGGCCGCCCTCCTCACCACCCAACTGGTCCCCGTGAGCACACCGGCCACCACAACCGCCGCCACCCCGTCTCGCCGACGCATCGACGACGACCCTGTCGTGATCGTCGCCATGGCCTGCCGCTACCCCGGCGACGTCACCTCACCCGACGACCTCTGGCAACTCCTCACCCACCAACG
>NZ_JBICUQ010000016.1:0-137354 GCF_043198225.1 Nonomuraea sp. NPDC048826 | reverse complement strand
TAGTGACACGCCGCATCAGCATGCCCGCAAGCATTTCCGCAGCTCAAGCCACAGATCTGTGTGCTTTTCTCGCCACACAGCTGCGGAACGCGGGTGCCGGTGTTGATTGTCTATGGGGAATACGACACGACGGCGAACGCGACGCCGGACAGGGGCGATCCCCTGCCCACCTTCTCCGTCCCTGCGCTCTACGATGCCATCCCGGGATCGCACCAGCTGCTGGTGAAGGTGGACTGCGCCGGGCACCAGATCGTGTGGGAAGGCCAGCACAAGAACCTGCACAACCTGTCGAAGTACTGGCTCAAGCACACCAAGGTAGACGGCAAGACCCAGGGTCTCTTCGACATGGCGGAGGACGGCACCCTCAGCCCCACGCCCGCTGGGGCCCCTGGATGATCAGTGCGTCGGCTTTGGCGGCCGAGGTGTGGCGGTCGATTCCTGTCCCCCTTTACGCTGTAGATCATATTCGAGGCGCTCGCGGAGCGAGCGGCGGAGTTGGGCGCAAGTGGGGGTCGGCATGAATGGTGTCGGCACGGAGGGTGCCGACGGCGCGGGATAGCCGGGGCGGAAAGCGGTGTCACGCTCCCCCGCCGCACCGGGCGAGGGTCGTCAGGTGGAATGGCCAGCCAGCCACATCGGTGTGGTGGCGGTGTAGGGGCAGGCGTCCCAGGGCGGGCTGGGTGAGCGAGTCGGAGGGTGGTGGCCCAGCATGCCGCGACGGCGCCTGCGCCATGGTGATCATCCAGCGGGATGGCGGCGACGGCGCAGCAGGCGGCCAGCATGCGTGGGCGGCCGGTAGGAAGCGGGCGGCGTCGGTCATGGCACAGGTGCCGACGAGTAACCCAGGCGAAGGGACGTTTGTTGAACATCAGCCACCAGAAGGGGTTCCCGAACGAGCCCGCTGCCTGCCGTTGCATGGCGGCGCAAGCGAGGGAGTGTCGGATCGCCCCGGGGTCAGATCGGGGTCAGATGATCAAAAAAGCCGGACCCCGCTCTGGGAGTCCGGCCTCTGACCTGCTGCGATGTGGTGGGCGATACTGGGATCGAACCAGTGACCTCTTCGGTGTGAACGGAGTTTCAACTGTTCAATAGGCCCTGGAAAGGAGCGTTCTGGAGTCCAAAACCCCAGTAAAATAGGCCTATCTGCAGATCGGACAGTGTCGGTTTGGTTCGGGGAATGACGCACGGTCCACGGTCCAACGACGGTCCAAACGATCTTTAGGGTGGGTTGAATGGGCTTCTCGCGGAAGCGCTTGAGATCCGGCAAGTCGCACTACACCGCCTACTACAAAGACCTCAAGGGAGCCGAGCGATCGGCGGGGACCTTCACGAGCAAGAAGGAAGCCGACAAGGCCTGGCAGCGAGCGGAAGCCAAGATCGCCGAAGGACGGCTCGGCAACCCCGGCCGCGGGCGGCAGACCTTCCAGCAGTACGTCGAGGACGCGTGGCTTCCCAACCACGAGATGGAGGCGAGCACCCGGCAGGGCTACACCTACTCCCTCTACAAACACCTCATGCCCGAGTTCGGCCCCATGCGGATGGTCGACATCCTCCCCGAGCACGTACGACAGTGGGTCACCACGATGAAGAAGGCCGGCGTCAAGCCGGTCACCATCCGCTACAACAAGATCATCCTCAGCGCGATCTTCTCCACCGCCTTCGACGACCAGGTCATCTTCATCCACCCCGCCAAGGGCGTGAAGACCCCCACCGTCCCCAAGAAACCCCGCACGATCATCACACCCGAACAGTTCGACCAGCTCTTCCAGCACCTGCCCGACGACGACGCACGCCTGCTGGTCGAGACCGCCATCGAGACCGGACTGCGCTGGGGCGAGCTGACCGAGCTGCGCGCCACAGACCTCGACCTCGCCACCCGCATCCTCACCGTCAGCCGCGCCGTCGTGGAGATCAATCCGAAGTTCCACCCCCAGGGCGACCGCTTCCTCGTCAAGGAGTACCCCAAGGACAAGGAGTACCGGCGCCTCAAGCTCACGCCCCAACTGGTCGCCAAAATCCGTGCCCACATCGACGACCGGAGCCTCTCCCCCGGCGCCCTCCTCTTCACCCACCATCAGCCCGTTCCGGCACCGCGTACCGCACCGAACCCGCAATCGCTCGGCCACACCGAGCCGAACGCCGCCGGGCGCACCTACCGGCACGGCACCATCAGCGGCTACTCCAACGGCACATGCAAATGCCGCCACTGCAAGGACGCCTACGCCCTCTATCGGGCCGCACGCCGCGCCGCTGGCAAGGACTCCCCCAGGACCCCGCGCACCCGCGACACCGACGGCCACATCCCCCGCGACTGGTTCCGCAAGCAGGTCTGGAACCCGGCGCTTGCCGCCGCAGGCATCCTGATCCACGTACGCATGCACGGCCTGCGCCACGCGCACGCCTCATGGCTGCTGGCCGGCGGCGCCGATCTCCAGGTGGTCAAGGAACGCCTCGGCCATGCGAGTATCGCCACGACCGAGAAGTACCTCCACACCCTTCCAGACGCTGATGAAACCGCTCTTGACGCCCTGACGAGGATCCGCATCAGAGGAAGAGGCGGCTGACCGCGGCCGTCCTCTTCCGTCGAGCGCTGCCATGTCGCCATGGGCGGAGACGCCGTTTACCTCTCCAGCCCGCTCGCCGGATCCGCATCATCTGGTAGCGCTGTCACCTCACGGCTTTGTCGCAGCCGTTCGTCCCTTCCCGGCGCCTTCCAGGTTGGGCTGGCCTGCCGCGCCCTCGCGGAGCAGGGCCGATGCGTTCTCATGTTGTGAAACCGAGTAGCTGGAGTCCGTCGGCGGGGTGGCTGCGGTAGTGGTCGGAGGCTGCGGTGATGTTGGTCCAGCCGATCAGACGGGCCAGGCCGATGGCCAGGTTGCGCAGGCCGGCCGTGATGCGGGGGTGCGGTGCCGGTGCGGAGTCGGGAGGCGTCTTCACGGTAGGTGACGTCACGGATGTGGTGCAGGGCCTCGGCGCACCAGTGTCCGCGGATGAGTGCGGCAAGCTGGGCGTGGTTGATCCGGACTGGTGGCGGGCTGGTGATGGCGTAGATCGTGACGATGGTGGTCTTGCCGGTTCGGTGGTCGGTGCGGCGGCGTTTGACCTGGACGGCTTGGGCGGCGTGGGGGGAAGGGCAGTCCAGGGCGGGCGGTGCAGATCTTCATGCGGCTGCGCTCGACAACGCCGTGGCCGAGGCGTTCAACAGCATCCTAAAGGTTGAGTACGTGCACCGGCAGCGCTTCCGTACGCGAGCAAAGGCACGACTGAAGATCGCGACCTGGATCACCGACTTCTACAACACCACTAGGAGGCACAGCGCCAACGATGGGCTGCCGCCTGTCACATTCGAGCGTCAGATGATCGAGAAGGGGCAAGCATCAACGGCCCTGCTGAGGGCCCCTGTGGCATAGGACCGTCTCCATGCTTTCAGGGGATTGACACTGGCGATGGCCTTCAAGCTCATCGAGTCGGCGCAGAAGCGCTGGCGCGCGGTCAACGAGCCCCACCTCATCGCCCTGGTCCGTGCGGGAGCGACGTTCGTCAACGGCAAGCTCGTCGAGCGGCCTGAGGACTCACCGGCCATCGAGGACCAGTCGGTAGCCGCCTAAATCTTGATCCACAGGTATTGACGATTGCTCCCCGGAGCTCGAACCCGGAACCTACGGATTAGGAGAGGCGCTCCAGCGGCAAGGTCTTGGTCGCTGTCTAGACATCCCCCGGTGCGCGTAGGGTGGGGGCCGGCGCTGTGGTGGGGGTGGGATGTGGCACGACGCTTCTCCATGACGTACGAGGGCGCAGTGAAGCTGCTGGCCAAGGGCGACACGCCGGTCATCGACGCCCTGGAGCAGGCCCTGGGGCTCGGGCTACTCGCCGTCACCGTGTTCAGCCCGGAGAGCGCCCTGCCGTACTTCGACGCCAAGAACGAGCTCATGGCGCGCCTCCGCCAGTTGTCCGACCAGGCGAAGCAGCGTATGACGACGTCCACCCGCCTGGAATACGAGGATCTGCTGGGAGCGGCCCATGCCGTCATCGTCATGACTGCCTTCACGGAAGAGCTCACGGAGCGGTTGCAGGAGCTCGACGCGACCGGCAAGTGGCGCCGCGAACTGCGCCACTGGCAAGGAACGCAGGCTGGTGACAGGCCAAAGTGCCGCCAGTTGGTGAGTTGGTCGGGCCAGTCCGCGATCGAGCCACCGGGGCCCACGCGTCCCACCGAGGTCGTGAGGGCGGAGGTCCGCAACGTCTACCTGAGGCTCAGTAACCAGGCACTGGACTACCTGTCAGGGCTCCGCCGCTGGGACGAGCTGAACGATACCGAGCGGGAACGGATCGAGCACTCCATCGGCTCGCGGCGCTTCGTCGAACGAGCGGTCGATCGTTATTGGGAGCACTTCCTCCACCTGGCCGTGGAGGTCCCGGAATACCTGGTCTGGACGTTGCTGAACGAGCACGCCTCTACCAGGTTCATCCTCGGGTCCCTCGCCGACAGGCTCTCCGGCCGCGACGCGGAGATCAGGTCGATCCTGGCCGGGCTGAAGGAGCTGCTGCGGGCCAACAGCGCGGCGCTGGGGGATCTGCCCGCGCTGCTCGCCCAGCTCACCAGGCCGAGTGGCGACACGCTCGACGAGCTCCTGTTACGCGTCGACGAATGCCATAGTCTCCACCGGCTCATCCTCGGCAAGCCGCTGC
The DNA here is from genome assembly GCF_043198225.1 of Nonomuraea sp. NPDC048826. Taxonomy (NCBI): domain Bacteria; kingdom Bacillati; phylum Actinomycetota; class Actinomycetes; order Streptosporangiales; family Streptosporangiaceae; genus Nonomuraea; species Nonomuraea sp. NPDC048826. The sequence goes on along the minus strand of NZ_JBICUQ010000016.1, from coordinate 132,665 downwards.
TGACCCCGCGCCTCAACGGCGATCTCGAGCTGATCAGTTTTCCGCCCATCTGTGAGGGCTACATCAATCCGAACTTTCGGATGATCGAGACCGAGCGCAGCGACGAGGGGCGGCGGCTGGCGCAGGAGGAGTCGTGGCGGGGCCAGCCCGCCAGAAGCGGTCTTGGCGGGTTCCTGGCCGGGTATTTCCGCAGCGCCAGGGCTACCCGCCTGCCCCTGCTCGTGCTGGGGGACCCAGGGAGCGGCAAGTCGCTGCTCAGCAAGATCCTCGCCGCGCAGCTCCCGCCGGACGAGTTCGCGGTCGCGCGGGTAGAGCTGCGCCACGTGCGCTCCTCGCAGGAGGTCAGCGACCAGATCGATCTGGAGCTCCGGCGCCAGACGAACAACCGGTACCAGTTACACAATCTCACCGACCCGCAGGGCCGGATTACCCGCGTCGTCATCATGGATGGCCTGGACGAGCTCCTGCAGCTCTCCGCCCATGAGGGGCTGGGCGGCTATCTGGAGCGGCTGGCCGAGTTCCAGGAGATCGAAGCCGAGCTGGGGCGGCCCGTTATCGCCGTCGCGACCGCCCGCACGATCGTGATGGACCGGATCTACGTCCCCAAGGACAGCGTGATTCTGAAGCTGGAGGGATTCTCCGACGACCAGATCTGCACCTGGATCAACGCCTGGAACCGCGAGAACGCCCCCTATTTCGAACGGCACGGTCTGGCCAAGCTGTCCGCGGACACGATCGCGCGGCACATCGATCTTGCCCGCCAGCCGCTGCTCCTGGCCCTGCTGGCCCTGTACGACGCGGAGGGCAATTCCCTGCGCAACGCGGGCGACCTCGACCAGACCGAGCTCTACGAACGCATCTTCCGCCGCTATCTCGAACGCGAGCTGGAGAAGGGGAGCATGCCGCAGCGCAAGAACGAGCAGGCGCAGCTGATAGAGCAACGGTTCCGCGAGTTGTCAACGATCGCCACCGGCATGTTGAACCGAGGACGGCGTTTCATCACACGCCAGGAGGTGGATCAGGACTACGCCGCCAAGGAGATCCGCCGGGGGCGGAGCGAGCGGGTGCTCGGCGCCGACGATGCGGTCGGGCAGTTCTTCTTCCTGTACCGGGCGCAGGCGCAGCACAGGGACACCACCTTCTACGAGGGCTACGAGTTCATCCACTCAACCTTCGGAGAGTTCCTGTCCGCCCGGATACTCGCTCAGCAGCTCGTGCGGGCCGCCGAGATCATGAACGCCGCCCCCGCCTGGGACCAGACGCAGGCGGAACGGCACGCGCTAGCGCAACTGGCGCCCTACCTGGCGCAGCGGCCGCTCGTCGGCGAGGAGCAGGTGCTGCTCTTCCTCGAGACCATCATGGCCGGGCAGTTCAGGAGGCGCACGGAGGCAGCGAGGTCGATCGCCCGGCACGTGCCCGCGCTGATGAGATCCGGCCTCGGCGGTGTGCCCGGCTCCGCTCCGGACCAGGGCCATCTCGAACGGCTGGCGATCCTCACGCTCAATCTCATGCTCGCCGCTCTGCTCATCGACGCCCGATCGATCAACCTGGGCACCCTGTTCGAGAACGGCCGAGACCTGCTCGACGCGTGGCGGCAGTTGCTGGCACTGTGGAAGGCGCACCTGGCCGCCGACGACTGGGTGCGAATTCTAGAATCCCTGAGCCTGTCCGGGCAGCAGCTCGCCTACGGTGCCAGCACGTCCGCCGAAACGGATGGCGGTCTCGTACCGCGAGGCACGAGCTCCCACGTCGGCCGCCTGGCTGCGGAGGGCCAGCTGTCAGCGGACCCGGATCTGCGGGGAGCCGCTATGGTATGGCACCTCCTTTCGCTGAGCAGCGAGGCCGAGCAGCTCATCCGGGACGAGGAAGAGACCGTGAGCGAGGACCTGGTCTCGTTCGCCGCCTTCAGGATCAGCCCGGCGTCCGACCAGATCCCCATATGGGAGCTCCAGAAGGCACTCGAAAGTCTCACCGCGAACCACCGCACCCAAGCGAACCTGATCGACCTGGTAATGGGCGGTCCCGCCAGCTGGAACGCCAAAATGCTGGTCATGGTCTCCACTCTCCTGCTCGAGCACAGCAGCCTTGCCATCATCACCAGACGCGCTTTGATCAGGCTCATGATGGAACTCGACAGGCGTGAGCTGTTCGCGAACGCCCGACGGCTACTGGGCCGCGTACCCGAAACGGACGGGCGCTCGGCGGGCCCCCACGACACAGCCGACCTGGTGTTCCTGCTCCGGCGCCACCAGCTCCGAGGGCACCTGCGCCGCTCGATCGACATCAACGAGATCGACGACGCGGTGCTGGAACAGCTACGCATCGACGACCTGACATGGATCTTCCAGCACGGCGGATTCGCGGAGGCCGAGCTGCAGACGCTGGCCCGTCATCTCCAGGGCGACCCCCGGTACCAGCGCAACCTGGCCGACGTGCAGATCCTGATCGAGCGGGTGCAGAGAGCCTCCGACTGACCGCCTCCACCACCCTCCAGGCAGCCAGCTACGTCTTCGCCTGATGATAGTTACATCCACCCAGGTCATGACTCTGCGAGGGCTTCGCGTGGCGTATGCGAGCTCTGGTCACCCGGGAGACGGAAGCACGTACGGCAGGATGATCCGCTGTGTTCCTTCGCTTGGCCTACCTCACAGTTACGAACGCATTCGCCGCTGCGGTTGCTCCCGATGGGCGATCGGGACAAGGACATCGAGATCCTCGCCCTCCGCCACCAGATCACCGTCCTCGATCGCAGCTCGGCGCCGACACCAGAGTGAGATTCGCTCCCAAGGGCCGAGTTCTCCTCGCCGCCCTGCTGACGTCGCTGCACCGCGAGATCCTGCGCCGGCTGCGGCTTCTTGTCCGCCGGACACCGTGTTGCGCTGGCACCGCGATCTAATGAGACGGCGTCATGCCCGCACCTGCCGTCCCGACCGACAGTCGCACGCCGAGCCGTTCAGCCAAGGCGGCGTAGTCAGCACTGGTGTACTGCTTGAGTTCAAGGGGTCGTCGCAACGCTGCTGCTCAGGAGCGAGTTTAGATGATCTTTGAAGGCTTCAGCCGGGGTTCTCCAGCCGAGACTCTTGCGGGGCGGCGGCGTGCCCAGGCCTGGCACAGCGCTTCGGCGACCAGGCCGGTACGCAAATGATCCGCCGTCGCCCAGCCGACCACCCGGCGCCAGGCGATGTCGATGACGGTGGCCAGATAAATCCAGCCCTCCCCGGTGGAGATGTAGGTTATATCGCCACACCAGCGGGCATCGAACCGCGCCGCATCGGGCGTGAAACCGCGGCCGATCAGGTCCGGCCAGGCGCCAGCGCCCAGGTCGGGGATGTAATCTGCCAGGAGGGCTCCAAGTACCCGCCAGCTTGTGCTGCATACGCTCCGAGTTCCGTGCGAAGCGTCCTCTGGATCCCAGCCAGATGTGTGGAGCGATAGAGCGATAGCCCTCAAGTGCGGCGGCCTCCCAGGACGCCTGCGGCGACGGCCTGATCACGCAGTCCTCTCAACGTGATCACTGCGCCATCCTCGCGCGTGACGCACCACACCCCCATGCCGTCGCAAGTCCGCGTCTCGCGCACGAACGCTCCCGCCTCATCAATCTTGCTGTAAATGACGCCCGTGCCCTCCAACGTGATTCGCCCCTCATCATTGATCTGTGCCCAGTGGTCGACTCCCAGATGGGTGAAGACGATGCGCGTACCCGGCTGGATGACACCCGCCGCGACCATACGTGCGATATCCGTCCGCAGACGCATCTTTTTGGGAATGGGCGCAGCCTCGTCGGCTTCAGGCTTGAGGAAAGGATCGGAGAGCTTCGTCTGGTCGGCGGCACTAAGCCCCATTCGATCAAAAGACCAGATTCTTGAACACAGCCGGAGGTACAGCTCCTGCCGCTTCTGGACAATCGTGGCCATGGGCGTCTTGGCCCCGAAGGAGTGCATAAAACCTTCTACCTTGTGCGCCTTGGTGAACTCACGCAGCGCTGGGAATCGCTGGTGATATTCCTGGCCGAGCACTCCGACAAGGACGTTCTGGCGCCCATAAAGTTTAATCTTTTCGTCGTACGGCATGGCACCGAGACTCGCGTTGTCCTTATCAGGCAACAGGACCAGTCCTCCGAGCTGGTTGCGCAAGGAGCGGAAGCGAAGAGCGTCCGGAATCTCGTCTCGATGCCTCTCCGGCTTGTTCGCGAACAGATGCTCTATCTGATGCGGGAGTGTGTCGCTGAGGTAGTCAGCGACCTCGCCACGCTGCCCACACCCCTTCTGGACGAAGGCGGTCAACCTCGCCAGCAGGTATTTCACCTGGCCGCGGTTGGTGCCACGGAGGCCGAAACCGTCCAGGACGGCATACTCGCGCTTTTCCCATCGGACCTGCATAGCGAGCACGGCACTGACATCCTCGGCGGTCCGGCATTCGCGAAGTCTCGGCAGGATAACGCCTATCGCCTCCATGAGATCTCGTTGCTGGACAGGGAGATCACTCAGGACTCTCAGCACGTACCAGCGGTCGAGGTAGGCAGCTATGCGGCGCGCCTTGTCCTTGGCCTCCACCAAGGCGTCATCCGCCCTGACCGCGGCGAAGATGGCGACCATCTGCGAGTCGAGACCATTCTTGGTGTTGAAGTAGAGCTCCTCCAACCCATGCTGGAGGGTACGACTGGCATGCAGGAAGGTGCGGTAAAAAGTGGCCAGACACAGGAGCTCCTCGACGAAGGCGTGGAACCGATCCGGCCGTCCTCGCAGGCCAAGGTAACCCTCGTTTCTGCGCACCCACAGATTGAGGGCGCTTTCGATTTCCGTCATGTCATCGTGCACGCCGTCCAACCGTGCGTATCGAGCCTGGAGCGCGGCCTTGAGGAAATGCCCTGGCGCGCTTCGGTCGTCGCGCACGGTGGTGAGCTCCGCGAGCATGTGCCGCCATCGATGATTGAGCTTGTCCTCGTCCTCACCCACATTGGCCAGCAAGTAGCTCTTCAGGAGGTCGACAGCGGTGAGTCGTGCACCGCGGTCGTTCATCGACTCGAAAATGCGGAAGGCGTTGTTGCTGTCGCTGGCACGGATACCGACCATTACGACCCGGTTGAGGAGCCACTCGATGAACCGCGGGTAGGACTCGGCCGGGATCTCACGAAGCAACGGCTCGATCTCCTGGCTCCGGCGCCAGAGGTTTCGTACGGACAAGGAATCGGCCTGTGCCGGCTCGTACCGCCGATCTTCGTAGATGGCGGTCAGGACTTTGGCTCGTTCCTCGTCACCGATTCGGTAGCGAGGATTGGTTCGCTCGTCGAAGCCACGAATCACCGAAGCGAGCGCGTCAGAGTGTCTCTGATAGTCCAGGCGCACGCTGATGGCGCGCAAGGTCATGAAGATCAGGTGCAGTGTGGTGAAGCGTTGCTGTCCGTCAACGAGCGAGCGGACGTCGCCCCCACGCTCGTAGTACACGAACGGCCCCAGAAAGTACTGAGGCATCGGCTGAACCTTCCTGCGGTTCCCGAGAGCCTCGGCTCCTTCGAGAAAGGTGTCGCGAAGATCCGTGACGAGGGTCCGCACTTCTTCCTCGCCCCACGCGTATTCACGCTGATAGAAGTCGATGGTGTAGAAGGACTCCTCGAACAGCTTCTTGAGCGACACATTGCTGACCGAAATATCCTCTATCGTCACCTTCGACCGCTCCATTCCAGGGGCTACGGGGTCGCTCCTCATTCAACAATCGCTCATCGGGGCCGGAAACGTTTCATCCGCTGTAGTGCCCGACGGCACAAGTCGATCAAGAACAGGGGCCGCGTGCGCGTGCCATCAACCCCAATGGCCCACCGCTCGGGTCGAAACGTTGCGAGCTGATCTGGGCGAACCCCGCCAATACTTCCCACACGTGTTCGCGATTGGGTGCGGCTCCTTCTGAGGGAGTGGCTGAGCTGGGGGTTCGTGGTTCGGGCCTGGTTGGGTGAGGGATCACGTCCTACCGTCTGAGGCAAGGCGGTGATGGCGATGGGCTCGTTGTTGGAGGAGCTGGCGCGGCGGGAGGCTGCGGCTCGGCGTCGGATCGAGGGACTGCGACAGCAGATCGGCGAGCTGACCGAGCGGCTGGGAAGCGAGGAGGAGCGGTTGTCTCGCCTGGTGGTCACGCGCGAGACGGTTGAGAGATCCTTGGTGAGGCCGCCTCGCTGGTCGAGGAGCCCGATGAGGAGGGCGGCCTGGCTGATGCGGCGGGGGCGGAGGAGGGGCCGCCGGAGGTGGTGCGGTTGGGAGTGGTGACGGTGCCGCGGTGGCGTCCGGGGATGGGGACGAAGGTGTTGCCGCAGGCGTATCGGGACGCGGTTGAGATCTTGGTTGATGGGGGCGGGCCGATGCGGGCGGGGCCGCTGCTGGTGGCGATGGGCCTACAGGATGCGGCCTCGACGCGGGAGGGGCTGCGGTCGAAGCTGAGACGGCTGGTCGAGCGCGGTTGGCTGGAGGAGGTGGGCGCTGGCTTGTTCATGGTGACCGAGCAGGTAGCCGCGCAGGTGGCCGGCCGCGCATCGAAGCGGGGGCCGGCTGGTTCGGGTGATGGCATCGGGTCCTCACCGCCGCAGTGATTGCGGCGGGGCTCTCCTGCCAGGGAGGTTCGAAGGTGCCAACCAGTCGAAACCGCCCACGAGAAGAGCCCTGCGGTGGAACCGTACTGTGCAGACGCGGCCGCTGACGTCTTTGCAGCGGCGATCGGAACCTTCAACTGTCTCCTCGGACAGCTCGCCGACCCCAGAGCGCGTCCTGGACGCATGATCGACTTGAGGAGGTGATCGAGCAGCAGGGCCGTGAGCTGCTGCGGCTGTTGTTGCAGGCCCATCTGGACCTGCGGGCGTTACGCGAGCAGGACACCGTCGCCAAGGCCGGGATCGGCGGGGCCGCGGCGGTGGCAGGAGCCGACGGCCTGCCCCGGCGGCGGGTGGAGATGCGGCATCACCGGCTGCTGGCTACCGTCTTCGGGACGGTGACCGTGACGCGGTGCGCCTGGTGTGCTCCCGGCCTGCCGAACGTCTATCCCGCGGACACGGCGTTGTCGCTGTCCGCGGGCCGGCACAGCCACGGACTGGCCCGCCTGGCGGTGGCCGAAGCGGTCCGCGGTTCGTTCGATGCCGCTCACGCCGCGATCACCGCTCGGTGCGGAAACGTGCTCGGCAAACGGCAGCTGCAACGCCTGGTCCAGGCCGCCGCCGCCGATATCGACGCCTTCTATCGGCAGCACACTCCCGTGCCGCGGACCCGTGATGAGCTGCTGGTGCTCAGCTGGGATGCCAAGGGTGTGGTGATGCGGCCCGAGGCGCTTCGCCCGGCCACCGCGAAAGCGGCTGCCCGAGCCACCTGCACGTTCGGGACCCGCCTTGCGGCCGGTCAGAAGTCGTGCCGCAAGCGGATGGCCACTCTCGGGCCCCTCTACGACGCCGAGCCCGCGCCGCGTCGTCCGCACGATGTGATCGCCCTACTCGGCGGGCGCACCGGCGAACGCAGGCCACGGCCAGGGCCGCACGCGAGCGGGAAATGGCTGTGCGGCTCGGTGATCAACGACCCGGATAAAGTGATCGCCTCCCTGTTCGACCAGGCCGAAGCCCGCGATCCCCGCCATGCCCGCCATGCCCGCCCCTGGATCGTGCTCGTCGACGGCGCCCGCCACCAGCTCGATCTCATACGCGCCGAGGCCATCCGCCGCAGTGCGGCCATCAACATCGTCATCGATTTCATTCACGTCATCGAAAAGCTCTGGGCCAGCGCGTGGTGCCTGCACCGGCCAGCCGATCCCGCGGCCGAGGACTGGGTCGCCACCCACGCCTTGGCCCTTCTGGCCGGACACACACGCCAGGTCATCACCGATCTCGACACCCCAGGCCGCGCGCCTGCCCACCGACCGGCGAGACGGCATCGACACCTGCATCCGCTACCTGACCGACCACGCAGAGTTCCTTCGCTACGACCAGGCCCTGGCTGCTGGATGGCCCATCGCGACCGGCGTCATCGAAGGCGCCTGCCGCCACCTCATCGCCGACCGTCTCGATATCACCGGTGCCCGCTGGGGCCTTGCCGGAGCCGAAGCCATCCTCAAGCTCCGCGCCCTCATCACCAACAACGACCTGCTCGAATACTGGCGACATCACCTCGGCCAAGAACATCAGCGCGTCCACGGCCACCACAACTACGAGCTCATCGCCTGATCAGCTCGGTCCCTCAGAAGGAGCCGCACCCCGTCTATTTCACTAGCCTGGACGACCTGGTCGCCAAACTCCGGCTGGCCTCTGCCCAGGGCAAGCTCGGCCGGCAGATCCGCTCCTACCTCCGCCCCTCGCTGTTGATCGTCGACGAGGTGGGTATCTGCCCCTGGACCGCGCCGACGCCAACCTCGCCTTTCAACTCGTCTCCCGCCGCTACGAAAAGGGCTCGATCATCATCACCAGCAACAAGGCGTTCAGCGAGTGGGGACAGGTCTTCACCGACGAGGTCCTGGCCACCGCGATCCTCGACCGCTTCCTGCACCACTGCGACGTGATCTCTATCAACGGCCCGAGCTGGCGGCTCAAAGACCGACTCGCCGCACCCGATCCACCACCTACATCACCATCTGTGACAGAATGATCACACCGGGGCTCGCCTACATGTCAGGTCGTACGGGAAACGACATGTGAGGTAGTACGCCGACACGGGGTCGGGTTGCCGCGTCAAGCGTCGGCACACCTCGGCGCGGACCATGGGGCTGCGAGTATTCCCCGTTGACAGGCACGGCCGCCGTCATCACCCACCGACCGGTACCCCTGGAACGGCATCTCCTGGCAGCATGCGAACCGAAACACGGATCTGCAAACTCTACGAAAATTTCGAAGTGGTGCATTCACCGCCCGGTCGGCGGGCGGCTTCGCATTTGATCAGGTCAAGCTGGTGGCGAGCTCCGTCGACGAGCACGACCCAGGGACGGACATGGCCGGGATCACGGGCTTCGGCATGGTTGAAGACCCTGGCGATCACCGCGGCGGGGCCGGTGACGACCGAGCCGCACAGCCACTTGCGCATCGCGGCCGGCCTGGCCCGGGGCCGGACCGCAGCCTCACACCGTGCCAACTCCTCCAGTAACGAGCCCGCCGTCACCACCGCCTCACACTCTGCGCTCGCAGTAGAAGGCGGTTCCTCGACCGAACAGTCACGACCACAAAGCCCCAGCTCAGGCACTCACTGAGGAAGAGCTACACCCATCTTGGAACGGGCGTGCACCTCAGGGGAAGGGCCCGTCAATCTGTTCCTGCGCGGCTGGGCGCCTTCGCGGTCGCCCTGAAGGCCAACTGAAGGCATCGGGTGCTTGAATCAAGCTTGTCCAGCACTTCCGCAAGATTGTGAAGAGGATATGGTCCCTGAACTTCTAGCTCGTGGAGCCGCAGGAGTCGCCATCGCGGCGGCACTGTTTTGCGGTATCGGTGCCTCGGCGGCATCGGCGTCGGCTCTCTCGCAGCAGTCTGAAGACACTCCCGTAACCGTCCAGGGGTGGGAACTCTACCATATTTACTGGGGTGCTACCGAAGCAAATCGGAAGCAGTGTCATTCCGATGGCCGGAGGCTGTTCGGAAATCAGTACCAGTGCAAGCTCAGCTCTATCGGCTGGGGCCTCTTTTTTGGTCTTAAACCCAACCGCGGGACGCCCGTATGAACGATCGCTTCCCGCTCTCTCCGACGCGACGCCAGTTGGCGAGCCGGTCGACGTCGCGTCGGAGAGATCCGCCCAAGTGTCGGGTCCATGCTGATTTCGTCGGTCAGTAGCGACATCGTTTGTTGGTGAGTTTGGCCAGCGGTTGGCGATCAACAGGCGCAGAAATGTTGGTGAGAAATGGCAGCACCCACCTCCGCCCGTTCTCTAGCGGAGACGGGCCAGCAAGTGGGCGTCCAGGAAGCCCCGCTCGGAGGCCGGGTCGTGGAGCAGCCGCGCGAATGTGGCGAACCCAGCCCCGGCCAGCAACTCGGCGAAGCGGTCCGCCGGCCAGCTATAGGCGGGTGTCACCTTGTGGTCGAAGCGGACCGGCTCGGGCGCGTCGGTTCCGAAGAACGAGACCAGGAGAAGGCCCCCCGGCGCCAGGACACGCGCCTGCTCGGCGAGCAGCGCGGGTAGTTCCCCAGGAGGGGTGTGAATCATCGAGTAGTGGGCCAGCACGCCGCCGAGCGCGCCGTCCTCAACGGGGAGTTCCTCCATCCGGGCCTCATCGAACTTCAGCGCCGGATGGGCCCGCCGAGCGTGGTCGACCATGGCCGGAGAGAGGTCGAGCCCGAAGGCATCCAGTTCCAGGTCGTGCAGCATGGCCGTCAGATGTCCGGGCCCGCAGCCGACATCCGCCACCCGCGAATTCCCCGTCCCACGCACCAACTCGGCGAACGTGCCGATCATGTTCCGTGCGAACGGCTGCGTCTCCAGTCGGTTAGCGAACATCGACGCATATAACTCGACGACCCCGTCGTAGGCCGTCCTGGTCTCGTCCTGGTGCTTCGCCACGGGAAGGACGTTAACACCCCCCATTCTCAGCTGTTCTCCGGCCCCGTGCCGAATCCTGCGCCGTCGTATCGGACTCGCTCGGCTACCAGGACAAGGCCATCACCCGGTGGCGCGACAAGCCGCTGGCGACCACAGTCCGTCACCAGCTGGCTGGACTCCCCGGGGAAGTGGCGACAGTTGATTAGGCGATCACACCAGTATCAGACCCCTGATCGTCAGCCTGCGGTGCGCTGCTCGACCCGAGCTCGGGTCTGGGCCAGGCGGTAGGACTCGGTGCCGGTCTCGATGATGTTCCCGCCGAAGGTGAGCCGGTCGACGATGGCCGCGCATAGCCGGGGGTCGGTGAAGGTCTTGGTCCAGCCGCCGAAGCTCTCGTTGGAGGCGATGGCGACGCTGGCTTTCTCTTCGCGCTCGGTTAGCACCTGGAAGAGGAGTTCGGCGCCGCGGCGGTCGAGTTCCATGTAGCCCAGCTCATCGATGCAGAGCAGGTCGACTCGGCCGTAGCGGGCGATGGTCTTGGACAGTTGCTTGTCGTCGGCGGCTTCGACCAGTTCGTTGACCAGCTTGGTGGCCAGGGTGTAGCGGACGCGGAAGCCCTTCATCGCAGCCTCGGTGCCCAGCGCGATGAGCAGGTGGGACTTGCCGGTGCCCGAGTCGCCGATGAGGCAGAGCGGCTGTCCTTTCTTCACCCATTCGCAGGCGGCGAGGGTGTGGATGACGGCGGGGTCAATGTGGGGGTTCGCGTCGAAGTCGTACTCGCGTAGTGACTTGTCACGAGGGAAAGCGGCGGCCTTGATCCGGCGTTCGGAGCGGCGGCGCGCGCGGTCGTCGCATTCGGCCATCAGCAGTTCGGCCAAGAAGCCCAAATAGGTCATCTGCTCGCGGGTCGCGGTGTCGGCCAACTCGCCGAATTGACGGCGGATGGTCGGCAGCCGAAGCATCCGACAGGCCGAGTCCACGGCGGCCTGGGCGGCTTGCTCGGTCAATCCGCGGTGGCGGGGAAAGGTCATGAGGTGTCTCCCTGGGCGGACGGCTGCGCGGCGGGTCGGCGATGTCGCAGCAACTGGTCGTAGGCGGCCACCGAGGGCAGCGGCCGGTTATCGGGCGGCAGGTGTGCCAGGCGCCGCTCGGTCAGGAAGGTCACCGTCGCGCCGGTCGGTACTGAGCCGGATGCGGTGACGGGTTCGGTGTTGGTGGAGGAGTCAGCGTCGGCGGCTTTGCGAGCCTCCAAGGCGACGGCATCAGCGGTCAGCGCACCAGCCCGGATTGCGGTAACTATCCCCGTGACGATGTGCTCGTGGGCCATGTGACGGGTCAGCAGGAGCACCTCGATCAAAGCGCGGGTGCCGGCCGCGTCGCCGTGGGCTTTGCAGGCAGCCGCCCACCATTCATCGTGGACGGGGGTGAACTTGCCCGCGGCGCGCGCCTGCTCCAAGACGGTGGCTCCCGGCAGGGCGCCAGGCTTGCGGATGAGGACCTCCAGGTAGTGGTCCAACTCCAGCCGGCTCGCGGCTTTCGCCAGGAGCCGTTCGTGCCGTGCGACCTCTTCCCGTCCGTCGTAGATGACCAGCTCTGAGGCGTGCAGCATGACCCGCACCCTGCGGCCGATCAGGCGGGCGGGCACCGAATACCGGTTGGTGCGCACGGTGATCTGGCTGTAGCGGTCCACCCGCGGCGTCAGCAGCAACCCCGTCTCGAACGGCTCGGTGGGCAACATCTTGAGCAACGGGGCCTCGATGGCGAAGTACTCCCCGATGGTCCGGGCGCGGTTCCCAATCCGCCGTGTCTCGTCGGCCAGGTCCCAAGCGTCGATCAACACATTGAGCTCGGCCAGTGAGGCGACATCGAGGATCGGCACCATGTGGTTGCGGCGAAACCAGCCGATGTCGCCTTCCACTCCGCCCTTCTCGTGGGCGCCCTGCTTACCAGGCTGGCAGTAGAACGGCTCGATCCCGTAGTGGGAGCGGAAAGCCGTCCAGCGTGCGGTCTCCACCCGGGCACGGGAGAACCCCAGAACCTGGGCGACGGCGGCCTTGAGGTTGTCGTAGCGGACCTTGCCGAATGGCACCCCTCCCAGCACGCTGAAGGCGTGGACGTGTCCCTCGAAGAACGCTTCCTGGCCGCCGGAGGCGAACACGCGGTGCACGGCCTTGCCCGAATACGACAGCCGCAACGAGAACAGCACGCACTTGACCATCTCGTCGGCCAATCGGATGGTCACCTCCCCGAAGTCGACCTCGGCCTCGGCGCCGGGCCGGTGCGACTGGGGCACGAACGCCTTGCTCGGGCCCCGGCCCGACTCGGTCCAGATCTCGGAACGGCGTTGCGCGACGTAGGCGCGAACCATCTGATACGACACTCCCACCGCGTGATGCTCGCTCACCAGCCGGTCGAAGATGCGCTTGGTGGTGTGACGCTGCTTGCGCGGCGCGTCCAGGTCCGCGCGCAGCATCTGATCGATCACGTTCTTGTAGGGGTCGATCTTGGACGTTCGCTGTGGCAGCTTCTTGCGTGGTTCAGGCCATGCCGAGGCCAACGCCTTCTGCACCGTGCGGAACCCGACGCCGTGCTTCGTTTGCAGTGCCCGGTTGGACATGCCAGTGCGAGCATCGCGGCGGATCGCCGCGTACAGCTCAAGCTTCGACATGCGAGGCACGTGGGCTCCCTCACGGTGCGTAGCACCCTGATAGTCCCACCGCAACCACTTGGGTGCTGTCAAAACTCAGCAACACAGTCCGGCGGACTACACGACCGCTGTCACGGCCGGCCAACAAACGCTGTCGCAACTCAGGTATAGAGCCACCATGCCTTGTCAACGGCCAAGTGCGTGTGGCTCTGGCGCAAAGTACACGTGACTTGAGCTGGTGTTTCTTCAGGTTGGTCAGGCGGCACGCTGGTACTCGCTGATGGCCCCACTGAGCACCTTTCGGCGCTGCAGTTGGCTCGGGGCGTTCGTGGCGGTGTCGTCATCAGGACTGGTACTCCCTCACAGCTTGATCGATTCAGTCACTGAGGAAGAGCTACACCCAACTCCTATAGCTCAGGCAAGCCGCCACTTGGGCCAGCCAGTCACCTATCGTGCCCGTGATCACGGCTTGCTTCTTCTCGATCGAGCAGACGGGACGTCTCCATCTCACGTTCAACATGATTAGTACGGGCTTGGTCTAGGTTCCGTCCGGAATGAGCCTGTGCGGCGTGCTCCATGCGCACGGCCTCTTCGACTCTGCGCCGCTCGGGAGACATCGCCTTGCGCCGGGCAACTTCCTGCTCCACAGCAGCATGCTGGCGCCGCAACAGCACACGATTCCCGTCGGCGGCCTCCGCCCGCCGCGCGGCATCAACCACATCCTGAGAACGAGCACCACGTTGAGCAACGATGAGATCTCGATCCAGGTCATCACGACGACGTCGTACCAGCGGCCACGTGACCTCCGGCGGTGCCTGTTCAGCCGCCTCCTGGGCGGCCCGGCGCAGCTCCGCCACGCTCTGGGCGAGGTCGTCGCGTTGCTGCCGCAGCCGCGTCCGCTGTTCATCCACCCTCCTCAGGGCAGCTTCCAACTCGCGACGGCGTGATCGTTCCCATGGTCGCAGCGTGCCGAGTTCACCGATCAGGTCCAGCTCACGCTGACGGAGTTCGCTGGGTTCTCGGTTGTCAGTGGCTGCTGCGACCGTCCGACGTAGTCGCCCGGCGGCTGAGGAAGCCGCCTCGATCCTTCGGACCTGCTCGTTCAAACGATCACGCTTGGCGATCAACTGTCTCTCGCTGGGGCCACCGCCTGCTTCGGCAATGCGCCGCCGATCCCACTCGGCGGCCCGGAGTTCGGTTTCGGCAGCGGTGATCTGCCGGTCCAGCTCGTCCAGGCGGCTGTGCAGTTCGCCCTCCGCGAGTAGCCCCACCCCGTACGGCGACTGCGCCAACGCCAGCGCCGCCGCCGCTCGCCGCACTGCGACCAGCGCCTCCCGCTCAGCATCGCATTGCGACTGGCCCTCGCCAGGCTCCGGAGTGACGTCGTCTACGCGAGACACGTCCCGATCGGTCTCGCGCTGGTCCTCCCGGTCTCGGCGGCTTCCAGGTTTGCGTTTGCCTGCCGAGCGTGGGGCGACTGGCTCGGGCGTGAGGAGCTTGTCGGTACGATCACCCTGCAACGTGGCTGTGTAGGCCGCCAGCGCCCGCTGCAGTTCGTGGTCGTCTCCCCTGACCTCGCCGTACCGCGCCCGGTCCTCATCACCTTCCAGCAGCTCCAGCGGCAGATACAAGCGGGCGGTGGCGCGGTCGCGGGCCATCGCCGAGTACAGCGTGTGCGGGTCCAGGCCCATGCCGTAGACCAAGGCGTGCTCGGCCGTCAGCCCTTGCGCGGCGGCCACCGTCATCGCGGTCCCGTACGACAAACCGCCCTCGGCGATGAATCGCCGGCTGATCCACTCGGTGGCCAGGGCGGGCCCGTCCGGGCCGGACCGACGCCACTCGACCTGGACCCGGTCGCGCACGTCGATGGCCACCACCGTTCCGCGGTAGCCGTTGAGCACGTTGAGTTCGCCTTCGCCGCGCCGGGCCCGGTAGTCGTTGCGCCGTACCCGGACGTGGTCGCCTACGGCCAGGGTGATGCTGCGGCCGCCGGCGATCCGGTAGGTGCGCTCCGGGCCGGTGATCTCGCCGAGGTCACACCGTACGGCTCGGGCCGCGAGGTTGAGCCGTTCGACGGCTTCGTTGGTGCCGGCCAGGACGAGCACGTCGGCGAGTTCGTCGTGCACCGCTTCGCGGTCGCCGGTGCGGTAGGGCTGGCGGGCGGCCGCCCAGTCGGCGATCAGCCGTGCCATGGTGTCGTCGGCGCCGCGCCCGGTACGCACCCGCTCGCTCTGGCTCCACACCTGCAGCGCCTCACCGCGCTGGTGGGCTCGCCACAGCTCCAGGGCTTTACGTTCCAGCGGGTCCCGCTGGCGGCGGTTGTGCCGCAAGGTCAGCCCGCCGATCTGGCGGTGTACCGCGCCGAAGCCGCCGCCGACGCCGACGGCGCGCAGTTGCAGCGGGTCGCCCACGAGAACGACCTTGGTGCTCCTGCGTTCGGCCTCCTGCAGCAGCGCGGCCAGTTCGCGATCGTCGACCATCGCGGCCTCGTCGACCACCAGTACGTCCACGCCCCGCAGCCCGCGCCGGTCGGGGTCGCGGATCCGCCTGAGCCACCCGGCGACAGTATGGGCGGCGATGCCGGATTCGGCGGTCAGATTCGCGGCTGCCACCGCGGCGGTCGCAGCGCCGCGCACCACCAGGCCGCGCGCTTCGAACGCGGTCTTGACAGCTGCCATGAGCGTGGTCTTACCCGCCCCTGCCACCCCGATGATCGCCTCTACTCCGTGCCCGGCCATCAGCACCCGCTGCAGGGCGGCGCGCTGTTCGCCCGACAGTTCCACGGCGTTGCCGACTTCGAAAGCGTCGACGGCCATGCGCACCGTCCGGGCGTCGAGCACGGCCACGCCGCCGTCGTAGCGGCGTCGTACGCGGGCCAGAATCGCGTTCTCGGCGTCCAGGACGTCGCGGGAGGTGAAACGCTCGGCGTTGCTCAGGTGGTTCGGGCCGGATTCCGGCAGGTGCACGGCGGGCGCGTGCCGCAGCACCTCGTCGGTGAGCGTCTCGGCCTCGGCCACGTCCGTTACCCCGTCGGGCAGCGCATCGATGACCGCGGCCAGCACATCGGCGCGGGTCACCACCTTGCGATGGGCGGTCAGGCCGCCTTCGGCGCGCCAGATCCAGGCGGCGATCTGCTCGGTGCTCGGCCGCGCCGGCAGCCCACCGCCCTGCCGGCAGGCTCGTACCAGTGTGTCCGCGTCGATGCCCTCGGCGGCGAGCTGGCGGCGCCAGTCCGCCCGCAGGTCGACCTCGTCGGTGTCGTGCTGTTTGCGCTGGCGGCTTTGCGCGGAGGCCACCTTGCGGGCCTGGCGGGAGGTCTCGTCGTAGGGCTTGCCGAGCCGGGCCAGCAGCTCCTTGACCTGGCCGTCCCGCTTGGAGAACAGGCCGCGTACCGGTTCGGGGATAGCGGCGATCTCCCAGGCGCCGGTGTGCGGGTCGCGGCTCCAGGCGATGCCGTACCGCTCGGTCAGCACCCGACGGATACGGGCCTTGAGCAGGGCGTCGGCAGCGTGCGCGTGCCGGTGGATGTCCCGCCCGCCGGCGCCGATGGCCGACCAGCGGCCGTCGTGGCGGCCGCGCACCAGGTTGGCGATGGTCACGTGGGCGTGCAGGTGCGGGTCGGGTGCCGCGCCGTTCACCGGCCGGGCGGTACGGTGCCACATCACCCAGCCGAGCAACCCGGTCGACTCCTCCCGCTCGGCTACCTGGCCGTCGCCCTGGTGGCCGCGCAGGCCGTAGGCGGCCCAGCCCTCCACCGCTCCCACCGTCTCGACCACCGCCTCGGCGAACACCGCCTCCAGTTCGGCGGCGAACTCCCGCCCGGCCAGCCCGTACAGCACCGACAAGCTCTTGGCGACGTCGAGGGTCAGGTCGTAGCCGCGGTTGCCGATGCGTACCCGACCGGTGCGCCACCGGCGTGCGCCGGCCAGTTCGTCGGCTGTGTACGCCTCCCCCACGTCGAGGCCGGTGGCGCGGGCGACCTGCTCGATCTCGGTGACGGCCATGAGATGGGCCTCGCCCTGGCGGGAGATGCCGCGCGCCATGCGGGTCACGCGCCCGGCCACCGCGGGCCGGTCGGCTAACCGCTCCTGCACCGTGCTGCCCTGCTGGGCCGCGGCCGCTTCCAACGCTGCCAGGAGCGGCGCGGCGGGCAGTTTGGCGCGGGGGTCGACGGCGTGTTTGGCGGGCACCAGGACCTCGCCGCTCCACGGATGCACGCCGTCGGTCAGCGCGCGGGCCGTGGCGTACTGGTCGGGAGTGAGCGGGGTCTGCGGGATGATGCCGAACTCGCCCAAGCCCTGGCCGATCCACATCAACCCGCGGTCGTCGGCCGGCCGGTGCATGTGCTGCTCGTGCGGTTGCTGCGGCGTGCCCTGGGCCTGGTCGTCCTCGCGGCGGGCGGCGCATCCGGCGCTGTCCTGTAGCCGGTACTCCACCTGCTCTACGGAGGGTCCGATCACGCTTACCCAGGCCAAGGCGATCCACCTCCCCTGGATGGCCGACACGGCTGAGGACCAGGCGCGAATGTCGCAGATACCTTGGTCCAGGGACATGATCAGGTTGCGGAGAAGTGAGGTGGCTCGTCAAGATCATGCTGGTTGCGGGTGGGTTGTCGACAGGTAAGGATCGCGCCCCGGTGTGCCTCCCTAAGAGATGAGGGATGGGTACTGGCGCGGATTTCCTGAGATGGACCGCCGCGCCCCCGCCCAGGCAGGCGGCCAGCTCTGGCTAAGTGGCAGAGAGGACTGGGGTGCCCAGTTCGCCGCCTGAACCCGCGCGGGGAGGTGGGAGACACCACGCCGGTCATCGCTCCGGACACTGCGCTGAACCCGACGAGGGACGGTACCCGCTACGGCGATGGAGTGGCTGCGGGAGCGGAGGGGGTGGCGAGTACCGCGCGGAGCGGAGGCGTAACGGAGGCGGAGCTCCAGCGGAGCCTTCGTGAAGCCGACGTGGAGCGCGCCGCGCACAGGGGCGGCCGCAGGCCGATCGTGGGCGACGCGAGCGTAGCGAGCGCCCTGTGCGCGGAAGACCTGGGCTGTCGCGCCCGCTACGGCGAGGTAGGTCCGGGTCGACGGGTAGGGACGACGGCGCTCAGAGGACCGGAGTACGGCGTTGCACGGTAGAAGCGGCCGACCAGGAGGGGCGGGCTGTGCTCTGGACTGAGGAGCGATGGAGCGAAGCGACTGAGCGACGAGGGAAGAGCGCAGCCTCAAGCGCCCCGATACTGGCCGGCCGCGGTACGGCGGCCAGCCGGTCCGGATGATCAGTCCTCGCTCGCCGGGGCTTGTCCGATCCCTCATAGCGCAGGCTTCTGGAGTGACCTTCTGGCGCATCTGTTCGATAATCAGATAGGTAGTACCCAAGCGCTTTGAGATCATGAGTTGGCCGTCCGGGAGAGGACGGGTGGCGCCGGCCTGGCGTCGCCGTGGTCGGCCGCGTCCGTGAGCCCTTCGCCCCGCCTGACTCGAAGGAGATCCCGTGTCCGCCTCCCTGTCCCAGGTACGTCTGCATGCCGACCAGGACGATCACCGCTACGAGCTGACCTTGACCGTCGACGGCGATCGGCTGCACATCGAGCTGCGCGGCAACGACGCCGACGGCCGGCTGCTCGCCGACTTCAGCACAGCCGAGCCCGTCCCGGCGGCCCATTTGCCGGTGCTCGTCCAGCTGCTGGCCGGCGGCCAGGCTGCGCTCGCCGCCAACCGGCGGTCACCGACGCTGCAGGAGCGGCGGCACACGCACAGCAACTCACACCGGCCTTGGACTCCGGAGGACGACCAGCGGCTCAAGGACTTGGCCGCAGCTCCTGGCACCACCGTCCGGGATCTGACGCAGGTCTTCGGCCGCAGCCGCGGCGCCATCCGTTCCCGGCTGGACAGGCTCGGGGTCGAGCTGGGCGCCGACACGGACGAGGGATAGGCGGCCTCGTGTTTGGTGCTGTCCGGGCAGCGGCGTGGCGGGGGCTCGTACCGTCCGCCACGCCGCCCTCAGCCGTCCTTACGTGGTCGTCGGCAGGCCCTCCGGCGCTCGCTGTGTGGTCTTGGCCGCGGCGCTGGCGAGGATGTCCGGCAGGTGCTTGTTGACGAGGGTGCGCAGGCGGCGCCCATCCATGCCGAATCGGTTGGCGGCCTCACGGACCAGCGGCTCGATGTCGGCCAGGTCCGGGGCCGGCTCGGGCAGGACGCCGGCCTGGTCCGCGCGTCTGAACAGGCGCTCGAACTCGCGGCACCAGTCCTGCCGGTCGCCGAACTCTTCCATCTCCTCGCGGCTCATCGGCAAAGCCCTGAGCACGACGTGCACGTGCTGGGGGTAGGCCTGTACTTCCGGGTCGGTGAGCAGGAAGCGCACCAGGGGGTCTTCGGAGGCGGCCAGCTTCTGGTACGCCTCGGCCTGCCTGGTCTTGTTCGCCTTGTCCAGCTCGCGCAGGGCGGTGTTGCGCTGGTCTTCCGCTTCGAAGTAGGCCGCGATCTGGTCGGGCGACATGGTGTGGTCCCAGTGCGGAACCGGATGTGCGCGGTCCACGCGGTCGGTCTCGATGCGGAGGTTCCGGTCGTCGATGGCGTCGAAGAACGCCTGCACCTCGGGCAGCATGATGGAGAGCTCTCCTTCTTCCCGTGCTGATGGATGGGCTGCCGGAAGAGGGAGGGTGAGGAGTGGGTGCCCGCGCTGAGGCGGCGGGCTTCCCTTTCCGGCGGAGAGCCGACAGCGGCGCGGCGAAGCGGCCCGCGGCCGTTCGGTTCTGGCTTGTTCAAGAAGTTTTGCGCCAGCAAAAGATCTTGAACAAGCCAGAACTCGCCCACCGGAAAACGCGAAGCGGGGCGAGAGGACGGTCGCGGGGCGCGCCACAGTGCCGCAGGCTGCGAAGCCGGAAAGGAGAAGCCCGAAACTGCCCGGATGCCGCGCCCCCGCCACCCTGAGCCTGAGGAGGGCTGCGTGTCAGCGGCGTGGAACGGGGGCATGCTGACGGCCGCTGGTGATCGCGACTGCCAGCACACCCTCCGGGGGGTTCAGTGCCGGGTGGCGGTCCTGTCCTCGTCGGTGAAGCCGTACCGGCCGCTGCGGCTGCCCCGGCGGACCATCTCACCGGCGGTGGACAGCGCTGTCTGGCTGAGGTCGTGGTCGTAGTGGATGGTGGTCTCCTGCCGGATGCCGAGCATGCCGGCGAGCCTGGTGACGTAGGAGCCCGCGCCCAGCAGGACGAACACCCACTTGCGTTTCTTGGCCTGCAGGTCCTCGATCCAGGCCCGCAGCCGCGGCGCGTCGTAGCGGTGGGAGGAGTTCTCCGCGCCGTCGGTCAGGATGACCGTGATGATCTCCGCAGGGCGTTCCGACTTGGGCACTGCCA
Source organism: Nonomuraea sp. NPDC048826 (assembly GCF_043198225.1). Lineage (NCBI taxonomy): Bacteria > Bacillati > Actinomycetota > Actinomycetes > Streptosporangiales > Streptosporangiaceae > Nonomuraea > Nonomuraea sp. NPDC048826. The sequence goes on along the minus strand of NZ_JBICUQ010000016.1, from coordinate 112,191 downwards.
GCACCAGGGTGCGGGCCCGCTCGATGGTGTCGCCGATCGCGTCGAACAGGGCGGTGCCGGCGCGGGGCTGCAGCCGGATCTGCGGCACCTCGGCCAGCTCCCGGTTGCTGAAGACGAGCTCGCCGACGTCGTCGAACTGGTACAGGGTGACGGTGGTGCGCCCGGGCACCTCCCGCTGCGCTTGCAGGAAGGCGCGCAAACCGGCTTCGGTTTGGGCCGTGATCGGGTGCATGGACCCGGAGCGGTCCAGGACGATCTCGATGTGCCGCCAGCGGGCGGCAGTGTCGTCGGTCACCGCGTTCTCCTTCGATAGGCCGATGCGGCGGACCTGGGATGGCCCGCGCTTGGGCCGCATCGACCACGGGTTCCCGGCGCGAGGGCCGGCCGCGCCGGCCGGGCTCTCGTGGCCGCGCCCCGCGCCGGGTTCCGTGGTAGGCCCAAGCAAGCGCGGGTCCATCCGGCGCGCGACAACCGGCCGGGAAGCGGCCAGCGGCGAAGGCTAGGCTGGAGCTCGGCGGCGCAGCTCGGCCAGCGGCAACGGGCGCGTCACGCCGCGCCGTCGTCGCTTGAGGATGGCGACGTCGCCGAGTTCGGCGCGCAGCCGGTTCTCTTCGCGCTCGGCGCGCAGGAAGCGGTCGAGATGCCCCGCCCGGCGGATCCGGGAGAAGCTGACCCACGATGAACCCGCCTTCGCCCTGGTGAGGACATCGCCGATCCTTCCCGCCCGTCCCTCTCGCCAGCAGGGCAGGCGAAATCCAGGCTCGGCGCCCCTCCCCAAGACATCCCATTCGAGTTACTCTCGGGAGTGCGCGAGCCACTGTCAGTTAGAACCTGGAGGGTGCTCACGCAACCTCGGGTGCCGTCGAGGGCCTAATCTCGGCGGCACCCTTTCAGCCACTCATGGAGCCACCTGCTCACTCCCCTCCCAAGCCGGGGCGTTGCCGTTCACGCCCGAGGCGATCGCGTAGGTGCCGCCCTCGCAGCGCACCAGCCACCCGTCAGCAGCCAGCCGCAGCAGCCGCGACCGCATCGACTCGACCTTTCCTCGATCGTCGCTCTGGCCCAGCGCTACCACCACATCCCGGACCCGCATCGGCCGCTGAGCTGTGGCCAGAAGCGCCACCGCCTGCCGGCGAACCCCCCGCAGCAGCGGCAGCGTCACCGCCTCGATGGGCCCGTCTGATTGACCCGGCTTGTCTTCAGAGCCGTTCTTGAAACGGCTGGATTGAAGTTGACGGGATCCCGTCTGATCATCGAGATCAGGCGGGATCTTGTCGTTTCAGGGGTTTCCGAATTGGGTTCGTCCCGGTTTGGGAGCCGCGGAGCAGGTGTCCTGGAAGGCGCGGGTGGTGTCAGGGCGCTGGTGGAGGTCGGAGTTCGCGTCGCTGGGCATGGCGATGCCGGCGCCGGGCTGGGTGGTGCGACAAGGTGATCTGAAGTGCGGGTTATGGGACGGGCGGTGGCCTGCTGCGGCTCGTGAGCGATGTGCGGTCGATGTGCTCTGCTGGGATCTGGAGGAAGTCGGCGGGTGTGTCGGGCTCGTCTGGGGGCTGGTGGGTGTGGCGCCACTGGTCGAGGAAGTGGTCGTTGGCGACGGCGACGAGCAACGCGACCAGGATGGTCTGGGCGACGCGGCCGTGAGCGAGCCGGTTCTTCGGATCAGCCAGGTCGAGGTCGTGGCCTTTGAGGCGGCCGTTCAGCCCCTCCGTCATCGCCCTGGCAGCGGAGTACGTCCCTCGCCACGAGGGGCTGAGGTAGGGCAGATCCTGGCGGAACTTGTCGAGGTGGCCGAGGTCGTCCTTGCGGACGGTGATGGTGTGCTGGTGGCAGATCCTCGGCAGTTCGCCGGTCTTGTGGTCGGGCTGTGGGGAAAGAATGGGAGGTTTGGCCGCGGGGTGGGCGGCTCGTTGTCGGGTGTCGGTGAGGTCGACGGCGGTGGGCCGGTTGGGTCCGCGCTGGTGGAGGCGGTCGAAGCGGGGGCAGGTCAGCGATGGGGAGGTGCCTGCTGCCGGGCACTGGAAGCGGATGGTGCCATCGGTGTTCGGGCTCTGCTTGAGGCGCAGCAAGTACGGCTCTCGCGCGCTGATGAGCGCGGTGAGTTCGTCCGAGGGTGTGCGGATGGCGGCGTCGTCCAGACCGGTGGTGGCCTGGGCGAGCCGGTCGGGCATCAGTGGGCAGGCCAGGGAGCCGTCGATGAGCAGGGCGCCGTGGGTGCTGCCCTGCACCCCTCGTTGATCCACTTTGTAGTCGAGTGCGAGTCGGTAGCCGAGTTCGCGTGCGGGTTGGGCGAAGTGGGCGGGTTGTTGGTCGGTGTAGGCGCGGTCGACGACGGCGAACGCTGCGGGCATGCCGAGGGTGGGCAGGGGTTTGAGGGTGGTGATGGCGTTTTCGCCGATGCGTTTGCCTGGCGTGTCCAGGACCAGGCCGAGCGCCAACTGCGGGAAGGAGCCGGAAACAGAGCGGGTGCGGGCGGCGACGGTGAGGGTGGCGCTGTAGCCGTACTCGGGTGGGCTGTTTCCGGCCGAGTGGTGCCAGCCTGCGGTGATCTCGGTGGAGGCGATCAGTTCGCCGGTGGAGCGGCGGGCGCGGGGTGGCCGGGCGAAGACCGGGGCGCCGGTGGTGTCGATGCCGACATCGCCGCGGAAGTGACGGAGGTAGCCCCGGCCTTTGGCCCAGCGCACTGGGGTGAGCACCAGCGCGGTGGCGATGTTCTGCAGCAGTTCCCGCTTGTGCGAGTGTGCTGGGTCGTCGTCCTCCCACGCGGTGGCCAGCGCGTCGGCCTGGTGCTGGGGCAGACGGGCGCGCCGATCGTGGCGGGCCGGATCCAGCACGGTGGTCAGCCGGTCGAAGGCCCGGTAGAAGCGGCGGGAGGAGGCGAGCACCTGGTGGATGTCTTCGGGGTTGATGTCGGGCAGGCCGAGCCGATGGCGTGCGGCGGCGGTCAGGCAGAACGCGGCGATCCGCCAGGCTTCGATGAGAGTGGCTTTGCCGGTGTGGTTGATGGACAGCAGCAGGCAGGTCAGCACCGTGGCGATGGGCAGCCCGGGCGGGCCGGGCCTGGGGCCGAGTTCGTCGTCGATCAGCGGCATGATGCCGGAGTCGTCCAGCAGCCGGGCGTAGTGGCTGGTGACGGCGTCGGGGATCTGTGCCGTCTGCTTGGCAGGAGGCCGAGGCCGGGTGGCTCGGGCTCGGGTGGTGCGCGGCGGCCAGGCGCGTGGCTTCGCCGTACTCACATGGCGCGGCCGCGCAGCAGCGCGACCGCGGTGGGCTCGTCCAGGGCGGGGACGAAATGTTGGTAGCGGGCCAGCGCGGAGGCGCTCATCCCGGCCGCGTCGGCCACCACGCCCAGATCGATGCGGGCGCTCAGCAGTTCGACGATCCAGGAGGAGCGCAGTCGGCGCACCGACAGGGCGGGCAGGCCGCCGGTCGGGGTGTGGCGGGCCGTCCAGGAGCTGAACAGGTTCTTGGCGTGCCGGGCGGCGCGCCCGGGCCGGAAGACGAAGGCGTCGCCGGGCCGGTCGGCGGCGTGGACGAGGACGTCCTCCCAGGCGGCGCGGCAGACGATCAACCGCTGCGTGTCGGGGACGGCGACCACGATCGCGCCGCAGTCCAGGCGGCGCAGATGCCCGGTGCGGACGGCGGCCACCTCGCCGGAGGTCAGACCGCAGCCGAAGGCGAGCGCCATCAACGCCAGCGCGTCGCCTCTGGCCTGGCCGGGCAGGCGTTCGGCCCAGCCGCGCAGGCGGCCGAGCTGGGCCGGCGAGTAGGGCGGGCTGACCGTCTTGGGGGCCTTCATCGGCGGCGGCGCTTGTTCGCCGCGTTCCAGCCAGGCCAGCGTGGCGCGCATGTGCCGCAGCCAGCTGCGGTAGGTCTGTGCCGAGCCCGGGGTCAGGTCGGTGCAGCCGGTCAGGACGAACGCGTCGATCGTCTCGTGTCGCAGCCAGACTTCCGGGTCGTCTGGCAGGCCGGAGCGGTGACACCACACGGCCAGCCGTGCGGTCGCGGTGAGCAGCCGCTCGATGCAGTAGGGGGAGCGGTCGGCGCTGGCGGCGACCAGCATGCGCACGTGCCCGGCGATCTGTTCCCATTCCGGCGGGACCTGCTGCGGCCGGTAGCCGGTGATCTTCGCCGAGGTTTCCGCGTCGAGAGTCACACCCCATCCATAGCGGCAGAACAACCTGCCGTTACGGAGGGCGACGACATCTACCGAAAGGAGCCGTTTGCCATGGTCGGAGGACGCGGGCGTTCCCGCTCTCCCCGGGAGTTGGCCGACGACCCGGAGAACTGGCCCCACGCGGACCTGTCCGGCTATCCGGCCGCCGCCGTCGTCCAGGCCATCGCCGCGGCTCTGCAAGCAGTGATGGCCGAACGGGGGCTGAGTTTCCGCCGGCTGGCCGAGGTCAGTGGGGTGAACCGGCAGACCGTCAACGACGTGGTTGTCGGGCGTTGCTGGCCGGACGTGGCCACCATCGCCCAACTGGAGGCCGGCCTGGCCGTCCGGCTGTGGCCCGCTTCGCCCGCCGGGTCCGGTGGAAGCTGACCCGCGCCGGATCCCTTCTCGCCCTGGTGAGGACATTGTCGATCCTTCCCGTCCTGCCTCTGCCGGTGGCTGGGCAGGCGAAATCAGGGCTCGACGTCTCCCCAAGACACCTCGTTCGGGTTACTCTCGGGAATGCGGGAGCCACTGTCGGTTAGTCCTGCTGGTCGCTCACGCAACCTCGGGTGCCGCCGAGGGCCTAATCTCGGCGGCACCCCACTCATCAATCACCTCATCCGGTCACGATGCCGGAATCTCGCCCCCTTCCCAGGACGGGGCGTTGCCGTTCACGCTTGAGGAGATCGCATAGGTGCCGCCCTCGCAGCGCACCAGCCATCCGTCGGCGGCCAGACGCAGCAATCGCGACCGCATCGACTCCACCTTCCCCCGCTCATCGCTCTGGCCCAGCGCCACCACCACATCCCGGACCCGCATCGGCCGCTGCGCCGTGGCCAGCAACGCCACCGTCTGCCGGCGCACCCCCCGCAGCACCGGCAGCAGCGCCGCCTCGACGGGTTCGTCCGCGTCGCTTGGCTTGTCTTCGTGGTGCCGCGCCGATGGTGCTGGATCACCCGGCGCGGCCTCGGCCCCGCGCTCGTCGCCGCGCTCATCGTCCTGGGCTGCCAGGGTCAGGAGCGTTTCGCGGGTGATGGACAGGCGCCGCAGTTCTTCCTCCGCCGAGGCCAGTTGCTCGCGCAATGCGGCGGCCTTCCCGGCGGCGGCCGTCTCGGCCAGGGCCAAACGTTCCAGCAGTGACGTCACATCCGCCTCCATGAAAGGGCGCAGATGCGCCCCTCCCGGTCCGCTTCACGCCATGTGATCCGACAACTCCACACTGTAAGCGGGGAAGCGCTGGCAGTCACTACCGTCAAATAGATCAACATCTGCGTGTGTGATTTCCACCCGAACTGGCACGCTCGCCGGAGCGCAGGAGCTGGCAAGATCTTGAACCCTGTCGCGACCCATGCGCCGAACAGGACAAGGAGCCACCAGATGAAGACCCGACAAGGTGCTCGCGTCGTGTTGTTAGATCACGATGACCGGCTTCTCATGATGCAGGTCCGTAACGATGGCAACATCGTCGTCCCCGGTCATCCCGTGCCAGAGCTGTTCTGGATCCTGCCCGGCGGGGGCGCGGAGCCCGGTGAGAGCCTCCTTCAGGCCGCCCGCAGAGAGCTCTTCGAAGAGACCGGCCTGACCGACGTCGACTGGGGGCCATGCCTGTGGACCCTCGACGTGGACGCCTTCTGGGCCGACCAGCCGCTGCACATGCATGAGAGCTACTTCCTCGCCCGAGTTCGTAACAGCCAAGACATCAGCAGAAACCACCTAGAACCCGCAGAACACGAAACGATCGCCGAACACCGATGGTGGTCGCTCGCCGACCTGGTCACCGCACAGATCACTCACACCCTCCGGCCTCCAGGGCTACCTCTTCTGCTCGCTGACGTCCTGAGCGGGAAGAGACTGCCCAGCGAACCGCTCGCCTTGGACATGTAAGTCAGCCGACGAAGCCGGGAAACGATCACCCAGGATTCGGGAAGCGATCTTCTCAACCCCCTCTACATCCCAGGCCAGACGTACTCGTGAACGCCCCCTTCATGACCGTCCGCCAGTTGCGCTGGATCGCCCTGCACGGCCTTCGCCCTGGCTCGTCGTCTTGGGCGGACAGGGCCAAGACCGTTTCGCGGGTGATGGACAGACGCCGCAGTTCTTCCTCCGCCACGGCGAGTTGCTCGCGCAGTTCGGCCGCCTTCTCAGCGGCAGCCGCCTCGGCTTGGGACAAACGTTCCAGCAGTGACGTCACTGTCGCCTCCACGAAAGAGCGCAGATGCGCTCATCCGACCCAACTTCACGCTGTGTAGTCCAACAACTCCACACTGTAAGCTGAGAAGTTCTGGCAGTCACTACCGCAATCAAGATCAACACCTGCATCCGAGGAGTTGACGGGCGCTCAGTCACCTGCCAACACCGCTACGGAGCGGGCGGAGGGGCCAACATCGCCGCCGGGGAAGGCTGAGGAGTCCGGGGCGTGGCGTGGCCGTGTGCGGATCAGCCGTCGAATTCGAAACCCGCGGCCTCGGCCGCGGCGATAAGCCCGCGCACCCGATCGCCATCCGTGGCGACCGCGCTCATCAGCTCGGCCAGATGCCGCAGCGCCTTTTGATCGTCGCCGTAAGCGCAGAACATGCCGGCCTCCGAGTCGTACTGGAATCGCGCCTCGAGCGTCGGTGCCTCCGTGCTCACGAGGAACCGCCCGATGCCTTCCCAGAAGTATCCGTTCGGCTCGTGACCGGACTCTTCAACGAGTTCGTCCACCTGGGTCGTTCCTGCGTCCAGCAGCAGCGAGAACTTTCCGGGCGCGGTTTCGAGCAATCTCATCGGGCTCATTCGGGGGATCGTCGCACTCTCGGCGGGCGCCGGCAACGTCGGAAACCGCCAATTCCGACGCCGTGGTGTCCCGGCGCGGCCATCAAGCTCTGGTCTGGTGAGGACGCGCAGCGGAGGGACTGTGGGCCCCGCCGAGGAAGGTCAAGGCGCTCGAGCCCGCATGCCAGCCCGGCGCAACCCTGGGAAACGATCACCTCCGAGCCTGGAAGCGATCTTGTTCGCTGCTCTTCCGTCCCTGGCCAGACCTACTCGTGAACACCCCACCGACCGTGGGAGGGTCTCCGGGAACCTGGTCCTTGATGACCGGCCCGCCGACCAGGAGATCCGGTTAGGACGGCGCATTGCCCACTTGGCCCACCGCCCATGAGAAGACGGCGTGTAGACGTTCTTGCGGAACCTGAGTTATGCCCCTTACGAGGCGAGCATGTCGAGCAGCCCACCCACGACAACGAAGACGAACGCCGCCCAGCGGAGCATATGTAGTGGCCGCTGCCGATACAGAGCCCACCCGGCGAGCCTCTCCGCTCCGCCACGCAGGAACCACCACAGTGCTTTGATCTTCAACCACTTCGCAGACTTGCCCAACAGTCCATGATGCTCGGCCGGGACTTGCTCCGCGAGAAACGCCTCGATGCGAGCACGTACGAAAGCGACCTGATCAACGCACATATACCTCGTTTTAGGAGGATGCAGCCTATCCATGTCCTGAGCGTTGTGGCAGTGCGCATTGGGCAACGCCGTCGTCACGCTGGAGTGGAAGTCTTGATAGGTCTGGAGTGAACAGTCCAATCCATGAGGTGCCCTTCGAGGGGGCTCTGAGTACAGGTAGGAGAGAATTACGATCGATGCGGCGGTGTGGGGCATTCCGCCGCTAAGTATCTTTGACCCAACGAGGTCGTCCCATACCGTGCGCTCCAAGCGGGCGATCGCCGATTCCTTCGATCTGTTCTGAGCGTGATCCCAGGCGGCCTTAGCACGTTGCTTCGTCAAGAGGCCGTGGGCGCGTAGCTTTCCCGCGTCGAGCAGATCGATTACGACCGCCAGTCCGCCTGCAAACAACAGGCCCTTGCCGATGCGGCCCCACCACACTATGCCGAGTCCCCACAGTTCCATCTGCGTGGTCGTTCGCCCGTCAAGCCAGGTGGCGATGACGTCGGCTAATCCACTCATCAGACGCTCCTGAACAGTTGGGTCCGTCCCTCTTGGAAGTCCTTCGTATCGGCCCCGCTGTTAGTCGAACGAATCAGCTCCACCGGAGGTGCCCTGTGTCTGGGAATCTGGTCCTCGATGACCGGCTCGCCGACCAGGAGATCCATTACACCGCCGGATCGCCCACCTCACCCACCGCCCCTGAGGAAAAGGAGCATCGCGTGCGGGTCATCACCGCTGGCACGCCGGAGCCGTACGCGCTACGCCTGGTCGCGCACGCCTCCAACGGGCCTCGGCTCGGGACGCTGCCGCATTGCCTCGGCTTCGAGGCCGGGTGCCCGTTGAACGACGTGCCATCGCTGCGGCTCACCTACCCGGCGGGCGGGATCGGCGCCGGCTAGCTGGAGCAGCCCGCCGAGATCGCCGTCGAAGTGGCGGTCAGCGGCGGCCTGTGGCTGGAGCCGAACGACGCCCGCTTCCTTCGGGTCAAGCGGGGAAGCAACGCCACCGATGCCACCGGTGCCCGCACCTACGACTGCCCCGGCTACGCCTGAATGCTGCGCAAGCTGGTACTGCATCCAGGCCCGGTCATGGCGGATGGCAAGAGGTTGTTCTCCGCCGTCAGCGCGGACGCGATCCTGCGCACCTTCCTCGATGAGGGGCAGGCGCGCGGCGCGCTGCTACAACGAGGGCACCGTCCTGGGCGAGGACCTAGCGTCCGGGCTCCGCGATCGCGGTGCGGGGCCCGCCCGAAAAGATCGGGCGGGCCCCGCGGTGGGGATCAGAAGTCCGGCTCGTCGCCGGCGGTCGCGCCGGCGGTGACCGGCTCGCCGTTGGTCTGCTGCTCGGGCAACGTGCTCTCCCACGCGCTGTCCTGGGGCGGGGTGTTCGGGCGGTTGCGCCGGGTCTTGTTCACCTGGGCGGTGGCGTGACGCAGCGACGGGCCGATCTCGTCGACCTCGATCTCGTAGACGGTGCGCTTGTCGCCGTCCTTGGTCTCGTACGAGCGCTGCCGCAGCCGGCCCTGGACGATGACGCGCATGCCGCGGGTCAGGCTCTCGGCGGCGTTCTCCCCCGCCTGCCGCCAGATGTTGGCGGTCAGGAAGAGGCTGTCGCCGTCCTTCCACTCATTCGACTGGCGGTCCATGTACCGCGGGGTGGAGGCGATGCGGAAGCGGGCCACCGCCTGGCCGGTGGGGGTGAAGCGGAGCTCGGGGTCGTCGACGAGGTTGCCGACGATGGTGATGACGGTGTCGCCTGCGGCCATGATGGTTCCTCCTTGTGACGTGATTGCGGCGGATTCCGAAACGAGGCGGGGCGGGAGGCGGCGGAGCGCGGGAGCCCCCGCCGCCCGGATGGGCTAGTAGGGGATCTCGTGGTCGGCGACCGTGGACTGGCGGTAGGCCTCGACGGCCTCGCACACGCATCCCAGGCAGATGCGGCCACCGTCGAGGGTCTGCCAGCTGTGCTGGAGGGTGACCTCGTTGCCGCAGCGGGTGCAGGCGGTGATGTCGGTGACGTAGAGGGGGAGGTCGAGGCTGAGGCGCATGTCCGGCTCCTTTCCGTACGGTGCCCCTGCTGGGCGGCCGTTCCGCGTTTCGGTGAGGGAGGACACGCAGGTGGAAGTGACGGAAGGCAAGGCGGCGGCCCCGTGCGGGCTAGATGTTTTGGCGCCCGTCCCTGCTCTTGCGCCAAAAGATCTTGACCGTACGGGGTGAGCGGAGCGAAAGCCGCCTTGCCTGGAGGAACGTGCCTGCGAGGCTGACCGGTCCGAAATGAGGGGCGGGTGACCGGCAGGGACATGCGGCAGGGCCCGGCGATCAGCGTCAGATCCGGCCGCATGATCAGCGCGGCCTCAGCCACTCTCACGTGACGACGGCGGCGTGCTGACCCGGCTTGGCTGGGCCTGAGCGCGCCCGCTGCCGGACCGGCCCCCCGCGCGCGGCCCGGCCGCGGTCACCGCCGGGGCGGACACGTGCACGCCCCCGCCCCGGGCTGCCGGTGGGTGCGGTCGTTCAGCAGGCGGCATCGAGGTAGTCGGCGAGCGTCCACTGCAACGGCTGGAGCCAGCCCGGCTCGGGGCGCCCCATCCGGATGTCGATCTCGTCGAGCGTGGGCATGTGGTCTCGAACCCTGCCCGGCGGAACCTGGAAATGCAGCGCCATCTGGAGCAGCAGGGCCATCGAGTAGAAGGGTTCTGCCGCCAGGACCTGTTCGACGGCGCGGCGGGCGACTTCCCGCTCGCCTTGGTCCCAGGCGGTGTAGGCCAGCAGGGAGCCGACCGGGGCCAGGAACGCGAGCTCGATCCGTTCGGCCACATCCAGCAGCAGGGCGGTCATGACGATCGGCTCGGCCTGCGAGGCCAGCCAGGCTTCGTCGCGGACGCGGATGATCCGCAGGTCCATGCTGAGGCGGATGGCGGTGGCGTCGTCCGCGTTGCCGCCGTCGCGGTAGCGGCTGATCGTCTGGTGCAGCCGGGACCGGGCCTCGGCTACGATCCGGCCGGTCGGCGGCTGGGTGCTGAGCTGGGTGGCCAGGTCGGTGGCGAGCCGGCGGGTGAGGTGCCGCAGCCGTGCGGCGCGGCCGGCGTTCGGCTGGGGAACGGGCAGGTTGGTGGAGGTCATGACGGGCTCCTTGGTCGGTCGAGCCGCCGCCCAGGGGCCGGTCCCCCGGGACGGCGGACAAAGGCGTTCACGGATGGCACGCGGGCGGGGTGACGGCCACCTCGGCGGGGGTGCGGCTGAAGATCAGGTCGTCGGCGTAGGCCACGGCGGCCCGGTCGTCGCCGAGGAACCAGATGCGCTGCCGGCCGAGGTGATCGACGGTGTCGATGCGGGCCAGGACGGGCATCCACCCGCCGCCGTCCGGGGTGTCGGCGGCGAGGCGGACGTGCCAGCCCGGCTCGATGGCGCGGGCCGACCGGAACTCGCCGGTCATGCCGGCGCCGAATGGTGTCCGAGGCCGAGTGCGGCGGCCAGCCGGGGGCCGAGTTCCAGCGCGTCGTGCACGGCGGGCAGGGCGCGGCGCTGCCAGCCTTCCAGCGCTACTGGCAGGTCGGCGCCGTAGCGCAGGTGCTGCCGCAGGGCGGCGGCCAGGGAGGTGGCCTGCTCGATGCCGTTGTTGGCGCCGCGGGCGGTGTTGGGCCGGACCGGGGCCAGCGCGTCGCCCAGCAGGACGGCGTGGGCGTGGCGGCCGACCGGGTAGACCATCCGCTCGGGCGGGGCGATGTCGACGATGGGGGCGGCGCTCCAGGCGGGGGTGGCCTCGATGATGTCGGCTGCGCTGCCGGGCAGCAGATTCCGGGCCAGGTTCGTCACATGCTCGCGAGCGTGGGGGGTGATCTGGTGCGGCAGAACGTAGGTGCGGCGAGTGGGCGCGGCGCCGAGCAGGGTGCGGAACTCCGGTTCGCTGTGGTTGAGGTTGAGAGTCCAGTCGGTGGCGATGCTGCCGTCGCGCTGGAGGATGGGGAACTGGTGGAACTGGGCGCCGTAGGGCTCCAGCCTCAGGTAGTCGTCCAGGTCCGGGCACAGGGACGGCGACTGGCCGCGCCAGGCGACGTATCCGCCGTAGCGGAGTTCGCGGGCCGGGTCGAGCAGGCGGCGGCCGGTCGAGCGGCGGCCGTCGGCGAAGACCACCAGATCGGCGCTGAGCGGGCCGGCGGCGGCGATTTCCAGCTGGGCGCGCCCGTCGGAACCGGTGGTGAGATCGGTGACGCGGCTGCCCAGGCGCAGCCACCTTTCGGGGAGGCGCTGCAGCAGGGAGGTGTTGATCAGGTGCCAGGCGGTGGAGCGGCCCGGGTAGAAGGTGTGGGTGCGGCCGGCCTCGCGACGGTCGGCGACCTTGACCGCGACGACGCGCTCGCTGGTGAAGGGGACGAACTCGTGTTGCGGGACGCCGATGGAGTCCAGGACGTCCAGGGCGGTGTGCTCCAGGCCGATGACGCCGCCGGCCTGCGCGTGCAGGTGCGGGGAGGCGTCCAGGACGGTGACGTTCGTCAGGCCGGCCTGGTGGAGTAACAGGGCCAGGGTGGGGCCGGTGATGGAGGCGCCGACGATGGCGATCGCCGGCTGGTCGTCGGGCTGGGAGGACGGTGCGGGGCGCGCGGGGGCGAGCGGGGACATGGCAGCTCCTTGCCGGTGGCTGATGGGCTGCCGGATGTGGGGAGCCTGGCGTCGATCTGGCCGAGGCGGCGGGGGTTCCCCTTCCGGCGGCGGCCGTCAGCGACGCGGGGAGCTGCGCGCGCAACCGTGCGTGTCTGGCGGTTCCAAGATGTTTTGCGCCAGCAAAAGATCTATGGATCGCCAGACCTCGCCCTCCGAAGGCCCCGCTGGGCGGGGGCGAGAGCAGGGTTGCGGGAGCGGCGACCGTGTCGCAGGCTGCGAAGCCCGGAAGGGGCACTGTCGTCCTGGCCAGGGCATGCCAGGCGGTCAGCCATTCCCGCCCACGGGACCATCCCCGCGTGCCCGGGGAGCACGGCGCGGCCGATTGGATCCGCGCGGCCGCTTCCGGACCATCCCCGCGTGCGCGGGGAGCACTCTCGCAGTCAGGTGGATGAGGTGCTGCGCGAGGGACCATCCCCGCGTGCGCGGGGAGCACTGGGTGACGCCCAGCAGGTTCTCGCCCTGCCCGGGACCATCCCCGCGTGCGCGGGGAGCACTCAAATTCCGTGCTGGTGCTGAAGACGTACAGGGGACCATCCCCGCGTGCGCGGGGAGCACCTGGGACTCGACGAGACGCAGGCGTTGCGGCTGGGACCATCCCCGCGTGCGCGGGGAGCACCCGAGCCATCGGGCGATGCCCACCGGGACCGCGGGACCATCCCCGCGTGCGCGGGGAGCACCGGTTCCTCAACGTCGAGGAGGCCAAGACCCGGGGACCATCCCCGCGTGCGCGGGGAGCACGACACGCTGGCGTGCATCGTCACACACCAGGCGGGACCATCCCCGCGTGCGCGGGGAGCACGCCACGACGAACCCGGACGGGCCGCAGCACTGGGGACCATCCCCGCGTGCGCGGGGAGCACGACGGCTTCTTCGACGCCTGCTTCTTTCAAGAGGGACCATCCCCGCGTGCGCGGGGAGCACCGGTTCACGGTCGCGTCCCGTCCGCAGACCCGAGGACCATCCCCGCGTGCGCGGGGAGCACCGGATGCGCTCCTCGGCGCCCTCCAGGAGCGGGGGACCATCCCCGCGTGCGCGGGGAGCACGGAAGCTGATCTTCGCCACCGCCCAGGGCAACGGGACCATCCCCGCGTGCGCGGGGAGCACTGGCACAACCACGCGAACATGGTTGACCCTGAGGGACCATCCCCGCGTGCGCGGGGAGCACGAGATCTGCATGTATCCGAGCATCTCGCCGCTGGGACCATCCCCGCGTGCGCGGGGAGCACAGAGTGCCCGCCAGCAGCTTGGACACGGTCAGGGGACCATCCCCGCGTGCGCGGGGAGCACTTCGAGCTGGGCGAGCGGGTCCGCAACGTGGACGGACCATCCCCGCGTGCGCGGGGAGCACACTCGACGACCTGCAGGTTTATCACGCGATCAAGCAGATTTCGAGCACTTTCAAAGAGCTGGACATTTGCCCCATGCAATCCGTATCACTCCAAGTCGGGATGTGTTGGCTAATTACCATCTCGGGCAGATCGTGATCACGAGCTCGGGGTCAACGGCTGACGACTGTTCCCGGAGGTCCCCTCAGCGGTTACGTCAGGCAATTGCATGGTTGTTCAGCTCCGTTGCAGTGGATTTGGTATGAACAGGTCCTCGTCGCTGCCGCCTCACAGCATGATCGAGCATTCGGACGATCAGACGGTGGGGACGCGATGTGAAGTCACGAGTCGACCTGTTCGGGGCGTAGCCCGAACAGCTCCAGGCACTCGCTTGCGCCGTCGACCGTGATACCGGGCATCCGGTGGTGTGCCCACGCGACTGCGTCGAGCAGCATGCGATGCTCGACGACCCTTCTGCCGTCTTCGGCGTAGGCGCGTCGCCCGTTGCCGACGTAGCCGAGCTTGCGCGAGACCCGCTCGGAGGCTGCGTTGCCGTCCACGTAGCAGGTGTGCGCCTCTACCGCGCCGAGATGGGCGAATGCCAGCTCCAGGACGGCGGCGCGCGCCTCGGTCCCGTACCCGTGGCCCTGGCGGGTCCGGGTGATCCACGAGCCGGTCTCGATCGTGTGGACGGTCGCGAAGCCGGCCGCCCACATGTTCTGCAAGCCGACCGCGACGCCGTCGACGCGGATGGCGAGCTGGAGGTTCCAGCTTTCCGGCCGCCAGTGGGCCAGCGCCCGCCAGTGCTGCTGCAGCAGGTGCCGCTCGCGCTGCGGTGATGGCTCGTACAGGTATGACTGCTGGTAGCGGGGCTGGTCTGCGGGTTGGAGATCTCCGCACGCCTGGGCCAGGTTGAGCAGGTCGCCCGTGTCGGGGATGGCCAGCTCGAGTCGCCGGGTGGTGATGCGGAGGGCGAGCAGCGGCCACAGGCCCGCCAGTCCGTCACTCATCGGCCGGCCTCCTAGACGGTGCCGTTGGGTTCGTCGCTGCTCTGGCTGATGCCCGCGAGGCGAGGTAGCGCGGCGATCCGGTCGTGCAGGGCGCGGGCTTCCCTGCCGGGATCGCCTGCCGCGGTGAGCTCGCGATCGAGGGCGCGCAGTCGCATGCGGGCCGTTTCGCGCAGGGACTGCGCCGGGATGGTGTCGAGCACCTGGCTCGCTAGTGCGGCGGCGTCGGCCCAGCGGCGCCTGGCGGCTTCGGCGCGTGCTTGCAGCAAGAGGGCCGCCGCCCACCCGGGCCGGCCGTGCGGGATGTGGTCCTGGGAGGCACGGGCGTGCGCGAGAGCCTGGACGGGGTCGCCGACGAGCAGGGCCGCCTCGCCCAGATGCAACAGCAGTTCGGCGGCGTCGAATCCGAATCGGCCCGGTTGGTCGCCGCGCGGGTCAGCCGCCATCTCGTCCTGCGCGCGGCCTGTCAGCCGGGCGGCGTCCGAGCGGCGCGACGGGCCGAACGCGGCGGTGGCGCGCAGCTGCCCCCAGGCGATGATCTGGGCCCGGCGCAGCGGAGTGGCGGCGTATTCGAGTGCCTCGCCGGCCAGATCGAGGGCGTCCTGATAGCGGTCTTGGGTGTACGCGGTCATGGCGTGCGCGCCCAGCGTCCAGCAGATCAGGTCGTGGTCATCGACGGTGGCGCCCAGGCGTGCGGCGGTGGCGAAGTGGATCTGCGCGGCCGCGTAGTCGGCCAGGTGGAAGGCGGTGTTGCCGACGAGCGCGGACATCCAGCCGGCCAGGCGGCGCAGTTCGGCACGGTCTGCGTCAGCCTGCGGCCGGCGCAGCATCTGGGTGATCAGCGTGCGGGTGCGGTGCACTTCGGCGGCGAGGACCGCGGGCGGGAAGGAGGAGTAGCGCAGCGCGTAGTAGCGCACCGCCGCCTCCAGCGCGTCGCGGGTGGCCGGGCCGCCCGCGGGCCCATCGGTCTCCACCGCGAGCTGGACGGATTCGCCTACGACGGTGAGGGCGGCGGACTGGTCGTCGGTCATCGCGTGCCTCCAATGCGGAGCACGGTACCCCGATCCGGCGCCGGGTTGGAGGAGCATCATCGAAGTCCGCTTCGGCAGTCCCAGCTTGTCCGCTGTTGTCCCGTACAGGGTGCAGAGCAGTCCCGCGTACTCGGGCCCGACCGCGATCGTGCCGTGTTCCCACCGGCACAGCATGGCGGAGTTGAGCGCAGGCGGCGCCAGGTCCTGCTCCACGTACAGGGCGGCGATGCTGTTGATCGCCTGCGGCCTGGACCAGCCGTAGGCGAGCCGCCATGCTTCCAACGGCGCCACCTGCGGAAGCGCGGCGCAGATGGCGTGAGCGATTTGGTCGACCATCCACCCGGCGCGCTGCCCGCGCCTGCGGATGTCACCGGCAGCGCGCAGCAGCTCCGCTCGCCGGGCTCGGCTGAGTGCGGCCATGCTGATGCCTCCCACTGCACCACCGCCTCTCCCACCGTAGGCGCGCCGCTACGCGGGCGACATTGCCGCAGGAGGCAATGTTGCGGACCTACACCGGCATTGATGCGTACGCCGCCCCTGCCGGACGGTGGAGGGGAGCCGCCCAGTTGCGCAGACCGGCAGCGGAGGTGGCGATCATTCTCACCCCAGGAGGGCCTCAATGACGGCCACCACCCCTGAGCGCTACCAGGCACCGCAGGGCGGATGGCGTGACCCCCGCTCGTTCGTCGACCCGGACGTGTGGGAGCGCCAGATCGCGCTCCTCGTCCGCGACCACCCATGGGACAAGGTCATGGCCGAACGGGTCTTCGGCCAGGCGATCGCGTACCTCATCACCGCTATGGAGAAGTGGGGACAGCGGCTGGAGATCGGCTGCGGCCCGCTGATCGACCGCGCCGTGCACGGCTTCATCCTCGACACGCGCAACTACGCCGCTTTCTGCGCCAAGTACTTCAACGGCGAGTTCCTGCACCATGTCCCCGAGATCGCGTTCAAGGTCGACGGTTCGGTGCAAAAGACCGCGCACGTCGTGGCGGGTAACGGCTTCGAGGTGGACTGGTCGCTGTGGGAGGCCGACTACGCCAAGTGCACGCCGTGCGCGCCTGGCACCGACTGCCACTGACCCGCGTCTGAACGGCGTGAGGGCCGGGAGCGTCACGCGTTCCGGCCCCTCGCCACGCGCGGGCATGGAGTGGGTGGTTCTCCGGCGAGCATTGAGGGCGGCGCGCTAGCGTGACGCTGGTCCTGTCCCTCGCGTACCTAGGTGCCCGCCATGCCCACCGAGCCCGACCGGCCCGCCGTCACCGATCGTGTCGCCTACTGGGACCGTTACGCCACCGGCATCCGCAAGACCGACGCGCCGCAGACCGCGCTGAAGAACGCGTTCGGCTGGACTCAGTACGAAGGCCACGGCCCCGGCGACGAACTGCTCGGCGATCCGGCCACGGCGCTGGAACTCGGCTCCAGCCGCGGCCACGCTGTCGCCGCGCTGGCCACCAAAGGCATCGACGCGACCGGCGTGGATCTGTCGCCCGTGCAGATCGAGGGCGCTCGCCAGCAGTGGGGGCACCTGCCGAACGCCCACTTCGTGCACGCGGACGCGATCGCCTTCCTCACCAGCAGCGAGCGCCGCTGGGAGGCGATCTACTCCATCTTCGGGGCACTCTGGTTCACCGACCCTGACCAGTGGATGCCGCTCGTGCGTGCGCGCCTGGCTCCTGGCGGCAAGCTGGTGTTCTCGTGCGCGCCCGTCGTACCGGGCACCGCCGGCGTACAGGGCATGTACGGGGCGGGCTTCACCGGTGCGCAGGTGTGGATCTACCGGTGGACGTACGAGCCGGACGTGTGGGCGCGGATGCTGACCGGGACGGGGTTCCGTGAGGTGCGCGCGTGGGTGGAGGACGCTCCGAGACCGGAGAATGTGGGGACGCTGATCGTGGAGGCCCGCGTATAGCTGTGGGGATTTTCACGCCATGGGCGGATGCTCATGCCCTCTGGGCCTGGGCACGGTCGGCGCGCTGCAAGAGCGCATCCGCACCCGGCTGGCCCAGGACTCCAGCCGCGTCCCGGGCCCGGCAGCGACTACGCCGCGGTGGTGCTGTCACCGGAGCTGGTCGACTTCAACTCCCAGGCTGCTCGGGCGATGGCCATCCGGTTCGCGCGCGTCCAGCCGCAGCGAAGAGCCATACGCTCACCGACCCGGCACGCGTTAACATCCGGCTGGGACCATCCCCACGGGCGTGGAAACCACTCCCTGCTCCCGTAGTGGGCGCCCGTGGCCACGGGTTCACCCCCACGGGCGTGGGGACCACGGCGTGGATGCCTGAGACCCTCGCTCAGTCGCCGGTTCACCCCACGGGCGTGGGGACCACTCAGCAGCGGTCGCATTCCCGCCTCCTCATCACGGTTCACCCCCACGGGCGTAGGGATCACGACGCGAACGTCATCCCGCTGCACAAGCACGACGGTTCACCCCCACGGGCGTGGGGACCACAGGCGGCGATCCAGCCGCCGGTCGCGGGGCGGCGGTTCACCCCCACGGGCGTGGGGACCACTGCCACACCACGCTGGATGGCGGTCCTGTCGTCGGTTCACCCCCACGGGCGTGGGGACCACGTTGCTCAGGGGCTTGGGCAGCCATCCCTGCTCGGTTCACCCCCACGGGCGTGGGGACCACTGCCACACCACGCTGGATGGCGGTCCTGTCGTCGGTTCACCCCCACGGGCGTGGGGACCACTCGGCCAGGTGGGCGAGCATCGCCAGGCTGTCCGGTTCACCCCCACGGGCGTGGGGACCACCAGATCATCGGCTTCGGTTCGTTCGAGCGCCGCGGTTCACCCCCACGGGCGTGGGGACCACTCCACCGTGTTGTACCGGTGCAGGCCACGGTCCGGTTCACCCCCACGGGCGTGGGGACCACAGCCCGGCAGCACGTTCAAGGCCACCGTCGCCTGGTTCACCCCCACGGGCGTGGGGACCACGACAATGCGGATGGTGCTCAAGATCGGTTCTCCGGTTCACCCCCACGGGCGTGGGGACCACGTCCGGGAGGTGTCCAGCTTCAGGGCGGCCTCCGGTTCACCCCCACGGGCGTGGGGACCACAGTTGGGATCGACGCAATGAGATGTACGACTTCGGTTCACCCCCACGGGCGTGGGGACCACTCGCAGCAGCCCGATGATGCTGCGGGGTTCGTCGGTTCACCCCCACGGGCGTGGGGACCACGCCGCCAGGGTCGGATTACCAGCCGACACCATCGGTTCACCCCCACGGGCGTGGGGACCACCCCGGAGATCCCGGTTTCATCGGGGCACGTCGCGGTTCACCCCCACGGGCGTGGGGACCACATGGGGATGTCAGCCACGCAGCCACTCCAGAACGGTTCACCCCCACGGGCGTGGGGACCACCGTCGAGAGCTGTAGCGTATCGCCCTCCACCCCGGTTCACCCCCACGGGCGTGGGGACCACGGTCGCATCGTCGGCACCCACCACCTCAGGGCCGGTTCACCCCCACGGGCGTGGGGACCACACCTACGCGAACATCAGCCAGCGCAACCTGCAAGGTTCACCCCCACGGGCGTGGGGACCACCTCAGCTCACGAGTACAAGACCGCGCAAGAGGCGGTTCACCCCCACGGGCGTGGGGACCACCTCACGGCGCTCACCAGAGGGGCGGACAACAACGGTTCACCCCCACGGGCGTGGGGACCACTTCCATTCCAGCGGATTGAAGTTCGCCGGAGCCGGTTCACCCCCACGGGCGTGGGGACCACCGGCGACCAGCGTGGCCGCGGCCGCGCAGCCGAGGTTCACCCCCACGGGCGTGGGGACCACCCTCTAAGGGAGTGCCCGAGAAGGCATGGAAGCGGTTCACCCCCACGGGCGTGGGGACCACATGAGCGGCGGTATCTGCTCCACCTCCAGGTCCGGTTCACCCCCACGGGCGTGGGGACCACGCTTGATGGGCTCCGTGGGGTAGAGCCGGCGACGGTTCACCCCCACGGGCGTGGGGACCACCGACAGCGGCAGCGACGAGACGAGGACGCATCCGGTTCACCCCCACGGGCGTGGGGACCACAGCACCTCCACATCGGTCACGACAGCCGTGACCGGTTCACCCCCACGGGCGTGGGGACCACGGTGGCCAAGAGGCTGGAGCGGATGGCCGAGATGGTTCACCCCCACGGGCGTGGGGACCACGGACTCTCCCCTTATGGGCAACGGGGAGGGGCCGGTTCACCCCCACGGGCGTGGGGACCACGAGAAGAGGGTCCCGCTCTTTAGCTCGGCAACCGGTTCACCCCCACGGGCGTGGGGACCACGTGATCAACCTGTCTGAGCCCGACCAGACCCACGGTTCACCCCCACGGGCGTGGGGACCACGTCCGAGACGAGCTTGTAGTTGAGTCCTGTCGCGGTTCACCCCCACGGGCGTGGGGACCACGGAGTCGCGCAGCTTGCGGGTGGCCGTTTCGGCGGTTCACCCCCACGGGCGTGGGGACCACCCAACCATCCACCCCGAGCGGACGGGGCTCAACGGTTCACCCCCACGGGCGTGGGGACCACCAGGACCGGCGGCTGAACGCGGCCGAGGTGACCGGTTCACCCCCACGGGCGTGGGGACCACGCGGTGCTGCTCGACCGCACCGATGGCGCGGCCGGTTCACCCCCACGGGCGTGGGGACCACCGAGGTAGCCAAGCCCGAGAACGCTGGTGACACGGTTCACCCCCACGGGCGTGGGGACCACTTCGGCATGTTCGGGTCGGACGTCTACCAGCTCGGTTCACCCCCACGGGCGTGGGGACCACCGGTGGCCTGCCTCGCCGGTGACAGTCCAGCGCGGTTCACCCCCACGGGCGTGGGGACCACCCGAGCCCCCACCCGACCAGGACCGCCCCACAGGGTTCACCCCCACGGGCGTGGGGACCACCCTTCCTGAGCAGCCAGGATAGCCCCGACCTGCGGCGATGTGAATGTCGGTGTTTGTCGCCATTTCTCAGCCGGCAGCATGGAAAGCGTGCGCTTGAGCCAAGTCGCTACAGGAACGCTCCATTTCAAGATGCGAGTGCATCTAGCGGAACCACTTGCCATCCCGTAAGCTCCCTCCGCGCTACTGCCACGAATCCATGGGATAAACAGACAATCGGGGAGATTGGTGAAACTAGGGCACGTGGAGCACGAAGCGGTAGACATGCTCATCTGGGGCAAGTCACGCAATTTACCTAAATCCTATCCGCTCGTCTGTCATCTGCTCGATGCTGCCGCCATGGCGCACGTTCTGTGGCATGACTACCTCTCCCCCAATCTGAAACGGCGCATAGCAGACGCTATCGGCACCAAAGCTGACGCCGCTGGGCAACTGGTGGCTTTCTGGGCAGGACTGCACGACATCGGCAAGTGCATGGCTTGCTTCCAGAGCATGGATGTCACACAATTCAGTCGCCTCAGCGGCTACCCAGAGGCGATCGGTGAGAAGCGTCGTCATGAATATGCCGCTCATGTCTGGCTCAGCCAACCGTTCGCCCGCTTGGGCTATGGCGCACGCCGCCCTAAAGACCCTGCCTTCCTCATAGCGCAGTTACTGGGTGGACATCACGGACGGTTCAGCGCAAGAGACCACCGAGAATGCCGGTTCAAACCGACAGAAGTCCTCGCGGAATTAGGCGATGGGAAGTGGGAAGCTCAACGCGAAGCCCTCTTCCGTACCGTCAGTGAAATTACGGAGCCACCACCAGCGCCCGCATCGCTCAGCGCGGAAGCAGCCGCTCTCGCTTGCGGGATCGTCATCCTGGCCGACTGGCTGGTCAGCCAGGACGATTATCTGAAGCAACGCCTGCCACAGATACCCGCCGATACCAGCGGTCTCCGCCGACACTACGAAGACTCACTACGGCTCTCCCCCTCTTTGATCAATGCCGCAGGCCTTCGCCCCGTACGGTTCCGCAGTGCGAGCTTCGCCGACGAGTTCTCCCATATCGAACGCCCGAACGCGTTGCAACACTCGGTCGCCGAGCACCTGCCTACTCTTCTCACGGGCGGTCCAGGCCTGTTCCTAGTGACCGCCCCCATGGGCATCGGCAAGACCGAGGTCGCCTTTCACGGCGCGCGTCTGCTCGGGCAGGCCAGCGGCACTCCGGGCTTCCTTTTCGCGCTCCCCACGATGGCGACGACCGACCAGATGTACGGCAGAGCACGGGCGTACGGCGAGAGCCGGGCCGAGGACGACGCAGCGCTCACGCTGCTGCACAGCATGGCGTGGCTCAACGACGCCTACACGGCCGAGGGTGTCGACACCACGGTGATCAGCGATGACGCGAGCGTGACGGCGCCGGACTGGCTGCACGGCAAGAAGCGCGGCCTGCTGGCTCCGATGTCGGTCGGAACAATTGACCAGGTCCTGCTGACCGTGCTGCCCCTCAAACACATGCCGCTACGGATGCTCGGCCTGGCCGGCAAGGTGCTCATTGTCGACGAGGTCCACGCCTATGACGCCTACATGCAGAAGTTGCTGGCCAAGGCGTTGGTCTGGCTCGGACGGCTGGGAGTGCCGGTCGTTCTGATGTCGGCCACGTTGCCCACACGGATCGCGGCCCGCCTGGTGTCCTCCTACCTGGAAGGTGCCGGCCGCAGCGGGATAGCACTGCCGCCTATCCCGTACCCGGGCTGGACCTTCGCCGACGCGGCCACTGGAAAGATCTCGCCCTTCGAGATCGAGATCGAGCCAAGCACATTGCATGTCGAGCAGCGACTGGTCCCGGTGCGGTCATCCGCTCTGGATCGTTCCCAAGTGCTACGCGACGTGCTGGCGCCGCTGGTCGACGAGGGCGGCTGCGCTGGCGTCGTCTGCAACACCGTCGCCGAGGCTCAGCAGACGTACCTGTTCTTGCGCGACTGGTTCGACACCTTGCCGCAGGCCCCCGAGTTGACTCTCCTGCACGCCCGTTTCCCCGCACGTCGCCGTGAAGAGATCACCAGTGAGATCACCCGCAAGTTCGGCAAGTGCGAGATCTGTCAGCCCTCGGACAGATGTGGTCACCGCCCGAAAGCGGTCGTGGTTGCCACCCAAGTCATCGAGCAATCCCTGGACCTCGATTTTGACCTTGTGATCAGTGATCTCGCTCCCGTCGCGCTGCTGTTGCAGCGAGCCGGACGGTGCCAGCGTCACGCGGGGCGGCTGCGGTCTGCGTGGGCGGCCGGACGGCGACTGGTCGTCCTGAGACCGAGTGACGAGAAAGGCGAACTGGTGCTGCCGCGCTCGTGGCCGTTCATCTACTCGCCCTCCTTGCTGCGCCGCACCGATCACGAGATCACCGACGATGAGATCACCATCCCTGACGACGTCCAAAAGCTCGTGGAGCAGGTCTACGACGACAGCTTCGCCAACGGCGAGCTGAGCGAGGAGGACCTGGAATGGATCGGCAAGGAGATCGCCGAGGAAGGGATAGCGGACATGATCGCTATCCCGTCTCCGGACGAGGTTTCCGGGCTTCACCAGCTCACATCCTCTGACGCTCAGGAGGACCTTGTCGCCACCCGCCTGGGCGCGGACTCAACCCGCGTCCTCTGTGTCTATCAGGGGCCGGATGGCTCGCTCTACCTCGACGAGGCCTGCACTACCAAGCTGCCCGACACCACCAAGCTTTCCCGCCAAGTGATCAAGGAGATCCTCGCGGAAACCATCCCGCTCCGCTCCTCCATGCTCGCAGGCCGCGACGCCGCCAACGACCCACCGTCCAGTTGGAGGGACAGCGCCTGGCTTCGGGACCTTGCGCTCGTCTCTCTCCGGATCGGTGCGGACCGATCCGCCACCGGTTGGGTCGGCCAGCGGGAGTTCCTCCTCCACCCCGACCTCGGCCTGCAGATAACCGCTCATGCCTGAGTTCAAGGGAGCACCTATGCGCCATGGCTACGACCTGCTGAATCGTGATTGGATTCCCGTCCGTCCCAGAGCCGCGGTCGGGATCCGGGAACTGCTCACGCGGGCCCACGAACTCGAAGACATCGTGGCCCCTTTGGCGCCGGCGGGCGCCGGGCTATGGCGTGTCCTGACGGTCTTCGCGGCTCGACTCACCGGCCTGGACAGGCCCGCCAGCTTCGATGAGTGGGAAAGCCGCCGGGAGTCCGTGCTTGATGCCGGCAGGTTCAAGGCGGACGAGTCCTCCTACCTCAGCCGCTATCAGGATCGATTCGATCTCTTACATGGCGAACGACCGTTCCTCCAGGATCCGCGACTGGCTGAGGAATGCGCCAAGACTTCCGGGATCAACAAGCTCGTCCTGTCGCGGCCCGCGGGGAACAACCAGGTGTGGTTCGATCACCACACGGACCTCGAGGCCCGGCCGATCCCGCCCGAGGAAGCGGTCTGGTACCTGCTGGCACAGCTGTACTACGGCCCGTCTGGGCGGTGTACGAGCCGCACGGTCAACGGCAGGAGCGAGGCCAACAGCACCGCCGGTCCACTGCGTGGAACGATCTCCTTTCATCCACTGGGCCGTACGGTCTTCGAATCCCTGGTGGTAGGTATCCCCTATCCGGGAAGCCGGCCCGTGCAGGATGACCTGGCGCCTTGGGAGCGAGACGATCTGCCCGACCCGCTCGGACTGCCTCCGCCTCCGGTGGGAATAGCGGGGGTGCTGACCGGCCGGTTCAGGCACGCGGTCCTGCTGTCCCAGAAGGATGGCCTGGTCGACGATGCGTGGATCACCTGGGCCTGGCGGCAGCCCACGGCCACGGTGCGCGACCCGTACCTGATCTATCAGGAGAACAAGACCGGAGACCTCTACGCCAGAGGCGCGCGCAGCGAGCGGGCGCTGTGGCGGGATGTGGACGCGCTCCTCCTGCATGATGTCGGCGAGGAGCACGCCCGCCAGCCGCAGGTGCTGGATCAGGCTGAGAACCTGCCGTTTGACCTGCTGGACGACCTGCGAGTACGGGCCTTCGGATTCGACCAGGATGGCCAGACGCGTGATCGTCAGTGGTTCACGGCCGCCACGCCCGCCATCCTGTCCCTGCTGAAGGATTCCCAGAGCGCCATGGGCGTGAGCCGGGTGAGGCTAGCCGCGGAGAAGGTCGGGCGGCACCTCGGTTCGGCGTTGCGCAGCGCCTGGGTGGCGATCAACGACCCGTCGAACGGCAACGGTCCTCCGATCCGCTCCGATATCCCGGCCGGTCCCTGGAGAGGCCAGGGAGACGCGCGCTACTGGCCGCGCGCGGAGCAGGAGTTCTGGCGCAAGGTCTTCAGCCGTGACTTCGATGAGCCGGCCATGGACTTCATCAAGGTGGCATTGCAGGTCTACGAGGAGATCACCGAAAAAGCCGGCAGCGCCCCGCGCGCGCGGCGAGCCATCGAGCGGGCGCGGGGCCTGATCTTCGCCGCCCGCAAGCCGGCACCGTCAAGGAGAGCAGATGGCTGATGACACCCCCCTCCAGCGGCAGGCGACGAAACTGGTGGACGAGGCGATCAAGACGCTGTCCTATCCGGACAAGCGTCGCAGGGTCGCCCTTCGCCGGGCGCTCGGGAAATCACCGGAAGATCCCGCGGTTCGCGCGGCTCACATGGTGGTGGCGCCCGTCCTGCCTACGGGCTGTGACCAGGCGACGGAGCGGGCGTTCTACGCTGTCGCCTCCATGATCGCCGCTCAGCCGCGTGACGCCCGGGACAACACCACAGGCTCAGACGAGGACGAAGCGGAAGAGTCTGAGCAGGACCAGGCTGACGACGCCGTCCCCGTTGATCAGATGGAGAGTCTGGGGGCCACGCTGGGTCGCGCGGTGGGTGCCGACGAGCTGCGTGAGAAGACGATGGAGGCCCGGCTGCATCTGATGTGCCGCCAGGATCTCGACGGTATCCACCGGCACCTGCCCCGCCTGATCGCGACGCTGCGCGCGGAACTCCTGCCGGTCAGTTGGACGCGGCTCACTATCGACCTGGCGCGCTGGGGGCGCCAGCGCGACCTCGTCACCAAGAGGTGGCTGCAGGACTACTACCGCAAGGTGCACGACGAGAAGACCAAGCGCGTGAAGAACAAGCAGAAGAGCGAAGGCGAGGACCAGTGACCACGGCCCGATTCATCGACATCCACGTTCTGCAGACCCTGCCCTACAGCAACATCAACCGGGATGATCTTGGATCCCCCAAGAGCGTGGTTTACGGAGGTGTGAGCCGTACGCGAGTCAGCAGTCAGAGCTGGAAGCGCGCCGTACGCTTCGACGTCGAGAACGCCCTGGGCGATCCGGCAGCCCGTACGCGGCGCATCCCTGAGCAGGTGGCCAATCGGCTCACTGATCGCGGCTGGCCCTCTGAGCTGGCCGCAGCCGCCGGCCAGCAGGTGGTTCTCTCGGCGGGTAAGGGCCTGAAGGTCGAGAGTGACGGAGTCACCTCCGTGCTGCTGTACCTGCCGACTTCCGCACTCGACGAGCTGGCTGACCTGGCGGTCGAGCACCGTGACCAGATCCAGGAGCAGGTCGGCAAGAAGAAACCCGTCCCGGTGCTGCCCGCCGCCCGCATCGCTGAGCTGCTGTCCCGCCGCAACGGAGTGATCAATCTGTTCGGCCGGATGCTGGCCGAACTCCCCAGCGCCGAAGTGGACGGCGCGGTGCAGTTCGCTCACGCCTTCACCACTCACGGCACGAGCACCGAGGTCGACTTCTTCACGGCGGTCGACGACCTGAACCCGGGCGAGATGCGCGGCAGCGGCCATATGAACTCCGCCGAGTTCTCCTCCGGAGTCTTCTACCGCTACGCCAGCATCGACCTCACCGGCCTGATGAACAACCTCGATGACCGCACCGCCGCCGCCGAGCTCACCAGCGCCTTTCTGACAGCCTTCATCTCCGCCCTACCCTCCGGCAAGCAGAACTCCACAGCTGCCAGCACCGTCCCCGACCTCGCCTACATCGCCGTCCGAGCTGACAGGCCGATCTCGCTGGCACCCGCCTTTGAGATCCCCATCAAGCTCACAGGCGAGGGCGGGTACGCGGCACGCTCACGAGACGCGCTGGCCTCCTACGCTCAGCGGCTGCACGCGTTGTGGGGGCAGGACAGCCTGGTGCGGCACGGCCACGCGACCATCGACCCCAAGGAACTGGCCGGACTCGGCGACAAAGACCCTTCATATGGCAGCCTCATCCAGCACGCAGTGATGGCCGCCTACCCGGCGGAGTCGAGCGCGTGAGCGGGTTGGTGCTGCGCCTGGGCGGACCGTTGCAGTCCTGGGGTGAGCACAGTGCCTTCACCGACCGCGACACGCAGCGTTTCCCCACGAGGTCGGGGTTGATCGGCCTGTTCGCCGGCGCCCACGGCATGCGGCGCGGAGATGACTTGTCCCGTTTCGACGATCTGACCTTCACGGTCCGCATCGACCGGCCTGGGATCCCCACGATGGACTTCCACACAGTGGGCGGTGGGCGAGCCCGCCACCAGACCGTGCCCACCGCTGAAGGCGGCAGGCGCAGCGTCGAGACGGCCACCATCGTCACCCGCCGGCACTACCTCGCCGACGCCGTCTTTGTCGTCGGCGTGACAGGCCCGAAGGACACGATCGACACCCTGGCGGAGCGGCTCGAACGACCCTGCTGGCAACCGTATCTGGGTCGCCGATCCTGCCCGCCCGATCCGCCCCTGCTACTGCGCCGGGTCCAGGACCCATTCGTGGAGCTCGCCGAACGCGTCCCCGTCTGCCGCACCTACCAGGAAGGCGCGCAGGTCGACTTCGTCCGCGAAGGGGCCCACCCGGAAGCGGCCTCGATCGCCGAACTCGCGGACGTGCCAGTCAGCTTCGCCCCGCTTGAACGCCGCTACCGTCTGCGAACCGTCAGCATCATCCCGCTCTCCGTTCCCCAGGACCTCTGGCTGGGCCGGGGACGGAAGTACCAGGACGCCCTGTACAACTACGCCGGAGGGACACCGTGACCACATGGCTGACCCGGATCGTCCCTGAACCCCGTAGCCACGCCGCCCAGCGGGACCTGCGCGACGCCGAAGCCCTGCACAAGCGCGTCATGTCCCTGGTTCCCGACGGCCTCGGCGACCAGGCCCGTGCCAAGGCCGGCGTCCTGTACCGCTACGACGAGACAGGAACGGTCGGGCCGCACCTGCTCATCCAAACCGGCATGCCCATCGACACCACCCGGCTGCCCCAGCAGTACGGATCTCTTGCCGTACGCGACCTGACTCCCCTGCTGGATGCCCTCAACACCAACATGGGGATCCGCTACCGGATCATCGCCAACACCGCCAAGCGGCTGGGCCGAAACTCCGATCGTCCCGGCAAGCTGGTCTCCCTGCGGGGACCTGAAGCCGACCAGTGGTGGCATGCCCGCGCCGAAGGAAACGGGTTGATCCTCAAGACTCTGATCTCCACCTCTCTGCCTGATGTCCGCAGCAAGGGCAAAGACGGCGTACGGCACGCGGCCACCCGGTTCGACGGCATCGCGCTGATCAAAGATCCAGAGTTGGTCCGGCAAGCTGTGCTGAAGGGCATCGGTCGCGGCAAGGCCTACGGCTGCGGCCTGCTCAGCATCGCTCCGCTGGCCACCTGATGAGCGCGCCTTCCGGAGCCAAGCGGCGCCTGGGCCAGCCGACATTGGCCATGCTCCCCCGTATCTCCGACTCGCTGTCGTTTCTCTACATGGAGAGCGTCCGGATCGTTCAGGACGACACCGGCGTGTGCGCCCAAGTCGAATCACCGCGGGGAATCGAGCGAGTCTACCTGCCAGCGGCGTCGCTGGCCTGTGTCCTGCTCGGTCCCGGCACGTCCATCACTCAGCCGGCCCTTGCCACCTTCGCACGCCATGGCACATCGCTGGTATGCGTCGGCGCGGGCGGCGTACGGTCCTACGCCGGGATCTTGCCCGCCCAGCTCACTACCGAATGGCTGGAGCATCAGGCGCGTGCCTGGGCGGACGAGGACGAGCGCTTGCGCGTGGCCGTCCGGATGTACCAGCACCGCTTCGGCACAGCGCCATCTGGTGCCGGGCTCGCCCAGTTGCGGGGCTTGGAGGGGCAGCGGGTCAAGGCTCTCTACCGGATGCTGGCCACCAAGCACGGGATCACGCGTTTTCGCCGCAACTATGATCCCGCCGCCTGGGATGACCAAGATCCGGTGAACCTGGCGTTGTCGGCGGCCAACGCCGCTCTCTACGGCGTCGTCCACGCGGCCGTGCTGGCGCTCGGCTGTTCACCGGCTCTCGGCTTCATCCACTCCGGCACCCAGATGGCCTTCGTGTACGACATCGCCGACCTGTACAAGGCGAAGATCACCATCCCGCTCGCCTTCTCCCTAACCGGCTCCATGCGGCCGGAGCGAGAGGCCCGGATGCGGCTCCGGGAGGAGTTCCGCCTGTACAAACTCATGTCCAGCATCGTTCCAGACGTCCAGAGGATGATCGCGCCCGATGTAGCTCAGCCGTCCGCCCAAGACGGCGCCACCGACATCGTTCACCTATGGGATCCCGACCTCGGCTCTCTCCCGGCGGGGGTCAACTATGGCGACGAAGCCGCCGGCGACGTCGAGATTCCCTGGTAGCGGTAGCTGGTGACCCTGGCCGGAAGAAGACGTGACTCATGGCATCCATGATCGTTATTTCGACGACCGCCGTCCCCGATCATGTACGCGGCGCCTTGTCCCGCTGGCTCATCGAACCGGCACCGGGGCTGTACGTGGGGACGGTTTCAGCGCGAGTCCGTGACCAGCTCTGGTCAGCCGTCAGCCAGTGCATCGTCGATGGTGCCGCTGTATGCCTGCACCCGGACGACAACGAGCAGGGCTTCACCATCCGCACTGCGGGCGAG
Organism: Nonomuraea sp. NPDC048826; assembly: GCF_043198225.1. Classification (NCBI taxonomy): domain Bacteria; kingdom Bacillati; phylum Actinomycetota; class Actinomycetes; order Streptosporangiales; family Streptosporangiaceae; genus Nonomuraea; species Nonomuraea sp. NPDC048826. The sequence continues at coordinate 82,834 of NZ_JBICUQ010000016.1, read as the reverse complement.
CGCCGCCGCGATGTGACCGACTTCGACGGCCTCCAGCTCATTCGCTTCCTTCCTGAGCTTCCCCCTCAACCATGAACGTCAGCAGTGGCAGTCCTGCGAGGCCGCCCGCCATCAACGCCGACAACACCGACACTCTAGAAATGCCCAGGTCACCGGCTTTTTAGCAGATCAGCAAGCCCGTTCCCCACGCCCGTGGGGGTGAGCCGCGCGTCGCTTCGGCGTAGTCTGGAGGTGTCGCCCGTTCCCCACGCCCGTGGGGGTGAGCCGTAGGTGAGCGGCTGGCCGGGTGTCGCGGTGCCCCGTTCCCCACGCCCGTGGGGGTGAGCCGAGCGTCGACCACCTGCGCAAGGTCATCTCTGGCCGTTCCCCACGCCCGTGGGGGTGAGCCACAGGCGAAACCGTCCTCAGCCCGCTCGCCCCGCCGTTCCCCACGCCCGTGGGGGTGAGCCGTGCTGCTCCACGGTCACGAGCAGCGCGTCGGACCGTTCCCCACGCCCGTGGGGGTGAGCCGCGGTGGCCAAGATCGATGCTAGCCCGTCCGCCCCGTTCCCCACGCCCGTGGGGGTGAGCCGGGCGTCCAGCACATTCACTGGTCCGGGGATCCCCGTTCCCCACGCCCGTGGGGGTGAGCCGGTGTCCGGCGGGTCGACGGCGGACATCCCCGTCCGTTCCCCACGCCCGTGGGGGTGAGCCGTCGACTGGGGCCTGACTGGCAGCATCGCCGGCCCGTTCCCCACGCCCGTGGGGGTGAGCCGATCACGAACACCGGGGCGGTATCGCCCCTCAGCCGTTCCCCACGCCCGTGGGGGTGAGCCGGCGACCGCCGCCGTGCGCAAGAACGGCCGCACCCGTTCCCCACGCCCGTGGGGGTGAGCCATCTGACCCCCTGCCGCCACAGGGGGAGCCGGACCGTTCCCCACGCCCGTGGGGGTGAGCCGGCGTGAGGGGGTGGCCATGCTTCCCGTCACCGCCGTTCCCCACGCCCGTGGGGGTGAGCCTTCCTCCTCCTCCGTTATGGGCTCAGAGGGCCGTTCCCCACGCCCGTGGGGGTGAGCCGGCGCAGACATGGTGCGACCATAGCCGCGCACACCGTTCCCCACGCCCGTGGGGGTGAGCCGGTGTACGCGGATGTCGCCGTCTCCAGAGACGACCGTTCCCCACGCCCGTGGGGGTGAGCCGGTCTGCTGGGCCCGCTGCTGGCGGGCGCTGAGCCGTTCCCCACGCCCGTGGGGGTGAGCCGCCAGCAGGCCAGCAACACCGCCTCACCGTCGACCGTTCCTCACGCCCGTGGGGGTGAGCCGGGGCTGCGGCTGGCCGCGCGGGTGTTCACGGCCCGTTCCCCACGCCCGTGGGGGTGAGCCGAATAGCGCAGATGCCCCCACTTGTTGACATTGCCGTTCCCCACGCCCGTGGGGGTGAGCCGCCACCATCCGGGGCGATGATCCCGGCGGTGATCCGTTCCCCACGCCCGTGGGGGTGAGCCGGCGGACAAGCTCGCGAGGCGCCGCGCCCTGGTCCGTTCCCCACGCCCGTGGGGGTGAGCCGTTCGCCGCCGCGATCGACACACTCAAGATCCCCCGTTCCCCACGCCCGTGGGGGTGAGCCGTCATCGGCCGGGTGGGGACGCCGCTGGATTACCCGTTCCCCACGCCCGTGGGGGTGAGCCGTTGAGGAGAAGCCCTCCCCCGCCGCTCGGGGCCCGTTCCCCACGCCCGTGGGGTGAGCCGGTGGGTCGCGTGTCCACGAGAAGGACCTGAGGTCAACACAGGTCGACTCGTACGCTCACGCAATTCTCGACAGGTGGGTTGTGGATGACGGGCGTCTACGAGCGGGGCCGATCTGCTGGGTAATGAGCCGCTCCAGGGCTTCGCGCGTGTTGTCGGACCCGAATAGCCCACCGTCGTCGTGGTGGTCGGCTTCGGGGTCGAGCCCGATGAGGTGGGCCGCTCGGTGGCTGACGTGGATGACTCGCCTGCCTCGCATGTGCCGTACGAGGTGCGGGGTCGTCGTCAATGGCGAGCATGTACTGCCGGAGCGAATATGGTACGGCCCAGAGGTCGACCTCGGTGACGGGGATGCCGTCCATGGACATCTGCTGGTCTCGGATGTCCATGAGCCAATTGCCGCCGGCGGCGAGGGCGACCTGGCCAGGGTAGCAGCAGCCCGCTCGGCACCGGCTGCGGTAATGGGATTGCCACCAGCGTTCGCCAAGGTCCGGGCGGGTTTGATGGCGGTGATGCGGTCGAAGCCCCGCCAGGCCGCCTCTCGGTGGCGAAACCGCTGGGAAAGTCGGTGGTCATGGCGATTCCCTTTATCGTGGGTCCTGGCGTGGCCGTTCGGCCGTGGGATGGGGAGCCTGATGGTCTTCGACAAGGTCGGCGTCGACGATCTCGTGGTCCTGTTCGCCGGCGAGCTGCCGGTGCAGGGTGGCGGCGAAGGTCTGTAGTTGGTCGAGATTGGCCCGTCGCATCGTAGTGCCGGTCATCGCGTGGAAGGTGTGGTGCAGTTCCTTGAGGCCGCCTGGCCAGCTGTGGAGGATCTGGTGACGCAGCCATTCGGCCAGTGTCTGTGGGGTGGGTGCCAGGTTGGCATCGCTCTGGGCCGGAGCTGGTTCTGCGACAGTCGGCTCGGAGGGCTCGCGCTTTCCAACGGGTGCCTCGTCGACGTCTTGGGGGCTGGTCGGCTTGTGGTGCCGGCGGGCTGTGAGCGCGGCGCCGACGGTGTTGAGCACGGTGCGCAGTTCTGGGGTGAGGTGTCCGGCTTCGAGTGCCTGATGCCAGATGTCGCGGATCCGTTCGGGCGTGGTCGCGGCGGCGGCCAGTGCGAGGTAGTCCGGCAGCGTCTGGCCGGGCGGATCGCCGTCGTCGGGGGCGTCGGGTGACTGGGGGTTGTGGCCGCGGGGTAGTTCGGGTGCGTTTCGGCGGGCCAGGTGTGAGCGGTCGGGCACGGTGCCGGTCATCAGCTGGCGTGGTGAGATGCCCTCTACGCGTAGTCGCGGTACCGGGAAGGTGACGGGTTTGCCGTCCTTGAGCGTGCGGGCCTCGGTGACGAGCAGGACGGCGTCGATGTAGTCGCCGGCGCGTTCGATGAAGGCGGCCCGGTCGGGCAGGTCCTCGGCGGCGTTCAGGCCGGAGCTGGCCAGGAGCCAGGTGCCCAGGCTGGGCACGTCCTGCAGCAGGACCGACAGGCGGGTTTTGACCGTGCATCGCAGCCTGCCTTCCGCCCGGCACAGGCAGGGCCGCCCCGACTTTTGTTCGATAGTCTCGCCGTCGCAGCGGCGTTCGCAGTAGGGGCCGTCCCAGTACTCCATCCACTGGGTGACCGAGTGCGGCGGCAGCAGTACGGGGATCTCGTCGGCGGTGGTGGTGACCTGCCATTTGTCCATGCCGCGGGTCATCTCGGTGACGGTTCCGCCGTACAGGTGGGCGGCGGCCTCGATGAGCGGGCGGGAAGCGGAGGTGAAGCGGAAGGTGGACAGTTTGCGCGGGCGTATGCCGTGCTCGGTGGGGACGCTGTCGCCGATGCGGATGTGCCCGTCGGGCCAGTGGGCGCGCTGCCGGCGTTTCATCCGTTCGAACATGCGGGGGTGGATCGGCATCAGGCGTCCTTTCTGGTCGGGGGTTGGATGGGCTTTCGGCCGCGCAGGTCGATGTGGTGCAGGTAGGAGGTGACCGGCTGGAGCCCGCGGAAGGCGGCGAAGGCGTGGTCGTCGGCGGCCAGCGGGATGAACCCGTAGCGGTCGGTGCGCAAGTTGAGCACCGCGGTGCCGGCGAAGTCGGGGACAACGAACTCATGGCTCGCGTCGTGGCCCTCGCTGGCTCCGTACCGGCACTGCGGCGGGCACACGAGCGCCACCGTCGCGCGGCGCAGTGCGGCCAGTTGCAGCGGGAAGTCGTCCCACACGGTGGAGGCCGGGTGCTTGAGGCTGGTCTTGATGTCGATCAGCCACAGCCCGGAGGGGGTGGGCAGCGGGTCGGCCGGCACCGAGCGTGGCCGGTAGCGGGGCACCAGGGGTGAGGTCGGGGACGGGAAGCGGAGGTTGACCCACAGGTCGCTGGTGCCGGCGTAGCCGAGGCGGCGGTTGAGCATCGTGCACTCGGCCGCGATGACGTCGGCCGCGATGTCGACGCCGAAGTCGGTCAGCCATTGCCGGTAGCTGTCGAGGAATGGTTCGGCTTCGGGGTCGGGGGCGATGGGGGCGCCGAGGTTGACGGCTTCGGCCTGGCGGTGGACGCGGCTGCCGAGCAGCATCCGTCGTTCCCATTCGTCGAGGTAGGCGGCTTTGGCGCGTTTGATGAAGGCGTCGAGGTCAGCCGGGTCGGCGGCGGCGCGAAGCGCTTCGGGCAGGTGCTCGGCGAACCACTCGGCGGTGTACTTGGCGGCGGCGGGGGCGAGCGCGTGCTTGGCGAGCTGGCTGAGCACGTTGGTGACGGAGACGAGCATGGCGCCGGTGGCGGGGTCGGCGTAGTAGCGGCCGTGGGCGGTGGGGACGGCGTGCGGCGGGTCGTAGCCGGCCTCGCGTGGCGCTCGGGCGTCCGCTCGCGGACCGGTGGTGGCGCTCATCTCGCCTCGGCCGCCGGGGTGGAGGAGGTGGGTGGCGGGCCGTGCAGGAGGTGCCCGTCGAGGGTGACGCGTAGCTGCCGGCCGGCGCGCTGGTCGCGGGTGTACAGCTCGACCAGGATGCCGCCGTCCAGCAGTTGGCGGACGTAGCCAGTGACCTGGTTGGCCTGGATGTGGGCGATCGGCCAGCCGGTGACGGCGTCCTCGATCATGTCGGCGGTGATCGCTTCGACGGCGACGATGCTGCGGCCGGTGGCAGCGATGATGGCGCTGATGTCGGCGAGGGTGCCCGGCCCCCAGTTGCCGTAGGCGGCCAGCAGGGTGCGGTAGATGTTCTCGATCGCCTGCACGTCGGAGATGAGCGCCTGGGCTCGGGGCACCGGCAGCGGGCGCGGGCCGGGCTGGTTAGACAGGCACACCACGTGCCTCCAATCCGGGGAGGGAGGTAGGGGAAAGGACCGCGGCCCTCGGGTCCTGGGGAGGACGGGCCCGGGGGCCGCGGAGACGAAGGGGGTTCAGGTGCCGGCGGCCAGGTGCAGGGCGCGCACTGCCTGGCCTTCCATCTCGTGCGCGGTGTCGGCGTCGGGCAGCGTCCGGGCGACGCTGGTGACGGCGTGCATGACGCCGCCGGCGCTGGTGTCGCCGCCCTGGATGAAGTGGGACAGGATCTGGCGCTGCTGCTCCTGGCTGTAGGAGAGCTTCCTGGCCACCAGCTCGATCGTGGCGGCGGGGTCGGCGACGCGGGCGCCGGACAGCCGGGCCAGCTGCTCCAGCTTGACGCGGACGTAGTCGACATCCAGGAAGGTGGTGATGGCGTCCCGGGTCTGGGCGGTGATCAGGGCCAGGTTCTTGTCCTGGGTGTCGGCGCTCCAGCGCACCACGCCCTCGTCCATGCGTCCGCCGAGGTGGACGTGCCGGGCGGCGTCGGCGTTGATGGTCATGCCGTTGCGGCAGACCTGCACCACCAGGCGCGGCACGATGGTGAACGCGCCTTCGCCGACCTCGCTGTTGGTGATGACGAACCCGGCGAACACGACCGGGTTGTCGGCGCCGCGCTCGCCGGTGAACGGGCTGCGGTAGTCGCGCAGCAGGTCCGGGGCGAGGGCTCGGACCTGTTCGCAGACGATGCGGACGTACATGCGGCGTTCGGTCAGGTCGCAGCCGTCGATCTGGACCTGCACGCCGCTTTGGCGCACGCCGTCCAGGGCTGCCATGAGGACGTCGAAGTTGTCGATGATGCGGTAGCTGTCGGACAGGAAGGCCCGCGCGATGCCGTGTTCGCCGTCGCCGCGCAGGCCGCGCAGCAGGAAGCGCCGGTCGGCGTCGGCGAGCCAGCCGTTGACGTTGGCGTCGTACAGGTCGGGCTTGTGTTCGCGCAGGCGGCGCAGGTACGGCAGGGGTATGCCGAGTTTGCCGGCCACTCCCCCGTCGCATACTCCGGTCGGGGTGTAGAGCCCGGCGGTGGTGGTGACGCCGCGCTCGGACAGCAGCGGTGGTGTGCTGATGCGCAGGCGGGCGCCTTCGGCGTGGATCTGGTCGCTGTGGACCACGACGTCGACCTTGTGCGCCTGCTGGTGGCGCAGCAGGTCGACGAGATCTTCCAGACCGGCGTTGCGGGTGGTCAGCGCGAGCGAGGATGCGGAACTCATCGGGCGGCTCCAGATGTACGAAAGGTGGCCGGAAAGGGAAAGTCCCGGCCGCGCGACGGACGGCCGGGACCAGAGGAGGCGGGATCACAGCGCGGTGAGGAACTCCTCGTCGCTCGGCAACTGGTCGAAGCGCCATCCCATGACCAGCGCCACCGGCCAGTGTCCGGATTCGGCAGGGTGGGCGGCGGCGAAGCGGCCGCGGTTGTGCGGGGCGGCCTGGCCGCCCCGGTACACCTCGAAGACCTGGGAGTCGAGGTCGACGAGGTAGCCCCATTCGCATGCGGGGTGGTCGACGGGATGGGAGGAGGCGTCGGCGATGACGCCTGCTCGCAGCATCGCCTCGGGGTCGCCCTGGGTTTGCCAGAGCAGTTCCATCCAGGTGATCTCGTGGGTGGAGGCGTGCGGGTCGGCGTACTGGCCGTACCGCTCGATGTCGTCGGCGGTGGGCCGGCCGGAGGTGGCCACGCGCAGCGCGGCGACGCGCTCGCGCAGGACGTCCGGCGTTCCTACGGCGGTGCGCAGCCATGCCAGCACCAGCAGGCCGATTCCGTCCGGGGCTGAGTCGTAGTGGTTGTAGGCGATCTTCTGGGTCTGGTCGGCGACGAAGCCGACGAATCCGCGGCTGGCCATGGTCACCAGCTCGCCAGGTCGGTGCTGATCATGCGGGGTCCTTCTGGATCGTGGGCGGGAACTCGGCTGCCGGCGGGTGGCGGTCATGCCACTCGGAGATCGTCGGTGTGATCGGCCGGCTCCGCCTCGCCGGGTTCGGGGCTGGCGGAGTCGGGTTCCGGGGTGCCGGTGGTGGTGGGGCTCGGGTGCTCGGGCGCGAGGGCTTCGTCCGGAGCGGTGGACTGCTGAGCAGCGGGGGTCGGGTCGGCTGGTGTGTCGCCGAGGTACGGGACGCCGTCGATCAGGGCCTGCTCGATGGGCGCCGGCACGTACGCCTTCTCGCCGAGCTCCGGCCCCAGCTCGTTGACCAGGAACCGCAGCCAGACGGCGGCATCGGCGGTCGAGCAGGGGCTGTGGCGGCCCTCGCGCCAGGTGTTCTTGCACTCGGCGGAGGCCACGCTCATCTGGTACTCCCAGGCCACCGCGATCGGCAGGAGCTGGAGCATGGTCAACCGGCCGGGAGCGGCGGTGGCCAGGGCCGCCTGCAGGGCCGCGGGCCCGCCGAGCTTGCCGTACAGCGTCGACAGCGAGGCCGAGCCGAGCTTGTCGCGCACCGGCGCCGGCATGTCGTTGAGGACCCGGGTGATGAACCTGGCGACCGGCTTGGGCGCGCTCTTGCGCGCCAGCAGCGTGGCCAGCCACTCCTGTCGGACGGTCGCGGCCGCCATCCACGCCCGGTTGCCCTGGACGACGACTTTGCGGGACGGGCCGTCATCCGCGGCTGCGGCGGACGGTGGAAGGGTGATGGCCGGCGGCGGGGTGTAGCCATGCCGTTCGGGGGTGCTGCAGTACATCTCGGGCCGCTCGGTGCGCCAGCTGTGGAAGAACGCGCCCCGGCCGGGGCAGTCGGTGTGCTGCTCGGGGTCGAAGCCCTCCACTCTGCCGGTGAGCCGGCTGAGCCGGACGGCACCGGCCGGTTCGTCCTCGGTCACCGGGATGCCGGCAGCTTCGAGGTCGGCCAGCGCCTGGGCGTGTGCGGCCGCCTCCTGGCGTTCGCGGCGCACCCGTTCGATGGCGTGCCGGCCGCTGTGCCTCCCGCTGGAGATGTAGGAGTCGATCTGGGACAGGGCCTCCTGGTCGCCGTCGAACTCGTCCAGCAGCGCGAGCTCGTCCAGCGTCCAGGCGTACTGCATGGCTTGGGCACTGCTGCGGGTCTGCTGCGACAGCTTGCCCGCGGCGATGGCCTGGGCGACCTGCTCGCGGGTGCGGCCGGTGCGCTTGCGGATCTCGGTCCGGGAAGCGCCCAGCTGGTGGGCCATGAACAGAGCGCGGGACTGCTCGAAGGGGGTGAGGCCGAGGCGGAAGTCGTCGTCGTTCTCCACGACCTGGTCGACCAGCAGGCTCGCCTTGTCCTCGGCTGTGGTCAGGTCGATCAGGCACAGCAGCTTCGGCAGGTTGATCGTGATGGCGCCTTCCAGGCGGCGGTTGCCTTTCACCACCCACCAGCGGTGTTCCTCCTCCCCCGCGCCGCGCTCGTAGTCGGCCGGGATGGGGATGACGGTGACCGGGACCTGCAGCTGGGCCTTGAGCGAGGCGCAGAATTCCTGGGTGATGTGGTAGTCCTCGCGCACGTTGTCGGGGAAGTGGCCGAGCTGGCGTACCGGGATCCGCGCGAGACGGAAGTCTTCCGGCAGTTCCAGGTCGGCGTCGGGCTCAACGATCGCGGGAGCGGAGGCGGATGGCTCGGGCGCTTGGGTGGTGAGGGACATGGGGCGGTGACTCCCATCGGCGTGAAGTGGAGGAGGGCTCCCGCCGCCCGCCCATCCGCGCAGGCGGTAGCGCGGAGGACCCGGCGGGGCGGGCGGCGGGAGGAACGAAGAGACGCCGGCGGGAGGGGCGCCGGCGTCTCTTCGGCTCGGGTGGTTCAGGCCGCGGCGGCGGGCGCGGTCTCGTCGGCGGCGGAGGCGCCTTGCACCATCCGCGGGGAGGCGGCGCTGGGCTGCGACGGGTTGGAGCTTTCGCTGACCATGCTGTAGCGCGAGCACAGCCCGATCGCCGTGGCGGTGATCTTGATGATGCTGCGTACGGTCGGGTGACCGGCGCGGTCCTTGGACTCAAAACTCCGGGCGACCATGTCGCAGCCCTGGACGACGAGCAGGTGGCCTTTGCGGTAGGACTCGCCGGCGCGGATGGCCGCGACCCCGTAGGCGACGACCTCGACCGGCCGGGCCGGAATGTAAGGCGAACCGTCGCGGCCGGGCGTCGGTGGCCCGTTGACCTCCAGCCTGGCCGACCACATGGCGGGCGAGTCGCCTTTGGCGGGGAAGAAGCGGGGCGGGAAAGCGATCCTGCCGGTGATGCTGATCTGGATGTCCATGTGCGAGGCCCTTCCTCGGCCGGCGCCCCTGTGGGGCCGGCGGACTTGATCGGCTGCCGGAAGAGCTGGCCGTGTGGTGGAGCCCGTCCCGGCAAGGCAGACCCGGCGCCGCCGCGGGCGAGGTGCGCAAATCGGGTGGTGCCGGCCGCGGCAAGATGTTTTGCGCCAGCAAAAGATCTCTGCGGTGGCGGGCACGAGCCTCGGCGAGAACCCGGTTCGCGCGCCGCGTCAAGGCGGCGCACAGTCAGCCGGCCGGGACGAGCCCGCCACCCGGTCTCGGAACCGGGCTGATCGCGGATGCCGCGTCGGGGCGGCTACACGGCGAGCTTGGCGCGGCAGCGCTTGGCCTGCTCCACTCCCCCGTCCGCCTCGAACACCACGGCCGCCTCCTGGTAACGCTCCTCAGCCTCCTGCCGGCGGCCCAACGCGGCCAGCGCGTCACCGGCCAGTTCCTGCGCGCGTGCCTGCCCAGCTCGGTGGAGTAGCTCCGTACTCAGCTCCCACGCCTGCTCGCTCAGCCGCAACGCCGGCTCCGCGCGACCGGCGTTGAGCGCCAGCACAGCCAGTGTCTGCACTGCCAGCCACAGGTAGGACCGATCCTGTGGTTTCTCAGCGAGGTGCTCAGCCACGGCCACCGCCTCGTGGCCCAGAGCGAGCGCGTGTTCGTGGTCGCCGCGAGCGCTGAGCACGGTGGCCATCGCCCGCAGGCAGGCCAACTCCGCATAACCGTTGGCGATCTCCCGGGCGATGCGCAGCCCTCGGCCGGCGTCCGCTTCGGCTTCGCTCAACAGAGCGGAATGGCCGGGGTCGCTCGAGAGCTGGCGGCGGCACACGGCTCGCAGCGCCAGCGACCGCGCCAGCCCAAGAAGGTCTTCGCAGCTCTCCCGCGCGCTCACACAGTCGTCCAGCAGCGGTGACGCCCGTCGCGCACCGCCCGGCCCATGCATGATGAGCGCGGCCAATCGATGACGTACCTCCGCGGTCAGGCGCACGTCGGTGGGCGAGAGAGTCTGCAGCAGGCGACGCCACATGTCGGCGGCGTCGCGGTGGCGGCTCTCGCGGTACAGGTAGGACGCCACGCGCAACGCCAGCCCCATGGCCAGGCGCTGCTGACCGTGTTCGCTGGCGATACGGACCACGTACAGCAGATTCGCCACCTCGGTGGCCATCCAGCCGTCGGCGTCGTCCACGATCAACCGGCGGACGTCCGGCGGCGCGAACATGACCATCCCCAGCGCCCTGACCGGCGGGTCGTGCGGCTTGCGGGCGATCTGCTCGTCGGCCAGGCCGGCGAGTTCCAGCCAGCCCAGCAAGAGCCGGTGGATGGCCTGGTCACGTTCGTTGGGCCGCTCGACCAGGCGCGCGGCGGCGAAGACACGCAGCAGGTCATGCTGCCGGTAGCGCGGCTGGCCCAGTGAATCGACCCCGACCATGGACAGCAGGCTGCGGCGGCTCAAGCGCTCCAGTATCTCCTCGACGTCGTCGACGTTCCCGCCTCCGAGCATCGCCATCTCCCAGCCGGCGAACCCGCCCGGTCTCAGCAGCGACGCGAGGCGGAAGGCCCGCGCTTCGGGATCCGGCAGTGATTCGTAGCTGTCAGCGATTCCGGCCTCGACCGTCATTCCGTCGGCCTGCAGCATGCTCAGCAGTCGTTTGCGCAGTCGGGTGCCGAACGTCGCCAGCGGCCAGTTCGGCTGTCCGGACAGCTGGGCGCCGGCGATCCGCACCGCCAGCGGAAGCCCGTCGCAGGCGTCGACGATGTCGGCGGCGGCGGACGCGTCGGACTGGATGCGCTCGGCACCGATGATCTCGCCCAGCAGGTTCAGCGACTCCTCCGGTGACAGGGGATCCAGCCGCACCATCCGCATGCCGGCTCCGCCGACCAGTTGCGCGCGGCTGGTCACCATCACCGCACATCCCGGCGTACCGGGTAGCAGCGGGTCCACCTGGTGCATGCCGGACGCGTCGTCGAGCACCACCAGGACCCGGCGGCCGGCCAGCACGGAGCGGTACAGCGCGGTGCGGCCGGGGACGGTGGCGGGCAGGTGGCCGAGTTCGACCCCGAGCGCGGCCAGCACCTCCCCCAGCACGTCGGTGATCTCCCGCGGCTGGTCGGACATGCCGGCGAGATGCACGTAGACCTGGCCGTCGGGGAAGTGCGGTCGCAGCAGGTGCGCGACCTGATGGGCCAGGGCGGACTTGCCCACTCCCGGAGGGCCGCTGATGGAGGCGATGGACATGCGCCCGGTGCGTCCGGCGGTGCGCAGATGGCGCGCCAGTTCTTCCATCTCCGCCGCGCGACCGGTGAAGTCGCTCACCGCGGGTGGCAGCTGTGCCGGAGGCAGCCCCCCGGCTCCCCAGGCGGTGGGGTTGAGTGCTTGCTCGTCTTCGTCCAGGGTCCGGAGGTCGAGGGTGTCGTTGGCGATCTCGTCACGCAGCCGGCGCAGCCTGGCCCCTGGGTCCGCTCCGGTCTCCTGGGCCAGCGTCGTCACGAGGCCGTCGTAGTGCTGCAGCGCCTCTATCCGGTATCCCGCCCGGTACAGGGCGGTCATCAGCAGCGCGTTGAGCATCTCCGACAGTTGGTCTTCAGCCAGTTCCCGGCGTAGGTCGCCGATCAGCTGATGGTGCTCACCCGTCTTCAATCGGGCTTTGAGGAGGTCCTGCTGGGCGACCTTGCGTTCCCACAGCAGTTCTTGCCGCCATGTCGCCAGACGGATGGGGTCTTCTGGTACGTCGGCCAGAGGAGGATCGCCCCATAAATCCAATGCTTTTCGTAACGAGGCGACTGCGGCATGTTGATCACCGGTTGATATCTGGACTCGGCCCTCCTCAACCAGCCGCCGGAATTCAGTCAAGTCGAAACCGTCTTCCGGGCGTAGCACGATGCGGTAGCCATGACCACGCGCGGATGGAATGCGCCCTGGAAGCAGTTGGCGAAGCTGCGACAAGGCGGTCTTCAGCGAATTGTCCCGGCCGTAGGTGTCACCCCAGACCGCCTGCATCAGCGTCTCAGCGACGATCCCGTCGGAGCCGGCCAGCAACAGTGTCGCCAACAGCGATCGCCTGGTACGCGTTATCTCGACCGACTTGTCCTCGTCCTCGACGTGGAGCCGGCCCAAGATGGCGAACCGCACAGGAGCCCCCATTTGCTACGTGAAAGGCGATCGGTGATGTGACAGCAGTGATTCCTGATCAAATCTGACCATTATGGATATTACTGCGCAAATCCGCCGGAAGATCATGACCAGGCGACAACCACATCACAACCAGGTCAACACCATGATCTGACAGGTTCGCGGCTCTACGGGTCATGGACCTGGCCACGAAAATAAGCTAGGCCATATCCCTCATTTCTATTGCCCCGAAATGCGCATGCGTTATCTTCTTCGGGTGCAGGGTGCTCGGCGTCCCGGAGTGAACCGCTCCTGCGCCGCTGACTTCTCTCCCAGATGCCCCAGCCAATAGGCTCGGGCAGTGAGTAGGACCTTCGTCTTCGATGTCGGCGAGACCATCGTCCGTGACGACCGCTACTGGGCGTCCTGGGCCGACTGGCTGGACGTACCCACGCATACCTTGTCGGCGCTCGTCGGCGCGGTTGTCGCTCAGGGGCGGGACAACGCTGACGCCCTTCGACTCCTGCGACCCGGATATCGATATCGGGGCCGAGTATGCCGCACGTGAAGCTGCCGGCCGCGGTGAGCATATCGAGGAGTCCGACCTCTACCCAGACGTCCGTCCGGCGCTCGCCGTGCTGCGGGCTACCGGCCACCGGGTGCTCATCGCAGGGAATCGAACACGTCACGCCGCTGAGCTGCTACGCACTCTCGACCTTCCTGCCGACGGAATCGCCACCTCAGGCGAGTGGGGCGTCGCCAAGCCGCACCCGGCGTTCTTCGCCCGCCTGGTGGAGTTCGCCGGCGCTCCACCGGAGCGGATCGTGTACGTCGGCGATCACCCCGCCAACGACGTCGTCCCGGCCAAGGCAGCCGGCCTCCGCGTCGCCCACATACGGCGCGGACCTTGGGGGTATCTGTGGGCCGACGATCCCGGCACGGCCGCAGCCGACTGGCGGATCACCAGCTTGGAGGAGCTCGTCCACATCACCGAATAGCGCGAACCTCTGGGCAGAATCGTCACCGGCTCTCTTAAGTACCGCGAGAGTTTCCAACAGGGCAGACTGTTCCAGGGCATCGTGTGGTTCTCCTTTGCGTGTCCCTTGGCGGTTCCACAGAGACGCACGCGATGGCCCGCTGTCGTGGAAGGCAACGCGCCGATGAGAGCCGATTCGACACCACCCGACGGGACGTAATTGCCTGGAGGGGGCGCGACTCGCACAGAAGACGATCCGGCCGGCAGTTCGCTGCGACCCGTCGGCCGGACCGCCTCTGCCTGGAGTCCTACGACAACATCTTCCGACCTCCAGCAGGCACTGGGCCGCTTCCAGACCGACTCGGCAACCTCGCTGCGGGAGGTTCGTCGCCGGTTACGGTGCTGGCATGCTGGTGCGCTTGTTGTGGAAGCCTCTGCCCGAGTCGTGGCCGGAAGCAGCGCCCCAGCGGTCGGCGGGGCTGCGCGGCCTGGCCGCGCGGGTCTGGGAGGTAGCCGCGGGCGTGCCGCGGGACGACGACGTCGAGCGGCGGGTGCGGCGAGGTGCGATGCAGGCGATCGTCCGTGAGTCCTTCCAGCAGACGGTGGCCGAGCAGGACAGCGAGCATCGCGGGCCGGCCGCGTTCGCTGAGGCGTGGAAGGCCCGCCTGGCGGCTGTCCTGGCGCAAGAGACCGTCGAGGTGACGGGCTGGGGCGAGATCACCATCGCCGAGCTGGACATCGATCTGGGGTGGAGCCTGTACGAGGCGGCCAGCCGTGCCCGGGCAGAGGCGATCGCGCGGGCCGTCGCCACACCCGGCTGTCGTCGAGGGGCGGATGACGGGCCGACCGTATCGTTCGAGTTCTCGATCGCCGCCGATGGGGATGGTTCGCTGGGGCGTGTCCAGTACGCGATCTGCGAGTCTTGCGGCGTTGGCCTGCTGAAGAAGATCAGTTTCTCGCCCGAGTGGCACTGCTGCGGGTTCGGCACGCTGGCCTTGCGTGAGCTGGAGACCCGCCACCCGGCCCTGACCTGGTACACCACCGGCCAGTATGCGCATGCCCAGGGCTTCTATCAGCGATACCGGCACCGTAGCGACAGCCCCTGGACCGCCGATCAGCACCCGTGCCCGCACTTTTGACAGCTCGAGCGCCACTGCTGGAGAGCGGAACTGAACGCCCTTGCGGGCGCGTGGCTTATGCGGGGATGCGGAGCTCGTGGCGTACGCGGTGGCGGAACTGCCGCACGCTGGTTTCTGCCTCCCACGGGGTCAGCGCGTGCAGGAGGTCGTTGACGTAGGTGAGCGACCGGGTGGAGGCGACACGGGAGAGGATGTCCACGGCGCGGTGCCCGTGCTGGAGACCTTCGTCCAGGCGGCGGGCTTGCAGGTGCGCGGATCCGACGATGGCGTTGCGCATGCCGGCCGAGCGCGTGTAGGTGAGGGTGGGCATGGTGGCCATCTCCTCGAACCGCATCACCATGTGCGGCATCTGCAGGTCGCGGTGGATCTCGGTGGCGTCGGCGGCCAGCCGGGCGTGGGTGAAGAAGTCGATCCAGACGGGGTCGCCGTCGTCGGGATGAGCCTGACCGAGCAGGGTCTCGGAGTGGGCCAGCGCCAGGGCGGCGGCCCGGCGGGCGCAGGCGCGTCCGTGTCGCCGCGCGGCGCGGGCGTGAGCGCGGGCCTCGACCAGCTTGAAGAACGCCAGCGTGCGAGGGGTGGCGTGGTCGCGGGCGCGCTCGTAGGCGCCCTGCGCCATGTCGATGGCGTCCTCGACGTGGTCGTTGAGTCCGGCCTGCAGGGACATCGAGGCCAGGATGTAGCCGCCCAGCGGCACGTCGCCAGCAGCGCGGGCCAGGCGCAGGGCCTGGATGTAGTGTCGTTGAGCGCCAGGCTGGTCGCCGACGTCCCAGGCCGCGTATCCGGCCAGGCGGCCGAGTTGGGCGGTGGCAGAGAACAGCTCGCGGCCCACGGCGTCGGTGTAGCAGCCCTTCAGCAGTGGGACGGCGCGCTCGCGCAGGCATGCGGCCACCAGGGAGGAGCCGAAGGAGCCGCCGCCGTACTTGGAGTCGATGTGGCGGGCGTGCTCGGCCGCGTCCCGGAGTTCGGCCAGATCGGCGGCGCCGACGCGGCGGCCTCTTGACTGCGGGGGCTGGAGGGCGGCGTCGGCGTCGGCGGGCTGGATCAGCCACCGGGTGCTGGGCGTGCTGAAGGCCGCGGCGGCGAAGGCGAGGCGGCCGAACGCGCGGCGGTTCACCTGGTCTCCCAGGGTCCACCAGGCGGCGGCGACATCGATGGCGCGCGGAAGCTCACGAGGGAAATCCAACCCGATCTCGAGGGAGGTTGTCGCCGGTTGCGGCATGCCGATTTCGGCGACGCTGACGGGGCGGCCGAGCCGTTCGCTCAGGGCGGCCGCGATCGCTCGCGGGGTGGGCCAGCGCGGGGTCATCCCGGAGATCCAATTGGCGACCGAAGTGTGGGTGTAGCAGGCGGCCTTGCCCTGGGCCTGGCAGTGCTGATTGACCCGGGCGGCCAGCGCCTTATGGCTGGCGCCGGATTCGGCGATCAGCTTCTCCAGCGCGAGGTTCGGGGGGTGCCCAGATGCGGCCACGACGCCTCCTGGAGGCTCAGTGATGGCTCCGCGCGAACGTGCCACATACGGTAACGCCGGCGGGGCAGCCGGTGAACCTGATCGGCGCTTTGTGAGCCCCCTCATGTGCCCTGCCGGGCGCCGCCATGTTCCGGTTGCGTGGAAGACACCAGCCGGCCGGATCGGTCGGCGCCACGAGCGAGGAGGTGAGCGCGCATGTCCCTGCACCAACTGGCGGGCACGACCGTGCTCGTCACGGGAGCCGGAGGACTGATCGGCAGCCGCCTGACGGCGCAGTTGCGCCGGATCGGCGCGCGCCCGGTGTCTGTGTGCAAGATCGACGCCTACCCTCGGCAGGTGTATCACGACCACTTCGGGATCAGCCTGGACGACCCCGACTTCCACGTCGGCGACATCGCCGAGCCCGGAGTGGTGGACAAGCTCATCGACGGCTGCGACTACGTCATCCACGCCGCGGCCCTTGCCGACGTCGCCGCCTGCACCCGGCGCTCGGTGGATGCCATCAAGACCAACGTCATCGGCACGCAACGCGTGCTGGAGGCCGCCGCCGCGACGCCGAGCGTGCGTCGGGTGGTGTTCGTCTCCTCCGCCAGCGTCTACGGCAACCAGCCCCCGGACGAGGACGGGTTCACCCGGTTCACCGAGGACGCGCACCTGCAGCCGGTGTCGATCTACGGCAGCACCAAGGCGTGCGGCGAGTTCCAGACCGCGACCGTCCTGGGCGAGGCGGGCACCTCGCATGCGATCGTCCGCTACTTCTCGGTCTACGGCGAACCGCAGGTCGTCAAGGAGAACAGCCACTCATGGGTGGTGGCCTGGTTCTCCATGCGCGCCGCACTCGGGCTGCCGCTGCACCTCAACGGCGGCGGCCACCAGGTTCGCGACCTGGTGCACGTGGACGACATCGCCACCGGCACCCTGCACGCCCTGATCGCGCCGGCGGCCCACAACCAGACCCTGAACCTCGGCACCGGCACTGCGACCACCATCCGGCAGGTGGCCGAGCTGGTGCGCCGCCACTACCCGGGCGCCACCGTCACCGAGACGCCGCGGCCGCCCGGCGACCCGCTCGGCGGTTGCGCCTGCACCCGCCGCATGGCCGAGCTGCTCGGCTGGCAGCCCGGCATCACGGTCACCGAGGGCGTCGCCCGATACGCGGCTTGGCTGAAAGACACTCCGTCGGCGGTGCCCGCTTGGCTGCGCCACCCTTCCGCCGCCTGATTCCTGCCCCGCCGTCCCGGCCGCCCTGTGGGTGGCCATGCCCGGGAGAGATGTCCATGTCAGCACGCCCTCAGCCTGCCCTCTCGCTCCGGCAGGCCGCCCTGCAGCGGCGCCTGCCGCTGCACCAGGTCATGGACCAGCCCACCCTCACCTGGATCGCGGCCCACCGGCCCGCGCGGTCCACCTGCACGGTGGCCGTGCCTGATCCGCCGATCCCGATGCTGCCCGAGGTGGCCTGGTTCGCCCTCGTGCAGGCCGTCGACGGCATCCACGGCGTCCGGCACAACGCGCGGGTCTGCTTCCTGGCCGATCTGCTGGCGCGGCACCACGGCCTGGACGACGAGCAGAGCAACGCCCTGCGTCTGGCGGCGGCCGTCCACGACTGCCGCCGCCACGACGACCGTACCGACGCCGGGCATGGGCAACGGGCCGGCCACTGGTTGGCCCGTCACCATCAGGCCGTCACCGCCTCGCTCGGCCTGCACCTGTCGACCGAGGCGGTGACGGCCGCCTGCGCCGCCGTCAGCCTGCACAATGTCGACCACAACGGCTTCTCGGCCGCCCAGCGTGTCTGGTACGCGCGGGCACCGCAGCTGACCGACCTGCTCAAGGCCGCCGACTGCCTGGATCGCTACCGGCTGCCCCTGACCCGCTGGTGGCCCGACCCCGCCCGCCTCCGCGTGTCTGTGCCCGCCTGGATGCACGACGTCGCCGTCGATCTGATGCTGGCCAGCGAGCAGGCCCGCCTCGACGGCGCCACCCATCACGAGGCCATCACCGTCGCCTGCCACACCGTCTCCCATCTGCCCTAGGAGCCTCCTGCCATGGACTTCGACGTCTCCACCGTCACCGCGCCCGCCTTCGCCGACCCGGTCTGGGAGGATACGCACACCGACTACAGCCCTGGCCATCGGCCGCGCCCCGTCCCACGCGGCCTGGCCGCCGACGACACCGAATGGCGCACCTACCTCCAGCACACCCCCAACGGCTGGCTGCTGCGCGCCGGCTCGCTGCTGGAGACGCTGGCCAGCGGACGGCCGATCTACCTCATGCACACCACCGCCAACCTGGCGGCCATCCGCGCCAGTGGCCAGCTCTACCAGGCCCCCGGCTGCATGGTCGGAGCCTTGTACTGCGTCCTGCTCACCCCCCGCCCTGCCGGGCTGCGGCCCCACAACCTGGGCGCCTGGCTGCTGGCGAACAAGGCCCACCGCGACATCCTGATCTTCGAGGTCACCCCTGGCGGGCCGGTGCCTGCCAAGGGGATCGACTACCTGCGGCTGGGCACCGTGCACCTGGCCTCCTACCTCGACAACCGAGCCTTTCTCACCCCAACCGAGGACAACCAGCTGCGCGCGGCGGCCGTGCAGCGAATCCGGCAAGCAGCAGACGTCCTGGACATGCTTCTCGCCGTCGCGTGCGGGACCGCCACGCCGGCCGACCGGTTTCTCGACCAGCTCGCCGCCGCAGTGCCCCTGGTGCCGTTCCTTGGCTATCTGTACTTCGAGGCGACCTCGGAATATCTGATGCTGCACTCGACCGGTCCGCAGACGCGCGCCTGCGCCGAAGCCGGGGAGATGAACACGCTGCTGTCCAAGGACCTGGCGTTCGCCGCGGTGGACACGATGGGCGAGTTGTTCGACCTGGCGTTGTTCCGGCCCGACCACGCCCGGCTGCGCGAGCTGATCAGGCAGGTCGAACCCGGCCTGGTCGACGGCGTCGCCGAGTACGTCCGCCACCGCCTGGCCCACCTGTTCGCCTGCGTGGCACTGGACCCCTCCCAGGACGCCTCCGCCGTCACCTTCGCCCAGGCCACGTTCGACTCACTCATCCGCACGGCACCCGGGCTGCTGGGGCAGATGCTGTTTCGGATGGTGCGTACCAGCCCCCGCTACCCGCAGCTGTACCCGGCCTTTGAGCAGCCCAAGGCGAGCAGAGCATCGGCGTTCTGGAATGCCCAGGGGATCCCCGCGCCGTTCAACGGGGTGATCCCGAAGGGAGAGATCGGCTTGAACATGGCCTGGCCCGCCGGCGCCCGCGTCTGGACCTCCGAGGTCGGCCAGGGGTTGCTCCACCCCGTCGAGGAGCTGGCGCTCACTTTGGTGCCGCGGCTGTCGGATCTGCGCGACACCGCGCTGGGCCGCGCCCGGTTCACGCTGCCTGACGGTGACCAGCGGCGCAAGCACTGACCCGATCTCCGCTCGCCCTGAAAGCGGCCGTCGCCTGGGGTAGTCTCGGCCCTTTCCTTTCCCTTCGCGGGACGTCGCTGGAGGACAGCCCGTCCTCCAGCCCGAGGGACAGAAAGGGCGAAGCGGGCATATGACGGTTGGCCGATGCACCCACAGCCTCGACATTCGAGACGACGTCGTGGTCAAGCGCTACACCTCGTGGGCACGAGGTGAACCACGCCGGGAGTGGGCGGCGCTCACCCTGCTCGCCGAGCATGCGCCCGGCCTCGCGCCCACGCCCATCGAAGCCGCGCTGGAGGCGCACCCGCCCATGATCGTGATGAGCAGGCTGCCCGGCCATGTCCTGCGCGGCGAGCACGCCACCAACGAGCAGATCATGGCCATGGCCGCCGCCCTGAACCGGCTGCACCAGATCCCGGCCCACGCGGTAGAAGCCGTCGAGCCCGCCGCATGGGGACCCGCCGCCGCGGTGGACAAGACCCGGGCCTGGGCCGACAAGCAGCCCGATCTGGGCGACGACCCGCTCGTGCGGGAGGCGTTCCGCGCGGGGGCCGCCTGGCTGGCTTCCACCGACCCCGACAAGCTCACCAGCAACCCACTGCCGCCCGTCCTCGGCCTGGCGGACGGGAACCGGGCGAACTACCTGTGGTCGCCTGATGAGGGTCGCGTACGGCTGATCGACTGGGAAGACTCCGGCCGCAGCGACCGCGCGTTCGAACTGGGCGAGGTCTGCGAACACATCTCCCGCCACGACGGGGCCTTGGATGCCGGCCAGCTCCTGCCTCACCTTGACCTGGCCCCCGGCGAAGCCGGACGGGTACGCGACTTCCGCCGGCTGATCGCGCTGGGCTGGTTCCTCCAACTCGGCCCTGACGGACCTGCTACGCCCCACAACCCCGCCGGAACCCTACAACGCCAAGCCGAACGGACTTTGCACTTGCTCGCCTGAGCACGTCCCGCGCCTTCCTACGGGCTCAACACAGCCGATGGGAAGCGGTGATCACCTCGTGATGTCCTCCACAGCCGGCGGACGAAGCGGACGCCAGCCTCCGCCGTCCAACTTGGCGTTCTTCGCTCACCTGGTGGAGTTCGCCGACGGGCTGGCGTGTCGCCTATTACCGGAGCGTCGCTCGCCTCACTCAGCAGCAGTTGGCCGGTGCCACGATCATCCATGTGGGACGCTACGCAAGATCGAGAGTGGAGCTCCACGGGGTAGACGACTACTGAGGTACCTCTACGTGCCGAGCGACTCGATCAGATGATCGTCGAGATCAGCGACAAAGCTCTCTCCTCGCCAAGCCCGCAGATCGCGTCGTGCGCCACGAAGGCGAAGAGCAGGGACTCGCCCTCCCGTTTCGGCAGCGAGATCGATACACCCATGCAGAAGTTCAGCCGCCGACCGCGGATCCCCCAGTCGAATCCGAGCGAGAGCTTGATCGGTCGACACGATCGCCCGCTGCACGCGCTCACGGGGAGCGGCCAGAGCCTGAGCCGCGCGGGAGAAGTAGTCATGGGCGTGCAGCGGATCCCCGACATACAGCGATATGACGCCCTCGAAGCCGCGTAGGTGAGCGGGTGACAAGGAATCCGCCGCTGGATCGTCGGGGCGGTCCTTGTCCAGGTCGTACCAGGCGAGCGCCAGCGCGGCCTTGGCCTGCTTCTCCGCGCCGGCCCGGGCCGCGATCTCTGCTTGCAGGGCATGTGCTCGAGCTCTGACCGTGACGCTCTGACCCTGCCGTGCGTCGCGCACCGCCGCATCGATGAGCGCTCTGGCGGCTTCGAGGCCGGGGGTCGAGTACAGGGTGACGAGTGCGTGACTCATGTGCACGACCGAGCGACGCCACGGTACACCGATGCGCCCGACCAGATGGGTCGCAGCCGCGTACAACGTCTGTGAAGCATCGTCGTCCCGGGTCTCGAACGCAAACCGGCCGGCGAGTTGATACGCCTGCGCAGTGATCAATTGAAGCTGACCGGCGAACGCGTCAGGTATGGGCAGTTCGAGCAGCCGGCGGCAAGATTCGAGGATGGGCGCGAGGAGAAGCTGCAGACGGACGAACGGGATGCTGCCGACTTGACCATTCACATCGGACACGGCGTCACGCAATGCGGACAGCAGGTCCTCATCGAGCTGCGATGGGTTGGTTAAGACCGCGGACAAAGCGCGTCGCGTAGGCGGCCCGAGCAGCGCGAACAGATGCACACCGCTGTCCGTTGTCGTCCGTACGAGAAGCATGCGTAGTTCGGTGCGGCGTCGTTCACCCTCACCGAGATGCCCGAGGGCTTCGAGCAGAGCTGCAAAGTCGCTGCCGCCGCCGAGGGACATCTGCCCATGAGCGTCGCGAGCGTACAGGTGGGCGAGGAGCAGTTGGTACCGCTCGCTCGGCAGGATCGGAGCCTTACTACTCTCCCACCGGGCGACGGACCGCTGCACACTGGCCAAGCTGGTGTCGAAGGGCTGCCCAAGCTGGACCGCCATGTGAACAAGGGCTCGGGCCGTGTCGGCGAGGGACCACCCGCGGGCAAGCCGCAGCCGCTTGAGCATGGCGGCGCCGACGCGTCGGTCGTGCGCGCTCATGCACTTATGATGCCCGGGTCCGAGCTCAGACGGGAACGATCAGCCGAGGTTTGCCTTGTGAGGCGCCGTACTCAAGCGTCTGCCAAGTGCCCGAGGTCGCCGCTCCCTTCTCCAGCGGGAACCCGATGACCATGCTGGCGTGATCGACCATCCACCGGTTGCGCGCATGATAGGCGGGCGTCTTCAGTTGCCCGGCCCCCAACTCGACGATCTCCGCAATGCGGTCGCGGCACTGGGCGATGGCTTGACGTGCTTCGGCGGGCTGGTCGTGAACGGTGCACGGCACGACGACCGTGATCTGCGCTTCCGAGTTACCGGCTAGCCACAGCAAGGACAAGCTGTCGATACCCGTGGCACCTCCGATGTAGAAGCGAGCGTCGTGGACCGCGAACGGCGCCAGGTAAGTGGCGAACATGTCCGCGTACCAGCTGAGTTCGCGATGCCCTGTTGACCGCGTCCCGGTGATGGCCGCAGCGAGAGGCATTGATCATCTCCGTGTCATAGGTTGTCAGATCCCGCCTGCATGCTCAGAACGGTGGGATCGAGGCATGGACGCGAATCCTCCGGCCATTCTCCACGAGATTCTCAGGACGCGCGGGTTGTCCGTGACGGTGAGGGAGAACGGCACCGTAGCCGTCGGGAACCCCTTGCATCCGCGCATCGGTGCGGTGGTGACCACCGTCGACCACCGATACCTCACGGACTACGGATACGAGCTCGGCGAGCAGGGCGACGAACTGGCCACCGCTGACCGGCTCGCCTTTCTGCTTTCAGCGCCGGCCGGATAGGCGCGTGCGTAGCCCTGCCCCATGCCCGTCACCCCGACGGGCCCGAGCTGATCGTCTCCTCCCGCTGCGCACGGCAGCGGACCACCGCCAATCCCGAACCCGGAACCCGAAGAAGGTGGACCTGGTGAGCCCATATACG
Organism: Nonomuraea sp. NPDC048826; assembly: GCF_043198225.1. Taxonomy (NCBI): domain Bacteria; kingdom Bacillati; phylum Actinomycetota; class Actinomycetes; order Streptosporangiales; family Streptosporangiaceae; genus Nonomuraea; species Nonomuraea sp. NPDC048826. The sequence goes on along the minus strand of NZ_JBICUQ010000016.1, from coordinate 60,028 downwards.
TGGGATGACCTGCCCCAACAGGTTCAAGGAGCCCTCCAGGGAGTGGAAGCCAACCGCGCCGTCGACAGCCTCCAGCATTCCAACGTCCCGGAAGGACTCCTTCTCATGCCGCCCCCTACTCCCACCGACCACATCGCCGCCACGTACGCCGGCCATCTGCATACATGGACCGGCGAACCGGGCCTGGCCGGCGTCGCCGCGTACCGGATCCAAGCCGAGCTGTGGCAGGGGCATCGTGTCGCGTCGGAGGTCCACCACGGCGGCAAGGTCGCTCTGGTGTCGGTGGACACGGAGCTGGTCTGCTGGACGGACGGGCATCGCTGGTGGTGGTGGACGGGCCGCACCTCGGTCAAGGGGCACCGCCTCTACACCTACGTACGCACCGAGTATCTGGAGGAGGCCGCCCGGCGGGTCGCCGCCCGGTACGCGGAACTGCGGGCTGAGCAGGACAACTCCTGCGCCGCCGCCGTGCCAGCCACTCCCCTTCAACCCGTGTCGGAGGTCAGCACTCGATGAACCTCCCTGATCGCGCCCCCACGTCCGGCGTCGAATCCCTGCCTCGGCAGTCGACGACCGCCCGTCTGTACGGAGCGCTCGGTGAGGGCAAGGACCACTTCCAGATCGACGAGGACAACGCCGCCGCGCTCGACGAGATTCTGCCGGGGATGGCGCGCATCGTGCCGGGCACCCGCGATTGCCTGCGCCGCATGGTGTCCGCCGCGGCGGATCTGGGGATCGGCCAGTTCCTCGACCTCGGCTCCGGGCTGCCTGACCAGCCGCCCAACCTGCATGAAGTGGTTCATGACCGACAGCCCGGCGCGAGTTTCGTCTACGTCGACCGCGACCCGGTGGTGTGCGCGCACGGGCGCGCCCTGCTGCGCGCCCCGCGGGTGACCATGGTCGAGGCCGATGTGCGTGACCTCGACGACGTGTTCAGCCGGCCCGAGGTGCGCATGCGGGTCGACTTCGAGCTGCCGGTGTGCCTGGTGCTCGGCGCGGTTCTGCACTTCCTTGCTGATGATGAGGTCGGCGCGGTGATGGAGGCGGCACACGACTGGTTGCCGAAGGGCAGCCTGCTGCTAGTCACGCACGCCACCAGCGACCAGCCCCACTACACGGCCGAGCAGGTCGAGGCCGCCCGCGACTTTTACCAGGCTCAGACCGGTGAGCGGCTTTACCTGCGCCGGGCGCAGGAGATCGCCGATCTGGTGCTGCCCGGGTGTGTGCCGCTGTGGCCCGGCCTGGTCACCACCGCCTTGTGGCGGGCGGATCCCGCGGCCGGGCCGGACACGCGGGCACCGTACTTCCTGGCCGTGGCCGCCGAGGTACGCCCCCTCGTCGAAGATCAGCATGTCGTCCCCGAGCCGGCCGGATGAACGGCGGCTCCTCAGAGCAGCGGCGAAGCGCGCCTTACGGGATGGTCCGGAGCTACGGCCATACCGGGGGCTTCGCCGCCTTCAGCTGCTCGTGGCCCGATGCGGAGATTCGTCGCACCCGCATCTGGCCACGGGCGTCCACCTCATGCTCTGCGCGGCCCACCCCAGCCGTAGGTCGCCTGCTCGGCGGATGCGGCGGCCGACGCGGAAGGCAGGACGGGGCAGTGACAGGCCACCGCCCCCTGCCCCGTCCTCCATGTCACGAAGGAGAGCTGACCCATGGACGCCGGTATCGCGCTGTTCTGGCTCACCCGGGAGATTGGCACACGATGGCCGCTGCTCCCGCGCACGACGATGACGGTCAGGAGCCGGAGTCGGCTCCTGATCAGGACGAGGCCTAGCCGAGCTGTTCGGCCGGCCGCTACGAGCTGCCCGGCCGCGCCGCGCTGACCCCCCTGTCACGGTGCGGCCGGGCGCCCCTGCCCTGCCAGATGTCCCCTTCCACTTTGTACGCCTTGGGATGTTCACCAATGAAGCCGCTACACAGAGCAATATGGCTTGCACTTATCGTGGTCGCCACGGGGTGCGGAGCTCAGCCGTCAGCCACTCCCCCGAGCGGCCGCCCTCTGCAGAACGTCAAGGTCGGGATCATGCCCATCCCAGACTGCGTCACCGTCCCCCTCGCGAACATGAGGGGCTACTTCGAGGCCGAAGGGCTTCACGTCGAGATCGAGACCGTCCAGGGCGGCGGCGTCGCCCTGCCCAAGCTCAAATCCGGAGCCCTGCACTTTTCGATCATGAACTACACCGCCGCCGTGCTCGCCGAAGACCGCCAGCCCGGCACGCTGCGCATCGTCGCCGACGCCTACCAGTCGGCTCCCAACACCTTCAAGCTCATGGTCGGCAAGAACTCCCCCATCAAGGGGCTGGGCGACCTGCGAGGCAAGCACATCGCGGTCGCGACCCTGCGGTCGGTCGGCACGCTCACCACCGAAGCCGCCCTGAAGATCGCCGGCTTGACCGCCGAGGACGTGCGGTTCTCCGAGATGCCGCTCCCGGACATGATCCCCGCGCTCCAAGCAGGGAAGATCGATGTCGCCTGGATGACCGAGCCGTTCATCACCGCCTACCAGAAGACCGGCGGCGAGACCCTCTACGACGTGATGCAGGGCCAGACCGAGAACTGGCCCATCGCCGGCTGGGCCACCACCGCCGACTATGCCAGCACCCATCCCCGCCAGGTCGCCGCCTTCCAGCGCGCCATCCTCAAGGCTCAGGCCGACGCCCAGGACCGGCAGGTGATCACCGACACGCTGCCCACCTACACCAAGATCAGCCCGGAGACGGCGGCGACCATCACCCTGGGAACCTTCCCCATGAACCTCCACCCGGACCGCATCCAACGGGTGGCCGACGTGATGCTGGAACACCAGTACATCGCGAGCGAACTCGACGTCAGCCGATTCCTGATTCCACCCCCTGCCGTCCACCACTCTCCGGCGCCACCACCTCCCCCGGCCACCCCTTCGACGCCCGCCGCCTCGCCGTCAAAGGTGCCCGCGCCATGACCCTCCACCAGCACTCCGACGCACTCAGCCTCGCCGACCCGTACCAGCAGGTCCAGAAGATGCTCGACGCCGTCCCGGACTTCGCCGCCCTGCACGCCGCCGTCGAGCTGGACGTCTTCGAAGCCCTCGCGACCCAGACGATGACCGGCGACGAACTGGCCGACACCTGCGGAGCCGACCCGGACGCGATGAGCCGGCTGCTGAGCTGGCTGCACGCCCGCGGCTTCGTCTCCTGCAGCCCCACCGGCTACCGGCTCACCGAGCTCGGCCACGTCCTCACCGCCGAGGCCAGCCCGTCCCAGCGGTACGCGGTCCTGGTGGCGGGCTCGACGTACTGGTGGAACGCGATCGGACGCCTGGCCCACACCGTCCGCCGCGGACAACCCACCCAACCGGAAGGTCAACCGGTGTACGAATACCTCGCCTGCACCCCTGGACTGGCCGACCAGTTCGACCGGTTCATGACCGCGCGCAGCACCGCCGTCGGCCGCGACCTCGCCTCCCTCGACGGCTGGACCGACATCCGGCGCGTGACCGACCTCGGCGGCGGCCTGGGCGGAGTCCTGGCCGCCCTCGTGCACGCCCACCCGCATCTGCGAGGCGTCCTGGCCGAGCGCCCCGGCGTCACCGCCCGCGCCCACGCCCACCTGAAGGAGCAGGGCCTGCTCGGCCGCATCGAGATCATCGCAGCCGACATCTTCGAGGAGGTCCCCCGGGGCGCGCAGCGGTATCTGCTGTCGTCGATCCTGCACAACTACAGCGACGAAGCGTGCCTCAGCCTCTTGACCGAGGTAGGTCACGCTCTGCGCGACAACGCCGGCGGGCAGGTGTGGATCGTCGAGGGCATGCTGCCCCGGCGCACCAGCACGCCCAGCCCCTGGTACGCCACCGACATCCGGATGATGTCCCTGTTCCAGGGCGGCCGGGTGCGCCGCGTCTCACACCTGCGCAGGCTGGCGGAACAGGCCGGGCTGACGATCGTGCACGCCACCCGACTGCCCTGCGGACAGACCCTGCTGGCCGCCCACCTGCGTCCCAACTGATCGGCCCGCCGAGGCGACGCTGACCGGCTCCAGGCCGCAGCAGCCGCGCCGAACCGACGACCAATCACAAGCCCGCCGTGGACAAGAAAGGGACCATCGTGACCGATGCGCCCATCGACGACGACGTCGAGGAAGCCGCAGCGCTGTTTCGCGCTTCCATGCTGCGTGAGCTGTGCCGTCAGAGGGCGATCCAGTCCGAGCTTGTGGCGGCGGCCTTCGCGATCGCGCCGCGCCACCTGTTCACGCCCGGCGAGCCACTGGAAGCCGCCTACGGGGTGGACAACGCGCCGATCGTCAAGCGGGACGGCGACGGGCTGGCCCTCAGCTCCGTATCCGCACCCCATCTCCAGGCCACCATGCTGGAAGCGGCACAGGTCGAGCCTGGCATGCGGGGGTGCGAGATAGGCAGCGGCGGCTACAACGCGGCCTTCGTTCCACCTGGACGAAGCGCATCAGCGAGAAGCACGGATGGAGCATGTCAGGCTGTACGTCAACTGCCGTTTTCGATAGTCAGAAGGCTGATGTGCACCTGCCACTGGCACCGGCGGCGAGGGCGACGTGCCCGGTGACGCCCAGCCCGACGGAACCGCCAATCAGCCCGGTGAATCCGCCCAGTCCGCGGCTTCCCAGGACCACGCTGTCTGCCTCGGCCGACTCCTCGATCAGAGTGTCGACCACGTTGCCGGACCGCGATCGCGTGCTCACCGCGACGCCGAGGGTCAGCTCGCGCGCCCGTTCTACTGCTTCCGCCAGGATTTGGGTTCCGTACTCGTGCATGTCCCCGCTGTAGGGCCACTGTTCGCGGACATGCACGATCCGCAGCTCGCAACCTCCCGCGAGGGCCGTCGCGTTGCACGAGGTCGAGGTCCCCGATCAGGAGGTCCTTGGTCCCGCCACCCGCCCAGCTGCGGTGGCATGCTTCAGTCGGGCGGCAAACGCGCAGGTGCGAGGGGCAGGTTGGGAAGATCTGCACACGGGCGCCATCCGCAGCATGATCGGACGGCCACACGATTCGCGCCGATTTCGAAGGCGGGCAGGAGCCTTTCCGGCTCCCGCCCGCGCTGCGGCCTCAGTGCTCGACGGTGATCCGCCTCCCCTCCTCCTTCTCGCTCTCGGCCAGCCCCACGCTGATCTCGAGGACGCCGGCTTTGTAGGTGGCCTTGACGTCGCCCGTCTTCGCCGCGGCGGGCAGCATCACCGCCCGGGTGAGCGAGCCGTAGACGAATTCGGAGCGGTGCGGCTCGGCGAGCTTGCGGGTCTTCTCGGCCCGGATGAACAGCACGCCGTCTTCCACGGTGACCTCGACGTCCTTATCGGGGTCGACGTCGGGCAGCTCGGCCCGCAGCACGTACCGGCTGTCGGCGACGTAGTCCTCAATTCGGATGATCTGGCCGAACGGCCGGAACCCGAACATCGGGTGCTCCAGCCACTCCGTCAGCGCCGGGAACGGGAACCTCATGCCTCCACGTTCCAGCAGAGCCATGGCAGCCTCCTCTCTCGTGGTTGCCGATCCCACAGCCTCAGCACACCCGACTCGCGGGAGGTGCCATCAGAGCAAAAGGGCCTGTGGGCGCGGACGATCGGCCCCCTTTTCGACAGGCCCGGTCCTACGCGATTTTCGGGGCTGCTTGGCCCTGTTGCGAGGGCGCCGCCGCCCCCACAACAGGTAGACGATCGGGCCGACCGGCTGGACGAAGATGCCCAGCCACCACAGCCCTCTGCGGCCCCGTACCGTCTCCTTGGGGCCGAACGCCAGGTCCACGACCGCAGTGATCGTCAGCGCCGCCTCGGCCGACATCAGGGCCAGCACAAGGCCCTGCTGCCGCTTGGACATCTCTTCCCATCGCATACGCCGCTCCTTCAGCGTGTGTCTTTCTCCGAGCTTGACCATGTCGCGGCGTTTCGCTCCGAATCGAACGACCGCGATCGAACGCCCCTCCGCCTTTCAGGCCGGGATCTGCGCCGCGGTGGGCACCACCCACAGCGGGCAGGGCGCGCGGTGCAGCAGTTCCTGGCTGATCGAGCCGAGCACCATCCCGGCGAACGTGCCGTGCCCGTGTGATCCGACCATGAGCACGTCGGCGCCGGTGGCCGTCTGCCGCAGGACCTCGACGGGGTGGCCGTGCACCACCTCCGCCACCACGGGCACGTCGGGGTGCGGCTCGCCGCACTCGGTGACAAGCTCCTGCAGCAGGGGCAGCGCTCGGCCCTCCTCACCGGGGTCGGCCGGCTGGAATCCGTCCCGCCGCGGCCAGGCCCAGGCATGGACGGCGCGCAGCCTCGCTCCCCGCCGTCCGGCCTCCGCGAAGCCGGCTCGCAGCACGAACCGGGACCGGTACGATCCGTCCACTCCCACCACGATCTCGCCCCGGGACAGTGAGGGCAGCGCAGACACCACGACCGTGTCGCAGGCCGCGCGGCCGGCGACACCGTGGGCCACCGAGCCGACGAGCAGCCCACGCATCCCGCCGATCCCGTGGCTGCCGATCACCAGCAGTTCGGCCGCTTGTGACGCCCTGATCAGGGCGGTGCGCGGATCGCCGGGCAGCAGGTCGGCCATCACCTTGACCTCACGTCCCTCGCGGCGGGCCCGTTCCTCGCCGGCATCGAGCACCTCCTGGCCGCTCCGGCGCATCCAGGCGGCCACTTCGGCGTAGCGGCCGTCGTCGCGTTCGCAGACCCACCGCGACAGCGCGTGCACCACCGTCAGCCCAGTCTGCCGGATGACCGCCTCCCGGGCTGCCCAGCCGACCGCCTCGAGCCCGGCCCGCGACCCGTCGACTCCCACGATGATCATCGTCATCGTCCTCCTCGGTCCCTTTTCCTCCAGCGCATCCCAGCGGCGTGGACGGCACCACCACCGAAGGTCCTACGGTTCGTGACCTTCGTCCTGTCTGTCCACCGGCCCCCTCACAGGAGTCCGGAAAGCCGTGTCTTTCGGCCCGCCGACGACGACTTTCTGCCCTCGCCGGGCGAGCGCGCCGCGCCTGAACTTGGAGTCAGGACCGCAAGCAGAGGGGGCCTCGCCATGAGCGTCGTCAGGGAGGACGTCAGGGTCGGCGGCACCGAACGCGCCGGCAGGCTCGAAGGCGTCCCGCACAAGGACAACACGCCATGATCGAGAAGATTCTGCTCGCCGTCGATGACTCCTCTGCGGCGCTGAAGGCGGCGCGCCCGGCCATCGACCTCGACGCCGCCACGCGGGCACAGCTGCGTGTGCTCCACACGGTCGAGGATCATGTGCTGACCGACGCGGTGGGCAGGGTCTCCACCGCGCGTGACGTCGCCCGGCGCAGAGAGGTCGCGGGCGAGAACGTGCTGCGGAAGGTGGTGCAGCTCGCTCATGGGGCGGGCGTGCCGGCGCACACCACGCTCAAGGGTGGCGAGCTGGCCAGGTGCCTGCTGGCCGAGACGCGTATCTGGCAGGCGGACCTCGTGATCGTCGGCCTCGCCGTGGGCACTTCGGGCGACGCGCATGCGGGCGAGGCCGCCATCGTCGAGTTCGCCGACCAGCCGGTTCTGATCGTCCCCGATCGGGCCCGGCAGGGCGTCCGGAGCGGGTGAAGGGAGGGCTGCGTCATGGCGCGGCTGCGGGAGTTCGCCGGCCGGTTCCGTCCGGCGGGGGTGCCGGGCGCCGCCGCACCGGCGGCGGTGCCGGCCGACCTGCGCGCCTGCCGTGAAGCCGAACTCGAACCCGTCTTCGCGGCGCTGGCGGAGACGGCGCGGACCTGCTCGGATATGCGTGAACAGGCCGAGAAGGACGCTCGTGAGACGGAGCGGCAGGCCGGCGAGCGCTGTGAGGCCATCCTGGCCGACGCGCGCTCCCGTACGGCCGCCGAACGCGCCGATGCTCTCGCCGTGGCCCGGAGCCGGGTCTTGGCCGAGAACGCGGCCCTGCTGGATGAGGCGCGGCGAACGGCGCACGACATCCGCGAGCGCGCACGGTCCCGGCTGCCGCACCTGGTCGAGCGGGTGCTCGACCGGATCCGGGCGCTGGGGGCCGAGCCGTGAGCGGCGCCTGGGTCGCGGGCGCGACCAGGGCGAAGGCTCTGGTGCGGCGCCGGCTGGGCGAGGCGGGAGCCGTGCAACTGGCGCGATCCGGGAGCTTCGAGGCCGCCGTCGAAACCCTGTCCATCGGCCCCTACGGTCACGACGTCCGCCCTGGTCTGGACCCTGCCCGAGCCCAGAACGCCGTGGCGGCCACACTGTTGTGGCACACGCGGGTGCTGGCCGGCTGGGTGCCCCGGCAGGGGGCGGACGCTCTGCGGACGCTGGCCCGCTGGTTCGAGATCGCCAACGTCGACGCCCTGCTCGCCGGTGCGGACGCGCCGTTCGAGCTGGGGGCGCTGGCCACCTCGTGGTCGCGGTTGAGCAGGGCTGCCGACCCGCGGGCGCTCCGCGCGGAACTGGCCTCCTCCGCCTGGGGCGACCCGGGCGAGGACAGCCCGCGGGAGATCCAGCTCGGCATGCGCTTGTCCTGGGCGGCGCGTGTGGCCGACGCGCTCGATCCGGCGCTGCCGTGGGCGGCGGGAGCGGCGGCGCTGCTCGTGGCCAGAGAACGTTTTCTGGAGCGGCGGGAACTGGGTTCGCGAACCTCGGACCGGGCCGTGGCGCTGCTGGGGGCCGAGGCGGCGCACGCGCCGTCGCTCGCGGACCTGGCCAGCCGGCTGCCGGTGGCGGCGGCCTGGGCGCTCGACGGATTGGACGAGCCCGAACAGCTGTGGCGCGGCGAGGTCCGCTGCTGGCAGCGGATCGATCACGACGGCTGGGCCCTGCTCGCCGGATCGGGGTTCGGGCTGGAACCGGTCATCGGCGCGCTGGCCGTGCTGGCCGCCGACGCCTGGCGGACGCGGGCGGCGCTGGCCCGCCTCGCGCGCGGAGTGGGGAGTGAGGATGCGCAGGTCTGAGGCGAGGACGCGGTGGCGGCCGGTGCGGATGGCGCGGGTCGCCGTGGCGGCGCCGCTGTCCCGCATGCGAGAGGTGCTCGCCCAGGTGGGCGATGCCGGATGCGTGGAGTTCGAAGGCGGTCCGGACCTGAAGGCGTTCGCCGACGCGGCGGTGGTGCGCGACGGTGTGGCGGCGCTGCCCGGGTGGATGCCGGAACCCGCCGTCGCGGCGCTGGCGGACCGGCTGGCCCCGCTGGGCGGCGCGGTGATGCCGCTGCCGCATCCGCGCGGGGTGCAGGCGCCTTCCCTGCTGCGCCCGGGTGGGGTGCGCGGATCGATCAACATGCTGGTCGAGACATACGGGGCGGTGCCGTACGCGGACGTCGATCCCGCTCCGCTGGCCATGGCCGCCTACATGCTGATGTTCGGCATGATGTTCGGCGACGCCGGGCACGGGCTGCTGCTGCTGGCCCTGGCCGGGCTGCTGCTGTCGGGGCGGCTGCCGCGCCTGCGCCGGATGTGGCCGTTCGCGGCGGGAGCGGGCGTGACCAGCGTGCTGTTCGGGCTGCTGTACGGCGAGTTCTTCGGCCCCACCGGGTGGGTGCCGGTGCTCTGGCTGGAGCCCATGGCCGAGCCGATCCCGCTGCTGCTGGCCGCGCTCGGCGTCGGCGGCCTGCTGCTCGGCGGCGCGTACCTGCTGGGCAGCGTGAACCGGTGGCGCGAGGGCGGCTGGCCGCTGGCGCTTTATGCCCGCTCGGGCGTGGCGGGGGCGGCGGCCTTCCTCGGCGTCGGGCTGGTGGCCGCCGGCTGGTACACCGGTCTGGGCTGGCTGCTGGGCGGCGGGATCGCGGTGGCGGTGGCCGGGCTTGGGCTGGTGCTGGCGGGTTTCGTGGCGGAGGGCGGCGGGGTCACGCAGGCCGTGATGGAGCTGTTCGACGTGGTCGTCAGCCTGGGCTCGAACGTGGCGTCGTTCGCCCGGCTGGCCGCCTTCGGCCTCACGCACGCCGCGATCGGCGCGATCGTCTGGGAGAACACCGCCGGGTTGTGGCCGTCGCCCGCCGCGGTCGTGGTGTTCCTGCTGGGCAACGCGGTCGCCTTCGCCCTGGAGGGGCTGGTGGTGGCGATCCAGGCGCTGCGCCTGGAGTACTACGAGCTGTTCTCGCGCGTCTTCGAAACCGAGGGGCGGCCCTTCCGCCCCTGGCACGTCCCGTTGGAGGGATCGGCATGTCCGTCTGGTTCAAGCGAGGTGTCCTCACCGTCACTTCCGTCATCGTCCTCCTCGCTGTCACGCTCCTGATCGTGGCGGTGTCCGGCACGGCGGCGGGCGCCGAGGGCGCCGCGCGGGCCGCCGAGGCGAACTGGGCGGCGCTGCTGGGCGCCGCCATCGCGGTGGCGGGCTCGTGCATCGGAGCGGGTGTGGCGGTCGCCTACACCGGTGCCGCCGCGCTGGCGGCGCTGAGCGAGCGGCCGGAGCTGTTCGGCCGCGCCATCGTCATCGTCGGCCTGGCCGAAGGCATCGCCATCTATGGGCTGGTCGTCGGGATCATCCTGATCGGCAGGGCGTGATGGGCCGCATCGCGGTGCTCGGCGAGCGCGCCAGAGTAGCCGACTTCGGGCTGGCCGGCGCGCTCACGCTGCCGGCCGGCAACCTCGAGGAGGTGCGCCGGGCGTGGGAGACGCTGCCGCCGGACGTCCTCGTGGTCGTGCTCACGCCCATGGCCGCCCGGGCGCTGGGCCCGGTACGCGGCCGGCTCACCGTGATCATGGGCGAAAGAGCAGGTGAGGGCAGATGAACGACTCGATCGCCGCGCTGCGAGCGGAGCTGCTGCGCACGGCCGGTCAGGAGGCCGAGCAGGTGCGCTCGCAGGCGGAGAACGAGGCCACCGGGCGCGTCGCCGCCGCCCGCCGGGAAGTCGGCGAGCTGCTGGCAGCCGCCCGCGCGGACGGCCTGGCGCAGGCCGCCGCCGACGACAAGGCCGAGCGCATCAAGGTCGAACGCGAGGCGCGCCGACTGATCCTGACCGCCCGCCGGGAGGCGCTGGAGGAACTCCGTTCGCATGCCGCCGCGGCGGCGAGCCGCCTGCGCGATGACCAGAGGCTGCTGCGCCGGCTGCGCGACCTGGTCGGCGACCGGCTCGGCGCCGGCCACACGCTGGCCGCGCACCCCGACGGCGGCATAGTCGGGCAGGCGCCGGGCCGCCGCGTCGACGCCGGCCTGCCCACGCTGGCCGCCCGGGCGATCGACGAGATGGGAGCGGAGGTTGAGCGGCTGTGGCGAGAATGACGCGGGTCAACGGGCCGCTGGTCGAGGTGGACGGCCTCGGCGGGGCCGCCATGTTCGAGCTCGTGGACATCGGCGGCATTCCGGGCGAGATCGTGGCATTGACCGGCGACCACGCCACCGTCCAGGCGTATGAGTACACCGGCGGGCTCGAGCCCGGCGCCCGCGTCGTGTCCTTGGGCGGCCCGCTGTCGGCCAGGCTGGGTCCCCACCTGCTGGGTGGCATCTTCGACGGCCTGCTGCGGCCGCTGGACGGCACGGACATGTGGCTGAAGCCGGCGCCTCTGCGGGCCCCGGGCCGCAGGCTGCGGCCCTTCCGGCCGCTGGTATCGGCGGGCACGCCCGTCGCGCCGGGCACGCCGATCGGCTCAGTGGACGGCTCGGGCACTCTGCCCTATCTCGTCCTGTCCCCCGGCGGCACGGTCACGGCCATCCGTCCCGCGGGCGGCTACGCCGCCGACGCTGCCGTGGCCAGCGTGAGCGGGCGGGACGTCACCATGGAGCGGCTCTGGCCGGTACGCCGCGGACTGCCGTACAGGGGCAGGCTGGACGAGCAGGTGCCGCTCATCACCGGGCAGCGCGTCATCGACCTGCTGCTTCCGGTACGGCGGGGCGGGACCGTGGCGGTACCCGGCGGCTTCGGCACCGGCAAGACGGTGCTGCTGCAGCAGATCGCCAAGTGGTGCGACGCCGACGTGGTCGTCTACATCGGCTGCGGCGAGCGCGGCAACGAGATGGCCGACGTGCTGGCCGAGCTGCGCGAGCTGGCCGACCCGCGTACCGGGGGGCGGCTAATGGACCGTACCGTCGTGATAGCCAATACCTCGAACATGCCGATGATGGCGCGCGAGGCGAGCGTCTACACGGGCGTGACTGTGGCCGAGCACTTCCGCGACATGGGTTACCACGCCGTGGTGATCGCCGACTCGACCTCCCGCTGGGCCGAGGCCCGCCGCGAGTTCGCCTCCCGCGGCGGCGCGCTGCCGGCCGAGGAGGGGTACCCGGCCGATCTGGCCTCGGCCATCGCCGCCTTTTACGAGCGGGCGGGCCTAGTCACCACGCTCGGCGGCGAGCCGGGATCGGTGACGATCATCGGTGCGGTCTCCCCGCCGGGAGGCGACTTGACCGAGCCGGTCACCACGCACACCCAGCGCTTCGTGAGAACGGTGTGGAACCTGGACCGCGCCCTCGCCTACGCCCGCCACTATCCGGCCGTGACGTGGAACGATTCATTCTCCCGGGACGACGCCGCCCTGGCCGGCTGGCACGTCAGGAACGGCCGGCGGGACTGGGTGGTGGCACGGACGCGCGTGGCGGGCCTGCTCGCGGAGGCCGACCGGCTCTCCGCACTGGCCGAGCTGGTCGGCCCCGCCGCCTTCCCCGCGCGCGAGCGGGTCGTGTTGCTGGCCGGAAGGCTGCTGCGGGAAGGGCTGCTCCAGCAGAGCGCGCTCAGTGCCGCCGACGCCTACTGCGCTCCCGAGCGCACCGGCCGCCTGACCAGCCAGATCCTCGACGTTGTCGACGAGTGCCTGCGGCTGGCCGAACAGGGCGTGCCGGCCGGCGAGATCGAGACCCGCGACTTCTCCGACGTCCTGCGTGCCAAGGAGCGGCCATGATAGAGCTTGAGTACACCTCGCTCAGCGAGCTGCGCGGCCCGCTGGCCGTGGTCAGCGGCGTGTCGGGAGTCGGCTGGGACGAGTTCGCGACGATCCGGCTGCCTTCCGGCGAGACCCGGCACGGCCTGGTACTGGAGGTGGACCGCGATCTCGCTCTGGTCCAGGTGCTGGAGGGCACCTCGGGCATGGCCGGGGACAGGACGCGGGTCGCCTTCGCCGGTTCGCCGCTGCGCGTGCCGGTCGGGCCCGGCTGGCTCGGCCGCGTCTGCGACGGCCGCGGCCAGCCACTGGACGGCGGCCCCGCCGTCTTCGGCACGTCCACGGCTCCCGCGGGCGGTTACCCGCTCAACCCCACCTGGCGGGTGCCACCCGCCGAACCGGTGCTGACCGGGATGTCGGCCATCGACCTGCTGACCACCCTGGTCCGCGGCCAGAAGATCGCGTTGTTCTCGGCGGCGGGCCTGCCGCACCTGGAGCTGGCCGCGCAGATCGCCGCCCAGTCCCATGCCGGCGGCGAACCGTTCAGCGTCGTGTTCGCGGCGATGGGGCTGACGCACGCCGACGCCGCATCGGTGCGGGACGCGCTGGAGCTGCGCTCGGCCGCCGGCGAGCTGGTGCTGCTGCTGAACTTGGCCGACGATCCCGTAATCGAACGGGTCCTGACGCCCCGGATCGCGCTGACCGTGGCCGAGCACCTGGCCTTCGAGCTGGGCCGGCACGTGCTGGTCGTGATGGCCGACATGACCAGCTACTGCGAGGCGCTGCGCGAGGTGTCGGCCGCTCGCGGCGAGATCCCGGCCCGCCGCGCCTATCCCGGCTATCTCTACAGCGACCTGGCTTCGCTGTACGAGCGCTGCGGCCGAGTACGCGGCAGGCCTGGCTCGCTGACCCTGCTGCCAGTGCTGACGATGCCTGCCGGAGACATCACGCATCCTGTGCCGGACCTCACCGGCTACATCACCGAGGGGCAGATCGTCTTGTCTCCGGAGGCCGGCGTCTACCCGCCGATCGACGCGCTGGCCTCGCTGTCGCGGCTGATGCGCCGCGGCGTGGGCGAAGGCCGCACCCGGCCGGAGCACATGGCCCTGGCAGCCCAGACGCTGGCCGCGCTCGCGCGCGCCCGGCAGGCCGGGGAACTGGCCGAGCTTGTCGGGGCCGGGGCGCTCAGCGCGACCGACCGCGGCCACCTCGATCTGGCGCGCGCCTTCGCCGCGCATCTGCTGACCCAGCGCGCGGACGAGGAGCGCACGCTCGAGGAGACGTTCGACCGGGCCTGGAGGGTCGTCTCGGTGCTGCCGCGGCGCGAGCTGGCCATGCTCGGGCAGGACGCGCTGGACGCCTGCTACCGGGAGGGCGGATGAGGATACTCGCGCCTGCCGGTCGCATGGGACGGCTGTGGCTGCGCCGCCGCCTCACCACGGCCCGTCGCGGCATCGACCTGCTGGATCGCAGGCTCCGTATCCTGCTGCGGGAGCAGGAACGTTTGCGGCTGGCCAGCGACCGCACCGCACGCGCCTGGGCGGCCGCCCAGGCCGAGGCGGAGACCTGGACCCTGCGCGCCGCCACGCTGGCGGGCGAGCAGGCGCTGGCGCCGGGCCCGCCCGCTGAGATCACTGTCGAGTGGGCTGAGGTGATGGGCGTGGCCTTCCCCGGCCGCGTCTGCTGCCGCTTCCCCGACCATCGGGAGAGTCTCGCGGCCAGCGCCGCGGTGCCTGTGGCACGGCACGCCTGCCGGGCGGCTCTGGAGGCCGCAACCCGGCATGCGGCCGCGCGCGAGGCTTTGCGCCTGATGGCCGAGGAGACCGCCACCACGACCACCCGGATCAGGGCGTTGCGGGAACGCTGGGTGCCGGCCTTGCAGGAGGCTCTCGCTCAGCTGGAGCTCGGTTTGGACGAGACGGAACGGGCGGCCGCGGTGCAGGCCGCCCGAGCACGCCGGAGCGGGTCGAGCCCGCTCGCCTGAAGCCTTGCGTCGTCGCGGCGCCTCGGCCCCGGAATCCGTGTGGCGACCTACGACCGCCCGGTTAGGGACCTTTGCCTCTGAAACCTGCCGTTTGCGCGATGTGTGATGAGGACGGCCGACGAGGAGGAACGCATGGACGGCATCATGTGCCGGGATCGCGAAGATCTCCGACATGCCGCAGGCACCGAAGGACGTCCCCCGGCCCCGGACAGGATCGCTTCGCCGGCCGTTGCCGGGAAGGGCGACGTCACGGCCACGTACCACCTGGGTAGTGTCGCGGCCGGCATCCTGCCGGCCGGGCCCGGGCCGACGGGCTCCCGCCCTTGTGCGCAGGAGCCGGAAAGGGACTGATCGGCATGCGTATCACTGTCACCGACGTGATGACGACCGAGGTCGTCTCCGTCACCGCTCCCACCCCCTTCAAGGACATCGCCGAAGCGCTCATCGAAGGCGGCATCAGCGCCATGCCCGTCGTGGACGACGACCGCCGCGTGATCGGCATGGTGTCAGAGGCGGACCTGCTCCGTAAGGAGGAGTTCCGCGAGCAGTTCTACCGCGAGGGCTACCGCCCGCCGCTGCGCGCCCGGCTGCGCCACCCCAAGGGGCGGCAGAAGGCCGAGGGCGAGACCGCCGGCGAGCTGATGACCAGCCCCGCGATCACCGTCTCACCGCGGGCCTCGGCGGTCACCGCCGCCCGCCTGATGGACACGCACGCCGTCAAACGGCTGGCCGTCGTCGACGAGGACCGCCATCTTATGGGCATCGTCAGCCGCCGCGACCTGGTGAAGCTGTTCACCAGAGGTGATGCCGAGATCGCCGCCGAGATCCGCGAGGACATCCTCGACCGGGCGCTGTGGGTGGACACCGACGGCGTGCGGGTAGAGGTGCGCCAGGGCGTCGTGACGTTGTCCGGCTGGATGGACCGCCGGTCCGAGGCCGCGATCGCCGTCCGCATGATCGGCCGCGTCAACGGCGTGGTCGACGTCGTCGACAAGCTCACCTGGAAACAGGACGACTCCGCCTGGGAAGGCAGGTAATCATGCTCGTTCGCGAGGTCATGAGCAGCCCGGCCATCACTGTCCGCCGCACTGACTCGGTGCGGCGGGCGATCCGGACGCTGTATGTGCACGACATCACCGCCGCGCCCGTCGTGGACGACGTCGACCGGCTGGTGGGCGTGGTCAGCGAGCTGGACCTGCTGCGTGGCGAGTTCGAGCCGGACCCGCGCGCCACCGCGATGCCGGTCCGCGCGGCGGCCGAGCCGCCGCGCCGCCGCGTCATGGAGGTGATGACCGGGCAGGCCGTCACGGTCACCGAGACCACCGACGTCACCACCGCCATCGACCTCATGGTGGGTAAGCGGATCAAGAGCCTGCCAGTGCTGCGCGGCCACGAGATCGTCGGCATGGTCAGCCGCCGCGACCTGATGGCCATGCTCGCCCGTCCCGACGACGAGCTGCGCACGGCCGTCGAGGCGGCGCTGCGCGAACAGTACCCGTTCGGCCCGAGCTGGGACGTCGCCGTGCGCGAGGGCGTCGCCGAGCTGAGCGGCCCGCCCCGCGAGCATGCCGACCACATCGCCGACCTGCTCGCCCGTACCGTGCCCGGCATCGTCCGGGTCAAGCACCTGAGGAGACAACCGTAGAGACGACGCGGAGGGACGTGGAGGACAGCACCGTGACGCCGTCCATACCGATCGCCGGGACTCACCGCCGCCGTCGATCGCCGCGTTCCTCCGGCATGGCCCATGAGTGCACCACGGCCACCGGGCAGCGGGCGCGGCGCAGCACGCCTCGGCTGACCTGCCCCAGCGGCTCCGGTGCGGTAGCCCGGTCCCAACCCACGACCAGCAGGTCGGCTTGCCCGGCCGCTGCGGTGAGCGCGGTCACCGGGTCGGCGCGCAGGAGGTCTTCGACGACCGGCACACGTGGGTGATCGTGTCCGACGGCCTTGACCAGGTCTCGAGCAAGCAGGCGCTCGGCTGTGACCTCGCTCATGCCGCGGGTGTTCCCCGCGGTGACGGCGTGTGCGGGCGTCTGCCAGGCGTGCACGACCCTGAGCGTCGCCTCGCGCAGTTCGGCCTGGAGAAAGGCGTAGGTCAAGGCGGGCCCGCACGCTGGCGAGCCGTCCACTCCCACCACGACCTCGCCGTACACGGTTCGGTGCTCAGCCCGCACCAGCACGATCGGGCAGCGGACGAGCTCGGCCACATGCATGTTCACCGGGCTCGGCACCGCGCCGAAGGATGCGTGACACGCGTAGCTGCCCAGCACCAGCTCGACGCCATCGTCTGCCTGCTCGAGCAGAGCCGTGGCGGGCTCGCCCGTCACCTCTTTCGTCGTCACCTCGATGGTCGGCTGCCGCTCGCGAACCAGTGCCTCGGCCTCACGCAGCGCCCGGCGTCCGTCGCGCGACCGTGTCCTGCGAGGAAAGGCGGCGCCGCTTCTGCCGGCCTGGTACGGAACGGTCCCCGTGACGTGCACGATCAGCAGCGGGACGTGCATGCGCATGGCGTCGCCGGCGGCCCACTGCACAGCGGCGCGGGCGGCCATGGAGCCGTCCACTCCTGTAACGATCATGTTGTCCTCCTTCGCCACTTCCCGCCGGATCGGCTCGTCCGGAGCGTGGGCTGCCACGTCCGGCTGCGCGGGTCGGGAGATGGAGGATTACCGCAGCCGGACGTGACGGCCGGTGCCGTTTCAGGCCATCCGTCGGGCCGTCTCCACCAGCCGGTTGGCGTACCCCCACTCGTTGTCGTACCA
The DNA here is from genome assembly GCF_043198225.1 of Nonomuraea sp. NPDC048826. Classification (NCBI taxonomy): domain Bacteria; kingdom Bacillati; phylum Actinomycetota; class Actinomycetes; order Streptosporangiales; family Streptosporangiaceae; genus Nonomuraea; species Nonomuraea sp. NPDC048826. Next base: position 42,533 of record NZ_JBICUQ010000016.1, on the reverse strand, counting down.
GCCGAAGACCTTCACCAGGTCCCCGCCTGCCTGGGTGAGTGCGGAGTCGAAGACGCACGAGGCGGCGTCGCCGACGATGTCGCGCGACACCAGCGGGTCGGTGCTGTAGCGCAGGATGCCGCGCAGTTCGCCCTCGGCGGCCGCGGCGAAGGCGTCGTTGACCTCGCCCGCGGTGACCGGGCGGGCCAGCTGGGCCGACAGGTCGGTGATCGAGCCGTCCTCGACCGGCACCCGGATAGCCACGCCGTCCAGGCGGCCGTCCAGCTCGGGCAGCACCCGGCCGACCATACGGGCGGCACCGGTGGTGGTGGGCACGATGTTGACCGCCGCCGACCGGGCCCGGCGCGGATCCTTGTGCGGGGCGTCCAGCAGCCGCTGGTCGCCGGTGTAGGCGTGGATGGTGGTCATGAAGCCGCGTACCAGCCCGAACCGCTCGTGCAACACCTTCACCATCGGGGCCACGCAGTTGGTCGTGCACGAGGCCAGCGAAACGATCTCGTGCCGGGCCGGGTCGTAGGTGCTGTCGTTCACGCCGGGCACGATGGTGGCGTCCAGGTCCTTGCCCGGGGCCGACAGCAGCACCCTGCGGGCGCCCGCCTTCAGGTGCGCGGCCAGCGCCTCGCGGGTGCGGAAGCGGCCGGTGGCGTCGATGACCAGCTCGACGCCGTGCGCCCGCCAGTCGATCTGTGCGGGGTCGGCGCAGGCGCTGACGGCGATCTTCCGGTCGCCGACCTCCAGCATGCCGGGCGAGGCGGCGACGGGCCGATCGAGCGGCCCGTAGGTGGAGTCGTGCTTGAGCAGGTGGGCCAGCGCGGCCGGCTCGGTGATGTCGTTGACGGCGACGATGTCGAGGCCGTCGAGGGTGAGCGTGCGGCGCAGGACGGCTCGGCCGATCCTGCCGAATCCATTGATCCCGATTCTCATGACCTCATCGTCCGCCGCCGCCGACCGGCCGGGCAGAGGCCAGAGTCCCGTCCTGCACGGACCTTCGACCCGGCGACGCGCGTCGATCGATCGCCGACGGCTTCTAGTTGACCGATGACCGATGCGACGGGACCAAAGCCTCCTGTGGTCGTCTTTCGCCTGGTCAAGGACGAGATGAGGAAGTGATCGGACCGGCCGTCCCGGGCGGCTCAGGGGACCCCCGTACGCCACTCGGAGTGTCAGGCCCCGCGCCGCTTCGCCGGCCGAAGGGAGGCATCCCGTGGTCTTCAAGGACGCCGTTACGGCGATGGACCGCACCACGGAGCCGATCGCCGGACGTGTGCCGGTCGTCGCCATCGTGTGCTCGTCCGGAGGGCGACACGCGGCCGGCCGGGTGCTGTCCGGGCTTCCGGCCACCTTTGCCAGGGCCGTCATCGTCCTGCAGCACGTCTCACCCGATCACAGGAGCATGCTGCCGGAGATTCTGGCCAGACCAACCGAGCTGCCCGTGGCGGCCGCGTGTGACGGGCAGCCCCGCTACCTGGCGCTGGCGTGCGGCGCCGATGTCATCGCGGTGGTCCTGTCCGGGGAGGGCAGCGACGGCGCGACGGGCGCCACTGCCGCCCATCGGTTCGGCGGCACGGTCATCGTCACCGACGAAGCCAGCACCCCTCACTTCTCGATGCCGCGCCTGTATCACCCGGGATGAGATCGTCGACCATGTCGTCCCCCTCGACGAGGTCGCCTCGTTGCTGATCGGCCTCGTCGCAGGGCGCAGGGCCAGGTGACGGGCGACGGCCGCGCTCCGCCGCGGAGGTGACCGCCGCCCTTCCCTCGTATCCGGCCGGCCCGTTCGGCGCCGTTTCACCGGGTCGTGGACAGCAGGCCGATCAGGTTGCCCGCCGGGTCGGTGAACAGCGCGAACTGCGTGCTTTCACCGATCGTCGTCGCTGGCACGCGCACGTCAGCGCCGAGTTCGCGGACGCGCTCCAACTTCTGATTCAGGTCCTCGACCCGCACGTAGACGGTGACGTACGGCGGCGCGCCCGTGCCGGTCCGCATGATGCCGCCGTCCATGCCCTCGCCCGGCCGGACCAGGGCGTAGTTGTCGTCGACGGTCTCGCTCTTCCAGCCGAACAGGCTCTCGTAGAAGGTTCGCAGCGCCTCGCGATCAGGTCCCGCGATCTCCCAGTGCACAATCGGATGTGCCATGGCATCCTCCTTTCCTCGTTCGCCTTCAGTGTGAGCAGCTGCACCGTGCGCATCTGCGGGAGAAGGCCCTGGATCGTGCGTCTTTCGGCCCAGGCACGAACTCGTCCGGGCCGCCTTGGCCGATCAAGCCGCCTTCTCGTGATCACACTCGTGTCGCGGCGGTCGTGGCGCTTGAGCCACACGTAGACGGGGATGCCGGCGAGCAGTAGCAGCGTGCCCTTGTAGACGACCTCGTAGCCGGACCCGGCGATGGTCCACAGCGTGTACGCGAACGCCAGGACCGCGACCGTCCCGTCCCGCGCCATCCGCCTGCCGGAGCACCGTTCGCGGTCGGTGAGCATCAGCATCAGCTGGGCCATCGCCGCGTACGCGTACGGGATCAGCGTGGTGAAGGTGGCCAGCAGGATCACGAAGTTGAACTGCTCGACCAGGCTCGCGTTGTAGTTGAGCAGCATCAGGGCGGTCACCAGCACGCTAGAGACGACCAGCCCGACAGCTGGGGTGCCCCAGCGCGACACCCTGGCGAACACCTGCGGGAACAGCCCGTCGCGGGCGGCGGCCAGCGGCACCTGCCCCTGCAGCAGGATCCAGCCGTTCAGGGCGCCGAACGCGCTGACGATCGCGCCGATCGCGACGGCGGCGCCGGCCCAGCCGCCGAACATCGCGGCAGCCGCGTCGGCGAAGGGCGCGGTGGAGTTCACGAGTACCTGGCGGGGCACGGCGGCGAAGACGGCGACGGTGCCCAGGATGTACACGGCGGCGGTGACGGCGGTGCCGACGATGGTGGCGCGCGGAATGGTCCGCTCGGGGTTATCCACGTCCTCGGCCGGGACGGTGGCCGACTCGATGCCGATGAACGCCCACAGCGTCAGTGAGGCGGCCGCGGTGACGGCGCCGAAGGCGCTCTGGTCGCCGGGGTTGAACGGGGTGAAGTCGCCGGCGTCGATGAAGAACGGCGCGGCCACGGCCAGCGCGACCAGCGGGAGCAGCTTGGCGACGGCGGTGACGGCCTGGACCCAGCCGCCCTGCCGCACGCCCCGGACGTTGACGGCGGTGAGCAGCCAGATGGCGGCCAACGCGACCCCTGCCGCCGGCAGCGCGCTCTGGCCGAGCGCGGGCCAGAAGTAGCCGAGATAGCTGACGAAGGCGACGGCGATGGCGGCGTTGCCGACCCAGACCGCGATCCAGTACCCCCACGCGGTCTGGAAGCCGACGAAGTCGCCGAAGGCGCGCCGGGCGTAGGCGTACGGGCCGCCGGTCCTGGGATAGGCGCGGCCGAGGCGCGCGAAGACCAGCGCCAGCAGCAGCGCGCCGGTGCCGGTGAGCATCCAGGCCAGCAGGCTGGCGCTGCCGAAGGCAGCCAGCGACGCGGGCAGCAGGAACACGCCAGAGCCGATCATGTTGCCGACGACCAGCGCGGTCGCCATCCCCAAGCCCAGCTTGCGGCGTCGTGGCAATGCCGTCACGGACACGGTTATCCCCTCTCACTCGATCACCACCAGCACATCAGCGTGGGTCGCCCGTGTCCGGAGGCGAAGGACACGGGTGCTGCGGCCTTGGTCCCGAACGGCGACGTCCCGTCACAGCGGCGTGCCTGCCCGCGCCCGGGTGGGACATAGGTCCCGTGGTGTCCAGCCGTCCGGCCCTGCCCTTTCCACGAAGGCGCTTGCACGGTGATGAGCAAGGAGGTCGCGCGATGAGGAGCTCGATCGAACCGATGGTAATGTGCCTGCGCCGGTACCGTCTGGACGGCAACCCTCTACGCCGGCGCTGCGACCGGTGGGAGTCCGTCGTGCTGCTGGCCGCGTCGGCGCTGGTGCTGGTCAGCGTGTTGCCAGCAGTGTTGGCCGGACGGGCGGTCTACGAGAGCGCGGTGGAGATGGAGCGTGCCGTCGCCCGCCACCGGGTCGTGGCGACCCTGCTGGAGGACGCCCCGGTCACACGGATCTCCTTCACGGAGGTTCCCGCCGCACGGCCGACGGCGACGGCACGCTGGACGACCTCGGCAGGCTTGGAGCGGATCGCCTCCGTGCCCGTGCCCGCGCTGGCCAAGGCGGGCTCGACGGTGACGGTGTGGCTCGACTCCTCGGGTATGTCCACCTCGCCGCCCCCGGATCCGGTGGTCCTGCGGCTGCGCGGCATCGCGGCAGGCCTGCTGGTCGCGGTCGTCGCCGCGCTGGTGGCTCTGGCGTCGTTCGCCGGCGCGCGATGGTGGCTCGATCAGTTGCGCTACAGGCAGTGGGGTCTTGCCTGGGAACGCGCCGACGACACACGGCGGCGTCCCCGGCAGCCGTAGGTGGACACGGTGCGTAGGTGGACACGGTGCGTAGGTGGACACGGTGCGTAGGTGGACACGGTGCGTAGGTGGACACGCCGCCGCCGGTCCTCGCAGGGGGTGGCGTTCACAGTTCTTCGCGGCGGCCCAGGGCGATCGCGGTAGCGAGGCGGTGACTGCGGCGACGGGCAGGCCGCTCGCCGGTTCGACGCGCAGCAGTTCCTCCATGGCTCCGGCGAGCCGGGTGGGCAGCCACGCCACACCGGTGATCCCCTCGGCGAGGGCCACGGCGAGGAGCGTGGCCGACGCGGCGCCCGCCGTGCCGGCCACGCTCCGGCTCCAGGCGGCGGCCAGCGCCGTCAGCGCGACGGCGAAGGCCAGGAACAGCGCACCGCAGGCCAGACCGGCCAGCATGCGCGCGGGCGGCACAGCGCTCAGCAGCACCACGGTCTCGTACCAGGCGGCGAGCGTGCCGAGCAGCAGGGCGCTGCCGGCGGCGCCGGTGGTGGCGACATAGGCGGGCAGGACGATGGCGGCTGTTGCACGTACCCGGGTGCGCAGGAAGACTGCCATCTCGCGGCGGGCGTCGAAGGTCGGGGGTACGGGGACGAGGTCCTCGTACGGCCTCGATGGTCCTCCTTTGCCAAGGACCTTCGGCTCGGGCAGAGGCTTCGCGGTCAAGAGGGTGAGCAGAGGCAGGGCGCCCGGGCCGGGCGGCTCGGCGCAAGGCATCCGGCGAGTTCAGGGCTTGTCACCGCTTGCGCTTGGCGTGCCGCATCCGGGCGATGGCGCGGAGGGTGAGCAAAGCCTTCGTCGGGCCGCTCCCCCTCCTGCTCCCCCTGCCGCCGCCACCTCCGCCGCCGATCCGGGCGACAGGGATGACGGTGAGGCCGTCCTGAGTGGTCGGCTCGCCAAGACGCGCGCGACCCTGGCCATCTCGGTGATTGTTCCGCTGACATCGATCGTGTCCATGTCACTGCTCCTTGGTGGCCGGGGTGATCCAGGGAGAAGGCGTGAGCCCGCCTTCGAACCTCGGGCCGGATCTGCTGTCAGAAACGGCGCCGAAAGCCGGCCGCGGCGCGCAGGCGGCTCATGGCCATCGCCATGGCCGCCCGGCGGGGCGACGCGTCGTCGGAGCCGGCCCGGTCGAGCAGCTCGCACGTGTTGGCCCGGATCTTTTCCTCGATCGCGGTGAAGGCATGCGCGCGGCTGCCGCCCCGCTGCTCGACCGAGGCGCAGATGACCCCGCCGGCATTGGCGATGACGTCGGGGACGCACAAGACGCCCCGCCGGTGGAAGATCTCCTCGGCCTCGGCGGTGGCCGGAATGTTGGCCCCCTGCAGGATCACCTTTGCCCGGACCCGGGCGGCGTTGCCGGCGGTGAACACGTCCGGCCCTGCGGCGGGCACCAGCAGCTCGCACTCCTGCCAGAGGATCTCGTCGCGTTCGCGGGCCGTCCCGCCCGCGAACGCAGCGACCGGCCGCCCCGCCCGTTTGGCGGCCAGCAGCCCTTCCACGTCGAGGCCGTCGGGGTGATAGGTGGCGCCGGCGATGTCGGAGACGGCGATGATACGGGCGCCCCGTTCGGCCAGGAACCTTGCCGTGTGCGAGCCGACGGCGCCGAATCCCTGCACGACGACCCGCGCGCCGTCCAGGTCGACGATCTTGTCGTCGGCCAGCGCTTCGGCGCAGCAGGCCAGGCCGTAGCCGGTGGCTCCCAGCTCGTCCAGCGGAATGCCGCCGAGCATCGCCGGCAGCCCGACGGCGCGGCCGATCTCGTCGTGCACGACGGCCATGCAGCTCTCGTCGGTGCCCATGTCGGGGCCGGGGATGTAGTCGGTGAGCTGCTCGATCGCGTGAGCGAAGGCCCGCATCGCGGCGAGCCGCGCCTGGCCGTGCGGGCACGGCGGCAGGTAGATGCCGGCTTTTCCGCCTCCGTGCGGCAGACCGGCGGCGGCGTTCTTGACCGTCATCGCCCTGGCCAGCCGGGCGACCTCCGCCACCGACACCGACGGCGACCATCGCACCCCACCGATGGCCGGGCCGAGGGCGAGGTTGTCCACCACGACCACGGCGGCCATGCGGGGCATCGGCCGCAGGAACACCACCTTGACCGGACCGAGCTCGTCGGCCTGCCACACGGCTTGCACGTCACGTACCACGACTGTCATCTCCTCTGGGGCTCCGCCAAGGGTCTTGCACAGCCGCGGCGAGGCTGCCGCCTCCCGGCTGCGCCGGGCGTCGAACCTTCTCCAACCCTGGCAAGCGGTCGCAGGCGGCGACACCCGCGAAGGTCCCCTGCACGGCGGCGATGGTCACGGATGGTCGACGGCGATCTCCCGCGCGCCGAACGCCTGGACCGCGGAGCATCCGCACGGCCGTAGCCATATCTCGGTAGGCCTCCAGAGCACGGGCCGCCGCGGTGGCGAACCGGATCAGCAACTCCTCGTCGAGCTCGTCGAACGCCCGCCCGGCCACCCACAGCACGACCTGGCCGCGGGTGGTCATGGGCATCGGCACACTCAGCACGGTCAGTCTTCGCACGTCGGCTTGGACCGGCTCCTGCGCCACTACCCACATCCGCCGCAGCCGCCACGATCTGCCCCGGCAGCCGGGCCGCGCCGCATTCGGCCAGGTGCTCGACCAGTTCCCGCAGCCTGGACGAGGACGGTCGGCGCATGATCGATCGTTTCGCCATGACCGGCACCCCCACCGGTTCCGTGTCCTCATCGCCGGCCGGTACGAGGTCAGGGCCGTTCGCCCTCTTCGCCGCGGATGCCCGCCCCGAGACCAAGGCCCCATGGTGGCCGGGACTTCGTCCCTCGGTTGGATCGATCACCGCTCGATCGCAGGTGGCGGCTACGATCCTGTGATCTCGAGACAACGGCGTTCTGGGGGAAGATCAGGCCGTTGGACCCTACGAGAGCTGCCGGGGCGGGTGGAACGATGTGCATGTCCACGGGCAGGCGAGACAAGACCGCCCCTTCGCAAGGGCCGTCATCTCGCCGATCCGCTGCACATAGATCCGCACCAGGAGAAGGAGCCCTCGCAGGTCCTCGCCCGGAGGATCCGGCGCACGAGGCCTTGCGCGGGCTCCGGGTGCCTCGCACGGGGAGGACACATGTGGACTCGATGGGTGAGTGCGGCGGCCGCGACGCTGGCCGTTTGCGCCAGTATGACGGCTCCGGCCGCCGCCACGACGGCCTGGCACGACGGGCCGGTGACCGGTGTCCAGCAGCAGAGCGGGCGGCGGCCTATCCTGCGGCAGGGCAGTAAAGGCGCCGCGGTCCTGGACGTGCAGCGGCGGCTCAGCGCGCTCGGCTACTGGATGGGCGCGGCGGACGGCATGTTCGGCCCGTTGACCACGCAGGCGGTTTACGCGCTGCAGAAGTCCGCGGGTCTGGCGCGTGACGGCGTGGTGGGCCCCGCTACGTGGGCGGCCCTGACCGCGAGGGTGCGGCCGGCCGCCGGCACCCGGTCGGGGAAGGTCGTGGAGGTCGATCTGCGCAGGCAGGTGCTCCTGCTCGTACGCGACGGTCGGGTGCAGCGGGTGTTCAACACCTCCACCGGCAGCGGCCGGACCTACAGCGTCGGCGGCGTCATCAAACGGGCGGTCACCCCGTCTGGCACCTTCAGGGTGCGGCGCCAGGTCAACGGCTGGGACAAGGGACCACTCGGCTCGCTGTACCGGCCGCGTTACTTCAACGGAGGCATCGCGGTGCACGGCTACGGGTCGGTCCCTCCGTACGCGGCCTCGCACGGATGCGTACGAGTGAGCGTTTCCGCGATGGACTGGCTCTGGAGCCAGTCCTGGTTGAAGGTCGGCGATGTGGTCGTCGTCAGGTGAGCACACCCCTTCCGCAGCGCGAGAGCTGAGAAGGAGCCGCCCATGCCCGGCAGTCCTCCGCCTCCCGATTATCCACGTGACCTGGAGCGCACGGTGACGCTGCGAGACGGCCGGACCGTCGTGTTACGTCCCATCGTCCCCGGCGACGCTCCGGCTCTGGCCGAGGCCATCCGCGAGGCGGACCCGGCGACGCTGCGCCGCCGGTTTCTCGGCGCTCCCCCACCGGTCACCGACCGGCTGCTGCGGCACTTGACCTCCGTCGACTACGCACGGCGCCTCGCCCTCGTCGGCCTTGACCCGGACAGCGGCCGCGGCATCGCCATCGCCCGCTACGAGCCCGTGGACGAGCAGACCGCAGAGGTCGCCGTCGCCGTCGATCCGGCCTGGCGGCGGGAGGGGCTGGCCACAGCGATGGTCAAGCTGCTCGCGCGGGCCGCGCTGGAGCGCGGTTACCGGACGTTCACCGCGACCTATCTGGCCGACAACCGCCCCGTCGAGGCGCTCGTCTCGGTCTCGGACGGACATCAGCGGATCAAGCAGGGCCTCGCGGAGGCGGCCGTCGCCCTGCAGCACGCACTGGTGGCCCAGCGCGACCCGGACACGGAGCGCTCCGGCCGAATGCCGTGACCGTCGTCTCGGCCTGTCTGGTACGGTACGGCGCTTCAGTCGAGGCCGCCCCCCGACAATCCGGCATCGGGGGACCCTGGTCCAGCGAACTCCGGCCGAACTGCCCTGGGCCGCCTCCACAATGTGCGGTCTGCTGGTGGCGAAACCGACCGCTGGCTGGAAGGCCGCCATGGCTCGCGTGGAAAGTGAGATCACCAGCAACCGTCCTGCGGAGGCGGTATCTAGCCACGTCGCGGACCAGGCGAACGAGCCGCGCCCGGTGCGCGCGGAGACGATCATGAGGATCCGCATGCGCCTGCGGCGCCAGGTTCCCCGGACGGCGCGCTGCGCCTGCCGCGACTGTTCATCACTTCGACGGCCAGGCACCGGGAGCAGCGCGTTCGGCAGCGCCTGAAGAACCATCCGGAGCCCGACGCGTCGAACCGGAGGTGAGCATCATGTCCCGAAGACACCCCACGTGCCGGTGACGTGGCGTGGAGCCCGCTCTATCGCATCGCAGGCGCCTCGGCGGGCTTGGCCGTGCTCCTGTACGGCGCAGTGCTGGTCATCGTCTCCGTCACCGCTCCCGCGCCGGTGTCCGGGGGTGCTCCACTGCTGGAGTACATCGGCGCGCACCGCACGCTCTACATCGTCCGCCAGGTGCTGTGGCTGTGCCCGAGCGTCTTGCTGATGGTGGTCTTTCTCGCGCTGGTCGTGGCCCTGCGCCGCCGGAACCGGAGCCTTGTGGCGATCGCGGGCCTGATCGGTGTCACGTCGTGGGCGTTGTCCCTGGCCTGGCCGACGACCGGTGACGGCTCACTGGCGCTGGTGATGCTAAGCGACGGATACGCCACCGCGGGAAAGGCTCCGTTCGTGGCCGGGTCCGAGGTGTTGATCGCGCTCAACGACGTCCCGACGGTGATCGGGGTCTTCTCCGAGCTGTTGAGGCCCGTGCTCGGCTGGGCCTACGCGATCTACGGTGTGCTGCTGTTCGCCTGGCTGGCCTGGATCGCCGTCGCCTTGCTACGGCTCGGCCGCCCGGCGCCGAGGTGAGACGAGAGCTGGATCATCCTGGTCTCCCTGTCGGCACATGGCATCGGCCCATCCGCCATGGCGGATGACTCGGTCGCCTTCGTGCCGCCTGTCTTGCCGGATCGGCTCGCCCGCACCCGCCGCCCGAAACGTGCCGGCCTCCTCCCACCGGGCCGGAACCCGCGGGAGGAGGCGCGTCCGGTACTTGCCTGATCACTTCGTGCGTGTCGCGGTCACGCACCGGTTCCGGCGCCTGCATGAAGGCGTGTCTCAGGGTCGCGACCAGCCACAGGGCGGCCGTGGCCCCTCCGGCCCCGCCGACCAGCAGGATCACGATCGCGGCACCGCGCACGCTGCTGAGGACGAAGACGTCGGCCTGCTGCAGGAACACGACGTAGACGGCCGTAATCACGCCCATGGCCACCGTCGCCACCGCGTCTTTCCACGTCAACCTCATCGCCTGTCCTCCTTTCTGCTCACTTTCAGGCTCGTGCCAGGGAGGACGGCGGAACAGTGCTGACGGGCCCGCACAGGGTGCCGTTCGTCCCCGGCCTCATGCGCCCGGGTCAGGGCCTCCGGCGGCGGGATGGGAGCGGCCGGTGCCGGGTGGTCCCGCAGCCTGGCCGGGGCGATATGTGAATGACCCGCCCGCGAGCGGCTGGGGGAAGGGCCCTGGACGGTAGCCGGCGGAAGCGCTGGGCCGAACCTGGGCGTGTGCGCCGTTCTCCCGAAACCGTGCGGGGCTACCTCGGTGGTCGGCGTCCGCATCCGCCGCCCGTCAGGTCCGAACGGCGTGTCCGCGGGTACTTCTACCCCTACCGGGCGCGGTTGCTCGGGCGGACGCGGCGGGTGGACGCCCAGAAGATGATCAGCATGATCACGGGGCCTGTCCGGCCTGATCGACGCTCGTGTGGGCTGAGCGCGAACCGTACAAGACGGCAGTGCTCACCTGCGGCGACCGGGGCCCGTCCCGCTCATGGGCTGGGTGTGGGTGCGGTCGGCCGTTGAGGCTGCGGGCGTCGGGAACAGCGCTGGATCGTATCCGCGTGCGACAGCCGCTCAGGCCTCATGCCGATCGCTTGCGAGGTCGTACCACGGCGGTCGGGCACGCCGCGTGGTGCAGGAGCGCGTGGCTGACCGAGCCGAGCACGGCGGAGGCGAAGCCGCCCAGGCCGCGCGAGCCCACCACTATCAGATCCGCCGTCTCGCCAGCTTCGATCAGCGCTTCCGCGGGGTGTCCGGTGCGCTGCTCACCGACGATCTCGCAGTCCGGGTGCTGCGCACGCCAGGCCTCCACGCGCTGGGCCGCGGCGCGGAGTTCCTCCTCGCAGGCGCTCTCCAGGAGGGCGTTGTAGCCGGCCGCGTACGGTGGGGCGATCGGCATCTGCCAGGAGTACACCACGTGCAAAGGCACCTGCCGGGCACGGGCCTGCTCGACGGCGTAGGTCACGGCGACGGCGGAGCAGCCCGAGCCGTCGTCGCCGACGACCACGCGCCCGTGCGCCGGCCACGACGATCCACGGACGATCACGACGGGGCCGTCGGCGTGACCGGCCACGCCCCTGCCGACCGAGCCGAGCAGGAGTCTCGTGAACCCGCCGAGACCCCTGCTGCCCAGCACCACGCTGTCGGCGGACCGCGACTCGCCGATCAACGCGTCGATCACGTTGCCGGCCAGCATGCCGGTGCTCACTTCGAGGTCTGGACTCGACGCGCGGGCCCGGTCCGCTGCCGCGGCCAGTGTTCCCGCGCAGTACCTCGTGCCTTCGTCGCCGAAGCCACCGTGCTCGCAGACATGCACGATCCGCAAGCTCAGGCCTCTTCGGCGGGCATCGGCCGCAGCCCACTGCAAGGCCTCCGTCGCCGGCGCCGACCCGTCCACCCCGACCACGACGTTCCTGGTCATGATGTCTCCCCTGCTTCTCGTCCACCCGCTGCCCATCCGGGATCCGTCGAAAACTGCCGGCGCCGCCCCTTGAACCGGGCCGGCTCGTACGAACACATGGCGGCTCCCGACACTCCAGCCTGTGCTGAAGAGGTTCAGGCCAGCTCGATGCCGACCTCGGGCGGCTGCTGCAGCGAGTTGTGCACCGTGCAGTGCGAGGCCACGGCCAGCAGGGCGGGCTTGCGCCGCTCGGGCACGCCGGGGGCGGAGACCAGCAAGCGGATCTTCTGTACGCGAGCCGGTCTGTCGGTGGCCATGGCGAACTCGGCGCTGACGCGCAGGCCCTGCCGGGACAGTCCGTGGCGGGTGAGGTAGCGGCCCGCGTAGAAGGCGACGCAGGCGGCCAGGGAGGCGGCGAACAGCTCGGTGGGCGTGGGGGCGCTATCCTGTCCGCCCGCATCGGCGGGCTGGTCGCAGAGCAGGACGTGCCGGCGGACGGCGACCGCGTACGCCTCGCCGCCGGCGTGGGTGACCTCGATGCCTGCCGGCGCCCCGCCGTCGACCGCGGAGGCCTGGGCCAGCAGGGCCGCGGCGAGCCGGCGGCTCTCGGCCGGGGCGAGGCTGAGCCAGGCCTCGTCGCGGTCGTAGGAGCGCAGGCCGACGTCGAGCGTCACCCTGCCCGGCGGGTGCCCATCGCCGGTGAAGGGCAGCCGGCCGATGACGATCTCGCGTCCGCACTGCGTCGTCATGCGCTGGTGCGTGGCCTGATCGCGGGTGGTGGTCATGGTGATCTCCTCAAGGGCAGGTGGATGGTGAAGGCACTGCCATGGCCCGGCTCCGAGCGGGCGGTGACGGTGCCGTGGTGCGCCGTGACCAGCTCGCGGACCACGGCGAGCCCGATGCCGGATCCGGCCACCGCGCCGCTGGATCGGCCCCGCCAGAGCCGGTCGAAGACGTGCGGCAGGTCCTCGGCAGGAATGCCGGGGCCGGTGTCGACCACCTCGGCGATCGCCTGGCCGCCGGTGGCGCGGACGGTGACCGTGACGGTGTCATGCGGAGCGCAGTAGCGGGCGGCGTTGTCGAGCAGGTTGCCGATGGCCTGGTGCAGGCGGTCGGGGTCGGCGTGGACGACGACGGCCTCGGCCAGGTCGGCCCGCACGTCGAGGCCGACGGCATGCAGCCGGGGCTCGGCGGCGTGGAGTACTCGGCGAGTGAGCTCGGCCAGGTCGGTCTCACGCGGGCGCAGGGACAGCGCGGCCGACTCGGCGGCCGACAGCTCGGCCAGGTCGCCGACGATGCGGCCGAGCCGCAGCGCCTGGTCGTGCAGCACGGCCAGGCGGGCCGGATCCGGCTCGGCCAGGCCGTCACGCACTTCCTCCAGTCCCGCCTGCAGCGCGGTGAGCGGCGTGCGCAACTCGTGGGCGACGTCTGCGGCCAGGCGGCGACGCGCTTGGTCGGACCGTGTCACCTCATCGGCCATGTCGTCGAAGGCACGGGCCAGCTCGCCGAGTTCTCCGGGAGCCCGCAGCCTGGCCCGGGTCTCGCGGTGCCCGGTGGCGAACGCGCGGGCGGCGTGGGTGACCGTCCTGATCGGGCCGCTCAGACGGTGGGTCACCAGCAGGCCGGCGGACAGCGCGAGCGCCAGTGCCAGCAGGGCGGCCGCGGCGATCCAGCCCCAGGCGACGTCCCGGGCGGCGGAGTCGGCCGGTGTGCCGAACCGCAGGTGCGCGGTGCCGGCGGTCGTTCCCGCCACGATGATCGGGGCGGTGGTGATGCCCTGCCCCGCAGCCGCGCCGGGTCCCATGCCGTGCCGGGGTGTGGATCCGCCGGGCGAGAGCACCATCCGGCCTCTGGCGTCCAGGATCGACAGCCGGGCTCCGGAGCTCGCCGACAGCGAGCGGGCCGCGGCCAGGTCGGCTCCGGCCCACGTGCCTGCCCGTGCGTAGGCGGTCGCGGCCGACTGCGCCACGCGGGTGGCCGCCTGCTCGCGGTCCGCGCGGCGTGCCGTGTCCAGCCCGGCCCCGGTTCCCATCAGCGAGGCCAGCGTGAGCGCCGCCACCGACAGCAGGGTGACCAGTGCGAACGCTGCCAGCAGGCGCCGCCCGAGTGGCCCGAGCAGGCCCGCGCCTGGGCCGCGGTCAGGGATCACGGTTCAGCCCCAGCCGGTATCCGACGCCCACCACGGTCTGGACGACCTCTGAGCCCGTGGCGCCGAGCTTGTGGCGAAGGTTTTTGACGTGGGAGTCGATGGTGCGCTCGTAGCTGGCGAACTCGTACCCGCGCACCCGGTTCACCAGCTCGTAGCGTGAGTAGACGCGTCCGGGAACTGTGGCCAGTGCCACCAGCACGCCCCACTCGGTGGGTGTGAGGTCCAGCCGCTCGCCGTCCAGGACGACCTCGTGGCGGGCTTCGTCGATCCGCAGGTGCCCGCCGCCGAAGGTGAGGGTGCCGTTGGCCCCGTTCTGGCCGCGAGCGCGTTGCAGGATCGCCTGCACCCGCAGGGTCACCTCCATCGGGCTGAACGGTTTGGTCACGTAGTCATCGGCGCCGAGCCGCAGCCCATGGAGGCGGTCCTCCAGGGCGTCACGGGCGGTGAGCACGAGCACCGCGGGCGCGCCGCGGGCGCGGGCTGCGCGCAGGACCTCGGTTCCGTCGAGGTCGGGCAGGCCGAGGTCGAGCACCATCAGATCGGCGCCGCCCGCTTGCAGCAGCCGCAGCGCCTCGGCGCCGGAGCCGGTCGTCAGCACGCCGTGGCCGGCGCGTTCGAGGTAGCGGCGCAGCAGGTCGCGGATCGCTTTCTCGTCCTCCACGACGAGCACCGTTCCTGCCATACCCCCATGTGTATGCGAACTTGGGGTGCCGAGGCAGTGCCGAAAGTCCCGCCCTGCTGTACCGCAAGTCACCGGCGCCTTGTGCGCAGTGCAGTCTTGGGAACAGACGTCTTGTCGGCCGATGATCGTCGGATCCTGGGTATTTGCCTCCCCCGGTACCCCTGGGGGTATATTGATGGCATGGAGCTGAACGAAAGCATCGTGGGCGACGCCCTGACCCGACTGAAGCGAGCGCACGGCCAGCTGGCCGGTGTGATCGCGATGATCGAGGCGGGCGAGGACTGCACGAAGGTGCTCACCCAGCTCGCCGCCGTCTCCAAGGCACTCGACCGGGCCGGCTTCAAGATCGTCGCCACCGGCCTGAAGCACTGCCAGGATGCCGAGAGACGTGGCGACGAGCCGCCCATGAGCGTCGCGGAGCTGGAGAAGCTCTTCCTGGCGCTCGCCTGACACCTCAGCGGTCACAGGACGCCTGTGACCGCATATTTTTCACCGCCACATACCCCCGGGAGTATACAGCCATGGATGTCACCACGTTCCGCACGCCCGGCCTGGGCGACCAGACCTACCTGCTCACCCACCACGGCCGCGGAGTGCTCGTCGATCCGCAACGCGACATCGGCCGCTTCCTGGACGCCGCCGCCCGGCGCGACGTCGAGCTGCGCCTCGTCCTGGAGACCCACCTGCACAACGACTACGTCTCCGGCGGCGAGCAGGCCGCGCTCCGCGCCGGCGCCGAGCTGGTGATGCCCGCCGCCGCCGCGCCCGCCTACCGGCACACGCCCGCCTTCCACCTCGAAGACATCGACGGCGGCTCCGGTCTGACCGTCCGGCCCGTGCACACGCCCGGCCACACCCCCGAGCACACCAGCTACCTGGTGCTCGTCGACGGCGAGCCGATCGCGCTGTTCTCCGGCGGCAGCCTGCTGGTCGCCTCGGCGGGGCGTCCTGACCTGCTCGGCCCCGAGCGGGCCCGCTCCCTGGCCCGCCTGCAGCACCTCTCGCTGCGCCGGCTGGCCGCGCTGCCGCCCGGCGTCGCGCTGTATCCCACCCACGGCGCGGGCTCGTTCTGCACCGCCTCCGGCACCGGCCGGCTGACCTCCACCATCGGCACGGAGCTGACGGACAACCCGCTGCTGGCCATCGACGATGCGGAGACGTTCGCCGACACGCTGCTGGCCGCCCCGATGCCGATTCCCGCCTTCTACCGGCACATGGGCCCGGCCAACACCCTGGGCGGGCCGCCCATGCCGCCCGTCGTCGTGCCCGAGCTCGACGAGCCGACCGGTCACGTCGTGGACATCCGGCCGCGACACGTCCAGGCCCGCGGCATGCTGCCCGGCTCCATCGGCATCGAGCTGGACGACGACTTCGGCAGCTGGACCGGCTGGCTGCTGCCCCACGCCGAGCCGATCACGCTGGTCGCCGAACCCGGCCAGGACGCCGGCCGGGCCATCATCCAGCTCGCCCAGATCGGCATCGACACCGTCCAAGGCGTCGTCCGCGACCTCGGCGAAACCGCCACCCAGACCTACCGGCTCGCCGGCCTCGACGCCTTCGTCCAGCTCGTACGCCGGACGGACGCGCAGCTCCTGGACGTGCGCATGCCGAGCGAGCGGGAGCAGGCCCGGCTGGAGGGCGCGATCGAGCGTTTCCTGCCCGACCTGTTCGTCCACGGCATCCCCGCCGGACTCGACCGGGAGCGGCCGGTGCTCGTCGCCTGCGCCTCCGGCCGCCGCGCCGCGATCGCCGCCACCCTGCTCACCCGCGAAGGCTACCGGCCCATCACACTCACCGGAGCCGGCGTACCCGACGCCGCCGACGCGCTGCGCCGGCACGCCGCCTGACCCGCACCCCCGTACCCCGCAAGGAGAGAACCCCGCATGTCCCGCATCGACGCCGCCCGGGCCCGCGCGCTGATCACGACCGACCCCGACGTCCTCGTGGTGGACGTCCGCACCCCGGCCGAGTTCGGCGCCGCGCACATCGACGGCGCCATCAACCTGCCTCTCGACCAGGTCGACGCGCACCTGCGGCGCATCGTCACCGACGCGGGCGGCCGCCTGCTGCTCATCTGCCAGTCCGGCAACCGCGCCGAACGCGCCCGGGCCGCGCTCAGCGACGCCGGGCTGTCCGACGTCATGGTTCTGGACGGCGGTATGAACGCCTGGATCGCCGCCGAAGCGCCCGTCAACCGCGGCCGGCCGCGCTGGACCCTGGAACGGCAGATCCGGCTCGTGGCGGGCAGCCTCGTGCTCGCCTCGACGGTGACGAGCCTGTGGATCCCGGCCGCGCTGCTCGTGGCCGCGTTCATCGGCGCGGGCCTGGCGCTCGCCGCGCTCACCGACACCTGCGTCATGGGGATGCTGCTGGCCAAGCTGCCCTACAACCGCGTCGGCGGCGTGGAGGTCGAAGCCGCCCTCGCCCGCCTGCGCGCCTCCGGGGCGAGCGGCTGAGCAAGGCTTTCCCATGACCTTCACATACCCCTGGGGGTATCAATGTTCGTGGTGATCCTGACCGCCGCCGCCCTGATCGGCATCACCCTCGGCCTGTTCGGCGGCGGCGGGTCCATCCTCGCCGTGCCGGTGCTGACCTACCTCGCCGGCGTCCCCGCCAAGCAGGCCATCGCCATGTCCCTGCTCGTCGTGGCCGTCACCAGCGCCGTCAGCGCGATCGGCCACGCCCGCGCCGGACGCATCCGCTGGCGCACCGGGCTCGTCTTCGGCGCGGCCGGCATGGCCGGCGCCTACGCGGGCGGGCTGATCGGCCCGCACCTGCCCGAGGGCCTGCTCATGGCCGCCTTCGCGGCCATGATGCTCGCCACCGCCCTCGCCATGATCCGCCGCCGCCCCCCGCGCGCCACACCGCCCCGGCACGAGTCTCGCCGTTCGTACATGATCGTCGAAGGCGTCGGCGTCGGCCTGGTCACCGGGCTCGTCGGCGCCGGCGGCGGCTTCCTCGTGGTGCCCGCGCTGGTCCTGCTAGGCGGCCTGCCCATGGGAGCAGCCGTGGGCACCTCCCTGCTCGTCATCGCCCTGAAATCGCTGGCCGGACTGGCCGGATACCTGCACAGCGTGCCCATCGACTGGTCCCTGGCCCTGCCGGTGACCGCGGCCGCCGTGGCGGGCGGACTGGCCGGCGGCGCCCTCGCCGGCCGTATCGACGCCGACCGGCTCCGCACCGCGTTCGGCTGGTTCGTCCTGGCCATGGGCGCCTTAGTGCTCGTACAGCAGGCCCCGCCGACGCTGTTCCACAGCCCCTGGACCGCGGCAGCGGCCGCACTCGTGGTGCTGACCGCCGCCGCCCTGATACTGCGGCGACACCGATCGGCCAAGACCCGCGCCGGTTCCACATGAACATGGCGAACAGGAGCAAGCCATGCCCAGACCGGTAACCGTCACCGCCGGCACCTGGCCTTGCCACCGCGACAGCGTCGTCGTCCGCGCCCGGCCCCGACGCTCTGCCCGAAGTCGCTGACGGATCTCACCTCGCAGGTCACGGCTCTGAACATGGCCGAGACCCACCCGAAGACCGCCACCACGGTATAAGGGTGGTGTCCCGGCAACCAGGCCGGGACACCCCTGCTGCGGCTGCGCTTGTCAGCCCGTCCACCGTCCGAAAGCCGTCAGGTGCATATGCTCGGCCCGCAGCAGATTGCCGTACAGCTGCCGCACATCAGGGGCGGTCAGTCCGGGCAGTGCCTTGCGCAGCGCGTCTATGCGCGCTTGCTCAGCCCGCCGGCCTGCCGTCAGCGCGGCCTGCGCGCTGTTCTTGCCCTCGGCCAGCAACCGGTCGTAGGCGGCCCGCACCGGTGCCGAGGCGAACTCCCCCGCCGCCTTGCCCTCGGTCGGGTCGCTCGCGCCGTAGCGGGCCAGCATCGTGCGCACCGCCGTCAGGTGCCGCGCCTCGGCCGCCGCGATCCCATCGAAGAAGCGCAGGCCGTACTGGTCGGCGAAGGCCGCGTAGAGATCACGGGCCATCTTCTCCTGCTCAGCCGCCGCGGCGAGCGTGCTCTTCTGCTCGGCGGTGAGGGTGCCCTTCGGAATGCTCCGATCGAAGAACATGCAGTATCCGTCCGGGTGACCCCGTCCGCTGTGCTGTCCCTGCCCCTGCGGCCAGGGACAGCCGCCCGGCCCGCCCGGACCAGCAGCCAGCACCGGCGTCGCGACCAGCGCGCCCACGGTGACGGCTCCGGCCGCGACGGCCAGAGCGAACTTCCTTGTGCGCTTCATGACCCCTCCCGGGTCCGTCGTCGTCTTCTCTTGTGTCTCGCCCCTTCACTGTGCGGCGGGCGGGTTCAGGGGCTGTGGCGGGCCGATGGAGAAGAGGTGGAGAGACGGCCGGCGCGCTGTCAGGGTTCGAAGCGGTAACCCAGGCCGGGTTCGGTGACCAGGTGGCGGGGGCGCGCGGGGTCCGGTTCGAGTTTGCGACGTAGCTGGGCGAGGTAGACGCGCAGGTAGTTGGTCTCGGTCCGGTAGGACGGCCCCCAGACTTCCTGCAGGAGCCGCCGCTGATCGACCAGTTTGCCAGCGTTGCGAACCAGGATCTCCAAAATGTGCCATTCCGTGGGCGTCAGCCGGATGTCCCGGCCGTCGGCGGAGGTGACCTTCTTGGCGGCCAGGTCGACGGTGAAGGCGTCGGTGCGGATGGTGGGGTCGCCGATGGCGGGGGTGGCACGGCGCAGGGCCGCGCGGACGCGGGCCAGCAGTTCGTCCATGCCGAAGGGTTTGGTGACGTAGTCGTCGGCGCCGGCGTCCAGGGCGGTGACCTTGTCGGCCTGCTGGTCACGGGCCGACAGCACCACGATGGGGGCCGTGCACCAGCCGCGCAGCCCGCGTACGACCTCGATGCCGTCCATGTCGGGCAGGCCGAGATCGAGGATGACCAGGCCGGGCGGGTGTTTGGCCGCGGCGGCCAGCGCGGCCGCGGCGGTGGCGGCGGTGTCGACCTGGTAGTGGCGGGCTCGCAGGTTGACGCTGAGGGCCCGGAGCAGGTGCCGGTCGTCTTCGACCAGGAGGATGCGGCTCATGGGCGCGGCGCGATGGGCAGGGTCAGGGTCATGGTCAGCCCTCCGCCGGGCGTGGCGGACGGGCGCAGGGTGCCGCCCATGGCGTGGGTGAAGCCGCGGGCGATGGCCAGGCCGAGCCCGTTTCCCTGGGGTGAGCGGTCGTCCAGGCGCTGGAACGGCTGGAACATCTCCCCCCAGCGGTCTCGCGGGACGCCGGGGCCGTGATCGACCACCTGCAGGGTCACCGTCGCGGTGCCGGCGTGGGCGCGCACGTCTGTCGGCCGGCCGGGCGGACAGTAGCGGCGGGCGTTGTCGAGCAGGTTGGCGATCACGCGTTCGCACAGGCCCGCGTCGGCCAGCACGTCGGGCAGCCCTTCGGGCACGTCGGACCGTACGTCGGCGGCGTGCTGGTGGATCAGGGCTCTGGCCACGATTTCCTCCAGCGCGACCGGGCGCAGGGTGACGCTGAGCACGCCGGTCTGCAGCCGGCTCATGTCGAGCAGGTTGGCGACGAGCTCGCCCAGCCGGTCGGCCGATTCCTCGATGGTGGCCAGCAGGTCCTGCCGGTCGGGCTCGGCGAAGTCCACGTCGGGCTGGCGCAGGCTGGAGACGGCGGCCTTGATCCCGGCCAGCGGGGTGCGCAGGTCATGGCCGACGGCTGCCAGCAAGGCGGAGCGGACCCGGTCGATCTCGGACAGTTCGCGCGCGTGCGCCGCGTGGGCGGCCAGCCGCCGGCCTTCCACCGTGCGTCCGGCGGCCTGGGCCAGGGCGGTCAGCACCCGGCGGTCCTCTGCGAAGGGTTGCGGACCTTCACCGACGAGTCTCAGGCCCCGCCCCGCCGCTATGTCGATCACGCTGTGCCTGCCGGATGGACCGCCGACCCGTGCCAGCTCGTGCTCGTTCTCGCCCCGCTGTTCCAGCAGCGCCACCGAGTTCATCCCGAAGGTGGACTGCACCTGGCGCAGCACCCCTTCCAATGAGGCGTGGCCCACCGGCTCGGCGGCGAGCCGGGACATGATCTCCGCTTCGATGCGGCTGCGCACCGCGGCGACCCGGCGCCGGGCCGCCACGTCGACGGTGATGCTGACGGTGATGGCGACCGCCAGGAAGACCAGCAGGGCGATGACGCTGTCGCGGCCTGCCACGTGGAAGGCTTGGAAGGGATGGGTGAAGAAGTAATTGGCGCTGCAGAACGAGGCCAGCGCGGCCAGCAGAGCGGGCCACACACCGCCGACCACGGCCACGACGACCACGGCCAGCAGGTAGAGCAGGAGGACGCTTTCCAGCGCCAGCACCTCGCGCAGCCCGACCAGGACCGCGGTCACCACCGGCAGCCCGGCGACGGCCAGCGCGAACGCCGCCCAGCGGCGGCCGCGGCTCAGCCCGCCGCTGGGCAGCGGCAGCCGCCGCGGTCGGGTGCTGGCGGCCGATGGCATGACAGAGCCCATGGGGCAACTGTCACACACCGGCGGTGCCGTGCTGTTCGACGGCCTGCTGTTCGTCGGGCCGACGAGCGAAGGCGGCCTCGGCCGAGCCGAGCTGCCAGGGCACGCTGGTGACCATGACGCCGGGCCGGAACAGCAGGCGGGCCTTGAGCCGCAGCGCGCTCTGGTTGTGCAGCAGATGCTCCCACCAGCGGCCCACCACGTACTCCGGGATGAAGACCGCCACCACGTCACGGGGGCTCTTGCGGCGCAGCTGCGTGACGTAGTCGAGGACCGGGCCGGTGATCTCGCGATAGGGCGAGTCCAGCACGGTCAGCGGCACCGGCATGCCGCGCTCGGCCCACTCGCGTTCCAGGTCCTGCGCCTCCTGCTGGGAGGTCTGCACCGTCACCGCGGTCAGCGTGTCGGGCCGGGTGGCCCGGGCGAAGGCGAGCGCCCGCAGCGTGGGCGTGTGCAGCCTGGACACCAGGACCACCGCGTGCACCCGGCTGGGCAGGGTGATCCCGGCCGGGCTCGGCCGCAGCTCGGCGGCCACCGCGTCGTAATGCCGCCTGATCGCCCTCATCAGCATGAACACCAGCGGCATGGCGATCACCACGATCCAGGCGCCGTGGGTGAACTTGGTGACCAGCACCACCATCAGCACCAGGCCGGTCGATGACGCGCCGACCGCGTTGATCAGGCGGGCCCGGCGGATCCGCGGCCGAGCCGGCGTGTCCGCAGTACGCAGGATCACGGTCCAGTGCTTGACCATGCCAGCCTGGGACAGGGTGAAGGAGACGAACACCCCGATGATGTACAGCTGGATCAGCCGGGTGGTGCTGGCGTCGAAGGCCCAGATCAGCGCCCCGGCCAGCAGCGCCAGCACCACGATGCCGTTGCTGAAGACCAGCCGGTCCCCGCGGCGGCCGAACTGCCGAGGCAGGAAGCCGTCCCGGCCCAGGATCGAGGCCAGGATCGGGAAGCCGTTGAAGGCGGTGTTGGCCGCCAGAATCAGGATCGCGGCGGTGCAGGCGGCCAGCAGATAGAACAGCACCGAGCCGTCCCCGAACACCGCCGCGCCCACCTGGGCGATGACGGTTTTGGCCATGTATCCCGCGGGCGCGCCGATCAGGTGGTCCGGCGACTCCGCCACGCGCACCCCGGCCACCAGCGCCAGTGCGGTGATGCCGGCGAACATGGTCACGGTGATGGCGCCCATGATGGCCAGCGTCGCGGCGGCGTTGCGGCTCTTGGGCCGGGTGAAGTTCGGCACTCCGTTACTGATCGCCTCCACCCCGGTCAGGGCGGTGCAGCCCTGGGAGAAGGCGCGCAGCACCAGGCCCAGGGCCAGCAGGCCGGTGGCGGAGGCGGCCGGTCCGATGCCGAAGCCGGCCGATTCGGCCACCGGTGCCTCACCTCCGGCAGCCCGCACCACACCCCAGACGATCATGGTGGACACCACGGCGATGAAGCCGTAGGTGGGGATGGCGAACACGGTCCCCGACTCTCTGGTCCCGCGCAGGTTCATCAACGTCAGCACCGCTACCATCCCCAGCGCCAGCGGCACCGCCTGCGCCGCCAGCTCAGGGAAGGCCGAGACGATGTTGGCCACGCCCGCGGCCACCGACACCGCCACCGTCAGCACGTAGTCCACCAGTAGCGCGCTGGCCGCCACCAGCGAGGCGTTCTGCCCCAGGTTTTCCCGGCTGACCGCATAGGCGCCGCCCCCGTTCGGGTAGGCGTGGCAGGTTTGCCGGTAGGAGGCGACCACGACCACCAGCAGCACGATCACCGCCAGCGCCACCCAGGGGGTGAGCGTGAACATCGCCAGTCCGCCCAGGCTCAGCCCGAGCAGGATCTCCTCGGTGGCATAGGCGTTGGACGACAGCGGGTCGCTGCAGAACACCGGCAGCGCCAGCTTTTTGGGCAGCAACGTCTCACCGAGCTGAGAACTACGCAGCGGACGGCCCACGACAAGCCGCTTGGGCACGTCCAGAAGGGATTGCTTCACAAAGGCCATCGAAACCGGCGCAAGACCCAACGAACGGGCTCTTAACGCTTCCCTAGCGCCAACGGTTCCGGTCTTAACGGGATCCTGACACCTGCGTCGGAGTGGGAGGAACTGCCCGTCCGGGGCGTGCCAGCAGGCGTACGAGGGCCGCGCCGGTCAGCGCCGCCACGGTGAAGGCCATGACCGAGCCGCCGAGCACGCCGATCGCGATGACCAGCCAGACCGGTTGTCCTTCTTGCCACAGCGGGCTGGTCACCAGCGCGAACGCGCTCAGGGCGGCCAGCCAGGAGCCTGCTGTCGCCGGCACCCACCACCAGGCCCCGCGCACGTGCTGCCGCAGCAGCCGGCATTGCAGCAGCCCCATCGCGGCCAGCAGGGTCACTCCCAGGAGCGCGAGCACGGCGGGCGGCCATCGCAGGAGGCCTTCACCAAGCATGATCGGTAGCGCTCCGACGGTCCACGCGATGGCGGCGCCGCCCGCCGTGGCGCGCACCCAGTCGCGGGTGGCGACCGTGGGAAGCGCCGTACGCAGCGCGTACGCCTGGGCGAGACCGAGGATCGCGCCCTCGGCGGTCCCCGCCAGAACGATCACCGCCAGCTGGGCGAGCGGCCCGGCACCGAGCGCCAGGGCCGCCACCACCGCCGGCACCGAGAATCCGGCGATCTCCCCCAGCGTGACGGCCCGTGTCCAGCGCCACCACAAACCCGCGCGCCTCGACGCGGGCGCCTGCGCCTGCGAGGTCAGGCGGATGGTCACCATGGGGACCGCTGCCTCGCGCACCGTGGCGTGTCCGTCGCGTACCGCTCCTGCCAGGACGAGCCGCACCGACGCGCCTCCTCGCAGATTGCGCCACCACAGCCGGTGCTGGGCGCTGACGACGGTGAGCGTCGTGCCCTTTCGCTCGTACCGGACGGGCAGCCGGACGGCGGCGCCACTGCGGCGGCCGGTGACGGTCAGCAGGGCGATGCTGCCGGACAGCAGGTCGTGCAGCGGCGTGCGGAGCAGCCGGGCGATGAACGGGTTCACCAGGCGGGTCTGCAGCCGGTCCAGCGTCCTGCTGGTCATGACAGCCTCCCTCGTCGCAGACCGGAAGGGCACACGAGGGCCAGGGCCGCTGTCGCGCCCAGCGTCCACAGCGTCACCACGGCCAGGTCGGCCCACGGCCACGGCCGTCCCGCCAGCGTGTCGAGCACGGTGTGCGACAGGTGCTTGAGCGGGAAGACGTCGCCGACGACGGTCAGCACGGCGGGCAGTTCGCCGCCGATGACGAAGACGTCGGAGACGAAGGCCAGGGGCAGGAACGTGCCGAGGGTGACGGCGTTGACCGTCTGCTGCTTGCCCGTCAGCGTCACCACGAGGGCGCCGAGCGCGGTGAAGCAGGCCGTGCCGAGGAGGATCGCGGCGAGCATCCCGGCGACCGCGCCGGGTCCGATCGCGACGCCGTAGCCGAACGCCGCCAGCAGCGTCAGCAGGACGGCGGTGACGGCCGTGACCAGCAGCGCGGTGGCGAGGTTGCCGGCATGGTAGGCCCAGCGCGGCAGCGGGGTGCCGGCCAGCCGCTTGAGCACGCCGCGCTCGCGGTCGCCGGCGATCGTCTCGGGGATGTTGACGTAGGAGGCCACTCCTATCGTGTACGTGATCATGGCGGCGAGCATGAACACCGGCAGCGGTACCCCTGAGACCCGGGACCCGGCGAAGATCAGCGAGATGAGCGCGAGGAGGAGCAGCGGCAGGATCACGGTGAAGAACGCCGTGGACAGGTCGCGGCGCAGCCGGACGAGCGCGTGCCCGACCTGGCCGGCCACCAGCCGACGGGGTGTGGACCGCCCGCCCAGCATGACGCGCTGCTCGCGCGCCTTGCGCAGATTCTGTGTGCGGGCCTGAGGGCGTTCCCAGCGGAAGCGCCACAAAGCCAGCGCCGCGCCGCCGATCCCCCAGACCACCAGGACGGCCAGATGGTCGGGGTAGAGGCCCGGCCCGGCGAGGAAGGGGTTCATGGCGTCGCGTACGGCATGCGCGAAGTGCCGCAGGGGAAAGGCCCAGCCGACGGCGTCGAGCCAGGCGGGCAGCCGAGCGCCGACGAGGATGACGTCGGAGATGAACGCCAGCGCCAGCAGCAGCCCGGTGCCCAGCAGTTGCACCGCCGCCGCGTTGCGCACCAGCGCCACCACCGCGAAGCCGAGCGCGGTGAAGCAGGCCGCCCCGATCAGCAGGGTGAGCAGCAGCGCGGGCAGCGTCCGCCAGACCAGCTGGGTGCCGTAGAAGACCGTGCCCACCGTCAGCAGCACGGCCACCGTCGTCGCCGCGACCGCCAGCGACGCCCCGGCCAGCCCCGCGAGCACCGCCGAGGCGGGCACCGGCGTGCCGTGCAGCCGCTTCAGCCAGCCGCGGTCGCGCAGGTCCGCCAGGCGGATGGCCAGCGTGCCGAAACAGCCCTGGGCGACGCCGAACACGGCCATGACGGGGACGACGAACTGCATGACGCGCACGTCCGTACCGGGCTGGACGACCTGGTTGCCCACCGCGGCGCCGATGATCACCGTCATCAGCAGGGGCATGGCGACGGTGAAGAAGGCCGCCATGGGAGTGCGGACGAAGGAGAGGGTCTCGTGCCGGACCAGCCGCCCGATCATGACGCCGCCTCCTGTGATGCCTCCTGGGGAACTGGTGTCTCGCCGACCAGGTCGAGGTAGACGTCCTCCAGCGACGGGCGGGCCAGGGACAGGGCGGTCAGCTCGGTGCCGCGCCGCAGCGCCCAGCCGGTCAGCGCGTGCAGGTCGCGGGCGGGCTGCGCGGTCTGGACCGACACGGCAGTGCCGCGGGCGTCGAAGCGGCCGGTGAGAGGCGGCAGGTCGGCGGCGGTCGTGCCGTCGGGCAGGCGGAAGGACAGCACGCTGGTCCGCTCGGCCGCGATGAGCGTGTCGGGCGCGCCGCAGGCGACCACCCGGCCCTCCCGGAGCACCGCGACCCGGTCGGCGAGGTGCTGGGCCTCGTCCATGTAGTGGGTGGTGAGCAGGATCGTCGTGCCCGAGGAGCGCAGCCCGTCGATCAGCTGCCACGCGTGGTGGCGGGCTGAGGGGTCGAATCCGGTGGTCGGCTCGTCCAGGAACAGCAGCTCCGGCCGGCCGATCAGGCCGAGCGCCAGGTCCAGGCGGCGCCGCTGCCCGCCGGACAGCGTGCGTACCCGGGCGTCGCGTTTGTCCTTGAGCCCGACCTGCTCGATCACCTCGTCCGAACCGCGCGGGTGCGGGTAGAAGCCCGCGTACAGCCGCACCAGCTCGAAGACGGAGAACTCCTCCTCGAACCCGGCCTCCTGCAGCACGATCCCGATGCGCTCGCGGTAGGCCCGGCCTCCGGTGGCCGGGTCGAAGCCCAGCACCGACACCTCACCGGCATCTCTGGCCCGGTGCCCTTCCAGGATCTCCACCGTGGTGGTCTTGCCGGCGCCGTTCGGCCCGAGCAGCGCGAACACCTCTCCCTGCGCGACGGCGAAGCTCACCCCGTCGACGGCCTGCACGGCGCCGTACCGCTTGCGTAATCCTTCGACGATCACTGCGGACATGTCAGGCTCCCTCCGGGCTGCCCTCGGGTCATCCGACGGGCCATGAAACACGCATGAGGCGGCGACGGCACGGCCGATCCTGCCAAGACTGTGGATCCCGATCCTCATGCCCTCATCGTCCGCCGCCGCCCGCCGGCGCAGCAGAGGCCACGGTCCCGCCCTGGACGGACCTTCGACCCGCAAGCGCAGAACCGGCCCCCTGCCCGGCGTCGCCGGGCGGGAGGCCGCTGGGGATGGGGATTTCTCATGCACCCCGCAAAGGGTGCCTGTTGTCAGGATCGCGGGCGCGGCCCCGCGCGTGCAAAGGCGATGGTCCTCACCCGCCGGGACCTTCACCGGCGGCCTGGCATCCATTGCCACTGGCCGGCGGCGGCAGGGCAGGTGAGATGGAGGGATGAGGATATCCGTGCTCGGCGCCGGTTCCTGGGGCACCACGGTGGCCGCCCTGGTGTGCAAGCGGCATGACACGCTCGTGTGGTCGCGTGATCCAGGCGTCGCCGAAGAGATCAATGCCAGACATCACAACCAGGTATACCTGCCCGGCTTCGACCTGCCCGAGGCGCTCAGGGGGTCGGACGACCTCGGGGCCGCCGCCGACAGGGCGCAGGTTCTGATCGTGGGGGTGCCGTCGCACGCCTTCCGCCAGGTGCTGGAAGCGGCGCGCGACCATGTGCCGCCCTGGATCCCGGTCGTCAGCCTGGCCAAGGGGCTTGAGGACGGGACGCACCTGCGACGACGTGATCGGGTGCGAGCTCGGCGGCGCTGAAGAAAGTCGTGGCGATCGCGGCGGGCATGGCCGAAGGGCTGGGTGTCGGGGACAACACCAGGGGGGCGGTCATCACCCGCGGCCTGGCGGAACTCAGCCAGCTCGGTCAGGCGATGGGCGGCCGGGCGGCCACGTTCGCCGGGCTGACCGGGCTGGGTGACCTGGTCGCGACCTTCCTGAGCCCGTACAGCCGCAACCGGTACGTCGGCGAGCAACTCGGCCGGGGCCGCAAGCTCGACGAGGTGCTCGCAGAAATGATTATGGTCGCCGAGGGCGTCCACACCACGCCGGTGGCGGTGCGGCTGGGCGACCTGCACGGGCTGGAGCTGCCGATCTGCCGCACCATCTACCGGGTGCTGACCGGCGTGATCACCGCGCGTGACGCCTATTCGGGCCTGCGCCACTCCCCAGCCGGCGCGGAGTCCGGCCCCTGGTGCACCGGCGGTGACGATGTCCCCGCCAGCCGGGATCTTCGGCCCTGCCCCGCTCCTCCTCTGTGGGGCACCATGCGGGCAGCGCCACGCGTGAAGGAGGGACACCATGAGCACGCCGAAGATCCTGCTGGCCTACGGCACGGGCATCCGGCGTCGCGCGCGTTCGCCCGCAGGCACGCCGGGAAGCTGGCCGGCACGCCCGTCTGGCTGTTCAGCAGCGGGCCGCTGGACGACTCCGCCGACACGAAGGAGATTCCTGCGGTACGGCACGCGGCCGACGCCATGCGCAAGCTCGCCGCCGTACCGCCGAAAGAGGATCGGGTCGCTGCCGAGGAAGGTCGCGAACACCGATGTGGCCGACCCCAGGTCGAGGCGGGCCAGGCGCTCGCAGATGCGGTAGGAGTCGAACGCGCCGCCTCCCACGCCGCCGTAGTCCTCCGGCACCAAGGCGAGCTGTACGCCGAGGGCGTCGCCGCCCATCCGCCGAATGGTCTCCTCGGGGCAGCTGTCGTCGCGGTCGAGCCGCAGCGGGCTTTCCTCCGGGGCCCGGCGGCGACGAAGTCGCCGAGCGGGTCGAGCATCACATCGAGTGTTTCGAGTCGAGTCCTTTCGTCACGGCTCGTCTCCCTCTGGGTGTCCGCCTGGTTTGCCGTGACCGTAGAACCCGGGGGCGGGCGCGGGCAGTCGGGGAGTGCCCGGGTGTGCGGGACTTCGTCTCGACTTCTCACCTGGAGGGCAGGCCCGATGGCGCTGTCGCACCGGCCCGGGCCGCGAGGTTCTTCAGCATCTTGCGTTCCAGCAGGAAACTGCCGGGGAGGATGAACAGCTCCGCGAGGAGCGCCGGGACGCCGCTTGAGCGCCGCGTCCGCCAGCGGACGATCATCCGGGTGCCGCCTGCGAGGGCCGGCGTCAGCAGGAAGCAGCCGGTCGTCCCCGTCTCAGGGTCACCCACCACCAGGAGGCTGCCCGTTTCGAGGCGGCGCACCGGCGGTCCCCATCCGGGCAGCATCGGGATGATGTCGCCGACGTGCAGTTCCTGCAGCTCCGGGATGATCCGGTCCGCGCTCGGCCGGCCGTCGTTGTCCAGCCAGTCGTAGCTGTACCAGCCGGCGCGTCCCCAGCCGAGCTGCGCCAGCCACGGCCACACCCGCTCCGGCGGGGCGTCGATGGTGATCGCGCGGGTGACGGTCGCGCCGTCGGGGATCAGCTCGTCGCCGGGCATCGGCGCGGCCGCCTCGGCGTGCGTGGCGCCCCACCGGCACGCCCACGGCTTGAAGACATACGCGTACGCCAGCAGCATGGTCGCGGCGACCGCGAGCCCCGCGGCCAGGCCGGGACAGAAGCCGAGCCAGGTCACGAGCGCGGCCAGGACGCCGCAGCACGCGATCACCACTGTGGCGATGATCGCCGCGATGACCTTCTTGGTGCGCATGATCCTCACCTCCGGGCAGGGCCGGCCGCGCCACTGGGCGAGGTCCTCCGGCCTGCGCCGGTGGATTGCCTGCCTCGCCCTCACCTTGGCAGCGGCCCTCGCGGGCGGGGAACGTGCGAAGGTCAGCGGTCCTGTGGCATTGGTCCCGCGGCGGGGGTGGCCCTTCACTCCAGGACTTCGGGCAGCGGGCGTCGGGGCGTGTCCTGGTGGTGGTCGAAGGTGACACCCAACCTCATGATCATTTGCGGGTGTTCGCCGGAGAAGAGTTCCTGGCGCAGGAAGTCGCGCAGCGGGCCCATCTCCAGAGCCTGCGTGTGGAAGGCCGCGCTGATCCCGTGAGCGGCGGCGTGCAGCAGGACGTGCTGCAGCGCCTGACCGGCGGCGATCCATTCCCCGGGGCTGTCCCCCCGGGTGGTCAGGGCCGCCACGACGCCACTGGCCGTTTCCTTCTCCTCCGGGGCGTTCCAGTCGTGCCGCCAGGTGTAGTGGCGCTGCGGGAAGTCCGGCGCCGGCCGCGGCGACTCGCTGCGGGCAGGCGATGCGCCGGTACAGGCGCCGGCGCGTGGGGCTTGGCGGATGGCCTCCAGGCCGAACGGCGGATCTTGCGCCTGCACGTTCTGCGCGGCCCGGGTGAGCGCGGCGACCACGCCCACCGCCCCGGGTGAGCGGATGGGCGTCAGCCGGGCGCCCTCGCTCATGGCCGCGCGCACCAGCGATTCGATGAGCTGGCCGGGCACCGGCACGTCGGCGAAGCCGGCCCGGTGGGTGCGGCGCCGCTCAATCTCGCCGCCGAGCACCCAGGTGGCCTCGTCGGCGTCGATCTCCTTGCCCAGCCTGACCGTCGCCAGCAGGTCCGGCCGGGCGGCGTCGGGCAGGATCCGCACGAGGGGTTCGTAGCCCTCGCAGCGAATCACGGTGCGCATGGTGAACAGCGCTGCCCCGCAGCTGATCAGCAGTTCCCGGCCCGCCGCGTCCTCGACCGGCAGTTTCCTGGCCAGGTCGGCCCTCAAGCCGATCTCCTCCTCCGCGAGGGTGAAGGTCCAGGGCTGGGTGTTGTGCACGGACGGCGCCCAGCGGCCGGCGTCCACCGCCGCGGACAGGGCCTGCTCCGGCAATCGGGTGCTCATGCTCCACCTCCAGGGGACGATGCGTTCACCGCATCACATCAGGGGCGTCAGGTGAAGCGCGTCGCCGGCCGGCCTGCCGAGCCTTGTACGCGGCGTCGGCAAGGATTACGGCGGGGATCGCCAGTGCGGCCAGCGCCCACCCTGCGGCCGGCGGGAAGGCGCCGCCAAGCAGGCCCGCCACCGCCGGGAGGCCGAGGAAGACCAGGAGCAGGACGGCTTCGACGGCGACGGCGCCAAGCAGCAGAGGATTGGTCCGCCAGCGCATCCTGCCGACCCAGCGGGACTGGCTGCGGCAGGCGAAGGCGTTGGCGAACTGGCCGAGCACGACGGCGGCGAAGGCGGCGCCGGAGGCCGCGGCCAGCAGGCCCGCGTCCGGGACGGCGCCCAACTGCCACCCTCCCAGCAGCAGCACGCCGATGAACGCCCCCATCTCGGCCAGCGCCTGCGTCGGGCCGAGCACGCCGAAGACGCGCACGAGCACACGCCGGTCGATGAGGCTGCCGGTCCGGGCCGGGCGGTGCATGGTGCGCGGATTGGCCGGCTCCGCGCCGAGCGCGAGAGCCGGCAGCAGGTCGGTCCCGATGTCGAGGGCGAGCACCTGCAGCACGCTGAGCGCGAGCGGGATGGTGCCGCCCGACAACGCCCAGACGGCGAACGGGGTCAGCTCGGCGACGTTGTCGGTCAGATGGTAGGTGAGGAAGCGCCGCACGTTGGCGTAGGTGGCACGGCCCAGCTCGACCGCGGAGACGATGGTGGCGAAGTGGTCGTCGAGCAGTACCAGGTCGGCGGCTTCCCGGGCGACGTCGGTGCCGGAGGCGCCCATCGCGATGCCGATGTCGGCCTCGCGCAGCGCGGGCCCGTCGTTGACGCCGTCGCCGGTCATCGCCACCACGTGCCCGCGCGAGCGCAGGGCGCGGGCGATGCGCAGTTTGTCCTCAGGGGTGACGCGGGCGACCACGACGCCGTCGCGGTCGAGCAGCTCGCCCAGCGCCGCGTCGTCGCCGGGCAGCTCCGCGCCGGTCACGACCAACTCGTCGTCGCCGAGCAGCCCGACCTCGGCGGCGATGGCGCGGGCGGTGCGCGGGTGATCGCCCGTGACCATGGCGAGCTTGATCCCGGCGATCCGGCATTTCCAGATCGCCTCCGCCACGTCGGCTCGGGGTGGGTCGAACAGCCCGACCAGGCCGAGGAACTCCAGGTCCCGTTCCTGCGCGGTGTCGCCGCGGGCGACCGCCAGGACCCGCAGTCCCCGGTCGCTCATCGCGGCCAGCGCCTCGTCCACGCCCGGCACGGCGCGGCAGAGCGGGAGCACGGCGTCCGGGGCGCCTTTGAGATGCAGCCGGCCGCCGGCCACGACGGAGGCGCGGCGCCGCAGGGGATCGAACGGGAAGCGCGCGGTGATCTCGTCGTCCACGTCGGCGCCCAGCCGCAACGCCTCGACGTGCAGGGCGACCTCCATGGGGTCGCCGACCGGTTTGCCATCGCTCATCCGCCCGGTCGAGCTCAGCACGGCGGTGCGCAGGACATCGGCGGGCGGGCAGTCCGGCGCCCATAGGGCGGCGACCGTCATCTCGTTACGGGTCAGCGTGCCGGTCTTGTCGGTGCAGATGAACGTGGCCGACCCCAGCGTCTCCACCGCTTCCAGGTGGCGTACGAGGGCGTTGTTGTCCGCCATCCGCTGCGCGGCCCGCGCCAGCGACAAGGTGACGGTCGGCAGCAGACCCTCGGGAACCAGCGCCACCGTGACGCCGAGCGCGAACAGGAAGCTCTCCCCGGCATGCATGCCCAGCAGCTGCGCCAGCCCGAAGAACGCGGCGCCCACCGCCAGGGCGATCCCGGCGACGATCCTGACGACCTTGCCGAGCTGCACCGACAGCGGGCTGGGCGGCCGGGACGCCTCCTCGGTGAGCCGGGCGATGCCGGCCAGCCGGGTGCGCCCGCCGGTGGCCGTCGCGACCGCCTCGGCCTGTCCCTCCACCACGAACGTGCCCGCGAACACCTCGTCTCCCGCGGCCGGCCGCACCATCCGGCTCTCGCCCGTGAGCATCGACTCGTTGACGCCTAGCGCGTGCACGTCCGCCAGTCGCAGGTCCGCCGAGATCCGGTCGCCCGCCTCCAACAGGACGACGTCACCGGCCACCAGCTCGGCGGCGGCGACCACCGTCCGCCTGCCGTCGCGGCGCACGACCACGTTGGCCGGGATGAGTTCGCGCAGCCGCTGCGACGCCTTGTCCGCGCGGTACTCCTGCGCGAAGGCGAACGCGCCGTTGAGCAGCACGACGATGACGATCGCCACGGCGAGCTGCGGCATCCCGGCCAGCAGCGCGAGCACGGAGGCGCCCCAGAGCAGCAGCGCGAAGAAGTGCACCATCTGGCGCAGCAGCAGGACCACCGCCGGGGTGCGGCGCCCGGACGGCAGGACGTTCGGCCCGTCGCGAGCCAGCCGGGCCGCCGCCTCGGCTACGGTCAGTCCCTGCCCGAGCTGGAATAGGGTGCTCATGACCACCACTGTGGACGCGCGGTCGCGCTGCCCGGCAGGGCCCTTCGGCATCAACGGGGCGGGCCGTCCGGCACCCACGAGGGGGCGGCGAGTGGTGGAGCTTTCAGCCCACCACTGCCACCGGGCAGGGGGCGTGCCGCAGAAGGAAGTGGGCGGCACCGGGGTGGGCGGCGCGTTTGCGGCCGGCGACCATGAGGGATGCGGGCCGGTGCCCGGTGGCGGGCAGGATCCGTACGCCCGGATGGCGTGCCGCCCACTCGGCGAGGTCCGGGGTGTGGGCGGCGAGTGGCAGCCGGCGCAGGGCCGCCTCGCCGAACGCGAACTCCAGCACGGCGGCGTCCGGGTGCCGGTCGGCCACGACGACCGGCCCGGGATTCTTCACCGCGGGCAGCGGCCCCGGCCCTCGGACGACGATCACCGGGCAGGCGGCATGGGCGGCGACGTACCCGGCCACCGACCCCATGTCCGCCCCCGGCAGTGCGCCGAGGCCTCGCGAGCCGACCACGACGAGCGCGGCGTCCGCCGAAAGCTCGACGAGACGTGGGGCGGCCGGCCCCTCGTACAGGTCGGTTCCGACGCGTACACCGAGGCTGGTCTGGCGGGCGCACTCGGCGCCGTGCCACAGCACGTGCTCGGCCGCCTTGCACAGGTGGGCCCTGGCCTCCTCGTCCGCCTCACCGTAGGGCCACTGCCAGGCGTGAGCGACGGTCAAGGGCAGCTTTCTCAGCTCGGCCTCGTCCAGCGCCCAGTCCAGGGCCTGCATGGAGAAGTCCGACCCGTCGTAGCCGAGCACGATTCCCTTCATCAGCCTGCCTCCTGTCCGGCACCATGGTGGTGATGCGGCCATCGTGGTGCCGGCGCCGGGATGCCGGGCAGAGACCTTCGGCCTCGGTGCCGGGGTCGTCCGGCTCTGACTCGCCAATCCGCTGCCCGGCAGCCTCGCAAGGAGGAGCACCCTTGTCAGAGTCGGGAGACGCGCCATGTCTGACGGTTACGACGTGCTGCTGCGCGACGGCGGCATCGCCCACGTGCGCCCGCTACGTCCCGGCGACCGCACCGCCCTGCACGAGCTGGTGGAGCGCTCCTCGGAACGCTCGGCATACCTGCGGTTCTGCACCGGCGGCCGCAACACCGCCCACGCCTACATGCGGACCGCATCACCTCCGACGCCTACCAGGGGCACGCGCTGGTGGCCACGGTACGCGGCCGGCGGGTCGCGGTCGTCGAGTACATCCCCATCGGCGACGGCAGCGCCGACCTGGCCATCCTGATCGACGACGCCGTGCACGGCACGGGCTCGGCACCCTGCTGCTCGAACACGTCGCCCTGGACGCGGCCGAGCACGGGGTGCGCACCCTGGTGGCCGACGTGCTGGCCGAGGACCGGCCGACGCTCCGGGTGCTGCGCAACCTGATCGAAGAGCGACGTCGGCGGCGTCCGGCTCGACCTGCGTACCGAGGAAGAGGTACGCCGGACCTACCGCGAGCTGGCGGCCCGCCTCGGTGCGGTGATGACCGGCGCGATCGTCCAGCCCATGCTGGCGGGCGGCGTCGAGATGATCGTCGGCGGTGTCAACTATGCGGCGTTCGGCTCCCTGGTCATGGCTGGGATGAGCGGGATGATGGCCGACCTGCTCGCCGACCGCTCCTTCCGCGTCCCGCCCGTCACCGGCGCGGAGCGGATGCTCGGCGAGTTGCGCCGCGCGCTGCTGCTGCACGGCTACCGCGGTATGCCGGCTGTCGACATCAAACCCTTGACCGGCCAGATCAGGCGCGTCGGCCGGCTGCTCGACGACCTTCCCCAGGTGGCCGAGCTCGACCTCAACCCGCTGATCGCCAGCCCGGACGGGGCCGTCACGGTGACGCCCGCATCAGGGTCTCGCCGTGCGAGCCGCCGCCCTCGCCGCTCCTGCGCCGCCTGCGCTTACCAACGCCCGCCCGTTCGGGACCTTCGGCTCTGAAGGGCGCCTTTCGCGCGAGGTGTGATGAGGGCGACCGGCTGATCGGCCCGCATGGAGCGGAGCATGACATGGAGCCCATCGTCCTGGACACGCTGGATCCGCTGATCGAGGCGTTGCGCGAGCGTGGATACGCCGTCGTGGGCCCTGTCGTCCGCGACGGCGTCATCCGTTTCGCCGAACTCGGCTCGGCCGCCGACCTGCCCACCGGGTGGGGCGATGAGCAGGCGCCCGGCACCTACCGGCTGCGTGCGCGGGGCGAGCTCGTCTTCGGGTTCGCCGCGAGCCCTGACACGGTCAAGCGGTTCACACATCCGCCCCGGACCAGCTTGTTCCGGATGCGGGACGGCATGCCCGAACGTGTCCCGGTCGAGGCGCCGAAGGTGGCGATCCTGGGAGTTCGGGCCTGCGATCTGGCCGCGCTGGCCGTACAGGATCGGGTACTGCTGGGCGGCCGGTACCCGGACGAGGCCTACCGAAAGCACCGCGGGGCCCTGTTCCTGATCGCCGTCACCTGCGCGGTGCCGGGCGGCACCTGCTTCTGCGCGTCCATGGGCGCAGGCCCGCGCGCCGTCTCCGGCTTCGACCTGGCCTTGACCGAGCTGAGTGGCCCGCACCGGTTCCTGGCCGAGAGCGGAGGCGAGCGTGGCGCGGCGCTGCTGGCCGCGCTGCCGTCGCAGCCCGCCGCTGCCGCCGATCTGGAGGCCGCCCGCGCAGTCAGCGAGGCCGCGGCCGCCCGGATGGGCCGCCGGGTCGATCTCGACGGCGTCAGGGAGCGCCTGGTGCAGCAGCGCGAGTCCCCGATCTGGAACGAGATCGCCTCCCGCTGCCTGACCTGCGCGAACTGCACGATGGTCTGCCCGACCTGCTTCTGCGTCACCGTCGAGGACGGCACCGATCTGGCCGACGGCACGGCCGAGCGCACCGAACGCTGGGACTCCTGCTTCACCCTGGACTTCACCGAGCTGGGCGGCGCGCCGGTGCGGTCGTCGGGGGCCGCCCGCTACCGTCAGTGGCTCAGCCACAAGTTCTCCACCTGGGTCGACCAGTTCGGCGCTTACGGCTGCGTCGGCTGCGGCCGGTGCATCACCTGGTGCCCGGCCGGCATCGACATCACCGAGGAACTGGAGCGGCTGCGATGATCCCCGCCCCGTACCGCGTCCGCTCGCGCCGCCCCGACCGCGCCGGCACCGTCACACTCGTCCTGGAGCCGGTCGACGGCGCCTGCCCGCCGTTCCGGCCCGGCCAGTTCACCATGCTGTACGCGCCCGGGGTGGGCGAGATCCCCGTCTCCATCAGCGGCCGCGCCCGCGCCGGCGGCTACGTGCAGACCATCCGGGCCGTGGGCGCCGTCAGCCGCGCCCTGTGCCACACGCCGCCCGGTTCGCTGGTCGGGCTCCGCGGCCCCTTCGGCACCCACTTCGATCTTGCCCGGGCGGCCGGTCTAGACGTGGTGGTCGCGGCCGGCGGGCTCGGCCTGGCCCCGCTGCGGCCGGTGATCCGTGAACTGGCGGCGCACGGCGCCCGCTACGGCCGGATCAGCCTGATCGTCGGCGCCCGGACCCCGGACACCCTGATGTACCCGCGTGAGCTGGCCCGCTGGGGCCGCCGCTTCGACGTGCGGGTCACCGTCGACCGTCCCGACCGGGCCTGGCAGGGGCCGACCGGTCTGATCACCGGGCTCGTCGGCGGCATCGGCGTCGAGCCGGGCCGCACCCTCGCGTTCGTCTGCGGCCCCGAGGTCATGATGCGGGCGACCGCCGAGGAATTGCTGCGCCGTGGCGTACCGGCCGATCGGGTGGTGCTGTCGCTGGAGCGCAACATGAAGTGCGGCATCGGCCACTGCGGCCACTGCCAGCTCGGCCCGCTGTTCACCTGCCTGGACGGGCCCGTGCTCAGCTACGACAAGGTGGCCGCCCTGCTGGAGGTGGAACAGCTGTGAAGAAGCTCGCCGTCTTCAAACTCGCCTCGTGCGACGGCTGCCAGCTCACGCTGCTCGACTGCGAGGAGGAGCTGCTGTCAGTCGCGGCCAACGTCGAGATCGCCTACTTCCTCGAAGCCTCCAGCGCCCGCGGCGAAGGCCCCTACGATCTGTCCCTGGTGGAAGGGTCGATCACCACGCCGGACGACCTGGAGCGGATCCGGCACATCCGCCGCGTCTCCAAGCACCTCGTGACGATCGGCGCATGCGCCACTGCGGGCGGCGTGCAGGCGCTGCGGAACCTGGCCGACGTCGGCGAGTTCGCCTCGATCGTCTACGCCCGCCCCGGCTACATCGAGACGCTCGACCGCTCCACGCCCGTGTCGGCGCACGTGAGCGTCGACTTCGAGCTGCGTGGCTGCCCGATCGACCGGCGGCAGCTGCTGGAGGTCATCGGCGCCTTCCTGGCGGGGCGGCGGCCGGTGGTGCCCGCCCACAGCGTCTGCGTCGAGTGCAAGGCGCGCGGCAACCCCTGCGTGCTGGTCGCCCACGGCACCCCGTGCCTGGGCC
Organism: Nonomuraea sp. NPDC048826; assembly: GCF_043198225.1. Classification (NCBI taxonomy): domain Bacteria; kingdom Bacillati; phylum Actinomycetota; class Actinomycetes; order Streptosporangiales; family Streptosporangiaceae; genus Nonomuraea; species Nonomuraea sp. NPDC048826. The sequence goes on along the minus strand of NZ_JBICUQ010000016.1, from coordinate 5,205 downwards.
CGGTCACCCAGGCCGGCTGCGGCGCGCTGTGCCCGGCGTTCAACCGCGGTTGCTTCGGCTGCTTCGGCCCCATGCGGAGCCGGAACGCCGCCGCGCTCAACGCCCGCCTGCGCGCCGCCGGCATGGACGACGACGAGCTGGCGCGCGTCTACCACACCTTCAACGTCACCTCCTTCGGAGGCAGCTGTGACGCATAAGACGATCCGTGTGGGCGGCCTGACCCGGGTGGAGGGCGAGGGCGCGCTGCTCGTCCGCGCCCGCGACGGCCGCCTCACCGACCTTCAGCTGCGCATCTACGAGCCGCCGCGCTTCTTCGAGGCGCTGCTGCGCGGCCGTGCCTTCACCGAACCGCCCGACATCACCGCCCGCGTCTGCGGCATCTGCCCGGTCGCCTACCAGATGAGCGCCTGCCAGGCGCTGGAGTCCGCCTGCGGCGTCACCGTCGGCGGCCCGCTGCGTGACCTGCGGCTGCTGCTCTGCTACGGCGAGTGGATCGAGTCCCACGCCCTGCACGTCTACCTGCTGCACGCCCCCGACTTCCTCGGCTACCCCAGCGGCGTCGCCATGGCCGCCGACCACCGCCCGCTGGTCGAGCGCGGCCTGGCGCTGAAGAAGGCGGGCAACGAGCTGGTCGCCGCCGTCGGCGGGCGTGCCATCCACCCGGTCAACGTCAAGGTCGGCGGCTTCTACCGGCTGCCCTTGCGGGCCGAGCTGGCGCCGGTCGCCGAGCGGCTGCGGCAGGCGCTCGGCGACGCGCTGGCCACGGTCGAGTGGGTCAGCGGCTTCGGCTTCCCCGACGTCGAGCACGACTACCGTTTCCTGGCCCTGCGCCACCCCACCGAATACGCCATCTTGTCCGGCGACGTCGCCGTCAGCGACGGCACCGCCTTCCCGATCGCCGACTGGCCACGCCACGTGGTGGAGGAGCAGGTGCGGCACTCGACCGCGCTGCACGCCCACCTGGATGGCCGCACCGGCTACCTGACCGGCCCACTCGCCCGCTACGCGCTCAACGCGCCGCTGCTGTCGCCGCTGGCGCTGCGCGCCGCCGCCGACGCCGGGCTCGGCCGGGTGTGCCGCAACCCGTTCCGCAGCATCGTCGTACGCGCCGTCGAGATCGTGCACGCATGCGAGGAAGCGCTGGCCGTCATCGACCGGTACGCCCCCGCCGGCGAGCCGTCCGTCCCCGTCGCCGCCCGGCCCGGCGTCGGCCACGGCGCCTCCGAAGCCCCTCGGGGCACCCTCTACCACCGCTACCGCATTGACGACAGCGGCAAGATCGCCGAGGCGGACATCGTCCCGCCGACCGCGCAGAACCAGGCCCGCATCGAAGCCGACCTGCGCGCCCTCGTCGCGCCCCGGCTCGACCTGCCCGCCGCGGAGCTCGCCGAGCTGTGCGAGCGCGCCATCCGCAACCACGATCCGTGCATCTCCTGCTCGGCCCACTTCCTCGACCTGCGGATCGATCATGGCTAGGGCGGTCGTCGTCGGCGTCGGCAACGACTATCGGGGCGACGACGGGGCCGGGCTCGCAGTGGCGCGGCTGCTGCGCGGCCTCGGCGTGCCCGCCGTCGACAACGGCGGCGACCCGGCCGAGCTCATCGAGGCCTGGACCGACACCGGCGTGGCCGTGGTGATCGACGCCGCCCGGTCCGGGGACCCGCCCGGGACGGTGCGGCGGCACGCCGGCCTGCGGCAACTGCCGGAAGGGACGGCCAGCACCCACGCGCTCAGCCTCGCCGACGCCGTCGCCCTGGGCCGCGCCCTGGGACGGCTGCCCGGCGAGCTCATCGTCTACACGGTCGAGGGCGCCAGCTTCGTCCTGGGCGCCGGCCTGTCGCGGCCGGTCGCGTCGTCCGTCCCGGACGTGGCCCGGGCAGTGATGCGCGAGATTCAGCAGATGCGCGGCAGCTGCTCGCCGACGAGCATGTCGACCACCCGGGTGGATCCGACCAGCGTGCGCATGACGACGCGTCCCGGATGACCGGCGACCACGGTGCCGATCCGGGTGGCGTGCGCGCCCTCGTCCAGGCCGCGCATCACCGCCAGCACCTGCTCGGACCGGTCCGGCGCGACGAAGGCCACCAGGCAGCCCTCGTTGGCCACGTGCAGCGGGTCCAACCCGAGCAGGTCGCAGGCGGCGGCCACCTGGGCGGGCACCGGGACGGCCGCCTCCTCCACGACCACTCCCACCCCCGACGCGGCGGCGAGTTCGTTGAGCGCGCTGGCAAGACCACCCCTGGTGGGGTCGCGCAGCACGTGCACGGCCGGCCCGGCAGCCTCGATCATCGCGGCTGTCAGGCGGTGCAGCGGGCGGCAGTCGGAGGCCAGCTCGCTGTCGAAGCCGAGCCCCTCGCGGGTGCCGAGGATGGTCACGCCGTGCAGCCCGATCGGCCCGGACAGCAGCACGACGTCGCCGGGACGGCCATGGGTGGCCGACGCCTCCGCGCCGGGCAGGCGCACACCGATCCCGGTGGTGGTCACATACAGGCCGTCCGCCGCACCCCGGCCCACGACCTTGGTATCGCCGGTCGCCACGGGCACCCCGCACGCGCGGGCGGCCTCCGCGATGGAGGAGGTGACGCGACGGAGCTCGTCGAGCGGCAGGCCCTCCTCCACGATGAAGGCGACGCTGAGCGCGATCGGGGCCGCGCCGCGCATGGCCAGGTCGTTGACCGTGCCGTGGACGGCCAGCGAGCCGATGTCGCCGCCGGGGAAGAAGCGCGGCGTGACCACGAACGCGTCGGTGGACATCACCACCTCCGGCGCCCCGGTGGCCACGATCGCGGCGTCCTCGATCGTGGCGGCGCCGAGACGCGGGGCGAGGTCGGCGAGCAGCTCGGCCATGAGCTGCCCCCCGGAACCGTGGCCGAGCAGCACCCGCTCGTTCTCGGCCAGCGGGGCGGGGCAGGTGGCGGCGATCGGGTCGAAGCGGGTGGTCATGTCCTCTCCTGTCTCGTGGGGCCCTGTCTCGTACGGCCGGCGTTGTGGAAGGCGGCGCAGGTGCCCTCGGCGGACACCATCGGCGCGCCGAGGGGTGCGCGCGGCGTGCACAGCACGCCGTAGGCGGGGCAGTCGATCGGGGTGCGCGTGCCGCGCAGGACGTCCCCCGCGATGCAGGCGGGGTGCTCGTGCGCGCTGACCGCGCCGACGCCGAACCGCAGCGTGGCGTCGTAGCGGGCGAACTCCGGCGCCAGCGCCAGCCCGCTGGCCGGGATCTTCCCGATCCCCCGCCAGATCTGGTCGCTCACCCGGAAGACCCGCCGCATGGCGTCCTGGGCGTGGGTGTTGCCGGTGCGGCGGACGGCCCGCGCGTACTGGTTCTCCACCGCGCAGCGGCCCTCCTCCAGCTGGCGCACCGCCATGAGGATGCCTTCCAGCAGGTCGAGGGGCTCGAACCCGGTCACCACGATCGGCACGCCGTAGCGCACGGCCAGCGGCTCGTACTCGGTCCAGCCCATCACCGCGCACACGTGCCCGGCGGCCAGGAAGGCGTTCACCGATGCCGATTCCATGATGGCGGCCATGGCGGGCGGCACCAGGACGTGGCTGACCAGGACGCTGAAGTTGTCCAGCCGTTCCGCGGCCGCGCGCAGCACGGCCATCGCGTTGGCCGGCGCCGTGGTCTCGAAGCCGACCGCGAAGAACACCACCTGCCGGTCCGGGCGCGTCCGGGCCAGGCGGACCGCGTCCAGCGGCGAGTACACCACGCGAACGTCCGCGCCCCGCGCCTTGGCCGACAGCAGATCGGTGCCGGAGCCGGGCACCCGGAGCATGTCACCGAAAGAAGTGAAGATCACCTCGGGGCGGGCGGCGATGGCCAGCGCCCGGTCGATGGTGGCCAGCGGCGTCACGCACACCGGGCAGCCCGGCCCGTGCACCATCCGCACCGGGACGAGCTCGTCGATGCCCTGCCGGACGATCGTGTGCGTCTGCCCGCCGCACACCTCCATGATCGCCCACGGCCGGGTGGCCGCGGCCCGGATCTCGCGTATCAGGCGGCGGGCGAGGACGGGGTCGCGGTACTCATCGAGATATCTCATCCAGGCCTCCCGGGATGGCCCGCAGCACCTCGATCGTGCGCAGCGCCTCGTCCTCGTCCAGGACGGAGATGGCGAAGCCGACGTGCACGATCACGTAGTCGTCCGGCCCCGCCTCGGGGGTGTAGGACAGGCACGCCTCGCGGCGCAGCCCGTCGAAGTCCACGGTGCCCATCTCGCCGTCGCGGGCGACGATCCTTCCCGGTACGCCCAGGCACATCACGACCTCGCCTCCTTCGCCTCTCCCCAGGATCCGCCGTGCCACCCGGATCGGACAGCGGCGAACGTCCTCGTAGCGGGGCCGGAGGTCCCAGACGTCAGCCCACCCGGACGGGCGGCCTCCAGGTGTGCACCGCCCGCAGCGTGCTTTCCCGCAGGGCGCCTGCGCGAAGGCATAGGTCGCCGGTGCGGCCGGCACTCGGGCGAGTCGTCCACCCCCGCCACGACCTGTCCGTACGCCGGCTGCCGGGGGCCGTGGACGACCACGACGGGGACCTCGGCATGACCGGCGACCTGGCCGCTGACCGACCCGAGGAGGACGCCGGCGACGCCGCCGAGCCTTTGGCTGCCCAGCACCACCTCCGTGGCCGCCCGTCCCTGCTTGCGCAGGATCGTCACGGGCTCCCTCCTCCAGCCGTGTCGTCACCTCGGCACCGGGCCGCGCTCGTGGACCAGGGCCGCCGCCTTGTGGAGAGCTTTCTGCCCGGTACGCCGGAGCTGGGCGGAGGGGTCCGGGCCGGGAGCTTCGCGATCTGGTGCGGCTGCCGGTCCACCGCGTGGACGATCCTCAGCGGCTGATGCACGCGAAAGGCGTCGCCGGCGGCCCGCGCCGGCAGGGGACCGTCGATCCCCGCAACGATCATGGTGTCCGCCCTCGTCACGCCCCATCGATGGGAGGCGGCGGGCGGTGTGGGGGCTAGAAGTCCTCTCGGGCACGGGGCGAAGGATTGTGAACCGGGATGGGCGCCGGCCTGCCGGCCGTACCTTCGCCCACCTGTTGTCTTGAGCGGGAAGTCAGCGCGCCCACCTCCGGCTGCCGGAGGTGGGCGCGGGATCATGCGCACTACTGGAGCCAGGGGGTCCGGCGGACGATGGGCAGGTTGCCGAGTCCCAGGGTGCGGCCGGCGCCGGCGAGGGCCAGGCCGATCAGGACGATCGAGTAGAC
>NZ_JBICUQ010000015.1:0-141060 GCF_043198225.1 Nonomuraea sp. NPDC048826 | reverse complement strand
AACCCGTGGCCCCTGCCGCAGAGGCGTTCATTTCGTCTTGTGTCACTTATTTTTCCGGCTCTCCGAGCCCCTGTCAAATTGACGCGGACCCTTCCAAGCTGCGGAAATCAGCAACCGCCCCGTCTCCGAGGCAACCCCTCTAACTTACTCCGAACTTCGGGCCTTGTCCAATCGGACACGATCGAAGATCGGAGAGAAGAAGAGATCCGGCACGAGACCGGCTGTGGCACCGCCACCTCCGGAAGAAAGCGGCTCCTCGCTCCCCTCTGTCGAGGGAGGCGACGGGCAGGCCCTGCCCGGTTGGAACACGGAGAACTGTATGGACGGCTTCCGTAGCCGTCAAATCGGCCGTGCGCACCGGTGTCACTGTGAGGACACGGGTACGTACGGTACGTGAAAGCGTCGTCGGTGCCGAGAGCGCTCATCGTCCTGGTGGGCATCGCCGGGGCGATGATCGTGCTGTTCGGGCTGCGCGAGGTGTCGTCCGTCGCCGGGCCGCTCGTGCTGGCGCTGGTGCTGGTCATCGCCGTGTCGCCGGTGCGCTCGTGGTTCGCCGCGCGCCGGGCGCCGGCCTGGGTGCAGGTCGCGGTGCCGTTCCTCATTCTGGTGCTCGTGCTGCTGGGCATGGCGGGCGTGCTGACGATCGCGGCGGTGCAGCTCAGCACGCTCGCGCCCGCGTACGCGGACCGGTTCGAGCAGTTGCTCACCGAGGGGCGGGCCTACGCCCTCTCCCTCGGCGTCAGCGGCGAGCAGCTCGACCGGACCATCGACAGCTTCGACCCCGGACGGTTGATCGGGATCGCGCAGAGCCTCCTCGGCGGGGTGATCGGCGTGTTCTCCTCCTTGTTCCTCATGGTCGTGCTGCTGCTGGCGATGTGCCTGGACGCGCCCATGACATCGCGGGTCCTCGCCTCCGGGGAGGGCAGGAGTGTGGCGCTGGTGGAGGCGCTGGGCCGGTTCGCCCGCAGGACGCGCCGCTACCTGATCGTCTCGACCGTGTTCGGGCTGATCAACGCGATCCTGGACGTGATCGCGCTTTACTTGATCGGGGTGCCGCTGCCGCTCCTGTGGGGAGTGCTCGCCCTGATCGCCAACTACATCCCCAACATCGGCTTCGTCATCGCGCTGCTGCCCCCGGCCACGCTGGCGCTGCTCGACGCCGGAGTGCGGGAGATGCTGCTGGTCGTCGCGGCGTACGTGGTCTTCAACGTGGTGACGCAGTCGTTCATCCTGCCGAAGTTCCTCGGTGACGCGGTGGGGTTGTCGACGACGGTGACGTTCCTGTCGCTCATCGTGTGGACGTTCGTGCTCGGGCCGCTGGGGGCGATCCTGGCCATTCCGCTGAGCCTGCTGGCCAAGGCGTTGCTCATCGACAGCGATCCGGCGGCGGCGTGGGCCGGGGCGCTGATCTCCAACCGGGCGGTCAGCCCACCAGCCGGCGCAACGTCACGCCGCTCAGGCGCTTGACGTCGTGAGACAGGTGGGCCTGGTCGGTGTAGCCGGCGGTGGCGGCCACGTCGGCGAGCGGCATGCCCCGCCGGGCCAGGCGTAGTGCGCGCTGGAAACGGACGATGCGCTGCAGGGTCTTGGGCGCGTACCCGAAACTGCTCACGCTCCTGCGGTGGAGCTGGCGCTCGCTCAGCCCCAGCTGCCAGGCGACCTCGCGGACGCTGCTGCCGCGGCCGAGCGAGGCGGCGACGGCGGGGGCGGCCGGGTCGGCGGGCGAGGTGCGGCGCAGGCGGTCGGCCACCGCGGCGAGCAGCACGGGCATGGGGTCAGGGGCGTCCGCCGCCGCGTCGAGCGGCGGGAGGGCGTCGAGCTCGGGCAGCGGCACGCGCTGGTCGCGCAGCTCGGGGAGCGGGACGCCGAACACCTCTCCCACCGCGCCCGGCCTGAAACGGATGCCGGTGAACATGTCTCCGGGGGCCATCCGCGAGAACATGGGGCCGGTGTCGGGGCCCGCCACGAACGCGCCCGAGGGCCCCCAGATGAGGTCGACGCAGCCGTCGGGCACGACGAGCTGCGGGTGGTCGTCCTCGCTCACCCGCCGCCACAGGCAGGCGAGCCGCCCGGCCAGGGCGGGCGGCGGCGACCATTCGACGTACATGCCTCCAACGCTACGCCCGCCCACCGACATTCAACCGGGAGCCCGCGAACGGGCGCGCACCACCCGCATCCAGCCGGGCCACGCGGACGCGAAGGGTCAGAGGAGGAACTCGGGGGAGGCGCGGACTGCCGACAGCCAACCGGGGGCCCCTGCGAACGGGCGCGCACCGCCCGCATCCAGCCCGGGCCACGCGGACGCGAGAGGTCAGGGCAGGAACCCGGGGGAAAGGCACGGACCGCCGAGGGCCGGGCGGGGTGGGTGCGCCGGCGGTCAGCGGGAGGGCAGGCGGCCGTAGGCGCGGAGGGTGTTGAGGTGGCCCACCGTGATGTGACCGCCCCATTCGTGCTCCACCAGCGGGGTCCACATCGGCCAGTTCCCGTTCCAGCCGCCTTCGTCCGACTGGGCCGCGACCAGGGCGTCGAGGTGCCGGGCGAGCACGTTCTCCGGGAACAGGGGCAGGCGGAGCGGGCGGGGGGCGAAGTCCAGGGGGTAGTGGGCCTCGCCGGGGGCGTCGGGTTCCATGGTGACGGTGGCCAGGATGGCGTCCTTGAGCCGGTGGAACTCCGCCAGCGCCCGCTCCTTGTCGTCCACCAGGTCGAGGAAGGTGACGATGGCGCGGGCCTCGTACGGGGTGGTCGTGTCGACGGCGGCGATGCTCGTCCAGCAGAAGTCGGTGGCCGGGCCGCGCCAGGGGTGGTCGACGCCGTGCGCGTGCAGCAGGCCGGCGATCGAGGCGGTGGGGATCAGGTTGCCCGGCGGGTCGTCGGGGGTCTGCCACCAGGGCGCGTGCGGGGCCTCGCGGACGCTGGGGAGGCAGAAGGGGACGCCGCCGTCGGGGGTGGTGACGGACAGCAGGAAGTCGCAGGCGGAGCGGACCATGGGGTCGTCGAACGCGTCCAGTTCGTCGAGGATCCAGAAGGCCACCTCGACCGGTTCCGGCTGGCTGGCGGCGCCGCGCAGGTCGGGTTCGAGCGCGTGGCCGAAGCCGCCGTCGGGGTTCCGGTAGCAGCGCAGGACGTCCAGGACGCGGTCCCGTGAGCCGCCCGCGAACAGGGCTTCGAAGCGGAGCCGGTCGAGGAGCCTGGCGTGGGTCAGCAGGTAGCGATGCGCCCGTGGGAGAACGTCCATGCGCAGGACGCTACCCGCGCCGCCCCGCGGACCACTTGTAGGAATCGGACGCCGGCTTTATTCGGTTGCCGCCGGGGCGGGCTCGTCCGTACGGTCGGCCGCATGTGTTGCTTCTTTTCGATTCGCACCCGCCGCAGCCGGCCTCTGGCCCGCTAGCGGACGCGACCGGTTGAGCGCGTCCGCGGCGCGCCCGGGGCCCTTCGAGCTTCCTATCGACTCGAGGACCCGGAAGGGCAGCTGTGGCGCAGGACTACGCGCACGGAAATCATTCACACACGCAGAAGAAGGCCAGGAGCTCGGGCGGCCGCACGCCCAAGGACAGGGCGAGACGCGTGCTCTCGCAGAACTTCCTGGCCGACAGGCATGCCCTGGAGCTGGTGGTCAAGGCCGCCGCTCCTGAGGGCCTGGTGCTGGAGCCCGGGGCGGGCGAGGGCGTGCTGACCCTGGCGCTGGCCGAGGCCGGCGCGCGGGTGGTCGGCTACGAGATCGACCCGAGGCTCGCCGGTCTGCTCAGGTCACGCACCCGCGACGACCCGCGCGTCGAGGTGGTGCGCGGCGACTTCGCCGCGGCCCGCCCGCCGGGTGAGCCGTTCGCGGTGGTCGGCAACATCCCGTACTCCGCCACCTCGCGGATCGTGGGCTGGTGCCTGCGGGCGCGGTCGCTCACCTCGGCGACGCTGGTCACCCAGCTGGAGTACGCGCGCAAGCGGGCGGGCGGCTACGGCCGGTGGAGCCTGGTCACGGTGGAGTCGTGGCCGTGGTTCCGCTGGCGGATGGGCGACCGCATCGGCCGGGAGTGCTTCCGGCCGATCCCGTCGGTCGACTCGGCGATCCTGCGGATCGAGCGCAGGCCGGCGCCGCTGGTGCGCTCGGGCCGGGACTGGCAGCGGCTGGTGGAGCTGGGGTTCAGCGGGGTGGGCGGGTCGCTGCGCGCCTCGCTCAGGACCCGCTACGACGGGGTGGACGCGGCGCTCTCCGCCGCCGGGGTGGCACGCGACGCCGTCGTGGGTTACGTGCACCCCGACCAGTGGGTCACCGTGTACGAGCGGCTAGGACCGTGAGATGAGGTGTGCCGGGCCCGTCGGAGCGGCGGGCCCGGCCGGCTCGTGCTCCGGCGGCTTGCGCCGTCCCCACGGCATCGCGGCCAGCAGCACCGGCAGCAGCACGATCGACACCCGCGACCAGTCTTGGTGCAGGAGCCACCAGTCCATGTCCTTGTACTGGGTCATGTAGAGGTAGCCGTAGCCTGCCCACAGCGACACCCCGATGATCGCCGGCCAGGCGAACCGGGTGGGCCTGGCGACCAGGAACGGCATGAACCACAGCAGGTACTGGGCGCCCAGCCGGGGCGTGACCACCATGAAGATCAGCAGGATGGCGATCGTCATGTCGATCGGGTCGGCCCGCCACCAGATGAAGATGGCGGCCAGGACGCAGGCGTAGATGAGGTACGTGCCGATGCTCGCCAGGTCGGCGCGGAGCGCCCAGTCGCCGCCGGTGAGGTGAGGGGTCCAGCCCCATTCGCCGACGATCGGGCGGATGGCCCTGATCGTGTCGATGACCTCGGGGATCTGGTTGAGCGAGGTGCCGGCGAAGACCGGCAGCGTCACCAGGAAGAAGATCGGCACCGCGCCCGTGCAGAGCAGCGCCACGAGCCTGGACCGGAGCTGCGGCAGGAGCAGGAGCATGCCGGGGATCAGCCAGATCGGCCAGCTCTTGGCGCACAGCGCCAGCCCCATGAGAAGGCCGGCGTAGGCGCCTCTCTTGAGGGCCGCGCGGTCTCCCTCGCCCGGCCGGAGCGCCTGCCCCAGCGTGCTCAGCGCCCACCCGGGCAGGCCCTTCCAGCCGCGCTCGGCCAGCGCGCCGCGCACCACGGCGGGCGCGTCCATCCGGGCCGTGGGGGCGCCGGGGCCCCGGGCGACCACGAACGCGGCCACCCCGAACACCAGCGCCACCGGCTCGACCTGGCCATGGAGGCAGGCGACCATCAGGGCGAGCGGGTTGAGCGCGTACTGGAAGGCGCGCAGCGACGCCTTCGGCCCGCCGGCGAGCTTGGCCACGAGCGGGATGAGCACGATGTCGGCCACCACGGTGACGATCCGGCCGGTGTACTCCCACGGGATGCCGAGCCACAGCAGGATGCCGTACACGTAGGGGATCGTCGGCAGGAAGTGCCAGCCGCCCTTGCTGGCCAGGACCGGGTCCTGCCCGTTGAGCACCGCCTCGCCCGCCGGTTTGAAGCTGTTGACGAAGTCGACCGGCTGGTGGGCGTCGCCCGCCGCGGTGATCATCAGCACGACGCGGACCACCACGCCGACGAGCAGGGCGGCCCAGAGCGGCGGCCGCCAGTCACGCCACTGGGCGATGAGCGCGAGCGCGAGGCCGACGGCGAGGATGATGGCGGTAGGGAGTGCAGTTTCCATGGCGGGACCTAGATTGCCCTACCCCCTCCGGCGCTGCCACATGGGTTCTGTTTTGAATCTCCGACATGCGGGGTCTTAAGGCGTCAGAACATGACCGTCTGTGCTGAACTTTTCGCATGGGGGGATCCGAAGTCAACCAGGCGCTGGTCAGGCTGTATTTCGAGGCGCGCGACGGGCTACGCGACCCGGTCGCGGCGTGGGCGGAACTCACAGCGAATTCTGAGCTTTACCGGCAGGCGCGGGGTGGCCGGCGGGTTCCCCTGGACGATGCGACGGCGGCCGAGCTGGCCGCCGCGGCCATCGTGCACACGGCGTCCGAGCACGGGTCCGACCAGGTGGCGGCGCTGTCGACGGCCCCGCTGGCGGGGTTGGTCGGCGGGCTGGGCGGGGCGGTGCTGACCGAGCAGTCGAGCGCGCCCGCGCAGCTGCTCGGCCCGCACTTCCGCGGGCCGCGGCCGGAGGACTGGGCGGACGCCGCGTACGTGCTGCTGTGGGGCGAGAACAACAGGAACGTGCGCGCGCCCGGTTCGCCGTGGGTGATCGCGGGCCGCTACAAGGGGCAGAAGGTGGTGGCGATCGGCCCGCACCCGACGCGGCTGTCGGACGAGACGCTGGTGGTACGGCCCGGCACGGACGGGGCGCTGGCCATGGCGGTCGGCCACGTGCTGCTCAAGGAGTTCTTCCTGGACCGGCCCGCGTTCGCCGCGCACGCGATGGCCCGCACCGACCTGCCGGCGCTGGTGCGGCTGCGGGAGCTGGAGGACGGGCTGGTGCCGGGCGGGATGCTCGGCCGCGCCGCCGGGCGGCTCAGCCTGTACGGGGGCGACGGGGTCATGGCCACGGAGGTGCTGCTGCCGCGGTTCGACGTGGGGCCGGGGGTGCTGCGCCGCGGGGTGCCGGCGGTGCGCGACGGCGACGGCCTGGTGACGACGGTGTTCGACCTGCTGCTGGCGGTGTACGGGCTGGCACGGCCGGGGCTGCCGGGCAACTGGCCGGGGGGTTACGACGACCGGACCGCCCCGTACACGCCTGGCTGGCAGGAGGCGCACACGGGGGTGGCGGCGTCGCGGGCGCTGAAGCTGGCCAGGGAGCTGGGCGTCACGGCGGAGAAGACGGGCGGGCGGTGCATGGTGGTGCCGGGCTGGCTGGACACGCCGCACGCCGACACCGCCTACCGGGCGATGCTGGCGCTGCTCGTGCTCACCGGCTGCCGTCAGGGGTGGGCGCAGGCGTCGGGCGGCGCGGGCGTGCCGCTGGTGCCGTACCTGGTGCTGCACGCGTGCGGCGAGGACCGGGCGGATCTGGGGGCGTTGAGCTGGGCGCTGGCCGACGGGATGTTCGACCGCCGGACGTCGCGGACGGTGCTGCTGGACGCGGTGCGCGGCGGGCTGCCGATGGCGCCGCCGCCGCGGGTGCTGGCGCTGTCGCGGTGGATCTACCCGCTGCCGCCGCAGGTGGATCTGCTGATCGGGCCGGACGAGCGGTGCGACCTGGCCGCGCCGGACGCCCGGCTGGTCGCGGACATGGTGGCGAAGCTGTCGGACGGCCAGGTGGAGACCGTCCGGGAGGAGCCGGAGATCGGTGAGCAGGGCATGCGGACCGTGGTGGACCACGCCTGGATGTACGAGTACGGGGAGGCGCTGCCGGTCTACCGGCCGCCGGGGGTGGGGGTGCCGCTCAAGCCCACCCAGCTGGTGCGGGTGCGGTGAGCCCGGGGCGGGGCACCCCGGGCTCGTGCGCGCTCAGAAGCCGGCGGTGATGCGGGTGAACTCCCACTCGGCCTGGGCGATGCCGCTGCAGTTGGAGACCACGCCGCCGCCCGGGCAGGGGCGGTCACGGTTGACGCCCCAGTACGCGAGCCGGTTCAGGCCCCTGGACTTGGCCCAGTCGGTGATCTGCTGCCAGGTCTGCGGGGTGGTCAGCTCCTGCTGGTCGGACAGGCCGTTCATGCCGGAGATGCCCATGCGGGCGTACGCCTGGGCGTCGGTGTAGCCGTAGGCGTTCTTCAGCGCGTTCTTCAGGCCCTCGGCGGCGTTGACGGTGTCCTGGTAGATGTTCGAGCTGCCGAAGTCGAACGGCATGATCGTGAAATTGTCGATCGGCACGTTCAGCGCCCTGGCCTGGTTGATCAGGCGGACGCCGTGCGCGTTCGGGCCGGTCGTGGAGGTGCCGAAGGTGACGACCACCTTGACGTTGGGGTTGTTCTGCTTGACGATCTTGAGGCCGTTCAGGATGCGGTCCTGCACGGTGTAGTTCTCGAACTCGTCGTAGTTCTCGATGTCGAAGTCGACCACGGCCGGGCCGACCGCGTTGATGACCTGCTGCACGGCGCCGGCGAAGGCCTGCGGGGTGGCGCAGTTCGGGCCGAGCTTGTTGCCCTGCCAGCCGCCGAAGGAGATCTGGACGCTGCCGCCCTTGGACTTGATGGTGTTGATCGCCTGCTGGTCGGCGCCGCCGGTGAGCGGGCGCTGGCCGTCCCAGGCCGGGTTGCAGCCGCCGCTGGACAGGATGAACGCCATGGTGAACGACCTGACGCCGGTCGCGTCCATGACGGTGCCGGGGTTGGGCGGGTTGCCCCAGCCCATCCAGAGGTAGGGGGCGCCGGGCATGCGGCCGGGGTTCGGGTCGGGGTCGGTGCCGCCGCCTGAGGTGCGGGCGGTGACGGCGGCGCTGTGGCCGGAGAGGTTGCCGGCGGCGTCGCGGGCCCGGACGGTGTAGGTGTAGCCGGTGTTCGCCGCGCGGCCGGTGTCGGTGTACGAGGTGCCGCTGACGGTCGTCACCAGGCTGCCGCCCCGGTAGACCTGGTAGCCGGTGACGCCGACGTTGTCGGTGGCGGCGTTCCAGGCCAGGGAGACGCTGCTGGAGGTGACGCCGGTCGAGCGCAGGTTGCCCGGCACGGAGGGCGCCTGGGTGTCGCCGCCGCCTCCGCCGGTGACCTGCTTCCACAGGGCGGGCACGACCGGGGGTTCCCAGCCGGGCTGGGAGGTGTGGCTCTGCACGCACTCGTAGTCGACGCCGTTGTGGGTGACGCGGGTGCCGGCGGTGTAGGAGGTCCACGCCGTCCAGGCGGGGTACGCGACGGCCGTCGCGCCGTGGGCGGCGGGGGCGGTGAGGGTGGCCAGGCCGGAGAGCGTCATGGCGAGGGAGGCGAGTAACGCAAGGAACATGCGACGAAATTTCATTACATTCCTTGGAGGTGCGTTTTGACGGTCTTCGAGAAGTTCCAGTTGTGGGTGGCGTCCCAGTTGATGGACCAGGTCATGGCGCCCCGGATCCCGGGATAGGCCCGCGGCGGCACGAACGACCCGCACCGCGTCCGGGTGGCCAGGCAGTCGAGCGCCTGGTTGACGACGGCGGGCGCGACCACGCCGCCGCCCGCGGCGCCCGGCCCCGCCGGCAGGCCCAGCGACACCTGGTCCGGGCGCAGCCCGTTCTCCAGCTGGATGCAGGCGAGCGCGGTGAGGAAGTCGACGGACCCCTGGGAGTACGCCCAGGTCCGGTCGCAGCCGAGCATGGAGCCGGAGTTGTAGTACTGCATGTGGACGACCGTGAGGATGTCCTTGATCGACAGGGCGAGCTTGAAGTACTCCATCCCGGTCGACTGCATGTCGATGCTCTGCGGCGCCATCGTGATGATCAGGCCGGCGCCGGCCTTGGCGCGCAGCGCCCGCAGGGCCTGGGCCATGTAAGTGGCGTCGAGCCCGTTCTCCAGGTCGATGTCCACGCCGTCGAAGCCGTACGCGGTCATGATCCCGTACACGGAGTCCGCGAACCTGGTGGCGGCGGCCGCGTCGGCGACCCGCACCCGTCCGGCCTCGCCGCCGACGGAGAGGATGACCTTCTTCCCGCGCTGCTTGAGCGCCCGCACGTCGGACGTGAACTGGGCGTCGGTGTAGCCGCCGAGCGCGGTGGCCAGGCCCGGGTCGAGGCCGAAGACGACCTCGCCGGGTGTCGCGGTGGCCTCGCCGAACGCGATCGCGATCAGGTCGTACTCGTCGGGCACGGCCGACAGGCGCAGTTCGGCGGCCTGGTTGACGAAGTTGTGCCAGTAGCCGGTCAGGAAGTGATCGGGCAGCCCCTCTCCCGGCTCGCCGGGGTCGCAGCCGGCGGTGGTGGCGGTGGCGGGGTCGCTGGGCGCCGACTCGCCCGCGCCGTTGTGGGCCCGGACGGTGTAGGTGCGGGTCTCACAGGCGCCGAGGCCGGTGATGGTGGCGGTGGTGCCGCTGACAGCGGCCTTGACAGCCGAGCCTTCGTAGAGGCGGTAGCCGTCGACGGAACCGCTCGCGGCGGTCCAGGTCAGGGTGATCGCGCCGGTGCCGCCGGTGGCCGTGAGCCGGCCGGGTCTGCCGGGGACTCCGGGGTCCGGGTCGGTGCCGCCGCCGCAGGGGGCGCCGTTGAGCGTGCAGCCGGTGATGCCGGGGAAGTCGCCCGGGCTGCCGGTGAAGCCGAAGCTGGCGCTCGCGCCGGGGCCGAGCGACGGGGCCCAGGAAGGGTTGGTGAAGGTGTAGTGCTGCCCGTTCCTGGATTGGGCGGCGTCCCAGGCGGAGGCGATCGCGTGGCCCGCCGGGAGGTCGAACTGGACGTTCCAGCCGTTCATCGGGCTGGAGGTGCCGTTGGTGACGGTGACCTTGCCTTCGAAGCCGGTGCCCCAGTCGGACACCTTGGCGAAGGTCGCGGTCGCCGAGGCCGCCTGGGCGGGGGGTGCGGTGAGGCCGAGTGCGAGGGTCGCGAGGGCGACCACGATCACGCGTACTTTCACATTGTCGTCCTTGTCGGTGGCGTGTCGTGCGGCTCGCGCCTGGGGGGTGAGCGCGAGCCGCACGGCACGGCCCGCGGAGGCAGACGCGAGCCGGTGGGGGTCCCGATCTGTTAGTAAACTTTCCTAAGAGTTGTCGCGATCGTAGCCTTGACACCCCGGGCTTACAAGACCCAATGCGTCACCGCCTCCGATGCCCCGCCACACGGACGGTGGCGGGGCGCGGACGGTCTCAGTTCTGCCGCGTGATCCGGATGTCGTCGACCGCCGCCTCGACGAGCGAGGCGGTGGACAGGTCGGCGGCTTCGATCAGGATGCGCACGGTCTGCCCCGCGAACGGGCTCAGGTCCGCGGACGCCACGCTCCACGCGGCGTCGCGGTCGGACGCGGCGCCCGCCTGCTGGAAGACGGTCGCCGTGGTGTTGCCCACGACCCTGACCCGGAAGTAGTCGGCGCTGGTCGCGTTCGACCCGTGCGCCAGGTACCAGGACAGCGACAGCGTGAGCGTGCCGCCGGCGGGCAGCGTGATCGGCGGCGACTGGATCGAGGTGACGCCGCCGTCGACGTCGTAGGCGCCGGCCGAGCTGCCGGCCAGCCGGCCGGTCACCAGGTCGTTGCTGCCGCTGACCGTGGTGCCGAGCTGCTTGGCGCCCGAGGAGGAGGTGGCGGCGGGGTCACCGCGCTCCCACAGGCCCAGGGTGGCCGTGTCGGAACCGCCCGGGTTCGCCGTCCAGCCGGTGGCCGACTCGAAGTCGTCGGAGTAGACGGTCGTCGGCGGGGTGCCGGTGCCGCAGTACTGGGCCTCCTTGCCGATGATCCGGTAGACGCAGTCGGAGTACTCCAGGAACCGCAGCACCGCCTCCCTGTTGCGGGTGGTCTGCGGCACGATCTGCTCGTCCGGCGGGTAGAAGCCCGGGCTGGAGCCGGTCGGGTACATCTCAAACGTGTAACTGAAGATCTTGAACTGGCCCCACATCCAGTCGTCGATCGAGCCGTCCGTGATGTAGAGGTCGCTGGCCTGCTGCGGCGTGTAGCTGTTGGTCGAGGCCATGCTCTGGCCCAGGGTGGCGTGCGCGTTCCGGTCGTCCTGGGTGAGACCGGGCGCGGTGTCGTTGAACGTGTACCCGTACGGCCACAGGATGAGCTGGCCGTAGGTGTGCCAGTCGATGTGCGCCTTGAGCTGCTGCACGCCGCCGACGACGCGGCCGCGCACCCAGTTCGCGGCAGCCCTGACCTCGGGCGCCGACTCGGCCGACGGGCCGCGGTAGGTCTCGCTGGAGGCCGAGCCGGAGGAGCCGCCGCAGCAACCCCAGTTGTAGCCCCAGTTGCGGTTGAGGTCGGTGCCGACGGCCGAGGTGCCACTGTTCGGCTGCCTGTTCTTGCGCCAGGAC
Organism: Nonomuraea sp. NPDC048826; assembly: GCF_043198225.1. Lineage (NCBI taxonomy): Bacteria > Bacillati > Actinomycetota > Actinomycetes > Streptosporangiales > Streptosporangiaceae > Nonomuraea > Nonomuraea sp. NPDC048826. The sequence goes on along the minus strand of NZ_JBICUQ010000015.1, from coordinate 129,255 downwards.
CGGTAGCTGCCCGTCGCGATGTCGTACTCGCCGCCGTCCGGGTTGAGGTCCGGCATGATCCAGATCTCCCGGGCGTTCACCAGGGAGGTGATCCTGGAGTCGGCGCCGTACCCGTCGGTGAGCAGGTCCATGATGTAGAGCGCCATCTCGACGGTGAGGTGCTCGCGGGCGTGCTGGTGGGCGGTGAACAGCACCTCCGTCTCCGGCTCGTCCGTGCCGACGTTGTCGCTGATCTTGACGCCGACGAGCTGCCGGCCCTCGTACGAGGTCCCGTACGTGAACTTGCTCGCGATCCCCGGATGGTCGGCGACCAGGTCGTCGATGTACGCGATCATCTCGGCGTAGTTGTGGTAGGCGGAGTCCGATGGCGGGAAGTCAGCCACCGCGGCATCGGACGTGGATCTCGGGCGCGGCACCTCCGCGACCCGGTAGCCGAGGTTCCTGATGGCGGCGACCTCGGCTTCCGTGGCGGTGATGAGGACCGACTCGTCCGTCACCTCGTCGATGGCGGCGCCGGTGGCCGCGACCGCGCTGCGTTCCTGCGCGTTCGACGGGCCCTGCACGCGGTACTGCTTGTTCGGGGGCGGCTCGGCGGCGGCCCCTGCCCCGGTGGCTCCGGTCAGGCAGACCAGGGACAGGGCGGCCAGAAGGATGACTAATCGGCGGTGCACCTCGTCCTCCTCAGGCACGCGGGCTCGATGTTGACGCGCGCCTGAACTGAGAGTGAAGACGCGTCTTGCCCGGGGGAAGGCCCAAATCTGCTGGTCCCGGGCGGGCGGTAATCTGAAGCGTCACCACAGGCAGGCCTGGAGCGAGGGCGGGATGTTCTTCGGCATCACGGATATCTGGACGTACGTCATCGGCGCTTTTCTGATCATTCTGCTTCCCGGGCCCAACTCGCTGTTCGTGCTCGCCCAGGCCGCACAGCACGGCGTGCGGCAGGGATACCGGGCGGCGGGCGGGGTGTTCGTCGGTGACACCCTGCTGATGCTGCTGTCCGCCGCCGGCGCCGCCTCACTGATGCGCTCCGCTCCGTTGGTGTTCACCATCGTGAAGTACGCGGGCGCGGTCTACCTGGCCTGGTTGGGGCTCCAGATGATGCGCGGAGCCTGGCGCGCGTGGCGGAACAAGGATGTCACCGCGGCGGTCACACCCGGCCCCGGGCGGGTGGCGCGCGCCCCGCGCCCGTTCGGCAAGGCGCTGGCGATCAGCCTGCTCAACCCCAAGGCGATCCTGTTCTTCGTGTCGTTCTTCGTCCAGTTCGTGGACCCCGGTTACGCCACGCCCGCGCTGTCGTTCCTCATCCTCGGAGCGATCATCCAGGTGTTCAGCGCGCTCTATCTCACAGCGCTGATTTTCTCCGGCTCTTTCCTGGCCGCCCAGTTCCGTTCCCGGCGGCGGCTCAGTGCGGGTCTGACCTCGGGTGTCGGCGCGGTGTTCGTCGCGTTCGGGGCGTCGCTCGCGGCCTCGTCGCTGAGCTGACCGCGACAGGGCGGCCATTCTCAACGTGTCAAAAGAGGCGGTCGCGCTCTTGGGGGTCAGGTACGGTAAGCCACCGGTAAGCGCCCGGCAACCTCCCGATGCGAAGGTCGGACAGTGTCAGGGTGGCCGCAAGGTGACATCGAGCGGTCCGTCCGGCAAGCCTGTCTGCCCGAAGCCGGGGTAGTCCCAGCCCGTCGGCCCTATCTGCGGAGCAAGCGTTGAACCACCCTCCTGTCACCCTGCCTCGTCTGACCGCCCTGGCCCGTCAGGCCGCCCCCCGGTTGCTGGAAGCCGTGGTCGCGCCACTGGTGGTGTTCTATGCCGCGATGATGCTGCTCGGGTTGCAGTGGGCGCTCGTCCTTACCTGCTCATGGGTCTACGTGGGCGTGGCGTGGCGGCTGATCAGGCGGATCCCGGTGCCGGCCACGATGTATCTCGCCGCCGCCGCCATCACCCTGCGCACGGTCATCGGGCTGTGGACCGGCACCTGGGTGTGGTACTTCATCCAGCCCGAGCTCGGCACCATCTGCATCAGCATCGCCTTCCTGGCGTCCGTGCGGCTGAACAAGCCGCTCGTGGAGAAGCTCACCCTCGACTACATCCACCTGCCGAACGCGGTGCTCAAGCACGAGCGGGTGCGCAGGTTCTTCGCCCGGATCACCCTGTTGTGGGCGTTCGTCCTGCTGATGAACTCGGGCCTGAGCATCGCGCTGGCGATCTACGAGTCGCTCGCGGGCTCGCTCGAGGGATACATCGTGCTGCGCACCTCAGCGGTGGCCCTGATAAGCGGCCTGGCGATCACCGTCTCGATCTTCGGATTCAAGCGGCTGCTGCGCCGGCTGCACGTCGCGCACTCCTGACCGCTCGGCCAGCAGGAACGCTCCACACATCCCCATCGCCATCCCGGTCAGCAGGCCGAACAGCTCCAGCAGGTCGGGCAGGCCGGTGACCCCGGCGCTGAGCGGCGCGGCCGTCACCGTGACGATCATCGCGTACAGCCCCCAGCCGAACAGCGATCCCGAGCCGAGCCAGGCCACGACCAGCGGCTGCCAGAACGGCCGGCGGCCGCGCCCCCGGACCAGCACCACCAGCGCCACCCCCGCCACCACCGCGAGCAGGCCCTTCAACCCCTGCTGGACAGCGCCCGCCGCGGTCATCGCGTCGGCGACCCGCGGCGGCAGCCCGCCCCGGCCGCCCAGCGCCCAGAAGAAGCGGACGGCGGCGATGACCGCCGTCACCAGCAAGGCTCCCCACGCCACCACCCGCTGGAACGATCTCGTCAGAGACGGGTACGGGTGACCGACGGCGGTGGCGAAGACCCCCGGCCAGCGGTCCCGGGCGTAGAGCACGAAGGCCGCCATCAGCCCGACGCCCTGCCCGATGAACCCGCCGTAGACCATGACGTACACCCACGGCTCGATCGGCCCGCCGACCTCGAACAGGCCGGCGCCCTGGAGCAGCAACCCCAGCGGCGTCATGACCACGATCACGCCGAGCAGGCCGGTGCCCACCCAGATCGGCAGCAGCACCAGCCAGGCGGGCAGCCGCATCCCCCAGCGCATGGTGAACCCGAGCGCCAGGATCGCGGCGACGGCGTCCATGCCGAAGGTCATCGCGTTCATGCCGACCATCACCGAGTCGTCCATGAACTCCGGGTCGGTGACGCCGATCGGGCTGCCCGCCAGCCAGAGGATCTTGAGTGTGAGGTACGGGAGCATGGCGGCGATGGCCACGACCGCCGCGGTGATCCGGCCGATGCCGGCTCTCGGTGTGTCGTTCATGCCTTCGAGCCTGCTGCGTCCTGCCTTTCCGGGCCTCGCCCGGTGGTGGGATCCGCCTCCCCCGTACGGGGGAGCTCACGGGAGATCGGCGGCCAGCTCGTAGCCTGCGTCCGCCGGGCCCGCCGACAGGGTGCCGCCCGCTCGTCCCACCCGCTCCCGCAGGCCCGTGAGCCCGAGGCCGCCGGACGCGGTCATCTGGGCGGCTCGGGTGGGCGGGCCGTTGCGTACCACGACCCGGTGCGGGGTGACCGCGACCTGGACGGCGGCGCCCGGCGCGTGCTTGGCGGCGTTGGTCAGGCCCTCCCGCACCAGGGCGTGTGCCAGGGCGGGGAGCGGCTCCTCCAGCCGCAACGTGATCGCCAGCCCGGAGGCCCTGGCCCGCTCGACCGTGGCGACCACGTCTCCGGAAGACCCGGCATCTCCTTGGACGGACGGCCCGCCGCCAGCATGGTCATCGGGACGGCGGGTGAGTGAGGTGAGCGGGGCGAGGCGGTGATCGTCAGGGCGGTGGGTGGGGGCGGGGTGGCCGGGCGGTGGGGTGAGGGGGGCGGGGTCGGTGTCGTCGCGGAGGACGCCGATGATCTGGTGGAGGCGCTCGGTGGCGGCCGCGGCGGCGGCGCGGAGCTCGCCCGCCGCTCGGGCGTGGGCGGGCACCAGGGTGGGCGACAGCTCCAGACCGGCGGCGCGGACCGCGATGAGCGCCAGGTCGTGGCCGAGCGAGTCGTGCATGTCGCGGGCGATCCTGGCCCGCTCGCGCAGCCGCGCCTGCGCCTCGGCCGCCTGCCGTGCCTGACGCTGCTGGTGCGCCATGCGGCTGCGCACCGCGCCCAGGAGGTACGGGATCAGGAAGGTGCCGATCAGGCCGCTGAGCATGGTGATCCACAGGCCGGGGGTGGCGCCCCCGGCGAGGACGAGCCCCACGCCCGCCAGGGTGATCGCGCCGCCCACCGCCACCGCCGGGAGCACCCGGGTCAGGCGGCGTCCGGCGAGATAGGCGTACCAGATCGAGAACGGCGAGATCGGCCCGAACGGGAAGAGTTTGACCCCGGTGGCGCCCGGATGGAGCCAGGTGACGTTGGAGGTGGCCAGAGCGTGGGTGAAGTCCCACGGCCCGAGCGGCAGCAGCAGCACCACCGCCGCGAGCGGCCACGGGCGGCCGACCAGCACGGCGAGCGCCGTCAGGGCCAGCCGCGGCACTGTCACGGCGCCGAACGCGCCGAGGTCGCGCAGCGGGTCGGGCCCCATGGCGATGGCGGAGATCGCCAGCAGCGCCCACAGGACGGCGTCCCGGCACACCTGGCGACGGTCGTCGCGGCGTAATCTCCTCACGCCCACGACGTTATCCGCCACCTGGGAAGACTCGCTGCCTCCGATGGTCTACCGCGGACCCTGACGAAAGTCGGGTGGATCGCACTCCCCCGCCGGTGGTGGGGCTAGCACCACCACGAACTCGGATGCCCGCCCCGATGTGCCGGCCCCCGCGGGCCGCTTTGATCGAAGGGTGTCAGCCGGAGGTCGTACCGGCGCCCCTGACGAAAGTCGGGGGTGATGCGTACCGATCGTCCGATGTGCCGTGGCCTGCGAGTTCCTAGGTTCACAGCGTACGGGCCCTGACCCCGATAGGGGGAGAGCCCGCGTTCGACCCCGGGACATCCCCGATGTCCACCGGCATGTCTCGCCGCCAGGGTGAGAGTGCGCGCCTATCGATCGGAGTTCACGCTGATGTCGCACGCCGTCCTGGAGTTCCTCCAGCAGGTGATGTCGTCGCCATGGCTGTATCTGGCGCTGTTCGCGCTCTCCCTGCTCGACGGGTTCTTCCCCGTCGTGCCGGCGGAGACCTCGGTGATCACCGCCGGGGTGTTCGCGGCGACCGGCGAGCCGAACCTGGCACTGGTGATCCTGGTGGCGGCGCTCGGCGCGTTCGCCGGCGACCACATCTCCTACCTGCTCGGTCACAAGGGCGGCGGCCGGCTGCGGCAGCGCAAGGCGATGGTGTGGGCGCGCGAAGCCCTCGCCGAGCGCGGCGGCCTGGTGCTGGTCGTGGCCCGCTACATCCCCGGCGGGCGGACCGCGACGACGCTCACCATGGGCGCCGTCCGCTACCCGCGGCGCTCGTTCGCGTTCTACGACGCGATCGCGGCGGCCTCGTGGGGGATCTACTCCGGGCTGATCGGGTTCTTCGGCGGGATGGCGTTCGAGCGCGACCCGATCAAGGGCCTGCTGCTCGGGCTGGGCCTCGCGCTCTCCGTCACCGCCGTGGTGGAGATCGTCCGGTGGCTGCGCAAGCGGCGCGCCGTCCAGGTTTCCCCCGCGCGACTCCCCTCGGACACGTCGGTTTGACCCTGCCGGGCGAACATCCGGCTTGAAAGGAGAAGGGCATGACGGTACCGGCCGCGTTGATCGCCCTGGTCGGCTCCCTGTTCTTCGCGCTGGGAGCCGCGCTGCAGCAGTTCGAGGCGGCCGGCACGGACCAGCCCAAGATGTCGGCGCTGCTGCGGCGGCCACGCTGGCTGCTCGGCGGGGCCGCGATCCTGGCCGGCGGCGGGCTCCACATCGTGGCGCTGGGCCTCGGCCCGCTCACCGTGGTCCAGCCGATGGGGGTGGCCAGCCTGCTGTTCGCGCTGCCGATCGCGGCCACCCTGCACGGCCGCAGGCCCAGCACGTCCGAGCTGGGCGCGGCGGCCGTGGTGGCGGCGGGGCTGATCGGCCTCGTCCTGCTGGTGCCCGAGTCGGACGGGCCGGTCCGGCTCGACCTCCGGGAGCTGTTCACCCTGCTCGGCGTCTCCGGCGCCGCGGCCGTCCTGCTGTGGGCGGGCTCGCGGCTCGCCGGTCCGGCGGGCCGGGCCGCGCTGCTGGCCACGGCCTCCGGAGTCCTGTACGGCGCCACCGCCACGCTCGTCCGGGTGCTGGTGGACGGCGGCTGGAACTGGGCCTACCTGCTGGCCCTCCCGGTCCCCGCGCTGCTGGCGCTGATGATGCTGCAGCGCGCCTACGCCGTCGGCCACTTCGGCGTCTCCTTCGCGGCGCTGCAGATCGCCGACCCGCTCACGGCGGTGGCGTTCGGCGCGCTGCTGCTCGGCGAGCCGCTTCCCACCGGTCTCGCCCCGATCGCGGCGGCGGCGCTGGCCACCGCCGGGACCGTCGCGCTCGCTCGTACGACCCCGTTGGAAAACCGGCCTCCCCGGGCCGGGACGACTGTCTAGAAAATCTGAGGAGTCACTCACCATGGCGATGCCCCTGCGCCGCACCACCAGCCCAGACGCCGGCCTCTCCCCCGTCCCGGAGCGGCCCCGGCGCATCATGATCTCCACGGACACGTACCCGCCGGACGTGAACGGCACGGCCTACTTCACCCACCGGCTCGCCACCGGTCTCGCCGATCGCGGCAACGAGGTGCACGTGGTGTGCCAGTCGGACCTCGGCCCGGCGTCCGCCGACGTGGTCGACGGCGTGATCGTGCACCGGCTGCGCTCGGCGCCGCTGGTCGTGCACCCCACGATGCGGGTCGCGGTGCCCGCGCGGCTGGACCGGCTGATGGCCGCCGTCGACCCCGACGTGCTGCACACCCAGGGTCATTTCGTGGTCGGCCGGGCCGCCCTTTCGGCCGCCCGCCGGCGCGGGGTGCCGATCGTGGCCACCAACCACTTCATGCCCGACAACCTCTTCCAGTTCGGCCACGTCCCGGCCCGGCTGCGCGCGGGCGCGGGCCGGCTGGCCTGGCGCGACTTCGGCCGCGTGTTCGGCAAGGCCGACCGCGTCACCACGCCCACCCCGCTGGCCGCCGGACTCCTGGCGGACCAGGGCTTCGACCATCCGGTCGAGGCCGTCTCCTGCGGCATCGACCTGGCCAGGTTCCGCCCGCACGCCGAGCCGAAGGCGTGGGCGCGCAAGCTGTTCGGCCTGCCGGACCGGCCGACCGTGCTGTTCGTCGGCCGGCTCGACGAGGAGAAGCGGCTCGACGACCTCATCCGGGCGATGCCGTACGTGCTGAACGGGACCGACGCCCAGCTCGCCCTCGTCGGCCGCGGCAACCAGCGTGAGTCGCTGGAGAAGCTCGCCGCCCGGATCGGGGTGGGCGAGCGCGTCTCCTTCCTCGGGTTCGTGCCCGACGAGAGCATGCCGCAGGCGTTCGCCGCCGCCGACGTGTTCGCCATGCCCAGCGTGGCCGAGCTGCAGAGCATCGCCACCCTGGAGGCGATGGCGACCGGGCTGCCCGTGGTGCTGGCCGACGCGATGGCGCTGCCGCACCTGGTGAACGGCGACAACGGCTTCCTGTTCCCGCCGCGGGACGTGCAGGCCCTGGCCCGTCACCTGACCGCCGTGCTGACCGACGACGACCTGCGCTCGCGGATGGGCCTGGCCAGCCGCGACCTCGCGCTCACCCACGACCACCGGGCCTCGCTCGCCCGGTTCGAGCAGATCTATGACGAGGTGACCAGATGACCTCACGTGCCACGGCCGCCGTCACCGTCACGGCGGCGCTGACGTCCGCCGGCGCACTCGGCTACGCCGAGCTGGCGCTGCCCGCCCAGCCGCTGCTCAGCGACTACGCGCTGGTGCCCGGCGGGATGCCGCCCACGCTGCTCGGGATGCTCGCGCTGGCGGTGGCGTGCGTGTCTCTCTCGTACGGGATGGTCTCGTCCGACCCGCGGGGCACGGCGGCGACCCGGGTGCTGCTGCTGGCCGCGGCGGCCGGGCTGATGCTCAGCGCGATCTTCCCGACGGACCCGGCGGCGGCCGAGCTGAAGTCGCTCACCGGGGAGATCCACCGATGGTCGGCGGCCGTGGTCTTCACCACGTTGCCGGTGGCCGGCTGGACGCTGGCGCGCGGGCGGGCCGGGCTGGCGCGGTGGAGCGCGGTCCGGGCGCTGGCCGTGACCTCCGCCCTGGTGCTGGCGGTCTACCTGGCCGCGCATCCGGCCTCGATCACCTCGGGGTGGATCGGCGGCGCGGGCTACTACGGGCTGCTGGAGCGCGCCCTCGTGGTGGCGGACATGGTGCTGCTGATGGTCATGGCGGCCGCGACGACGCGGCCCTCCGCCGTGGCCGTCCCCGCCGTGGAGCCCGCGGCCGAGAAGCGCCACGAGCGCCTGGCCGCCTGACGACACTTCGACCGGGGCCGAAGGGTTTCCGGTCTAGCGTGGCCGCATGGTCATCACCCGTCATGCCGAGGCCCTCGCGGTGCTCGCCGACACCCGTTACATCCCGCCGCCGGTCAGGCAGGACGCGCCGGAGGGCACGCTCGCCTGGCTGCGCGCCCGTACCTCCCGCTTCAGCACCGGGGAGGCGCACGCGCGGCGGCGGCGCCGGCTGGAGGAGCTGCTCGCCGCCGTCGACCCGGACGCGCTCAGGGACGCCGCCGAGAAGGAGACGCGGGAGCGGGACGGCCGCTGGGAGGGCGTCCCCGTGACGGTGCTCGGCCACGCCCTCGGCATCCACGACGCGGGCCTGGCGGCGGCCGTGCGCGCGGCCGCGCCCGGCTACCTGTCCGGCGAGGAGACCCCGGAGGCCGACGCGGCGGTCCGTGACCTGCTCGCCATCGTGACCGGTGCGGACGCGGTGGCCCGGATCACGTTGCTGCTGCAGGCGCACGACGCCACCGAGGGGCTCATCCGGAACACGCTGCGCCGGACCCGGCCCGGCGAGGCCGTCACGGAGGCGCTGGAATGCACGCTCAAGGCCGACCCGCCGCTCACGGTGACGCGGCGGCTGGACCGGGAGACCGGGGACGAGGTGCGGATCGACCTGGTCCGGGCCAACCAGGACGGCGAACCCCATCTGACGTTCGGGGCCGGGGTGCGGCCTTGCCCCGCCGGGCGGCACGCGACGGCGCTGGCCGCCGGGGTCGTGGCGGGCGTTCACGGCCGATGACCGACGCGCTCGGAGTGCCGTCCCGCCCGCGATAATCGGGGCATGCGCTTTGTGATCCTCGGACCCACCGAGGTGCTGGGTGACGACGGCACCGGCATCCCGGTCGGCGGTCCCCGGGTGCGTGCGCTGCTCGCGCTGCTCGCGCTGGAGCCGGGCCGGGTGGTCCTGGCCGACCGGCTCGTCAGCGGGCTGTACGGGCAGGACCCGCCGGAAGGGGCGGCCAACGCGCTGCAGTCGCAGGTGTCGCGGCTGCGCAGGGCGCTGGGGCGCGACCGGGTCGAGTTCCATCCCGCTGGCTACCGGCTGGCGGCCGATCCGGTGGACGTGGACGCGAGCCGGTTCGAGCGCCTGGCCGCCGAGGGACGCCACGCGCTGGGCGCCGGCGACGCGCGGAAGGCGGCGGCGCTGCTGCGGGAAGGGCTGGAGCTGTGGCGGGGGGCGCCGCTGGCCGACGCGCCGCACGCGGGCGCGGCGGCGGCCCGGCTGGCGGAGCTGCGGCTCGCCGCCGTCGAGGACCGGGCGCAAGCGGATCTGGAGCTGGGCCGGCACCGCGAGCTGGTCGCCGAGCTGCGCCGGCTGGTCGCCGACCATCCGCTCCGCGAGCGGCTGCGCGCCCAGCTCATGCGCGCCCTGTACGGCAGCGGCCGGCAGGCGGAGGCCCTGGCCGCGTACGCCGAAGGGCGGCGCATCCTGGACGAGGAGCTCGGCATCGAGCCGGGCCCCGAGCTCGCGGCGGCCCACCTGGCCGTGCTCCGCGCCGACCCTTCCCTCGGCGTCGCCGCCTCCGGCTGGGGAGCGGGCGAGCCCCGTGACGCCGAGCCCGCCCCGGCGGGGAAGCCGGCGGTCCCGAGCGGGTCCCCCGGGCGGGGTGACGGGGTCAAGCTCGGGGTGCGGGCGCAGCTGACGAGCTTCGTGGGGCGGGCCGAGGAGCTGCGGCAGGTGGGCGCCGAGCTGGCCGCCTCCCGGCTGGTGACGCTGGTAGGCCCGGGCGGGGCCGGGAAGACCAGGCTGGCGCTGGAGGTGGCCGCGCGGGCCGACGGCGACGTGTGCCTGGTGCAGCTGGCGCCGGTGACCGGGGAGGCCGAGGTGGCGCCCACGGTGCTGGCCGCACTGGGGATCCGCGACCGGCAGCGGCCGGACCTGCCGCGGATGGAGCCGGTCGAGCGGCTGGTCGCCGCGCTCGCGGGCCGTGATCTGCTGCTCGTGCTGGACAACAGCGAGCACGTGATCGAGGCGGTCGCGCGACTGGCCGACACGTTGCTGGGGTCGTGCCCGGGGCTGCGGGTGCTGGCCACGAGCCGGGAGGCGCTGGGCATCACCGGCGAGGTGCTGGTGCCGGTCGCGCCGTTGCGCCTGCCGCCGCCTGACGCGCCCGACCCGCTGAGCTATCCGGCCGTACGGCTGTTCGCCGACCGGGCGGCGGCGGTGCGCCCGTCGTTCTCCGTCACGCCGGACAACGCCGAGCAGGCCAACCGCATCTGCCACGCCATGGACGGCCTGCCGCTGGCGATCGAGCTGGCGGCGGCCCGGCTGCGCACGCTGTCGGTGGCGGAGGTGGCGGCCCGGCTGGACGACCGGTTCCGGCTGCTGGCGCACGGCAGCCGGACCGCGCTCCCCCGCCACCAGACGCTCCGCGCGGTGGTGGCGTGGAGCTGGGACCTGCTGGACGAGGACGAGCAGCGGATGGCCGGGCGGCTGACGGTGTTCGCGGGTGGCGCGACGGCCGAGGCGGCGGAGCGGGTGTGCGGGCTGCCCGAGGAGCTGCTGTTCTCGCTGGCGGAGAAGTCCCTGGTGGAGGCCGTGGACGGGCGCTACCGGATGCTGGAGACGATCCGCGCGTTCTGCGCCGAACGGCTGGAGGAGGCCGGGGAGACCGAGGCGGTGCGGGAGGCGCACGCCGCCTACTACCTGGATCTCGCGACCGCCGCCGACGGCCGTCTGCGCGGCGCCGAACAACTCGAGTGGCTGGCCCGGCTGGACGCGGAGAGCGACGAGCTCACCGCCGCCGTGCGCTGGTCGACCGAGTCGGGCCGGCTCGGCACGGCGCTGCGGCTGGTGGGCCGGTGCGCCTGCTACTGGTGGATGCGCGGGCACCGGACGATCAGCGCCGCACTCGGCGCGGAGCTGCTCGACCGCGTCGGCGACGCCGCGCCGGAGGGCCTGGAGGAGGAGTACGCCATGTGCGTGCTCGTCGCGGCCTGGGCCGGCGTGAGCGACGACCGGATGGTCGAGCGGCTCGAACGGCTGCGGCCCTCGCTGCCCGTCGACTACCTGCCGACCAGGCTGGAGTTCCTGACCTTGCTGCTCGCCATGTTCACCGGCCCGCCCGAGGAGACGTCCACCGCTCTGGAGCTGCGCCGGCTGGCCGCGACCGTGACGATGTCGCCCTGGTCGGCGGCGCTGTCCGATTGCGGGTACGGGTTCATGATGCAGATCGAGGGCCGGCTGGACGCGGCGCGGGCGGAGTTCGAGCGGTCGCTGGCGGCCTTCCGCGGCCTGGGTGAGCGCTGGGGCACCATGCTCGCGCTGTCCGGCCTGGCCGACCTGGCCACCGAGGAGGGGGATCACGCCACCGCGCTGGCCAGGGCGGACGAGGCGCTGCAGGTCGCGCGGGAGCTGGGCGCGCCGTCCGACGTCGCGGAGAGCCTGTGCCGGCGCGCCGACGCGCTGACCCGTACCGGCGAGCTGGACGCGGCGCGGGCGGCGTACGAGTCGGCGGCGGACCTGTCCGGACGGGTGGGCTCGCCCGAGATGCTGGCCTGGGCGCACTGCGGCCTGGGCGAGGTGGCGCTGGCGTCGGGTGATCCGGCCGGCGCCCGTGCCTGGCTGGAGCAGGCCCGCGACGAGTGCCCCCAGGCCTGGTACAGCATGAACGAGCTGAGGGAGCGGATCATGGCCGGGCTGACGGCGGTGACGCGGGCGGTCAGCGGACGGTAGGCCCGTGGTCAGCGGACGCCGCGACCGTGGGCCGCATGACGAAGAAATGGCTCAGCCTGGCGATCTGTTGCCTGGCCACCCTCCTCCTGTCCGTGGATCTCACGGTCCTGCATCTGGCGCTCCCCCGCCTGGTCGCCGACCTCGGCGCCTCCTCCACGCAGCTGCTGTGGATCGGGGACGTGTACGGGTTCGCGCTGGCGGGCCTGCTCATCACGATGGGCAACGTGGGCGACCGCGTCGGGCGCAAGCGGCTGCTGCTGATCGGCTCGGTCGCGTTCGCGGTGGCCTCCGCGATCACCGCGTACGCGCCGAACCCGGAGTTGCTGATCGCGGCACGGGCGCTGCTGGGCGTGGCCGGTGCGACGATCATGCCGTCCACGCTGTCGATCATCAGGAACGTGTTCACCGAGCCGGCGGAGCGCACCACGGCCATCGGCGTCTGGAGCGGGATGAGCGCCGCGGGGTTCGCGCTCGGCCCGGTGGTCGGCGGGCTGCTGCTGGACCACTTCTGGTGGGGCTCGGTGTTCCTGATCAACCTGCCGATCATGGCGCTGATCGTGGTCGCCGGCGTGCGGGTGCTGCCCGAGTCGCGCAACCCTGAGCCGGGGCGCGTCGACCCGCTCAGCGTGGCGCTGTCGTTCCTCGGCATCGTGGCCGTCATCTACGCGATCAAGGAGGCCGCCGACCAGGGCCTGGCGCACGTGGACGTGCAGGTGGCCGGGGTGCTGGGGATCGCCGGGCTGGTGGTGTTCGTCTGGCGGCAGACGCGGCTGGCGGAGCCGCTGATCGACGTGCGGCTCTTCAGGCGGCGCGCGTTCTCCGCCTCCATCGGCACGAACCTGCTGGCGATCTTCACGATGATGGCCATGTCGCTGATCTTCGCCTGGTATCTCCAGCTCGTGCTGGGCTGGTCGCCGCTGCAGGCGGGGCTCGCGGGCCTGCCGGGCGGGCTGAGCGGCGCGATCGGCGGGGTGCTGGCCGGCCCGCTGGTGCACCGCATCGGCAGGAACGGGGTCGTGGCGCTCGGCCTGCTGATGAACGCGGGCTCGTTCGCCTACTACTCCACGCTCGGCCTGGAGCTCAGCTATCCGGTCATGGCGTGCTTCATGGTGCTGGGCGGCATGGGCATCGGGCTGGCGTTCACCGTCAACAACGACAACGTGCTGGCCACCGCGCCCAGGCACCGGGCGGGGGCCGCGGCGGCGGTCTCGGAGACCTCGTTCGAGCTGGGCGGCGCGCTCGGCATCGCGATCCTCGGCACGGTGCTGAACAGCACCTACGCCGGACGCCTGGTGGTGCCCGCCGGGGTGCCGGGCGAGGCGGCGCGCGAGTCGATCGCCGGGGCGCTGGCCGTGGCCGAGTCGCTGCCCGCCGAGCGGGCCGGCGTGCTCGTGACGGCGGCGCGTGAGGCGTTCGTGCAGGCGGTGAACGTCACGGCGCTGGTCACGTCGGTGATGCTGCTGGTGGTGGCGGCGCTCGCGCTGGTGGGGCTGCGCGGCGTGCCCAAGGTGATCCCGGAGGAGGACCTCGCCCACGCCCGCTGAGCCCGGGAAGCCCCGCTGAGCCCCGGGAAGCCCCGCTGAGCCCCGGGAAGCACGGTCAGGTGGTGGCCTGGGCGGCGCAGGCGCGGGTGCGCCACGGCGACAGGGCTTCCAGGCGGGAGCCGATGAGCCGGGACAGCCCCTCGATGGCCTGGATGCCGCGGCCGTGGTTCGGCTGCCGATCGGTCTGGACCGCCAGCAGCAGGTCCCTGCCGGGGCCGGTGACGCGGCCGTAGCTGGTCACCGCCCAGGTGTTGTGCACGAAGGGCCGGGGGGTCCAGCCGTTCTTGAGCGCCACCCGGTCGCCGGGCCTGGCCGCGGCGCTCACCCCCCACGCCTGCTCGCGGTGGACGCGGGCCATGAGGCCGAGCACCAGCCGCCGGTCGGCGGTGCTGAGCCCGCCGCCGCCCTCGACGAGGAGGCGCAGCAGTTCGAGCCGGTCGGCGGGGCTGGTGGTGGTGCCGCCCCAGTAGCGGCCGGGACCGGGGACGGTCTCGCGCAGCCCGGCCGCGCGGTAGAAGGCGGCGAGCCCGGCGCCGCCGCCCGCCCGCCACCACAGCGCGTCGGCGGCGCGGTTGTCGCTGTGCCGGATCATCAGCGTGGCCAGGTCCCGCTCCGCGGTGCCGAGCCGGCCCCGCTTGGTGAGCAGCGCCATGAGGATGTCGACCTTGGCGCCGCTCGCGGTGATCATGTCGTGCTCGCGCGCGCCCCGGCCGAGCCTGATGCCGGTCTTCAGGTCGTGCGCGGCGTAGACGACGCGGCCCGGCTGCCGGGACAGGTAGCGGTCCACCTCGCGCACCAGCCTGGCCTTGACCACCGCCGCGCCCGCCTCGTCGGGCACGGTGATCAGGCACCGCACCACGATGTCCGCCGGTCCGGCCGCGTCGGGCGCGACCGCTCCCGAACAGCCGGCCGCCAGCGCCGCGACCACCACCCCCGCCGCGACTTTTCGTGTCCCTCGCATGCCGAACCCCCGAGGTGTCTACCTTGGGGGTTTCGAGGGATCTTGTGCCCATCTATCGCATGTGTCACACCAGGTGCTCGTGCAGGAACTCCGCCGTCGCCTCCACGGCCTGGGTCACGTACGGCTCCTGGTCGTACAGGTCGATGTGCTGCCTGGCGTCCAGCCAGACCAGCTTCTTCGGCTCGTCCAGCCGCTTGTACGCCTCCTCCGCGCCTTCCGGCGAGCAGAACCGGTCGACCACGCCGTGCACGATGAGCGCCGGTTTCGGCGACAGGAAGTCGGCGCCCATCATGTTGTCCATCGTGATCAGCTCGCGGACGCTCGCCCTGGTCACCCGGTCGGCCCAGTGGGCCGAGGCGGAACGGCCGGTGCCGTAGTAGGCGTACGGCTCCTCACCCGGCATGGCGGCCTCGCCCTCCTCGGCCACCACCGGGAGGTAGGCCACCGGCCCGCCCTGGTCCTGCCGCTCCAGCGCCTCGGTGAAGGAGGCCAGGGCCGCCTGGTAGTCCATGCCCGCGCGCATCGCGTACGGGTTGTTGTACGCGCCCGCGATCCCGGCGAACGCCTTGACCCGGGGGTCGAAGGCGGCGAACTTGAGCGCGTAGCCGCCGCCCAGGCAGATGCCGACCGCGCCGATCCGCTCCCCGTCGACCTCCGGCCGCGAGCGCAGGAACGACACCGCCGCGCGCAGGTCGTGCAGCTTGCCCTGGGGGTCCTCGTGGCAGCGCGGCTCGCCGCCCGACTCGCCCCAGTTGCGGTGGTCGAAGGCCAGGGTGACGAACCCGCGCGCGGTCAGCCGTTCGGCGTAAAGGCCGGTCACCTGGTCGCGCACGCCGGTGAACGGGCCGGTGAAGACCAGGGCGGGGCGCGGCCCCGTGCCGTCGGGCACCCGCAGGTCCCCGACCAGCGTCACGCTGTCAGCGGCGAACTCCATCCTCATTCCTCCAGTGTGGAGGAGAGGCCCGCGGCGGGAGGCCGCCGCGGGCCCTGAGCTAGGAGTCGAAGCCCAGCCCCATCCGGTCCAGCGTGCGCAGCCATAGGTTGCGCTTGCCCTCGTGCTCGTCGGCCTTGGCGATCGACCAGCGGGTGAACTGGATGACGCCCGAGCGGACCGGCTCGGGCGGGAACGGCATCGGCTTCTCCTGCACCATGCGCAGCTCGGTGCGCTCGGTGCGCTCGCCCGCCAGCAGGTCGAGCATGACGTTCGCGCCGAACCGGGTGGCGCCGACGCCCATGCCGGTGTAGCCGACGGCGTAGGCCAGGCGCCCGCCGTGCGCCTGGCCGTAGAACGCGCTGAACCTGCTGCAGGTGTCGATCACGCCGCCCCACCGGTGGGTGAAGCGCACGTCGGAGAGCTGCGGGAAGGTGTCGTAGAAGTGCTGGGCCAGCTTGACGAAGGTCTCGTCGCGCTGCTCGTACTCCGGCTTGACCAGGCCGCCGTTGTAGTAGACCGCGTCGTAGCCGCCCCACAGGATGCGGTTGTCGTCGGTGAGCCGGTAGTAGTGGAACTGGTTGGCGGCGTCGCCCACGCCCTGCCGGTTGCGCCAGCCGACCTCGCCGAGCTGGGCGTGGCTGAGCGGCTCGGTCATCAGCGCGTAGTCGTACACCGGCACCACGAAGTGCTTCAGCCGGCGCAGCAGCGGCGGGAACACGCCGGTGCCGAGCGCGACCCTGCGGCCGGTGACCGAGCCGTTCGGGGTGCGCAGGGTGATCGAGACGCCGTCGTCGTCCAGCGAGCGGACCGGGCTGCGCTCGTGCACCCGCACCCCGAGCCGCACGCACGCCTCGCGCAGGCCCCACGCCAGCCGGGCGGGGTCGAGCATGGCGCAGCCGCTGCGGTCCCAGAGCCCGCCCAGGTAGGTCGGGGAGTCGATCTCGGCGCGGATCTGCTCCTGGTCCAGCGGCACGTAGTCCAGGCCGAGCTCCTCGATCACGCCGAGGTGCTCGTACAGGGCGTCGAGCTGCCACTGCTCGGTGGCGACGTTCAGCTCGCCGGTGCGCTCGAAGGAGCAGTCGATGTCGTGGCGCCGGAGCGTGCTCTCGATCTCGTCGAGGTTCTGCACGCCCATGCGCTCCAGCCGGTCGATCTCGTCCGGCCAGCGCTCCAGCCCGTTGGACAGGCCGTGCGTGAGGGTCGCCATGCAGAACCCGCCGTTGCGGCCGGAGGCCGCCCAGCCGATCCTGCGCCCCTCCAGCAGCACCACGTCCTGTGAGGGGTCGCGTTCCTTGGCCATCAGGGCCGTCCACAGGCCCGAGAAGCCGCCGCCGACGACGACCAGGTCGGCGGTGGTGTGTCCGAAGAGCCGCGGTCGCGGCTCGGGTCTGGCCGGGCTGTCCAGCCAGTACGGCTTGCGCTCCGCGTCAGCCAGCGCCTTCAGCGGATCCACAAATCCCACTTCCCTTACGATGTGCGAAAAGTAAAAAATTGCGGGACCAATAGGGTGATCACGCGCGGGTTCCCCCCGCCGGAATCCGATCTCGCCTCCCTGTTCTTTGCCGGCAGCGTTTCGATGCCGAAGAGCCCCCGCCGCCGGCGGGAGCTCCCGGATGGTTCAGGCGCGGCGCCTGGCCGCGATCGCGTTGACGATCGCGATCAGCACGCCGACACCGAAGATCAGCGTGCCCATGACGTTCACCTGCGGCGGGATACCGGTCTTCACCGAGCCGATGATCCACAGCGGGAAGGTGAGCGTGGAGCCGTTGACGAAGCTCGTCACCACGTAGTCGTCGATGGACAGCGCGAACGCCAGCATGGCGCCGGCGAGCACGCCCGGCATGATGGACGGCAGCGTGACCTGGCGGAACGTGGCCCACGGCCCGGCCCCGAGGTCCTTGGCCGCCTCCTCCAGCGACGGGTCGAGGGTGACCACCCTGGCCCGCACGGTCACGGTCACGAACGACAGCGAGAACAGCACGTGCGCGATCGTGATCGTGATCTGGTCCCGCGGGACGTTCGCCGAGACGAACAGCGACAGCAGCGAGGCGCCCATGACCAGCTCGGGCGTGGAGATCGCGGCGAACACGAGGAAGTTCGTCGCGCCCTGGCCGCGGAACCGGTGGCGGCCCAGGGCCAGCCCGAGCATGGTGCCGATGATCACGGTGATGACCGTGCTGGCCAGCGCGATGGTCAGCGAGTTGATCAGCGCGCTGCTCAGGTCGGGGATCGCGAAGAGCTCCCCGTACCACTTGAGCGTGAAGCCCTGCCAGGTGGCGTTCGACTTGCTCTGCTTGTCGTTGAAGCCGAACGCGATCATGACGGCGATGGGCGCGGCCAGCCACAGGATGACGAGCCAGGTGTAGGCCTTCAGCAGCCGGTCGCCGAACCGGACGCGGGTGCCCCTCATCGCGCCGCCGCCTCGAGGACGTTCTCGGTGCCGAGCACCCTGGCGTACACGAAGATGCCCACGAGCAGCACCGCCATCAGCGTGAACGACAGCGCCGAGGCCGTCGGGTAGTCGTTGTTGACCAGGTATTCGGTCTGGATGATGTTGCCGATCATCGTGTTGCCGGTGCCGCCGAGCACCTGGGCGTTGACCGGGTCGGCCGTGGCCGGCACGAACGTCATCAGCACCCCGGCGAACAC
Source organism: Nonomuraea sp. NPDC048826 (assembly GCF_043198225.1). Taxonomy (NCBI): domain Bacteria; kingdom Bacillati; phylum Actinomycetota; class Actinomycetes; order Streptosporangiales; family Streptosporangiaceae; genus Nonomuraea; species Nonomuraea sp. NPDC048826. Next base: position 111,096 of record NZ_JBICUQ010000015.1, on the reverse strand, counting down.
GCCCGGCAGCGACAGCGGCAGCACCACCTTGCGGAAGGCGGTGCCGCGCGTCGCGTACAGGTCCTGGGCCGCCTCGACCAGGCGCGGGTCCACCCGCTCCAGCGACACGTAGATCGGCAGGATCATGAACGGCAGCCAGTTGTACGTCAGGCCCGCGATCACCGCGAAGGAGGTGGCGAGCACGTGGAACCCGGTCGGCAGCACGCCCCAGCCCTTCAGCGTGCCGAGCAGGATGCCGTCGTCGGCCAGCAGGAAGCCCCACGAGATGGTGCGCAGCACGAACGACACGAAGAACGGCAGCAGCAGCAGGAACAGGTAGACCGACTTGCGGCTGCCGCCCTTGAACGCGATCCAGTAGGCCACCGGATAGCCGATCACCAGCATGGCCGCCGTCGCCGCCGCGCCGTAGCCCAGCGAGCGGACCAGCTGGCTGCTGTAGGTGCCGAGGGCGTCACCGTAGTTGGAGAAGCTGAACGTCATGACGAACCCGTCGATGACGTTGCCGGTCTGCAGCGAGACCGACGCCATCGCCGCCAGCGGCACCACCAGGAAGATCGCCAGCCACATCCAGCTCGGCAGCGCGAGCAGGTAAGGGGTGAGACGCCTCATGGCCTACGCCTGGGTGACGGACTGGAAGATCGGGTTGAACACCTGCTCCTTCGCCGTGGTGAGCGGCGTGTAGCTGTGAAGCTTGGCGTAGTCGGCCTCGGTCGGGAACATCAGCGGGCTCTCGACCATGTCGAGCAGCGCCTTCTTGTCGTCGCCCGAGGCGCTCTCGGCCTTCTTGCGCAGCAGGTCCTGCACCGCGGGCACGGGCGTGACGAACTGGATGTACTCGTCCAGCTCGGCGGCGATCTCCGGCTTGTAGAGGTAGTCCATGAGCATCATGGCGTCAACCGGGTTGGCGGCGCCCTTCGGGATGAGCATGTTGTCGGTCCAGATCGTGCCGCCCTCCTCGGGGATCACGAACTTGACCGGCTCGCCCGCGAGCTGCCGCTGGAACACGTCGCCGGACCAGGCCATGGTCACCCAGACGTCGCCACGGGACACGGCGTCGATGTAGTCCTGGTTGTAGTACTTGCGCACGATCCCGGCGTCACGCTGCGCCTTGAGCTTCTCGCCGGCCTTCTTCCAGTCGTCCTCGGTCGACGTCGTCGGGTCGATGCCGAGGGCGATCATGCCGAAGTTGGCGATCTCCTGGGCGTCGGCCATCATGCCGACCCGGCCCTCGTACTTGGCGTCGAACAGCGCCTGGATGCTGGTGATGTCGTCCTTGACGTACTTGGTGTTGTACGCGATGCCGGTGAACCCCGAGGTGTACGGGATCGTGTACTTGTTGCCCGGGTCGTAGGCGCGGTCCTGGTAGGCGGCCCCGGCGTTGGCCTTGAAGTTGGGCAGCTTCGACTGGTCCAGCGTGATCGCGTAACCCAGCTCGAACATGTGCTGGAGCTGGACGCCGTTGGTCATGACGACGATGTCGTAGCCCAGCGGCTGACCGGCGCGGAGCACGGGGTCGGCCTTGCCGAAGAACTCCGCGTTCTCGTTGATGACCTCCTTGTACTCGTAGGAGATCCCGGTTTCCTGCTGGAACTTCTTCAGCGGGCCGTGGTCCTCGGGCATGTACTCGGGCCAGTTGGCGAAGACGACCTTGCCGTTCTTCTTCTGGGAGGCCCAGTAGTCGGCGACCGCGTCGGCCTTCGGCGGAGCGGCCTTCTGGCCCTGGACCCCGCAGGCGGCCAGGGCGAGGCCGGCGGCGGAGAGGCCGGCCAGCCTGAAGACGTCGCGGCGGGTGCGGGGCTGGGTCATGCCCCTGACCAGGGCGGGAGAGTGCAGGCGGTTCATGACGTGCAATCAACTTCCCATCACATATGAGTGCTGCGCCTGCCACGACAGCCAGACCGAGTCGCCCCGCTCCGCCGTGACCGTCGCGTCGTGCGCGTTCTGCTCGAACACCGTGATCTCGGCCCCGTCGGCGAGCTGCACGGCGTAACTGTTGTACGTGCCGAGGTAGACGACCTCGGACACGGTCCCGGGCAGGGCGCTCACGTCACTCGTGGGCTCCTGCTTGGTGAGGGTGATCTTCTCGGGACGTACGGTGACCGACACCTCGCCCTCGTGGCCCGGCACCAGCACGCGGCCGGCGCCGAGCTTCAGCACGCCTTCGGTGGCGGTGCCGGACAGGAGGTTGGAGGTGCCGATGAAGCCGGCCACGAACGTGGTCGCCGGCCGTTCGTAGATCTCGCGCGGCGGGGCGAGCTGCTCGATGACCCCGTCCTTCATGACGGCGATCCTGTCGCTCATGGTCAGCGCCTCGTTCTGGTCGTGCGTCACGTACACGAACGTGATGCCGACCTCGCGCTGGATGCGCTTGAGCTCCAGTTGCATGGCCTGCCGGAGCTTGAGGTCGAGGGCGCCGAGCGGCTCGTCGAGCAGCAGCGCCCGCGGCCGGTTGACCAGCGCGCGGGCCAGCGCGACGCGCTGCTGCTGGCCGCCGGACATCTCGCGCGGGCGGCGCTTCTCCCGGCCGGTCAGGTCGACGATCTCCAGCATCTCGCCGACCCGCCGCTTGATCTCGTCCGGGGAGGTCTTCTTCTGCTTCAGGCCGAAGGCCACGTTGTCCCACACGCTCATGTGCGGGAACAGCGCGTAGGACTGGAAGACCATGTTGACGTCGCGCTTGTTGGGCGGGACGTCGGTGACGTCCCGGCCGTGCAACCGGATCACGCCCTTGGACGGTTCCTCGAAGCCCGCGATCATGCGCATCGTGGTGGTCTTGCCACAACCGGACGGGCCGAGGAGGGAGAAGAACTCCCCCTCGGCGATGTCCAGGGTGACGCCCTTGACCGCCTGGACGACCTCGCCATGCGAGACGTACTCCTTGACGACGTCTTCCAGCTCGATCGCCCTGTCGATCGGGGGGTCAGTCGGACTCTGCTCGGCCATACGGGGAGGTTCCCTTTGTGCGTTCTTGCCGGTCGGTTACTGGTTATTCGCCGATGTAGTGCATGACGTGCTTGACCCTGGTGTAGTCATGCAGGCCGAACACCGACAGGTCCTTGCCGTACCCGGAGTGCTTGAAGCCGCCGTGCGGCATCTCCGAGACGAACGGGATGTGGGTGTTGACCCAGACGACGCCGAAGTCGAGCTTGTTCGACATCCGCATGGCGCGGCCGTGGTCGGCGGTCCACACCGAGCCGCTGAGGCCGTACCTGACGTCGTTGGCCTTGGCCAGCGCGTCGGCCTCGTCGGTGAACGTCTGGACGGTGATGACCGGGCCGAACACCTCGTTCTGCACCATCTCGTCGTCCTGCTTGAGTCCGTCGACGACGGTGGGGGCGAAGAAGTAGCCCCGCTCGCCGACCCGCTGCCCGCCGGTGAGCACCTTGGCGTGCGCGGGGGCGCGCTCGATGAAGCCCTGGACGCGGGCGAGCTGGTTCTCGTTGTTGAGCGGGCCGTACAGCGCGTCCTCGTCGGCCAGGTCGCCGGTCACGGTGGCGGCTGCGGCCTCCGTCAGCGCGGCCACGAACTCGTCGTGCACGCTCTCCTGGACGAGCACCCGGCAGGCGGCGGTGCAGTCCTGCCCCGCGTTGTAGAAGCCGGCGGTGGCGATGTCCTGGGCGGCCTTGCTCAGGTCCTTGACGTCCTCGAAGACCACGACCGGGGCCTTGCCGCCGAGCTCCAGGTGGACCCGCTTGAGGTCGTCGGCGGCGCTCTTGGCAACCGACATGCCCGCGCCCACCGAGCCGGTGATCGCCACCATCGCGGCGGTCGGGTGGCTCACCACGGTGGCGCCGGTCTCGCGGTCGCCGGTGACGACGTTGAAGACGCCGGGCGGGAGCACGCTGCCGAGGATCTCGGCGAGCTTGAGCGTGGAGGCCGGGGTGGTGTCGGACGGCTTGAGCACCACGGTGTTGCCGGCCGCGATCGCCGGGGCGATCTTCCAGACCGCCATCATCATCGGGTAGTTCCACGGCGTGACCTGGCCGATCACCCCGATGGGCTCGTGCCGGATGACGCTGGTGTGCTCGGCGAGGAACTCGCCGGAGGTCGGGCCCTCCAGCGTGCGGGCGGCGCCGGCGAAGAAGCGGAAGTGGTCGGCCGCGACCGGGGTCTCGTCCTCGGCCATGCGGGCGAGCGGCTTGCCGGTGTTGCGGCACTCCGCCTCGTTGATCTCGTCGGCCCGCGCCTCGATGGCGTCGGCGACCTTGAGCAGGAGGTTGGCCCGCTCCCCCGGGGTGGTGCTGCCCCACGACTCGAACGCGGCGGCCGCGGCCTCGTAGGCGGCGTCCACGTCCTCGGGGCCGGAGATCGGGGCCTGCGCGTAGGCCTCGCCCGTGCAAGGATCGATGACGTCGGAGAATCGGCCGCTCTTGGCGTCCACGAACTCACCGTTGACGAAGTTCTGCAGACGGATGGTCAAGGGATGACCTCCTGTAGAGATGACTGGTGAGGGGCTGGTCATGCCGCAGGTGGCTGAGTTGCCGCGACTCTTACAGAGTAACCGCATCTGAACAAGGGATTTCGTGGCGAAGATACCAAATTGCTACGAATTCGCTTGACAGACCCGTGAGAACTGACACCATGTCGCACCAGGACGGCAACCCCCCGGGAACGCCCCCGTAACATGCCGGACGGTTGGAGGATCCCTCGACATGACGACGCCTCCGCGCGTACGCCGCAGCAAGGACACCGCGCCCGGACCGGTCGTGCTCGACGAGCTGTCCAAGCAGATCATCGAGCAGCTCCAGTCCGACGGCCGCAAACCGTACGCCGCGATCGGCAAGGCCGTCGGCCTGTCGGAGGCGGCGGTCCGCCAGCGGGTCCAGCGGCTGCAGGAGGCGGGTGTCATGCAGATTGTCGCGGTGACCGACCCGCTGACGCTCGGCTTCCCGCGCCAGGCGCTGATCGGCGTCACCTGTGAGGGCGACCTGGAGTCCGTGGCCGACGAGCTGGCGGCGATCGAGGAGATCGACTACGTGGTGCTCACCGCCGGCTCCTTCGACGTCCTCGTCGAGGTGGTGTGCGAGGGCGACCGTCACCTGCTGGAGATCCTCAGCAAGATCCGGGCCATCCCCGCGGTGCGGGCCACCGAGTCGTTCGTGTACCTCAAGCTGCGCAAGCAGACGTACTCGTGGGGCACCAGGTAGGCGCACGGCCAGGACGTCGACCCCGTCGCGGCCGGTCAGGGCCTCCGGGCGGCCGGATCGATGATGGCGATATCGCCGTCGCGAGCGCATTGACGGGTTTCACCAGCGCCACCCCTACGGAGGGCTGGGCCGCTTCCCCACCGCGACGACCCATCGCACCGGCTTTTTCCGCCGCAAGAGTCCTGCGAAGCCGCGAACCCGAACTCCGGGAATGCAGGGCTGGACAAGTCGCACGGTGCCGGGAGCGATGAATCCTTTTCTGTCCCGTAGTCATACGTTCCATGCGCGTCGTCGTCTGGATCCGCTGTGCAGCAGGGGCTTCGCGGGCGACGCCGCTGATCGTCCCGTCCCTTCGCCGCCGCCTGATCCCGCAATTCGACGGAGGACTTCGAACTCCGTATCGATTCCGTGACATTCGAGCTGAGATTGCGCAACGCCAATACGGTCCCCTAGTGAGCCGATAGGCCATAGCGCATAATTCGGGATTAGTGGCTTATATAGCAATAACTGCTCTTCTGTCCAGTTTATGAGCATGTGAGCTTCTACGGGGTGTATATGAAGTTCTGCCTTCTGGGGCCACCGGAGGTGCGCGGCGACGCCTGCCGCCGGTGGTTCCGGGGACATCGCCAGCGCGCGGTCTTCGCGGCACTGGCGCTGAACGCCAACCGGGTCGTGAAGACCGACAGGCTGGTCGACATCGTGTGGGGCGACCGCCCTCCGCCCACCGCACAGGCCCAGATCCAGAAGACCCTCTCGACGTTACGTCAGAACCTGGGTCGCACGTCCACCGGAGGCGAACGGATCAGCACGGTCTCCGCCGGATACCTGCTCCACGCCGCGCCGGGTGAGATCGACGTGGAGGTCTTCAGAGGAGAGGTGCGGGAGGCCACGTCCGCCATGGTGGCGGGTGACCTGCCCGCGGCGGTCGCCTGCTTCCGCGTGGCGCTGGCCCGCTGGTTCGGGCGGGCGCTCGACGGCGTGCCCGGGCTCGCCGCGGAGGCCGCCCACCTGGAGGAGCAACGTCTGATCGCATGGGAGGAGTGCCTGCACGCCGAGCTGGCGCTCGACGGCCACGCCAGGGTGGCGGCCGAGATCGAGCCGCTGATCGGGTTCCATCCGCTGCGCGAGCGCCTGTGCGCGTTGCTGATGATCGCCCTGTACGGGTGCGGGCGCAGGGTCGAGGCCCTGCGCGCCTACCACGGCATCCGCGAGCGACTCCGTGAGGAACTGGGCATCGAGCCGAGCAGCGAACTGCGCGACATCCAGCACGCCATCCTGATCGAGACACCGGCGGCCGAGATGCTGCCCGTCCCATGAGGGGCCGGCGGGTGAGCGTGGCGATCGCCGCGGGCTTCGCCGTGGCCGCCGGTCTGCTGGCCGTACGACGCCGCTATCTCGTCATCACGGTCAACGGCGGGAGCATGAGCCCGGCCTTCACCGACGGCGACCGGGTCCTGGTGCGCAGGGTGACCGGCCGGCCGCCTCACCGGGGCGACGTGGTGGTGCTGCGCACGCCGTCTTCCTCGGGTCCGGCACGCGGGGGCTGGAGCATCAAGCGGGTCGTGGCCGTACCCGGCGACCCCCTGCCGGAGGCCGCCGTCGACGCCTGCGGGATACCGGCCGGGACGCCGGTCCCGGCCCGTCGCCTCGTGGTCTTCGGGGACGCGCTCGACAGTTACGACTCCAGGACCTGGGGTTTCCTGTCCGCTGAGGACCTGGTCGGCGTCGTGACCAGACGCCTGTCGTCGCGCCCCGATCCCGGCCGGCCGCGCCGGTGGCGACCGGGTAGCGATCCGGTAGGGCTGCGGTAGTACTCCGGTAGTGACGGCTGAGAGGGTGACGGCGCACCGCGGTGTGGAGGTGACATGGGTCCCGCGCTCCCTGCAGCGGGTCCGTGCACCGTCGATGCGTAAGGGAGAAGCATGATCAAAAAGGTCAACGCACTGGGCGACAAACTGCTCTCGCTGCTGCTGCCCAGCAGCAGCGCGGACGCGGCCCCCCTGTGCCAGGGCAAGTATCTCTACACGGACGGCAGCGGCTGCAACTACTACTGCTACCGCTGGCTCGACCGCTCCTCGAAGCTCAAGTGGTGCGGCAACGACCGGACCTGCAGGGCCGTCTGCTACGACTGCTGCTGACACCGAACACCCGGCACCGGCCCGCCGCCGCCTGACCAGGCGCGCACGCCGGCCGGAGCACCAATCATGTCGCCGGCGCCGTCGCCCCGTCTCCCGGTGGGGCGACGGTCGCCGTCGGGGTCGGGTCAACCGACGATCTCGCCGTCATCGTTCGCGCCGGCCTCTCGCCGGCTCGGTCCTGAAAGGTAAGACGGAGTGTCGTTTCTTGTGGCCGGAATGGTCTTCTTCGGGCTGGTGAGCCTGGTCAACCTGGTCCTCACCCTGGCGGTGATCCGCCGGTTACGGGAGCACACCACGCAGCTCGTGGCGCTCACGGCGGGGAACCCGGCCGGGGCGCTGCTGGCCGCGGGGACGTCGCTGCCGATGATCGAGGCCGAGTCTGTCGACGGTGAGACGGTCGACAGCCGGGTGACCTCGCCCGAGGTCGTCGCGCTCCTCTCCACGGAGTGCTCGGTGTGCCTGGACCAGCTGCCGGATCTCGTCGGCCTCATCACCGACCGGCGCGTCGACCGGCCCGCGGCGGTGGCGGTGATCATGGGAGACGACAGCGCCCAGGCTGAGCAGCTGGTCGAGAAGCTGCGGCCGGTCGCGAGCGTGGTCCGCCAGCCCTGGGGAGGCCCGATCGAAAAAGCGTTCCAGGCCAGGGCCTTTCCCGCCTTCTATCTCGCCTCCGAGGGAGTGGTGCGGGCCGCCTCCATCTCCGTGATGGACTTGGACCGGCCGGTTCCCGCGTGATCCGCGCCGCACGGAACCGTGCGGACACCTCGCCCCCGGGCACGCCGGAGACTTCGGCCGCCGGCACACTCCGGCAACGGGCCGGTGCCGCGTGGGCGATGGTCTGGAGAGCCGGTCCGCTGTTGTCGCTCGGTTCCGTCGCCCTGTCGGTGCTGTCGGGCCTCTGGCCCGTCGCGGGCGCCTGGCTCACCAAGCTGCTGCTCGACGAGCTGAGCAGCCCCCGACGTGACCAGGCGCTGCTGGTCGGGCTGGCGGCGGGCCTGGCCCTCATCGGCCTGCTGACCGCCACCCTTTCCCATCTCGACCGCTATCTCGACGCGCAGCTGCGCCGGCGGCTCGACCTGCTCGCCCGCGACGAGTTGTTCCGTGCGGTCAACCGGTTCGCCGGGCTGGCGCGTTTCGAGACGCCGCAGTTCCTCGACCGGTTGCGGCTGGCCGAACAGACGGGCCAGACGGCGGCCGGCCAGATCGTCCTGCCCACGTTCTCCGCGCTGCGGACGCTCATCTCGGTCGTCGGGTTCGTCGTCACCCTGACGGTGCTGAGCCCGGTCATGACCGCCGTGGTGCTGCTCGCCGCGGTGCCGGCCGTCATCGCGGAGGTGGCCCTGAGCCGGGTCCGGGCCGGTATGCATTGGATGACCAGTCCGCTCGGCCGCCGCAGCGCCTTCTTCGCCAGGCTGCTCACCAACCTCGACTTCGCCAAGGAAGTCCGCCTGTTCGGGCTCGGCGAGTACCTCCGGCGGCGGCTGCTGGCCGACGTCCGCGAGGCCCAGGAGAGCGAGCGGGCCGTCGACGTACGCGAGTTGAAGGCGCAGACGCTGCTCAGCGCGCTCGGCGCGGTGACCGCCGGCGCCGGCCTGATCTGGGTGGTGGCGGGCACGGCGGGCGGCGCGCTGTCGATCGGCGACGTGGCCGTCTTCGTCGCGGCGGTGGCCGGCGTGCAGTCGGGCCTCGCGGAGCTGGTCGGGTCGGTCGGCGGGGTGTACGAGTCGTTGCTCCTGTTCGGTCACTACCGCGAGGTGGTGCGGGCCGAACCGGACCTGCCGGTGGTGGAGGCGCCGAGGAAGGCGCCGCCGTTCCGGCACGGGATCGAGTTCCGCGACGTGTGGTTCCGCTATGACGACGCGCATCCGTGGGTCCTGAAGGGCGTGGATCTGTTCCTGCCCTACGGCAGCGCGCTGGCTCTGGTCGGCCTCAACGGGTCCGGCAAGTCGACGCTGGTCAAGCTGCTCTGCCGGTTCTACGATCCGCAACGCGGCGCGGTGCTCTGGGACGGGGTGGACATCCGTGAGATGGACCCCGCGGACCTTCGCGACCGGATCGCCGCGGTCTTCCAGGACTGCGTCGCTTACGAGTTCACCGCCGCCGAGAACATCGGCGTGGGCGACATTTCCGTCATGTCGGACCGAGAGCGCATCCACCGGGCCGCCACGCTGGCCGGGATCGATGAGACGCTCGCGCATCTCCCCCATGGCTACGACACGATGCTGAGCCGTACGTTCCGGCATCCGGGCGAGGACGAACTGGCCGCGGGCGTGCTGCTCTCCGGCGGCCAGTGGCAGCGTGTCGCGCTCGCCCGGGTCTACCTGCGGGAGGACCGCGACCTGGTCATCCTCGACGAGCCGAGCGCGGGCCTCGACGCGGAGGCCGAACACGACCTGCACACCGACCTGCGCCGGCACCGGGCCGGGCGCACCAGCCTGCTCATCTCGCACCGGCTCAGCGCCGTGCGCGAGGCCGATCTCATCGTGGTGCTCGCCGACGGGCGGATCGTGGAACAGGGCACCCACAGCGAGCTGATCACCCGTGACGGCGAGTACGCCCGGCTGTTCACTCTCCAGGCCAGCGGTTACCGCACGGAGGCCACCCCTGCCCGGACGGCCGGGCAGGGGTGAGCGGGCGGACCGGCGGTCAGGTGGAGACGGAGGGCTCCGGAACGGCGGCGGGCACGATCGGCGGCACCGGGGTGTCGGCCGTGCGCACCCAGCGCGGGCCCCGCGGCCCGTACACCTCGCGCGGCTCGGGGTAGGCCCACAGCAGCGCCATGTAAAGCACCGCGGCCGTGGCCAGGCCGAGCGGCAGCGACACGTCCACCCCGCCGGCCAGGTCGCCGAGCGGCCCGACGAACTGGCCGGGCAGGTTGACGAACGCCAGCGCGAGCAGGGCCGAGGCGAGCCAGGCGGTCAGGCCGCGCCAGTTCCAGCCGTGGGTGAACCAGTAACGCCCGCCCCGCTGCCGCCGGTTGAACACCTGCAGCGCCTCGGGGTCGTACCAGCCGCGGCGGGTCACGTACCCGAGCATCATGATCACCATCCACGGCGCGGTGCAGGTGATGATAAGGGTCGCGAACGTGGAGATGCTCTGCGTGAGGTTGGCCGCGAAGCGGCCGACGAAGACGAACACGATCGACAGCGAGCCGATGAGCAGCGTCGCCTTCACCCGCGTGAAGGCGGGGAAGACGCTGGAGAAGTCCAGCCCGGTGCCGTACATCGAGGTGGTGCCGGTGGACATGCCGCCGATCAGCGCGATGAGGCAGACGGGGATGAAGTACCAGGTGGGCGCGATGGCCAGGAGGCCGCCGACGTAGTTGGGCGCGGCCGGGTCCATGTACTCGGCGGCCTTGGCGGCGATGATCGACGCGGTGGCCAGGCCGAAGAAGAACGGCAGGATGGTGGAGACCTGGGCCATGAAGGCGGCCGCCATCACCCGGCCCCGCGGCGTCTCGGCCGGGATGTAGCGCGACCAGTCGCCGAGGAACGCGCCGAACGAGACCGGGTTCGACAGCACGATCAGCGCCGCGCCGATGAACGACGGCCAGAACAGCGGGTCGCCGGGCGCCAGCAGACCGGCGTACGACGGGTCGAAGTCACCGGCGAAGGCGAACACGCCGAGCACGAACAGCGCCGACGCCGCGATGACCGCGATCTTGTTGACGAACAGCATGAACCGGAACCCGTACACGCACACCACGAGCACGAGGCCCGCGAAGATCGCGTACGCGACCCCGTAGGAGAAGTCCGACTCCGGCAGCCCGACCAGCCGGTGCGCGCCGCCGACCAGCGCGTCGCCCGAGGACCACACGGAGATCGAGAAGAACGCGATCGCGGTCAGCAGCGACAGGAAGGAGCCGACGATCCGGCCGTGCACGCCCAGGTGCGCGGAGGAGGAGACGGCGTTGTTGGTGCCGTTGAGCGGCCCGAACAGCGACAGCGGCGCCAGGATGAGCGCGCCGACCAGCAGGCCGAGCACGGTCGCGGCGAGCCCCTGCCAGAACGACAGGCCGAACAGGATGGGGAAGGTCCCGAGCACGCAGGTGGCGAAGGTGTTCGCGCCGCCGAAGGAGAGCCTGAACAGGTCCAGGGGGCGGGCGGTGCGCTCGGCGTCGGGGATGCGGTCGACGCCGCGGGTCTCGATCTCGGTGATGGAGGTGCTCATGCGTTCTCCTGCAAGGCCAGCAAGGTGACGAGGTCGTAGGCGACATGAGAGGCGGCGACGGCGGTGATCTCGGCGTGGTCGTAGGCGGGCGCCACCTCGACCACGTCCGCGCCGATCAGGTTGCACCCGGCCAGGCCGCGCAGGATCTCCAGCAGTTCGCGGCTGGTGAGCCCGCCCGCCTCCGGGGTGCCGGTGCCGGGGGCGTGCGCCGGGTCGAGCACGTCGATGTCGACCGACACGTACAGGGGGCGTTCGCCGATCCGCTGGCGCAGCGCGTCGACCACCTCGTCGACGCCGCGCCGCAGCACGTCGGCCGCGGTGACGATGCCGAAGCCGAGGCGCCGGTCGTCGTCGAGGTCCTTCTTGCCGTAGAGCGGGCCGCGGATGCCGACGTGGCCGAGCGCCTCGGTGTCCAGCAGTCCTTCCTCCACGGCCCGGCGGAACGGGGTGCCGTGCGTGTACTCGGCGTCGAAGTAGGTGTCCCAGGTGTCCAGATGGGCGTCGAAGTGCAGCAGCGCCACCGGCCCGTGCCGCCGGGCGGCGTCGCGGAGCAGCGGCAGCGCGATCGTGTGGTCACCGCCGATGGTCACCAGGCGGGCGTCCAGCGCGGCGGCCCCCGCCTCGATGCTCTCGATCGCCTCCTCGATGTGGAAGGGGTTGGCGGCGATGTCGCCGGCGTCCGCCACCTGGACCCGTTCGAACGGGGAGACGTCCAGACCCGGGTGGTAGGGCCGCAGCAGCCGTGACGCCTCGCGCACCGCGGAGGGGCCGAACCTGGCCCCCGGACGGTAGGAGACGCCACTGTCGAACGGGACGCCCACGACCGCCACGTCCACGCGCTCCACCTCGTCGACGCGAGGCAGGCGGGCGAAGGTGGCGGGCCCCGCGAAGCGCGGGACCCTTGCTGAGTCGATGGGGCCTTTAGTCATGCGCACAGTCAATGTCATGCTTTTGACCTGCGGCAATTGGCCCTGCCACGAAGTCCTACAGTGGGAGTTGTGGCTGACCACAAGGTGACGGTGCTCGACCTGTTGCGGCTGCCGGCCCTGCAACTGCGCCTGCTCGCGGGCCGGGCGGGGCTCGGCCGCTCGGTGTCGTGGGCGCACGTGAGCGAGCTGACCGACCCGACGCCGTGGCTCCTCGGCGCCGAGGTGATCATGACGACGGGCATCGGCGTGCCCCGGTCCGCCGCCGGCCAGCGGGCCTACCTGGAGCGGCTGGACGACGCGGGCGTGTCCGCGCTGGCTCTGTCGGCGCAGCTGCACGTGCCGCCGCTGCACCGGGCGTTCTTCGAGGTGGCCGAGCGGCGCGGCATGCCGGTGCTGGAGGTGCCGCTGGCCGTGCCGTTCATCGCCATCGCCCAGGAGGTGGCGGCGGCGGTACAGGAGGACGCCCGCCACCGGCTGGGTGCGCAGCTCCAGGTGTTCGGCGCGCTGCGCTGGCTGGCGTCGGAGGAGCTCGACCCGGCCACCCTGTTCAGGCGGCTGGAACGGCTGTCGGGTTACCAGGTGTTCCTGTGCACCCCGCAGGGCCGGCCGCTGCTGCCGGGGGTGCCGGTGCCGCCGTCACTCGACGTGCTGCCGTCGGAGCCCGAGGCGCCGCCGACCATCCCCGGCGGTTTCGTGCTGCCGGTGCCCGCGCCCGGCGGGCCCGCCGGGTTCCTCGTGGCGTTCGAGCGCGAGGGCGCCCGCCCCGCCGGGCTGGCCGTGGTGCAGCACATCGCCACGGTGGCCGCGCTCCAGGTGGCCATGGCCAGGAACGAGCGCGAGACGCTGCGCCGCGAGGGCGCGGAGACGCTGGCGGAGCTGCTGCAGGACGTGCTCGACCCGGCCACCGCGCGCCGCCGCCTGGCCCGGCTGGGGCTGCCGCCGGACGCCGACGCGGTGCTGGTCGTGGTGCGCGGCGCCGGCGACGACGACCTGCGGCGGGCGCTGGCCGACCACCCGCACCTCATGCTGCGCCGCGGCGACGACCTGTACGTGCTCGGCCCGCCTTCCCTGGCCGGGCCGATCACCGGGCCGCCGGCCGTCCGGGCGGGCATGAGCCGGCCGTTCCCGCCGGGCGCCTCCACCCGCGTGGCCAGGCGCGAGGCCGTGTGGGCGGCCGGCCGGGCCGTCGAGTCGGGCCAGCCGCTGGTCGTCTACGGCAAGGACCCGACGGGCCGGTGGCTGCCGGACGACTCCGACACCCTGGAGGCCCTGGTCGACCACGTCCTCGGCGCGGTGCTCGCCTACGACGCCGCGCACGACTCGCGGCTGCTCGACACGGTCCGCGCCTGGATGGAGCACGACCGCCGGTCGGAGGACACGGCGGCGGCGCTGCACATCCACCCCAACACCCTGGCTTACCGGCTGCGCCGGTTCGCGTCGCTGACCGGGCGCGACCTCACCTCGACGGCCGCCTTCGCCGAGGTGTGGCTCGCCCTCCAGGCCGCCCGCCAGCTCGGCCTGCCCCAGGACTAGGACACCTGCACGGTGGCGATCTCCCATCCGCCCAGCGGCAGGCGCAGGGAGCCGTCGGCGACCTCCAGCGTCTCACCCGGCCGGCCGCGCAGATCGGCCCGCCGGGCCCGGGTGAAGCCGCCGGTGACGAGCGCCTGCGTCGGGTCGTCGCGGAGCGCCACCACCCGCAGCTCCTTCCAGCCGTCGCGAACCCGCAGCGAGGTCATGACCACGCCGTCGCCCTCGACGGAAAGCCCGGCGGCCGGGGCGGGCAGCGGCAGCGACGGGTCGCCGGTGCCGGCCACGGTGACCAGGTCGTGCCGGAACTCCTCGGCCGCGCCCGGCACCGCCTCCCACGTCCCGGCGTAGGGCATCAGCGCCAGGGACACCGACCGCAGCCCGCGCGACTGCGCCGCCGGGGTCGGCAGCTGGGGCCCGGCCGGCTCGGGCCGCAGGACGTGCCGGTTGCGCGACAGGTAGCCGATGGAGCGCAGCAGCGTGAGCGCCAGCTCGCCGCCGTCGTCGACCAGCTCGTACTCGGTGACGTGCTCCAGCAGCGCCGCCACTCCCCCGGCGGCCACCCAGGAGGAGGCCGGGTAGGTGGGCAGCGGCTCCTCGCCGCAGCCGCCCTCGGCGGTGAGCCCGCGGGTGACGACCGCGAACTGGCCCTCGGCGTGCGAGACGGCGGCCCGCTCGGGCAGCGGCACGTGCAGCCGCACCCGGTGGTCGGCGCACCGGTTGTCGAAGTCCACCGTGAGCCGGACGAACGGCTCGCCCGTGCGCAGCTCGACCCGCGTGCGGACGGCGATCTCCTCGGTCGCCTCGGTGCGGGAGCGCGCGGGGATCTCCGGCGTGCCCTCGACCCCGTCGCCGGCGGCGGGCCACCGGAAGGTGCGCCACACGTCGTACGCGGCCACCAGCGGACCTCCGCACACCAGCTGCACGTGCACCGAGTCGGGCTCGGAGACCAGCCGGTCCTCGGCCGGAGGCGCGTAGTTGTAGCTGTCGCCCACGTCGCCGCCGTCGACGATGCGGCCGGCGCCGGTGAGCGTGACGCCGTGCGCGCCGGTCAGCGTGAGCGTGCCGTCGCGGGCCACCTCGACCCGGAGCAGCCCGTTGTCGAGCACCCGCTCCCCGGCCCGGACCGGCCGGACCGAGGCGGGCAGGCGGCCGTCAGGGTCCGCGTCCGGGGTCGGCCGCACGCTGGTGTGGCCGAGCGGCGGCGCCTCGATCAGCGCGGCCACGGTCCGGCGCGGCTCGGCGAGAATG
This sequence comes from Nonomuraea sp. NPDC048826, assembly GCF_043198225.1. Taxonomy (NCBI): domain Bacteria; kingdom Bacillati; phylum Actinomycetota; class Actinomycetes; order Streptosporangiales; family Streptosporangiaceae; genus Nonomuraea; species Nonomuraea sp. NPDC048826. The sequence goes on along the minus strand of NZ_JBICUQ010000015.1, from coordinate 95,931 downwards.
CGCACCCGGGTGACCCCGGCGAGCGCCTCGCGCACCTGGCCGACGTCGAACGGCAGCCGCGACTCGCGGGCGACGGTGAACGTCAGCACCCCGTCCTCGACGGACCAGCCGGTGATGTGCTGGCCGTACAGCTCGGTGCCGTGCACGAAGGTGAGCGCCGTGGCGGGGTCCATCTCCTCGTCGAGCAGCAGCGTCGGCGCGTACTCCAGCGGCTGGACCGGCACCCGGGCCCCGCCGGGGCCGGTGATCGGGTCCTCGCCCGCCACGTTCAGCAGCACCACGCCGCGCCTGGTGGCCGGGGTCGGGTTGACGACGAGCAGGCCGCCGGACGGCACCGACGCGGCCAGCCGGGCGGTGACCATGTCGCGCACGGCCTGGCCGAGGTGCTCGGCCTCGGCGATGCGGGCGGCCACCTGCTGGGCGGTCTCGTCGACGCCGCAGCCGGTCACCGAGTCGTGGCCGCTGGCGTCGACCAGCCGCCACCAGGCCATGTCGAGGAAGCGTCCGGGCCACTCGGCGCCCCAGAGCGCCGCCAGCGGCTCGGCGTACCGCTCGACCATCCGCTCGGCGCGGCCCATGGCCTGCTTCACGGCCGCGCGCACGGAGATGACGCCGGGCAGGATGTTGGCCCGCGCGTGCGAGCGCAGCTCGCCGGCCACCCGGGGCAGCCCCTCGACGTCGGCCGGGTGGGCGGTGACGTAACCGGAGAGGGTGTCCATCCGGGCGCCGAGCCCGGCCACCATCTCGGGCAGACCGCGCACCGGGGCCGAGTGGTCGGTGCCGTACATGGCCAGCAGCGGGCCCTCGGGACCGTGCCAGCGGCGCATCGTCGCGACGAAGGCGGCGCCCCGCTCGGCGAGCCGCTCGGAGTCCTCGAACAGGTGGGCGCCGTTGCCGTAGCCGCCCGCGGGCAGGTACTGGGCGCGGATCGCGGTGCCGTCGGGGGCGACCCAGGCGAACGCGTCGGTGGTCACCGACGACGGCACGCCCCGGTAGACGCAGGCGTGCGCGAGCCCGGCCCGGCGCAGGATCTGCGGCATCTGCGCGGTGTGGCCGAACATGTCGGGCAGGTAGCCGACCGGCATGGCCCCGCCGAGCTTGTCGGCCCTGGCCATGCCCAGCTCCAGGTTGCGCACGATGTTCTCGCCCGAGCAGAGGAACTCGTCCAGCAGGATCTGCCACGGCCCGACCGCGAGCCGGCCCGACTCGACCAGCGCCGCCACCCGGTCGCGGTTCTCCGGCCGCACCTCCAGGTAGTCGTCCACGCAGGCCAGCTGCCCGTCGAGGGTGAAGTGGTAGCCGGGCTCGCGCTCCATGGTGTCGAGCACCTCGTCCATGAGCGCGACCAGCCGCAGCCTGAACCGCTGGAACGGCTCGTACCACTCCCGGTCCCAGTGCGTGTGCGGGACGACGACGATCTCCCCGCTCTCCCCGCTGATCCCTGTGGTCACGCGGCTTCCCCTCCGATCGGCAGGTCGTGCTGTACGGCGTAGCGCGCGGCCACGCGCTGGGCGGTGACGATGTCCTCCAGGGCGCCGGCCCGGCCGGTGAGCGGCGGCTCGCCCTCGGCCGCGAAGGCGTGGAAGGCGGCCAGCTGGACCTCGAACGCCTCGGTCACGTCACGCCACTCGGTGCGGCTCTCGCCGCCGGACACCACGGTGAGGACCGTGGGCGCGTTCATCAGGTAGGGAGCGGGGAAGGCCAGCTCCAGCGTGCCGGCGTCGTGGTGGACGGCCACGGTCTCCCGGTACGCGGGATAGCCCTCCAGATAGTGCCAGCGGATGGAGAACCGCCCGGCGGCCGGGAGCGGCCCGGAGATCTCCACCGACCCGGGCGCCGCCCCCCACGTCTCGACGTGCCCGATCTCCGTCGGCGAGCCGGTGAACCGGCGCAGCAGCGACAGGTCGTGGCAGATCGAGCCGAGCGCGACCGCGTACAGCGAGCGGACCGAGGCGGGCGCCTGCTCGCCGAGCGCCCGCGACACCAGGGCGTCCTCCCGCTCGCGCAGCCCGGCGAGCAGGTCGGCGGGCACGTCGCGGGCCTGGACGAGGTTGGCGAAGGCGAGCTGCGACTCCCCGCTCGGGTGCAGCACGGTCACCTCGACGGACCTGATCGCCTCCGGCCCGCCCAGCTCGGCCAGCAGTTCCTCGGCCCGGCGCACGGCCGGGTCGTACTGCTTCATGTAGCCGACCATGAGCCGGCCCTCGGGCAGCGCGGCCACCTCCGCCCGGGTCAGCGCCAGCGGCTTCTCGCAGAGCACCGCGTGACCCGCGGACAGCGCCCGGCCCACGGTCTCGCCGTGGGAGCCGGAGGCGAGCACGAGCACGCCCTCGAAACCTCCCGCGGCCAGCATGGCGTCGAGCGAGGTGTACCGGCCGGGCGCGCCGAGCCGGTCACCGACGGCGTCGGCGAGCGTCCGCGACAGGTCGCAGACGGCCGTCACCTCGAACAGGTCACGGCGGCGCGACAGCAGCGGCACGTACACCGCCTGCGTGACGGCGCCGCACCCGACAAGGGCGATCTTCAAGACTGGGTCCTCCAGCGTGGCGTCAAAGTCCGAGTTCCCGTAGCTTCTCGCGGTTGGCGGCTTGATCGGTGATGTTCCGCGTAACTGACCGCCTGCCGGGCAACGTGTCCTGCTCGATGATCACCCAACCGGTGTAGCCGATCTCGTCCAGCGTCCGCACCACGCCGGGCAGGTCCAGCTCGCCCTCGCCGAGCGGGGCGAAGCCGCCGCGGCCCATCAGCTCGCGCAGGTCCGCGCCGTCGGCCAGGGCCTGGGCCAGGATCGCCCGGTCGCCGTCCTTGACGTGCACGTGGCCGACCCTGCCGGACCAGTCGCGCAGCGCCGTCACCGGGTCTCCCCCGGCCAGCAGCAGGTGGCCGGTGTCGAGGCAGAGCTGCACGTCGGTCAGCTCCAGCAGCCGCTCCACGTCCTCGGGGGTCTCGACGTAGGTGCCGAGGTGGTGGTGGAAGGCCGGTTCGAAGCCGGCGTCGCGGCAGCGCAGCACCGCCTCCTGGACGCGGGCGGCGTAACCCGGCCACTCTCCCCGCTCCAGACCTGGAGCGTTCCCGCCCGGACGGGCGAAGCGGGCGGGCGAGCCGGAACAGCCGAGCGTCGGCCGCGGCCTGAGGTGGTCGGGGGCCGCCGGGGCGGCGGCGAACACCTCCAGGGTGGCGTCCAGGGCGGCCAGCCCCTTGCCGAACTCGTCGGCGTCGCCGTAGCGCAGGTCGGCCCAGCCGCCCGCGAGCAGCAGCCCGCCCAGCCGTTCGGCCAGATCGTCCTTGGTGCCGAGGTAGCCGATCGGGCCGAGGTCGATGCCGTCGTAGCCGGCGTCGGCGATGGCCGCGACCATCTCGCCGGAGGTCAGCGGCGGCGGCGCGTCGCTCAGCTCGAACACCCCGAAGCTCACCGGGGCGTTGGCGACACTGATCAGGCGCATAGCGCCATCACCTCGTTCTCGTAGGTTTCCAGGCGGTGGCGTCCTTCGGCGGCGGGTAGCAGCACCCGGTCACCGCGGATGACCAGGCGCTCGCCGCCGGGACGGACCAGGATGAGACCGTCGGCGTCCAGGGCGAGCAGTTCGTCGCCCAGGCGCAGCAGCAGCGGGGCGTCGGGCCCGGCCGAGACCGCGGTGCGGCCCTCGGCGACGGCGGCGAACACCGCGCCGGTGTCCTCTGCCAGGACCCACGTGGTGGGCGAGCCGGGCAGGCCGTCGGCGCCGGGCCGGTGGAAGTCGCTGGCGCCGATCGCCACCAGGTCGGGATGCCAGGCGTCGGCCCAGGCCAGGGGCGCGCCCCAGCGCCGGTCCCACCAGCCGGAGTGCCAGACCTCGGCGATCCTGGGCCGCCGGGTGAGCGGCTGCAGCCAGGCGCAGTCGCCGCCGAGCGGATGGTTGATGGAGATGAGCCCGCCCGCCTGCTCGGCGTGCGTCACCCACGCGTCGGCCGGCTGCCGGAAGTCGACCCAGCCGACGTCGCCGAACACGTTGGCGTGCCCGCGGTCGGTGGTGACCTCCTGGCCGGGCAGCAGCGTGATCCCCCGGTCGGTCTTGGCCAGCCAGGGGTGGTGGCTGACCGTGTTGTGGTCGGTGACGGCCAGGAAGTCCAGGCCGCGCCCGTGGGCCAGCTCCGCCAGCTCGGCGATGGTCAGCCGGCCGTCGCTGTGCACGGTGTGGGCGTGGAAGTCGCCGGCGAACCAGCGCAGGCCGTCCACGTCCGGGACGTCGCGCCGTGGCGGCCGCTCGCCATGCGCCGGCTCGGCCTCCTCCGGCGGCGCGGGCGCCACGGTGGAGGTGCTGATCTCCAGCGTGTAGTCGAGCCCCTCCGGCGGGATCCGGTGCAGGCGCAGCCACACCTGCCACGTGCCGGACTCCGGCTCGCCGGGCAGATAGCCGGGCGTCGCCCAGCCGGGAGCGATCGTGTACTCGTCGCGCGCCCCGCCGGACCAGCCACGGAAGCCACGCGGCCCGGCGCAGCCCAGGTCGAGCACACCCAGCGAACGGTCGTACGACAGCCGGACGGTCACCGCGGCGGCGCCCTCGGGCACCTCGAACGGCACCTCCCGCAGGATGCGCTCCAGCCGGTCGTCCAGGCTCCAGCGGCCCCTGATCACGGTCATGCGGCCACCAGCTCGCCGTCGCGGTAGACCAGCGCGCGGTCGTTCCTCGGCACCACCGTGCCCTGCTCGCCCAGCGCCGGCTCCTCCCCCTCGGCCACCACGGCCTGCACCGGGACGCCGCCGACGTCGAGGGTCACCAGATGGGAGGCGCCGAGGTTCTCCAGGATGACGACGCTTCCGGTCAGGCCGCCCGCCACGGCCCCGGCCCGGTAGGAGGCGTACTCGGGACGCAGACCGTACACCAGCTTCTCCCCGTCGGCCAGGAGCCCTTCGGCCGAGGCGGGGACGGGCACCTTGCACCCGGCCACCTCCAGGCCGTCACCCATGACGACGGCGTCCAGCAGGTTCATCGGGGTCGAGCCGATGAACCCGGCGACGAACGTGTTGGCCGGCCGCTGGAACACCTCCGAAGGCGTGCCGATCTGGCGGATCAGCCCCGACTCCATGATCGCCATCCGGTCGGCCATGGCCAGCGCCTCGGCCTGGTCGTGGGTGACGAACACGGTGGTGACGCCCAGCTCCCGCTGGAGCTTCTTGAGGAACGTGCGCGCCTCCAACCGGAGCCGCGCGTCCAGGTTGGACAGGGGCTCGTCGAACAGGAACGCCTGCGCCTGCGTGGCCATCACCCGGGCCAGCGCCACCCGCTGCTGCTGCCCGCCGGACAGCTGGCCCGGCCGCCGGTCCATCAGCCGCTCCAGGCCCAGCCGGGCGGCCACCTCCGACGCCTTCGCCCGGCGCTCGGCCTTGCCCACTTTCTTGATCCGCAGCGGGTAGGCGATGTTGTCGGTGACGTCCATGTGCGGGAACAGCGCGTAGTCCTGGAAGACCATCGCGACGTCGCGGCCGCCCGGCTGCACGTTCGTCACGTCGCGCGCGCCGATGACGACCGCCCCGCCGGTCGCGGTCTCCAGGCCGGCGATGGTACGCAGCAACGTGGTCTTCCCGCAGCCCGAGGGGCCGAGCAGGGCGAAGAACTCGCCGTCGGGGATGGTCAGGTCCAGCGAGTCGAGCGCCTTCACCCCACCGGGATAGACCTTGGTCAGGCCCCGAAGTTCGATTGCGGCCATTTCAGCGCTTGATCCCTCCGTGGAAGCGGAAGCCGTACTTCTTGCTGACGAACAGGTACATGAGCACCACGGGGACCGAGTAGAGCAGGCCGAACGTGGACAGCACCTTGAGGTTGGCCTGGCCGCCCTCGGTGTAGAGGGTGTACATGATCACCGCGGCGGGCTGCTTCTCCACGTCGCTGAGCAGCAGGTACGGCATCAGGAAGTTGCCCCACACGTTGGCGATGGTCCACACCGCGATCGTGGCCAGGCCGGGCCGCACCACGGGGACGACCACGTGCCGCACGATCTGCAGCGGCGAGGCGCCGAACACCCGCGCCGACTCCTCGTACGACTTCGGCGTCGTGTCCATGAAATCCTTGATCATGAAGATCGCGGCGGGCAGCAGGCCGCCGGTCATGATGAGGATCAGGCCCGTGTGCGAGTCGATCAGCCCCAGCTCGATCGCGAGCTGGAACAACGGCACCATCGCGGCCGTCCCGGTGATGATCGACGACAGCAGCAGCAGCGCGTACAGCAACGCGTCGCGCCCCGGCAGCCGGACCCGGCTGAGCGCGTAGGCCGCCAGCGCCGACATCACCACCACCAGCACCGCCGTCCCGATCGCCAGGATCAGCGAGTTGACCAGCGAACCCAGCGCGTACGGGTGCTCCAGGATGATCCGGAAGTTCTCCCAGGTGAAGTCCGGCACCCGGACCTCGTACGTGGGGTTCGAGGTGAACGGCGCCGAGGCCAGCCACAGGAGCGGGATCGCGAAGAACGCCAGCAGCAGCGCCACCAGCGTGTAGAAGCCGATCCGGCCGGCCACGAACCGCGTCATCCTCTCCTCCTGAGCAGCCGCAGATAGAAGATCGCCACGACCAGGTTGATCAGCAGGATGATCGTCGAGATCGCCGCGCCGTACCCCAGGTCGCCCGCCTGCAACGCGGTCTTGTAGACGTATACGGCCAGGATCTCGGTCTTGTTCTCCGGTCCGCCCGCCGTGAGCAGGAACGGCCCGAAGTCGTTGAACGTCCACAGGCTGATCAGCAGCAGGTTGGTCAGGATGTGACCGCGGATGTGCGGGAAGACCACGTCGCGCAACTGCTGCCAGCCGGAGGCCCCGGCCAGCCGCGCGCTCTCCAGATGCGAGGGCGGCACGTTCCCCAGCGCGGCCCCGTACAGCATCATCGAGAACGCGGTGCCGCGCCAGGTGTTGAAGATGATGATCGACAGCATCGGGTAGTCGAGCAGCCAGGCGAAGCCCGGGATGCCGAGCACCGCGTTGAGCGTGCCGCTGTCACGGTCGAGCAGTGCCACCCACAGGAACGCCACGACCGCGCTCGGCAGGATCCAGGCCAGGATGACCACGCCCTCGACCACGCTCTTGAGCGCGCCGCGCCGGTTGCGCATCAACCAGGCCAGGGTGAAGCCGAGCACCACCTGCCCGATCACCGCCGACCCCAGCACGAACTGGAAGGTCAGCACCGTGGAGTTCCAGAACCCCGGGTCGGACAGCGCCTTCAGATAGTTGTCCAGGCCGACGAACTGCGGCTCCGCCGCGGCGATCCCGGTCAGCCGGTAGTTCATCAACCCCAGGTAGATGACCCAGAGCGCCGGGAAGACCAGGAACACCGCGATGAGCGCCAGGGCGGGCGCCACGAAGGCCCCCGCACGCAGCCTGCCCAGGCCCGCGGCGTCGGAGCTGTAGCCGCGGGCGGGCGTCGCGTCGAGGACCTTCGGATCAGGAGGCGACGTTGTTCGCGCCACCGACGATTCCTTCGAGCTTCTTCTGGTAGTCGGCCGCCGCCTGGTCGGCCGGAGTGCCGCCGGCGACCGCCGCCGTGGCCTCCTGCAGCGCCACCGACACCTGCGGGTAGACCGCCACCGGCGGCCGGTAGGCCGTCAGCGGGAGGACCTCCTCGGAGATGTAGGTCAGCAGCGGCTCACCGGCCAGGATCTCCTTGTTGACGTCCGAGCGCGGGGTGATGCGCACGTTGCCGTCCTTGGTCTCCTCCTTGAGCGCGTCCGCCGACAGCGTGAAGGCGAGCAGCTCGAAGGCTTCCTTCGGGTGCTTGGAGCTCGGGTTGAGCGTACGCAGCGCGCCGCCCGACATGCTGACGAAGTCCTGACCCCTGATGCCCTTGCCGGGCTCGATCGCCGGGATCTTCGCGTAGCCGACGACCTGGTCGCGGTCGGCCATCGGGGCGACGCCGGTCTTGGGGTTGACCACGCCGCGCCAGAAGTAGTCGCCCTCCAGGAGAATGCCGATCTTGCCCTCGGCGAACTGCTGGAACGACTTGTCGCGTCCCTTGGCCTCCTGCTGGAGCTTGGGATCGCCGAGGCCGCCGCCGTAGACCTTCTGGTAGAGGCCGAGCGCGTCCTTCAGCGGCTGCGCCGCGCCGGTCCACTTGCCGTCCTGCTGGACCTCGCCGCCCGCGCCGGCCAGCAGCGGGAGCACGCCCTGCATGGTCGTGGCCTCGCCCATGGCGGTGCCGGCGTTGATCTGGATCGGCACCGGGACCCCGGCGGACTTGAGCTTGCCGCCCGCGTCGATGATCTCCTGCCAGCTCGTCGGCTGCCAGTCGGCGGGCAGCCCGGCCTTCTCGAAGAGCGTCTTGTTGAAGTAGAGGACGCGGCCGTCGGTGCCGATGGGCAGGGCGTACTTCTTGCCGTTGTAGGTGGCCAGGCCCTGGACGGCCTCCGGGATCTGCTGCCAGCCCTCCCAGCTCTCGGCCTCCGGCCCGGCGACCTCGGCCAGCGGCTTGATGTAGCCCGCCTCGGCGAACTCGCCCGCCCAGATGCCGTCGATGTCGATCACATCGGCCCCCTTGCCTGACTTGAGGTCAAGGGAGAGCTTGGTCTTGTACTGCTCGTCGTCGACGCCGCTGGGGATGAACTTGACCGTGACGTTCTTCCCTTTGGCCTTCTGGGCCTCCTGGAACTTGGGGATCACCCAGTTGGCGATGTGGTCGGCCGCCGCCGCGTTCTTTCCGCCGGCGATGGCGTTCTGGGTGATCGTGAGCTCGATGGCGCCGCCTTCGCCGCCGTCACCGGACGACTGGCCGCACGCGGCCAGTCCCAGCGCGGAGGCGGTGAGCACCGCGACCACACCTATCGACCTTTTCCGCACCATTCTGCAAACCCTCCGACACATCCTAAAGGGAGGAAGTCAGGGCCAATATGTCATGACATGTATATGACGTAAAGTCCTGGCTGATTCCGGGGAGCGTGCCCACAGGGGCCATCGGAAATCGGCACTGGGCACAGTGAGAACATAGCGGACATCCGTATGTCATGACAATATGCCATAGTGTCTGCCCGATAGCTCCAGCTGTGGAGGTGCGTTGTTCGACCTGATCACGATGGGACGCTGCGGCGTCGACATCTACCCGCTGCAGACCGGCGTAGGCCTGGCCGACGTCGAATCCTTCGGCAAGTTCCTCGGCGGCAGCCCGACGAACGTCGCGGTCGCCGCCGCCAGGCACGGGTTGAGTCCGGCCGTGGTGACCGCCGTGGGGGCCGATCCCTTCGGGGAGTGGGTACGGCAGGCGATCCGCGGATTCGGTGTCGACGACGGCTTCGTGGCGACGGTCGAGGGACCGCCCACGCCGGTCACGTTCTGCGAGATCTTCCCGCCCGACCACTTCCCGATCTACTTCTACCGGGGCGAGCACCCGCCTGATCTGCGGATCACCGCCGGGTCGCTGGATCTGGACGCGATCCGCGAGACCCGGGTCTTCTGGTTCACCGGGACCGGCCTGAGCCAGGAGCCCAGCCGTTCCGCGCACGCCGCCGCGCTGGAGGCCAGGACGTCCGGGTGGACGGTGTTCGACCTGGACTACCGGCCGATGCTGTGGGAGTCGCGGGAGGCGGCCGAGCGGGCGTACCGGCACGCGCTCCCGTACGCCGACGTGGCCGTCGGCAACCTCGACGAGGTCGAGATCGCGGTCGGCACCCGGGACCCGGTGGCGGCGGCGCAGGCGCTGCTCGACGCCGGCATGGAGGTGGCGATCGTGAAGATGGGCCCCGACGGGGTGCTGGCGCGCAGCAAGGACGAGCACGTGGTGGCCGAGCCGGTCCGGGTGGAGGTGGTCAACGGGCTGGGGGCGGGTGACGCCTTCGGCGGCGCGGTCTGTCTCGGGCTGGTGCGCGGCTGGTCGCTGGAGCGTACGGTGCGGTTCGCCAACGCGGCGGGCGCGCACGTGGCGGCCCGGCTGGCGTGCGCGGACGCCATGCCGACCAGCGACGAGGTGCTGGCCCTGCTGGAGAGCGCGGGCCCGCGGAGCGAGGTGCGTCCTTGAGCGACGTCACGCTGCCCAGGACCGCTCCTTACGAGCGGCTGACCGAGGTCCGGGCGACCGCACCGGGGGAGATCGCCCAGGCGGCGGGCCGCCGGCGGCGGCGCGAGCTGCCCGGCGACGGCGGCCGGCTGCTGATCATCGCGGCCGATCATCCCGCGCGCGGCGCGCTGGCCGTGCGCGACCGGCCGCTGGCCATGGCCAGCCGGGTCGACCTGCTCGACCGGTTGCGGGTGGCGCTGGCCAGGCCGGGCGTCGACGGCATCCTCGCCTCTCCTGACGTGCTGGAGGACCTGCTGCTGCTCGGCTCGCTGGAGGGCAAGCTGGCCTTCGGCTCGATGAACCGGGGCGGGCTGCAGGGGTCGGTGTTCGAGATGGACGACCGGTTCACCGGTTACGACGCCGCCGCGATCGCCGAGATGCGGCTCGACGGCGGCAAGATGCTGTGCCGCATCGACCCGTCCGACCCGGCCAGCGTCGTCACGCTGGAGTCGTGCGCCCACGCCGTCACCGACCTGGCCAGGCGGCAGCTCGTGGCGATGGTGGAGCCCTTTTGGGTGACGCGCACCGAGACCGGCGCCGTGCGCAACGACCTGTCTCCGGACGCGGTGATCCGGGCCATCAGCGTGGCCCAGGCGCTGGGGGTGACCTCGGCCTACACGTGGCTGAAGATCCCGGCGGTGGCGGAGATGGAGCGGGTCATGGCCGCGACCACGCTGCCGGCGCTGCTGCTCGGCGGTGATCCGCCGGACGCGGCGGCCGCGTTCGCCGACTGGGGGCGCGCGCTGCGCCTGCCGGGCGTGCGGGGGCTCGTGGTCGGGCGCGCGCTGCTCTACCCTCCGGACGACGACGTCGCCACCGCCGTGGACGGCGCGGCCGCACTGGTTCGAGAGGTTGGATCTTGACATTCTTTCCGTACGGCGAGGCCGCGGCAGGACCGTGGGCCGTGGAGATCACGCCGTCGCTGGCCGGGTGGGACTACGCGGGGCTGAGGGTGGTGGATCTGACCGGGGCGCCGGTGTCGTTCGACACGGGCGGGGAGGAGATGATCGTGCTGCCGCTGGCGGGCTCCTGCACGGTCGCGGTCGGATCGGGTGAGGTGTTCGAGCTGGCGGGGCGGTCGTCGGTGTTCGCCGGACCCTCCGATTTCGCCTATATCCCGATTTCTGAGCATGTGACGTTGACCGGTGCGGGGCGGATCGCGCTGCCTTCCGCGCGGGCCACCCGCCGCCTGGAGCCGCGTCACGTGCCCGCCTCCGCCGTGCCGGTGGAACTGCGCGGCGCCGGCCAGGCCAGCCGCCAGGTGAACAACTTCGCCGCGCCCGGCGTCTTCGCCTGCGACAAGCTCGTCGCCGTCGAGGTGCTCACCCCCGGCGGCAACTGGTCGTCCTACCCGCCGCACAAGCACGACACCGCCAACCCCGGCGAGGCCGTGCTGGAGGAGGTCTACTACTTCGAGGTGGCCGACCAGGGGCTCGGCTACCAGCGCGTCTACTCCTCCGAGCGAGGCCCCATCGACACCCTGGCCGAGGTGGGCTCCGGCGACGTGGTGCTGGTCCCGTACGGTTACCACGGCCCGTCCATGGCCGCGCCCGGCTATGACCTCTACTACCTGAACGTGCTGGCCGGGCCCGCCGAGGAGCGGTCCATGGCGTTCTGCGACGACCCGCGGCACGCCTGGATCCGCGCCACCTGGGACGGCCAGGAGATCGACCCCAGGCTGCCCTTCGGGAGGACCCAGTGAGACTGACCGTGGCCCAGGCGGTGGTCCGGTTCCTCGCCGCCCAGCGCACCGAGCGCGACGGCGTCGAGCACCGGATGTTCGGCGGCGTCTTCGGCATCTTCGGCCACGGCAACGTGGCCGGCATCGGCCAGGCGCTCGCCACCTCCACCGCCGACCTGCCCTACTACCTCAGCCGCAACGAGCAGGCCATGGTGCACACCGCCGCCGCGTACGCGCGGGCCCGCAACCGGCTGTCGACGCTGGCGTGCACCACCTCGATCGGCCCCGGCGCCACCAACATGATCACCGGCGCGGCCGGGGCGACCATCAACCGGCTGCCCGTGCTGCTGCTGCCCGGCGACCTGTTCGCCACCCGGGTGGCCGGACCGGTGCTGCAGGAGCTGGAGGACCCGCGCTCGTACGACGTCTCCGTCAACGACAGCCTCAAGCCGGTCTCCCGCTTCTGGGACCGCGTCAACCGGCCCGAACAGCTCCCCGCGGCGCTGCTGGCGGCCATGCGGGTGCTCGCCGACCCGGCCGAGACGGGCGCGGTGACGCTCGCGCTGCCGCAGGACGTGCAGGCCGAGGCCGCCGACTGGCCCGACGAGCTGTTCGCCCCGCGCGTCTGGCACGTCCCCCGGCCGCGGCCCGAGCGCGCCGCGCTGGCCCGGGCCGCCGAGCTGATCAGGGCCGCGTCCCGGCCGCTGATCGTGGCCGGCGGCGGGGTGATCTACAGCGAGGCGACCGGGGAGCTGCGGGCGTTCGCCGAGACGTACGGCGTCCCCGTCGCCGAGACGCAGGCCGGCAAGGGCGCGCTGCCGCACGGCCACCCGATGGCGATGGGCGCGATCGGCGCGACCGGCACCACGGCCGCCAACGCGCTGGCCCGCGAGGCCGACCTGATCATCGGGGTCGGCACCCGCTACAGCGACTTCACCACGGCCTCCCACTCGCTGTTCGCGCCGGAGGCCCGGTTCGTCAACCTCAACGTCACCGGCTTCGACGCGGCCAAGATGTCCGGGCTGCAGCTCGTCGCCGACGCCAGGGAGGGGCTCGCCGACCTCGCGGCGGCGTGCGCGGGCTGGGCCACCGGCGACGACCACCGCGCCCGCGCCGCCACCCTGACGCGGGCCTGGGACGCCGCCGTCGACGAGGCGTACGCGCTGGACGGCGACCCGATGCCGCAGCCGGCCGTGATCGGCGCGGTGAACGCGGCGGCCGGCGACGACGGCGTGGTCATCTGCGCGGCCGGGTCCATGCCCGGCGACCTGCACAAGCTCTGGCGGCCCAGCGGTCCGGGGAGCTACCACGTCGAGTACGGCTACTCGTGCATGGGCTACGAGATCGCCGGCGGGCTCGGGGTCAAGCTGGCGGCCCCGGAGCGCGAGGTCTTCGTCATGGTCGGCGACGGCTCGTACCTGATGATGGCCCAGGAGCTGGTCACGGCCGTCGCCGAGGGCGTCAAGCTGACCGTGGTGCTGGTGGACAACTCCGGGTTCGCCTCCATCGGCCGGCTGTCGGAGAGCGTCGGGGCCGAGCGGCTGGGCACCGCGTACCGCTACCGGGGCGAGGGCCGCTACGACGGCGGGCCGCTGCCGGTGGACCTGGCCGCGAACGCGGCCAGCCTGGGCGCGACCGTGCTGCGCCCCGGGTCCCTGGCGGAGCTGCGCAAGGCGCTCGACACCGCCCGCGCCGCCGACGGCGTCACCGTCGTGTACGTGCGCGCCGACCCGACGGTCGACAGCCCGTCCTCCGAGGCCTGGTGGGACGTCCCCGTCGCCGAGGTCTCCGGCACCGGGCCGGGCCGCGAGGCCAGGTCCGCGTACGAGACCGCCAAGCGCGATCAGCACCGCCGGCTGACCCCGCCGACGGGCTGACCGCTCGCAGGGTTGCCGCACCGGGCGAGGGGAAAGCCTGAGTCCGGGGGGCGGGGATCTCGGGGGAGGCGGCCATGGACCCTTGGCGCGTGCTGGGCTGGGTGGCCGTCGCGGCGGTGGTGATCTACTGCCTGTCCCACGTGGGCACGGTGGTGCTGTCGGTCATCCTGGGGCTGTTCGTCGCCGCGCTGCTGCTGCCGCCCACCCGATGGCTGACGCGGCGCGGGATGGGCCGCTCGCTCGCCACCACGATCACCTTCGCCGGCGGCCTGCTGCTCGCCGCGGGGCTGTTCGCGCTGCTGGTGCCGCCCACCGTCAGCGGCCTGGCCGAGCTGCGCGCCAGCCTGGGCACGATCCTGGAGCAGCTGCACGCGCTGGCCGCCACCTTCGGCCTGGACTTCCAGGACCTCCTCACCCAGGCCAGGCAGTGGGTGGAGCAGCGCCAGCAGCAGATCACCACCGGCGCGGTGGCGGGCGTGCGCACCGCGACCGAGATCATCGTGGGCGCGGTGCTCGCGGTCATCCTGGGCATCTACTTCGTGCACGGCGGCGACCGGCTGTTCCTCTGGCTGACCGGGCTGTTCCCGCCCGGCGCCAGGCGGCGGCTGCGCGAGGCCGGGCCGATCGCGTTCGGCGTGATCGGCCGCTACATCCGCGGGGTGGCGCTCGTGGGCGCGGTGGACGCCTTCTTCATCGGGATGGCGCTGTGGATACTCGGGGTGCCGATCGCGGTGCCGCTGGCGGTGCTGACCTGGGTGGGCGCGTTCCTGCCGATCGTCGGGGCGTTCACGGCGGGGCTGCTGGCGGCCGTGGTGGCGTTCGTGGCCAAGGGCTGGCTGATCGCGCTCATCGTGGTCGGGGTCACCGTGCTGGTGCAGCAGATCGAGGGGCACGTGCTGGCGCCGCAGATCTACGGCAAGGCGCTCGACCTGCCGGGGCCGGTGATCCTCGTCTCGATCGCGATCGGCAGCCTGGTCTTCGGCATCGCCGGCGCGTTCCTGGCCTCGCCGGTGGCCTCGGTGATCGTGGCCCTGCTGAACCGGGAGGACTTCAGCGAGGGCGCGGCGCGGGCGCCCGCCTGACGCCCCGGCGGGTCAGCCGCGCTGCGCCAGCACGTCGGCGATGCCCGCCAGGAACGCGTCGACGTCGGCGATGAGATAGCCGGGCCGGAACACCACGGTGGCGAACTTCACCTCGCGCACCTCCTTGGCCGTCACCGGATAGCTCGTGGTGCCGCGCAGCGTCGCCACGATCCGGTCGAGGAACGCGTCGACCTCGTCCTCGTTGTAGCCGGTGCCCATCCGGCCGGGCCGGAACGCCACCTTCTCCACCCGGGCCGCCTGGCTCTCGAACCACTCCTCGCGCAGCAGCTCGCCGGTGGGCTCGGCGAGGGCCAGCCGCACCGGCCGTTTGGCCATGGTCTCCAGGGCCACGACGAACGCCTCCAGCGCGAAGTCGACCGCGGTCTCCTGGTAGCCGCGGCGCCTGGAGCGGAACGTGGCCGCACGCACCTCGTCAGCGGTGACGGGCTCGACGTCGAGCGTGCCTCTGCCAAGGGTGGCCTCGATCCGCTCGATCAGAGCGTCGACTTCGGCGGGGTCATAGCCTGAACGCATACCCATGACGCGCGGAAAGCGGTTCAAGCCCACTCCTTCTGGGTCCTGCCGGGGGGTCGCATCCTATTGTGCGGTCCTTTATCACCACCATGCGAGCCGCCCTCTACGGTAAAGACCACCATGCGCCTGACCAACGTGTCCTTCCGCTACCGAAGACGTGATCCATCTGTCATCCGGCAGATCGACGCCGCGCTGGTCCCGGGCGACGTGGTGGAGCTCGCCGGGGCCAACGGGGCGGGCAAGTCCACGCTGCTGCGCCTGCTCGCCGACCTGCTCAGGCCGACCGGCGGCGCCATCACCGGCCGCCCGGCCGCCGTCGGGCTGGCCCCCGACCGGTTCCCCACCGAGCAGCCGTTCACGGTCTCGGGCTATCTGGACCACATGCGGCGCGTGTGCGGCGCGGGCCGGTGGGAGCCGTGGGCCGAGCGGCTGAACCTGAGCCCCCTGCTGGGCGTGCGGCTGCGCGAGCTGTCCAAGGGCAGCGCGCACAAGGTCGGCCTGGTGCAGGCGCTGATGGCCGAGCCGGGGCTGCTGCTCCTGGACGAGCCGTTCGCCGGGCTCGACCCCGGCACCCGGGCGGAGCTGCCGCCCGTGGTGGCCGAGCTGTCGGCGCGCGGCGCCGTCGTGGTGGTCGCCGACCACCAGGGCGAGCTGCGCGGCCTGCCGTCCCTGCGCCGCTGGGTCCTGACGGACGGGCGGCTCTCGGAGACCGCTCCCCCGGTCACGGGTGAAGGCGTCACCGTGGAGGTGACCGTGCCCGCGGATGCGCTGGGCGCCTTCCTGGAACGGATGCGCGGCGAGGGCTACCCCGCCCGCCCGGTGAGCCTGGAGGAGTCACGGTGATCGCCCTGAGCGGGTTCCGGCTGGCCGCCTACGTCCGGTCGCACCGGGTGCACCAGGCGCTGCTCCCGATCCTGGCCGTGCTGGCCGTCGTGTACGCCACCCGGGCGCCCGCCGGGCAGGAGGCCGCCGTCCTCGCCGACTCGGCCGTCATGATCGTGCCGTTCCTGGCCTGGGCGGCCCGGAGCGTGCTCGACACCGAACCCGACCGGCAGCGCGAGATGTCCGCGGTCCTGGCGGGCGGGCGGGGCCGGGAGCTGGCGGCCGGGCTGCTCGCCGCGCTGGCCGCGTGTGCCACGTTCGCCGGGCTGGCGCTGGCCTGGGGGGTGCTGCTCGGGATGAGCGCCGGCCCGCCGGGGGCGGTACTGGCCGCCGGGATCGCGCTGCACGCGCTCAGCACGCTGACCGGGCTCACGCTCGGGGCGCTCACCAGCCGGGCGCTGCTGCCGTCGCCGGCGTTGTCGATCATGGCGCTGGTGTCCGGGTTCGTCGCGATGCTGCTCATCAGCGCCTCGCCGCTCCCCTGGCTCACGGTCCCGCTCACCGTGTGGATGCGGGAGGCGGGCGCCGACCGGCTGGTCGCCCAGCTTCCCGGGCTGGGCGCCGTCTCGCTGGCCTGGTGCCTGCTCGGCCTGACGGCCTACGCATGGCTCCGCCGCACCCGGCCGTAGGCCCTCCCAGTGGCGGCTCGCCGTACCCGGCCGTAGGCCTGCTCGGCGGCGGCTCCGCCGTTGGGCTACTCGGCGGCGGCGAGCTGGCCGCAGGCGCCGTCGATCTCGCGCCCGCGGGTGTCGCGGACCGTCACCGGCACGCCGTGGAACTCCAGCCGCCTGACGAACGCGCGCTCGTCCTCCGGCCGGGAGGCGGTCCACTTCGAGCCGGGGGTCGGGTTGAGCGGGATCAGGTTGACGTGCACGAGCTTGTTCTTGACCAGCTTGCCGAGCAGGTCGGCGCGCCACTCCTGGTCGTTGACGTCCTTGATGAGCGCGTACTCGATCGACACCCGCCGCTTGGTCTTCGCCGCGTACGCCCAGGCGGCGTCGAGCACCTCGGCCACCTTCCACCGGGTGTTGATCGGCACCAGCGTGTCGCGCAGCTCGTCGTCCGGGGCGTGCAGCGACAGCGCGAGCGTGACCGGCATTCCCTCCTCGGCGAGCTTGCCGATCGCGGGCACCAGCCCGACCGTGGAGACGGTGACGCCGCGCGCGGAGATGCCCAGCCCGTGCGGGGCGGGCTCGACCAGGCGGCGCACCGCCTGGATCACCTGCTTGTAGTTGGCCAGCGGCTCGCCCATGCCCATGAACACCACGTTGTTCACCCGGCCGGGGCCGCCCGGCACCTCGCCCGCCGCCAGCGCGCGGGCGCCGGCGACCACCTGCTCGACGATCTCGGCGGTGGACATGTTGCGGGTCAGCCCGGCCTGGCCGGTGGCGCAGAACGGGCAGTTCATGCCGCAGCCGGCCTGCGACGACACGCACATCGTCACCCGGTCGGGATAGCGCATCAGCACCGACTCGACCAGCGCGCCGTCGAAGAGCCGCCACAGCGTCTTGCGGGTGGTGCCGCGGTCGGTGGTCTGCTCGCGCACGGAGGTGAGCAGCGGCGGCAGCAGCGCCGCCAGCTTGTCGCGGGAGGCCGCGGGCAGGTCGGTCATCGCCTGCACGTCGGTGGTGAGCCGCTCGAAGTAGTGGCGGGAGAGCTGGTCGGCGCGGAACGCCTTCTCCCCCAGCTCCGTGACGGCCGCGCGGCGGTCGGCCATGGACAGGTCCGCGAGGTGGCGAGCCGGCTTGGCCCTGCGCGGGGCGACGAAGGTGAGCTGGCCTGGCTGCTGGGACACGATCCTGCCTCTACTTGTCACGGGGATTGCCGACCAGGGTAGTGAACGCTTGCCCGGCGGGGCGAATTCCATGGCGGCAGCCCGGTGCTCCTGATCCCGTGGCGGCAGCCCGGTGCTCCTGATCCCGCCAAGGCTCGCACGAGGGTGACTTGCCGATCTACAGTTTCCCCGTATGGCGATTTTCCGGTCTGCGTCGGGCGAGGGGCACACCGAGGTCGTCCTCACCGCCGGCAACCCGTACGGCAGCCGGACGCTCGTGGTCGAGCGCGACGAGGACGCCTCGGTCGCCTACCTGTGCTCACCCGACGGCACCGTGCACGGCGCGTGCTGGCTGGCCAACCACCGGGCCGCGCCGGCCGTGGTCGACCTGGCGCGGATCAACGCCGGGCTGCCGCCACTGATGCCGCGGGCCAACACCCTCCACCCCGGCGGGCGCCGGCCGCTGGGCCAGCTCACACCGCTCTGGTTCGAGGAGGGCGACGGGGTGGCCCTGTACGAGGAGGACGAGCTGCTGGCCGTCATCCCTGGCTGGGCCGACATGCACCGCGGCATGCCCGGCTACGCGCGCGACGCGGTGGGCGAGTCGCCGTTCGCGTGGGCGCTGTCGGAGGCGCTCGAAGGGCTGCGTCCGCGCATCGCCAACGCCGAGTCCTACTGGCGCTGGCGCTACTCCGAAGGGTCCTGGCCGTCGTTCCAGCAGTTCGTCATGGGACACCTCGACCGGGTGCTCGGCCCGGCCGGTCGTTACTGGGACGCCAGCGGCGACCGGTTGCCGACCGTCGGCATCACCGAACGCCCGCCGCACGGCGACCGGCTGTTCAGCGTGCTGTCCACGGTCGGGATGAGCTGCCAGCGGATGCCGACCGTGGAGCAGTGGATCGACCAGCCCGGCGCGTACGCCAGGATCGAGCTGGCCGTGGCCACCCGCGAGGACCCGCGCGAGGCGGCCCTGCTGCTGGTGTGGCTGGCCCAGTATCCGTGGCACTCGGTGACCTGGCTCGGCCACGGCCACACCGCCCGGTGGTACCACGAGCCCGCCACCTTCCCCCTCGGGCCTCAGTACTCCGGGGTGCTCATGCAGGCCGACGCGCCCGACATGCCCGCCATGGCCGGGTTCGCGTTCGGCGGCGAGGCCGTACGGTGGCTCTGGCTGACCCCGATCACCAGCGAGGCACTCACCGGCTAGCCGCGCTCACTTGACGAAGAGCGCCAGCAGCAGCCAGACCGGCACCAGCGTCGACACCAGCGAGTCCAGCCGGTCCATCAGCCCGCCGTGGCCGGGCAGGATCGTGCCCAGGTCCTTGATGCCGAGATCCCGCTTGATCATCGACTCGACCAGGTCGCCCACGGTGGCCAGCGCCGCCGCCAGCGCGCCGATCACCGCTCCCTGCCACCACGCGCCGCCGAGCAGCCACGTCACCAGCCACGCGCCCACCGCCGTGCAGGTCACGACCGAGCCGGCGAAGCCCTCCCAGGTCTTCTTCGGGCTGATCAGCGACATCGGATGCCGGCCGAACAGCACCCCCGCCGCGTACCCGCCGATGTCGCTGGCCACCGTCACCGCGATGAAGACCACGACCCGATGGCTGCCGTCGTCGGGCGCCAGCAGCAGCGCCGCGAACCCCGCCAGCAGCGGCGGATAGAACAGGATGAACACCGACGCCGTCGCGTCGCGCACATAACCGTCGGTGCCGGCCGAGAACATCCGCCACACCAGCAGCCCGAAGGCGAACACCACGAACGTGCCCAGCAGCCACGCGCCGCCGCCCCAGTAGGCCGCCGCCTGCATCGCGACGAGCCCCGCCAGGATCGGCACGGCCGGGACCCGGATGCCGCGGGTGGCGAAAGCCTGCACCAGCTCCACCACGCCGACGCCGACCGCCGCGATCAACACCAGGAGGAAGAGCTCCTTGACGGTGTAGAGAGAGATCAGGACGGCGGCGCCCAGCCCGAGGCCCACGCCGATCGCCGCGGGGAGATTGCGGCCGGTGCGGCTGCCGCCGCCGGGGCTGGTGCCGGCCGTGCGTTCTTCCAAGACTTCTCCATAGGCCACGGCCCCCGCCGTCAGGCGAGGGCCGTAGATGCGCTACCTGCGACGGCCCGCTCGCGGGCGGCCCGTCGGCAGCGGGCCGCTCAGACTTCGAGCAGCTCGGCTTCCTTGTGCTTCAGCAGCTCGTCGATCTTGGCGACGTGCTTCTGGGTGAGGTCGTCGAGCTCCTTCTCGGCCCGCCTGACCTCGTCCTCGCCCGCGTCGCCATCCTTGATCATCTTGTCGAGCGTCTCCTTGGCGGAGCGCCGGATGTTGCGGATGGACACCTTGGCGTGCTCGCCCTTGTTCCTGGCGACCTTGATGTACTCCTTGCGGCGCTCCTCCGACAGCTCGGGGAAGGTCACGCGGATGACCTGGCCGTCGTCGGTGGGGTTGACGCCGAGGTCGGAGTCGCGGATGGCCCGTTCGATCGCGGCCATCGAGCTCTTGTCGTACGGCTGGATGAGCACCATGCGAGCCTCGGGCACGTGGAACGACGCCAGCTGCTGGATCGGCGTCGGCGTGCCGTAGTACTCGGCGTTGATCTTGTTGAACATGGAGGGGGTGACCCGGCCCGTCCGGATGCTCGCGAAGTCCTCCTTCGCGACCGAGACGGCCTTGTCCATCTTTTCCTCGGCTTCGAGGAGGGTTTCGTCGATCACAGCGGCTCCCTGTCTTCTAGCTGGCGGTGTCGGGCTCACACCTCATTTGCCTGCGGGACTCACCAGCGTGCCGATCTTCTCACCGCGGACCGCTCGCAGGATGTTGCCCTCGCCCATCAGGTCGAAGACCACGATCGGCAGGTCGTTGTCCTTGCACAGGCTGATCGCGGTGGCGTCCATGACCGCGAGGTCCCGCAACAGCACCTCTCCGTAGTCGAGCTGGTCGAACCGCACCGCATCGGGATTCTTCCGTGGGTCGGAGTCGTAGATCCCGTCCACCTGGGTGCCCTTGAGCAGCGCCTCGGCGCCGATCTCCAGAGCACGCTGGGAGGCGGCCGTGTCGGTGGAGAAGTACGGAGAGCCGAGCCCCGCGCCGAAGATGACCACGCGCCCCTTCTCCAGGTGGCGGATGGCCCGGCGCGGCAGGAACGGCTCGGCGACCTGCTGCATGGTGATCGCGGTCTGCACCCGCGTCTCGACGCCCCGCCGCTCGAGGAAGTCCTGCAGGGCAAGGCAGTTGATGACCGTGCCCAGCATGCCCATGTAATCGGCCCTGGCGCGGTCCATCCCGCCCTCGGACAGGGTGGCGCCGCGGAACATGTTGCCCCCGCCGACGACGATCGCCACCTGGACGCCCTCGCGCACCGCCTCGGTGATCGAGTCGGCCAGGTGATCGACGACGACGGGGTCGATGCCCAGCGGCTCGCTGCCGGCGAACGCCTCACCGGACAGCTTCAGCATCACCCGCTTCCAGCGAAGCTGGTTCCGAGTCGGAGCGGCCGCCGTCGTAGCGGGCTCCTGATTGTCCTGCACGGCGGCGGCCTCCCTCTCTAGCGGTTCGTCTGCACTGGAAAACTCGCTCCAGCCTATGCCTGACCCACCTTGAACCGGACGAAGGCCTGGACCTGAACGCCGTTCTCGTCGGCGTACTTGCCCACGGACTTCTTGTTGTCCTTGACGAAGGCCTGCTCCAGCAGCGTGAAGTCCTTGTACCAGGCCTTCACCCGGCCGTCGACGATCTTTCCGATCGCGGCCTCGGGCTTGCCCTCCTCACGGGTCATCTCCTCGAAGAGCTTGCGCTCCTTGTCGATGACGTCGGCGGGGACCGAGTCGGCCTTGAGGTACTGCGGGGCCATCGCGGCGGCGTGCTGCGCGACGTCCTTGGCGACCTCGGCGTTCGGCTTGTCGAGCTGGACGAGCACGCCGACGGTCGGCGGCAGCGCCGGGTCGGTCTTGTGCATGTAGGCGCCGACGTAGCCGCCCTCGAGCACGGCGAAGCGACGGATCTCGATCTTCTCGCCCAGCGTGGCGTTGGCGGCGTCGAGGTGCTCCTTGACGGTCTTGCCGTCGAAGGAGGACTCCAGCAGCGACGCGACGTCGGCCGGCTTGGCGGCCAGCACGTGGGCCACCACCTGGGCCGCGAGCTCCTGGAAGCGCTCGCCCTTGGCCACGAAGTCGGTCTCGCAGTTGAGCTCGAGCAGCGCCGCGGCGGAGTCGCCGTCCTGCTGGAGCGCGACGAGGCCGTTGGAGGCGGTGCGCGCCTCGCGCTTGCCGACGTCCTTGGCGCCCTTGAGGCGGAGCAGCTCGATCGCGCGGTCGAAGTCGCCCTCGGCCTCCTCGAGCGCCTTCTTGCAGTCCATCATGCCGGCGGCGGTGATCTCGCGGAGCCGCTTGACGTCGGCCATGTTCACGGAAGCCATTGCTTTTCCTTGTGGGATGTCTGTGGATGTCGTCGTGCGTCGGGCGGGCGCCGCCGCTCGGGCTCCCACCCCTGTCGTTACGGCACCGCGTGCCGCACAGAAGCCGGTACGCGTCCCGTGCCCGTCATATCAGGCCCGGAACGTACTGCTTGCCCGCCCTGCCGGAGCAGGGTCGTGAACCGCCGCTCCTCGGCCCCTGCGCCGAGAACCCCGGAGGGATCGTCGCGGAGCCACCGTCCGTCCTGACCGGGCCGTCGCCGTCTGCCGCTTCACGGAGCCGTCTGTCGAGCCCACGCGCCCCCGCCGTCTCCGGCCGGGCCCGCTCGGTGAGCGGCACCGTCGTCGACAGCTGGGCCCACGTCACGAGCGGCACCACCTTCGGCGGCTGAACCCGTTCGGCGAGCGGCACCACCTTCGGCGGCTGAGTCCGTGGTGCGAGCGGCACCACCTTCGGCGGCTGGGCCCGTGTCGCGAGCGGCACTGCTGGAGTCGGCGGCACTGCCTGGATCCAAGCGGAGCCGGTGGCGCCGGTCGGCTCGGTCACGGGCCGACCCGGACCTGCCCGGCCCGCGTCGGCCGTGCCCGGTGGTCGGGCACGGCCGGCGGCGGGAAGATCCGGGCTCGGCACGGGCGGATCAGGCCTGCTGCTCGCCCTCGGCGGAAGCCTCGGCGACCGGGGCCTCCTCGGCGGGAGCCTCGGCAGCGGGAGCCTCGGCAGCGGGAGCCTCGGCGGCGGCCTCGGCAGCCGGAGCCTCCTCGGCGGGAGCCTCGGCAGCGGGAGCCTCGGCGGCCTCCTGCGGCTTGGCCTCGCCCTGCTCGCCACCACCCTGCTCGATCAGCTCGCGCTCCCACTCGGCCAGCGGCTCGGCGGCGGCGGGCTTCTCGTCACCGCGGGAGGCGCCCGAGCGGGCCATGAGCCCGGCGGCCACGGCGTCGGCGACCACGCGGGTCAGCAGGCCGACGGCGCGGATCGCGTCGTCGTTGCCCGGGATCGGGTAGTCGACCTCGTCCGGGTCGCAGTTGGTGTCGAGGATCGCGACCACCGGGATGCCAAGCTTCTTGGCCTCGCTGATCGCGATGTGCTCCTTCTTGGTGTCGACGACCCACACCGCGCTGGGCACGCGGCCCATGTCGCGGATGCCGCCCAGCGTGCGCTCCAGCTTGTCCTTCTCACGCCGGCGCATGAGGAGCTCCTTCTTGGTGAGCCCCGAGGCGGCGACGTTGTCGAAGTCGAGCTCCTCGAGCTCCTTCAGGCGCTGCAGCCTCTTGTGCACGGTGGAGAAGTTGGTGAGCATGCCGCCGAGCCAGCGCTGGTTGACGTACGGCATGCCGACCCGGGCGGCCTGCTCGGCGATGGCCTCCTGGGCCTGCTTCTTCGTGCCGATGAACAGGATCGTGCCCCCGTGGGCCACGGTCTCCTTGACGAAGTCGAAGGCGCGGTCGATGTAGGACAGCGACTTCTGCAGGTCGATGATGTAGATGCCGTTGCGCTCGGTGAAGATGAAGCGCTTCATCTTCGGGTTCCAGCGGCGAGTCTGGTGTCCGAAGTGAACGCCGCTCTCGAGCAGCTGTCGCATGGTCACGACGGGGGCCATGAGCTGGTCCTCCAGGTTGGGCGTCCTGCCGAGGCGGGACGCATGCTCGGTTGTGTCGCGGTGGCCGGTCGGCACCGCCCTGATGCCCCGCAACCGCACCAGCCGGGCAGAGCCCGGACCGATGGAGCGGTCTGCTACGAGGCATGCGAAGTCGGCCTGCGGTCACAGGCCATCGGAAAGTCTACCTCCCGTGCCGCCCCCACCTGACCGATCAGGTCAACGGGGGCCGGATCGGTCCTTCGCCGCATCGTGGTCCTCGGTGGGCAGGCCAGGGACCGGTCTGCGGGCCCGTACGAAGAGATTGATCTGCGCCTCGGCGAGCCGCGAGCCCTCGGGCAGCGACTCCCGGCTCCGGCTGCTCGCCGCGTACGGCCGGATCAGCTTCTCGATCTCCTCCGCCAGGTGGGCCATCTCGGCGGCGTCGAGCCGGAGCGTGGCCCGGGCGAAGCGGGTGGCGTCGCGCCACTCCTCGGGCTCGTGGTCGAAGGCGGCCTGCGCCCGGTCCAGCTCCTCGTCGGCCTCCCGGCGCAGCGCGCGGATCAGGAGGTTCTTGGCCTCGCGCACGTCCGGCTGATCCTCGGGACGCAGGCCGATGGTGAGGCGCGTATCGGTCGACCGCCACAGGCGCTCCCGGCCGTCGCCCCTGGGCGGGGCGTCCTCGACGAAGCCGTACTTGGCGAGCATGCGCAGGTGGTAGCTGGCGGCGCTGGGCGTGATGCCGGCGCTCCGGGCCACCTCGGTGGCGGTGGCGCTGCCCTCGACGCGCAGCCTGCTCAGGATCGCCAGCCTGGCCGGATGGGCCAGGGCCCGCATCGCCATGGGATCGCTGAGCCCCTCCGTGTCCATGCGCCCAAAGGTACCGCGCTCAGATCTGAAGGGTTGCCTTCACAACTCTGAAGGATTACTTTCATAGTCCTGAAGGGTTTCTTTCACACATTGGAGAGACGCATGCATCCGCCCGTACCGCTGCGCCGCCGGCGTGACTACCGGCTGCTCTGGTCGGCGCGCACCATCTCGATCACCGGCTCGGAGGTCTCCAGGCTCGCCGTACCGCTGACCGCGATCACGCTGCTGGCCGCCTCCCCCTTCCAGATGGGCTTACTCACGGCCGCCGCCGCGGTGCCGGCCCTGCTGTTCGGCCTGCACGCGGGCGCGATCGCCGACCGCCTGCGCCGCCACCGGCCGCTCATGATCGCCTGCGAACTGGTCTCCGCCGCCGCCGCCCTCACGGTGCCGCTCGCGTGGCTCCTCGGGGTGCTCACGATCCCGTTGCTGATCGCCGTCGCCCTCGTGATCGGCACGGCGGCGGTGCTCTTCAGAGCCGTCAACTTCCCGTACGTGGCCGCGCTCGTCCCTCCCGACCAGAGGACCGCGGCGATGGCCGGGTTCAACGCCGCCTACTCGGTCGCCTCCGTCACCGGGCCCGGCCTCGCGGGCGTACTGGTGCAGATCCTGACCGCGCCGCTGACCGTCCTGGTCGAAGGGATCTCGTTCCTGGTGTCCGCGCTGCTCCTACGGTCGATCCGGACCCCCGAGCACCGGCAGCCCGCCCCCTCGCGCGGCCTCTGGAACGACGTGGTCGAGGGCCTGCGGGCGAGCGTCTCCCAGCCCGTGCTCCGTGCCCTGCTCGGCGCGGGGGTGACGATCAACTTCTTCGCGATGGCGTTCACGGCCATCGCCATGCTCTACATGCTGCACACCCTCGGCATCCCCGAAGGCCTGATCGGCCTGCTCACCGCGCTCAGCGGCGTCGGCGGCATCCTCGGCGCCTGGGCCACCACCCGCCTGGCCAAGCGGTACGGCGAGAACAGGGTGCTGCTGGGATCCGTGCTCTTCTTCCCCATCGAGATCCTGGCCATGGGCCTCCTCAACGGGCCCCTCTGGTGGAACGTGACCGTGCTCGCCCTCACCGTGACGGCGACGGGCGGCATCGTCGTGGCGTTCGCCTCGTGCATGAGCGCGATCATCATGCGCGAGACGCCCGAGGAACTTCGCGGCCGGGTCAACGCGACCTCCACCTTCGCCGTCCACGGCGTCCTGGCGCTGGGCGCGCTCGTGGGCGGGGCGCTGGCGGAGGTACTCGGGCTGCGCACGGTGATCCTGCTCTGCGCGGCCGGCATCGCCACCGCCACCTTCTGGATCTGGGCCTCTCCCCTGCGCTCCCCCTCCCCTCCCGACACCCCTTCCTCGGACGGGCCCGCTTCCCCCGCTCCGGACAGCCCCGCTTCCCCGAACCAGTCCGTCGCTCCGGCCGAGTCCGTTTCCCCGAACGGGTCCGCCTCTTCGGGCGAGTCGGTCACCCCGGCGGGGTCCGTTTCCCAGAACCAGTCCGCTTCCTCTGCTCAGTCCGTCACCTCGGCCGAGTCGGCTTCCCGGGACCAGCCCGCCTCGCCGAGCAGGCCCGTCACCCCGGCCAGGCCCACCTCTCAGGGCCAGCCCGCTTCCCAGAGCGGACCTGGCACCTCGGCCGGGTCCGTCTCCCCGGATCAGCCCACCTCCCTGGGCGAATCCATCACCCACGCCAGGCCCACCTCCGAGGACCGGTCCCCTTCCCAGAGCGGACCTGGCGCCTCGACCGGGTTCGCCTCCCAGGACCGGTCCGTCACTCAGAGCCGGTACGCCTTCTGGAGCCGCTCCGGCTCCCCAGGCCGCCCCGCCGACGCGTCCTCCCCCGTACCGCTGCGTTCTTCGGCGGTGCACGAGCGCGCGATCACCAGGCGCCAGCCCCTCGTCTAGCTGTACTGACCGAGTGACGTTGGTCGACCCACCCGAAGCAAAGTGGATATAAATTGTCCACTATGAGGATGGGCAAAGGGGTTGAAGCAGCACTGCACTGCTGCCTGGTCATGCACTGGCTTGAGGGGCGACCCATCACGTCAGCACAGCTCGCCGAGTTCTTCGACCTGCCGCCGGCATATCTGCAGAAGACCCTGCGGTCGCTGGTGGCAGACGGGATCGCCGAAGCGGTACGCGGTCAGTCCGGTGGATTCGCGTTGGCTCGCCCTGCCGCGAAGATCTCTCTGATGGATGTCGTGGCGGCAGTCGAAGGGCGTAAGCCCGCCTTCCAGTGCGAGGAGATCCGCCTCGCTGGGCGGTCCGGCGAGCTCGGCCCCCGCACTGGCCAATGCGCCATCGCACATGCCATGGCCCGCGCCGAGACGACCTATCGTGCGGCCTTGGCAGCGCAGAGCATCGCTGACATCGCCGACCAGACCGGCCTTGGTGTCCGCGATCGCACGGTCGCCGCTCTGACCTGACTTCACCACCGCCTCAATGCGCACCGATCACCCAGCCGTCGAAGATTGTGGACAATGGCTATCGATAATTCTCCTCGGTGGTGGCCGTGCCTGCTGCCTTTGCTGGCCGCCACGATCGCTGTCGGAACGGATGCCTGGGTCGTCGCAGGCTTCCTCCCGACGCTGGCAGGCGACATGGCGGTGCCGACCGCCACAGCGGGCTTGTCCGTGACGGTCTTCGCGGTGGCGTACGCGCTGGCCGCTCCGGTGCTCGCGGCGTTGACGAGCCCGATCCGGCCGCGGTTGGTGATCACCATTGCGCTGGCAGTCCTCGCAGCGGCCAACGTCGTGTGCGCTGCGAGCACGGTGTTCCCGCTGTTTCTTGCAGGGCGGGTGCTGGCGGCGCTTGCCGCCTCGATGGTGACGCCCGCTGCAGGCGTTCTGGCATCCCGTACCGTCGGTGAGCGGCACCGCGGACGGGCTTTGGCCTTGGTCATCGCAGGCCTGACGGTCGCTACAGCCGTCGGCGTCCCGGTCGGCAGCGTCTTGGCCACTGTCACGAACTGGCGGGTGGCTCTTCTCGCGGTCGCGGTCCTGGCAGGGATCGCAGGGCTTCTGATCCACAGGACTGCGCCGAACCCACCCGCCGGAGCGCGTCAGCGCATCGCCGAACGGCTTGCACCGCTGACGCAGCCCCGAATCTTGGCGATTCTGGTCCTCACCGCCTTGGGGATGGCGGCCGCCTACGTCCCGTATGCCTACGTCTCCACGTTGCTCCTCCCGGGGGAAAGCGGTTGGCTCGTCGGCGTCCTCACCGCGTACGGGATCGGAGCGGTGTGTGGGTCTTTGGCGAGCGGACACCTGACCGACCGTCTCGGATCCAACAGGACGCTGACCATCGCCTATGTGCTGATGGCTCTGTCATTGGCGGCGCTGGCCATCCGCCCGCCTGCGATCGTCGCGGTCGTCGCGGCTGCGCTCTGGGGCACTGCAAGCTGGATGCAAACCCCGCCCCAGCAGCACCGGCTGCTTGCAGCCGCACCCGTGAGCGGGCCGGTGACCATCGGCACCAACGCGTCGGCTTTGTACGCCGGGATCGCACTCGGCAACGCGCTCGGGGGAATCCTCCTCGGCGCCGGCGCGACGTCAATGTGTCTGGTGGCGGCCGCCGGGGCTCTCGCGGCATTGATATGGAACCGTGTGCTGTCCTTCAGTCTCCGCCCTGCGGCGGTCGCGGCAACCAGCCGCCCTTCTCACGATTGATCAACCTCTCCGGTCAGTACATCCAGCGGGCACGCCCATTCGTCATCCACAACCGCGCCGCCCCGGCACGCCCTTCATCCACAGAACCCTGTTCGCCCTCACCGCACCCACCCGCCGAACCGCACACTCACGGGCATGCCTCTCCGCACCGTCCTCGCCGTCCTCGGCCTCACCTGCGCCTTGTCCTTGCTCACCACCCCAGCGAACGCAAGCCCACACGCGGTCACAACCCCAGCGAACGCAAGATCGCATGCGGTCACATCGCCCTCCCCACCCCACCACGCCCGACTCCCACCGACCCCGCGACCCGCCTCACCCCGACCAGCCCTCCAACTCCGCGCACTGCCCGAACCTCACCGCCCCCCACCCGCCGACACCCTCTGGCGCTGGCCCCTGGGCGGTAACCCCGAGATCATCCGCCGCTTCTCCCCGCCACCCGCACCCTGGCTGGCCGGCCACAGAGGCGTCGACCTCGCCGCGCCACCGGCCACCCCCGTCCTCTCCGCCGGTCCAGGGTCGATCGGTTTCGCAGCCCCCGTAGCAGGCAGGGGCGTCGTCACCGTCAACCACCCCGGCGGCCTACGCACCACCTACCTGCCGGTCACTCCAGCCGTCCGCCGAGGCGACCTCGTGTCCACGGGAGACCTCCTGGGCACCCTCGCCACCGCCCCGCCACACTGCCCGGAATCCTGCCTCCACTGGGGGCTCCGGGAAGGCACGACCT
This sequence comes from Nonomuraea sp. NPDC048826, assembly GCF_043198225.1. Classification (NCBI taxonomy): domain Bacteria; kingdom Bacillati; phylum Actinomycetota; class Actinomycetes; order Streptosporangiales; family Streptosporangiaceae; genus Nonomuraea; species Nonomuraea sp. NPDC048826. Next base: position 66,861 of record NZ_JBICUQ010000015.1, on the reverse strand, counting down.
ACCTCAACCCCCTCCTCCTGCTGACCGGCCTCCGCATCCGCCTCCTGCCCTACTGGCGATCCGACCCACCAGCCGCCACGCCCCCTCAGCAAGCAGCACGCCCATCCCCCAGCCAACGATCACCCACGTTCACGCCCGGGCAGGCAACCTCACCGGCTCACCCCACCGAGCCCCCTGACCCACACCGCCTCCCAACCTTCCTTGCCCGATCCACCACCGGCCCCCTCCCCGAGCCCTACGCCCTGCTGGCCCTCCTCGCCGCACTCCTCCTGCTCGGCTCCCTCCTCCACCTGGTCCGTACGAGAACCCGCCGACGCCGCCAGGGCAAACACACGCCCCACCCGCCGACCAAGGGCCAACACCGCAAGCAACGCCCCACCTGACCCCGCCTCAGGCCGATCCCGCAGGATGACCCCGCGACCTCATCACCCCCGCCAGCGAGAAACGATCGGCAACAAGCGCCCTGAAGAGCTCCCCGACGGCCGCGAAAGGCTGGTAGCACGGCGGTGATCCAGCCACGACGCAGCCCACCCACAGGCGCAGGCCTCTACGAGGTAACCCACCCGCAGCGCTCGGGCACCGTGGACACGGACAACCCCGGCGACGCGGACGACGCGGACGACGCGGACGACGCGGACGACGCGGACGACGCGGACGACGCGGACGACGCGGACGAGACAATCTTCCTGGTCAAGCTCGAGGGTGGGCCTGGTTGTAGGCGCGGCGGAGGCGGTCGATCGAGACGTGCGTGTAGACCTGGGTGCTGCTCAGAGAGGCATGACCCAGCAGTTCCTGCACGCTTCGCAAGTCGGCCCCTCCTTCGAGCAGGTGGGTGGCCGCGCTGTGCCGGAGCCCGTGCGGCCCCATGTCCGGGGCCCCTTCCACCTGCCGCAACCGAGCGTGCACCACGCGCCTGACCGTGCCCGCGTCGATCCTCCCGCCCCGTACCCCCAGGAACAGCGCGGGCCCGCTCCCCTCGCGCACCCACAGAGGCCTGCCATGCACACACCATCTGTCCAGGGCCTGCAGCGCCGGAGCGCCGAAGGGCACCGCCCGCTCCTTGCGCCCCTTGCCGAGCACCCGAACGACCCGGCGATCCCGGTCCACGTCGTCGACGTCCAGCCCGCACAGCTCACTGACCCGGATCCCCGTCGCGTACAGCACCTCCAGCATGGCCTGGTCGCGCAGTTCCCTCGGTTCACCGGTGGACGGGGTTACGAGCGCCTGGCGGGCCTGCTCCTGATCGAGTACGGCGGGCAGCGCGCGAGGAGCCTTGGCCGTCCCCAGCAGCAGGCCGGGGTCATCGGAGAGCCACCCGCGCCGATGGCAGAAAGCGGTGAACGTCCGCAGACACGCCGTCCGCCGCGCCAACGTGGCCCGAGCCTTGCCCGCGTCGTGTTGCGCGGCCAGCCATCCCCGGAGCGCGACCACGTCCAGGCCCTTGAGGTCGCCGCCGAGGTGTTCGAGCAACGCGGTCACATCACCGAGATAGGCCCGGACCGTATGCGGCGAGAGGTCCCGTTCGAAGCGCAGGTACGACTCGAACTCCCCGATGACCTCATCGACGCCCACAGCCCCTCCCCGGCCTACCACCCCACCAGCTTCCTCCCATGGTTACCCGCTTGTCCCCATGAAGCCGCTTCTCATGCAGGCTCCCGCCCAGGAGCGCCTCAAGCCCCCGGTCGGTCAGCCCCTGGCCGGGGGCGCCTCAAACACCAGTCACTCCGGTGGTGCCGTGCATGCGGGGCAACCCACCATTGCATGCCAGCCGTCCCGAAGAAGCCGACGCATTACCTCCAAGACGTCACCTCAGCGCGCCGAATAGTTGAGCTTCCCGAGAGGCCAGTGCTCGGACAGCCAGGCGGTGACGGCCTCGTACAAGGGCACATCGAGATCGGCTCGGTCGGCCCGGACCCAAGAGGACACGTCGGCATCGTGGTCGTCGCTCCGGGAGGGATAGATGTAGACGCAACCGATCACCTCGTCGCCGTCCGCGTCGAGGACGGTGTAGGTGAACCCTCGGCGACGGGCGAAGTCGTCCGCATGGCGCTGCAGGTCCGCGAGGTTCGCCTCCAGGGTCATACCGCCCACGGGCGGCCAACTGCCGTCCGGATAGCCCGGGGTCGCGCGGATGTGCTCGATGCTGCCGGTCCAGGCAGCGTGGTCGGAGACGTTGTGCTGAGGGCCGAGGGGCTCCAGGCGGAACTGCGGCGTGACCAGTTCCCGGGGAACGGCGAAGTCGTCGGGGACGAATGCAGGGTCGTTCATGAAGCCGAGGCTATGAGGCCGAGCTTGCGCGCCGCATCTGGATTGATCTCGCCGGCGTCGCCGGCGAGCGATGCTCAGATCAGTACACCGACGACCGTACGAGCATGAAGGTTCGCAAGGTCTACGAGACGACGTCCCCTGATGCCGTAGCAAAGGTGGCCGACGGCCGGAGCGGACAGCCGCCGTTCTACGGCTTCCCCGGACCACGACCCCATCGAGTCAGTCTTCTCCACCATCCGCTCCCAGACCAAGGTCACCCACAGAGCCGGCTACCGCCTAGGATCCCGCCCCCGGCGGACAAGACCTCATCGCCGAACCGACCGAGATGCTGCAGCGTGCCCCTCGCAGGCACACAGCACCACCCAAGTCCGCAAACATCAGCCACCTGATCCAGTGGAGACGCTGCAGCCCTGTCCATCCAGGGGGTCATGGCGTCATGAGGACGCAAGATCACATGCCACAGGCGTCGTCAACGCTCAGCGTCAGGAAGGGCGAGGACGCAGAACTCGTGGCCCTCCGGGTCGATCAAGCACGTCCACGGAACGTCGCCCTGGCCGACGTCCAGGTCAGCAGCGCCGAGGGCTCGCACCCTGGTTACCTCCGCTGATGTGTCGTCGCCGGGTTGCGGCAGCAGGTCGAGATGGATGCGGTCCGGCACGGTCTTCACATCAGGCGTGCGAATGAATTCGAGATACGGGCCGACCTTCTTGGCAGAGCGCAACGACGCATAATCGTCGGTCACCTCGTGCAGGGTCCAGTGGATCGCCTCGCCCCAGAACCGCGCCATGGCCCGTGGGTCGGCGCAGTCGATGACCACCGCGGCGATCGGCCCGGTGTCCCGGTAGACCTCCCGAGGCTCCAGCACGCAGAACTCATTGCCCTCGGGATCGGCGAGGACCATCCACGGGACATTCCCCTGACCCACCTGAGCGGGCGTCGCACCGAGAGCCCGGAGGCGCGCGACCAACTCCGCCTGATGGGCAGCAGAGGTGGTGGCGAGATCAAGGTGCACCCGATTCTTGGTCGCCGTCTTGGGTTCTGGAACGGGAACGACGTCGATGCAGACGGCGACGGGGTCCGGCCAGACCAAGCCGCCGGCGGGCCCTACGTAGGTACTCACCCCTGGGCTGTAAGCACTCCAACCGAGCGCCTCCGCCCAGAACCGTCCGACCGCCGAGGGGTCAACAGCCTTGATGTTCACCTGGACTGGTCGCAGCGCCATGCCGATGATCCTATGAGCCGATTCGCAGCGCCCCACCCACGTCGAAGCAGAGATCGGCTCTCTTGCCAGCACAACGCCGTCAGCAGCACAACGCGGTCAGTCAGGGCGCCAAGCCAGACGAACAGGTCACTCGCCTGCTGCACGGCCCGGTGAACAGCTCTCTCGTCAGGTGCGCGGCTGAATCACGCTTCTTGACACTCGCTCGCCAGTGGCCCTTTCTACGTTCCGCCGTCGCCGCCGCCCCAGAAACGAGCCCAAGGCTGAGGGCCGTAGCAGGGCTAGGGAGCTGATACCTGAGGCTAGGGGGCTGATACCTGAGGCTCGGTGGCTGAGACCGGAGGCTCGGAAGTCGCAGCGGCGGAGACCGAAGCTGCAGGCTCAGACAGCTCAGAAACGAAGACCGAAGCCGCAGTCTTGGAAGCCACGAACGGAGACCGGGATGCCGAAACCGCTGTCGCCGAGACCTCGGCCCCTGAGACCTCTCCCCTCAAGACCTCAGATCCGGAGGCGGTGAGCACAGAGTCCTCAGACCCGGCGTCCCCGGACCCGGAGCCCTCAGACCCGGCGTCCCCGGACCCGGAGTCCCCAGACCCGGAGCCCCCAGACCCGGAGCCCCCGGACGCGAAGTCCCCGGACGCGAAGTCCCCGGACGCGGAGAGGGAAATCTCGGGATCGCGTGCAAGGGCCGGAGGTAGGACCTGTTCCGGGCATGGGGCCGTCGCAGGGACGGGGGCTGCGGTAGGGGCGGGAGCTGTGGCGGAGACCGGAGCAGTAGCAGGGACCGGAGCAGCGATGGAACCGACGTTTGTGGCGGAAGTGGAGACGAGGCCTGCGGCGGAGGCAAGGGCTGCGGCCGAGGCGGGGACGGGGACTGCGGCCGAGGCGGGGACGGGGACTGCGGCCGAGGCGGGGACGGGGACTGCGGCCGAGGCGGGGACGGGGACTGCGGCCGAGGCGGGGATGGGGGCTGCGGCTGAGGCGGAGGCTGTGGTGGGGAGGGCCTTGGGGTAGATCGGGGTGGGTGGTCTGCGGGCACGCCAGCCGTTGGCGGTGCGTTCGATGTAGCCGGCGGCCGCGAGTGAGCCGAGGGCGCTGAGAGCGGTGTTGAAGTCCACGCCGGCGGTCACCGCGATCGTGGCGGGGCCTGCGCTGATCCTTGCCGGGACTGCGTCGAGGACCCGCCTGGTCGCCTCCGGCAGGGAGTCCCGGGGCAGGGCCGGTGCTCGGGGGACCGGGGCCAGGTCGTCGCCCATGACACCGACGAGCTCGATCATTTCCTCAGGGGTGGTGACGCAGACGGCTTTGCGCTCGCGTAGGAGGCGGTGGCAGCCGTCGGAGAGGGTTGAAGTGATGGGGCCGGGGACGGCGGCGAGGTGCCTGTCGAGTGTGAGGGCGTGGCCCGCCGTGTTGAGCGCGCCGCTGCGCAGGGCCGCCTCGACGACGAGTGTGCCTCGGGACAGGGCGGCGATCAGGCGGTTCCTGATGAGAAAGCGGGCCCTGGTCGGGCGGACGCCTGGCGGGCATTCGCTGACCAGCACCCCATGGTCGCGGATGCGGGCGAACAGGGATCGGTGTTCGGCGGGGTAGCAGTAGTCGACGCCGCAGGCCAGGACCGCCACCGTCGGGGCTCCTGCGCCCAGCGCTCCCCGGTGGGCGGCCCCGTCGACGCCGAACGCGCCGCCGGACACCACCGTCCACCCGGCCTCGCTCAGCCCGATGCCGAACTGGGCGGCCACGTGGACGCCATAGGAGGTGGCGGCCCGCGCACCGACCACCGCCACCGAGCGCAGGCAGGAGAAGCGCAGGTCGGCCGTACCGTGAAGCCAGAGGCCGAGCGGGCGACCGGTGCCGAGGGCGTCCAGCTGAGTGGGCCACTCGGCGTCGCCCGGAATGACGAACCTGGCACCTGTCTCCTCACCCGCTTCCAGATCGGCCGCGGGGTCGCAGGCGGTCAGCCGTGCCTGCCAGCTCGGCAGGCGACGGGCCAGGTCGCTGTCTGTGGCGGACTCGGGTGGCGTGGTCTGCTCGCGTACGGCCTGGAGTGCTCGTACGGCGCCGAGCTGGGACACGAGGGCGCCCATGACGGTGTCACCGGCGTCTGCAGCTCGCATGAGGGCGGCTCTCGCCTCATGCTCAGGAGTGTTCATGTGATTCCTCCGGAAATGGACATACAGGAGCGGTAAAAGATCACAGGTCAAGGCCGGATCCGAGGCCGACCAGCGAAGGCCCGCAGGCCGCAGACAGGGTTACGCGCAGTACGGACGTCGCGGATGCGCACTGCACTGAACGCCGCCTGTACCTACGCGCCGGGTGCTTGTGTCAGGCACATAGCACCCGGTACGAGCACATCCAGCACAGGCACCTGTTGTGCAGCGGAGTCCGAGGGCGGGGATGGCGCGTTATGGGTCGAGGCCGTGCCAGAGGGCGAGGGCGGCGGAGGTTTCGGTCTCGTCGGGGCGGGATTTGCCTGCCAAGTCCGCGAGTGTCCAGGCGACTCGGACCACGCGGTCGAGGCCGCGGGCGCTCAGGGAGCCGGAGTCGAGGCAGCTGTTCATGGGCTTCATGGCGGCGTCGGACGGTCGGAACCGGGAGTGCAGGGCGGCGGAGGGGATCTCGGCGTTGGTCCGCCACGGGGTGCCGGCGAGGCGTTCGGCGGCGCGGGCGCGGGCTGCGAGGACGCGCTCGGCCACGGTCTTGCTGGTCTCGACGAACTGGCGGTCGGCCATGAGCTCGCGCCGGGATGAGCGGGCCATGGTGACCTTCATGTCGATGCGGTCGAGCAGCGGGCCGGAGAGCCTGCCCAGGTAGCGGCGGCGGGTGGTGGGTGAGCAGGCGCAGTCTCCGCTCTTGTCCTGTGGTTGGGCGCAGGGGCAGGGGTTGGCCGCCAGGACGAGGATGAAGCGGGCGGGGAAGGTGACCGAGCCGATCGAGCGGGACACGGTCACCTGCCCGGACTCCAAAGGCTGGCGCAGCGAGTCGAGCACGTGGGACTGGAACTCCGGCGCCTCGTCCAGGAAGAGGATGCCCCTGTGGGCCAGCGAGACCGCCCCGGGACGGACCACCGAGCTGCCACCGCCGACGATGGCCGGCGTCGTGGCAGTGTGGTGGGGGCTGATGAACGGCGGCCGGAAGACCATGGGGCTGTCGGGCGGGAGCGCTCCGGCGACGGAGTGGATGGCCGTGACTTCCAGGGCGTGATCGAGCTCCAGGTCGGGGAGCAGGGTGGGCAGGCGCTCGGCCAGGAGGGTCTTGCCGGTGCCGGGCGGGCCGAGCATCCAGAGGTTGTGGTTGCCCGCGGCGCAGACCTCCAGAGCCCGCCTGGCCATCGGCTGGCCGACGACGTCGGACAGGTCGGCGTGGGGCTGAGGGGTTGGCGACAGGGGGTGGGCGCCCAGGATGGGTGTCCTGGGCCGGTCGTGAGTGGTGGAGTTGCCGCGCTGCCCGGATCCCTCCGGTGATACCGGATGCTCCCCCGACGAGTGGCCGCGGTCCTCGGACGGTCGTGCCGGGTGATCACGTTCCCCGGACGGTCGTGCGGGGTGGCCGCGGTCGCTGGGCAGCCGTGTCGGGTGGCCGCGTTCGCCAGGCGGTCGTGTCTGTTGGCCGTGTTCGCCGGGCGGTCGTGTCTGTTGGCCGCGTTCGTCGGACGGCCACCGCGGGCGGCCGTGCTGGTCGACTCGGTCCGGCGATGATGGGGAGCCGGCCGCTGCAGGTCGGGGGAACCGGGCGGGCTCGAACTCTTCGGGTGAGTACGTCGGGAAGGCGCCAGCGCGGAGCCATTCGACAAGGCGGCGCAGGTCGGGTGCCGGAACCACCCGGACGCCGGGCACCAGGGCGGCCTCGGCGGCGTTGGCCGCCGGGACGACGACCGTGATGTCGTCGCCCTGCTTGGCCGCGCTCAGCACGGACGGGAGCACGCCGCGCACCGGACGCAGCCGTCCGTCGAGGCCGAGCTCGCCGAGGAAGAACGGGGCAGCGATCTGAGCCGCCGGGACCACGCCCGCGGCGCCCAGGATCGCCATCGCGATGGACAAGTCGAACTGGCTGCCGCGCTTGGGGACGCTGGCGGGGAAGAGGCTGACCGTGATGCGGGCGTCGGGCCATGGGAAGTGGCTGTTGACCACTGCCGAGCGGACACGCTCTCTGGCCTCGCTCAGCGCCGTGTCGGGCAGCCCGATGAGGTGGATGCCGGCAAGGCCGTTGCCGACGTCGGCCTCCACCTCCACCGAGCTGCCGGTGACGCCGACCAGGGCGACGCTGCGGGTGCGGGCGACTGCCATCTAGGACGCCCCCCGTACGTGACGCAGTGAGTAGTCGCCCGCGAAGCGCTCCAGGGCGATCACGTCGATCCTGACCGTGGCGTACGTGCCTGCCTGGGCGGACAACCACTTGGCCGCCAGGGCACGCAGGCGGGCCAGCTTGGCCGGGCGCACGGACTCCAGCGCCGTGCCGTGTGATGCGCCCGAGCGGGTCTTGACCTCGACCACCACCAGGGTGGAGCCGTCCTCGGCGAGAATGTCGATCTCACCGTGGCGGCAGCGCCAGTTGCGCTCGATGATGGTCATGCCCTCGGCGCGTAGGTAGTCAGCGGCGAGTTGCTCGCCGTGTCTGCCGAGTTCGTTCTTCGCGGCCATGTGCCACCTCCGGGCACTGACCTTGGCTTACGAGGGGTGTGGGGCTAGGGCCCGAGCGTGGTTCTGGGGACAACCTGGATCAGTTGGCGGGCTCCTGTGGACAACAAGCCCGCCGACCGCCGAACGGCCTCCAAGAAAGGCCCGCCGACGGCCGACCGGACCGCACCCGCCGACGACAGTTCCTGGTCCACAGCCAACGTTCCCGCCGCCCAATCCGTCGGTCTCACCGGCCCACCAGATCCAGCGGGCCCATACCAGGGTGAAGGGGGCGAGGAAGTGGAGGTGGTGCAGAGAGTGGAGGTGGTGCAGGTCGGTGCGGGCGGTGGTGTAGGAGGCCCACGAGGCGCAGTCGGCGAGAGATGCGGAGACCGAGGCCGGAGGGCCAGGGGGCTGACGGTTGCCGCACGGACAGACGATCGGCAAACGAAAGGGGCGCGATCAGCTCGCGCCCCTCCCCCTCACCCTGTCACGCCATCACCCCGAGAACCCCTCCTTGGGCATCTCCAGGTCGGCCTTGGCGAGTTCCTCGACGTTGACGTCCTTGAACGTCACCACACGGACGTTCTTCACGAACCGCGCGGGCCGGTACATGTCCCACACCCACGCGTCCTGCATCTTGACGTCGAAGAACACGTCTCCGTTCTCCGCCGTGCGTACGTCCAGGTCGACCGTGTTCGTCAGGTAGAACCGCCGCTCCGTTTCCACCACGTAGGTGAACAAGCCGACGACATCGCGGTATTCGCGGTAAAGCTGCAGCTCCATCTCGGTCTCGTACTTTTCGAGATCCTCTGCGCTCATCGCGGTCCTCCTGTCGTACCGGTCCCCCGGCGTGCCTGATCAGGCAACCCCGGCCCCCATTTCATTCTCGCCCATCCCCCTGGCCACCGTGACGAAGGAGTAACGGTGGTGCGGGCACGGGCCGTGCGTTTCGAGTGCGAGGCGGTGCTGTGGTGTGACGTACCCCTTGTGCTCGGCGAAGCCGTACTGCGGGTAGCTCTCGTCGAGCGCCGTCATCATCCGGTCCCTCGTCACCTTCGCCACGATCGACGCGGCCGCCACGCAGGCGGCCACCTGGTCCCCCTTCCAGACCGCCAGCGACGGCGCCGGCAGACCCGGCACCGGGAATCCGTCGGTGAGGACGTATCCCGGATCACAGGTCAACTGCGCGACCGCCCGCCGCATTCCCGCCACGTTGCACTTGTGCAGCCCCCTGGCGTCGATGACCTCTGGTGGGATGACGACGACGCCGACGTGCGCGGTGGCCATGATCTGGTCGTGCAGCCGCTCCCGCACGGCGGGCGTGAGCAGCTTGGAGTCGCCCAGCCCGGCGATCGGTTTGCGCAGGATGACGGCGGCGACGACCAGCGGGCCGGCGCACGCGCCACGGCCGGCCTCGTCCACTCCGGCGATGGGGGTGAGGCCGCGGCGGGCCAGCGCCCGCTCATAGGCGTAGAGTCCGGAGTCACGCCGGACCACGCTCGGTCGAGGGCGGAACGCTACTGTCATGACACACGAAGCGTACGCCCCATCCGGCGCAAACCGCGACTACTCGACTTGTGCGAAGCTGTCGGGCTTGGTGAAGATCGTGCCGCGGCCGAGCGGCCAGTAGCGGACCACGGCCGTGCCGATGACGTCCTCGACCGCGATGAACCCGCCGCCGGGCTCCTCCATGTGGCTGCGCGCGTCGGCGGAGGCGCTGCGGTGGTCGCCCATCAGCCAGAGCTTGCCCGGGGGCACCTTCACGTCGAACTTGTCACCCGAGGGGTAGTCGTCGGGGTAGAGGTAGGACGACTCCTCGAGCGGCTTGCCGTTGATGGTGATGCGGCGCTTGGAGTCGCAGCACTTGACCTGGTCACCGCCGACGCCGATGACCCGCTTGATCGTGTCTTCGCCGTTCCAGCCCTTGAACACCACGATGTCGCCGCGGCCGGGCGGCCCGGCGAGCTTGTTGACGAACACCCTGTCGTTGATCTGCAGGGTGTTCTCCATCGACTCCGAGGGGATGTAGAACGATCCGACCACGAAGGCCTGCAGCAGCAGGGCGATGCCGATGCCCGTGATCAGCAGGAGGATGGTCTCGCGGAAGCCACCCTTTTTCTTCTTCTCCAACGACTCCGCCTTATCAGTGGCGGCCATCAGCGCTTCCTCCGCAGCCAGCGCCGACGGACCAGAACCAGGGGGACGGCCAGCGCGAACCCGGAGACCAGCGGGGTCGCCCCGCTGAGCGCCTGGAGCGCGGGCTGTGCGAACGTTTCGGGAATGGGGATGGTGGCGGCCCGGGAGAACGGCCAGACGATGACGAACGCCCGCCCGATGACCTGGCTCTCCGGGATGGCGCCGCCGCCGGGGTCGCCGGTGTGGGAGCGCGAGTCCATCGAGACCTGCCGGTGGTCGCCCATCACCCACAGGTGGCCGGGCGGCACGTCGGCCGCGAACTTCTCACGGGACGGCAGGTTGCCCGGATAGAGGTAGGACGACTCGTCGAGCGGCACGCCGTTGACGGTGATGCGGTGCTGCTTGTCACAGCACTCGACGTGGTCGCCGCCGATGCCGATGACGCGCTTGATGTAGTCCTTCTCGCCAGGGACGATGCCGAACGCGGTGCCGACCCACCGGAAGAAGCCCTCGACCGGGTTGCCAGGCTCCTCCAGCTCGAACTCGCCGTCCCAGGAGTTGACGCCGGAGAAGACCACCACGTCGCCGCGCTCGATGTCGCGGGTGTGGTAGACGAGCTTGTTGACCAGGACCCTGTCGTTGGTGAGCAGGGTGTTCTCCATCGACTCCGAGGGGATGTAGAACGCCTGGATCACGAAGGTCTTGATGATCAGGGCGAGCGCCAGCGCGACGACGACCAGGACGGGGAGCTCCTTCCAGAAGGAGCCCTTCTTCTCGGTCTTGCCGTCTTGCTCGTCCTGCTCGGGTTTCTCGTCCCGGGCCGGCTGGTGAGTCTCTTCGGCGACCACGTCCACCTCGTCCTCGACAGGGCGGCGCGCCGCGCCGTGCTCCTGGCTCTCGCTAGTCATCGATGATGAGCCTAGATGATGTGTCGGCTCGACAAGCCTGGACCGACGTTACATCGGGCACGAGTCGCTCCACATAAAGGAAAGGCCCCCGCAAAGACGGAACGGCCCGCCCGGCAGGGCAGGCCGTTCGGTCACGCCCGGCTTACTTGACGGGCGTCTCGCGCTTCTCGCGGATGCGGGCCGCCTTGCCGCGCAGGTCGCGCATGTAGTAGAGCTTGGCGCGGCGGACGTCGCCCCGGGTGGCCACGACGATCTTCTCGATCACCGGGCTGTGCACCGGGAAGGTGCGCTCGACGCCGACGCCGTAGCTGACCTTGCGGACGGTGAAGGTCTCGCGGGCGCCGCTGCCCTGGCGGCGCAGGACGAACCCCTTGAAGACCTGGACGCGGGACCGGTTGCCCTCGACGACGCGTACGTGAACCTCGAGCGTGTCACCGGGGCGGAACGCCGGCACGTCGCTGCGGAGGTTGGCCTTCTCGAGCTCCTGGATCTTCGTGTGCATGTGAGATGCTTCCTCAAGTCTCGCGAGCACGCGGAGGTCCACCCGGCCTGAGCTCTTGGCGGACGCGCCTGCTGATTCGGTGAACCCGGGAGGCTCTCCCGGGCATGCTGGACCAACCGCATGACAGTTGGCGACGCTTCAGTTTGCCACATCTTGCGGAGGGACGCGAAACGCCAGCTCGTCGAGGAGCCGCCGGTCGTGCTTGTCGAGCGACTCGGGGTCGATCGCCGCGACCAGCTCGGGGCGGTTCGCGACGGTACGGCGCAACGCCTGGTCACGGCGCCACCGGGCGACCTTGCCGTGGTGGCCGGACAGCAGCACGTCCGGCACCTCGTGCCCGCGCCAGACGGGCGGCTTGGTGTAGACCGGGCCTTCGAGCAGGTTGCGCATGGCCCCGGGCGCGAAGGAGTCGTCGACGGCGGAGCAGGAGTTGCCCAGCACGCCGGGCAGCAGCCGGCCGACGGCTTCCGCCATCACCAGGACCGCGACCTCGCCGCCGGCCAGCACGTAGTCGCCGATGCTGACCTCGTCGACGCGCAGCCGCGCGCCGTAATCGGCCATCACCCGCGAGTCGATGCCCTCGTAGCGGCCGCACGCGAACAGCAGCCACTCCTCCTGGGCGAGCTCCTGGGCGAGCTCTTGGGTGAAGGGCCGGCCGCTGGGCGTCGGGACGATCATCCGGGGGGCGCCGTCGCCGATCACGTCGTCGATGGCCTCGCCCCACACCTCCGGCTTCATCACCATGCCGGGGCCGCCGCCGTACGGCGTGTCGTCGACGGTCCTGTGCACGTCGTGGGCCCAGTCGCGGAGCTGGTGGACGCGCACGTCGAGGGTGCCGCGCCGGCGCGCCTTGCCGATCAGCGAGACGTCGAGCGGCGCGAAGTACTCGGGGAAGATCGAGATGATGTCGAGCCTCACAGCAGCCCTTCCGGCGGGTCGACGACGAGCTTGCCGCCCTCCAGGTCCACGACGGGGACCAGCGCCTTCACGAACGGGACGAGGACGTCATCGTGGCCGCCTCCGCGCCGCACGACGAGCAGGTCCTGGCCGTGGTGGAGCACGTCGCCCACCTCGCCGACCGTCTCGCCGCCGACGGTCTCCACCGTGAGCCCGATGAGCTGGTGGTCGTGGAACTCGTCGGGGTCGTCGGACGGCTCGATCTCGGACGAGTCGATGACGAGCATGGTGCCGCGCAGCTCCTCGGCCTGGCCGCGGTCGGTGACGCCGGCCAGGGACAGCAGCAGGACACCCTTGTGCCAGCGGCCGCCCTCGACCACCAGCGGCCCGCGCCCCGGCGGGTCGGTGGCCAGGGCGTTGCCCACGGCGAAGCGCAGCCCTGGATCGTCGGTGCGCACCTCCACGGTGACCTCACCGCGCACTCCGTGGGGGCGGCCGATCCGGCCGACGACCAACTGCACGTGGACCTTTCCTCTCCGAAACCACGAGCGCCCCCACCGGCGTTGACCGATGAGGGCGCGCGAATCCTGACGCTAACGGACTGCTTCGTGCAGGTCGAGCAGGTCGACCCGGACGTACTTCCCGTCGGCCAGGGCGTTGACGACCGTGCGCAGAGCCTTGGCGGTGCGCCCGCCGCGGCCGATGACCTTGCCCAGGTCGTCAGGGTGCACCCGGACCTCCAGGACGCGCCCGCTGCGGATGCGGCGTGCGCGGACCCGGACATCGTCGGGATGTTCGACGATGCCCTTCACGAGGTGCTCGAGGGCCTCCTCGAGCACGTCAGCCCTCGCCCTCGGACGGGGTCTCGGCGACGGCCTCGGCCTCGTCCTTCTTCTTGGACTTCCGCGGCGTGGTGGCGGTCGTGCCGGTGTCGCCACCGGCCAGGGCCTCCTTGGCCGCGGCCTCGTAGACGGCGTGCCGGTCGGCGGCCGGCTCGGCGACCTTCAGCGGCGCCGGGGCGGGCTCGCCCTTGAACTTCTGCCAGTCGCCGGTGAGCTTGAGCAGCTTGAGCACCGGCTCGGTCGGCTGCGCGCCGACACCCAGCCAGTAGGCCGCACGCTCACCGTTGACCTCGATGCGCGAAGGGTTTTCCTTCGGGTGGTAAAGCCCGATCTCCTCGATCGCCCGGCCGTCACGCTTGGTGCGGCTGTCGGCGACGACGATGCGGTACTGAGCGTTGCGGATCATACCGAGCCGCTTGAGCTTGATCTTGACTGCCACGGGTGTGGTCTCTCCTGCGTTCACAGAGCACGAGCGAGCGGACTCCGCACCGAGTGGGGCACGATGCGAGACCGCTCAAGGGACAAACGCGGCCTGCGGGAGGTGAGAGGGCACCCGCCTGGTCACGGTGTTCCAACATGTCATTGTGCCAGACACCAGGCAGTGCCCGGGACCCACACGCCCACCGGCGCGAAGATTACTTCTGGCCGGGCAGCCGCAGCTTCGACGGGTCGAAGCCGGGGGGCAGCTCGACCCCGGGGGGCAGCTTGCCGCCGAGCCCTCCGAGGTTGCCCAGCGCGCCGCCCTTCTTGGGCTCGGCGGGCTGCTCGGCCGGGGTGGCCTTGCCCAGCGCGGCCTTGCGCGGGTCGCCGCTCACGCGCCGCCCCTTCTTGGCCTTCTTCGCCGCCTTGGCTCCCTTGCCCTTGCCGCCCGGCATGCCGGGGATGCCCATGCCGCCGGCCATCCGCTTCATCATCTTCTGGGCCTCGAAGAAGCGGGTGACGAGGTTGCTGACGGCGCTGACGGTCGTGCCGGAGCCGTTGGCGATGCGGGCCCGCCGGGAACCGTTGAGGATCTTCGGGTCCTGGCGCTCGGCCGGGGTCATGGAGCGGATGATGGCGGCGATGCGGTCGAGGTCGCGGTCGTCGATCGAGTTGATCTGGTCGCGCATCTGCCCCATGCCGGGCATCATGCCGAGCAGGTTCTTGATCGGCCCCATCTTCTGGACCATCATCATCTGCTCGAGGAAGTCCTCGAGCGTGAAGTTCTCGCCCGAGGTGAGCTTGCCCGCCATCTTGGCGGCCTGCTCCTCGTCGAACGTCTTCTGGGCCTGCTCGATCAGGGTGAGAATGTCGCCCATGTCGAGGATCCGCGAGGCCATCCGGTCGGGGTGGAAGGCGTCGAAGTCCTCGATCTTCTCGCCGGTGGAGGCGAACATGATCGGGCGGCCGGTGATGTGACGCACCGACAGGGCCGCGCCGCCGCGGGCGTCGCCGTCGAGCTTGGTGAGCACCACGCCGTCGAAGCCGACGCCGTCCATGAACGCCTGGGCCGTGGTCACGGCGTCCTGGCCGATCATGGCGTCGACCACGAACAGGATCTCGTCGGGGGTGACCGCGTCGCGGATGTCGGCGGCCTGCCGCATCATCTCCTGGTCGATGCCGAGACGACCGGCGGTGTCGATGATGACGATGTCGTGCTGCTGGCGCCTGGCCTCGTCGATCGAGCGGCGGGCGACGTCGATCGGGTCGCCGACGCCGTTGCCGGGCTCGGGGGCGTACACGGCGACCCGCGCGCGCTCGCCCATCACCTGCAGCTGCTGCACCGCGTTGGGGCGCTGGAGGTCGGCGGCGACCAGCAGCGGCACGTGGCCCTGCTCGCGCAGCCACGTGGCGAGCTTGCCCGCCAGCGTGGTCTTGCCGGAACCCTGGAGGCCGGCGAGCATGATCACCGTGGGCGGCGTCTTGGCGTAGCGGAGTCTGCGCGTCTCGCCGCCGAGGATCTCGATCAGCTCGTCGTTGACGATCTTGACGACTTGCTGCGCCGGGTTGAGCGCCTGCGAGACCTCCGCCCCGCGTGCGCGTTCCTTGACCCGGGCGACGAACGCCTTGACCACCGGGAGCGCGACATCGGCCTCGAGCAGCGCGATGCGGATCTCGCGGGTGGTCGCGTCGATGTCGGCGTCGGACAGCCGACCCTTGGATCGGAGGGAGGAGAAGACCGATGTCAGCCGGTCGGAAAGCGTCTCGAACACGTGGTTGGCCAGTCCTCGAAGCGAATGTGGGTCTGCTCTCAGCCTATCCGCTTCGCTAGCCGTTCCAGCCTGGCACGGCCATCCGGACCGACAAGGCGTGCTCGACCAGGTGGATCAGAGCGCCCTTGACCGAGTCCTTGGAGCGGGCGTCCAGCCTGATGAGCGGGATGTGCGGCGCGAGGGTGAGCGCGTCGCGGACCTCGTTGTCGCCGTGCGGGTACTGGCCGTCCCAGCCGTTGATGCCCACGATGAACGGAAGCTGGGCCTCTTCGAAGTAGTCGATCGCGGGGAAGCTGTCGGCCAGCCGGCGCGTGTCGACCAGCACCACGGCCCCGATCGCGCCGCGCACCAGGTCGTCCCACATGAACCAGAACCGGTGCTGGCCCGGGGTGCCGAACAGGTAGAGGATCAGGTCGCGGTCCAGCGACACGCGGCCGAAGTCCATGGCCACGGTCGTGGTCGTCTTGTTCGGGGTGAGCGACACGTCGTCCACCCCGGCCGACGCGTCCGTCATCACCGCTTCCGTGGTCAGCGGCATGATCTCGGACACCGCCCCCACGAACGTCGTCTTGCCCACGCCGAACCCGCCCGCCACGACGATCTTCGTCGAGGTGAGCCCGGGGCTAGAGCCTGCGAAGTCCACTGAGCACCCTTTCGAGCAGGCTCCTGTCCGGCTTGCCTGCGTCCAACTGCGGCTGGTACACCCTGACCAGCCCTTCCGCCTCCATGTCGGCGACCAGCACCCGGGCCACGCCCAGCGGCATGGCCAGCAGCGCGGAGATCTCCGCGACCGACCTCACCTGCCGGCACAGGTCGCTGATCTGCCGGTACTCACGTGTGTAGGTGTGGCCGAGCTGGATGGACGTCGCCGACGAGACGAGCGCCTCCATCGCGAGCGTGCTGCGCGTACGGCCGCCCGTGACGGCGTACATCCTGACCAACGAGCTGCGCTCGGGCTCCGGCTCCCCGCCATGCCACGATGCCACCGTCTACTCCCATCACCACGGCCGCGCTGACGACAGTTCCGCGCGCACGTCCGGCGTGAGCACCTGTCCCGCACGTTCGACCAGGACCGTCATCTGGTAGGCCACCAGGCCCATGTCGCAATCGGGCGCGGCCAGCACCGCCAGGCAGGATCCGTCGCTGATCGACATCACCAGGAGCAGGCCGCGTTCCATCTCCACCAACGTCTGCACGACGTCGCCGCCCTCGAAGACCCGTGCCGAGCCCTGGGTCAGGCTGACCAGCCCGGCGGCGATGGCCGACAGCTGGTCGGCCCGGTCCTTCGGGAAGCCGCGGGAGAAGGCCATCGGCAGCCCGTCGGCCGAGACGACCACCGCGTGCGCGGCGCCGGGCACCTCCTCCACGAAGTTGGACACCAGCCAGTTGACGTCCCTGGCCGCCTGGCTCAGATCCTTCATCGGTCCTCCTCGTCGAGCTCGGCGCGCCCCTTGCGCACGCCCTGCTGGTAACTGGAGAGCCTGTTGCGGAGTCGGTCGGGGGACACCGGAGGCGCGGGCACCGGGGGCGGGGCCGGCGCGGCGGCGCCCGGTACGAGGTTGGCCTTGGGCGTCCGTTTGGGCAGCCCGGAGCTGGTCAGGCCGCCGAGCGCCGGTTCGCGTGCCGCGCCGGCGGCCTGCCAGCCCTGGTCGGCGGGCGAGGACCAGCGGCCGCCCTGAGGCGGGCCCGGGGACGGGACGGGCGGCGGGGCGGGCGGCGGGGTGGGCGGCGGGGTGGAGAGGTCCACCTTGGGGATCGCGGCGGTGTCACCCTGCGCCGACCAGGAGTCGCCGGACGACCAGGCGGGGTCCGGCTCGGGCCGGGCGTCCGGCCGGTCGTGGAAGGCGGGCTTGGTGAACCAGCTCGACACCTCCGGGCTCGACTCCATCGAGGAGTAGATCGGCAGGTAGTCGTCCCGCGGCGGGGCGTCCTCCGCCGGCAGGCGGCGCGGCAGGCCGCCACCGGTCACCCCGTTGTCGGGCGGGAGGCGGCGCGGCAGCTCCGTGACGAAGCCGCCGTCCTGCTGGGGAGCGCGCGGCGGGCCGACGAAGGAGCCGTCCGGGGGGAAGCCGGCCGGCGCGGCGCCGAACCCGTCGTCCGACAGGAACCCGCGCGGCCCGGCGCCGGCGAGGTCGCGTGGGACGTCGCCCGACTGGGACGACGAGCTGAACCACGACGACTCGGAGACCGAGTCCATCGACGGGTGCGCGGCGCCCGGCATGGACGGGTGGCCGATGCCCGGGTGCGCGGTGCTGGCCTGCATCGGCACGTGCGCGAACGACGGCGGGTCCTGGGCGGAGGCGCCCTGCGGGAACGGCGTCCCGGTGGCCGCGGCGCCGGGGACGGGCGTGAGCAGCATCTCGGGGAGCAGGACCATGGCGGTGAGCCCGCCCACGTCCTGGCGGCGCAGCTGCACCTTGATGCTGTGCCGCAGCGCCAGCCGGCCGACCACGAACAGGCCCATCCGGCGCGACACCGACACGTCCACGACCGGCGGGTTGGCCAGGCGCCAGTTGGCCTCGGCGAGCTCCTCCGGGCTCATCCCGATGCCCTGGTCGGTGACGGCCACCATGAGCCCGCCGCCGTCGATGCGGTTGCTGGAGATGACGACCTTGGTGTCCCGCGAGGAGAACGACACGGCGTTCTCGATCAGCTCGGCCAGCAGGTGCACGACGTCGTTGACGGCCTGCCCGGCGATGGCCGCGTCCGACTGGACCTGGATGCCGACGCGGTCGTAGCTCTCGACCTCGCCCAGCGCCGCGCGGACCACGTCCATCAGCTCGACCGGCTGGCTCCACTTGCGTGCCGCCTCCTGGCCGGCCAGGACCAGCAGGTTCTCGGAGTTGCGGCGCATGCGGGTGGCCAGGTGGTCGAGCTTGAACAGGTCGGCCAGCCGGTCGTCGTCGCGCTCGCCGCGCTCCAGCCGCTCGATGAGGGTGAGCTGCCGCTCGACCAGCGTCTGGCTGCGCCGCGACAGGTTGACGAACATCGCGTTGACGTTGGCGCGCAGTCTGGCCTCGTCGCCGGCCAGCCGGACGGCCTCCCGGTGGACCTCGTCGAAGGCGCGGGCGACCTCGCCGACCTCGTCGCGGGAGAAGATCCCGATGGGCGGCACCTCGGCGTGGACCGCGCCGTCGCGGGACTCGCGCAGGTGCTGGACGAAGTCGGGCAGCCGCCGGCCGGCGATCTCCAGGGCCTCGGCGCGCAGCCGGCGCAGCGGGCGGACCAGCGAGCGGGCCACCCCGGTGGTGATCGCCAGGACCGCGATGAGCAGGGCGATGACCGCGCCCGCGATCACGTACGCGCGCTGCTGCTCGGCGGAGCTGAGCGACTCGCTGCGGGTGAGGATGCCGGCGGCCTGGCGCTGCTCGACCGTGCGCAGGGCGTCGACGACGGTGGTGGACGCCTGGAACCACTGGCCGGCGTCGTCGCGCTCGGCGAGGTTGAGCCCGCGCAGCGTCTGGCCCGCGGTGGCCCGGATGAGCACGAGCTCGCGCAGGAACACCATGTCGTCGGCGGAGCGGCCGTTGACGGTCTCGTCGAAGAAGCGCCGTTCCTCGGCGGTGGCCTCCTCGGCGAAGGCCTCGCGCTGGTTCTCCTCGCGCGACAGCTCGCCGAGGAAGGTCTTGAGCTGCTCCTGGGCGAAGGCGCCGTCCACCAGGGCGGTGGTGAGCAGGGCCTGCTGGAGGGAGACGCTCTCCTTGGCACGGGCCAGCGCGTCGAGCATGCGGGCCTGACGGAACAGTTCGTCGTCCTGGCTGCCGCTGATCAGCTCGTTGTGGATGGAGAGCAGGTCGTTGACGACCGTGGTGTAGAGCTCGACGGCGGCGGTGGGGAGCAGGTCGGCCTCGATGGCCTGGTCGCGCAGCCCGGCCAGGTCGTCGAACCGGTTGAGCATGTTCTCGATCTGGTCGGCGGTGCGGCCGGTGACCTCGCCGACCAGCCCGTTCGCGGTCTGGCGGACCTCGCGGATGGCGGCGTCGGTCCTGCCGATCTGGGCGCGTACGTCGGGAAGCTGGGCCTGGGGCCGGTTGCGGGCGATGTACCAGGAGAGCCTGGCGCGTTCCCCGGAGAGCTCATGGGTGAGACCGCCGACCTGCTCGCTGAGCCTGGCGAGCTGGTTGATGCGGGCGTAGTCCTCGGCCGCTCCGGTGGAGGCCACCACCTGGACCCCGCCCAGCAGGACGGCGGCGGCTGTCGGCACCAGGATCAGAGCGACGAGCCGGGCGCGGACGCGCCAGTTGCGCAGCCGCCACCTGCCTTCCTCCGGCGGCCGCTCTGCTAACTCTGTACTCACCGAACGCAACCTCTCGCCCTGGATCGGCGTATATGCAAGGTCTCGTGTGACCTGTGGGAAATCCATGCAAGCTCGGGTAATTGGAACACACCCGCGCTAGGCCAGCCAAGAGACCATAACGCGACATAAGTCAAGCAGTGTGACGCATGAGCATAGAACCTGGAGCTCCACTTATGAAGACCATAAGGCGAGAAATATTGCATTACGCCCGGCTATGTCCGCCGATGCGAGGTTGGCACGGTCCAAGGACGTAACACCGCAGATGCACACAGGTCTCCTAACGGTCACATCGTTGAGTTTTGCTTTGCGCTACCCATATCTTGTGCCCCCTAGGCAAGAAGGCGAGGAGTGCGGGTGTCCCCTGACAACGCGGCCATCGCGGTCGAAGGGCTCTGGAAGATTTTCGGCCCCAAGTCCGAGAGAGTGCTGGCGAGCGAGGACAAGCATCTGGACCCCGCCGTACTCCGGGAGAAGACCGGCTGCACCGCCGCCGTCAGGGATGTCGGCTTCGAGGTCCGCCCCGGCGAGGTCTTCGTCGTCATGGGCCTGTCCGGGAGCGGCAAGTCCACCCTCGTACGGTGCCTCACCCGCCTCATCGAACCCACCGCGGGCCGCGTGACGATCGGCGGCGCCGACGTGACCGCCGCCTCCCCCGCCCAGCTCCGCGACCTGCGCCGGCACCAGGTCAGCATGGTCTTCCAGCACTTCGGCCTGCTGCCGCACCGCAGAGTGATCGACAACGTCGCGTACGGGCTGGAGATCCAGGGCGCGGCCAGGGCCGCCCGGCACGAGCGGGCCAGGGAGATCCTGTCGCTGGTGGGCCTGGAAGGCCACGCCGACTCCTACCCCGACCAGCTCTCCGGGGGCATGCAGCAGCGCGTCGGGCTGGCCCGCGCGCTCGCGGTGGACCCGCAGGTGATGCTCTTCGACGAGCCGTTCAGCGCGCTCGACCCGCTGATCCGGCGCGACATGCAGGCCGAGGTCATCCGCCTGCACCGCGAGGTCGGCAAGACGATGGTGTTCATCACCCACGACCTGTCCGAGGCGCTCAAGCTGGGCGAGCGCATCGCGATCATGCGCGACGGCAGGATCGTCCAGCTCGGCACCCCCGAGCAGCTGGTGGGCGCGCCCGCCGACGACTACGTGGCCGACTTCGTCAGGGACGTGCCCAGGAGCCACGTGCTGACGCTGCGCTGGATCGCCCGGCCGCCCGAGGAGGGCGAGCCGCTGGACGGGCCCGAGCTGCCCGCCGACACGGTGATCAGAGAAGCCGTCGGCGCCGCCTCGGCCTCCTCCAGGCCGATCCGGGTGATGGACGGCGAGGAGCTGGCCGGAGTGGTCGACCGGGTGGACATCCTCGCCTTCCTCTCCGGCCAGGACACCCCGGCGACCGCACGGGCCGGCGCATGAGCAGCACGACGGTCACCCCCGCGGCCTCCAGGTTGGGGCTGCCGCGATGGGTGGCCCCGGCGGGGATCGCCGCCCTGTTCGCGCTCGCGTACCTCGCCTTCCGCGGCACCGGCACGCTGCCGCACAACAGCGAGGCGGCGCCGTTCGCCGCGGTCACCGAGTTACGCGAGTGGATCGACGACCACCGCAACGACAACCCGATCTTCCTCTACTTCCTCAACTACATCCGCCTGTTCGTCGGCGCGCTCTACACCTTCTTCCAGTCCGTGCTGGTCGCGATGGGGTGGCCGGGGCTGATCGGGGTCATGGGCGGGCTCGCCTGGCTCGCGGCCGGCTGGCGCGTCGCGCTGCTGGCCGTGGCCGGATTCTGCTCGTTCGGCGTGTTCGGGCTCTGGGAGTCGAGCGTCGAGACGCTCGCGCTGGTCTCGGCGGCGGTGCTGCTGTCGCTGGCGATCGGCGTGCCGCTGGGCATCTGGGTGGGGATGTCGGGGCGGGTGCGCAAGGCCGTCACCCCGGTGCTGGACGTCATGCAGATCATGCCGACGTTCGCCTATCTGGCGCCGCTCGCGCTGTTCTTCCACATCGGCGCCCCGGCCGGCGTGATCGCCACGATGATCTACTCGATCCCGCCCGCGATCCGCATCACCGCGCTGGCCATCGAGCAGGTCTCCCCCACCGCGGTCGAGGCGTCCGCCTCCCTGGGCGCCACCAGGGCGCAGACGCTGTTCAAGGTCTATCTGCCGTTGGCGCGCTCCACGATGGCGCTGGCGGTCAACCAGACCATCATGATGGCGCTGTCCATGGTCGTCATCGCCAACCTGATCTCCGCCCCCGGCCTCGGCTCCGACATCATCCGGGGCCTGTCCAGGGCGCAGGTCGGCATCATGCTCCCGGCGGGCATCGCGATCGTGATCATGGCCGTGGTCCTGGACCGGATGATGGTCGCGGTGGCCCGGCGCGATCCGCACAGCCGCATCGGCCGCGTCAACCTGGCGGCCGCCGCGGCGCTGGCGCTCGCCGGGCTGGTCACCGCGGCGTTCCTGCCGCGCGAGTGGCCGGAGGACCTCACGGTCAACGTCACCCGGCCGATCAACGAGGCCGTGCTCTGGGCCGAGACGAACTGGTACACCGTCACCACGTTCGTCAAGGACACCACCACGATCTACCTGCTCAACCCGCTGGAGACGCTGTTCACCACCGCGCCGTGGTGGCTGGTCGCCGCGGCGGTGCTGGTGGTCGCCTGGCGGGTGAGCGGGATGCGGCCGGCGCTGACGGCGCTGGCCTGCCTGCTGGCCATCGCGCTGCTCGGCACGTGGGAGCACTCCATGCGGACGCTGACCACGGTCGCCGTCGCGGTGGCCGCGACCCTGGCCATCGGCGTGCTGCTGGGCGTCGCCGCGGCCCGCTCGGCGCGGTTCTCCGCCGTGCAGCGCCCGCTGCTGGACGCGGCGCAGACCATGCCCGCGTTCGTCTACCTGCTGCCGGCGCTGGCCCTGTTCGGCACCACCCGGTTCACCGCGATCTTCGCCTCGGTCATCTACGCCGTGCCGCCCGTCGTCCGGCTGGTCGAGGACGGCATCAGGAACGTGCCCGCATCCGTGATCGAGGCCGCCGCCTCCACCGGCTCGACGTCCGGCCAGATCCTCCGGAAGGTGCAGTTGCCGATGGCCCGCCGCGCCATCCTGCTCGCCGCCAACCAGGGGATCGTGCTGACGCTCGCCATGGTGGTCGTCGGCGGGCTGGTCGGGGCCGGCGCCCTCGGCTACGACGTCGTACTCGGTTTCTCCCAGCGCCCCGACTTCGGCATGGGCTTCGTCGCAGGTGTCGCGACCGTCCTGCTCGGAGTCATGCTGGACCGCATCACGCAGGGCGCCGACAGGCGTTCGCTCCACCGGAAGAGGAAAGTCACATGAGAATTCGCCTGCTCGCAGGCCTGTTAACGCTCGGGCTCGCCGCCGGCTGCGGTGGAGCCACGGTCGACGGCGGCGCGACCACCGCCGCCTCCCCCGAGGGCTCGGCCTCCGCCTCGGCCCCGGCCGGCACCGTGAAGATCGCGATCAATCCGTGGGTGGGCTACGAGGCGAGCGCCAACGTGGTGGCGTACCTGCTGAAGAACGAGCTCGGCTACACCGTCGAGCTGCCGGAGATCAAGGAGCAGCTCGCCTGGGAGGGCTTCGAGACCGGCGACGTCGACGTCATCATCGAGAACTGGGGGCACCCGGACCTCAAGAAGCAGTACATCGAGGAGAAGAAGGTCGCCGTCGAGGCGGGCTCGACCGGCAACAAGGGCGTCATCGGCTGGTACATCCCCAAGTGGATGGCCGACGAGCACCCCGACATCACCGACTGGAAGAACCTCAACAAGTACGCCGACCTGTTCAAGACCTCCGAGTCGGGTGGCAAGGGCCAGCTGCTCTTCGGCGACCCGTCGTACGTCAGCAACGAGGCCGCGCTCATCAAGAACCTCAAGCTGGACTACAAGATCGTCACCGGTGGCAGCGAGGCGGCGCTGATCAAGGGCGCCCAGCAGGCGCAGGCGCAGAAGAAGCCGCTGCTGTTCTACTTCTGGGACCCGCACTGGCTGTTCAGCCAGACCGAGCTGGTCCGGGTGAAGCTGCCGGAGTACACCGAGGGCTGTGACGCCGACCCGAAGAAGGTCGCCTGCGACTACCCCGAGATGGACCTCGACAAGATCGTCAGCAAGAAGTTCGCCGACACCGGCGGCAAGGCGTTCGAGCTGGTCAAGAACTTCAACTGGACCAACGAGGACCAGAACCAGGTGTCCGACGACATGACCAACGGCGGCATGACCGGTGAGGAGGCCGCCAAGAAGTGGGTGGAGGCCAACCCGGACAAGTGGCAGGCCTGGATCCCCAAGTAAGTTCCCCCTGAGACCCGTGACCCCGCACCGTGCCGGGGTCACGGGCGCCGGAGACCCTCATGCGAACGAAGATTCTCGCCGGGCCGCTCGCGCTGGCCCTGCTCCTGACCGCCTGTACGGGCGAGGAGCCGTCCACGCAGTCCGCCGCCGTCAAGACGGTCAAGATCGACATCCACGGCTGGGTCGGCTACGAGGCCCAGGCCGCCGTGCTGGCCCATCTGCTCAAGAGCCAGCTCGGCTACAAGGTGGAAACGCGCACGATGGCCGAAGCGGATTCCTGGAAGGGCTTCGAGACCGGCGAGGTCGACGTCATCGTCGAGAACTGGGGTCACAACGACCTCAAAGAGGAGTACATCGAGAAGAGGAAAGTCGCGCTCTCCGCCGGTCTCACGGGCAACAAAGGCGTGATCGGATGGTACGTCCCTGAGTGGATGGTCAAAGAACACCCGGACATCACCGACTGGCGCAATCTGAACAAGTACGCGAACTTGTTCAGGACCGCGAAATCCGGCGAACTCGGTCAGGTGCTCGACGGCGATCCCTCGTTCGTCACCAATGACGAGGCGCTCGTCAAGAATCTCAAGCTCGATTACAAGGTCGTCTACTCCGGCAGCGAAGACGCGTTGATCAAGGCCGCCCAGGCGGCGACCAAGAACAAGACGCCGTTGCTGCTCTACTTCTACGAGCCGCAATGGCTTTTCACCAAGGTCAAATTGGTGAAGATCAACCTGCCCCCGCACGCCATCGGCTGTGACGCCCGCCCGGCCCGCGTCGCCTGCGACTACCCGCCGTACCTGCTCGACAAGATCGTCAGCAAACGGTTCGCCGAGAACGGCGGCAGGGCGTACGAGCTGGTGCGGAACTTCCAGTGGACCAACGACGACCAGAACAAGGTCGCCAGTGACATGATCAACGAGGACCTGACGGCCGCCGAGGCCGCGAAGCGCTGGGTGGAGGAGAACGAGATCGTGTGGAAGGACTGGATCCCCCGGTGAGCTACGACTACGTCATCGTGGGCGGCGGCTCCGCCGGCTGCGCCCTGGCCAACCGGCTGAGCGCCGATCCGTCCGTGTCGGTGCTGGTGCTGGAGGCCGGGCGCGCCGACTGGCGGTGGGACGTGTTCATCCACATGCCCGCCGCGCTGATGTTCCCCATCGGCAGCCGGTTCTACGACTGGAAGTACGAGTCGGAGCCCGAGCCGCACATGCGGGGCCGGCGCGTCTACCACGCACGCGGCAAGGTGCTGGGCGGCTCCAGCAGCATCAACGGCATGATCTTCCAGCGCGGCAACCCGCTCGACTACGAGCGCTGGGCGTCCGACCCCGGCATGAAGAGCTGGGACTACGCGCACTGCCTGCCGTACTTCAAGAAGATGGAGACCTGCCTCGCCGACCCCGGCACCGACTTCCGCGGCGGCGACGGCCCGCTCAAGCTGGAGCGCGGACCCGCCGAAGGGCCGCTGTTCCAGGCGTTCTTCGAGGCCGTCCAGCAGGCCGGGCACCCCCTCACCGACGACGTCAACGGCTACCGGCAGGAAGGCTTCGCCGCCTTCGACCGCAACCTGCACCGCGGCCGCCGGCTCAGCGCGGCCCGCGCCTACCTCCACCCGGTGCGCGGCCGCCGCAACCTGACGGTGCGGACCCGGGCGTTCGTCGAGCGGATCGTCTTCGAGGGCGACCGGGCGGTCGGCGTGATCTGCGACGGCGAGCGCATCACCGCCGGCGAGGTCATCGTCTGCGGCGGCGCGATCAACTCCCCGCAGCTCCTGCAGCTCTCCGGCGTCGGCCCGGCCGCGCTGCTGGAGCCGCTGGGCATCGAGATGGTGCACGACCTGCCCGGCGTGGGCGAGAACCTCCAGGACCATCTGGAGGTGTACGTCCAGCACGCGTGCACGCGGCCGGTGTCGCAGCAGCCGTCGCTGGCCAAGTGGCGCAGGCCCGTCATCGGCGCCCAGTGGCTGTTCCTGCGCGGCGGGCCGGGGGCCACCAACCACTTCGAGGCCGGCGGGTTCATCCGCTCCAACGACGAGGTGGCCTACCCGAACCTGATGTTCCACTTCCTGCCGATCGCGGTGCGCTACGACGGCTCCGCGCCGGCCGGCGGCCACGGCTACCAGGTGCACATCGGGCCGATGTACTCCGACGCGCGCGGCTCGGTCCGCATCACCTCCCCCGACCCGCGGGTCAAGCCCGCGCTGCGCTTCAACTATCTGTCGACGGAGCAGGACCGCCGCGAGTGGGTGGAGGCCATCAGGCACGCCAGGGCCATCCTGTCCCAGCCCGCGTGGGCGGACCTGGACGGCGGCGAGCTCTCCCCCGGCCCGTCCGTGCAGACGGACGAGGAGATCCTGGACTGGGTGGCCCGCGACGGCGAGACCGCGCTGCACCCGTCGTGCACCTGCAAGATGGGCGTCGACGAGCGGTCGGTCGTGGACCCGGAGACCCTGCGCGTGCACGGCCTGCGAGGGCTGCGCGTGGTGGACGCCTCGGTCATGCCGTACGTGACGAACGGCAACATCTACGCCCCGGTCATGATGCTCGCGGAGAAGGCCGCCGATCTCATCCTGGGCAACACGCCGCTGCCGCCCGAACCGGTCGACTTCTACCGCCACCAGGCGGGCTGACGGCAACCGTACAGTGTACCGTACGTAAGATGACAGTGGAGTACACCGGGAGAGGCGACCCGGCGCGCAGCCTCGCGCTGCTCTGGCGCACCAGCGAGCGCGTGAGCCGCAAGGGCAAGCCCGACCTGAGCGTCGACCGCATCGTGCGCGCGGCCATCGAGGTCGCCGACGCCGAAGGGCTGGCGGGGCTGTCCATGCGCCGGGTGGCGGAGCGGCTCGGCGTGGGCACGATGTCGCTCTACACCTACGTGCCGGGCAAGCCGGAGCTGCTCGACGTCATGCTCGACACCGTCTACGCCGAGACGGCCAGGCCGGAGGAGGTGCCCGGCGGCTGGCGGGCCCGGCTGGAGCAGATCGCCCGCGAGAACT
This sequence comes from Nonomuraea sp. NPDC048826, assembly GCF_043198225.1. Taxonomy (NCBI): domain Bacteria; kingdom Bacillati; phylum Actinomycetota; class Actinomycetes; order Streptosporangiales; family Streptosporangiaceae; genus Nonomuraea; species Nonomuraea sp. NPDC048826. The sequence goes on along the minus strand of NZ_JBICUQ010000015.1, from coordinate 39,701 downwards.
GGGCGCTCTACCTGCGCCATCCCTGGCTGCTGCAGGTGGCCACCAGCCGCCCGGTGCTCGGCCCCAACGTGACGGCCAAGTACGACTACGAGCTGCGCGCGGTCGAGGGCATCGGGCTGACGGACGTGGAGATGGACTCGGTGATCACCCTGATCACCGGTTTCGTGCACGGCACGGCCCGGGGCGCGGTGGAGGCCGCGCAGGCGGAGAGCCAGACCGGGATGTCCGACGAGCAGTGGTGGGCCGCGCACGCGCCGTTCTTCAGCCGCATCGCCGACCCCGCGCGCTTCCCCACGGCGGCGCGGGTCGGGCAGGCGACAGGCGAGGCGCTCGGCGGCGCCTACAGCGCGGAGCACGCCTTCGCGTTCGGCCTCGGCCGAGTGCTCGACGGCATCCAGGCCCTGATCGACGCCCGCACCGGCTGACCGCCGCGCCCCTCGATCAGGTGGCCGGGGCCCGGTCGGCGGGCGGGCTGCCGGCGGGTGGACCGCCCGCGGGCGGGCTGGCGGCGGGCGGGCCTGCCGGGGTCCGGTCGGCGGGCAGGCGGTCGGCGGTGAGCAGGGCCGCGCGATGGCGCTCGGCCGGCGGCCTGGTCCAGGTCAGCCCCGGTCCGTCCGCGGCCAGCAGGCCGAAGAGCACGTCGCGCAGCAGGGCACCGGCGGGCATGCCGGGGCGCTCGGCGCGCAGCTTCTCGTAGCCGTCGAGCACCCGGGCCAGGTCGAGCAGGAGCGTGTTGCCCTCCTCGCCGTCCACGGCGGCGAGCGTGACCTCCAGGCTGCCGGCGTCCTCGTCGGCGGACCAGCCGGTGACGCCCACGGCCCCGTCCGGGCAGACGATCTCCCGTACGGCCGCCGCGAACGCGCGCCGGTCCATGCCGTCGACCTGGTCGCCCAGCCAGTCGGCGCGCAGGTGCAGCACGCCCGGCCGCTCGGCGGCCACGCAGCCGGCCACCAGCTCGCGCACGGACTCCTCGGGGTCGTGCAGCCCGTCCGTGCCGAGCCCGGCGAACCGGTCGGCGAGCAGGTGCAGCGACACCAGCCGCGGCGGGTCGTGGACGGTCAGCACGCCGCGCTCGTCGCTCACGCGCAGCGGGCCCACCTTGTCCTGGTATGCCCGTAACCCTTCCATGAAGGCCACCCGGGCGTCCTCGTCGAGCCGGGCCGCCCAGCCCTCCGCCGGCCGCTCCGGCTGCGCCTCCTCAGACCGGGAGGCCTTGCGTCTGTAGGACCAGACGATCACACCGATGGCAGCCAGGCCACCCGCCAATGCGATCCACACCATGCACGCCCTTTGTCACGTTCAATGCTGAAGATCTAGCAGCGTAGTGTGCGCCGGTCACAGGTTTCCGGCGATCCGCCGTACCTCTAGACCGGCGCCGCCCGCAGCCGCACGACGTGCTCCACCAGCGAGATCAGCGTCGCCTTGACCGACTCGCGGTTGCGCGCGTCGGTGCGCACGATCGGCACGTGCGGGGAGAGCGCCAGCGCCTCGCGCACCTCCTGGTCGGTGTGCGGGAACTGCCCGTCCCAGCCGTTGATCCCGACGAGGAACGGCAGCTGCGCCTCTTCGAAGTAGTCGATGGCCGGGAAGCTGTCGGCCAGCCGCCGGGTGTCGAGCAGCACCACGGCCCCGATCGCACCGCGCACCAGGTCGTCCCACATGAACCAGAACCGGTGCTGACCCGGCGTGCCGAACAGGTAGAGGATCAGGTCGCGGTCCAGCGACACGCGGCCGAAGTCCATGGCCACGGTCGTGGTCTGCTTGTGCGGCGTGAGGCCGAGGTCGTCGATCCCCGCGGAGGCGTCGGTCATGACCGCCTCGGTGGTCAGCGGGAGGATCTCGGAGACCGCCCCCACGAACGTCGTCTTGCCGACGCCGAACCCGCCCGCGACCACGATCTTCGTCGAGGTGAGGCCGGGGCTAGAGCCTGCGAAGTCCACTGAGCACCCTTTCAAGCATGTTGAGGTCTGGCTGTCCCTGCTCAAGGCGTGGCGCGTGCAGGCGGACGAGCCCTTCATCGGACATGTCTGCGACCAGCACCCGGGCCACGCCGAGCGGGACCCGGAGCAGGGCCGAGATCTCGGCGACCGACCGGAACGAGCGGCAGAGCTGCATGATCGCTTCCTGCTCCGGAGTGAGCATCGCCATCTCGTCGTCCGGGATGGACATCGACGAGATCAGCGTCTCCATCGCCAGGTGATAGCGCGGCTCGGACCGGCCACCGGTTACCGCGTACGGACGGAACAGGGGCTCTTCGTCCCCGTGCCCGTCACTCCCGTACACGGCCCTCTCCCCTCATGTCCATTCACATCACCGCGTCCTGGCCGCTTGCAGCTCCGCGCGCAGGGCCGGCGTGAGCACCTGGCCCGCGCGGTCGACGAGCAGCGTCATCTGGTACGCCACCAGGCCCATGTCGCAGTCGGGCCCCGCCAGCACGGTCAGGACCGAACCGTCGCTGATCGCCATGACGATCAGCAGCCCGCGCTGCATCTCGACCACGGTCTGGGTGACGGGGCCGCCCTCGAACACCCGGGACGCGCCGACGGTGAGGCTCAGCAGCCCCGCCGACACCGCGGCGAGCTGGTCGGCGCGGTCCGGCGGGAAGCCCTCGGACGCGGCCAGGCAGAGACCGTCGGCGGACACGACGACGGCATGCGCGACTCCGGGCGTGTTCCGCACGAACTCGGTGATCAGCCAGTCGAACCGGTGCGCCTCATGACTGAGGGTCGTCACTCGCCCTCCTCAGGACGCTCGCTCACTCTCGTTCCTCCTGTTCACGTACTTCGGCGCGACCTCGGCGCACTCCCTGCTGGAAGCTGGCCATCCGGTTGCGCACCCGCTCGGCCGACAGCGGCGGCCGCGGAGCCTGGGCCTGAGGCTGCGGCTGGGACGACGGCTGAGCCGCCGATCCCGGCACGAGGTTGGCCTTCGGCTTGCGCTTGGGGAGCCCGGCGGAGGTGACGCCGCCGAGGCTCGGGTCGCTCGCGGCGGCCGCCGCCTGCCAACCGGCGTCGGCGGCGGTGCGCCACGTTTCCTCCACAGAGGGTACGGGCTGCGCGGGACTGTCCTCGCTGGCGCCGTTCTCCGGCGTCTGCTCCTCCGGCGGCCGGCGGAACCAGGCGGACTCCACCGCGGCGAAGATCGGCAGGTATTCCTCCCGCTCGGCCTCCAGCGGCGAGACGTCCACCGAGGGCGGCAGGTCCGGCCTGCGCACGTCGTTCGTGCCGTAGCCGGACGGCGCGGCGTGCGCGCCCTCCGAGCTGGGGAGATCCGGGTTCGGGAAGTCCGAGCGCGGCTGCCTGCGGGGCAGCTCGGTGCCCGGGTACGAGGGGTTCTGGTACGACGGGCCCGAGTACGACGACGGGCTCGGGAACGACGGGTAGGAACCCGGCCGTTCCCCGCCGGGCGGCTGGACCGGCGGCTGGGCGGGCGGTGACGACGGGTAGGCGTTCGGCGCGAACCCCTGCGGCCGGCCCGGCGCCGGGCTCGGGTACGACGGGAACGCGCCCGAGTCGAAGGACGGGTTGCGCGGCCCGTCGGTGTCGGCGCCGAACGGCCCCAGCGCGGGCCGGCCCGCGCCGGAGTCGAAGGAGTCGAGGCTGCCGTACGAGCGGAACCCGTTCTGCGCCGGCGTCTGCGGGCGGTGCGGGACGGACGTGCTGCCCCCGCCGAACGCGGGCCGCTGCGGCAGCGGCTGCCTGGTGGCGTCCTGGATGAGCGCCGGCGGGATCAGCACCATGGCGATCAGCCCGGTGCCCTCGCCCCGGCGCAGCTGCACCCGGATGCCGTGGCGCAGCGCCAGCCGGCCGACCACGAACAGACCCATGCGCCGCGACACCGACACGTCCACGACCGGCGGCTCGGCCAGCCGGCGGTTGGCCTCGGCCAGCTCCTCCTCGGTCATGCTGATGCCGCTGTCGGTGACCGACAGCAGGGCGCCGCCGCCCTCGATGAGGCTGCTGGAGACGGAGACCTGGGCGTTGCTCGGGGAGAACTGCAGCGCGTTCTCCACCAGCTCGGCGACCAGGTGGACGAGGTCGTTGGCGACGCTGCCGAGCACCGAGGTGGCGCGGTGCACCTTGACCTGCACGCGCTCGTACCCCTCGACCTCCGACAGCGCGGCGCGCACCACGTCGACCAGCTTGGCCGGCTGGCTGCGCCGGCGGGTGGGCTCGTGGCCGGCGAGGACCAGGAGGTTCTCGGAGTTGCGGCGCATGCGGGTGGCCAGGTGGTCGAGCTTGAACAGGTCGGCCAGCCGGCCGCCGTCCTGCTCGCCCTTCTCCAGGCCGTCGATCAGCGAGATCTGCCTTTCGACCAGCGTCTGGGTGCGGCGCGAGAGGTTGACGAACATGGCGCTGATGTTGCCGCGCAGCTCGGCCTCCTCGCCGGCCAGCCGCACCGCCTGGCGGTGCACCTGGTCGAAGGCGCGGGCCACTTCACCGATCTCGTCGTTTCCCGCGACGTCGATCGGGCGCACCTCGGGTGCGGTGGTCTCACCGGAGACGCGCAGCTGGCGCACCACGTCGGGCAGCCGGAAGCCGGCGATCTCCAGGGCCTCGGTGCGCAGGCGGCGCAGCGGGGTGACCATCGAGCGGGCGATGGCGACGGTGAGCAGCAGGACGAGCAGCAGCAGCCCGAGGATCAGCGCGCCGAGGATGATCGCGTCGCGGATCTCGGCGTCGCGCAGCTCCTGCGACCGCAGCGCCACCCGCTCGGCGAGCGAGCTCTCCACCGAGCCGAGCGCGGCGATGACCTTGCTGTTGTCGTCGAACCACTGGTCCGGCGGCGCCGTCTCGGGGTCGGTCGAGGCGAGCAGGTTGTCCCTGATGCGCACGCCGGGCGCGCGGCCGCTGGCCAGCGTGACGGCGCGGGACTTGGTCAGCTCGCTGTTGTAGTACTCGGGGATGGTCAGCGCGCGCTGCAGCTCCATGCCGACCTGGGCGCCCGCCTCCTGGGTCACGGTCTGGATCTGGCTGCGCTGGGCGGCGTTGGCCGCGATGAACCGCTCGACTTCCTTGGCGTCCACGCTGTCGGCGTTGTAGTAGCCGCGCAGCAGCTGGGCACGCTGGCGGGAGACCTGCTCCTTGGCCCTGGTCAGCGCGCTCAGCGCGCGGAACTGGCCGACGATCTCGGAGTCCTCGCTGAGCAGGCTCAGCTCGTCGTGCAGGCGCAGCAGCGTGTCGAGCAGCGTGTCGTAGCGGGTCGTGTCGCGCTGACCCTCGGCCCTGGTCTTGGCCAGGTTGTTCAGGTCGATGTGGGCGCGGTCGACGACCTGGGTGACGCGGTCGCCGTAGGACTCGTCCATCGCGCCGAGGTCGGTCCTGACGGCCTTGACCAGCCGGTCGACCTCCGCCTTGCGCTCCTTGTACGGCTGCTCCAGCCGCTTGCGCTGGGACCTGGCGGCGTTGTGCCAGCCACCGGTGTCACGCTCCAGACCCAGCGCCTGCACCAGTTGGCGGATGCGGCCCGCCTGCTCGGCCGCCACAGCGGTGCGGTCGAAGGCGGCGACGCTCTGCACGGACTCCACCACGCGCGCTCCCCCGAGCACGACGCCGGCGATGGTCGGGACGAGGACGAGCGCGGTCAGCCGCCATCGCACTCGCCAGTTGCGCAGCGCCAGCCGCGGCAGCGCGCGTTTGGCGCGGTCGCGTCTCGCGGCGGCGCCGCCCTCGGAGTTCCCCGTAGTCACTGCTCCCGTTACCCCTCAATCATCCCGACACCATGTACCGGTCATCAGGCCGTCCACAAGGTATCCGCAGCATCTGACGTAACGTGCAAACCGGGCACAATCGTTACAAAGGTGACCGCGTGTCGTGTGTTGTTGGTTATCGCAGTGCGGCAAGCACGGCGTCGCGGACCTGGTTGCGCTGCGTGCTGTCGCTGAGGGGGCGCCCAACACGGTCGACCACATAGAACACGTCCACCGCCTCCGCGCCGAGAGTCTCTACGCGAGCGGCTCTCACGTCAAGACCGCAGTCGCCGAAGGCCCGCCCGATGCGCCACAGAAGACCGGGCTTGTCATGGGCCCTGACCTCGACCACGGTGGCGGTCGCGGAAGCGTCGTCGACCAGCGTCACCTTGGGCGGAGCGACCGGCACCCGCACCGGGCGCATCGCCCGCACCCGGCGGGCCAGCCTTTGCTCGATGTCAAGACGGCCGGCAAGGACCAGGCGGAGATCGGCTTCGAGGGTGGCCGGATCCGGCGGCGAGCCGTACTCGGGGATGACGGAGAACTCGATCACGGCGGTGGCCCCGGCCGAGGCGGCGGAGGCGGAACGCACCACGAGCCGGTGCGCCGCCAGCACACCGGCGGCGCTCCACAGCAGGCCGGCCCGGTCGGGCGCGACCACGGTCACCGCCCCGCCGTTGACCCGCACCGCGCCGCCGCCGTGCCGGGCCAGCGCGGCCTGCTGGGGCGAGAGCGTGGGGGCCTTCGGCGGCGGCGAGCCGGACAGCACCGAGCGCACCCTGCGCACCAGGTCGGCGACCAGGCCGGCCTTCCAGGTGTTCCACGCGGCCGGGCTGGTGGCGTTGCCGTCGGCCACGGCCAGCGCCGCCAGCAGCTCCAGCACCTGACGCGAGCCGACGGTGGCGGCGACCTTCTCGATCGTGACCGGGTCGTCCAGGTCGCGCCGGGTGGCGGTCTCGGGGAGCAGCAGGTGGTGGCGGACCACGGTGGCCAGGATGTCGACGTCCTGCGGCGGCAGCCCCAGACGGGCGCCGATGTCGCGCACCACGACCTCGCCGGTCGAGGAGTGGTCGCCGGGCCAGCCCTTGCCGATGTCGTGCAGGAGCGCCGAGATCAGCAACAGGTCGGGGCGGGAGACTTCGCGGGTGTGGCTGGCGGCGTTCGCGGCCGCCTCGATCAGGTGGCGGTCGACGGTGAAGCGGTGGATCGGGTGGCGCTGCGGGCGGTGCCGCACCCGCTCCCAGTCAGGAAGGAGTCTGACAATGATCCCCGCCTGGTCGAGCTCCTCCCACACGGGAACGGCAGCGCGGCCGGCGCCGAGCATCGACACCAGCGCGTCGCGCGCCTCCTCCGGCCACGGCACCGGCATCGGGGCCGACTGAGCCGCGAGAACGGAGACGGTGGCGGGGGCCAGCGGGAGCCCGGACTCGGCCGCCGCGGCGGCGGCGCGCAGCACCAGCACCGGGTCCTTGCGGGGGGTCGCGCCCCGGGCGAGCACCACCTCGCCGCCGTGCTCGACCACTCCGTCGGCGAGCGGACGCCGCCCGCGCGGGGCCGGCCCTGACAGGAGCCTGTCAACGGTGCGCCAGGTCGCGTCGAAGGCGTGGGTGATCGTCCGGCCCGCCTCGGCGAGCCTGCGCATGACCGCCTCGGCGTCGAGCAGACCGAGCAGCCCGGCCACCGCGTCCTGCTCCTGGAGCACGAGCCTGTCGGTGCCGCGGGCGGTGACGACGTGCAGGGCGTGCCTGACGTCGAGGATGAACTCGTGGGCCTCACGCGCCCGGGGGCCGGGCGCGGAAGCCACCCAGGCCGCCGCCACGGCCTGCATCGCCTGGACGTCGCGGAGCCCGCCGCGGCCGTCCTTGAGGTCGGGTTCGAGGAGGAAGGCCAGCTCGCCGCTGACCTGGGCCCGCTGGTCGGCCGCGTCGCGCAGCTCGCCCAGCCTGCGCCGGGAGTCGGCCCGCCACTCGGCGAGCACCGCCTCCCTGGCCCTCCTCGTCAGCTCGGCGTCCCCGGCCACGTGTCGGGCCTGGATCAGGCCCAGCACGGCCTTGAGATCGTCGCGGGCCACCGCCACGGCCTCGTCCACGGTGCGGACGGAGTGGTCGAGACCGATGGCGGAGTCCCAGATCGGATACCAGATGCGGTCGGCTATCCGGCTGACGTCCGAACGGCCGTTGTGGAGCAGGACGAGGTCCAGGTCGCTGCCCGGGGCGAGCTCGCCCCGCCCCAGGCTGCCCACGGCGACCAAGGAGACCTGCTCTCCGTCGCTCGCCGTGCGGAAGAGATCCTTGAGCCAGCGGTCGGTGTCCGTGGTCCGCTCCTTGCGGGCCGCGGCGTACGAGCGTGCCTCATCCCTCACGTGTTCCCCCTGCTCCACCCCGACGCCATTGTCAGAGGGCCTCCGGCCCGCGCTCTCCCGTCCGCACCCGGACGGCGGTGTCGACCGGGACCGACCAGACCTTGCCGTCGCCGATCTTGCCCGTCTGCGCCGCCTTGACGATGACGTCGATGACGTCCTCGGCGTCGTCCTCCTCGATCAGGACCTCGACGCGCACCTTGGGCACCAGGTCGACCTGGTACTCGGCGCCGCGGTAGACCTCGGTGTGGCCGCGCTGCCGGCCGTAGCCGCTGGCCTCGCTGACGGTCATGCCCTTGATGCCGAACTGCTCCAGGGCGGCCTTCACGTCATCGAGCTTGAAGGGCTTGATGACGGCTGTGATGAGCCTCATGCTTCCACCTTCTTGGGAGCGGGGGAGGTGACGGAACCGTTGGTGGAGGTCACGCCGGAGGCGTGCACGGTGCCGAGGTCGTAGCCGGTCTCGGCGTGCGTGGTGACGTCGACGCCGGTGACCTCGTCCTCGGCCGGGATCCGGAAGCCCATCGTCTTGTTGATGATGGTGCCGAGGATCCAGGTGACCACGAAGGAGTAGAGGCCGACCGCCACCGGGCCGAGCACCTGCAGACCGAGCTGCCCGAAACCGCCGCCGTAGAAGAGGCCCGTGCTCTGGTCGTCGGTGGCCGGGTAGGCGGCCACGAAGCCCAGGGCGACGGCGCCGATCACGCCGCCGACCAGGTGGACGCCGACCACGTCGAGCGAGTCGTCGTAGTTGAGCTTGTACTTCAGGCCGACCGCGAAGGCACAGACGGCGCCGGCCACGAGGCCGATCAGGGCCGCCGCCCAGGGGTCGACGAAACCACAGGCGGGGGTGATGGCGACGAGGCCGCTGACCGCGCCGGAGGCGACGCCGAGGCTGGTCGCGTGGCCGTCGCGGAGCTTCTCCACCACGATCCAGGCGCCGGCCGCGATGGCGGTGGCGAGCTGGGTGTTCATGAAGGCGAGACCGGCGATGCCGTCGACGACGAGCTCGGAGCCGGCGTTGAAGCCGAACCAGCCGAACCACAGCAGAGCCGCGCCCAGCAGGACGAGCGTGAGGTTGTGCGGCCGCATCGGCTCCTTGCGCCAGCCCTGCCGCTTGCCGATGACCAGGGCCAGGGCGAGCGCCGCGGCTCCGGCGTTGATGTGCACGACGGTGCCGCCGGCGAAGTCCTCGATGCCCATCGTGTTGAGCCAGCCGCCGCCCCAGACCCAGTGGGCGACGGGGAAGTAGACGATCGTCGCCCAGACGGCCGCGAACAGCACCCAGGCGCCGAACTTCGCGCGGTCCGCGATCGCGCCGCTGATCAGCGCGACGGTGATGATGGCGAACGTCAGCTGGAAGGCCGAGAAGACGAGGCTGGGCATGCCCGAGCCGTCGTCAGCGGTGGCCGTGTCGACGAGGCTCTGGAGCCCCAGCGCGTCGAACCCGCCGACGAAGTTGTTGATCGCCGACACCGGGTTCTCCGTGAATGCCAGGGAGTGCCCGTAAAACAGCCAGAGTACGGTGACGACGATGATCGCGGCGAACGACATCATCATCATGTTCAGGACGCTCTTGGCCCTGGTCATGCCGCCGTAGAACAGGGCGAGACCAGGAGTCATCAACAGCACCAGCGCAGTGGCCGTGAGCATCCAGGCCGTGGTGCCAGTATCGATCTGCACGACGCGACCCTCCTTAAGTGTGACGTGATTGCCACAGCGTGTTCGGCCCCGGTTTCGGCGCTCGACCAGGTGTGTTTCGCATTCGTGAATCTCGCCGCACTGGTGTTTCGGGAGAGTTTCGGTCACCTCACTGCTGCTGTTTGGGCGCTTTTCGGGCCACCCGGGCGTGTCCCGGGCGTGTCGCGTATCACCCGGTGCGACGCAGCCGCACCGGGTCGCCGGTGGCGACGGTGCCGGGGCGCAGCACCCGCGCGTACACGCCCGCACAGGGCTGCGGTCCGGAGCCGAGCGCGTCGATGCGGTTGTGCCGGGCCACCGTGCGCAGCGCCTCGGGGTCGCGCGGCGACTCGCCGTGCGCCAGCGTCGGCACGGCGCAGCGCGGGGTGGGCGCGATGACGCCGAGGACCAGTTCGGCGCCGATCTCCAGCTCGGCGCCCACCCAGTCGTTCTCCACGAACCCGGGCTCGTCCGTCCCGATCACCAGGTTGGGCCGGTAGCGGGCGGTCTCCACCGTCCCGCGCGGGCTCAGCTCGGCGATCGCGGCCAGCGACGACGTGGTGATCAGATGGACGGGCGCGAAGTCGAAGAACGTGCCCTCGGGAGCGGCCCCGCCGAGCCGGGTGATGGTGAAGTCCACGTCGGCGTCGACGCCCTGGCCCAGCACTTCCTCCGGCACCGACCGTTCCAGTTCCGCGTCGCGCGGCGGCACGTCCACCACCCGCACCTCGCGGCCCAGCAGCTTGGACAGTTCCTGGTCGCCGGGGACCGCGCCGCCGTTCAGGGCCAGCAGGCCGCGCCAGAGTCTCGGGTTCTTGGCGCTGGCGATCTTCCCCGTCTCCAGGTCGAGCACGGCCCTGACCCGGTCCCCGTCCAGCCCGCGCTCGGTCACCCGCACGGCCGCGACGTCCTCACCCAGCATCGACTTGACCGGATAACGGCTGATGGTCGTCAAGATCATGCCTGCGAGCCTACGTCCCCCCAGCTCGACGACGGAGACCGGGTGCTCTCCAGGAGAAGGAAGACATCCCGGGAGTGTCCGGACAAGCGCCGAGGCCGGCCCCCGAAGGGACCGGCCTCGGCGGGAACGCGGTGTGAGAGATCAGGCGGCGGCGTCGGCCATGCGGCGCAGCCGGGCCAGCGCGTCGCGCTCGATCCGGCGGGCGCGGTCACGGCCGATGCCGTAGCGCTCGCCCACCTCGGTGAGGGTGTGCTCGCGCCCGTCCACCAGCCCGTAACGCCAGCGCAGCATGTCGCGCGTGTCGCCCTCCAGGCCGGTCAGCCACTGGTCGAGCCGCTCGCGCTCCAGGATGTCGATCGCCTGCTGCTCCGGGTCGGCCCAGGTCTCGTCGGCGATCATGTCGCCCAGCTCGGTCTCGTCCTCGTCGCCCACGCCCAGCTGGAGCGACACCGGGTCGGACGCCCAGCGGCGCAGCTCCCGTACGCGCTCGATGGGCAGGTCGAGGATCTTCGCGAGGTCGTCGTCGGTGGGCTCGGCGTCGAACTCCGCCAGCATGTCGCGGCGCACCCGCATCAGCCGGGTCATCTGCTCCCCGGCGTGCGTGGGCAGCCGCACGGGCCTGGCCTGCTCGTGGATGGCCCGCCCGACCGACTGCCGGATCCACCACGTGGCGTAGGTCGAGAACTTGTAACCCCGCCGGTAGTCGAACTTCTCGACCGCCCGCACCAGGCCGAGGTTGCCTTCCTGAACCAAGTCGATCAACGGCATCCCGCGCCCCGAGTACTTACGGGCGACGGCCACCACCAGGCGCAGGTTGGCCTGGATGAACTCGTCCTTGGCCCGCTGACCCGAGATCGCCAGCCGCTCCAGCTCCTCGTCGGCCGCGTCCCCGATCCGCGGCTCCGACCCTCCGCTGTCAAGCAACTGTTCGGCGAAAAGACCCGCCTCGATCCGTTTGGCGAGCTCCACTTCCTCCTCCGCGGTGAGCAGCGGGACCCTGCCGATCTCCGCCAGGTAGGTCCCCAGCAGATCTCGATCCGCGACGTGCTGCTCCTGTGCGCGACTCCCCGTAGGCCTTGCCATCCCCAGGCACCTCGTTCCGCAGCTGCGTTCTATACCCCGCCAACGTACGGGCGCAGGCAAAGATTCCCTCAAGAACTACGACCACGGAACGGTTCTGGATGTCCTACTCAAGGAGGAGACCGCCGCGGAACACCTGGTGAACAAGGGGGACGCCAGGGCGGTAGGCAAGGTGTACGTAGGAGGGCGCTCGGAGGACGACGAGGTCCGCGCGACTGCCCGGACCCACCCAGCCTACGTCCGCCCGGCCGAGCGCGTGCGCCCCGCCCCTGGTCGCCGCCCGGACCGCCTCCAGCGGCGTCATCCGCATCTCCCGCACGGCCAGCGCGACGCAGAACGGCATGGACGAGGTGTAGGAGGAGCCGGGGTTGCAGTCGGTGGCCAGCGCGACCGTCACCCCGGCGTCGATCAGCCTCCTGGCGTCGGGGTACGGCGAGCGGGTGGAGAACTCGGCCCCGGGCAGCAGCGTCGCCACCGTGCCCGACGTGGCGAGCGCGTCCACGTCGGCGTCGGTCAGGTGGGTGCAGTGGTCGGCCGACGCGGCGCCCAGCTCGCACGCGATCCGCACCCCTGGCCCTTCGCCGAGCTGGTTGGCGTGCACCCGGCCGCGCAGCCCCGCCTTGATCCCGGCGGTGAGGATCTCCCTGGTCTGGTCGCCGTCGAACGCGCCGCGCTCGCAGAACACGTCCACCCACTTCGCGTACGGGGCGCACGCCCGCAGCATCTCGCCGGTGACCAGCCGCACGTACGCGTCGGGATCGGCGCCGGCGGGCACCACGTGGGCGCCCAGGAACGTCGTCTCGGCGGTCAGCGCCGCGGCGATCTCCAGCGAGCGGCGCTCGTCCTCGACGGTCAGGCCGTAGCCGCTCTTGATCTCCACGGTGGTGGTGCCCTGCGCGTTCATCTCCGCCACCAGCGCGGCGGCGCGGGCGGCCAGCTCGGCGTCGCTCGCGGCGCGGGTGGCGGCGACCGTGGTGCGGATGCCGCCGCCGGTGTACGCCTCGCCGGACATGCGGGCGCCGAACTCGGCCGTCCGGTCACCGGCGAAGACCAGGTGCGCGTGGCTGTCGACGAACCCCGGGATGACGCACCGGCCGGCGGCGTCCACCCGCTCGTCGGCGTCGGGCGCCCGCCCGGCCTCGCCGGTCCAGGCGACCCGGCCGTCCTCGATCACCAGGGCGGCGCCCTCGATCTCCTCGCGCTCCGGGTCGCCGGTGTAGAGCAGCCCGATCCCGTCGATCAACGTCGTCCTCATCGCCTCTCCCCCATCGCTCACCGCAGCTCCCCGATCGCCTCGGCCAGCAGCGCGCCGACGTCGCCGAGCACGTGACGGCCTTCGTCGACCACCTGGCGGCCGCCCGAGACGACCGCGCGCACGTCGGCCGCCGTCGCCGCGAACACCACCGCCTCCAGCCCGGCCGCGCCCGCCGTGCGCACCGTGTCCGTCCGTACGGTCACCAGGTCGGCCCACGCGCCCGGCACCAGCAGCCCCGCGTCCGGGAAGCCGAGCGAGGTGTGGCCCGCGGCGGTGGCGGCGGTGAGCAGCTCGGCGGCGGACCAGTGGCCGCGCCGCTCGGTCGCCAGCCGCGCGTTCAGCTCGACGGCGCGCGCCTCCTCGAACAGGTCGATCACCGCGTGGCTGTCGGAGCCGAGCGTCAGCGGCGAGCCGCGGTCGAACACCGCGCGCGCGGGCCCGATCCCGTCGGCCAGCTCCCGCTCGGTCGTCGGGCACATGCACAGGTGGGTGCGCGAGTGGCCGAGCAGCTCCACGTCCACCGCAGACAGGTGGGTGGCGTGCACGGCCGTCGAGCGCGGCCCCAGCACGCCGTGCTCGTGCAGCACCTGCACGGGCGTGGCCGCGTACGCCGCCACGCAGGCGTCGTTCTCGGCCCGCTGCTCGGAGACGTGCGCGTGCAGCGGCGCGGCGTGCCTGCGGGAGAACTCCACCACCACCGGCATCTGCTCGGGCGGCACGGCGCGCACCGAGTGGACGGCCGCGCCGATCTCCACGTCCGGCTGCCCCTCGTAGGCGGCGGCCAGCGCCTCCGCCCGCGTCGCCCACCCGTCGGCGTCGCCGTCGCCGAACCGCAGCTGCGTGCCCGCGAGCGCGACCCCGGGCCCGCCGGCCAGGTAGCAGGCGTCGATGAGCGCGATCCGCAGCCCCGCCTCACGGGCCGCCGCGATCAGCGCGTGCCCCATCGCGTTCGGGTCGTCGTACGAGGCCCCGCCGGGGGCGTGGTGCAGGTAGTGGAACTCGCCCACACAGGTGACGCCGGCCAGCGCCATCTCCGCGTACACCGCTCGCGCCAGCCTCAGGTAAGACTCCGGGTCGAGCCGGCCGGCGATCTCGTACATGCGGTCACGCCACGTCCAGAAGTCTCCCCGGCCGGTCTGGGTGGCGGCGCGCAACGCCCGGTGGAAGGCGTGGGAGTGGGCGTCGGCCAGCCCGGGGATGGTCAGCCCCGGCAGCCGGCGGGCCTCGCCGGGCTCGCCCTGGGTGACGCTCGCGATCCGGGCCCCGTCGATCTCCACGAGCACGCTGTCGGTCAGGCCGTCGGGCAGCCAGGCGCGCTCGCACCAGTAGGTCAGCGGCACAGCTCCTCCAGCACGTCGGCCAACGCGATCACGCCTGCCCGGCAGTCTGCCTCCTCGGCGTGCTCCTCGGGTGAATGGGACACGCCGGTGGGGTTCCGTACGAACAGCATGGCGGCGGGCACCCCCGCGGCGGCGAGGATCCCGGCGTCGTGCCCGGCCCCGGTCGCCAGCACCGGCGCCTCCCCCGCCGCCCCGGCGACCCGTTCCCGCAGCTCCCGCCCGAACTCCACGAGCGGGGTCCACGACTCCTCCCGCACCTCGACCCGACCCCGGGGTGTTTCCTCCTCGGCGAGTCGCGCGGTCAGCTCGCGTACGAGGGCGCGCACGCTCTCCTCGCCCGGCCCCCGCGCGTCGAGCCAGGCGGCGACGTGGCCCGGGACGGCGTTGGCGTTGTTGGGCGTGACCAGCACCTTGCCCACGGTCGCCACCACCTCGTGCCGGGCGGCGGCCTCGCGGGCGGCGAGCACCAGGCGGGCCAGCAGCAGCATCGGGTCGTCGCGGTCGGCCAGCCGGGTGGTGCCGGCGTGGTCGGCGCGTCCCCGCAGGTCGAACCGCCACCGCCCGTGCGGCCGGATGGAGAGCCCGACGCCGACGGGCCGGTCCAGGTCGACCAGGCCCTTGCCCTGCTCGACGTGGAGCTCGACGAACGTCCCCACCCTGGCCAGCGTCTCCGGGTCGGGCCCGAGCGCGCGCGGGTCGCGGCCCGCCCGGGTGAGGACGTCGGCCAGGGTGTCGCCGCGGTCGTCGGTCAGGCGGAGCGCCCGCTCCGGCGTCAGCGCCCCGGTGAGCAGCCGCGACCCCACGCACGGCACGCCGAACCTGGCGCCCTCCTCGTCGGTGAAGCAGGCGACCCCGAGCGCCCGGCCCGGCCGGAACCCCCGTTCGCGCAGCAGGTCGAGGGCGGCGAAGGCGGACACCACGCCCAGCGGCCCGTCGTAGGCCCCGCCCTGGCGCACGGAGTCGAGATGGCTGCCGGTGACCACGCCCGGCTCCGCGGACGGGTCGCCCCACCAGGCCCACAGGTTGCCGTTGCGGTCCTCGGTCAGGTCCAGACCCCGGCGCGCGGCCTCGTCGGCGAACCAGGAGCGCAGCTCCAGATCGGCGCCGGACCAGGCGTCCCGGACGTAGCCGCCGGTGGCGGGGTCGCGCCCCACGTGCGCGAGTGCGTCGAGCATGCACCCACTCTAGTGAATGGATCTATTCAGGTGACCGGCCCGGCGCTCGGCCGGATCGTCAGCTCGGTCAGGTGCGCGTCAGGCCCGGCGGTGACCGCCGCCAGCACCGCGCGGGCCACGGTCTCGGCGGTGAGGTAGCGGTCGGGCTGGTAGTCGCCGCCCTCCTGCTCGCGCACGCTCCGCTGCATGTCGGTGTCGATCCGGCCCGGGTAGACCGTGGTCACCCGCAGCTCCGGCTCCTCCTGGCGGAGCGCGTCGGCGAAGGCCCGCAGCGCGAACTTGCTGGCCGCGTACGCCCCCCAGCCCGGATTGGCCCGCTGGCCCGAACCGGAGTTGACGCAGAGCACGTGGCCGCCCGCCCGGCGCAGCGCGGGCAGCAGCAGCCTGGTCAGCTCGGCCACCGCGAAGAGGTTGACCTGCATCGTGTCGCGCCACACCGAGACGGGCAGCTCGCCGATCCGGCCCAGCGTGGTCACGCCCGCGCTGTGGACGAGCACGTCGAGCCGGTCGATGTCCGCCACGTCCGCCTCGGTGACCTCGGTCAGCTCCACCGGCCACGCCCGCGCGCCGGGCAGCCCGGCCGCCACCTCGTCCAGCGCCTTCCTGTCGCGCCCGCCGAGCAGCACGTCGTGGGTCGGGGCGAGGACGCGCGCTACGGCGGCGCCCACCCCGCGAGAGGCGCCCGTGATCAGGGCCGTGGGTCGTTCACTCATGGACAGCAGCCTTTCACGGTTGACAGATGCTCAAATTTGTACTCAAACTTGAGCGGTGTCCACGACCCGCATCCTGATCCTCGGCACCCTCCTCGACGGCCCGCGCAACGGCTACCAGGTCCGCCGCCACCTGGAGACCTGGGGCGCCGACAGCTGGGCGAGCGTGAAGTTCGGCTCGATCTACCACGGGCTCGGCAAGATGGCCGACGAAGGGCTCCTGGAAGTGGTGGAGACGGGCAAGGGCGGCGCCACCGTCTACGCCATGACCGAAGACGGCCGGTTCGAGTTCCACCGCCTGCTCCTGACGTTCTGGCACGAGCTGATGCCGATCGTCGACCCGTTCCAGGTGGCGCTCACGTTCATGAACCATCTCGACAAGGAGACCCTGGTGAGCGCGCTCCAGAGCCGGAGCGCGCTCCTGGAGCTCACGATCGCCGGCGCCGATCGGTCGTACGGCACCAAACAGCGCTTCGGCGCCCCCCGCCACATCGACGAGACGCTCCGGCTCAACACGGCCATGCTGCGGGCGCAGCTCGACTGGTGCCGGCAGGCGCTGGCCAAGGTCGAAAGCGACGAGCTTCCCTAGGAGAAGCATGATCATTGACGCGAAGGGGTTAAAGAAGACCTTCACCTCGCGTAGCCGCAAAGGCGTGCAGACCGTCGAGGCCGTACGCGGCGTCGGCCTGGAGGTGAAGGAGGGCGAGATCTTCGGCGTGCTCGGCCCCAACGGCGCGGGCAAGACGACCACGATCCGGATGCTCGCCACCCTCATCAGGCCCGACGCGGGCACCGCCGTCATCGCCGGCCACGACCTGCTGAAGGAGCCCGCCGCGATCCGCCGCGCCCTCGGCTACGTCAGCCAGGCCGGCGGCGTGGAGGAGCAGAACTCGCCGCGCGCCCAGGTGACGTTCGCGGCCAAGCTGTACGGGGTCGCCGACGCCGCGGCGGCGGCCGACCGGGTGCTCAAGAGGTTCGACCTGGCCGACATCGCCGACCGGCCGGGCCGCACGCTGTCCGGCGGCCAGAAGCGGCGGGTGGCCATCGCGCTCGGGCTGGTCCACACGCCCCCGCTGCTCTTCCTCGACGAGCCCACCACCGGCCTCGACCCGCAGAACCGGGCCAACCTGTGGGACCGCATCAGGGAGCTGAGCGAGCAGGGCACCAGCGTCCTGCTCAGCACCCACTACCTGGAGGAGGCTGACGCGCTCTGTGACCGGCTGGCGATCGTCGACCACGGCGTCGTCGTGGCCGAGGGCACCCCGGCCGAGCTCAAACGGGAGGTCTCCGGCGACGTGGTGACGCTCCGCCTCGACGATCCCGGGCGGGCCGCCGCGACGCTCGCCCCGCTCGCCAAGGACACCCGGGTGGACGAGGGGGTGCTGCGCGTCTACGTCGACGACGGCGAGCACACCCTGCCCAGCCTGCTGCGGGCGTTGCAGGAGGAGCGGCTCGTCCTGTCCTCCATCTCGCTCGACAGGGCCACGCTCGACGACGTCTTCCTGGCCAAGACCGGCCGATCCCTCCGCGACACGGGAGCCGAAGCATGATCAGGGACACCGGCCTCTTCCTCGGCCACGAGCTGCGCAACACCTTCCGCAACCCGATCTGGCCGCTGTTCGGCATCATGCAGCCGGTCATGTACCTGCTGCTGTTCGCGCCGCTCTTCGCCGGCATGGCCTACGGCGGCGACCTCGGCGAGGCGCTCATCATGTTCGCGCCCGGCATGCTCGTCATCACCGCGCTGTTCGGCACGATGGGCGTCGCGTACGGGACGATCTACGAGATGCGCAGCGGCGTGCTGGAGCGGATCGCGGTCACCCCGACCTGGCGGCCCTCGATCGTGCTCGGCCGGATGCTGCGCGACGTGGCCGTGCTGGTGGTCCAGTCGCTCATGGTCATCCTCATCGCCGTGCTCATGGGGATGCGGATCGGCCTGGCGGGGCTGGTGCTCACGCTGCTCCTGCTGGCCGTCACGGGGTTGTTCTCCTCCGGCGTCGCCTACGGGCTGGCGCTCAGCCTGGGCGACGAGAACGCGATGGGGCAGATCATGCAGTTCTTCGCGCTGCCGCTCATGCTGCTGTCGGGGGCGCTGCTGCCGATGGCGCTCGGGCCCGACTGGCTGGAGCGGGTCGCCTGGTTCACGCCCTTCTACCACCCGGTCGAGGCCGGGCGGGCGTTGTTCGCCGGCAACCTGACCGACCTGTCGATCCCGCTCGCCTTCGCCATCATGCTGGGCCTGGCGGCGCTGACCGTGACCTGGTCGGTGCGGTCGCTAAGGAAGCTCACCGGTTAGGAAGGTGCCGGTCTCGTCCGTCATCCGCTCGTACTCCTCCAGCCGCGCCTGCGTGCGCAGCGGCGCCGCGTCGGCCATGGCCTCCACCAGGGCCATGGCCAGGGCCAGCGGCGCCGCGTGCGAGTCGAACACCAGCCGGTCGCCCACCGGCGCGTCCAGCACCACCTCCGCGGGGAAGTCGGGCCGGTCGCAGATCGCGGCCACCCGGTAGCCCAGCTTGCCCGCGTACTCCAGCGCGTTCATCACCTCGACCGGATAGCGCGGGAGCACCACGGCGACCAGCCACTCGGCCCCGGCGCGGCGGGCGGTGTGCAGCCCGTCGATCAGCTCCGACCCGCCGTGCGCGAGCAGCCGCACGTCGGGGTGGATGCGGCGGGTGTAGTACGCGAACGTGGTGGCCAGCCCGGCCGACACCCGCAGCCCCAGCACGGGCAGCGGCTCAGCGGCGGCCAGGCACTCGCCCAGCTCCTTCAGCGGCAGCGACGGCAGCCGGTCGCGCACCGCGGTCAGGTTTCTGATCTCGCGGTCGATGGCCCCTTTGATCAGGCTCTCCTGCTGCTCCTCCGGCGGCCCGCCGAGCACCAGCGGGCGCAGCGCCTGGCGCAGCTCCGGATAGCCGGCGAAGCCGAGCACCGTGGCGAACCTGGTCACGGACGGCTGGCTCACCCCCGCCCGGTCGGCCAGCTCGACGCTCGACAGGAAGATGGCCTCCTCCAGGTTCTCGGACAGGTAATGCGCGATCCTCCGCTGCACCGGCGACAGCCTGCGGCCGTCGAGCAGCTTGTCCAACCCGCTGTGGTATGCGCCCGTCACTCCTCCTTCAACACCGTGAACACGGCGTTCTCATCCCTCACCGGTCACATCCGTCTCTTGTGCGGCGGCGCCACCGGTCAGGATTCGCGCATCGGGACGCGCACGCCACGCGCCTCGGCCACCGCGGCCGCCTCGTCGTAGCCCGCGTCGACGTGCCGCATGACGCCGGTGCCGGGGTCGTTGGTGAGCACCCGGTCGAGCTTCTCGGCGGCCAGGGGCGTGCCGTCGGCCACCGTCACCTGGCCGGCGTGGATGGAGCGGCCGATGCCGACGCCGCCGCCGTGGTGGATGGACACCCAGGAGGCGCCGGACGCCGTGTTGAGCAGGGCGTTGAGCAGCGGCCAGTCGGCGATCGCGTCGGAGCCGTCGGCCATCGCCTCGGTCTCGCGGTAGGGGGACGCGACGGAGCCGCTGTCGAGGTGGTCGCGGCCGATCACGACCGGCGCCCGCAGTTCGCCGGAGGCGACCATGTCGTTGAACCGGCCGCCCGCCACGTCGCGCTCGCCGTAGCCCAGCCAGCAGATGCGCGCGGGCAGCCCCTGGAAGTGGACCTTCTCCCCCGCCTGACGGATCCAGCGGGCCAGCGGCTCGTTGTCGGGGAACAGCTCCAGGATCGCCCGGTCGGTGGCCTCGATGTCGGCGGGGTCGCCGCTGAGCGCCGCCCACCGGAACGGCCCCTTCCCCTCGCAGAACAACGGCCTGATGTACGCGGGCACGAACCCGGGGAAGTCGAAGGCCCGCGCGTATCCGGCCAGCTTGGCCTCACCCCTGATGGAGTTGCCGTAGTCGAACACCTCGGCCCCGGCGTCCTGGAAGCCGACCATGGCCTCGACGTGCGTGGCCATGGACCGGCGGGCGCGCTCGGTGAAGCCCGCGGGGTCCTTGTCGCGCTCGGCGGCCATGTCGTCGAAGGCCACGCCCAGCGGCAGGTACATCAGCGGGTCGTGGGCGGAGGTCTGGTCGGTGACGATGTCGATCTCGGCCCCGGCGGCGAGCAGCGCGGGCACGGCCTCGGCCGCGTTGGCCACCACGCCGATCGACAGCGGACGCCGCGCGTCGCGCGCCTCGTACGCCAGCCGCAGCGCCTCCTCCGGCGACTCGGCCCGCACGTCGAGGTAGCGGTGCTCGATGCGGCGGGCGACGGAGCGGGGGTCGCAGTCGAGGCAGATAGCCACGCCGCCGTTCATGGTGACGGCGAGCGGCTGCGCGCCGCCCA
The DNA here is from genome assembly GCF_043198225.1 of Nonomuraea sp. NPDC048826. Classification (NCBI taxonomy): domain Bacteria; kingdom Bacillati; phylum Actinomycetota; class Actinomycetes; order Streptosporangiales; family Streptosporangiaceae; genus Nonomuraea; species Nonomuraea sp. NPDC048826. The sequence continues at coordinate 19,127 of NZ_JBICUQ010000015.1, read as the reverse complement.
TGCCGCCGAGCCCGGCGGTGAGGGTGACGGTGCCGGCCAGCGTGCCGCCGAACCGCTTGGCCGCCACCGCCGCGAACGTCTCGTACGTGCCCTGGAGGATGCCCTGGGTGCCGATGTAGATCCAGGAGCCCGCGGTCATCTGCCCGTACATGGTGAGCCCGGCGGCCTCCAGCCGCCGGAACTCCTCCCAGGAGGCCCAGTCGGGCACCAGGTTGGAGTTGGCGATCAGCACCCGGGGCGCCCACTCGTGGGTGCGGAAGACGCCGACCGGCCGTCCCGACTGCACCAGCAGGGTCTCGTCACCCTCCAGGGAGGTGAGGGTCCTGACCAGCGCGTCGTAGGAGGCCCAGTCGCGGGCCGCGCGCCCCGAGCCGCCGTAGACGACGAGCTGCTCGGGGTGCTCGGCCACCTCCGGGTCGAGGTTGTTGCGGAGCATGCGGAGCGCGGCCTCCTGCGGCCACCCCTTGGCGGTGAGCGTGGCGCCCCGCGGCGCCCGCACGGTGCGGCTCATGCGACCCCTCCTGAATGAACGTATTCAGCAACGTCACTCGAAGGGTACAACGGGAGATCGTGCCCCAGAACGCCTAGCTCACCAGGAACTGGGTGGCCGCCAGCTCCCGGTAGAGCTCGTCGGCGCCCACCAGCTCGTGGTGGGTGCCGACGGCCCGCACGCCGCCGCTCTCCATGACGACGATGCGGTCGGCGTTGGTCACCGTGGACAGCCGGTGGGCGATGACCAGCACGGTCGTCTCGGCGGCGACCTCGGCGATGACCTCGCGCAGCCGCAGCTCGTTGACCGCGTCGAGCTGGGAGGTGGCCTCGTCGAGCAGGAGCAGCCGGGGCTTGCGCAGCAGCGCCCTGGCGATGGCGACGCGCTGCCGCTCGCCGCCGGACAGCAGCACGCCCCGGTGGCCGACGAGGGTGTCGAGGCCGTCGGGCAGCCTGGACACCAGGTCGTCGAGGCGGGTGCGGGCGACCGCGCGGAGCAGCTCGTCGTCGGTGGCGTCGGGGGCGGCGAACAGGAGGTTCTCCTTGAGCGTGCCGGCCAGCACGGGCGCGTCCTGCTCGACGTAGCCGAGCGCGGCTCGCAGCTCGCCGAGCGGCCAGTCGCGGATGTCCCTGCCGCCGAGCGAGATGGCCCCGCCCTGGTGCTCGTAGAAGCGTTCGAGCAGGGCGAAGACGGTGGACTTGCCCGCTCCCGACGGGCCGACGAGCGCGGTGAGACCGCCGGGCGGCACCTCGAAGCTGACCCCGTCGTGCACGACGGGCCGGTCGTCGCCGTACCGGAAGGTCACGTCGTCGAAGCGGACGCCGAGCGGGCGGCCGCCGGTGACGGCAGGCTCGGCGACGGGCTCGCCGGGCAGGTCCTCGACCTCCTTGATGCGTCTCATCGCGGCCAGGCCCTGCTGGAGCTGGACCGCGCCCTCGACGAGCTGCCCGATCGGCGCCACGAGGTAGAACAGGTAGAGCAGGAAGGCGATCAGCGAGGAGACCTCCAGCGCACCGGAGGCGACCCTGGCCCCGCCGACGCCGAGCACGCCCAGGAAGGCGATCTGCACGGCCATCCAGGTCGACACCCCGGCCAGGGAGGTCCACCCGGCCACCTGCAAACCGCGGTCGCGGGCCCGCGCCGCCGCGTCGGCGACGACGGTGATCTCGCGCTCCTCGGCGCCGCTGGCCTTGACCGTGCGGTAGGCCTGCAGCGCCCGGTCGAGCACCGCGCCCATCTCGCCGACGGCTTCCTGGGCGTCCTTCTGGGCCCGCATGATGCGCGGCATCACCGTGCCGGTCAGCCCGCCGACCACGACCACCACGAGCAGGGTGACCAGCAGGAGCGCGCCGTCCATGGCGGCCATCATGACGATGGCGCCGATCAGCATGAACACCGAGCTGACGGCGTTGACGACGCCGTTGGTGAGCACCGCGCGCAGCAGCGTCGTGTCGCCGGTGACGCGGGAGAGCAGATCGCCGGGCTTGAGCCGGTCGACGTCGGCCACCCGGAGCCGCAGGATGCGGTCGACCAGGCGGCGGCGCGCCCCCATCACGACGCTCTCTCCCGTGCGCTCCATCAGATAGGAGCCGACGGCCGACACCACCGCGCCGACCAGGACGGCGACGGTGAGGCCGATGAGCGGCCCGGCCATCGACCGGGCCTCACCGAACGCGTCCACCACGTATTTGGCCAGCAACGGCATGGCGAGGCCCGCCACCGAGCCGATCAGGCCCAGCACCCCGCCCACCAGCAGGATCCACCGATGTGGACGCAAGTAGGCGAACAGATCCTTGATCACCGAATCTCCCTCCCAGGAGCCCATTCGACCTCTCCCAACGATCGGCCGCGCGCGATCCGCACCAGTCAACCTAAATTGACGACCTAGGTATGTCAACTTCGGTTGACGACTCCTCCTTGAGGATGACCACGACATCCGCCCGCGCCCCTCGGGCGAATAGGGCGTCGAGGAACCCGGCCGGAACCTCGTCCCGTTCAGCACCTTCCGAAAGGAACGACCATGGAGCACCGGATCAACCGGCGCGCCCTCATCGGACTCGGCGTCGCGGCTGCCCTGACGGCCTCCTCGCTCGCCATGCTCCGTACGGACTCCGGCGCGGCTTCCTCCCATCGCGAGGCGCCCGCGATCATCGCCGACCCGCTCAACGACAACACCGACGTGTACGCGTTCGTCAGCCCTGACAAGCCGGACACCGTGACCCTGCTGTCGAACTGGATCCCGTTCCAGGAGCCGCAGGGCGGGCCGAACTTCTACCCGTTCGACACCCGGTCCCGCTACAACATCAAGATCGACAACGACGGCGACGCCAAGCCCGACATCACCTACCAGTGGACGTTCCGCAACGAGGACAAGCGCGGAAACACCACGTTCCTGTACAACAACGGGCCGGTGACCTCGCTCGACGACCAGAACCTGCTCTTCCGCCAGCGCTACACGCTCAAGCGGATCACCGGGAACGGCAGCCGCACGCTCGTCTCCAACGGCATCGTCGCGCCGAGCAACGTCGGCCCCGCCTCCATGCCCGACTACGGCACCCTGCGCTCGCAGGCGATCACCAGCCTCCGGGGCGGCGGCAAGACCTTCGCCGGTCAGTCGGACGAGGCGTTCTTCCTCGACCTGCACGTCTTCGACCTGCTGTACGGCGCCGACCTGTCGGAGGTCGGCCAGGACACGCTCAAGGGCTACAACGTCAACACCCTCGGCCTCCAGGTGCCCAAGGAAGACCTGGCGATCAAGGGCGACCCCAAGCGCAACCCGGTCGTCGGCATCTGGTCCACCACCGACAAGAACAACGGGGACAAGTTCGTCCAGGTCTCCCGGCTGGGCAACCCGCTGGTCAACGAACTCGTGGCCCCCGCCGGTCTGAAGGACGCCTTCAACGCGCTGCCGCCGGAGAAGGACGCCGACGTGGCCGCCCTGGTCAAGCGGGTCACCGACCCCGAGGTGGCCAGGCTGCTCGAAGCCATCTACGGCATCAAGGCGCCAGCCACCCCGCGCAACGACCTGGTCCAGATCTTCCTGACCGGGATCGCCAAGAACAACGGGCCCATCGCGGCCGACCTGAACGCGCAGTCGCTCAACAAGGACGCGGGCAAGCCGCGCCCGGCCGAGATGCTGCGGCTCAACATGTCGATCCCGCCGACCAAGGACCCCAACAGGCTCGGCGTGCTCGCCGGTGACCTGCAGGGCTTCCCGAACGGCCGCCGGCTCTCCGACGACGTGGTGGACATCGAGCTGCAGGCCGTCGCGGGCGCCGCTCAGTCCGGCAAGCTCGTCCCCGGTCTGACCGACAAGGTGGACATGAACGACAAGAAGTTCGGCGACACGTTCCCGTACATCCCGCTCCCCAGCAACGTGTCCGTGAACCAGCGCTGACCCCGTGCCCGGCCTTCCGGCCGGGCCTCCCACCCGGCGGGGGCCGGTACCGTCCCCCGCCGCCCCCGGGCCGGCCGGCCGCTCTCCCCGTCGGCGGCCGGCCGGCCTTTCTCGAACACCCCGGAGCCCTCGATGCGTTCATTCCTCCTGTTCGCCGGTCTCGTCGTGGCCGGCGCGCTGCTGTTCACCGCCTTCGGCTTCGCCGCGCCCGCCGTCCAGCAGGCGCCCGCGGCCCGGCAGGAAACCCTCCAGGAAAGGCTCAAGCGACTGCCGGACGACCACCGCGGCTGGGCGCAGCTCGGCGTCCAGTACGTCGACCAGGCCAGGATCACCGGCGACCCGGCGTACTACGCCAAGGCGGAAGGCGCGCTCGCCACCGCGGCCCGGCTCGCCCCCGCCGACGACGCGGTCCTGACCGGCCAGGCCACGCTCGCCGCCGGCCGCCACGAGTTCGCCGAGGCCGAACGGCTGGCCGAACGGGCGCTCGACGCCAACGCCTACAGCGCGGCCGCGTACGGGGTGCTGGCCGACGCCCGCGTCCAGCTCGGCGACCTGAGCGGGGCGAGGGAGGCCGTCGAGCGGATGCTGGACCTGCGCCCCGGCGTCGCGTCCTTCGCCCGCGCCTCGTACGCGGCCGAACTGCGCGGCGACCGCGCCGGCGCGCGCCGCTACCTCGGGTACGCCCACGACGACGCGCACACCCCCGCCGACCTCGCCTACGCCCGCCACCAGCTCGGCGAACTGGCCCTGCACGACCACGACACCGCGGCGGCCGACCAGTGGTACGGCCGCGCGCTGGAGGCCGACCCCGAGTACACGCCCGCCCTCGCCGGCCGGGCCAAGGCCGCCGCGCTCGGCGGCCGGCTGGACGAGGCGCTCGACCTGTACGAACGCGTGATCCGGCGGCTGCCGCTGCCCCAGTACCTGATCGAACGGGGTGAGGTGCGGCTCAAGGCCGGCCTGCCCGCCGACTGGACCCTGCTGGAGGCCCAGCGCGACCTGCTCGCCAAGACCGGCGTCCGCGACGACCTGACCTGGGCCGAGTTCGAGGCCGACCACGGCGACCCGGACGAGGCGGTCCGGCTCGCCCGCGCCGAGTACGCCCGCAACCCCGGCCTGATCGCCGCCGACGCGCTCGGCTGGGCGCTGTTCAAGGCCGGCGAACCCCGCGAGGCCCTGCGGTACGCCAAGCGGGCCACCGCCACCGGCTGGCAGCATCCGGTGCTCCGCTACCACCGGGCCGAGATCGAACGGGCACTCGGCCGCGACACCCCCGCCGACCGCCGCTTCGACCCGTCCCTCGCCTCCCTGGCACGGTTCTCATGACCCCCCGCCCCCATGACGAGACCCCCGCGTCCCCCGGGCCGGACGCCCGCCTCCCTCGCGAGACCCGCCGCACCCCACGGCCCGCCGCCCGCTGGCGCTGGTTCGCGACGCTGGCGCTCGGGCTGCTGATGGGGCTGTTCGCGGCCGCTCCCGCCCAGGCAGCCGCACACCCGCTGGGCAACTTCACCGTCAACCACTACAACGGGCTCACCGTGGCCGCGGGCAGGGTGACGAACCTGGCGGTGGTGGACCTGGCCGAGCTCCCCACGCTCCAGGCCCGGCCGGACGTGGACGCCGGCTACGCCTCCCGGCGCTGCGCCGCGCTCGCCGCCGCGCAACGGCTGACGGTCGGCGACGCGCCCGTCCCGTGGCAGGTGGTACGGGCCGGGCACGCCTACGCCCCGGGCCAGGGCGGCCTCTCGACCAGCAGGCTGACCTGCGACCTGGTGGCCGAGACCGCGGCGTCCGGCGCGGTGACGTTCACCGACGGCTTCGAACAGGACCGGATCGGCTGGCGTGAGATCACCGCGGCCGGCGACGGGGTGCGGCTGCTCGATCCCACCGTGCCCGAGGTCAGCGTGAGCGACGAGCTGCGTAGCTACCCAGACGACCTGCTGGCCTCACCGCTCGACCAGCGCACGGCCTCCTTCACCGTCTCCCGGCTCGGCGGCGTGGGCGGCGGCGACGCTCGCGGCTCCGCGGACCCGGGCCCGCCCGTCGGCGGCCCCATCGGCGCGGCGCTCGACGCGCTGGACCGGACGTTCACCGGCCTCGTCGGCGCCGACTCGCTCACCGTGCCGCTCGGCCTGCTGGCGCTGGGCCTGGCGGTGGTGCTGGGCGCCGGGCACGCGCTGATCCCGGGGCACGGCAAGACGATCATGGCCGCCTACCTGGCGGGACGCCGTGGCAGACCGAGGGACGCGTTCGTGGTGGGAGCCACGGTGACGGCCACCCACACCGTCGGGGTTCTCGTGGTGGGCCTCGCGCTGAGCGTCTTCACGACCCTCGCCGGGGAGTCCGTGCTGGCCTGGCTGGGAGTCGCCAGCGGCGCACTGATCGCCGCCATCGGCCTCCGCCTCCTCCACACGGCCCGCAAAGCCCGGACCACCCCTGAACACGGCCACGGACATGGGCACGGCCACGGGCACGGCCACGGGCATGGGCATGGGCATCGGAGGGGTGGCCTGGTAGGGCTGGGGGTGGCCGGAGGGTTGGTGCCCAGCCCGTCGGCGCTGGTGGTGCTGCTCGGCGCGATCGCGCTCGGCCGGACCTGGTTCGGGGTCGCGCTGGTGACCGCGTACGGGATCGGCATGGCCGCCACGCTGACCGTCACCGGCCTGCTGCTGGTCAAGCTGGTCGACCGGCTGGAGGCGCGGGCGTCGGCCGGACGCCGGCTGGCCGCCCGCCTGTCGAGCGCGGCGCCGCTGGGCACGGCCGTGATGGTGGTCCTCCTCGGCGCCGGCCTCGCCCTGCGCTCCGCGGTCACCTTGTGACCCGTACCGGCGTGACCCGTACCGGCGTGACCCGTACCGGCGTGACCCGTACCGGCGTGACCCGTACCGGCGTGACCCGTACCAGCGTGACCCGTACCAGCGTGACCCGTACCGGCCTCTAGTCGAGGACCGGCAGGTCCGGATGGTCGTAGTCGGCGTCGCCGTCCTCGGCCCGCCGCAGCGCCAGGTCTTCCAGCCAGGCGGCGGCGAACCTTCGGGCCGGCCCGTCCTCGCCGCCGACACCGCCCGCGAACCCGAGCCGCATGCCCAGCTCCTGCAGCGAGAACCCCGGCAGCAGCCGCCCGCCGAGCCGTTCGAGTTCGCGGAACGAGTAGAGCTGCGCCACAGCCGCGAGGTCGGCGACGTCGCGGGCCAGCCCGCGCTCGTGCAGGTCGCGTACCCGCAGGCCGACCGCGTCGTCGAGCGTCACCACCGGAAGCCCGTCACGCCGGACGGGCGGTTCGAGCGGCGCGCCGTCCCCGGCCTCGACCGGGCAGCGCAGCCCTTCCGCGGGGTCCACCGCGATCAGCCGCCCGCCCTCCACGGACACCTCCAGCCCGGCCTCCCACAGGGCCACAGCCAGCTCGTCCACGACCGCGGGCGGCCCACCGGCGAACTCCAGCCCGTCTCCCGGCGGGCACCCGATCCCGTGCGCGCGCAGGGCCGCCGCGCCCGCCAGCGCCATCCCGTACCGCTCGCACACGGGCAGCACGGCGGCCAGCACCCGCCGCTGGAACGCAAGCCCCATGGATCAAGTATGGCGGCGCAGGCGGCGGGACGAGGGCAGGTCGTGGCGCCCTGACAAGAACTCCTGGAACGCGATCTTGGCCCGGATCACCGGCCGCCGCCAGCGCTCCTCCCGGTGGATGGCCTTGGCCATCTTGCGCGGCGAGCGGCCGACGAAGAACCAGTGCGCCCACGGCGACCCCGGCCTGGCCAGCCGCACCGCGCCCACCAGCAGCAGGACGGGCAGGAACAGCCCCGCCATGCCCGTCCAGATCTTCCCCTTGAGCAGCGTGACCACCGCGAGCATCAGGTTGCCCACGATCAGCACGGCGGGGTTGACCAGCGGCGTGCCGAAGTCCCAGGTGAGCGGCCGCAGCCCGATGAGCAGCAGCCCGGTCACCGCCACGGCGATGAACACCGCGTCGACCGAGGTGCGCCCTTCCTCTTCCCAGTAGACGTCGTGCAGGTGGAGGATCAGCGCGAACTCGTCGAGCACCAGGGCGGCCCCGATCCCGAACACCGAGGCCGCCACGGCATACCCCACCTGTGACGCCCCGGACACGATCAGCCCCGCCACCCCGCCCATCAGCATGAGCACCACGCCGAACACCACGTGGTGGATGTGCATCTCCCCCACGCTGACGTTGCGGAACCAGCCGATCTTCGCCCTGATCAGCCGCACGTTGATACGGGTGGCGATGAACGCCACGATCAGCGCGACGAAGAAACAGAACAGCGGCAGCCGCCCCGTCGTGATGATGTTCGCCTGAAACCACTTATCCATGACCGTGTACAGAACTCTACGAGCACGATCGTGGTACTCGCGGCGTCAGACCCTGTTTCCCGCTCAGCGGGCCCGGTCGTAGACCAGGGCCATCTCGCCCAGCTTGCCGGCCTCCTGCCGGGTGAGCGTCCACTTCGAAGCCGGCAGGCCGTCGTCGAACAGCCGGCCGCCGCCTCCGGCGATCTCGGGGACGATCATGAGGCGCAGCCGGTCGATCAGATCCGCCGCGAGGAGCGGCTTGATGATGCTCACGCTGCTGTTGACGAGGATGTCGCCAGAACCGGTGGCCTTGAGCTCGGCGACGACGTCCGCGGCGGGGGCGTTCACCACGCGGGCGCGTTCCCACGGAGCCTGGGTCAGCGTGGTCGAGAAGACCACCTTCTCCACGTCCACCAGCCACTTCGCGTAGCCGCGATCACGGGGGTCGGCGTTCTCGTCCTCGGCGACCGGCGGCCAGTAGCCGAGGAATCCTTCGGCGTTGACCCGGCCGAGCACCGCCGTCGTCGCACCCTCCCAGATGCCGGTCAGGTGGTCGCGGGCGACGTCCGTGGTCACGTACGGGCCGATGGCCGCGAAATCGGCGGGGCCGCCGGGACCGTGGTAACGGCCGTCAAGGGTGAGGCTCAGGTTGGCGGTCACCCGGCGGGTGGTCGAGCTGGTCATTCGGTGCTCCTTGTCTCAGTTTCTTGCGCCTCCACGGCGAAGGTCGCCACGAGCTTGTCGAGGCTCTGGCCGAAGCCGACCTCGATGCCCGCGATGAAGTCCGCGGAGTCGATGGTGCTGTCGGTGATCCGGAACACGACGTCGAGGTCCGTGCCGGTCTCGGTGGGCCGCAGGCCCAGGTCGAGGTGAGAGGTGAAGGCGGGACCGCCGCCGGGAAGCAGCGGGGAGAGGCGATAGGTGAGCCGTTCACCGGCATGTACCTCGTCGACGACTCCCTCCGCGCGCCCGGCCACCAGGTCGGAGCCGTCGGCGTCCTCGGCGTCGCGGTACTCGTGGATGATCCGCCCACCCGGTCGCGCCTCGAAGACGAGCTTGGAGAGGCGCAGGTCGTCGGGCGTCCACCACCGGGCCAGCAGGGAGGCGTCGGTGAGGTGGCGCCAGACGTCCTCCGGACGCCCCGCCAGCGACCGGTGGAACCTGAACGAGCGGCCGTCGGCCCAGCCCGGCTCCTTCGCGGCGAGCCGCTCCGCCTGGACGCCGAGCCCGTAGCGGTCGAAGGTTTCGCGGGCGGCGTCGGCCTGGTCGGCGAGCCGGCCGAGCACGGCGGCCAGGTCACGCAGAGCCGTGGGCCGCAGCGCGTAGACGCGGCGCTGGCCGGTTCGCCGGGAGGTGACGACGCCGGCGCGCTCCAGGGTCTGCAGATGCTTGGTCGTCTGCGGCTGGCGTGCCCCGGCGAGCTGAACGAGGACGCCGACCGAGCGGGGCCGCTCGGCCAGCAGGCTCACGAGCCGCCAGCGGGCCGGGTCGGCCAGAGCGGCGAGAAGTGCGTCCATGGCGGCTACTATTCACCACGACGAATATTCGTGTCAACGAATAATTAGGAAGCGAGAGGGCGACTGGGGTGACCGGGAATCCGTCAGGAAAGGAAGCCCCGCAGGAGCGCGGCGGTGCCCTCCAGGTGTTCGCACATCGTGCGGCGGGCCGCCTCGGGGTCGCCGGCGAGGATGGCGGCCACGATCGCGCGGTGCTGCGCGGCGGCGTGGTCGAGGTTGACCTGGAGCATGGGGATGGCGTTGAGCAGGTCGCTGACCCGCAGGCGGGCGTCGGCGCAGGCGGCCGCGAGCAGGCCGGAGCCGGTCAGCTCGGCGATCGACAGATGGAAGGCGGTGTCGAGGCGGCGGTAGTCCGCCAGCGACGCCTCGTCGAGGTCGGCCAGCCGGCGCCGGAGCGTGTCACGCTGCCCGTCGGTCAGCTCCATGCCGGCCAGCACCTGGGCGGCGCCGCACTCGACCGCCATGCGGAAGGTGAGTGCGTCGGCCAGGTCGTCGGTGCCCATGTCGGCGACCACCCTGCGCAGGTGGGCGGGGCCGGGCCGGGGCGGCACGTAGGTGACGAACGCGCCGCCGTAACGGCCGCGCCGCACGTCGAGGAAGCCGGCGTCCTGCAGGGCGCGGATGGCCTCGCGCAGCGTCACCCGGCTGATGCCGAGCTGCACGGCCAGCTCGCGCTCGGGCGGCAGCTTGTCACCCGGCGCCACCACGCCGAGCTTGATCGCCTGCAGGAGTCGCTCGACCGTCTCCTCGAAGGCGTTTCCGGCCCGCACCGGCCGTAGCACCGTCATCAAACGCGTCGACTCGTCCAACGTGTCCTCAGGTCTTGACAAGCGATCCCGCCATACACATCAATGGTCTAAGACTAGCCCAATCAACGAGAAACCGCCTCCTGCCAGATCGGAGCCAGCACGTGAGCGAGCGGTCCAGCCATGGCTTCCTCACTGTCGACGAGCTACGGCAGGAGGTCGCGGCCGGCCTGATCGACACGGTCCTGCTCGCCATCGCCGACATGCAGGGCCGTCTCCAGGGCAAGCGCCTGTCCGCACGCTACTTCCTCGACGAGGTGCTGCACCACGGCTCCGAGGGGTGCAACTACCTGCTCGCCGTGGACGTGGACATGAACACGGTCAGCGGTTACGCGATGTCGTCCTGGGATCGTGGGTACGGGGACTTCGTGATGCGCCCTGACCTGTCGACGCTCAGGCGCGTGCCCTGGCAGGAGGGCACGGCCATGCTCATGGCCGACCTCGCCTGGGAGGACGGCGGCGACGTGACCGCCTCGCCGCGCCAGATCCTGCGCCGCCAGCTCGCCCGGCTGGAGGAGCGCGGCCTGCGCGCGTACGTCGGCACCGAGCTGGAGTTCATCGTCTACGAGGACTCGTACGAGCAGGCATGGCAGCGCGCCTACCGCGACCTGACCCCCGCCAACCTCTACAACGTCGACTACTCACTCCTCGGCACCGCCCGGGTCGAGCCGCTGCTGCGCCGCATCCGGCGCGACATGGAGGGCGCGGGCCTGTACGTGGAGTCCGCCAAGGGCGAGTGCAACCTGGGCCAGCACGAGATCGCCTTCCGCTACGCCGAGGCGCTGGTCACCTGCGACAACCACGCCATCTACAAGAACGGCGCCAAGGAGATCGCCGCCCAGGAGGGCAGGTCGATCACCTTCATGGCCAAGCCGAACCACCGTGAGGGCAACTCCTGCCACGTCCACATCTCGCTGCGCGGCACGGACGGCGACCTGGTCATGGCGGGCGACGGACCGCACGGGCTGTCGGAGCTGGGCCGCCGGTTCATCGCCGGTCAGCTCGCCTGCCTGCGCGAATTCACTCTCCTGTACGCGCCCAACATCAACTCCTACAAGCGGTTCGTGCCCGGCAGCTTCGCGCCCACGGCCGTCAAGTGGGGCTTCGACAACCGCACCTGCGCGCTGCGCCTGGTCGGCCACGGCCCCTCGCTCCGGGTGGAGAACCGGGTGCCGGGCGGCGACGTGAACCCGTACCTCGCCGTGGCCGCGCTGGTCGCGGCCGGGCTGCACGGCATCGACGCGGAGCTGGAGCTGGAGGAGGCGTTCGAGGGCAACGCCTACGCCTCCGGCGCCACGACCGTCCCGCACACGCTGCGCGACGCGCTGGCCCTGTTCGAGGGTTCCAAGCTGGCCAGGGAGGAGTTCGGCGACGACGTGGTGGCCCACTACGCCAACAACGCCCGGGTGGAGCTGGAGGCCTTCGACGCGGCGGTGACCGACTGGGAGATGTTCAGGGGATTCGAGCGGCTGTGACGAGCATGAAGATCATCAATCCGGCGACCGAGCAGGTCGTGGCCGAGGTCGAGATGGCCGGGGCCGCGGCGGTCGACGAGGCCGTGGCCAGGGCCGCGAAGGCCTACCGGGAGTGGCGCGAGGTGGCCCCGGGCGACCGGGCGCGGCTGCTGCGCGCGTTCGCCGACCTGGTCGACGCGCACGCCGAGGAGCTGGCCGCGCTGGAGGTCGCCAACGCCGGTCACCCGATCGGCAACGCCCGGTGGGAGGCCGGCGCCGTCCGCGACGTGTTCCACTTCTACGCGGGCGCGCCCGAGCGCAACCACGGCAAGCAGATCCCGGTGCCCGGCGGCGTCGACGTGACGTTCCAGGAGCCGCTCGGCGTGGTGGGCGTCATCGTGCCGTGGAACTTCCCGATGCTGATCATGTCGTGGGGCGTCGCGCCGGCGCTCGCGGCGGGCAACACGGTCATCGTCAAGCCCGCCGAGTGGACCCCGCTGACCGCGCTGCGGCTGGCCGAGCTGGCCCTGGCGGCGGGCCTCCCCGAGGGGGTGCTCCAGGTCCTGCCTGGGGCAGGGGAGGTCGCGGGCGCCCGCCTGGTCGAGCACCCCGGCGTCGCCAAGATCGTGTTCACCGGCTCGACCGAGGTGGGCAAGGAGATCGCGGCCAAGGCCGCCGCGCACGTCAAGCGGCTCACCCTGGAGCTCGGCGGCAAGTCGGCCAACATCGTCTTCGCCGACGCCGACGTGGCCAAGGCGGCGGCGGCTGCCCCGTACGCGGTCTTCGACAACAGCGGGCAGGACTGCTGCGCCCGCTCGCGCGTGCTGGTGCAGGAGAGCGTGTACGACGAGTTCCTGGAGCGGCTGTCGGAGGCCGTACGCGGCCTGCGCGTCGGCGACCCGCTCGACCCCGCCACCGAGATGGGCCCGCTGATCAGCGCCGAGCACCTGGAGCGGGTCAGCGGCTTCGTCGAGGACCCCTACCTGCAGGGCTCGTGCCCCCAGGGCCGCGGCTTCTGGTTCCCGCCGACGGTGCTGACCTCGAAGGTCACCGACCGGGCGTTCACCGAGGAGATCTTCGGGCCGGTCGTGTCCGTGGTGCCGTTCGCCGGCGAGGCCGACGCGGTGCGCATCGCCAACGACACCCGTTACGGCCTGTCCGGCTCCATCTGGACCCGCGACATCGGCCGGGCGCTGCGGGTGGCGCGCGCGGTCGAGTCCGGTGCGCTCTCGGTGAACTCCAACTCCTCGGTCCGCTACTGGACCCCGTTCGGCGGGTTCAAGGAGTCCGGGCTCGGCCGCGAGCTGGGCCCCGACGCGCTCGCCGCGTTCACCGAGACCAAGAACGTCTTCATCTCAACGGAGTAGCGACATGCAGCGTTTGCTGGACCGCGTGGCCGTCATCACCGGGGCGGGCAGCGGCATCGGCCTGGCCACCGCCCATCGGTTCGCCGAGGAGGGCGCCAAGGTCGTGTGCGTGGACGTCGACGAGGAGGCGGGCGCCAAGGCCGCCACCGCGGTCGGCGGCCTGTTCGTCAAGGCGGACGTCACCAGCGAGGACGACGTGGTCCGGATGTACGAGACCGCGTTCGACACCTACGGGAGCGTGGACGTCGCGTTCAACAACGCGGGCATCTCGCCGCCGGACGACGACTCCATCCTGGAGACCGGCATGGACGCCTGGCGCCGGGTGCAGGAGGTCAACCTGACCAGCGTCTACCTGTGCTGCAAGCACGCCATCCCGTACATGCGCCGCCAGGGCAAGGGCTCGATCATCAACACCGCCTCGTTCGTGGCCGTCATGGGGTCGGCGACCTCGCAGATCTCCTACACCGCGTCCAAGGGCGGGGTGCTGGCCATGTCGCGCGAGCTCGGCGTGCAGTTCGCCCGGGAGGGCATCCGGGTCAACGCGCTCTGCCCGGGGCCGGTGAACACGCCGCTGCTCCAGGAGCTGTTCGCCAAGGACCCCGAGCGGGCGCAGCGGCGGCTGGTGCACGTGCCGCTCGGCCGCTTCGCCGAGGCCACCGAGATCGCGGCCGCGGTCGCCTTCCTCGCCAGCGACGACGCCTCCTTCATCACGGCGTCGCAGTTCCTGGTCGACGGCGGCATCTCGGGCGCGTACGTGACGCCGCTTTGAGCCGGCCCGTCATCGGCATCAGCACCTACGTCGAGCCCGCGCGGTTCACGGTGTGGGACCTGCCCGTGGCGCTGCTGCCGTACATGTACGTGGAGCAGGTGACGCGGGCGGGCGGGCAGCCGGTGCTGATCCCGCCGGCGGGCGACCCGGCGGCGCTGGTGCCGCGGCTCGACGGGCTGATCCTGGCGGGTGGCGGCGACATCGACCCGGGCCGGTACGGGGACTCCCCTCACCCCCGAACCGACTACATCCGGAAATTTCGGGACTCTGCGGAGTTCGCCGTGATGACGGCGGCCCTGCAGGCCCGCACCCCCTTCCTGGGCGTCTGCCGGGGCCTGCAGGTCCTCAACGTGGCCCTCGGCGGCACCCTCCACCAGCACCTCCCCGACGTCGTCGGCCACACCGGCCACTCCCCCGCGCCGGGCGAGTTCGGCCCGCTCCCCGTCCAGCCGGCCCTCGGCAGCAAGGTCGCCAAGATCCTCGGGCCCGACCCCGTCACCGTGCCGCACTACCACCACCAGGCGATCGACCGCCTCGGCACGGGCCTGACGGTGACGGCCACGGCCGCCGACGGCACGATCGAGGCGGTGGAGCTCGACGCCCACCCGTTCGCCGTCGCCGTCCAGTGGCACCCGGAGGCGGCCCACGACTGCGCGCTCTTCGAAGCCCTGGTCGCCGCCGCGAGATCCGCGGACGCGACAATTCCCGGCCAAGGCCACTAGGCTTGTCGCATCACCGTTCAAGCCGTGCGGGAGAGTGCCCTGACAGCCGGTCGGGGCCCCTGAAGGAGCAAGCCCTCCCCGCGAACCTCTCAAGGCAAAGGACCGTACGGCCGAGGTGTCCTCTGGAAAGCAGGTCCGCGCGACCTCGCCGAAGGTGAAAGTCCGGAAAAAAGCCGGGTGAAGCTCTCAGGCACCGACGACAGAGGGGGAGGATCCCGGCATCCGATCCTGTCCTGAGGTGCGAGACATGTCCCGACCGACACCGCTGAGAGACGTGCACGAGTCCCTCGGCGCCACCCTGACCGACTTCGCCGGCTGGCTCATGCCGCTGCGCTACGGCAGCGAGTCCGCGGAGCACAACGCGGTCCGCCAGGCGGCCGGGCTGTTCGATCTCTCGCACATGGGAGAGATCTTCCTGACCGGCTCCCAGGCGGCCCAGGCCCTCGACTACGCCCTGGTGGGCCACCTGTCGGCGCTGGCCGTCGGCCGGGCACGCTACACGATGATCGTCGACGAGCGCGGCGGGGTGCTGGACGACCTCATCGTCTACCGGCTCGGCGACGAGGAGTTCATGGTCGTGGCCAACGCGTCCAACGCGGACAAGGTCGCGGACGAGCTGGTCACCCGTGCCAAGGCGTACGACACGCAGGTCGAGGACCGCTCCGGCCGGTACGCCCTGATCGCCGTCCAGGGCCCGCGGTCCGAGGAGATCCTGGCCACCCTCACCGACGCCGACCTCGGCGGGCTCAAGTACTACACCGGCCTGCCCGGCCGCGTCGACGGGCGCGAGGCGCTCATCGCCCGCACCGGCTACACCGGCGAGGACGGCTTCGAGCTGTTCGTGGCCGACGACGACGCCGTGCCGCTCTGGCACGCGCTGACCGCCGCCGGGGAGCCGTACGGGCTGAAGCCGGCCGGGCTGTCGAGCCGCGACACGCTCCGCCTGGAGGCGGGTATGCCGCTGTACGGCAACGAGCTCAGCACGGAGCTCACCCCGTTCGACGCCGGACTGGGCAGGGTGGTGAAATTCGACAAGCCGGGCGACTTCGTGGGCAGGTCGGCGCTGGAGGCGGTCAAGGACGTCCCGCCACGGCGCCGCCTGGTCGGGCTGGTCGCGCGTGGCCGCCGGGTGCCCCGCCACGGCTACCCCGTCACCAAGGACGGCGCCGTCGTCGGCGAGGTCACCAGCGGCGCGCCCTCGCAGACGCTGGGCAAGCCCATCGCACTGGCCTACGTCGACACCGGCGTCGGCGAAGGTCTGGCCGTGGACATCAGGGGCAGGCAAGAACCCGTGGACGTGGTCGAGCTGCCTTTCTACAGGAGGAACAAGTGAGCAACATCCCTGACGAGCTGAGCTACACCAAGGAGCACGAGTGGATCTCCGGCCTGGAGGACGGCCTGATCGCCACGGTCGGCATCACGGCGTTCGCCGCCGAGGCCCTCGGTGACGTCGTGTACGTGCAGCTCCCGGAGGTCGGCTCGACCATCGAGGCCGGTGACTCCGTCGGCGAGGTGGAGTCCACCAAGTCGGTGAGTGAGATCTACACCCCTGTCGGCGGCGAGGTGGTGGAGATCAACCAGACCCTCGTGGACGACCCCTCGCTGGCCAACAGCGACCCGTACGGCGATGGCTGGATGTTCAAGGTGCGCGCCGACGGCGACCCTGAGGACCTCCTGTCGGCCGAGGAGTACGCCGCCCTCACCTCCGGCGAGTCCTGACCCACCCGCCGGGGCCCGCTCCCGGGCCCCGGCCCCCGCTCGTGAAAGGCGTTCTTCAATGGCGATCAGCGTCTTCGACCTCTTCAAGATCGGGATCGGCCCGTCCAGCTCCCACACCGGCGGCCCGATGGCCGCCGCGCACAAGTTCGCGCGCGGCCTGCACCAGGACGGGCTGCTCGGCCGTACGGCGCGCGTCGAGGTCATCCTGTACGGCTCGCTCGGCCTGACCGGCAAGGGCCACGGCAGCGACAAGGCGGTCCTGCTGGGCCTGTCGGGCGAGAAGCCCGAGCTGGTGGACGTCGACACCATCGACGAGCGGCTGGCCGCCATGCGCGAGTCGGGCACGGTCCGGCTGTTCGGCGAGCGCGACATCCCGTTCAGGGTCGGCGAGGACCTGGTATTCGAGCGTAAGATCTCGCTGCCCGAGCACCCCAACGGCATGCGCTTCACCGCCTACGACGAGGCGGGCGAGAGCCTGCGCGAGAAGGTCTACTTCTCCGTCGGCGGCGGCTTCGTGGTGGACGAGACCGCCACCGGCGCCGACCGCATCAAGCCCGACGACACCGTCCTGCCGCACCCGTTCACCACCGGCGAGGAGCTGCTCAAGCACTGCTCGGCCACCGGCCTGTCGATCTCCGCGCTGATGCTGGAGAACGAGAAGGCGTTCGGCCGCGGCGAGGACGAGATCCGCGCCCGGCTCCTGGAGATCTGGGCCGTCATGACGGAGTGCGTGCGGCGGGGCATCGCCAAGGAGGGCGTGCTGCCCGGCGGGCTCAAGGTCAAGCGCCGCGCCAACCAGCTGCACCGCCGCCTGCAGGCCGAGTCCACCGAGAAGGACCCGCTGCAGGCGATGGACTGGGTGTCGCTGTTCGCCCTGGCGGTCAACGAGGAGAACGCCGCCGGCGGCCGCATCGTCACCGCCCCCACCAACGGCGCGGCGGGCATCATCCCGGCCGTGCTGACCTACTACTCCCGTTTCACCCCGAACGCCGACGACGACGGCGTGATCCGCTTCCTGCTGACGGCGGCGGCGATCGGCGTGCTGTTCAAGGAGAACGCCTCGATCTCCGGCGCCGAGGTCGGCTGCCAGGGCGAGGTCGGCTCGGCCTGCTCGATGGCCTCGGCCGGGCTCACCGAGGTCCTCGGCGGCACCCCCGAGCAGGTGGAGAACGCGGCGGAGATCGGCATCGAGCACAACCTCGGCCTGACCTGCGACCCGATCGGCGGCCTGGTCCAGATCCCGTGCATCGAGCGGAACGCGGTCGCCTCCATCAAGGCCATCACCGCCGCCCGCATCGCCCTGCGCGGCGACGGCCGCCACCACGTGTCGCTCGACAAGGCCATCAAGACCATGCGCGACACCGGCAGGGACATGCTCGACAAGTACAAGGAGACCTCGCGCGGCGGCCTCGCGGTGAACGTCATCGAGTGCTGACGGGCGGCCCTAGAGACGGCCGACCAGCAGGGAGAGGAAGCTTCTGGGACGGCTGCGTCTGGCTTCGGAGTCGGCGAGGTCCTCGGCCCGCCGTTCGACGTCCTGGAAATACTCGTCGGGGGGAAGATCGCCGTCGATGAGCCGTTCGGCACGCTCGACCAGGGGATCCTTCACTACCGTCGGGTCGTCTGCCTTCTCGTGATCGGTGGGCATCGGTGACCCCTCCCAGGCTTGGTTACCTGCTGCTATGACAGTCTCACAATTCGTGTGCGTGCGCCAGCCCCGCGGCGAGCACGCCCGCCATCAGCCGGAGCGACTCGCCGTCGGCCTTCGCGAACGCGAATTTCTCCGGTGAGGTGAGAACGATGACGCCCCAGCGCTTGGCCTCGCCGTTCGAGCCGAGCCCCACGGTGGCGGCGACGCTGCTCCGGTACGGGCAGTTGCCGATGTACAGGACGCTCAGGAACGATTCGCTCCGCTGGTGGTCGTCCACGCGCCGGACTTGCATGGGCGTGTTATAGGGATTAAGCACAAATTGGACCAGTTCCTGATCCTGCGCGCCTTCGTGTCCTATTTCCATGCGTGGCGACTGCAACCCCGTCGCCTGCCTGGTGTCGGCCCGCAGCCTCAGCATTTCCTTGTCCCTGACGACCTCGTAATACGCGGCGTGCACCTCGTCGCGCTTTTTGACATAACCGCACATCTGCCGGGCCGTGGTCAGGATGTTGTCTATCAGCGACTTCACTTCTCCGTTGGCCCGCGAAGGCTCCGTCCCGCAGACCCGGCCGAGGTCCAACAGCACGGGCAGGCCGCCGCCGGACAACGTCCTGGCCATCCGCTGGGCGGCGTCGCGATATTCGGCCGTCTGCGACTGCCGTAACCACGCCGAGGCGCCGACCAGGCCGGCGCTGACGCAGAGAGCCGCGACGAGATAGTGGCGCTGCGGCCCTGTCGTGACACTCACCAGGACCCCTAACAGCGGAGTCGCCAGGGCGATGCCCAGGGAGGCCGGCAGATTCAGCAGCAGCTTCTCCACCCATCGGCGCACGGCCTGCCGTTTACGTTTCGAGAACATCGTCACCACTAAGTCCACAGTTACCGCGTCACGTCCCCCAGATTATCCCAATGCCCGGCCAAAAGGAT
>NZ_JBICUQ010000014.1:0-151119 GCF_043198225.1 Nonomuraea sp. NPDC048826 | reverse complement strand
GTCCTTTTTGGAGATGTCGAAGTTCTCCAGCGCCTTGACCGTCAGCGAGGTGAGCGGGACGGCGTGCAGCCGCCACTCGGCCAGCGACCCGTCTTGGAGGGGGTTGGCGCCGTAGCCGACCTTGGCGAGGTTGCGTTTGGTGAATTCGTCGGTGTTGGCGATGATGTCGGCGCCGCGGGGCAGGTCGGCCAGGTTGGCTTTGAGCGCGGCGGGATTCATCGCGACCAGCACGTTGGGGGCGTCGCCGGGGGTGAGGATGTCGTGGTCGGCGAAGTGCAGCTGGAAGCTGGAGACGCCGGGCAGGGTGCCGGCGGGGGCGCGGATCTCGGCGGGGAAGTTGGGCAGCGTGGACAGGTCGTTGCCGAACTCGGCGGTGCCGGCGGTGAATCGGTCACCGGTGAGTTGCATGCCGTCGCCGGAGTCTCCGGCGAACCGGATGATCACCCGATCGAGTTGCAGGATCTGTTTGGTCACAGCTCTTGGGCTCCATTCACAGGGGCATCGAAGCGGGCGCGCAGCGCCGACAGCTCCGTGTGGTACTTCTCGACGTTGCGCAGCTTCACGTCCTCGTAGCCGCGCACCAGGTCCGGCAGGTCGGCCAGCCGGACCGCGAGCGCGAGGTTGTCCGCGGTGAGCCGGCCGGCCAGGTGCTCCACCAGGCCGGCGTACTCCCGTACCAGCTCACGCTCGATCCGGCGCACCTCCGTACGGCCGAAGGGGTCGAACGCGGTCCCGCGCAGCCGGCGCATCCCGCGCAGGGCCGCCAGCGCTGGCCTGAACCAGGGGCCGAGCGTGAGCTTCCGGTGCAGGCCCACCGCCCGCAGCAGCGGCGGATGGAGCTTCCACGACGCCTTGACGCCCGCCCCGAACCGCTCCTCCAGCGCCGACCGGACGTCGTCGCCGAGGCTGAGCCGGGCGACCTCGTACTCGTCCTTGTAGGCCATCAGCTTGAACAGGTGACGCGCGACCGACTCGGTGAAGGCGGTCGAGCCGGGCACCCGCGACTCCTCCAGGGCGCGCACCCGCTCCACCAGGCCGGTGTACCGGCGGGCGTAGCCGAGGTCCTGGTAGGCGACCAGCTCGCGCGAGCGCAGGGCCACCAGCCGCGCCAGCTCCGAACCCGGGGGCGCCTGCACGGTCCCGGTCACGTCCTCCTCGGGAGCGGGCGCGGCCTCTCCGGGAGCGGGCGCGGCCTCCGGCGGGGCGGGGTCGACGACGAACCGGCGGCCGCGCCGGAACGCCTGGAGGTTGAGCTCCACCGCGACGCCGTTGAGCCGGATCGCCTCCTCGATCGCCTCGGCGGGCAGCGGGATCGCGCCCTGCTGGAAGGCGGCGCCCACCAGGATCATGTTGGCCACCTGGTCGTCGCCGAACAGGCGGGAGGCGAGCGCGCGGGCGTCGAGCAGGAGGACCAGGCCGGGACGGACCCGGTCGAGGATCGGGCCGGTCACCTCGTCCGGCGCGGGGAAGCCGACCGCGGGATCGGCGACCATCCGGCCGGTGGGGACTTCTGAGGTGGACAGCACGGCGACGGTCCGGCCGGGGGAGGCGACGGACAGGTTCCTGTCGTCTGCGGCGACCAGGATGTCGCAGCCGAGGTACAGGTCGCACTCGCCCTCGGCGAGCCGGTTGGAGGTCAGCCGGGGCCCGCGGGAGAACTTCACGTCCGACACCACCGCCCCGCCCTTCTGCGCGAGTCCCGTCTGGTCGAGCGACCGGGCGTGCCAGCCGGCGATCAGCCCGGCGGTGGCGAGGACCTGGGAGACCGTGACGACGCCGGTGCCGCCGATGCCGAGCACCCGGACGCCGAACGCGTCGCCGCTCACCACGGGCTCCGGCTCCGGCAGGTCCGCCGCTTCGAGCGCGGCGGCCCGGCGGGTGACGGGGGCGGCGGAGACGGTCATGAAGGCCGGGCAGTCGCCGTCGAGACACCGGGTGTCCAGGTTGCAGGAGGCCTGGTGGATGCGGGTCTTGCGGCCGTACTCCGTCGCCACGGGCTGCACCGACAGGCAGTTGGACTTCTGCCCGCAGTCGCCGCAGCCCTCGCAGACGCGCTCGTTGATGAAGATCCGCGTGTCCGGCTGGGGGAGCAGCCCTCTCTTGCGCTTGCGCCGGGTCTCGGTCGCGCACTCCTGGTCGTGCAGGAGCACGGTGACGCCCGGGGTGGCGGCGAGGACCCGCTGCGCCTCCTCGATCCGGGACCTGTCCCAGACCGTGACGCCGCGCGGCAGCCGGATCCGGCGGTACCTGCGGAGGTCCTCGGTGGTGACGATGATCTTCGAGACGCCCTCGGCCAGCAGCACGCCGACGATCTTCTCGACGTCCATCCCGCCGACCGTGGCCTGCCCGCCGGTCATGGCCACGGCGGAGTTGTAGAGCAGCTTGTACGTGATGTCGACGCCCGCCGCGACCGCCGCCCGGATTGCCAGGGAGCCGGAGTGGTCGAAGGTGCCGTCGCCGAGGTTCTGCACGTAGTGGTCACGGTCGACGAAGGGCGCGATCCCGATCCACTGCAAGCCTTCCCCGCCCATCTGGGAGAGCCCGGTGACGGAGCCGACCTGCGCCTCGTCCATGAGCACCACCATCGCGTGGCAGCCGATGCCGCCGCCGACCAGGCTGCCTTCGAGCGTCTTGGTGGAGGTGTTGTGCGGGCAGCCCGAGCAGAAGTACGGTGCGCGCCGCACGAGCGGCAGCAGGCGGCCCGCCTCGGGACGGGCCCGGCGCGGCTCGGGCGCCACCGGGACGCCGTTGGCGAGCAGCCGCCGGCGCAGCCGGGGGACGATCGTGTCGACGTCCAGTTCCCCGTACGCCGGGACCAGCTCGTCCCCGCCGGGGTCGCGCTTCCCGGTGACCAGGGGCACGTGCGGGCCGCCGTAGAGGATGTCGCGGACGGCGGTCTCCAGGAAGGACCGCTTCTCCTCGACGACCACGATCTCCGTCAGCCCGTCGGCGAACTCGCGGACGGTCTCGGCCTCCAGCGGGAACGGCATGCCCACCCGGAGCAGCCGGATCCCGCTCGCCTCCAGGTCAGGCTCGTCGACGCCGAGCCGGCGCAGCGACTCGACCACGTCCAGATAGGTGCGGCCCGCCGCGACCACGCCGAGCCGGTCGCCGGGGGCCGCCCCCACGACGCGGTTCAGCCGGTTGAGCCGCGAGTACTCGCCGGCCAGCCGCAGCCGGTTGGTCACCAGGTCGCGTTCGAGCGGCCCCAGCGTGGGCTGGAGCAGCCGGGCGGTCGGCCGGTGACGCCCGGAGCCCGGCGGGAGCAGCGGCTCGGGGCGCTCCTCGTCGAGGAACACCGTCGAGGAGCCGTCGGCCACCGCCGTGACGATCTTCAGCCCCACCCACAGCCCGGCCGCCCGGGACAGCGCCACGGCGTGCAGCCCCAGGTCCAGCACGTCCTGGGAGTCGGCCGGGTACAGGAACGGCATCGCCAGGTCGGCCAGCGCGGCCTCCGAGGCGCAGGGGACGCTGGACGACTTGGCGGCCGGGTCGTCGCCGACCAGGACGATCGCGCCGCCCTGGGGGTGGGCGCCCATCAGGTTGCCGTGCCGCAGCGCGTCGGTGGCCCGGTCCAGGCCGGGCGCCTTGCCGTACCAGATGCCGAGCACGCCGTCGTACCTGGCGCCGTCGAGCGTGTTGGCCAGCTGGCTGCCCTGCACGGCGGTGGCCGCGCTCTCCTCGTTCAGCCCCGGCCGGAAGACGACGTCGTTGGCGTCGAGGAGGCGGCGCTGCCGGTTCAGCTCCAGGTCGTAGCCGCCGAGCGGCGAGCCCTCGTAGCCGGAGACGAACGTCGCCACCCGCAGGCCGCGGGCCAGGTCCAGGCGGTGCTGGTCGATCGGCAGCCGGGCCAGGGCCTGCACACCGGTCAGCTGGACTCGTCCGGCGGTCGCCTCGTAGCGATCCTCCAGTCTCACCCGCTCCGTCATCATGCCGTCCCTTCCGTGGCTCGCTGGCCGTGATTCAGCCAGCCGGGCGCCCCGGGCTCAAGAGGGTCTGGGCCAGTGGCCCAGAACCGCGAGGGCGGCCGGGGGGCTGACTGGCCACTTGGCTAGTCGCTAGACTTATAACGTCTAAAAGACGGCCGGGATGGCTTCCTGCGGCTAGGTAGTCGTCGTTAGCATCCCGTCCAAAAGAATCAGGTCAGGAGGCTTCCGTGGGGCGTTCGCTCGAAGGGATGCCGGTGCTCGTCACCGGGGGCGGTTCCGGAATCGGCGAGGCGGTGGTGCACCGGCTGGTCAAGGCCGGGGCGAAGGTGACCCTCGCGGGCCGGCGCGCGGACAAGATCGAGGCGGTCGCCCGGCGGGCCGGCTCCGGCGCGTGCGGGGTCGTCGGCGACGTCACCGTCGCCGCGGACCGCGAGCGCATGGTCGCCCGCGCGGTGGAGCACGGCGGCGGGCTGGAGGCGGTGGTGCACGCCGCGGGCAACATGTACCGCGGCGCGCTCGAGGACCTGGAGGAGCAGGCGCTGCACGACGTGTTCGCCTCCAACACGATCGGCCCGATGATGCTGACCGCGCTCGCCCTGCCGCACCTGCGGGAGCGTTCCGGCGCGGTGGTTTTCTTCGGTTCCGTGCACACCCAGCGGGCCTTCCCCGGCGCGTCCCCGTACGCCGCCACGAAGGGCGCGCTGGAGACCCTCACCGGAGTGCTGGCCGCGGAGCTGGGGCCGCAGGGGGTGCGGGTCGGCTGCGTGCGGCCCGGCGGCGTGCTGACCGAGATCAACCAGCGGGCCGGGCTCATGGACGACGCCACCGCCGCCGAGCGCATGCGCTCGCTGGGCCCGGCGCACGCGCTGGGCAGGGCCGGAACCGCCGACGAGGTCGCCGAGGCGGTCGAGTACCTGGTCACGGCGGAGTGGGCGACCGGCGGCGTGCTCACCATCGACGGCGGACTCGGCCTCGGCGTCACCCACGCCTGACCGGCTCGCACGAAGCGGGGGCGCGTGGTGTCCGCACCACGCGCCCCCGGAGATCTCAGTGGCCGCCGCCCGTCAGGAGACGACCTTGCCGGGCTCCAGCCAGTCCTCGCTGATCAGCTTCCAGGCCGAGCCGTCCCACTCCGCGACCTTCGCGCCCGTGGTGCCGACGTGCCCGCCGTCGGCGGCCGGGCCGAAGGTGATCGGCGGGTAGATGCCGGACGCGTGCCCCTTGAGCGACTCGGCGGTCTTCTGGAAGTTGGTCCAGCTCAGGTCGTCGCCCATGCGCGTCACGATCTCGAAGAAGATCTTCGTGCTGGCGTACGCCTGCAGGGCGTACGCGCTGCCGACCTGGTCCGGGGCGACCGCCTGCTGCGCGGTGCGCCACGCCGTGGCCTCGGGCGACTCCGAGGTGGGCAGCTCGGAGATGAACGTGCCGAAGATGCCCTTCGCCGCGGGGCCCGCCGGGCCCACCGTGCCCGCGCTGCCCGTGGTCACGGTCGAGGAGGTGCCCATGATGGCGGGCTTCCAGTCCAGTTCGGCGACCGCCTTCATGATCAGCGCCGACTGGGTGTTGTCCGTGCCGAGCACGATGGCGTCCGGCTTGGCCTCGCGGACCTTGAGCACCGCCGAGCTGACCTCGGTCGAGTTCGGCTCGGTCGTCTCGTTCGCGACGACCTCGGCCCCGACCGTCGCGGCCTCCTCCTTGACGCCGTCCCGGATCGCGTGCCCGAGGTCGTTGTCCTGCCCGATGACGGCGAACTTCTTCATCCCCTTGCCCGCCAGGAAGTCCACGATCACCCGGGCCTGGTCACGCTGGCTGGTGCCGAGCAGGAACACCGAGTCCTGCTTGGGGTCGGGCGGCAGCACCGGCGCGAACAGCGGCATGCCCTTCTGCTTCAGGTAGGGGTAGCTGCCCGGGATGTTGGCCGACCCGGCGGGGGAGACCACCGCGTACACGTTTTCCTGGTCGCCCAGGCGGCGGATGTTGGCGACGCTGCGCGCCGCCTCGAACCCGTCGTCCAGCACGACGAGCTTGACCTGGCGGCCGAGGAGCCCGCCCTTGTCGTTGATCTCCTTGACCGCCGCGTTCAGCCCGGCCTCGAAGCCCTTGCCCGAGGTGGCGGCGCCGCCGGAGAGCGGCAGGGTGGTGCCGATGGTGAAGGTGTCGTCCGCGACGCCCTGCACCGCCGCCGCGGCGGTGGTGGCGCCGTCCGACGGCGCGGCGGCCTGGGACGAGCAGCCTACGACGGCGAGCGCGGTCAGCAGAGCGGGCAGGGCGGTGAGCGTGAACCGTCGTGGCCTCATGGGACCCTCCAGTCAGATGGTGCGAGTTTTCAGCCGAGATAGGCGCGGACGAGGTTCTCCGAGTCCGCGAGCTCTTGGGCGGGGCCCGAGGTGTGCACGGCTCCGCCGGCGAGCACGTACGCGCGATCGGCGATGTCGAGCACGGCCGAGTTCTGCTCGACGAGCAGGAACGCGGTGCCCGACTCCTGGCGCAGCCGCGCGACCAGGCCCAGCAGTTGGGTGACGAGGATCGGCGCGAGGCCGAAGGACATCTCGTCGACCATCACCAGGCGCGGCCGGCCGATCAGCGCCCTGGCGACGGCCAGCATCTGCTGCTGGCCGCCGGACAGCGACCCGGCCGGCGCGGTCAGCTTGTCGCGGAGCGCGTCGAACACCTCCAGCAGCCGTTCCTCGTCCTGGGCGATGTCCCGGGCGCCACGGCCGCGCGCGGTGGCCCCCAGGCGCAGGTTCTGCCGGACCGTGAGGGAGGAGAGGATGCCGCGGCCCTCGGGGACGTGGCCGAGACCGAGCCTGGCCCTGGCCTCCGGGGTGCGCTTGCCGAGCGTGGTGCCGTCGAAGCTCACCGAGCCCGACCAGGTGGGCAGCACGCCGGAGACGGCGCGCAGCGTGGTGGACTTGCCCGCGCCGTTGACGCCGAGCAGCGCGACGATCTCGCCCTCCGCCACGTCGAGGTCGACCCCGCGCAGCACGGGAACCCGGCCGTAGCCGGAGGTCAGCTCACGAATCGACAGTAGCAACGCCGGCTCCCAGGTAGGCCTTGACGACATCGGGATGGGCGACGACCTCGGCCGGGGTGCCGTCCGCCAGGATGCGCCCGAAGTGCAGCGCCGCGACCCGCGGGCAGAGCCGCGAGACCAGCTCCAGGTCGTGCTCGATGATCAGGATCGTCAGGTCGTCCCGCTCGCCGATCTCGGCCAGCGGCGCCACCATCCGGTCGACGTCGGACGCCGACAGACCGGCGGCGGGCTCGTCCAGCAGCACGATGCGCGGCCGCGGCGCGAGCGCGCGGGCCACCTCGACGATCTTCTGGCTGCCCAGCGGCAGGTTCCCGACGGGCTCGGCGGCGCGGTCGGCGAGCCCGAAGGCGTCGAGCAGCTCGCGCACCCGTTCGCGGGCGGCCCGCGTCGCGCGGGAGATCCCGAGGAAGTCGGCCACCCCGCCGCCGCGGGCCAGCTCGGCGTCCAGGCCGGTGAGCACGTTCGCCTCGACCGTCAGCTCGGCCACCAGCCGGGGGGTCTGGAACGTGCGCCGCACGCCCCTGCGCGCCACGACGCCCGGGCGACCGGCGGGGACCGGCTCGCCCGCGATCCGCACCGTCCCCTCGACCGGCCGGACATAGCCGGTGATCACGTTGAACACCGTCGTCTTGCCCGCGCCGTTCGGGCCGATCAGCCCGGTGAAGCCCGCGCCGACGGCGAGGTCGACGCCCTTCAGCACTTCGTTGCCGCCGAACCGGACGGCGATCCCGGACAGTTCGAGCGCGTTCATCGGGCGGCTCCCGTCAGGTCGGCCTGCCCGGCGACGGGCGGCGGTTCGGAGGCGGGCGGCGCCGGGCGCCTGGCCCGCAGCCGGGCGGGCAGAGAGGCCAGCCCGCGCGGCAGGAACGCGATCGCCAGCGCGAGGATCAGCCCGTACACGAGCCGCTGCCAGCTCCCCAGGTCCTGCAGCAGGTCGCGGAGCACGACCACCACGACGGCGCCGAGGAACGGCCCGGCGACGTACCCGACCCCGCCGAGGAACGCGACGACCAGGAACTCGATGAGCAGCCCCATGTCGAAGATCTCCGGCGTCAGGTACGACAGGCACTGCGCGTACAGGGCCCCGGCGATGCCGCCGATGAACGCCGACAGCGCGAAGGCCAGCAGCTTCGTGCGCATCGGGCTCACGCCCAGCGACGGGGCGGCGATCTCCGCGTCGCGCACGACCCGCAGCCGCCTGCCCAGCCCGACCCGCCCGATCCGCATGACGACGGCGGTGGTGACGGCGGCCACGCCGAGGCACAGGTACCACCGGCTGCCGTCGACGTCGATGCCGGGCAGCACCACGGCCTCCACGGCGGTGCCCGCGATGCCGCCGGTGATCGGCGTGGCCTCCACGAAGACGCGGATCATCAGCTCGGCGAACGCGAGCGTGGCGATCGCCAGGTAGAAGCCGCGCAGCCGGGTGGCCGGCAGCCCGATCAGCACCCCGAACAGCGCGGCGACCAGGCCGGCGGTGAGCGTGGCGAGCGGCCAGGCCCAGCCCTGGGCGACCAGGTAGGTGGTCGCGTACGCGCCGACGCCGAGGAACCCGGCCTGGGACAGGGCGATCTGCCCCGACCAGCCCATGATGAGGACGAGCCCGAGACCGGCCGTCGCCGTCACCATGACCAGGCACGCCTGGAAGAGCAGGTACGGGTTGACCAGGCCGGGCAGCATCAGCAGGACGACCGCCGCCGCCACGGCGCCGGCCGCGCCGGCGATCCGCCACGGCGAACCGGAGAACAGGGCGAGCGGTGTCATCAGACCTCCCGGACCTGGTGGCGGCCGAACAGGCCCTGCGGCTTGATCGACAGCACCACGACGATGGCCAGCAGCGCGATCGCGGTCTTGCTCGACGTCGAGATGTACGCGCCCGCGAGGTTCTCCGCGACGCCGAGCGCGAGCCCGCCGACGAACGCCCCGGTGATGCTGGAGAACCCGCCGAGCGTCGCCGCCACGAAGCCCTTGATGAGCAGCCCTGACCCGTTCTGGTCGGTGAGCAGCGAGGCCTGGCCCTGCAGCAGCAGCGCGATCGTGGCGATCGCCCCGGCCAGGGCCCACGAGGTGCGGAACACCGTCGTGACCGAGACGCCGAGCAGCCTCGGCGTCACCCGGTCCTCCGCGATGGCCTGCATCTGCACGCCGAGCGGGGTGCGGAAGAAGAGGATGAGCCCGATCATGACCGCGAGCCCGGCCGCGATGCTGACCAGCTGCTCGTAGGCGACGATCTGCCCGGCCACGGTGAACGAGCCCGCGAACGGTGACTCGATCTTGCGCGGCTCGGATCCCCACACGAGCTGGACGACCGCGTTGATGACGACGAAGACCGCGATCGTCATCAAGACCGTGGCGAAATGGTTCTCCGCCAGGATCGGGCGGATAGCCGTTCGTTCCACCACTACGGAAAGCGCCACGCCGATGAGCAACCCGATGGGCACCGCGAGCCACCATGACAGGTGGGCCCCGTCGATGAGCGCCCAGGTGCAGAAGGCCGGGAACAATCCCAGCTCGGCCATGGCGAAATTGGGTACGTCGGTCGCCTTCAGGACGAGGACGATGGCGAGTGCCATGAGGGAGTACCAGCTTCCCGCCTGCAACCCGCTGATGATCTGCTGCCACACGGTGACGCCTCCAGCCGCTAGTCGTCAGGATGCTAACGTCCACGGCGTCGGCGCGACAGTCCCGATTTGGCAACGATGCGGCGAGATCTGATCGGCGGAGAGTGATCAAGCCGCCCGGCCTGCGGGCATGCCGAAACGGCGCCCATCAGGTCGATGGGCGCCGTCGGGGCGGGCGGGTCAGCGGGAGGCGTCGGTCCCGCGACGACGCCCGGAGTTGGCCGGGGGAGTGCCGGCACCCCTCCTGAGCAGCGTCGCGGGCGCGCCGTGGTCGGCGCGCAGGCGCAGCAGCGCCGGGTCGGACTTCCAGAACGACTCGAAGTCCTCGGCGGCGAACTTCTCCACGATCAGGTGCATCGCGATGTCGTGGCGGACGTACTCGACCGCGACCAGGACCACCGCCGGGTCGTCGGTGAAGACGCCCCAGGCGTCGTCGTTGATCACGCCGCCGATGACGGCCTGCTCGCGGTCGGCCACCACGACCAGCAGCCGGCAGCCCAAGTTCTCCAACGCCACCTTGGGGCTGGAGAAACGGTGCTGGGTGGTGTGGCCCACCGGGTCGGGGTCGTCGCCGAAGACGACCGTGGACACGTCGACGCCGTCGGCCTCGGCCCGGCGCGCCAGGGCCTTGAGCGGCTCGATCTCCGCCGGCCAGCCGGACAGGAACAGGTCCCTGCGCGCCGCGGCGACCACGTCCTCGGCCCGGGTGAGCAGCGACGACCGGTCGGTCAGGTTGTGGATCAGCCGCACCTGGGTGGGCGAGGCCACCTCGGGCAGCGACTCGCGCAGGGTGCTGATCGACTGGTCGAACTCACGCCGCATCCGGTCCAGCAGCGACATCGGGGGCAGGGAGATGTAGCCCACGCCCGCGTCGCCGAGCCGCACCTCGTAGGCCGCCCCCCGGCCCACGAGCTTGCCCAGCGTCTCGTAGACCGTGCTGCGCGGCACCCCCGATCGCTTGGCCACCTCGTAGCCGTTGAGCGGGGCGCCGGCGGCCACGAGCGCGACGTAGGCCTTGGCCTCGTAGCCGGACATGCCGAGGCGCTGAAGCTCTTCGATCACTCTCTGCTGAGACACGTTGCCATCGTCGCATCACCTCGGGGTCAGGGACGAATTCCGATCATCACCGGTCAGTCTAGTCAGGATGCAGAATAGTCGTTAACCTTCACACGCATACGGATGTTCGAGGAGAGTCGATGGCTGACAGCATCTTGATCACCGGAGGCGCCGTCATCGACGGCACCGGCGCCGCGCCGCGCGCGGGCGAGGCCGTGCTGGTGCGCGGCGACCGCGTCGTCGCCCTGGGCGCCGAGGCCCTCGCCGAGGCCGAGTCGGGCGGCGTCGACGAGAGGATCGACGCGAGCGGGCGCACGGTCATGCCCGGATTGATCGACGCCCACACCCACCTCAGCTTCGGCGAGCCAACCGGCAACGACGAGCTCTTCAACCACCGCACCCAGGGCTACAGCTCGATGCTGTCGGCCTACCACGCCCGCAAGGTGCTGCGCGCCGGCGTCACCGGCGTGCTCGACGCCGACTGCCTGTGGTCCATCGGGGTCGAGCTGCGCGACGCGATCGACACCGGCATCGTCGAGGGCCCCCGCATGCGCGCCGGCGGACAGGCGCTGATGACCATGCTGGGCGGCACGGCCGGCCGGATGATCGCCGACGAGGGCACCACCGGCTACGCGACCGTCGTGCACAACCGCGACATGATGGTCAAGGAGGTGCGCCGCCAGATCAAGTACGGGGTCGACTGGATCAAGATCATGGTCACCGGCCTGATCCCGTCCATGAAGGGCCCCGAGGTCCAGGTCTGGAACCTCGACGAGCTCCGTACCGTCTGCGACGCCGCGCACGAGCTCAACACCAAGGTCGTCGCGCACTGCCGCAACTCCGCGAGCACCCGCGACGCCGCCAGGGCGGGCGTCGACCTGATCTACCACGCCTCCTACATGGACGACGAGGCGCTCGAAGCCGTGGTCGAGTCCGGCAGCGCGCTGTGCCCGACGTTCACGCTCCTCGGCAACCTCGCCGACTACGGCCAGAAGATCGGCAGCGCGCCCGAGCTGCTCGACGTCTTCCGCGCCGAGATCGAGATCACCGCCGCGCAGATGGCCAAGGCGCACGCCGCCGGGGTGCCGTTCCTCACCGGCTCGGAGACGGGTTTCGCCGTCACCCCGGTCGGCGAGTGGCACGCCCGCGAGCTGGAGATGTTCGTCCAGTACATGGGCATGACGCCGATGGAGGCGATCGTCGCCGCGACGGCCAACGGCGCGTTCGCGCTGCGCATGGAAGGCGAGGTCGGCACGCTGGAGACCGGCAGGCTGGCCGACATCATCGTCATCGACGGCGACCCGCTGCAGGACATCACGATCCTGCAGGACCGGGAGAAGATCGTCGAGGTGATCAAGGGCGGACGCCGGATCGACATCACCACCCCGATCCCCGAGCGGCGGATGCGCTCCACGGACCAGGTCCGGTTCCTCGCCTCCTGCCCGCTCACCCGGGGCCTGGCCCTGACCGAGGAGCAGTTGGAGAAGCTGGCCCGTGTCTGACCCGCACCTCAGCCGGCCGGCCGGGCGGCGCGCGCCGGTCGTCGACGTTCACGCGCACGCCGTGCTCGACGTCAGCCTCGGGGCGGCCGGCGCCGCGGGGCCCGAGCTCGGCGTGTCGGCCGACGGCACGCCCTTCTACCGCGTCGGCGGGTACGTGCTCAACGGCGTCCGCTACGCGGGCAGCCCGTTCATGGACGTGGACGTCCGCGTCGCGGCCATGGACGAGGCGGGCATCGACGTGCAACTCCTGTCGCCCAACCCGCTCACGTACTTCGACCGGCTGGACACCGGCCCGGCCGTGGCCTACGCGCGCACCCACAACGACGCGCTGGCCGAGACCGTGGCCAAGCATCCCGCCCGGCTGCTCGGCGCCGCCCAGCTGCCCGTGCAGGACATCGCCGCGTCGGTCGCCGAGGCCCGGCGCGCCGTGCGGGATCTGGGGCTGACGGCCGTGTACGTCGACACCGACCCGGCCGGGCGCACCCTGGACGACCCCGAGCTCGACCCGCTCTACGAGGCGCTCGTCGACCTGGACGTGCCGCTGTTCGTGCACCCGTCGCCGCTCGGTCCCGACGGGCCGCCCGCGGACCCCCGGCTCCGCCGTTTCGACCTCGACCTGCTCTTCGGGTTCGCCCGCGACGAGACGCTGGCCGTGGCCGCGCTGATCTTCGGCGGCGTCCTCGACCGGCACCCCGGCCTGGACGTGTGCGTCTCGCACGGCGGCGGCGCGGCGGCGTTCGTCGCCGGGCGGTTCGCCCGCGCCGTGGCCAAGCGGCCGTGGGCGGGCGCGAAACTGCGGGAGAACGGGTTCGAGCACTACTACCGGCGCCTGTGGTTCGACACCCACGTGCACGACGAGCTGTCCCTCCGGCTGCTGGCCGAGCACGCGGGCACCGAACGGCTGGTGTTCGGCACCAACTTCGCCGGCTGGGACTCCGGCGCCCACGAGGGCCCCGGCGGCCCGGGCCTCGACCCCGCCGTCCTCTCGTCCAACGCCGCCCGGCTGCTGCGCCGCGACGACCTGCTGGAGCCCCGATGACGCCGCGCGGACGCGAGGAGGACGCGATGACGCCGCGCGGCCGCGAGGAGGACGCGATGACGTCGTTCGGTCGCGAGGAGGAGCCGATCGCGGTGCCCCGTACGGCGGGGGATCCGGACGCCGCACCCCGCCGTGTCCTCGTCACCGGTGGCGCTTCCGGGATCGGGCTCGCCTGCGCGGAGTCGCTCGCCGCGCGCGGCTGGCAGGTCCAGGTCGCCGACCTGCGGCCCGGACCGGGGCGGCACGAGCTCGACGTTGCCGACCGGGCCTCCTGGGAGCGGGTGCTGGATGCCGCCGGGCCCATCGACGCCCTGGTGAACTGCGCCGGCCACCGCAGCCGGGGCGCGATCACCGAGCTCGACGTGGCCGAGTTCGAGCGCATGCTCTCCGTGCACGTCACCGGGACGTTCCTCGGTATCCAGGGCTGCGCGCGGCGCTGGCTCGCCGACGGCACCTGCGGCGCCGTCGTCACCATCAGCTCGGTGACCGGCACCCACGCCGTCACCGGGCAGCCGCACTACGTGGCCGCCAAGGCCGGGGTCGCGGGGCTGGTCCGGGCGGCCGCGGCCGAACTGGCCCCCGCCGGGATCCGGGTCAACGCCATCGCGCCCGGCGTCATCCGCACCCCGATGACGGCCGACCGGCTCGGCGCGCCCGAGCAGGCGGCGTGGCTGATGAACCGGGTCCCGATGGCCCGCGTCGGCGAGCCGGAGGAGATAGCGGCGACCGCGGCGTTCCTGCTCTCCACGGACGCGTCCTATCTCACGGGCGCGGTGATCCCGGTGGACGGCGCCTGGACCGCCACCTGACTCCTCGCACGAGCCCGATCCTCCGTACGGGAACCTTCCTGTACGGAGGAGGACGTGGGGGACCTCAGGTGCCGATGAGCGGGGTGAAGGCGGGCAAATCGGCCTCGTACAGGGTCACGTAGCCGAAACCCCAGCGCTCCTCCAGTTCCGCGAGTCGTTCGGCGACGGCGCCGGGCGGGCCGATGAGGCAGTGCGGGGACGCCAGCATCTCCTCAGGGGTGATGCCGAGGCCGAGCGCGGCGATACGCCGGGCCGCGGCCTCGACGGGGTGCTCGGTCACCTCCGCCCAGTAGGCGATCAGGTGCAGCACGGGCTCGCGTCCGTCCGCCGCCTCCCGGACCCAGGCCAGCTTCTCCTCGGTGGCCGCCACCGCGGCCGAACGGGCGGCCCGGGTGGCGGCCCGGCCCTCCCTCAGGTCGAAGTTCACGCTCACGATGTCGGCGTACCGTGCGGCGACGGTCAGGACCCGCCGGCCGCCGCCGCCGACCAGCAGCGGCGGAGACACTGTCACCGGCGGCACGTTGCGGTAGCCCGTGACCGAGCAGTGCCCCTCGCGGGCGTCGACGGGCCCGGCCCCCGCCCCGAGCACGGTCTTCAGCAGTCGTACGGTGTCCGCGAGCCGGTCGACGCGGCGGCCGGCGGGCTCCCTGACGATGCCGGAGACGGCGTAGTCGGCGTCCATCCACCCCGCGCCGAGTCCCGCTTCCAGGCGCCCGTCGCAGAGCAGTTGCAGGGAGGCCAGCTCCTTCGCGAGCACCGCCGGGTGGCGGAAGTCGTTGTTGAGCACGAGCGTGCCGAGCCGCAGCCGGTCGGTGTGCTGGGCGGCCGCGGCCAGCGCGACGAGCGGGCTGACCGGTGACCGGTCGAAGTGGTCGGACACCTGGAGCGCGGCGGCCCCGGCGTCCTCGACGCGCCTGACCCGGTCACGCCACTGCGCGGCCGAGACGAGCGGCTCCATCATCAGCACCCCGACGTCCACCGGCCCGGCCTCCGATACTGTCCTGTATGTCTGACTTTCTAGGAGTATAGTTACTAACTACTATCGAAGGCGAGGGTGCAGATGACCGACGTGCCGCCGGGCCGACGCCGGAGCTTCGGCGTCGGCCTCTACACGGGCCAGCGGGACGCGGGCGCGCACTATCGCGACGCGGTGCCGCTCGCCGTCGCGGCCGAGGAGGCCGGGTTCGACTCGTTCTGGGTCTCCGAGCACCACGGGCTGCCCGACGGATACCTGCCCTCGCCGCTGACGCTGCTCGCCGCCCTCGCCCCCGCGACGTCCCGGCTCGCGCTGGGCACCGGGGTGCTCCTCGCCCCGCTGCACCACCCGCTGCGGATCGCCGAGGACGCCGCCGTGGTCGACCAGCTGTCAGGCGGGCGGCTGATCCTCGGCCTGGGGATCGGGTACGCGGCCCACGAGTACGCGGCCTTCGGCGTCGACCCCGCCACCCGGGGCGCCCGGCTCGACGCCCTGGTCGGGGCGCTGCGCACGGCCTGGTCCGGCGAACCGGTGCGCAGCCCCGAGCTGGGGCTGGACGGGGTGCGCGTGACGCCGCCGCCCGCCCGGCCGATCCCGATCTGGCTCGGCGGCTACGCGCCGCGCGCGGTGCGCCGGGCGGGCCTGCTCGCCGACGGGCACCTCGTCGGCAGGGGAGAGGCGCACATCGTGCGGGACGCCTCCGGTCACCTGGCCGCCGTGCGCGACCCGGCGGACCCGTCGTTCGTCCGCGCGGTCAACGTGACGTGCGTGCTGGACGCCCCGGGCGCCTTCGCCGCCCAGCAGCGCACGTACGAGCACATCCAGGCGGGCCGCGACGTCTACGCCGGCCTGATCACCCTCCCGGCCGTCGGCCCTGACAGCGCCGGCCCTACGGCCGCCGGTCCCGGCAGCACCGATCTCGCGGCCGGCGGCCCCGACGGCATCCATCTCGCGGGCCGCCGCTCCGGCGGGGCCGGGCTCGCGGCGGGTGGGGTGGATGCGTATGTGCAGGCGCGGGGGGACGTGGACGCGGTCGTGGCGGCGCTGACCGGGGTGCTCGACTCGCTGCGCGGGTGGGCGAACGTCCATCTGGTGATCCGCATGTTGTTCCCGGAGCCGGACCCGGACGTCCAACTGAGGCGGCTGCGGCTGTTCGGCGAGGAGATCCTGCCGAGGCTGCGCGCGTACGAGGAGGCCGGGAAGTGAGTGAGCTCGCCGACCGGATGGCGATCGCCGACCTGCAGGCGCTGTACTGCGAGCGGCTCGACGAGTACGACATCGACGCCGTCGCCGCGCTGTTCACCGAGGACTGCCGGACCGACTACGGGCCGGGGCGGGGCGGCCCGGTGATCGGCCGGGCCGCCGTGCGCGACCGGATCGCGGCCGGGCAGGCGCAGTTCCGCCGCACCCACCACCAGCTGGGGCAGAGCCGCGTCACCCGGCACGACCCGGACCGGGCGAGCGCCGTCACCTACGTCACGGCGGCCCACGAGGAGTGGGACGGCTCCCGGTGGCGCGCTCACCTCCGGTACGTCGACGAACTCCGGCGAGAAGGCGGCTCCTGGCTGATCGAGAGCCGGCGTGTGCTGGCGGCGCTGGTGGACGGCAGGCCGGAAATCGTCTGGAACTGGGTGCCCCGGCGGCCGCCGGAGCGCCGAGGCTGACCGACCCCTACTGCGAAGGACGTCCCATGCGTGCCGTTGTGCTGTCCGGCGGGCTCACCCACGACTTCCCCGCCACCACCGCCTGCCTGGTGGAGCTGCTCGCCGAGCAGGGCGTCGAGGCCGACGTCCACACCGGCGTCGACGCGGCCCTGCACGCGCTGCCGGGCGCGGCGCTGCTGGTGGTGAACGCGCTGCGCTGGACGATGACCGGACCCGGCACGCCCGACCGCTACCGGCGGCTCGCCGGCGAGGAGGGCGCCAGCCCTTCGGCGAGCGCCAGGGCCGGGCTGGCGGCCCACCTGGAAGCGGGCGGCGGCGTGCTCGGCCTGCACACGGCGAGCATCTGCTTCGACGACTGGCCGCAGTGGGGGCGCACGCTCGGCGGCGCCTGGGTGTGGGGCCACTCGCACCACCCGCCCATCGGCCCCGCGATCGAGGCGGCGCCGGCGGCCGGGCACGAACTGGTCGACGGCCTGGATCCGTTCACGGTGGTCGACGAGGTGTACGGGGATCTGGACCTGGCGCCGGGGATCGTCCCGCTGCTGACCGCCCGCCAGCCCACCGGTCCGGACACCGAGACCACGCACCCCCTGCTGTGGGCCCGCGAGCACGGCGGCGGCCGGGTGGTCTACGACGCGCTCGGCCACCACCCGCCGTCGTACGAGGTGCCCGAGCACCGCGAGATCGTCCGCCGCGCCATCCGCTGGACCACCCGCGGCTGATCCGTACGTAGAAAAAGGGGGTGCGTCACGTCAGCCGTGACGCACCCCCGATCCTCTGTCAGGCCTCGGCGAAGCCGACGGAGTCGACCGACGCCGGGCGCGGCAGCGACGCCAGCGTGCTCTTGATCAGCCCGCCGTCCACGGCCAGCGTCTGGCCGCTGACGTAGGAGGACTTGTCCGAGCCGAGGAAGAGCACCGCGGCCGCGATGTCCTCGGCCGAGCCCAGCCTGGCCAGCGGCACCGCGCCCTCGCGCACCCGCCGCACCTCGGGGTCGGCGTAGATGGCGTCCGACATGCCCGCGTGGATCAGCCCGGGAGCCACGCAGTTGACCCGGATGCCGTGCCTGGCCCATTCCATCGCCATGTGCTCGGTCAGCCGGACGACGCCCGCCTTGCTGGCCGAGTAGGCGCCCGCGTGGGGGGCGGCGGCGATGCCGTTGATGGAGGCGAGGTTGACGATCGCGCCGCCGCCCGCCTCGGCCATCGCCTTCGCGAGCGTCCTGGCGACGATGAACGTGCCCGTCAGGTTGACCCGCAGCGCGGCCTCCCACTCCCGCACCGGCAGGTCCAGCAGCGGCCCGAACCGGACGATGCCGGCGTTGTTCACCACCAGCTGCGGCGCCTCGGGCAGGCTCGCCGCGGCGGCCCGCACCGACTCCTCGTCGGCGACGTCGACGGCCGCGCCCACGCACGCGTCGCCGATGTCGCGGGCCGTCTGTTCGACGGCGGGGCCGTCGATGTCCCATGCGGCGACCCGGTAGCCCTCTTTCACCGCGTACTCGGCGATGACGGCTCCGATGCCGTGCGCCGCCCCGGTGACCACGGCCCATTTCGTCATTGCGTCTCTCCCCATTGTCGGCCTGGTTCGCCGTGCTGTCTCAAGCGTCGTCATAACTATAACGACGCTGGTGAGGACAGGCTGCGGCGGCGTGTCTTTTCACGAGCTGTTCACAACGGTTCACCGGCGCGACACACCGTCACAGCAGCGCCTGATAGGCCCCGCCGTCGACGGGCACCGCCGCGCCGGTGAGGTAGCCGGCCTGCGCCGAGCACAGGAACGCGACCACCGCGCCGAGGTCGGCCGGCTCGCCCAGCCGGCCCGCGGGGACCTCCCCGACCGGCGGGCTGTCGCCGTACACCTGCGTGACCCGTTCCGTACGGTGCAGACCCGGCTGCACGGAGTTCACCGTGATGCCGTCCGCGGCCACCTCGCGGGCCAGCGTGCGCAGGAAGCCGGTGGCGCCCGCGCGGGCGGTGTTGGACAGCGCGAGGTTCGGGTACGGCTGGCGCACCCCGAGCGAGGTGATCGCGACGATCCTGCCCCAGCGGCCCGCGCGCATGAAAGGCAGCGCGGCCAGGGACATCCGCACGACGGCCAGCAGGCTGCGTTCGATCGCCGGCTGGTAGGCCTCCGGCGGGGTCTGCGCGATCGTGCCCGGCGGCGGGCCCGGCCCGTTCACCACCAGGATGTCGAGGCCGCCCATCAGCGCGGCGGCCTCCTCGACGAACGCCGCGGCGCCGTCCGGCCCGGAGACGTCGGCGCGCAGCCAGCGCACCTCGGGTCCGATGCGCGCCGCCGCGGCCCGTGCCCGCTCCGCGTCGGAGCCGCAGATCGTGACCTGCGCCCCCTCGGCGGCCAGAGCGGCCGCGCTCGCGTGGCCGAGACCGGCGCTCGCCGCCGCGACGGCGGCGCGCCGGCCTCGGATCCCCAGGTCCACGGCTAGAACTCGGGCCGCGCGGCGAGGCGCCCGCGCTCAGTAGACATCGATCTCCTCGTCCCCGTCGAAGACGCGGATGGCGCCGGAAGGGCAGTCGCGCGCGAGGTCGAAGATCTGGTCGTCGGTCAGCTGAGGTCCGCCGGGTATGAGCTCCACCACCTCGTCCGCGTCGAACCGGAACACCTCCGGCGACTCGGCGACGCACTTGCCGGAGCTGATGCACACGTCCCGGTCGAGCTCGATCCGGTAGGTCACTCCTCCCCTCCGAACAGGACGGGGTAGGAGCCCCAGTAGGGACGCTGGGTGTTGGCGTCGCGCTGCGGCGGGTTGTCCGGGTCGCGCCGCACCCGCGCCGCGAACATCCGCTGGACCACGCCGGTGACCAGGCCGAAGAGGTGGTCGTCCGGGCTCGACCCGGACCGCTGCACGACTCCGGCGGCCAGGTCCTGGCCGATGCACACGTGCATCCCGGCGGCGAAGCTGAGCCCGAACGGGGCCACGTTCGCGGGGAAGACGCGGTGCGGGTCGAACGCGCCGGCGTCCGCGCCGAAGACCTCCGGGTCGCGGTTGACCGACTGCAGGTCGATCACCACGGTCGCGCCCTCGGGGATCTCGATGCCGGAGCGCAGCTTGACCGGAGCCAGCGCGCGGCGGCGGCCGATCGGGCTCGACGGGTTGAGCCGCACGGTCTCGTGCACGCAGCGCTGCACGAACAGCTGGTCGGTGGCGGCCAGCCCGGCGTCCTCGGGGTGGGCCTCGACCCAGCCCAGGATGTGGTCCACCGAGCGGACGAACGCCGTGGCGCTGGTGTGCGCGCCCGCCAGCAGGAAGAACGCGACCTCCCTGCGGATCACCTCGGGCGGCAGGGTCAGCTCGCCGGTGTGGCGCAGCAGGGTGGCCAGCACGTCGCTGGGGACGTCGACGTCCTCGCCGGCGGCCTCCCGCTCCAGCAGGTCGCGGCGGCGGGCGATGGACGGGGCCAGGAACTCGGCGTCCCAGTCCTCCAGGGCCTGCGCGATCACGCGCCGCTGCTCGTCCTTGTCCTTGGTGGAGTGCGCGAGCGTGGCGCCCTCGATGAACTTCATCATGTAGTCGTAGAGCCGCCGGGTCTCCTCGGCGGTGCCCTTGGGGCGGTCCACGCCCGCGGTCAGGGCGGCGAGGTTGAGCATCAGCTCGTGCCCCAGGTGCACCAGGTCGACCCGGCCCTCCGCCTGGTAGGGGGCCAGGGTCTGCTCGATCACCCGCGGGAACAGCTCGCGTTCGTAGCGCTCGAACACCTCGCGCCGGAACATCCGGTTCTCCACCCGGCGCCGGGACCGGTGCTCATCTCCATGCAGGTTCACCAGCACGTCCGCCATGACGACCTCGCCCTCGTCGTAGAGGGACTGACGCAGATCCTTGCTGCGATAGGCGTCCTTGGCGTCCGCGAACGTCGTGAGGACAATGGTTGTCTCTTCGGCGACGGCTGTCATCTGGACTTGCTCCTCCGTTGGCGCACGACCGGATCGGGGGGTTGCCGGTCCCTGCTGAGGGTCTCGTGAGCCACCAAGCGGCGTCAAGACCCTAACGACGAATGTGAGGGCCTTCCACAGGGCCAGATCTTCCCCAGTAACACGTCCCCTGGTAGCGTCGTTAGTGTTCTAACCCCGTGTGGAGCAGAGAGCGCGAGGCGATGACCACGATCACCCTTGACGGTTACGCGGACGTACGCGAGGCATTCCGGTTGCGCGACCTGAAGCAGGCCCTCTATGACGAGGGCGGGGTCGTGATGGCCGACTGCCTTCTGGTGCTGCACGGGGAGGACCACCGCGTGCGGCGCCGGGTGGAGAACCGGCTGTTCCGCCGGGGCACCTTCCGCCACTGGGAGCGTGAGTTCCTGCACGACGTGGTACGCGACACGCTCGCGCCGTTCGCCGCCGCGGGCCACGCCGACCTGGTCGAGCTCGGCTACCGCACCATCATGAGCCTGACCGCCCTGGTCGCCGGCATCGACCGGCCCACCGGCAGCCCGGAGGAGGCGGACGCGCTCTACCGCTACGCCAAGAAGTTCTCCGAAGGCGCCACCCTGGTGCACACCACCCGGGACCCGCAGGTCGTCCGGGCCGAGGTGCGGGCCGCGCTGGACGAGTTCGACGCCACGTTCCTGCAGCCGTCCCTGGCCCGCCGCCGCGAGCTGCTGGCCCGGCACGCGGCCGGCGAGCTGGAGGAGAAGGACCTGCCCCGCGACGTGCTCACCGGCCTGCTGCGGCACTGGGACGAGCTGGACATCGA
This sequence comes from Nonomuraea sp. NPDC048826, assembly GCF_043198225.1. Classification (NCBI taxonomy): domain Bacteria; kingdom Bacillati; phylum Actinomycetota; class Actinomycetes; order Streptosporangiales; family Streptosporangiaceae; genus Nonomuraea; species Nonomuraea sp. NPDC048826. Next base: position 129,778 of record NZ_JBICUQ010000014.1, on the reverse strand, counting down.
CGAGGAGGTCCTGCTCCGCGAGTGCGCCTTCTACCTGCAGGCGGGCTCGCACAGCACGGCCGACGCGTTCACGCACTCCGCCGACGAGTTCTTCTCCTGGGTCCGCCGCGACCCGGCCGCCGCCGAGAAGGCGCTCGACGACCCGGCCCTGCTGCAGCGCTGCGTGCACGAGACGCTGCGGCTGCACCCGGCCAGCCCGGTCGCGCAGCGCCGGGCGCTCGCCCCGGCCGCGCTGCGCGACGGCACCGAGATCCCCGAGGGCGCGTTCGTCGTGCTCGACATCGCGGCGGCCAACCGCGACCCGCGGGTGTTCGAGCGGCCGGACGTGTTCGACCCGCTGCGCGAGGTCCCGGCCGGGGTCCCCCGGTGGGGTCACGCCTTCGGCGGCGGCATGCACGCGTGCATCGGCACCGAGCTGGCCGGCGGCGTCCCCGAGACGGAGAGCGCGGAGCAGGCCCACGAGCAGGTGCTCGGCACCGTCACGCTCATGCTGGCGGCGCTGCTGGCCGCCGGCGCCAGGCCCGACCCGGAGCGCCCGGCCCGGCGGGACCCGAACTCCTCGCGGGACCACTTCGCGTCCTACCCGGTGGTGTTCGGGTGACGGCCGCCCGCCGGGTGACCGAACGCTTCCTCGCCGCGGTGCACGCCAGGGACGCCGCCGCCGCGGCCGCCTGCTTCGCCGCAGACGGCACGTACGCGAACGTCCCGCACCCGGCCGCGGTCGGCCGCGAGGCCGTCGCGGCGCTGCTCGGGCCGATCCTGAGCCGCTCCGAGCGGGTGCGGTGGGACCTGGTGACGGCGAGCTACGCCGACGACCGCGCGTGGCTCGAACGGGTCGACCGGTTCTGGATCGACGGCCGCGAGTACCAGGTCGCCTGCAACGGCGTCGCCGAGGTGGACCCCGCCCGCGAGCTGATCACGGCCTTCCGCGACTACGCCGATCTGGCCCCGTGGCGGGCGGAGATCGGCCCGGTGCTGGCGGGCTGAGCGGTCGTGGACCTCGACGAGCTGGACCTGGCGCTGCTGCGCCTGCTCCTGGAGGAGCCGCGCGCGGGCTACCGCGAGTACGCGCGGGTGCTCGGCGTGGCCAGGGGCACGGTGCAGGCCCGCATCGCCCGGCTGGAGCGGCGCGGGGCGATCACCGGCTACGCCGCGCACGTCTCGCCGGCCGCCCTCGGCTACACGGTGCAGGCGTTCGTCCACCTGCACCTCGCGCAGGGCATGCTTGACGACGTGACGGAGCGGCTGGGCCGCATCCCCGAGGTGCTGGAGGCGCACTCCACCACCGGCGAGGGCGACCTGCTGTGCCGGATCGCCGCCGTCGACAACGGTCACCTGGAGCAGATCGTGCAGGCCCTGCTGGCGCTGCCCGGCGTGGTGCGCACCCGGACCGAGGTCGCCCTGCGCAGCCGCGTCCCGTACCGCGTGCTCCCGCTGCTCAAGCAGGTCAAACCGGGAGGCTGAGCAGATGCCTGAGGCCCGGCCGCGAGGTGGCGGCCGGGCCTCAGGCTTTCCCGGGCCCGGACGGGGCGGGCCTGGCCCGGGGGTCCACGGGGTGGTGCTAGAGGGCGGCCAGGGCGCGGCCGACCAGCACCTCGGCGAGATGGGCGCGGTAGGACGCGCTCGCGACCGCGTTGTCCGGCGGCTCGCAGCCCTGCGCGGCCAGCCGGGCGGCCTCGGCCGCCGGCGTGCCCGCGGCCAGGGCCTCCTCCACCGCGGTCGCCCGCACCGGCGTCGGCCCCATGCCGATCAGCGCGATCGCCACGCCGCCGCCGGGCCGCGCCTGGGCGGCGACGCCGACCACGGCCCAGTCCAGGGCGCGGCGGCTGAACTTCTCGAACGCGTACGACCTGCCGGGCGCGGCCGGCAGCCGGATCTCGGTGAGCAGCTCGCCCGCCGCCAGCGCGTTCGCGTACCGGCCGGTGAAGAACTCGCGCGCCGGGATCTCCCGGGTGCCCGACGGGCCGCGCGCCACCAGCACGCCGTCCAGCGCGAGCACCGCGGCGGCCAGGTCAGCCGCCGGGTCGGCGTGCGCCAGCGAGCCGCCGATCGTGCCGCGGTTGCGGACCTGCTGGTCGCCGATCCGGCGCGCGGCGGCGGCCAGCAGCGGCGCCTTCCCGGCCACCACCGGGTCCCGCTCCAGCGTCCGGTGCCTGGTGAGCGCGCCCACCACGACCTGGTCGCCGTCCACCCTGACGTCCGACAGCTCGCGGAGCCTGCCGATGTCGACCAGGACGCCGGCCTCGGTCCTGCCCAGCTTCATCGCGGGCAGCAGCGAGTGGCCGCCCGCCAGCACCCTGGCGGAGCCGTTGTGCCGGGAGAGCTCGTCCAGCGCCTCCTCGACGGAGGCCGGGCGCACGTAGGAGAAGCCCGCGGGGATCACTTCGCGCCTCCGTTCGCGGCCGCCCACTGGACCGACTCGACGATCATCTGGTAGCCGGTGCACCGGCACATGTTGCCCTTGAGCCCGTTGCGGATCTCCTGCTCCGTCGGGTCGGGCTTCTCCGAGAGCAGCGCGGTGGCCGCCATCACCATGCCCGGCGTGCAGAACCCGCACTGCAGGCCGTGACACTGGCGGAAGCCCTCCTGCACGGGGGAGAGCCCGTCCTCGCCGGCCAGCCCCTCGACCGTGGTCACCTCGCTGCCGTCGGCCTGCGCGGCCAGGACGGTGCAGGACTTCACGGCCTCACCGTCGAGCAGGACCGTGCACGCGCCGCAGCTGGTGGTGTCGCAGCCGACGTGGGTGCCGGTCAGCGACAGCGTGTCGCGCAGGAAGTGGACGAGCAGCAGCCGGGGCTCGATCTCCCGGCTGTGCGGCTCCCCGTTGACGGTGATCTCAACTCGCATCGTGCATGACCTTCCAAACTCGTTCCGGCGTGCAGGGCATCTCCACGTCGCGCACGCCGAGATGGGCCAGCGCGTCCACCACGGCGTTGACCACGGCCTGCGGCGCGGCCGTCGCCCCCGCCTCGCCGAGCCCCTTGGCGCCGAGCGGGTTGAAGCTGGACTTCGTCTCGATGTGGTGCGTCTCGTACCGGGGCAGGTCGAGCGGCCCCGGCACCATGTAGTCCTCGAGCGAGGCGGTGAGCGGCCGGCCGTCGGCGTCGAAGGCGACCTTCTCGAAGAGCGCCTGCGCGATGCCCTGGGCGACGCCGCCGTGGATCTGCCCGCGCGCCGTCAGCGGGTTGATGACGGTTCCGCAGTCGTCCACGCAGACGTAGCGCACGACCGACACCCTCCCGGTGTCCCGGTCGATCTCCACCACGCAACCGTGCGCGCCGCTCGGGTAGCTGAGGTTCTTCGGCTCGAAGTACGAGGTGTTCTCCAGGCCGAGCGCGGTGCCCTCGGGCAGCAGGTGCGGCTTGAAGGACCGCTCGGCCACCTCGGCCAGGGTGACCGTCGCCTCGGGCACGCCCTTGACCTGGAACCCGTCGCCGAGCGGCACCACGTCGTCCGCGTCGGCCTCCAGCATGTGCGCGGCGATGGCCCTGGCCTTGGCGGCCACCTCCGCCGCGGCCTGCCGGACGGCGTTGCCGGCGACCGGGATGCCCCGGCTGCCCATGGTGCCGGTGCCCTCCTGCACGACCGCGGTGTCGCCGTACATGACGGTGATGGCGTCGTACGGCACGTTCAGCTGGTCGGCGACGATCTGGGCCAGCGCGGTCTGGTGGCCCTGACCGTGCGGGGCGGTGCCGACCAGGACGATCACCGAGCCGTCGGGCTGCAGCCGGACGTTGGCCGACTCCCAGCCGCCGAGGTAGCCGAACTGCTCGAACAGCGGCGTGGGCCCGAAGCCGCCCATCTCCACGAACGTGGACAGCCCGACACCGAGCAGCGGAGCGGACGGGTCGGCCAGCCGCCGCGCCTGCTCCTCGCGCAGCCCCGCGTAGCCGAGCTCGCCCAGCAGCAGGTCGAGCGCCGCCGGGTAGTCGGCCTCGTCGTACACGATCCCCTCGAACGGGGTCTGGTACGGCATCTCCTGCGGCTGGATCAGGTTGGCCTTGCGCACGTCGGCGGGGTCCTTGCCCAGCTCACGGGCGACGAGGTCGACCACCCGCTCGATCAGGAAGCTCGCCTCGGGCCGGCCCGCGCCACGGTAGGAGGCGGTAGGCGTGGTGTTCGTAACGACGCTGCGGTAACGGGCGGCGATCTTGGGGATCTTGTAGCAGCCGCCCAGCATGTACGAGGTCAGCGTGGGGAGCCCGATGCCCACCGGGTCGGGCACGCCGCCGATGTTGACGGTGATCGTCACGTCCAGGGCGAGCACGCGGCCCTCGGCGTCGAACCCGACCTCGATGTCCTGCACCTGGTCGCGGCCGTGGTAGGTGTGCACCATGTGCTCGCCGCGGGTCTCGACGTACTTGACCGGGCGGCCCAGCCGGCGCGACAGCTCGGGGGCGAGGAACAGCTCGGGCATGAACGACGACTTCACCCCGAAGGCGCCGCCGACGTCGGGCGCGATCACCCGGACCAGGTGCCTGGCGAGCCCGAACCGCTCGGCGATCTCCGCCCTGACCCGGTGCGGCGCCTGCACGGTGGCCCACACCGTCGGCCCGGGACCGGTCCAGTCGGCGAGCACGCCGTACGGCTCCATCGGCGCGCCGGCGCAGCGCTGGTTGACCAGCCGGGCGCGCAGGCGGTGCGGCGCGGCCTCCAGGTCCTCGGTCACGTCGGGCGTGACCGGCTGTTCGAGCGCCAGGTTGCCGGGCAGGGGCGCGAAGATCGGCACGGCGTCCGGCGCGAGCGCCTGCTCCACGGTCGACATCACGGGCAGCGGGTCGTACGAGACCCGCACGGCGCGGGCCGCGTCCGTGGCGGTGTACCGGTCGGCGGCGACGACCACCGCCACCGGCTCACCGATGTAGTGGACCTTGTCGCCGGCCAGATAGCCGCGTTCGAGTCCGGGGACGGACGGGCGGGGCGGGAGCCCGGCGAAGTCCCGCGCGGTGTACACGCCGAGCACGCCCGGCAGGGACCGCGCCTCCTCGACGTCGATTCCGGTGATGAGCGCGTGGGCCTCCGTGCTGTGCACGTAAACCATGTGGAGCAGCCCGGGACGATGGATGTCGTCCACGAACGTGCCGCGCCCGGTCAGCAGCGCGGCGTCCTCCTTGCGTGGTACTGCCGAGCCGATCATCGTCACAGGCCACCTCCATTGGTGCCAGGGGCGCGTCGTTAGACGTATAGCGACTTATAGTGGCGTCTGCGCACTTCCCCGGCAAGACCTTCGTGCGGCCGATCATGAAGAGGGGTACACGATGTGGTCGCCGAAGGCCTCGCGCACCACGTCGGCCCGGCGCGCGTCCAGCAGTTCCAGGCACCAGGAGGCCTGCGGGCCGCGCGGTTCGGCGTACAGCCAGAAGCCCGGGTCCTGGGCCTGATGGCCGAGGGGGAGCGGGCCCCGGCCGCGCGCCACCGCCGAGACCGGACCGCCGGGAGAGTCCGGCGACCTGCGGGCCGCGGGGGAGTAGGTGATGTCGGCGTGATCGGCCAGCGCGGCCACGGCGCGGTCCAGGTCCGCCACCCAGAAGGCCAGGTGGTGGATGCCGGGGCCGCGGGTCTCCAGCCAGGCCGAGGTGCGAGTGTGGCCCTCCAGCGGCTCGACCAGCTCGATCGCCGTGTCGGCCAGGCGGGCCATGGCGATCCTGGAACGCGACGGGCCCTGCCGCTCGCCGTGCAGCTGCAGGAGGCCGGCGGGCTGCTCGATCTCCTTGACGAGCCAGCCGGGGACGTTGAGCAGCGCGCCCCAGGTGCGGGTGAACTCCTCGATGCTGGGCACGGCGATGCCCACGTGACACAGGTTCAGCAGGCCGAGATCGGTCATCGGGTCCTCCGGTGGGTGCTGCGTACAATCTGCGGGTGCGAGTCGAACCCGGGGAGCGCCGCCCCAAGCTGTCTCTCGAGGTCGCCCGGCAGATCGTGGAGACGATGCGCGAAAGCGGGATGGGCCCGGGCGACCGCTACCTGCCGGAGGCCGAGGCCATGCGCCGCCACGGGGTGGGCCGGGGCACCTACCGGGAGGCGCTGCGGTTCCTGGAGCACCAGGGGCTGATCGTGATGCGGCCGGGGCCGAACGGCGGGCCGGAGATCGCCCAGCCCGGCTGGGCCAACCTCGCCTCCACCATCGCCCTGATGCTGCAGTTCGCCGGGGCTCCGCTGCGGGCGGTGCTGGACGCCCGGGTGATGATCGAGCCGGGCATGGCGGAGCTCGCCGCGCGGAACGCCACCGGCGAGGAGCTGGCCGCGATGGCCGACGACCTCGACGCGATCGAGCACGGGCTCGGCTCCTACCGGGTGTTCTCCGCGGCCTACGAGACCTACTGGCGGCACCTGGCCGAGAGCAGCCACAACGAGCTGTTCGCCTTCCTCAGCCCGGCCCTGCGGGCGATCGTCAACAGCGCCGGGTTCGCGCCGGACGAGCGGTACCGCGCGGAGGTGCTGAGCCGGCTGCGCGCCGTGCACGCCGCGGTGGCCGCGCGTGACCCGGAGGGGGCCCGGGCGGCCATGCGGGAGCTGGAGGAGGAGTTCGGGCGGCGGCTGCGCGAGGGTTACCCCCGGCAGATCGCCGAGGTGATCGACTGGTCCGACGTGCGCGAGCCGTCCTGACCTTCCCGCGCGTGCCCGCTTGAGGCCTGCCACTGTCTCATTCTATCCTAGTAATGATAGAAAACATAGCTGAGAGAAAACCAGGTACCTGAATTAAGACCAGCTCTCTTGCCTGCGGCAGCAGTGGCTGTAAAACTAGGTACCTGGTTATCGAAAGCAAGGGTGGTGATGGCGGTGGCGTCGACCGGAACGAGACTGGTGGCGGAGTTCGAGCGGATGGTCCGCCGGGACGGCGGCGAGCTGGTGCTGCTGGCGGAGAACGCCGGCACGATCCGGGTCGGCTACCGGCCCGGCGACGCGGGCCCCGACTGCGCGGACGACGTGTGCATCCTGCCGCAGCACGAGCTGCACCAGCTCATGGCGGAGACGCTGCGCCGTCGCAGCCCAGGAACGGAGATCGTGGTGGAGGTCCTTTCATGAGTGCCCGGCTGAGCATCGTCAACCCGGTGGCCACGCCCCGATCCCACGCCGACGGCGACCGGTTCCCGCCCGCGCCGCGGCCGGACACGCTCGACGGCGCCACCGTGGCGCTCTACTGGAACGGCAAGCAGAACGGCCTCGACGCGCTGGTCAAGGCCCGCGAGCTGATCGACGCCGCGTACGAGAACGTGACGTTCGTCGACATGACCGGCGCGCTCGGCGGCACCACCCGCTACCTGTCGGAGGAGCAGCTCCGCTTCATCGAGGAGAAGGTGGACGCCCTGGTCGGCACCTCCGCCGACTGCGGCAGCTGCACCTCGTGGCTGATCCGCGACCTGTGCGAGGTCGAGCGGCGCGGCGTGCCCGCGATCGGCTACACCGCGGAGGTCTTCGACGAGGACGCCCGGTTCAGCGCCAAGACCTTCGGCGTGCCCGAGGCGTGCCCGGTCATCGTGCCCGAGTGCTTCTCCAACAAGGACACCGCCGAGATCCACCGGATGGTCGAGGACTCCTTCGCCGAGGTGGTCGAGTGCCTGACCAAGCCGCGGCCGGTGCTCGACCAGCTGCCGGAGTTCGCCTCGATGGTCCTGGAGAGCGCCCCCGAGCTGCACTACGGCGGCGGCGATCTGCTGGAGGCGTTCGACGAGATGCAGCGCCGGTTCGTGGCCAACGGCTGGAGCGACGGCATGCCCCTGGTGCCGCCCACCCGGGCCAAGGTCGACGCCATGATCGCCGCGTCCGGGCTGGACGGCGACCACGTGGTGGGCGACTTCGCGCCCGGGTTCGGCATCGGCACGGTCGAGAAGATCGCCGCCAACGCGGTGATGGCCGGCTGCCGGCCCGAGACCATGCCGGTGATCATGGCCATGATGGAGTGCATCCTGGACCCGTCCATCGGGCTGCGCACCTGGGCCATGTCCACCGGGCCCCAGGCGCCCGTGGTGCTGGTGTCCGGCCCCATCGCCGACGAGATCGGCATGAACCGCGGCATGTGCGCGCTCGGCCCCGGCTCCATCTCCGAGGTCAACGTCGCCATCGGCCGCGCCCTGCGGCTGATCATGATGAACGTCGGCCTGTCGTACCCCGGCATCACCGACATGGACACCATCGGCACGCCGATGAAGTTCTCCGCCTGCGTGGCCGAGAACGAGGAGCGCACCCCGTGGGAGCCGTGGCGGGTGCAGCAGGGCTACTCCCTGGAGGAGTCCACGGTCACCGTGAACGTCCCGTACGGGATGACCGAGTTCTTCGACTTCCAGAACGCCGACCCGGAGAAGCTGATCGAGAGCTGGTCCACGCTCACCTCCCACGCGGTCGGCACCCCGTCCGCCGGGGCATGGCTGATCAAGAAGGACGCGCCGCTGGAGGCCGGCTACCCGTTCCACGGCACCTTCTCCAACCTCCTGCTCATGGCGCCCGACCACGCCGCCGCGTTCGCCGCCGCCGGATGGACCCCGGCCGACATCCGGGAGGCCATCCACCGGCGCACCAAGCTGCCGTTCCGCCAGCTCATGCTCAACCAGTCGATGCCCGCCTTCGAGACCTCGCACCCCGAGCTGCGCTGGCTGCTCGACGCCCCCGACACCCCGGTCACCGTCAACCCGTCCGCCGACTGCTTCGAGCTGTTCGTGGTCGGCGCCAAGGCGGGACGCAGCCAGTTCTGCTTCGGCGGCACCAACTCGGTGACCAAGCCCGTGATCAGGCGATGACCTGGCCGCTCGACGGCCCGCCGTTCGACGTGCCCGTGTCCCGCGAGCTCTGCTCCGGGACCGGCGCGCTCTTCGGCGGCTGGGGGCTCGGGCTGCTCGCCGACGCCGCCCAGCGCACCACCGGGCGGCGGCTGCGCGACCTGTCGGCGTCCTTCCTGCGCCCGGTGATGCGCGGCTCCCGGCTCTCGGTACGGTGCGACGTGCTCGCCGAGGGCCGGGCGCTGGCGCACTGCAGACTCGACGCCGACGACGACGGCCACCCGGCCTTCACGGGCCTGGCCGTCGTCGGGACGCCCGGTGAGGCGTCCGCCGAGAGCGCCGGCGGTCCCGCCGGGCGCCCGCCGCGGGTCCCCGGGCCGCTGGAGTGCCCGGAGCGCTCGTACGAGTCAGGGCCGGGCGCCGCGATGCGGCTCGACGTGCGGGTGGCCGGCCAGTCGCCAGGCGCGGTCCTGCTGTGGGCGCGGGTGCTCTGCGACGCGCCGGACGAGGTCCGGCTCGCGGTGGTCAGCGACCACGTCCCCTACCTGCTGCGCCGGACCCTGCCGGGCCGGCCCCGGGCGACCACCGTCAGCGCGTCGCTGCGGCTGTTCGGCGGGCCGGTCGCCGAGTGGGTCCTGCTGGACGTGAGCCTGGTGGCCCGCGCCGGCCGCACCGCCGTCGGCCGGGCGGCCCTGTGGCAGGACGGCGCCACCCTGGCCGGGGTGGCCGAGCAGACCGTACGGCTGAGCGCCTGAACCCGGGAGGCCCCCATCAACGACAAGATCTACATCCACGAGTTCATCGACGTCACCGGCCACAACCGCGCCCGCTACATGCACCACATGACGGCCAACTTCAGCCCCATCGCCCAGGAGGAGCGTCACCAGCTCTGCTTCGGCGTGTGGGGCGTCGTCGGTTCCACCGCCTGGTGGCCGGGCGTGGTCAACCTCTGGGAGGAGGACGGGTGGGACGGGCTGGCGGCGTCGTTCCGGCACGAGCTCGGCCACCCGTCGCTGCAGGACCCGAAGCTGGCCTCCTGGTGGGCCGCCGCCGCGGAGATGCGCTCCGGCGGCGTCGACCGGCTGCTGCTGCCCGCGCCGTGGACGCGCACCATCGAGGAGCTGTGCGCCGCGGGGGTGCGCGGCGAGGTGTACGCACACGAGCGGATCACGGTGCCGCCGGGGGAGTCGGCCGGGTTCCTGGACCGCGTCCACGAGCGGGCCGTCCCGCACTACGGGCGGTTCGGCTGGGAGCCGGTCGGCGCCTGGCGTACCGCGCTCGGCGACGACTCGGAGTGCTTCCTGCTCTGGGCCGTGCCGGACTACGAGCGGTGGGCCGCGTACGAGGCCGCGCACGACGCGGACCGCTCGGCCGGCGGATGGAAGGCCCTGCTGCGCGACACGGCCCGGTCGTTCCAGCGGATCCTGCTGGTCGACGCCCCGCTGTCCCCGATGCGGATCGGCCGCCAGCCCAGCCGGGCCGACCGCACCGAGGACTGGCGGGAGTGAGTCCCGCCAGGGTCAGGACGTGATCACCAGCGCGTCCACGGCGACCACGCCGAGGCCGCGCGGCCGTACCAGCAGAGGGTTGACGTCCAGTTCGCGCACCGCGTCGCCGAGCTCCAGCGCCAGCGTCTGCAGCCGCATGACCGCGTCGGCGACCGCGTCCAGGTCGCCGGCGGGCCGGCCGCGGACGCCGGCCAGCAGCGCCGCCGCCCGGGTCTCGCCGATCATCCGCAGCGCCTCGTCGCGGGAGAACGGCGGCACCCGGAACGACACGTCCCGCACCACCTCCGTGAACACCCCGCCCAGCCCGAACGTGATCGTCGGGCCGAACGGCTCCTGGTGGCTGACGCCCAGGATGAGCTCCGCCACCGCGTCGGTGACCTGAGGCTGGACCACCACCCCGGCCAGCCGCAGCCCGGTGGCCCCGGCCACGATGTCCGCGTACGCCGCCCGCACCTCGTCCGCGCCGGTCAGCCCCACCCGGACCAGCCCGAGGTCCGACTTGTGGGCCAGGCCGTCGGCGAGCGCCTTGAGCACCACGGGATAACCGAACCGCCCCGCCGCGGTCACCGCCTCGTCCGGCGACGTGGCGACCGTCTCGGCCACCACCGGGATCCCGTACGCGCCGAGCACGTCCTTGGCGGCCACCTCGTCCAGCGTCGAGCCGGGCGTCAGCCGCTCGCGGGCCACGGCGGCGGCGGGCGACGGCTCGCGCGGGACGTCAGCGAACGGGCTGCGGTAACCGCGGTGCAGCGCCCAGAAGTCGGCCATCGCCCGGATGCCCTTGACCGCCGTGCGGAAGGAGTGGAACACCGGGATGCCCGCCTCGCACAGCGCCCGGTGGTCGTCGTCCCTGATCGGCGAGGTCCAGGCGACCACGATCGGCTTGCCGCCCCGCTCGTGCAGCGCGATCAGGTCGCGGGTGATGGCGTCGCTCATGCCGGGGAACACACCGGTGATCGGGGCGAGCAGGACGTCGGTGTTCGCGTCGTCGATCAGCGCCTCCAGCACCTTGCGGCCCTCGGGGCGCGCGGTCGCGACGCCGCCGGTGTCGACCGGGTTGTCGATGTGCAGGTAGCCGGGCAGCAGCTCGCGCAGCCGGGCGAGCGTGCGCTCCTCCAGCCGGGGCAGCGGCACCCCGGCCAGGCCGCACAGGTCGGCCACGTGCGAGCCGGTGCCGCCGGACATGACGCAGAGCGCGACCCGGTCGCCGGCCAGCGGAGGCGTGTGGCAGAACGCGCCGGAGATCTCGATCGCCTCGTCGATGTCGTCCACCCGGATCATCCCGGACTGGCGGAACACGGCGTCGTGCACCGCGTCCGGGCCGGTGAGGTGACCGGTGTGCGCCCTGGCCATGGCCCGGCCCTGGTCGCTCCTGCCGATCTTGATGCACACGACGGGCACGCCCGCGCGCACCGCCTCGTCGGCGGCCAGCCGCATGGTGCGGCCGTCGGCGAAGCCCTCGATGTACGCGGCCACGGCGCCGACGCCCGGCGTCCGGGCGAAGTGCGCGGTGAAGTCGGCGAACTCCAGGTCCGCCTCGTTGCCCACGGTCGCCCAGGCGTGGATGCCGATGCCCAGCTCCTGGCCCTGCACGATGGGCCGGCCCTGGTTGCCCGACTGGGTCACGACGGCGAGCTTGCGTCCCGGCAGGCCCTCGCGCCAGGGCTCGATGAGGTTGAGGTTCGTGTTCGGGCCGATGATCCGCATCGGGCCGCCGGCGATCTTCTCCAGCCGCAGCTGCGCCGCGTGGCCCTCCTCGGTGCCCAGCTCGGCGAAGCCGGCCGCGAACACGTACGCGAACCGCACGCCCTTGGCCAGGCAGTCCTCCAGCACCGGCAACGGGTCGCGGACCAGCACGATCGCCACGTCGACGTCGCCGGGGACGTCCAGCACGGTGCGGAAGGCGGGGACGCCGTCGACGGCCTGCTTGACCGGGTGGACGGGGTGGACGGCCTGCGCCCCGCGGGCCAGCAGGCGCTCCCTGGCCTGGCGCCACTGGGCCCGCTGCGGGCTGCCCTCGGTGTCGGTGGCCCCGATGACCGCGACGACGCGCGGGGCGAACAGGGGGTCCCAGTCGATGGCCCGCAGGGACAGCGGCCGGCCGCTGACGTCGAGTGGGGGTGAAGTCATGTGATCAAGCCTAGCTCAAAGAGAGCAATCATGGTTAAGATTGATAAGACAAGAATAACAACGGAGGTGGCATGGACCTCGGCGCGAAGGCGATCCTCGTGGTGGGCGCGGCCCGCCCGCCCGGCATCGGCCGGGCGACGGCACTCCGGCTGGCCAGATCCGGCGCCCGGCTGGTCCTCGCCGACGCGGTGGACCCCGCCACCGTCACAGAGAGCCGTGAGCCGTCCGCGCCCTTACCGGAAACGGCGGGCACCGGCCGGGTCACGGCGGCGAAGCTGGCCGAGGTCGCGGCCGAGGTGTCCGAGGCCGCCGGCCGGCCGGTGCCCGCGTTCGCCGTCGACCCCACCGACCCGGCCTCGGTCGAGGACCTGGTGGCCCGCGCCGTCAAGGAGCTGGGCCGACTCGACGCCTGCTGCAACCTCGTCGGCGCCACCGGCGCGGCGCTCGGCGACGGCCCGCTGACCGAGGTCACCCCGGCCGCCTGGGCCGCCGGACTCGACTGGAACCTCACCGCCGCCTGGCTCGTCGCCCGCGCCTGCGTGCCCGCGCTCACCGAGGCCGGCGGGGGCGCCCTCGTCACCCTCTCCTCGTACGCGGGCCTGACCCCCGTCGCCGACGCCGGCGTGGTCGGCGTGGCCAGGGCCGCGGTCGGCCACCTCACCGCCGTGCTCGCCCGCGAGCTGGGCCCGCTCGGCATCCGGGTGAACGCCGTCTGCCCGCTCGGCGTCCACCCGGGCGACCCCAGGTTCCCCAACCCCGGCCTGGTCAGGCTCGCCGAACGGGAAGGGCTCCCGCTGGCCGACTGGCTGGCCCGCACCATCCCGCTGGGCCGCGGCCAGTCGGCCGACGAGGTGGCCTCGACCGTGGAGTTCCTCGTCTCCGACGCGGCCTCGTTCGTCAGCGGAGTGAACCTGCCGGTCGCGGGCGGTGCCACCGCATGAGCGTCAAGGCGTTCATCGGCGTCGACACCGGAGGCACCTTCACCGACACCGTGGTCACGCTCTCCGACGGGCGGCTCGGCGTCGGCAAGGCGCTCAGCACCCCGGGCCGGGTCGAGCAGGGCGTGCTCGACTCCATCGGGCAGGCCGCCGCCGGCCTCGGCTTCACCCTGGCCGAGCTGCTGTCCCGTACGGTGATCCTCACCCACGGCACCACGGTCGGGCTCAACGCGCTGCTCACCGGCGGCGGCGCCCGCGTCGGCCTGCTCACCACCGCCGGGTTCGAGTCGACGCTGCCCATCGCCAAGGCCAACAAGCTGCACGGCCTGGACGAGCTGGACGTCACCATGCCGGTCCGCTGGCGCAAGCCCGACCAGCTCGTCACCCGCTCCCGCATCGCCGGCGTGCCCGAGCGCGTCGACGTGTCCGGCGCGGTCGTGCGGCCGCTCGACGAGGAGCGGGCGCGTGCCGCCGTCCGCCGGCTGGCCGCGCGCGGCGCCGACTCGATCGCCGTCTGCCTGCTCTGGTCGCCGGTCAACCCCGAGCACGAACGGCGGCTGGCCGCCCTGGTGGCCGAGGAGCTGCCGGGCGTGCACGTCTCCTGCTCCTCGGTCATCGCCCCGGTGGTCGGCGAGTACGAGCGCACGTCCACCGTCGTGCTGGACGCGTACGTGGCCCCGGTCGTGGCCACCTACCTGCGCGCCCTGCAGGAGAGGCTGGCCGAGCGCGGCTTCGCCGGCGTGCTGATGATCCTGCGCACCGGCGGCGGCGCCGAGCCCGTCGAGCACACCCTGCGCGCCCCGGTGAACACCCTGCGCTCCGGCCCCGTCGCCGGGCTCGCCGCCACCGCCGCCCTGGCCGCCGAGCTGGGGCACGCCAACGTCGTCGCCACCGACGTCGGCGGCACCAGCTTCGACGTGGGGCTCGTCATCGGCGGCGGCATGCAGCGGGCGACCACCCCGATGGTGCACCGGCACGCGCTGGCCATCCCGGTGGTCGAGGTCGAGTCCATCGGCACGGGCGGCGGCAGCCTCGCCTGGCTCGACCAGGGCCTGGGCGCGCTCCGGGTCGGCCCGCGCAGCGCGGGCGCCGACCCGGGGCCCGCCTGCTACGGCCGCGGCGGCACCCGGCCGACGCTCACCGACGCCTCCGCCGTCCTCGGCTACCTGCGCAGGCTCGGGGAGTCGATGCCGCTGGACGTGGACGCCGCCCGCGAGGCCATCCGCACGCACATCGCCGAACCGCTCGGCATCGGCGTCGTGGCCGCCGCCGAGGGGATCGTCCGCATCGCCACCGACCAGATGCGCGACCTGATCCGCCGGACCACCATCCAGCGCGGGCACGACCCGTCCGCGTTCGCGCTGGTCGCCTTCGGCGGGGCCGGGCCGCAGTACGCGAGCTGGTACGCCGACGGGCTCGGCGCGCTGGACGTGGTGATCCCCGACCTGGCCGCCGAGCTGTCCGCCTACGGCGCGGTCTCCAGCGACCTGAGCATCGGCGCCGAACGCGGCCTGGTCCCCACCCCGGTCGCCGCCGCGGGCCCGGCGATCGCCGCGGCGCTGTCGGAGCTGGCCGCGGGCATCGAGGCCGACCTGCCCGGCGCCGTGGACAGCGTCACGGCGGTGTCCGGCCGCGCCCCCGCCCTGCGCCACACCGTGGCCCTGCGCTTCTACCGCCAGCAGCGCCGCATCGAACTGCCGGTCACCGTGCCGGTGGACACCGCCGAGCTGGCCTGGCTGGAGTCGGAGTTCCGCAAGCGGTACGAGGAGATCGTCGGCACCGGCACCGCCGCCGACGGCACCCCGGTCGAGGCGGTCGGCGTCCGGGTCGAGCTGGTGGCACCCGTCCCGGTGCCGCCTCCCGTCGCGCGGCCCGAGGGCGCGGCCGAGCCGGTGGACGAGCGGGCCGCCTGGTTCGGCGGCGCCGAGCACCGCTGCGCCGTCTACGACTGGCGGCGCCTGCCCGCCGGCTGCGAGATCACCGGGCCCGCGTTCGTCGAGTCCGGCCAGACCACCGTCGTGCTGCCCCCGGGCCGGCGGGCGCGCATGGACGCCGGCGGCCACCTCCACCTGAGCTGACAAGGACTAGCGATGATCGACGAGATCACGTTCGAGGTGCTCCGGCACCGGCTCGACACGATCAACGACGACGCCGCCGCGGTGCTCGCCCGGCTCTCCGGCTCGCACCTGGCGGCCGAGGCCAGGGACCTCAACACCGCGATCATGGCGCCGGACGGCCGGGTGGTCTGCTGCGGCAGGTACGTGCTGGCCCAGGTCGTCTCCATGCACCTGGTCGTGCGGGACATCCTGGAGCACTACGCCGACAACCCCGGCTTCGGCCCCGGCGACCAGTTCGTCACCAACGACCCGTACATCGGCACCCTGCACCAGCCGGACGTGGTCGTCGTCGCGCCCATCTTCGTGGACGGCACGCTCGTCGGCTGGTGCGGCTCGACCGCCCACCAGGCCGACGTGGGCGGCCCCAACCCGGGCGGCATCACCTACGACGCGCGCTCCATCTTCGACGAGGCCGTGCCCATGCCGCCGGTGCGGATCGTGGAGGGCGGCAGGCTCCGCCGCGACCTCGAACGCGAGTATCTCGTACGCTCCCGCACCGCCGAGCTGAACCGGCTGGACCTGGTCGGTCAGGTGGCCGCCAACCGGAGCGTCGCCGCCGAGGTGGGCAGGCTCTGCGACCAGTACGGCGCGGACGCGGTGGCGGCGGTCATGGACCGGCTGCTCGAACGTACCGAGGCGCTGCTGCGCGAGCGCCTGCGCGCGCTGCCGGACGGCCGCTGGCGGCACGTCGCGCACGTCGAGTACCGCCCGCACGGCAGCACCACCGAGGCCGTGTACGCGGTCCGGCTCACCATGACCAAGCGCGGCGACGACCTGGAGCTGGACTTCACCGGCAGCGACCCGCAGGCGCCCGGGGCCATCAACGCCGCCTATCCGGCGCTGGCCGGGTTCGCCATCGGCAGCGTGCTCATCTACCTCTGCGGCGGCCTGCCGTGGGTGCCCGGCGGCGTGTGGCCGGTCGTGCGGATCCGCAGCCGCGAGGGCACCGTCGCGCACGCCAAGTGGCCCGCCGGGGTGGCCATGAGCACCGCCGCCACCTGTCAGGCGATCCGGGTCTGCGTCAACGCCTGCGTCGCCAGGATGCTGGAGGCGTCGCCGGACCTGGCCCACCTGGTGATGGCGAGCTGCCAGGCCGCCGGCGGCGGGGGCGGGACCGTGCACGGCGAGCGCGGCGACGGCACCTCGTACGCCACCATGACCCTCGACGAGATCACCGGCGGCGGCGGGGCCCGCTGGGACGGCGACGGGGCGGACTCCTCCGGCTACACCACCTCGCCGGGCGCGTCGTGCGCGAACGTCGAGGTCAACGAGGCGTACCTGCCGTTGCTGTACGAGCGGCGCGCCGAACTGGCCGACACCGGAGGGCCCGGCCGGCACCGCGGCGGCGTCGGCACGCTGCACGCGCTGACCCCGTACGGCGAGGGGGCCTCGATGACCATGATGTCGTTCGGCCAGGGGCTGCAGCATCCGCTGGCGGCGGGGGTGTGCGGGGGCGAGTACGGCGGACAGAGCGTGGTGGCCGTGGTGCCCGGCCTCGACGGGCTGGGGGAGGCGGCGGAGTGGCCGCTGCCCATGCCGTCGGCGACGATGCCCATCCGGCCCGGAGAACTGCTGGTCTCGGTCTCCCAGGGCGGCGGCGGGGTGGGGGACCCGCTGGACCGGGATCCGGGTGAGGTACTCGACGACGTGGCCGACGGGCTGGTGTCGGTCGGCGGGGCGCGGCGCGACTACGGCGTCGTCGTCACCGGGGACCCGGACGACCCCGGCGGGCTGGGCGTCGACGAACCGGCCACCGCCCGGTGCCGCGACGAGCGGCGGCACGCCAGGATCGGCCGGCCACCCGCTCCCGCGGCGCCCGCCCGGGGCGGCCGCCGCCTGTCCGCCGCCCTGGACCTGCTCCCGGGTGGGGCGGGGGACGTGGTGGCGTGCGGGCGGTGCGGGACCGTGCTGTGCGAGGCGGCCGGGAACGTGTACGCGCACCTCGTCGTGTCCGACGCGTCCCCGGCCGGGCGCAGCCCGCTCGGCGCCGTGTACGAGGGCGCCGAGCGGTTCGTGGTGCGGCGTCTCTACTGCCCGGCCTGCGCGGTGCAGATCGACGTGCAGGTCTGCCGGGCGGGCGATCCGGTGCTGGCCGCCATCGAGCTGATCTGAACCGGGGTCAGCCGACGACGCCGGACTCGCGCAGGCCGGACAGTTCGGCGTCCGGCACGCCCAGTTCGGTGAGGATCTCGTCCGTGTGCTGACCCGGGGTGGCGGCCGGGGCGGGCCGGGCCAGTTCGTCGTCCTCCAGGTGGACGGGGAGCGGCAGCAGGTCGGCGCCGTACGCGTCGGCCGGCAACCAGTCGGTGCGGGCGGCGAAGTGCGGGTCGTCCGGGAGCGTCGCGGGCGAGTTCACCGGTGCGATCGGCACGTCGGCCGTCAGCCCGAGCCGGACCCAGTCGGCGGTCGAGCGGGTGCGGAAGACGTCCGTCAGCTCGGCGCGCAGCCGGTGGTCCCCGAGCGCGTGGTCGGCGACCTCGCCGCCGGGGCCGTCGCCGAGCAGGTCGGGCCGCTCGATCGCGTGGCAGAACCGCTTCCAGAACTTCCGCTCGGTCGCCATGATCAGCACGTGCCCGTCGGCGCTCCGGTAGACCTGGTAGCGCACGCTGCCGCCCATGCCCGCCGTGCCCGGCTCGCGGCGCACCCCGCCGTCCGACGGGTTGCCGGTCACCTCGGTCTCCGGCCGCAGGTGCGCCCGGTGCCCCTCGATCGTCAGCCAGTCGACCGACGCCGCCGCCTCGGCCTGGGCGATGTCGATCGCGCAGCCTTGCCCGGTGCGCGAGGCCCGCAGCACCGCCGCCACGATCGCGCTCGCCGCCAGCAGCGGCGCCACCCGGGTGCCGAGCGGCACGCCGAGGCCCGCCGACGCGAACCCCCGCTCGTCGGTGCCCAGCCGCAGCCCGCCCGCCCAGGCGTCGAACGCCACCCCGTGCGCCGCCAGCCCGGCGTACGGGCCGGTGGTGCCGTACCCGGAGACCGTGCACCACACCAGCGCGGGGCGGCGCTCGCGCATCTCGGCCGAGCCGAGCCCGCGCCGGGCGAGCACGCCCGGCCGCATGCCCTCGATGACCACGTCGCTCGCCTCGATGAGGCGGGCGGCCAGCCGCGCGCCCTCCGGCCGCTGGATGTCCAGCGCGAGGCTGCGCTTGCCCCGGCCGAGGTGGTGGTGCATGAGGGAGACGCCGTGCACGAACGGCCAGCCGACCCGGCGGATGTAGTCGCCGCCGCCGGGCCGCTCCACCTTGACCACGTCGGCGCCCAGATCGGCGAGGACGGTGCCCGCCCCGCCCGCTTCGAGGAGAGCGAACTCCACCACGCGGACACCTTCCAGCAGCCGGATCGCCACGTTGCCTCCCGATCATTGACTTGTGTCTAACTTCATTACTATCTTCTAAATGATAGCAATGAAGGTTGTCGTTAACATACCCCCGCCGACAGGGAGACCCATGGATCACGTTGGCCGGCGCATCACCGCCCGCGAGGTCACCCGCTCCTTCGTCACCACCGGCCGCTCGGCCGTGCACGCCCTGGGCCCGGTCGACCTGTCCATCGGCGACGACGAGTTCCTCTGCGTCGTCGGGCCGTCCGGGTGCGGCAAGTCGACCCTGCTGAAAATCATGGCGGGACTGCTGGCGCCGTCCTCGGGGGAGGTGGCGGTCGAGGTCTCCGGCGAGCGCCGCATCCCGATCGCCATGGTCTTCCAGGACTACGGGATCTACCCGTGGAAGACCGTCCGCGCCAACGTCGAGCTCGGGCTCCGGCTCAGCGGCCGGCCCCCGGCCGAACGGCGCGAGACCGTCGACGACTGGCTCGGCAGGCTCGGCCTCACCGACTTCGCCGACGTCTACCCCGGCGCGCTCTCCGGCGGCATGCGCCAGCGGGTCTCCATCGCCCGCGCGCTGGCCGTCGACCCCGAGGTCCTGCTCATGGACGAGCCGTTCGCGGCGCTCGACGCCCAGCTCCGCGAGGTGCTGCAGGACGAGCTGCTGGCCATCTGGCAGGCCAGGCGGCGCACCGTCGTGTTCGTCACCCACAGCCTGGAGGAGGCGCTGCTGCTCGGCGACCGGGTGGTGGTGATGAGCGCCCGGCCCGGCCGGGTCATCGCCGACATCGACGTCCCGTTCGAGCGCCCGCGCTCCAGCGCGATCCGCACCGACCCCCTGTTCGCCAAGCTCCGCGGCGAGCTGTGGTCGAGCCTGCACTCCGAGGTCGTCGCCCAGTTCGACACAGGGAAGGACCAGCGATGAGCACCACGCTCCACCGCCGCCCCGGGGTGGCGGAGTTGCACCCCGTACGGACCCGCCGCCGCTGGAACGCCACCAAAGTCGCGCTCGGCGTCTCGGTGCCGGTGCTCTTCGTGGCGCTGTGGCAGCTCAGCGCCGTGCTGGAATGGGTGGACCCGTTCCTCTACCCGCCGCCGAGCAGGCTCGTCCCCGGCCTGGTCACGCTCTGGGAGGACGGCAAGCTCGTCGACGCGACCGTCACCAGCGTCCGCCGGGTGATCCTCGGCTACCTGCTGGGCGCCGCGGGCGGGCTCGTGGTCGGCCTGCTCATGGGCATGTCGAGGGTGCTGCGGGCGGCGCTCGAACCCTTCTCCTGGGCCTGGTACACCGTGCCCAAGCTGGCCCTGCTGCCGATCTTCCTGACCATCTTCGGCTTCGGCGACACCTCGGTCGTGGTCCTGATCGCGGCGACCGTGTACTTCTTCGTCTGGATCTCGGTCATGTCGGCCGTCATGGCGGTGCCCACCGGCTACCGCGAGGCGGCGCTGATGCTGCGCGCCAACCGCTGGGAGATGTTCCGCCACGTGCTGCTCCCCGCCGCGCTGCCGGAGATCTTCGTCGGCCTGCGCATCTCCGCGGGCGTCTCCGTCCTGATGCTCGTCGGCATCGAGTTCGTGATCAGCGACCAGGGCCTCGGCTACCTCATCGAGCAGGGCCGCACCCTCCTGCTGCTGGAGCAGAGCTACGTCGGCATCGTGCTCGTCGCCCTCATCGGCTACCTCTTCGCGCTTCTGGTGAAGCTCATCGGGCGGCTGTTCGTCCGGTGGACGGCCGACGACAACGCGATCATCCCCACCTGACCCTTCCCGCCCGTTCATCCCTGAAGGAGACCCCATGTCCAGATTCCGCGTTCTTGGCGCCGCGCTGTTACTGCTGTCCGCCGCGGCGTGCGGCGGGGGCGGCGGTGGCGGGGGATCCGCCGCGGCCCCCGCGACCGACCTGGGCGCCGTGGTGCCGGTGGAGGGCTGCGGGCCGGACTCGTACGTCGACCCCGCGGACCTGAGCCCCCAGCGCAAGATCGCCCGCTGCGAGGCGGGCAAGCCCGCGCCGCAGCCGCTGAAGGAGGCCACGACCATCCGCATGACGTCGGCGTCGCGGTCCAGCAGCCTCGCGCCGATCTTCGTCGGGATGGAGCTGGGCGAGTTCGAGAAGGAGAACCTGAAAATCGAGTTCTCCGTCCTGCCGTTCGCGGACGCGATGCCGCAGCTCGCCGCAGGACGGGTGGACATCTCCTACGGCGGCACCGAGGCGGGCCTGTTCAACGCGGTTCACCAGGGCCTCGACGTCAAGTGGGTGCTGGGCAACTTCGTCGAGCCGAAGGCGGCCGACCTGTCCCAGCCGCAGACCGGCCTGTGGGCGCGCCGCGACATCTTCTCCGACCCGAAGAACCCGAACCTCGAGGAGCTGAAGGGCAAGACGCTCGGCTCCACCGTGGGCGCCGCCTCCGCCATCGCCTACCCGATGGACAAGGCGCTGCGGGAGCACGGCATCTCGCTCGGGGACATGGAGATCAAGCAGCTCCCGGCCGCCGACCTCATGACCGCGCTGTCCAACAAGGCCATCGACACGGCCTGGCTGCTGGACCCGTACTGGCTGAGCGCGGCCGACCAGCCGGACAAGTACGTGCTCGTCGGCGGGCAGCCCGCGGGGGAGCCGCTGGGCGGCTTCTACACGGGCAAGTCGATGCTCAAGGAGCGGCCCGAGGTGCTCCAGGCGTTCGTCCGGGCGTACATCCGCACGGTCAACACCTACCTGGCCGGCGACTACATCAAGGACGAGAAGGTGCTGGCCGCCATGGTGGAGGGCACCCAGCAGCCGCGTGACGCGCTGACCCGCACCCCGTCGCTCACCTTCGACTGGGAGATCCGCCAGGGGACGGGCGAGTCGGAGCAGAAGGTGTTCATCGCCTTCAAGACCGTGAAGTTCACCGACGTCATCCCGGAGGACCGGTACGTGGACCGCTCGTTCTACGCCAGAGCGGTGGGCCACAGCGCCTCCTGACCCGGCGGCGGCGGGGCCCGGCGTGCGACGCGGCGGGCCCCGCGGCCTTCCCACGGGTCCCTCCCGTTGTTAGTGTCCACACAAGAATTCATTTCAGGTTTGGCAGGGTGCGATGACCTCTCTCAGCACCGACTCCGGGCCGCCGCCGTCCATGGTCGAGCGGATGACGCTCATCATGGACGTGTTCGCCCGCCGGTCCACCCGCCTCACCCTGGAGGACGTCGCCCGCCGCACCCGGCTGCCGCGCTCCACCACCCACCGCATCCTCGACCAGCTCGTCCGGCTCGACTGGCTGGACCACACCTCCTCGGGGTACGGCCTCGGCCGGCGCGCGCTCGGGCTCGGCGGCGGCGAAGGCGGCCACGGCGAGCTCCGCGAGGCCGCCGCGCCGCTGCTGCACGAGCTCCAGCTCAGCACCGGCCTGGTCGCCCACCTGGCGGTCCTCGACGGCGCCGACGTCCTCTACCTGGACAAGGCGGGCGGCCGGCTGGCGGGGTCGGTGCCCTCCCGGGTCGGCGGCCGGGCGCCCGCCCACCTCACCGCGCTCGGCAGGGCGATCCTGGCCTGGCTGGAGCCGGAGCGGGCGCACGCCCTCGTCGGCGCCCCCGGCTCCCTGCACCAGGAACTGCACCGCATCCGCCAGCGCCGCGGGCTCGCCTTCGAGCGCGGCGACTGCTTCCCCGGCGTCTCCTCGGTCGCGGCGGCCATCCGGCGCCCCGGCGGGCCGGCGGCGGCCCTGTCACTCGCCGGAGACGCCCGCGCGCCTCTGGAGCGGGTGGCGCCGCTGGTCGCGGACGCCGCGCGGCAGGTCTCGCGGGCGCTCGCCCCGGCCCTGGAGGTGCCGCACCAGGGCTGGTCGCCCGAGCCGCGGCTGCTCGCCGCCGGCCAGGGCCGAGGTCAGTAGTCGCCCCAGCTCCACAGGTTGGCGCCCGGCTCGCCCGGCCGCCGCTCGCCGACGCCGAACCGGCCCCGGTAGAACAGCATCGGCCGTTGCTCGGTGACCGGTTCGAGCTCACGTACGAGACCGATGACCACGTCGTGGTCACCCGCGACGTGCACGTCGCGCACCTCGCCGTGCACCCGCAGCAGCACCTCGCGCAGCGCCGGCACGCCCCACCTCGACAGGTCCCAGCCGAGGCCGTCGAACTTCGCGCCCCTGCTGGAGCCGAACCGCTCGCACAGCTCGGTCTGGCCCTCGCCGAGCACGTTCACGCAGAACCGGCCGCTCTTCCTGATGCGCGGCCAGGCACGGCCGCGATGGTCGGCGCAGAACAGGATCAGCGGCGGCTCCAGCGACACCGACGCGAACGACTGACAGGCGAAGCCGACGGGTTCGCCGCCGTCGAGACCGGTGATCACGGTCACTCCACTGGCGAACATCCCCATCGCCCTGCGGAACTCCGCCGGACCGGGCCTGGGCGCCACGGGTTCGTCGGGTTCTTCGCGGGCGAACTCGGCTGTCATCGCTTCCCCTCAACACGCGCTCGAAGAGTCGAACCTACAAACCCCGCCCCCGCATTCCACGACCGGGATCCCGTTGAGCGGAAAGCCCGCCGCCGGACGGCCCGCCGATGTGTATCGTCGGCGCTGCCCACAGTCCGAGCGGGGGAAAGCGAGTGCCGCGGATCGCCGAGGTCAGGACTCCGGCCGAGCCCAGCTCCCCGGAGCAGCGGGCACGCCACCTGCGCATCCTCGGGGCGGCGGCGCGGATCGGCGCCGAGCGGGGCCTGGAGCGCGTGCAGATGCACGAGGTGGCGAAGGAAGCGGGGGTGGCCATCGCCACGCTCTACCGCTACTTCCCGTCCAAGACCCACCTGTTCACCGCCGTGCTGGCCGAGCAGATCGTCCGGTTCGGCGCGAGCGTCGGCCGCCCCGAGCCCGGCACCGCGCCCGAGGACGCGGTCGCGGACGTGCTCGTCCAGGCCAGCCGCCGGCTGCTGCGCCGGCCCGTGCTCGCCGCCGCGATGCTCCAGGCGGCCAGCACCGCCAACCCGTCCGTGGTCGCCGACGCCGCGCGGATCGAGGACACCTCCCGCGACCTCATCCTGCGCGCGCTGGCGATCGCCGAGCCCACCCCGATGGACGTGACGCTGGTGCGGCTGCTCGTGCAGTGCTGGTACGGGGTGCTGCAGTCGGGGCTCAACGGGCGGCTGGAGATCGACCGGGTGGAGGGCGACCTGCGCATCGCCTGCCGCCTCCTGCTCGCCGGCCGGTCGAACGCCTCCCGGGGATGATCGCTCCCGGTCAGCGGGATCGGCACTCCTGCCGGGGGCTCCACCTGGCTAACGTCGGGGGACGGCAGACGTGCCCAGGGAGGACCCCGTTGGCTCCGACAGAGCAGGACGGTTACGAGAAGCGGCTGGGGGAGTTCGCCGGACGGGAGGTCCTCCCGCCGCGGCCAGGACCCGACCCCGTCAACGTGCCGATGATCCGCCACTGGGTCGAGGCGATGGGGGACCGCAACCCCGTCTACCTCGACGAGGCGGCGGCCCGGGCGACCGGCCGCGCCGGGATCGTCGCGCCGGCCTCGATGACGCAGGCCTGGACCATGCCCGGGTACGCGGCCACGGAGGCCCGCCGGGACGACGGCGACGGGCTGGGCGGGCTGATCGCGGTGCTGGCCGAGGGCGGCTACACCTCCGTGGTCGCGACGGACTCGGAGTTCGACTTCCACCGCGAGCTGACGGTCGGCGACCACGTCGGGGTGCGGGAGGTCGTCGAGTCGGTCTCGCCGGAGAAGAAGACCGCGCTCGGCGCCGGGCGGTTCGTGACCACCGAGCGCACGTACCTGGACCAGCACGGGGAGGTCGTGGCCCGGCAGCGCTGGCGCATGCTCTGGTTCCGCCCGCGCCAGTCCGCAAGCCCGCAGCCCGCAAGCCCGCAGTCCGCAAGCCCGCAGTCCGAAACCCCGCGCGCCGAGGCGCCGCCGATGTTGCGTCCGCGCCCCGCCGTCAACCGCGACAACGCGTTCTGGTTCGAGGCCGCGCGGGAGCACCGCCTGGTCATCCAGCGCTGCACCGGCTGCGGCGCCCTGCGCCACCCGCCCGGCCCCTGCTGCCCCGGCTGCGGCTCGTACGCCTGGGACACCGCCGAGGCGTCCGGCCGCGGCCGGGTCCACAGCTTCGTGGTCAGCCACCACCCCCGCCACCCGGCCTTCCCGCCCCCGCACCTGGTCGCTCTCGTCGAGCTGGAGGAGGGCACCCGGCTCGTCACCAACCTGGTCGGCGTCACCCCCGAGGAGGTCGAGATCGACATGCCGGTCGCCCTGGAATGGCTCGACCCGGACCCGGACCTGTCGCTGCCGGTGTTCCGGCCGGTGACGGCATGAGGAGCCGCGCGTACGACGAGGTGACGGTCGGCGAGACGCTGCCCGAGCTGTCGATCCCGCTCACCCGCACGCTGATCGTGGCGACGGCGATCGCCGGCCGCGACTACCAGGACGTGCACCACGACCCCGGCCTGGCCGTGGAGCGCGGGTCCAGGGACGTGTTCATGAACATCCTGACGACCAACGGCCTGGTGGACCGGTACGTCACCGAGTGGGCCGGACCGGCCGCCGAGGTCAAGGCCATCAAGATCAGGCTCGGCGTGCCCAACTACCCCGGCGACACCATGGTGCTGACCGGCGCCGTCACCGCCAAGCACGACGAGGACCACCGGGTCGAGATCGCCGTGCGCGGCGACAACGGCGTCGGCGCGCACGTCACCGGCACCGTCGCGGTGCGGCTGCCCCGCCGGGAGGAGCCGTGAGCGGCCTGTCGGGGCGGGCGGCGATCGCCGGGATCGGCGCCACCGAGTTCTCCAAGGACTCCGGCCGCAGCGAGCTCCGGCTGGCCTGCGAGGCCGTGCTCGCCGCCGTGGCCGACGCCGGGCTGCGCCCGTCGGACGTGGACGGGATGGTCACCTTCACCGCCGACTCCAGCTCCGAGATCCACATCGCGCGCAGCACCGGCATCGGGGAGCTGCGGTTCTTCTCCCGGATCCCGCACGGCGGCGGCGCGGCCTGCGGCACCGTCCAGCAGGCCGCGATGGCGGTGGCGACCGGCGTCGCCGACGTGGTCGTCTGCTACCGGGCCTTCAACGAGCGGTCCGGGCAGCGCTTCGGCCTCGGCCGGGCGGACGCGCTCTCCGGCGCCGGGGCCGACGAGGCGGCCTTCGCCTGGGTCAGCCCGTTCGGGCTGTTCACCCCGGCCCAGTGGGTGGCCATGTTCGCCCGGCGGTACATGCACGAGTACAAGGCCACCAGCGAGGACTTCGGCCGGGTCGCGGTGGTCGACCGCAAGCACGCCGCCGTCAACCCGGCGGCGTGGTTCCACGGGCGGCCGATCACGCTCGCCGACCACCAGGCCTCGCGCTGGATCGCCGAGCCGCTGCGGCTGCTCGACTGCTGCCAGGAGAGCGACGGCGGCCAAGCCCTGGTGGTGGTCTCCGCCGAACGCGCGCGCGACCTGCCGCACCCGCCCGCGCTGATCCTCGCGGCCGCCCAGGGCTCCGGCGCCGACCAGCACATGATGACCAGCTACTACCGCCAGGAGATCACCGGCATCCCGGAGATGGGCCTGGTCGGGCGGCAGCTCTACGGGCAGGCCGGGCTCGGCCCCGCCGACGTCGACGCGGCCGTCCTGTACGACCACTTCACGCCGCTGGTGCTGCCCCAGCTGGAGGAGCTCGGCTTCTGCGGCAGGGGAGAGGCCAGGGACTTCATCGCCGACGGCCACCTGGAGGTGGGCGGCCGGCTGCCGGTCAACACCCACGGAGGCCAGCTCGGCGAGGCGTACATCCACGGCATGAACGGCATCGCCGAGGGCGTGCGGCTGGTCCGCGGCACCTCCGTGAACCAGCCTCCCTCCGTACGGCACGTCCTCGTCACGGCGGGCACCGGCGTGCCGACCAGCGGCCTGATCCTGGGAGCGGAACGATGAACACCGAGGCGCTGACGATCCCCGCCCTGCTGGAGCGGGCGGCCGACGCGCACCCGGACATGGAGGCCCTCGTCGACGGCCCCGTCCGGCTCACCTACGCGGGGCTGCGGGCCCGGGTGCGCGAGGCGGCCAAGGCCTTCGTCGCCGCCGGCGTCGGGCACGGCGACCGGATCGGCATCTGGGCGCCCAACAGCCACCGCTGGGTGGTGACCGCGCTCGGCGCGCTGACCGCCGGGGCCGTCGTCGTCCCGGTCAACACCCGTTACAAGGGCGACGAGGCCCGGTGGATGCTCGGCCGGGCCGGCGTGCGGCTGCTCTTCACCGAGGACGGCTTCCTCGGCAACGGCTATCTCGCCATGCTCGGTCTCACCCCCGGCGCGGCGGCGCCGCCCCTGCCCGGCCTGACCGCCGTCACGTACGACGCCAAGCCCCGGCCTGGCGCCATCACCTGGGAGGACTTCCTGGCGGCCGGCGCGTCCGTCACCGACGAGGAGGCCGACGCCCGCGCCGCCGCGGTCCGGCCCGGCGACGTGGCCGACATCCTGTTCACCTCCGGCACCACCGGCCGGTCCAAGGGCGCCATGTGCACCCACCGCCAGGACGTGCGCACCAACCGCGCCTGGGCCGACAGGACCGGGCTGCGCCACGGCGACCGCTACCTGATCGTCAACCCGCTCTTCCACTCCTTCGGCTACAAGGCGGGCGTCTTCTCCTGCCTGATCAGGGCCGCCACGATGGTGCTGCAGCCGGTGTTCGAGGCGGAGGAGACGATGCGGCTGATCGAGGCCGAGCGGATCACCGTCCTGCCCGGCGCGCCGACCATCTACATCACGATGCTGGACGCCCCAGGCCGCGCCCGCCGCGACCTGTCGTCGCTCCGGCTGGCGGTCACCGGCGCGGCGGTGGTGCCGGTCGCGCTGGTCCGCTGGATG
Source organism: Nonomuraea sp. NPDC048826 (assembly GCF_043198225.1). NCBI lineage: Bacteria > Bacillati > Actinomycetota > Actinomycetes > Streptosporangiales > Streptosporangiaceae > Nonomuraea > Nonomuraea sp. NPDC048826. Next base: position 102,233 of record NZ_JBICUQ010000014.1, on the reverse strand, counting down.
CGGGCCGAGCTGTTCCCCGAGGTCGTCACCGCCTACGGGCTCACCGAGTCGTGCGGCACGGTCACCGCCTGCTCGGTGGACGACGACGACCACACCGTGGCCACCACCTCGGGCCGGCCCATCGAGGGCGTCGAAGTGCGCGTCGCGGGCCCCGCCGGCGAGCCGCTGCCCGCCGGGGAGGACGGCGAGATCCTGGTACGCGGCCACAACGTGATGCTGGGTTACCTCGGCGACGAGGCCGCCACGGCCGCCGCGGTCAGGGACGGCTGGCTGATCACCGGTGACCGCGGCCGGCTCGACGAGCGCGGCTACCTCACCATCACCGGCCGCTCGAAGGACATGTACGTGACCGGCGGCTTCAACGTCTACCCGGCGGAGATCGAACAAGTGCTGGCCGCGCACCCCGCGGTCGCGGAGGCCGTGGTGACCGGCGTGCCGGACGCCCGCCTGGGCGAGGTGGGCCGGGCGTACGCGGCGCCCCGGCCGGGCTCGGCCGTCACGCCGGAGGAGCTGATCGCCCACTGCCGGGAGCGGCTGGCCAACTTCAAGGTGCCGCGCGAGGTCGTCCTGCTCGCCGACCTGCCCAAGAACGCCACCGGCAAGATCGACAAGGCGGCGCTCAGCGGCTCCGCGAAGCCGTAGCCGCGTCCTGGGCGAGCCCGGTGGGACGTTCGTCCTGCCATGCCCTCTCATGCCTCCTGCCTTAGGCGGACGCCGCGTCCTGGGTTAAGCTACGAAATGTTCGCAGAAGGAACGCGTGTTCGTATAGCGAACAGAAGGGAGGACGTGATGGGTTCGGCCTTCGTCTACGCCGCCGCGCGGACACCGTTCGGCCGGTTCAACGGGGCGCTGGCCGGTGTCCGGCCGGACGACCTGGCGGCCACCGCGCTGCGCGGCGCGCTGGCCAAGGTGCCCGGCCTCGACCCGGCCGACATCGGTGACGTGATCTGGGGCAACGCCAACGGCGCCGGCGAGGACAACCGCAACGTCGGCCGGATGGCCGTGCTGCTCGCCGGGCTGCCGGTGACGATCCCCGCCACCACCGTCAACCGGCTGTGCGGGTCGAGCCTCGACGCCGCCATGGCCGCCTCGCGCACGATCGAGAGCGGCGACGCCGAGATCGTGGTGGCCGGCGGCGTGGAGTCGATGACGCGCGCCCCGTGGGTGCTGCCCAAGCCGTCGCGGGCCTTCCCCGCGGGCGACGTCACCGCCGTGTCGACCACCCTCGGCTGGCGTCTGGTCAACCCGCGGATGCCGAAGGAGTGGACGGTCTCGCTCGGCGAGGCCAACGAGCAGCTCCAGGAGAAGTTCTCCATCTCCAGGGAGCGCCAGGACGCCTTCGCCGCCCGCTCCCACGCGCTGGCCGACGCCGCCTGGACCGCCGGGTTCTATGACGAGCTGGCCGTGCCGGTCGAGGGCGCCGACCTGACCCGCGACGAGGGCATCAGGCCCGGGTCCACGCCCGAGGTGCTGGCCGGGCTCAAGCCGTCGTTCCGGCCCGACGGCACGATCACCGCCGGGAACGCCTCGCCGCTCAGCGACGGCGCCTCGGCGCTGGTGCTCGGGTCCGAGCGGGCCGCCGCCGGGCTGGGCGCCGAGCCGCTGGCGCGCGTCGCCGGGCGCGGCGCCGCCGCGCTGGAACCCCACCTGTTCGGGTACGCCCCGGTCGAGGCGGCCAACCAGGCGCTGAGACGGGCCGGCATCGGCTGGGACGACGTCGGCGCGGTCGAGCTGAACGAGGCCTTCGCCGTCCAGTCGCTGGCCTGCGTGGACGCCTGGGGGATCGACCCGGAGATCGTCAACGTCAAGGGCGGCGCCATCGCCATCGGCCACCCGCTGGGCGCCTCCGGCGGGCGCGTCCTCGGCACGCTGGCCCACGTGCTGCGCGAGCGGCGCGAGCGGTGGGGCGTCGCCGCCATCTGCATCGGCGTCGGCCAGGGCCTGGCCGTCGTGCTGGAGAACGTGAGCGCCGCATGACCGCCATACTCACCGACCCGGACGAGGCGCTCGCGGGCGTCGAGGACGGCTCGACCGTCCTGATCGGCGGCTTCGGCATGGCCGGCATGCCGGTCACGCTCATCGACGCGCTGATCCGGCAGGGCGCCAAGGACCTGACCGTGGTCAGCAACAACGCCGGCAACGGCGACACCGGCCTGGCCGCGCTGCTCGCCGCCGGACGGGTGCGCAAGATGGTCTGCTCGTTCCCGAGGCAGAGCGACTCGTGGGTGTTCGACGGCCTCTACCGCGCGGGCGAGATCGAGCTGGAGCTGGTGCCGCAGGGCACGCTCGCCGAGCGCATGCGCGCCGCCGGGGCCGGCATCGGCGCGTTCTACTGCCCGACCGGCGTCGGCACGCCGCTGGCCGAGGGCAAGGAGACACGCACCATCGACGGCCGCGACTACGTGCTGGAGTACCCGATCAGGGGCGACGTGGCGCTCGTCGCCGCGCACGCCGGCGACCGGCTGGGCAACCTCGTCTACCGCAAGACCGCGCGCAACTTCGGCCCGGTCATGGCGGCCGCGGCCACGCTGACGATCGCGCAGGTGCGCCACGTGGTCGAGGTCGGCGACCTGGATCCCGAGGCCGTGGTCACCCCGTGCGTCTACGTCGACCGGATCCTGGACACGAAGGCCGAGGAGGTCGCATGAGCACCGTCGAGAACGCCGGCCGCGGCCCGCTCGGCCGGGAGGAACTGGCCGCCGTGGTCGCCCGCGACATCCCGCGCGGCGCGTTCGTCAACCTCGGCATCGGCCAGCCCACCACGGTCGCCGAGCACCTGCCGGCCGACTCGGGCGTCATCCTGCACACCGAGAACGGCATGCTCGGCATGGGCCCGGCCGCCAAGGGCGACGACGTCGACCAGGACCTCACCAACGCCGGCAAGATCCCCGTCACCGAGCTGCCCGGGGCTTCCTACTTCCACCACGCCGACTCCTTCGCCATGATGCGCGGCGGCCACCTCGACGTGTGCGTGCTCGGCGCGTACCAGGTGTCGGGCCGCGGCGACCTGGCCAACTGGCACACCGGGGCGCCCGACGCCATCCCGGCCGTCGGCGGGGCCATGGACCTGGCCATCGGGGCCAAGCAGGTGTTCGTCATGATGACGCTGTTCGCCAAGGACGGCACCCCGAAGCTGGTCCCGGAGTGCACCTACCCGCTGACGGGGCTGGCGTGCGTCAGCCGCCTCTACACCGACCTGGCGGTCTTCCACCTCGGCCCCGGCGGGGTCACGGTGGCGGAGACGTACGGCATCGGCTTCGACGAGCTGGCCGGCCGCCTGGAGATCCCACTCCGCCGGAGCTGAGCCCCGCGGCCCCGGGGCGTTCAGGTCAGGGCGGGGAGCCGGACGGTGAACACGGCGCCCTGGCCGGGGCTGCCGTCCGCGGTGATGGTGCCGCCGTGCCCGTCCACCACCTCGCGGACCAGCGCCAGGCCGAGGCCGAAGCCCTGGCGGCCGGTGGTGAAGCGGGTGAAGAGACGTTCGGCGTCGCGCGGGTCCAGCCCGGCGCCGTCGTCGCTGACCGCCAGCAGCACCGCGCCGGGGACGGCCGACACGGTGATCCGGACGTGCCCGCCGGGGCCGGTGTGCCGCAGCGCGTTGTCCAGCAGGGCCGTGATCACCCGGCGCAGCGCCGTCCGCGCACCGTGGACCGGAGGCACCGGCCCGGTCCCGCCGAGGGTCACCTCGACGGCCACCCCGCGCGCCTGCGCGCGGGCGGACTCCGCGTCCGCCGCCTCCTCGGCCAGCGCCGCCAGGTCCACCTCGCCGTACGGGCCGCTCGGCCGGCCCAGGTGGGCCGAGATCAGCAGGTCCTCCACCACCTCGCCGAGCTGCCTGGTGCCGGTCACGATGCGGTCCAGGTCCTCGGCGACCCGCCCGCCGTCCTGGCGCGCCCGGCGGGCCACGAGCTGGGCGCGGGTGTGCAGGCGGGTCAGCGGGGTGCGCAGCTCGTGGCTGACGTCGGCGGCGAAGCGGCGCTGCCGGGCCAGCGCCGCGCCCAGCGGCTCGATCGCGCGCCGGGCGATCACCTGCCCGAGCAGCACCGCCGCCAGCAGCCCGGCCAGCTCGGCGGCCAGCAGCGTGCCCACCAGGCGGGCCCGTTCTGCGGCCTGGTAACGCAGGTCCAGCACCGCCTGGTACGCCGCCAGACCGCGCCGCTCGCTGCGCACCAGATAGCTGACCCCGGCCACCTCCACCCGCTCCACCCTGGGCGGCGCACCGGCGGCGACGGCCCGCAGCGCGTAGCCCACCGGCAGCTCCCAGGGCGCGCCCGGCGACCCGCGCAGGGTGTGGCCGCTCAGCTCGAACAGCCACACGCACGGCGGCGGGTGGGTCACCGAGCCCCGCTGGGTGGCGGCGGACAGCTCGCGCAGGGCCGACCTGTCCTGCTCGGCGAACATGACGCCGCACACCATCGTCCCGAGCAGCCCGAGCAGCACCGAGATCGCGCCCGCGACCTGCGCCGTCAGCCGCCGGCGCGCGCCGCGCAGCAGCCGCTGGTCCGGATCGGGCCGCGGCGCGGTCCCGGCCGGCGCGCCTCGGGCGAGCCCTGGAGCTAGGGCCCGCCCAGCCGGTAACCGACGCCCCGTACCGTGCATACGACACCCGTCCCCAGCTTGGTCCGCAGATAGTAGACGTACGTGTCCACGACGGACTCCTTGCTGGCCCCGTCGAAGACCCGCTGTCGTAAGGAACTTCGCGTGTGGACCTGCTTCGGACGACTCGCGAGCTCGCGCAGCAGCCGGCATTCCCGCGCGGACAGCTGCACCCGGCCGCCGTCCGGGCGCAGCACGGCGTGCGACTCGGGATCCAGCCACCCCGCCCCGCCGAGCGGCAGCAGCCTGGCCAGGTCCAGGTTCCTGCGGTGCAGCGCCCGCACCCTGGCCAGCAGCTCCTCCACCTCGAACGGCTTGACCAGGTAGTCCTCGGCGCCCGCGTCCAGCCCGGCCACCCGGTCGGCGACCGCGCCGTAGGCGGTCAGGACCAGGGCGGGCACCGTGACGGCCCGGCGGCGCAGCCGCGCGAGCAGGTCGAGACCGTCGATCACGGGCAGCCCGCGATCGACGATCAACGCGTCGTAGGGGCGGCTCAGCGCGAGATGCAGGCCGCGCTGACCCTCCACCGCCAGGTCGACGGCGTATCCGTGGTCGGTGAACAGGCCGACCAGCATGTCCCCGAGGTCGCGGTCGTCCTCCACGATGAGCAGCCGGCGGGCGGACGGACCGGCCTCGCCCGGTGTCCCAGCCACCCACCTACGGTGGCATCACCCCCACGGAATTACCAGAGTCAGGATGACCAGTGATATTTCCTGAAAGGGAGGGAATGTCGGCCGCCGGGGGATCAGCCCACGCGCTCGCCCGCCTGCTCCAGCGGCCGTTCCTCAGCGTCGTCCGCCGTCCGGGCCCGCTCCAGCCGGTCCGGCAGCGCCAGCTTGTACAGCGGCAGAGCCCCCGCCGTGGTGATCACCGCCACGAGCACCAGCATCGCGAACAGCTCCGAGGTGATCATGCCCTGGGCCAGGCCGATGTTGATGAAGATGAGGATCATCAGCCCGCGCGCGTTCATCAGCGCCCCCACCGCGTACGACTCACGCCAGCCGAACCCGATCCCGCGCATCGCCAGCGAGCAGCCGAAGTACTTGCCGCAGAAACCCGCCAGCAGGATGGCCGCGAACGCCAGCAGCAGCCCGCCCCCGGCCAGCCCGCCGAGCTGGGTGTTGAGCCCGGAGAAGGTGAAGAACGTGGGCAGCAGCAGCGTCGAGACGACGTCCATCATGCGCCCGTGCAGCGCCTGGCGGAACACCGCGTCACGCGGCATGGCCACCCCGGCGATGAACCCGCCGAACACCGCGTAGACGCCGATCCAGTCGGTGAACCAGCCGGCCGTGAGCGGCACCAGCACCACCACGTACATGGCGGTCGGGCCCAGCCTGCCGGTGCGGGCCACGGCCGCCGACAGCGGCCTCAGCAGCCGCCGCACCACCGTGAGCATGACCACGGCGAACGCCCCGGCCAGCAGGATCGTGCGCAGCGCCCCGCTCGCCCCGGTGTTGAGATGCATCGCGGTGAGCACGGCGAGCAGGCACCACGCGGCCGCGTCGTCGATGGAGGCCGCGATCAGCGTGAGGCGTCCCAGCCGGGTGTTCTCCAGGCCGCGCTCGTACAGGATCCTCGCCAGCATCGGGAACGCGGTCAGCGACAGCGCGCCGCCCAGGAACAGCGCGAACTCGAATGGGCTGATGTCCGGCCGCGACAGCGTCCCGTGCAGGGCGAGCCCGACGCCGAAGCCGAGCACCACCGACGGCAGGATGCCCGACACCGCCAGCACGCCCGCCTTGCCCACCTCGCCGGGCATCTTCCTGCCGTGTTCGATGCCGGCCCCGACCAGGAACATGTAGAGGGTGAGCCCGATCGTGCTGAGCACGTACAGCACGGACCGGACCTCGGGCGTGAAGAGCGCGGCCTGCGTCTCCGGTAACAGCGCGCCGAACAGGGTGGGACCGAGCAGCACGCCGGCCACCATCTCGCCGAGCACCCGCGGCTGCATCACCATCAGGGCCAGCCGCCCGCAGATCCAAGCGACCAGCAGCAACAGGACGAGCGCTGGGAAGACCTTGAGCATCAGCTCCAGGTTGACGTCAGCGGTCATGGGGATCACCAGGGTCTCCTTCCATAGACAAGCCGAAATGTCGCTCACAAAGCCGCAGCCGGCGCGCGTCCCACACCATGTAGGCGCCGAGGACGAGCTGGACCACGCTGCGCCAGACGTCCTCCCACCGGTCGCGGACGCGCAGGTACAGCAGCAGCCGGCGGCGATCCGGGCGCGGCGCGCCGTGCCGAGGGGTGAGCAGGCACGGGCCCCGGCTGGGCAGGGAACGGGTGTGCGCCGCGGTCGTCTCCAGCGCGAACCGGCGCAGGACCTCCGCGGCCGCGACCCGCATGGCGATCGGCGCCACCCGCCAGGCGGGACAGGGACGGTTGGCCGCGACCCCGAACGGGACGTGGTTCTCACGGATCCGCTCGGGGTCGAACCGGCCGGGCTCGGGGTAGCCGGCCCGGTGGAACTCCGGATAGTTGAAGCAGAGCACGGACCCGGCGGGGATCGTGCTCCCGCCGACGGGGATGTCGGCCGTGGTGACCCGGTGGGCGACGCCGAACAACGGGTAGAGCCGGAACGTCTCCTGGATCACCTGGTCGAGATAACGGATGTCACCGGTGCGAGCCCTGTCTTGCACACCGGGGTGACGGGCGAGCACCATGAGCAGGTGGGCCATGCCCTCCGCCAGCTGCACGACCGCCGTGGTGAAGAACACGCCCTGAAGGTACAGCGCCCGCTCGCGCGTGGTGAGCCCGTCTGGAGTGGACAATCGGACCATGTCCAGGCGGTCCTCCAGATAGCGGGTGAGGCGGTGCCGGCGCGCCATGTGCCGCGGCCCGCAGCACTTGAGCGCGGTGACGACGTCGTCGGCGTTGCCGACGATCAGCTCGCGCGCCGCACGCGGGCACGGCTCGCCGAAGACCAGCTCGTACGCGAACTCCGCCCACAGCGGCATCATCAGGTCGCGCAGCCGCACCAGCCCGCCCGCGTCCGGCAGGGTGCGGGCGGCGGCCCTGCGGGTCAGCTCCTCGATGTCGGTACGGGGCAGCGACAGGAACGCGCGGGTGGCCCGGGCGACGGCGTCGTGGCGCGGCCCGGCCTCCAGGTGTTCCTGGTGCAGCTCGGCCCCCGGCGACAGCCAGTACCAGAACAGGTCCGACAGGGCGGCGCCCTTGCTGCGGCCGCCGGCGGCCGGGTGCGAGTACAGCTCGACGAACCGGTCGGCGCCGGCCAGCGGGCCGGGCACCGGCACGGCCCCGTCGCCGTTGACCCGGGCGAACAGGCGGGTGCGCAGCGCCACCACCCGGCCGGGCAGCCACCACGGCAGGCTGGCCACGAAGGCCCCGGCGATCAGCTTGCCCAGCATGCGGTCACCGCCTCCTGACATCCGGGGCGCAGCAGATCCAGGACCCGCAGGACACCCGCCTCGCCGGCCGCCGCCAGGCCCCACAGCACGGGCCGGCCGACGCCGACCGCGGCCGCGCCCAGCGCCAGGGCGGCGCGCACCTGATCGGCGCTGCGCAGGCCGCCGTCCACCAGCACCGGCACCGCGCCGCCGACGGCCGCCACCACCCCGGGCAGCAGGCGCGCGGTGGGCGGGACGGTGTCGAGCTGCCGCCCGCCGTGGTTGGACACGATCACCGCCGCCGCCCCGTGCTCGACCGCCAGCCGGGCGTCGGCCGGGTGGGTGACGCCCTTGAGCACGATGGGCAGCGAGGTCATGCCGCGCAGCGCCGCGAGGTGCCGCCACGACAGCTCCGGCCACATCGCGATCGGGCGGACCCGGTCGCCGTCGCGCAGGTTCTCGCAGCGCAGCCCGGCCGGCAGGTCGCGGAAGCCGTGGCGGGCGTCGCGGTCGTGCCGGCCCAGGGCGGGGGAGTCCACCGTGACCACCAGCGCCCGGCACCCGGCCGCCTCCGCCCGCCGCACCACCGTCCGGGTGAAGGCCAGGTCGGGCTGGACGTAGAGCTGGAACCACAGGGTCGCGCCGGGCGCCGCCGCGGCGATCTCCCCGACGGCCACGGTGGCCGCCATGCTCACGATCATGATCGTGCCCGCGGCCTCCGCCGCCCGCGCGGTGGCCCGCTCGCCCTCCGGGTGGGCCAGCCGGTGGAACGCCGTGGGCGCGATCAGCACCGGCCCGGCCCCGAGCAGCCCGGTCGCCGGCGCGCCCCGCACGGCGGCGGGGGCGGTGACGCGGTCCCAGGCGGCTTCGTTGGCGCGGGCCGTGAGCTCGTCGGCCGCGCCGCCCGCGAAGTAGTCGTAGTGCGCCGGTTCGAGGCGGCGGCGGGCCTCGGCCTCGAACTCCCGCACCGCCGCGGCGCTCACGCCGGGACCGGGAGGGTCCGGGCGAAGAACGCGCGCAGCGGCTCGGCGTGCACCTCCGGCGAGGTCCACGCGTTCTCCAGGTTCTCCGTCACGTGGTGCACGGCGACCGGCCCGCCCGGCCGGTGGTGGCGGATCACCGGGTGCAGGTAGTGGCCCTCGGCCGCGCGCCGCGCGTCGCTCTGCCGGATCCGGCCCACCGTGATGTCGAACGGGTCGACCTGGTCGTGCTCCGGCCCGTACTCCAGGGTGATCGCGAAGTGCCCGTGCTCGCCCTCGGCCAGCCCGATGGGCACCTCCTCCAGGTAGCGGGCCCCGCCCCGGCCGTCCAGCGTGATCACGTCCGTCATCAGGCCGAACTGCTGCCACAGCGCCGAGCTGCGGTTCACCCGCTCCAGCACGGCCGCCGCGAGGGCCGCCGGGTCAGCCGGCAGGAGGCGGTGCGGCCACGGCACGCCGTGGTGGCGCTCCTCCAGGATCCGGTGCAGCGCCCGCGTCCCGTACCGGAAGCCGTGGATGAACCCGCTCGTGCCGCGCTTGAAGTCGCGCGACTGGGTGAGCGTGCCGGCGAAGTACAGCCCCGGCACGCTGACGGACTCGTAGGCGGGCGTCAGGGCCGGGAACCGCCCGTCGATCACCAGCTCCGGCCGGCACTCCTCGTCGAACATCGACGCGTCGAACCGGAACCCGGTGCACACGATGACCTTGTCGTACGGGATGTCCTTGGTCACCTCGTCGGCCCTGGCGAACGCCACGGTCACCAGGTAGGAGCCGTCGGCCTGCCGCTCGACGCGCCGCACGTCGCCGTCGAGTATCGCGTTCATCGACTTGAGCTGGTAGGTGTCCAGGAAGTTGTTGTTGACGGCCCGCAGGTGCCCGACGAAGTGCGTGCGCCACGCCATCCGGAGGGAGCGCGGCCCGGCCACGTGGATCACCGCGGCGGTCTCCATCAGGTTGTCGGCCGTCTCGAACGCCGAGTTGCCCTTGCCGATGACGAGCACGCGCTGGTCGACGTAGCGGGCCGGGTCGGTGGACGCCTCCTCGTACGTCTCGGCCGTCTCGATGCCGGGGATGGGCGGGAGGTTGGGCCGGGTCAGGCCGGTGGCCACGACCAGCCGCCTGGCCCGGTACGTCCGGCCCTGCCCGTCGGTCACCCGGAAGGCGTCGCCGTCGCGGCCGACCCGGGTGGCGCGCGCCCCGTACGCGACCGGCAGCCGCCAGCGGTCGGCGAAGTCGGCCAGGTAGCGGACCAGGTCGTCGGCGGCCGGGAAGTAGCGGTCGCTGTAGCGGGTGAACAGCAGGCCGGGGTCGTCGGACAGCAGCGAGTTCCAGTCCATCCGGAGGTTCAGCTCCGGGTCGTCCGTGCCGTTGTGCCGCTTGTTGATCGAGATGAGCGTGCGATGACGCGGAAAGGTGCGGAAGAACGTGCCCGGCGCGGGTCCGGCCTCCAGGATCAGGTGGTCACGTCCCGCCTTTCCGAGGAAGTACCCCAGCTGCAGGCCCGCCGGTCCTGCGCCGAGCACCAGGTAGTCCAGCATGGACACCTCCGACAGAGCGGTGTGGTTGAAGAATCAAGCGCATTGTCGGCAGGTGATTCTCAGAGAAGTCTCAGAGCGCGTCCGGCGCCAGCCGGCCGAGCAGCGCCCGCTTGTCGGGTTTGCCGCCGTCTGTCACTGGCACGCCGGGCACCGGGGTGATCGTCCGGGGCACGGCGTCCTGGCCGAGTTCGGCCAGGACCAGCTCGCGCAGCGCCGCCCGGTCCGGCTCGCGGCCCGGCGCGGGCACCACGAACGCGTGCACGGCCTCCCCGGTCCGCTCGTCCGGCGCACCGGCGACGTACGCCTCCAGCACGTCCGGATGCCCGGCCAGCACCCGCTCGATCGGGCCCGCGTACACCACCATGGCGTTCACCATGATCACGTCCCGGCTGCGCCCGGAGAGGTGGAGGAAGCCCGCGTCATCCATCCGGCCGAGGTCGCGGGTGTTCAGCCAGCCGTCGCGGATCGGGCTCTCCTCGTCGGCGTCCCAGTAGCCCGCCATCTGGTACGGGCTGCGTACGTGGATCTCGCCCGTCAGGCCCGGGGCGACCAGGCGGCCGGCGGCGTCGCGCACGCTGACCTCCACCCCCTCGTGCGGGCGGCCGGTCGAGGCCAGCACGCCGGGGCCGAGCCGGGCCAGGTCACCGGGCGTCAGCATGGCGATCGACCCCGCCTCGGTCTGCCCGTACCCCTGGTAGACCACCGGCCCGAGCCGGTCCACCGCCTCGGCCAGCCGGGCCGGGCCGATCGGCGAGCCGGACACCATCAGCGCCCGCAGGCTGGACACGTCCACCGGCTCGGCCTTGAGCAGGTCGAGCATCGCGCCCAGGCGCGGCACGGTGATGATCGACCCGGTGATCCGGTGGCGCTCGATCGCGTACGGGAACATCGGCCGCCCGTCGTCCTCCGGGATCACCGCCACCCCGCCGCCCAGCAGGCAGGGCGCCACGTGCTCCAGCACGACCATGCTGGCCAGCGTCCCGAACAGCAGGTACCGCTCGAACCGGCCGGCGAACTCGTGGGCCGCCCGCGACCAGGCGGCCGGCTGCCAGGCCCAGTGCCGGCTCAGCGCGGCGTACGTGACCGCGCAGCCCTTGGGACGGCCGGTGCTGCCGCTGGTGAAGTGCAGCGCGGCCACGTCGTCCGGCCTCGCGGTCACCACGAGCGGCTCGCCCTCGTCGGGCGCGGCCAGCAGGTCGGCCGCCCCCGGCACCGGGCCGAGCGACAGCGTGGGCAGCCCGGACGCCGCGGGCTCGTCGACCAGATAGGCGGACACGCCCGTGCCGAGCACGTGGGCGAGCTGGGCGGGCGGATAGCCGGGGCGGACGCCGACCACCCGGCAGCCCACCGCGTGCGCGGCCAGGTGCGCGGCGAACGCCTCGGGCGTGACCGCCGTCCGGATCGCCAATCCGTCACCGGGCCCGAGCCCGGCCCGCCGGAGCGCGCCCGCCAGCCGGCGGATCAGATCCAGCCATGCGCCGCGCGTGACCGTACGGGAGCCGTGCTCGAGGACCGGCGTGTCCGGCGCGGCACGCAGCGCGTCGAGGAGTGATTGGGGGAAAACCGTCATCGGCAACCTCCTCTGAACCGAAATATCGGCATATAACGAGGGTTGGCCCCTCGCGCGACCACCACCCGCACCGTAAGCAGCCCAGATCAGAGACTCATCAGAGACCGGGAGCATCCCGTGAAAGTGATCGGCGCCGGCTTCGGCCGGACGGGCACCAGATCCCTCAAGGCGGCGCTGGAACAGCTCGGCTTCGGCCCCTGCCACCACATGTCCACCCTGATCGCCGAGCCGTACCGGATCCGGCACTGGCTCGACGTCGGCGAAGGCCGCTCCCGCGACTGGGACGCGCTCTTCGCGGGCTTCGGCTCCGCCGTGGACTGGCCGGCCGCCGCCTACTGGCGCGAGCTGGCCGCCCACTACCCCGAGGCCAAGGTGGTGCTCACCGTCCGCGACCCGGAACGCTGGTACGAGAGCGTCAGCGGCACCATCTTCGCCAGCGCCCTGGCCGAGCGCCGGCCACTGCCGCCCCACCGCCGCCTGGTCCGCCGGCTGGTGTCCAGGCGGGCGCCCGACTTCGCCCTCTACCCCCGGATGGCCGGGGCGACGGTGATGGACCGGGTCTTCGACGGCCGCGTCGACGACAAGGCGCACGTGCTGGAGGTGTACGGGCGGCACCAGGCCGAGGTCCGGGCGGCGATCCCGACGGACCGGCTGCTGGTGTTCGACGTGCGCGACGGCTGGGCGCCGCTCTGCGCCTTCCTCGGCGTGCCCGTGCCGCCCGAGCCGTTCCCGCAGGCGAACGAGCGCGCCGCGTGGCACGGCAAGCGCTCGCGCACCCGCCTGCGCCTCATCCTGCGCGGCCGCTGACCATCCTGCGGGCCCGCTTGACCGGCCTGCGCACCCGCCGGCGCCGGGTCAGCCGGTGATCCCGGACAGCCGCGGGATCCGGCGCAGCACCAGGCGGTCCACCAGCAGCGCCGCCAGCATGGTCACACCGGCCAGCGGGAACAGCACCCCCAGCACCACCATGATCGCCGCCACCCCGTACGCGGTCCGCCTGTCCGCCGGGCGGGCGGGCGCGCCCAGCCGCCCGCGCGGGCGGCGCTTCCACCACATCCACGCCCCCGAGACCACCAGCGTGACCAGCGCCAGGCAGGCGCCCAGCATCACCAGCAGGTTGACCATCCCGTACCGGCGCCCCTCGTGCAGCGCCACCCCCTGCTCCACGGCCTTGGCCAGGATCCCGTACTCGTTCCAGCCGTACGAGACGAGCACCCGGCCGCTGTACTGGTCGACGTGCAGGGTCTGCGCGGCCGACGGGTCGCGCCGGGGCGCGGTGACGACCGTGTAGACGCCTTCGCGGTCCTTGGGCAGGAGGATCTTCAGGTCGCACTCGGCAGGAGAGCAGTCGCGGACGGACGGACGGGCGGCGGCGAGCGCCTGCTCCAGGGGGAGAGCGCCCGGGTGCAGCGCGCTGCCGCCGCCCGCGTCATGCCCCGCGTGCCCGCCGTCCTGGGAGGACGGCACGGGAAGACGTTCCGCGGCCCACGGCACCTTGGCGTCGGGGTTGTCCGACAGATCGGCCGAGCGGTTCGGGTAGGCGCCGGCGTCGGGATAGGTGGAGCCGGTCCGCTCCTGGATCCGCTGCAGCGCGTCGCCCCACACACCCGACCAGGGCAGCCCAGAGATCACCAGGAACACCACGACGACCCCGGCGCCCGCCCCGGTCAGCGCGTGCAGGCGGCGCAGCCGGGCCCTGGACGAGCGCGCCGGGCGCCTGCCGCGGCTCGTCCACCACAGGTACGTGCCGGTGGCGGCGAGGATCAGCGCCCAGCAGGCCGCCGTCTCCACCACCCGGTCGCCGACCGTGCCCGACATCAGCTCACCGTGGATCGTCCGCACCACCCGCATGAACGTGGCCGCGTCGTCGATCGTGCCGACCACCGTGGCGGTGCCCGGGTCGACGTACACCGACACGCCCTCCGCGAACGGGCCGGTCTCCTCGCCCTGGAAGATGATCCGGGTCGTGCGGTCGGGGGCGGCCGGCGGGATCACCGACAGGACGGGCGTGCCGGGCATGCTCTGCTGCGCGGCCGCGATCTGCTCCGACAGCGGGCGGGCCGTGGCCACCGGCCCGGCGAGCGACCGCACGTCCTGGTAGCGCCACTCCTCGAACGGCTCCTTGAACAGGTAGACGGCCCCCGTGACGGCCAGGACGAGCAGGACGGGGGCGACGAACAGGCCCGCGTAGAAATGCCAGCGCCACACGGCGCGGTACCGCTGCGAGGAGGACGGCGCGGGCTGGACGGTTACGGTCTCCGGGCGTACGTGGACGGTGGTCATGGTCAACTCCGGAAGAGCGAGAGCGAGGGGGACCGCCACGACAGGCGATCGGGGGCCTGGGCACGCTGGACCTGAGCGCCTCGGCGCGGAGCCCGGGCACGGTCGGCCGGCGGCTCCGGCGCGGTGATCCGCGTCCCGGTCCGCGGGCAGATGTCGTCGTCCTCGCTCTAACCGGGCGGCCCGCGATGGCTCAGCGCCCACGCGAGCACCTGGGGCGCCCGGACCGGCGGCTCCTCCGGCACGCCGGGCACGAGCCGGACCGGCGCGACCGGCCGCCACGCCGCCGCCCGCCCTCCCGTCCGCCACAACCCCGCCAGCGAGCAGGCCAGCAGGCAGAGCACCGTCGTCAGCGCCGTCTCGCCCCGCTCCAGCCACCAGGCGCACACCAGCGCGACCAGCACGTGCGCGAGCACCATCCCCACCCCGGACGACAGGCCGCCGTGGTGCCCCACCCCGTGCCCGCCGCCGAACACCTGATGCATGCCGTACTGCGCCGAGAACGCCGCCACCAGCAGCACGCCCCGGCCCCGCCTGCGCCGCCCCAGCACCCAGGCGCCCGCCCCGGTGACCCCCGCCGCCGCGGCCACCACCCCGAGAGGCGCCCCGGAACCCCCGGCCAGCAGGTGCGTCCCGAGCGCCGCGTACACGCACACGGTGGCGAACACGGCGGCGCCCAGGACCCGCACGGCGGACCGACCGGCCGCCCGCGCCTCCCGGACGCCACACGCGCGATCACCACTCACACGCGGGGATACGCGCGCCGGGCGGCCCGGGTTCAACCGCGCGCACGGACGACAGGACGGCGTAAGGGAGTCGGGTCCTGTTTGGCCAGGTATGTCCGGCGTACCGTCAGGTCATGAATGACACCTTCATCGCCACCACGCTCCGCCGGGTACGGGACGCGGCCGCGGAGGTGGAGCGGAGCGGCACCGACGTCGAGGAGGTCCTGCGGGCCGTGCGCAAGCTGCGCACCGCCGCCGAGCAGGCCGAGGACGAGCTGATGGAGCACCGGCTGTCGCGGCTCAGGTAGGCCGCGGGGCGGTCAGCGCAACCGCACCACGTCACGGTCCAGGCCGTCCACCCCGGCCACGCCCAGCAACTGGAGCGTGCGGACCAGCTCGCCGCGCAGGATCGCGAGCACCCGGTCCACGCCCTCCTCGCCGCCCGCCATGAGCCCGTACAGGTAGGCGCGGCCGACGAGGCAGGCGCGCGCGCCCAGCGCCACCGCCGCGGCGACGTCCGCGCCGCTGCGCACGCCGCCGTCGAGGAACACCTCGGTCCGGTCGCCCACCGCCGCCGCCACCTCCGGCAGCAGCTCCAGGGGCGTGGGCGCACGGTCGAGCTGGCGTCCTCCGTGATTGGACACCACCAGGCCGTCCACCCCAGCGGCCGTCAGCTCCTTGGCGTCGTCGACCCGCTGCACGCCCTTCACCAGCAGCCGCCCGCCCCACTCCGCCCGGATCCACTCCAGGTCGCGGACCGTCACCGTCGGGTCGAACATCATGTTGGTGATCCCCGCCAGGTCGTCCGGCGCCCCCTCCACCGTGGCGAACCGCAACGGCTCGCTCGTCAGGAAGTCGAACCACCAGGCCGGCCGGGTCAGCGCCTGCGCCAGACCGCCCCAGCGCAGCGACGGCGGCATGGTCATGCCGTTGCGCACGTCGCGCAGCCGGCCGCCGGCCACCGGCACGTCCACGGTGACCACCAGCACGTCCATGCCCGCCGCCCGCGCCTGCGCCAGCCACTCCCTGACCCGGCCCCGGTCGCGCATCACGTACAGCTGGAACCAGTTCCACCCGCCGGGCGCCGCCGCGGCCACGTCCGCCGCGCTCGTGGTGCCCATCGTGGACAACGTGTACGGGATCCCGGCGCGGGCGGCGGCCCTGGCCACGGCCGGCTCACCGGCCCGGTGCATCATCCGGGTGAACCCGGTCGGCCCGAGCACCACCGGCATCGCCACCCGCCGCCCCAGCACCTCCACCTCGGTGCCGGCCCGCGCCACGTCCCGCAGCACGTGCGGCCGGAACTCCACCCGCGCGAACGCCTCCGCCGCCCTGGCCATCGACAGCTCGCCCTCGGCCGCGCCGTCGACGTAGTCGAACACCACCCGCGGCGCCCGCCGCCGCGCCAGCCGCCGGACGTCCGACACGTCGGCGGCCCCGGCCGGCCCGCCGTGCGCCCGCGCCTTGGGCAGGAAGTCACGCAGCTCCCGCCACCGCGGCAGCCGCCGGTCCGCGCCCCACCGTCGCTCGATGCCGCCACGCTAACAAGCCGGGCCGCCGCGCGCACCACTAGAGTGGGCCGGGTGCTGGACGGATGGCGAAAGCTGGCCGGCGCGTCCCGAGCCGGTGACGCGCTGGGCGCCGAGCTGGTGGCCCGATGGTCGGAGCCGCATCGGCGCTACCACGACCTCGACCACCTCAGGGCCGTGCTGCGGGCCGTCGACCTGATCCACGAGTGGGCCGCCGATCCGGTGGCGGTCCGGCTGGCCGCCTGGTTCCACGACGCCGTCTACGACGGCAGGCCCGGCTGGGACGAGGAGCGCAGCGCCCAGCTCGCCCAGGCCCGCCTGCCCCGGTGCGGGGTGCCGGCCGCCCGGGTGGCGGAGGTGGCCAGGCTCGTCCGGCTGACCGCCGCGCACGACACGCTGGCCGGCGCGGACCGCGACGGGGCCGTGCTCTGCGACGCCGACCTGGCGGTGCTGGGCGGCGACGGCTACGCCGGCTACGCGGCCAAGATCCGGCAGGAGTACGCGCACGTCCCCGACGAGCTGTTCCGACAGGGCCGCGCCCAGGTGCTCCGCCGGCTGCTCGCCACGCCCCGGCTCTACCGCACCCCTCCCGCGCGCGAGCTGTGGGAGACCCGCGCCCGGGCGGCCATGACCGCGGAGCTGGCGGCGCTGGAACGTTAACGGCGGGCGCGCGCCCCCGCCGTCTGTCAGGGTGGGTGCCATGGACACCGCCGACGCCCGGTCACTCGCCCGGTCGCTGAAAGAGCTGATCCAGGACGCCCACCGCACCCTCGCCGAGGACGAACAGCCCGAGCTGGTGACCCGCGTGACCGGCCATCTGGGCTGCGAGCTGAAACACGTGGTCAGCGTGGTGGCGGCGTTCCCCGGCTGGGAGCACGTCAACCTGCAGCGCGGCGTCGACGCCTACCTCGCGGCGCACACCCCGGGCGCCGAGTGGTTCGGCATCGCCGGCCAGGGCCGCGAGCACGACGACATCGTCAACATGCTGGCCCGCGCCGCCCGCGGCTGGGAGCAGTACGAACCGGGCGCCGTCGACTACGAGGCCGCGGCCGTCGGCCCCGACGAGACCACCGAGGTGATCACGCTCGGGCTGGTGCTCACCCGGGCCCCCGGCGGCACCCCCGTGGTGCTGGGCCTGCGCGGCCCGCAGGAGCACATGTCGACCCACTGCCAGGTGGTGGTGCTGTCTCCCGGCAGGGAGGCGGCCAAGGAGACCCGCGACGCGATCGAGCGCCTGATGCGCGCGCACGACGTCTACCGCGGGCAGGTCCTGTCGTTCGCGTGGAGCGAGCACCGCGGCAACGACCTGGTGAGCTTCCTGCCCCGCCCCGACCTCGGCCCCGACCAGGTGGTGCTGCCCGACGGCGTGCTGGAGACGATCGAGCGGCACATCGTCGGCGTCGCCGAGCAGGCCGCGCGGCTGCGCGCGCACGGTCAGCACCTCAAGCGCGGCCTGCTGCTGCACGGCCCGCCCGGCACCGGCAAGACCCACACCGTCCGCTACCTCATGACCCGGATGACCGGCTGCACGGTGATCGTGATGACCGGCACGGCGATCCAGTTCGTGTCGCAGGCGGCCGGGCTCGCCAGGCGGCTGCAGCCGGCGATCGTGGTGCTGGAGGACGTCGACCTGGTGGCGCGCGACCGGTCGTTCACCGACGACGGCAACCCGCTGCTGTTCGCGCTGCTCGACGCTATGGACGGGGTCGGGTCCGACGCCGACGTCACGTTCGTGCTCACCACCAACCGGCCCGACGTGCTCGAACGCGCGCTCGCCGACCGTCCGGGCCGGGTCGACCTGGCCGTGGAGATCCCCAGGCCCGACGCCGCGGGCCGGGCCGCGCTGCTCCGGCTCTACGCCCGCGACCTGCCGCTGCGGGCCGACCTCGATCCGGTCGTGGCCCGTACGGAAGGCGCGACCGCCTCGTTCTTCAAGGAGCTGCTGCGCCGCGCGGTGCTCGACGCGCTCGCGCACGACGGCGACGAGCCCGAGATCACCGACGACCACCTCAACCGGGCGCTGGACGAGATGCTGCACGAGCGCGCGGCGCTGACCCGCACCCTGCTCGGCTCAGGAGAGCCCGGCGGAGAGGACGAGCCGGTGCCGGACGACGCCTACGCGCCTTTCCCCCCGCACCTCGGCGGGGCGTCAGCCGTCCCCGCCCGCGCGGGCGTGCGCTTTACGGCGCCGGAGCCCGGCCTCGACCAGTCGCCGTAGCAGCTCGCGCGAGGTGACCGCCTGGGCGCCCAGCGACACCGCGAACGCGTGCACCGTCTCGGGCACGTCGTAGTGGTCGCGGTCGAACGCCCGCCCGGGCACGCCCAGCCGGGCGGCGAAGGCGTGCAGCTCGTCCAGGGACGCGTCGCTGACCAGGTGGGACCACATCAGGCCGCGCGGCCCCGGCCACTGCGGGGGATCGATGAGCACCGTCACATGCTCAAGGGTAGGACCCGCCCGCGCACGACCGGCTCACCGAGGTCGCGCACCACCAGATCGGCGCCCTCCCCGGCCGGCCCCACGGCGATCACCAGCGCGAAGCCGCCCTTCCTGCCCGCCTCGACACCAGGCGGCGCCGACTCCACCACCGCGGTCCTGCCCGCGGACACGCCGAGGCGGCGGGCCGCCTCCAGCGGCAGCGCCGGGTCCGGCTTGCCCGGCAGGTTCATCAGCGCCGCGTCGCCCCCGTCGACCACCGTGTCGAACAGGTGCAGCACCCCCGCCGCCGCCACCAGCCTGCGCCCGTGCAGGCTGGCCGACACCCCCGCCGTGCGGGCGCCCCGGTTGCGCAGCTCGTGCAGGAGCGCCACGGCCGCCGGGAACGCGGCCACCCCGTGCTGCTTCACCTGCGCCATGAACAGCTGCTCCTTGGCCCGGCCGAGGCCGTGCACGGTGGGCGCGTCCGGCTCGTCGTCCGGCGCGCCCTCAGGCGCCGTGATCCCCCGCGAGGCGAGGAAGGCGCGGACACCGTCGAGGCGTGGCCGCCCGTCGACGTACCGCAGGTAGTCCTCCCGCACGTCGAACGGGGCGGAGCGGCCACGCAGGAACCCGTCGAACACGTGCTTCCAGGCGGCCGCGTGCCCGCGGGCGGTGTCGGTGACCGTGCCGTCCGTGTCGAACACGACGGCGCCGATCGCACTCAGGTCGATGACAGGCTGACTCACACTGCGAACGTAACCGCTTCACCACGTCACGGGTAGTTTCTCCACGCCGTAGACGATGGCCAGCTTGCGCCAGGACACCTCTCCCTGCAGCCGCAGCTCCGGGAAGCGGCGCAGCAGCATCGGGTACGCGATGCGCAGCTCCATCTGCGCCAGCGGCGCGCCGATGCAGCGGTGGATGCCGTGCCCGAACGCCAGGTGGGAGCCCGCCGTGTGGCGGCCCGGCTTGACCTGGTCCATGTCCTCGCCCAGGTTCGGGTCGCGGTTGGCGGCGGCCAGCGAGCACAGCACCAGCTCGCCCTTCTTGATCTGCCGGCCGTGCAGCTCCAGGTCGTGGCGGGCGAAGCGGGGGAAGGCCACCTGCACCACGGTCATGTAGCGCAGCAGCTCCTCGATCACCTCGTCGACGTAGCCGTCGACCTCGCGCACCTTGGCGGCGTGCTCGGGGTTCTCCAGCAGCCACAGGCTGCCGAGCGCGAGCATGCTCGTGCTGGTGTCGTGCCCGCCGGTCAGCATGCCGTCGGCCATGCTGGCCAGCGTGCGGTCGTCCAGCTCGTCGCCGTGGTCGCGGAGCAGCTGGCCGAGCAGCCCGTCGCCCGGGTTACGCCGCTCGCGGGCGACCAGGTCGGTGAGGTACGTCATCGCGTCGTTGATCGCCTGCAGCGACGCCTCGGGCCCGGCGGTGAAGTCGAACCGGTCCGTGCTCACCTTGACGAAGTCGCCCTGGTCCTCGTACGGGACGCCGAGCAGCTCGGAGATCACCAGGGACGGGATGGGAAGCGCGAAGTCCTCCATCAGGTCCGCGGGGGAGCCCTTGGCCTCGATCTTGTCCAGGCAGCCGGCGACCAGCGCCTCGATGCGCGGCTCCAGGCGCCGCAGCCGGCGCATGGTGAACTCGGGCGTCAGGAACTTGCGCAGCCGGGTGTGCTCGGGCGGGTCACGGAAGCCGAGGCCGCCGGGATCCTCCTGGTTCGAGCCGAGGCCGATGACGCCGGCGAAGTCGTTGCTGAACCGCTCGTGGTCGCCGAGCACCCCGCGGACGTCGTCCCAGCGGGTGATCAGGTAGACCGTCTGGTCGCCGGGGATCTTCATGGGGAAGACGGGGTGCTCGGCCTGGATGCGGAGCAGCTCCTCGGCGGGGTCGAACCGCTCTCGCATGAACTGAACGAGAGGGAACTCTTCTAGCTCTGACATTAAATTCCGTCCTGCTGGGATACATCGCACCATGTTGGGATAAATCCCTCGCTAGATGGTCCCACCCCGGAGCCGTGCCGGTGACCCCCTCAAGGACGAGATTGCATCTCAACCTCAGGCAAGAGTCCTGGTCACCCAGTCCTAGGACGGAACCGTCCGGTGATGAGCGTAGACGGGACGGTTCGAGCCCGCCGCCCCGACCGCAAGGTCGGGTCGCCCGGGTTTCCGGGCCGCCGCTCCGGCTCCCCGGCGCCCCGCTCGCTGGCGCGTTCCACGGGGCTTCCGTTGCTGATGGGGACGTATGGGGAATCAGGGGCAAACTGGGCAGCAGCCGGAGTTTGGCGTACAAGATGGCTACAGTCTGCAATGATCTCGTCATTGAGCCCCCCGAGACTGAGCCTCAACGGATAGCGACTGATGCCCACACTTGAGGAAATCACCACCTTCATCGCCGAGAAGCCGCTCGCCACCGCGGTGATCGCGCTGCTGACCCTGGCCGGGCTCGCCCTGGCCTTCCTGGTGCTCCGCGCCGCCTGGCGGGTCACCGCCTGGCTGTTCACCCGCTACGTCGCGCCCCGTCCCGTCGAGGACGTGCTGACGATCGTGGCCGCCTCCATCGCGACCGGCGTGTCCGCCCAGGGCATGTGGCGCTTCTCGGGCGACGTGCTGGGCCTGGACGGCCCGCTGAGGCTGTTGCTGTTCGCCTTCATCGAGGTGGCCATCATCACCTCCGCCGTGCGCGCCCGCCGCAACATGCGGGAGAACTTCTCCGCGGGCATCGACGGCATCGCCGTGTGGGCGCTGACCTGCCTGACCGCGGTGCTGTCCAGCATGGACGCGAGCAGCTTCCCCGAGGCGGTGTTCCGGCTCGCCGCGCCGCTGGTCGCCGCCTGGCTGTGGGAGCGTGGCATGGCCATAGAGCGTCACCGCATCCGCGGCACCGGCCGCATCAACTGGCGGCTCACCCCCGAGCGGCTGCTGGTCCGGCTCGGCCTGGCCGAGGTCAGCGACCGCACCGCCAGCGAGGTCGACGCGCACCGCAGGCTCACCCGGGTCGCGCTGGCGGCCAAGCGGGCCAAGGCGCTGCGCGAGGCCGGCGCCCCCGACCGCAAGATGCGCGCCGCGCTGGCCAAGCTCGACAAGGCCATGGACCAGGCGGTCGAGCACACCGGCCTGGCCGTCGACCAGGCCCGCCAGGAGGCCCTGCTCGCCCAGATCGCCGCCCTCTACAACACCACCGCGCTCATCGACGCCGACCCGCGGGTGCCGTGGGAGCCCGAGCACGACCACCGTCCGGTGCCCGCCAGGCCCCAGCTGCCGCCGGCCCTCGCCGAGCTGGTGCGCGAGGAGGACGACGAGGAGATCCCGGTCATCGACGCGGCCCCGCAGATCGTCGACACCGCCCAGCGCGCCGCGCTCATGCGCCGGGCCCGCGCCTACTGGGACCGGCAGATCGCCAAGGGGATCGTGCCGCGCACCGTCGACATCGCCCAGGAGATCGGCATCCCGGTGCCGGTCGCCCGCGAGTGGCGGGCGCTGTGGAAGCTGGAGCCCGCCGCCCACGCCCTCATCGAGCAGCTCTACCACCAGCACGGCATCGTCGACACCGGAGCGTTCCCGGCCATCGCCGACGACGGCCGGGTGCTCGCGAAGTCCTAGGCGTCAGCCGAGCGCCGCCGAGACCAGCGACCGGGCCTCCTCCTGCACCTTGGCGAGGTGGTCCGGGCCGCGGAACGACTCGGCGTAGATCTTGTAGACGTCTTCGGTGCCCGAAGGGCGGGCGGCGAACCACGCGTTCTCGGTGGAGACCTTGACCCCGCCCAGCGACGCCCCGTTGCCCGGGGCCGCCGTCTGCACCGCGGTGATCGGCTCGCCGGCCAGGCTGCCGGCCGTCACCTGGTCGGCCGACAGCCTGCCCAGCACCGCCTTCTCCTCGCGGGTGGCGGGCGCGTCCACCCGCGCGTAGGCGGGCTCGCCGAACCGCTCGGTCAGGGCGCGGTAGTGCTCGCTCGGCGACCTGCCCGTGACCGCCTGGATCTCCGACGCCAGCAGGGCCAGGATGAGGCCGTCCTTGTCGGTGGTCCACACCGAGCCGTCGCGGCGCAGGAACGACGCGCCCGCGCTCTCCTCGCCGCCGAACCCGAGCGACCCGTCGAGCAGCCCCGGCACGAACCACTTGAAGCCCACCGGGACCTCGTAGAGCCGCCGGCCCAGCGACGCGGCCACCCGGTCGATGACGCCGCTGCTGACCATCGTCTTGCCGACCCCGGCGTCACGCGGCCAGCCGTCGCGGTGCTCGTACAGGTAGGAGATCGCGACCGCCAGGTAGTGGTTGGGGTTCATCAGCCCGTCGGGGGTGACGATGCCGTGGCGGTCGGCGTCGGCGTCGTTGCCGGTGGCGATCTGGAAGCGGTCGCGGCCGCCGATCAGCGAGGCCATCGCGTACGGGGAGGAGCAGTCCATCCGGATCTTGCCGTCCCAGTCGAGCGTCATGAACCGCCACGCCGGGTCGACCAAGGGGTTGACCACGGTGAGGTCGAGGCGGTGCCGGTCGGCGATCTCGCCCCAGTAGGCCACGCTGGCGCCGCCCAGCGGGTCGGCGCCGATCCGCACCCCGGCGGCCCGGATCGCGTCCAGGTCCACGACCGAGGGCAGGTCGTCCACGTACGCGCCGAGGAAGTCGTGACGTCCGGCCGACTCCAGCGCCTTCGCGTAGGGCACCCGCCGCACCCCGTCGAGGTCCTGGGCCAGCAGGCGGTTGGCGCGGTCCTGGATCCACGAGGTGGCCTCGGTGTCGGCCGGGCCGCCGTGCGGCGGGTTGTACTTGAAGCCGCCGTCGGACGGCGGGTTGTGCGACGGCGTGATGACCACCCCGTCGGCCAGCCCGGACTTCCTGCCGCGGTTGTGGGTGAGGATCGCGTGGGAGACGGCCGGGGTCGGCGTGTAGCCGTCGCGGGAGTCGACCAGCACGTGCACGTCGTTGGCCGCGAGCACCTCCAGCGCCGAGACCCGGGCGGGCTCCGACAGCGCGTGCGTGTCGATGCCCAGGAAGAGCGGGCCGTCGGTGCCCTGCATCCGGCGGTACTCGCCGATGGCCTGGCTGGTGGCCAGGATGTGGTCCTCGTTGAAGGCCGTGGCCAGCGACGACCCCCGGTGGCCCGAGGTGCCGAAGGCCACCCGCTGACCGGGGTCGGCGGGGTCGGGGCGCAACGCGTAGTAGGCGGTCACCAGCCGCGCCACGTCCACCAGGTCCTCGGGCTGAGCGGGCCGCCCCGCGCGTTCGTGGGTCATGGGGCCACTTTACAAATCGGGTCCGGCCCGGCTCCCGCAACACTCGGCGTGACCGGGGTTACACTCGCCCCAGCCGACCAGAATGGAGTTCTGTAAGCATGCGATTCGGACTCTTGATCAACGAGCCACCCGGCCAGGACCCGTTCCCCGCGCTGCGCGACAGGATCGCCCGCGCCGCCGACGACGGCTTCGACTCGGTCTGGATGTCCCAGATCTTCGGCCTGGACGCGCTCACCTCGCTCGCCGTGGCGGGCAGCGCCGCCCTGGCCGGCGGCCGCGACATCGAGTTCGGCACCGGCGTGGTGCCGACCTACCCCCGCCACCCCGCCGTGCTCGCCCAGCAGGCGATGACCGCCAACGCCGCGCTCGGCGGCCGGCTCGCCCTCGGCATCGGGCTGTCGCACCAGATCGTCATCGAGGGCATGTACGGCTACAGCTTCGACCGCCCGGCCCGGCACATGAAGGAGTACCTGGAGGTCCTGCTGCCCCTCACCCGGGGCGAGCAGGCGTCCTTCTCGGGCGAGACGCTCAAGGCCGACCTGGGGCTCAGCACGCCGGGGACCGGCCTGCCGGTGCTGGTCGCCGCGCTCGGCCCGCGCATGCTCAAGCTCGCCGGCGCTCTCGCCGACGGCACCGTGCTCTGGATGACCGGACGCAAGACCGTCGCCGAGCACATCGCGCCCACCATCAACGCCGCCGCCGAGGCGGCCGGCCGCCCCCGGCCGCGGGTGGTCTGCACGCTCCCCGTGTGCGTCACCGACGACCCGCAGGAGGCCAGGGCCAGGGCAGACGAGATCTTCGTCATGTACGGCCAGCTCCCGTCCTACCGCGCCATGCTCGACAGGGAAGGCGTCGAGAGCCCCGGCGGCGTGGCCGTGGCCGGCGACGAGGACGCGGTGCGTGCCCAGCTCGACGAGCTGGCCCAGGCGGGTGTCACCGATTTCGTGGCCGCGGTGTACGGAGACCGCGAACGTGCCCACAAGCTGCTCATCGGCGCGTCGAAGGGGTGATCGGGAGAGGTTTCCATAAACTCCGGCAGGGTGTACTCCGACAGGGACAATCGCCTGCTGCACGGCATCGACGTGTCCAACTGGCAGGGCTCAGTCGACTGGGCCGACCACGCGCGCAACGGGGTGGCGTTCGCCTTCGCGAAGGCCACCGAGGGCGGCGACTGGACCGATCGCTGGTTCTCCCGCAACTGGGAACGGATGCGGGAGAACTGGATCGTCTGCGGCGCGTACCACTTCGCGCGCCCCAAGGGTGATCCCGAGGAGCAGGCCCGCCACTTCCTGCGCACGATCAGGGAGGCGGGCGGGCTGCGCCGGGGCGACCTGATCGCGCTCGACCTCGAGACCGACGACGGGCTCAATCCGGAGCGGGTCGCCCGCTACGCCCGCCGGTGGTGCGGCTACGTGGAGCGGCGCGTCGGGACTCGGCCGTTCGTCTACACCTACCAATCCTTCGCCGAGGAGGGCAACTGCGCGGGCCTGGACGGCTATCCGCTGTGGATCGCCAGCCCGCACCGGCCCCGCGGCCGGCCCGCGGTGCCCAGGCCGTGGCAGGACTGGGTGATCCACCAGCACGCCAACAGCCCGGTCGACCGGAACGTGTTCAGGGGCAGCCGGAAAAGGCTGACCAGGATGGGGTTCGACCCGCGATAGCATCGATTTCCGTCACTGCCGACGCTATCCAAGGGAGCCATCGTGTCAGCCGAGCTACGCATCACCCTCGCCGGAGCCGAGCGTGTGGTCGCGGCCGGCACGACGGCCGGCCAGGCGCTCGACGCCGACGGCCGCACCGTGATCGCCGCCCGGGTCAACGGCGAGGCGCGCGACCTGGCCTGCCCGCTGGCCGACGGCGACGCGGTCGAGCCGATCGAGATCTCCAGCGAGGAGGGCCGGGCGATCGTCCGCCACTCCACCGCGCACGTCATGGCGCAGGCCGTGCAGGAGCTGTTCCCCGAGGCCAAGCTCGGCATCGGGCCGCCGGTCGACAACGGCTTCTACTACGACTTCGACGTGGCCGAGGCCTTCCAGCCCGACGACCTCAAGCGCGTCGAGAAGCGCATGCGCGAGATCGTCAAGGAGGGTCAGCTGTTCTCCCGCCGCCCCGTCGGCGACGACGAGGCCCGCGCGGAGCTGGCCGGCGAGCCCTACAAGCTGGAGCTGATCGGCCTCAAGGGCGGGGCGGCCGACGAGGAGTCCGTCGAGGTCGGCGCGGGGCAGCTCACCATCTACGACAACCTCGACGCCAAGACCGGCGCGCTGCGCTGGAAGGACCTGTGCCGCGGCCCGCACGTCCCGTCCACCCGGTCCATCCCGGCGTTCAAGCTCATGCGCTCTGGCGGCGCCTACTGGCGCGGCAGCGAGAAGAACCCGCAGCTCCAGCGCATCTACGGCACCGCCTGGGAGTCCCGCGACAAGCAGGACGAATACCTCAAGCTGCTGGAGGAGGCCGAGAAGCGCGACCACCGCAAGCTCGGCGTCGAGCTCGACCTGTTCAGCTTCCCGCCGGAGCTGGGCAGCGGCCTTCCCGTCTTCCATCCCAAGGGCGGCATCATCCGCAAGGAGATGGAAGATTACATGCGCCGCCGCCAGGCGGAGGCCGGCTACGAGTTCGTCAACACGCCCCACATCACCAAGTCGACGCTGTTCGAGACCTCCGGCCACCTGCCGTGGTACGCCGACGACATGTTCCCGCCCTTCGAGCTGGAGGGCGTCGAATACCGCGTCAAGCCGATGAACTGCCCGATGCACAACCTGATCTTCCGGGCCCGCGGGCGCTCCTACCGCGAGCTGCCGCTGCGGCTGTGCGAGTTCGGCAGCGTCTACCGCTACGAGAAGTCGGGCGTGGTCCACGGCCTGACCCGGGTGCGCGGCATGACGCAGGACGACTCCCACATCTACTGCACCCGCGAGCAGATGGTCGGCGAGATCAAGAGCCTGCTCACCTTCGTGCTCAGCGTGCTGCGCGACTTCGGCCTGTCGGAGTTCTACCTGGAGCTGTCCACCCGCGACGACTCCGACAAGTTCATCGGCGACCCCGCCGACTGGGCCGAGGCCACCGAGGCGCTGCGCGAGACGGCCGAGGAGTCGGGGCTGGAGCTGGTCGACGACCCGGGCGGCGCCGCCTTCTACGGCCCCAAGATCTCCGTGCAGGCCAAGGACGCGATCGGCCGCACCTGGCAGCTGTCGACCATCCAGCTCGACCTCAACCAGCCGCAGCGGTTCGGGCTCGAATACCAGGCCGCCGACGGCAGCCGCCAGACCCCGGTCATGATCCACCGGGCGCTGTTCGGCTCCATCGAGCGCTTCCTGGGCGTGCTGACCGAGCACTACGCCGGCGCGTTCCCGCCCTGGCTCGCGCCCGTCCAGGTGGTGGGCATCCCGATCGCCGACAGCCACGTGCCCTACCTGCAGGACGTCGCCAAGAAGCTGCGTGAGCGCGGCATCCGGGTCGAGGTCGACTCCTCCGACGACCGCATGCAGAAGAAGATCCGCAACGCGCAGAAGGCCAAGGTGCCCTTCATGCTCCTGGCCGGCGACGACGACATCGCCAACGGCGCGGTCTCCTTCCGCTACCGCAGCGGCGAGCAGAAGAACGGGATCGCGGTCGACCGGGCGGTCGCCGAGATCGTCGACGCCGTCGAGCGCCGGATCCAGGTCTGATCAGAGGCCGGGGCCGCCGTCCGACGGCGGCCCCGGCGCTCAGCCTTGGCCGAAGAGCCTGAAGGTGATCGCCGGCCGCCCGCCGAACCGGGGGGCCATCTCGCGGGCGAACCCCTCGATGAGCTCGCGGGCGTACTTCTCCGGGTCGTCGCCGGTGAGCGCTTCGATGTAGGCGCGGTGCTCCATCAGGGAGCGCACGCCCGGCTCCAGCCCGTCGGTCACGTCGACGGCGTGAGTGGGGGACTCGCTGCCGGCCACGGCCACCCAGCGCACGCCCTGCCACGGCTCGCCCGCGTCGGGGAAGATCCACCGGTTGCCCGCGTCGGCTGCGGCGTCCATCACGGCCCGGCCGACCGCCTTGTGGTCGGGGGTGTTCCAGAACGTGCCGCCCCAGGTCTCGTCGAAGTTGAGCGTGATCAGCAGCTCGGGGCGGTGACGGCGGATCGCGGCGGCGATGTCGCGGCGCAGCGCGGTGCCGTACTCGATCACCCCGTCGGCGTGGTCGAGGAACTCCACCGTGGTCACCCCCACGACGGCGGCGCTGGCCAGCTCCTCCCGCTCGCGCAGCGGCCCCGCCTCGGCGGGGGCGAGCGTGTCGATGCCCGCCTCGCCGCGGGTGGCCATCAGGTAGACGACCTCGCGGCCGGCCGCGGTCCAGGTCGCCACGGCCGCCGCGCAGCCGTACTCCAGGTCGTCGGGGTGGGCCACCACGGCGAGGGCCCGCTGCCAGTCGGTGGGCATGGGTTCGAGTTGATCGGCCATGGGTCTCACCCTAGACGCCGGACCCGTACGATGACCCTCGCGAAGCGCCCCGGGGAGGGGCACCGGGGGAGGGGCATCGGGGTGGGCGAGGACGAGATCGTCGAGGCGGTCCGGTCGGGTGACCGGGAGCGGTTCGCCGCGCTGGCCGAACGCCACCGCCACGAGCTGCACGTCCACTGCTACCGCATGCTCGGCTCGTACACCGACGCCGAGGACATGGTGCAGGAGACGCTGCTGCGCGCGTGGCGGCGGCGCGAGACGTTCGAGGGGCGGGCCACGGTGCGCGCCTGGCTCTACCGCATCGCCACCAACGCCTGCCTCGACCTGCTGTCCGGCCCCGCCCGCCGGGAGATCGCGGTGGCGGCGCAGGGCGAGCGCTCCGCGCAGGCGGAGGTGCCGTGGCTGCAGCCGATCCCCGACCGGGTGCTCGACCTGGCCGCGCCGGGCGAGGCAGAGCCGCACGCCGTGGCGGTGGCCCGCGAGACGATCGAGCTGGCCTATCTGGCCGCCATCCAGCACCTGCCGCCGCGCCAGCGGGCCGTGCTCATCCTGCGCGACGTGGCCGGGTGGCCGGCCGAGGAGACCGCCTCGGCGCTGGAGCTGAGCGTGCCGGCCGTCAAGAGCGCGCTGCAGCGCGCCCGGGCCACGCTCCGCCTTCACCTGCCTGAGCGCCGCGCCGACTGGGGCCCGGTCACGGAGCCGAGCGCGGCCGAACGGGAAGTGCTCCGCCGCTACCTGGAGGCCTCCCAGCGGGCCGACCTGACCGCGCTCGCCGCGCTGCTCCGCGAGGACGCCCGCCAGACCATGCCGCCCGCCACCCTCCTGTACGCCGGGCGCGCCGCCATCCTCGACATGTGGCGCCCGGTCGTGGAAGGCCCCGAGGCGTGGGGCGAGTGGCGCGCGATCGAGACGTCGGCGAACCGGCTGCCCGCCGTCGCCAACTACGTGCGCCGGGGCGGCGAGACCGCGTTCACCGCGGTCAACCTCGACGTGCTGCGGATCGAGGACGGCCTGATCGCCGAGATCACCACGTTCGGGCCGGAGGTGCTGGCCGCCTTCGGCCTGCCGGAGAAAATCTGATTCCCACCGATTCCTTTCCCGGGCCGCTCCCGTCATACGGGTGCAAGTGACGACGACCTGAGGAAAGGACCCTGACATGAACACCGGCGACAAGCAGCTCGAGGCTCTGGACCGGCTCGTGGGCACCTGGCGGGTGACCGGCGGCGGCGAGGGCACCGTCACCTACCGCTGGCTGGAAGGCGGCTTCTTCCTCGTCCAGGACATCGACCTCGTCCAGGACGGGCAGCGGGTGGCGGGCGTGGAGATGATCGGCCGCACGCGGCCCTTCGGCGGCGAGCCGAGCGCGGACATCATGTCCCGCTTCTACGGCAGCCACGGTGAGACCTTCGACTACGTGTACGAGGTCGAGGGCGACACGCTCACCATCTGGGGCGGGGAGAAGGGCTCGCCCGCCTACTACCGCGGCACGTTCGCCCCCGACGGCGACTCGGTCAGCGGCGCCTGGGTCTACCCGGGCGGAGGCGGCTACGACTCCCACATGACCCGGACCGCGTGATCTGTGGTGGACTGGCCCGGTGAACCTGCCCGGCGCGCGCCCCGCCCTCGTGGTCCTCGCGGTGCTGGCGGTCCTGCTCGGGCTCCTCTGGGCGTTCCAGCGACGGCTGATCTACCTGCCCGACGCCGCCCCGGTGCCGCCCGCGGCCGAGGTCGTGCCGGGTGCGCGCGAGGTGACGCTGACCACCGCTGACGGCCTGCGGCTCGGCGCCTGGTACGTGCCCGGCGACCACCCGGTGCGCGTGCTGGTGGCGGGCGGCAACGCCGGCAACCGGCTCCACCGGGCGCCGCTGGCCCGCGCGCTCGCCGCCCACGGGCTGCCGGTGCTGCTCATGGACTACCGGGGCTACGGCGGCAACCCCGGCAGCCCCAGCGAGGACGGGCTCCGGCTCGACGCGCGGGCGGCCCGCGACTTCCTCGGCGACGGTCCGGTGATCTACTTCGGGGAGAGCCTCGGCGCCGCCGTGGTGACCGGGCTCGCCGCCGAGCGACCGCCGGACGGGCTGGTGCTCCGCTCGCCGTTCACCGACCTCGCCGCCGCGGGCCAGGTCAACTACCCCTTCCTCCCCGTACGTGCGCTGCTCCGCGACCGCTTCCCGGTCGCGGAGCGGGTCGCGGCGGTCCGGGTCCCGACCGTCGTGGTGTACGGGAGCGCCGACACGATCATTCCGGCCGGCCAGAGCCGCGCGGTCGCGGCGGCCGCCGCCGGCCCCGTCACGGTCGTCGAGGTTCCCGGGGCGGGCCACAACGACCCGGTGTTCCTGTCCGGCCCCGAGCTGATCGGCGCCGTCACCGCACTCGCCGACCGGCTGCGCTGAGACGGGGCAGGGCAGGGCCCGGGGTGGTGAGAGGTCAGAACGGGTCAGAACGGCTCTTCGGCGGCCGGTTCGGGGGCGGGGCGGCCCTCACCGGGAAGGCGGACGTCATCGACCGTCACGTTCACCTCCATCACCCGCATGCCCAGCATCCGGCTCACGCTCCTGGCCACGTTGGACTTGACCTCCGCGGCCACCTCCATCACCACGTGCCCGTACTCGACCACGATCGTCAGGTCGACGGCCACCTGGCGGTCCTGGATGTGCGCCTCGACGCCCTGGGTGCCGCGCCGGGAGCCGATGCCGATGCGGTCGCGTACCGCCTCGAAGGCCCGCTCCAGGTCGCCGCCCATGTCGGCGACCCCCGCCACCTCCAGCGCGGCCAGCGCCGCCACCTTCTCCACGACCTCGTCCGCCACCTTGATCCGGCCCTTCACCACGGCGGAGTGGGACGAAGAGCCGTCCGGTCCCACGGCGAGCCCGATGCCGCTCGCGGCGCCGGGTCCGGCGGGGATCACGGGTGATTGCTCGGTCGGGGCGGTCTGCTCGGCTGTGGCGTCGGTCATGGCTGCCTCCTTCGCGTGTCTGGATTGTGCCGGATGAGCACCTCGTTTGTCCGGCCGACGGGGGCCCTATGCTGCTACGTATGCACGATCAGGCAGGAGCAGGGGAGCCCGACAACTTCGA
Organism: Nonomuraea sp. NPDC048826; assembly: GCF_043198225.1. Classification (NCBI taxonomy): domain Bacteria; kingdom Bacillati; phylum Actinomycetota; class Actinomycetes; order Streptosporangiales; family Streptosporangiaceae; genus Nonomuraea; species Nonomuraea sp. NPDC048826. The sequence continues at coordinate 70,517 of NZ_JBICUQ010000014.1, read as the reverse complement.
GCGGCTGTGGACCCCGCACCGCATGGCCTACATCAAGGGCGAGAACAAACCGGTCGGCACTGACCCCGACGGGTGCCCGTTCGACGCCATACCCGCCATGAGCGACGAAGACGGTCTGGTCGTCGCCAGAGGCGAGGTGGTGTACGCGGTGCTGAACCTCTACCCCTACAACTCCGGCCACCTGATGGTCGTGCCCTACCGGCACGTCTCCGGCTACGACGAGCTGACCGCCGCCGAGATCGTCGAGCTGGGGGAGTTCACCCAGCGGGCGCTGCGCGCGCTGCGCGAGGTCAGCGGCGCCCAGGGCTTCAACGTCGGCATGAACCTCGGCCTCGTCGCCGGCGCCGGCATCGCCGCCCACCTCCACCAGCACGTGGTGCCCCGGTGGGGCGGCGACACCAACTTCATGCCCGTGGTGGCTCGCACCAAGGTGCTCCCTCAGATGCTCCGCGACACCCGCCGCCTCCTCGCCGACGCCTGGCGCCCCTGACCCCCGGGATCCCGCACGAGGCAGGTCGCCGCTCCTCGGCGTACAACCGCGGGACCGGCCCCCGGGGCCCGCCCGCGGGCGGCCGTTCCGGTGTCCACCTGGGAAAACGGGGCGGCGCTTGGGTCAGACGGCTTCGACCTTGACCCGGGCCGGGCCGCTTTCGTTGTGGAGGCGGTCGAGGGCGGTCACCAGGTAGGTGCCGGCCGTCTTCGCGGTGAAGGACGGGCCGGAGACCACGGCGACGAGGTTGCGGGCGTCGCTCGTGTGGCAGTCGTCGCCCGACTTGGGCACCCGGTAGACCGCGTACGCGCGCGCCCCCCGCACGGGCTGCCACGACACCGCCGTGCCGGCCGCCTTGACGCCCGACGGCTTGGCCGGGGCGTCGCCGCCGCGCGACTTCATCAGCGGCAGCAGCGCCGGGCGGGCGTAGTGGGCCTTGGCCACCCGGTCGATGGCCCCCAGCGGGTTGGTGAGCAGCTGCTTGGCGCTGAAGTACACGTCGCCGCGGATCGCGTCGTGCTTGCGGTTGAGCGTGAGGTGGGCGGGCAGCTCGCCCGGTTTCGTCCAGGCGGCCTCGTCTCTCGCGCCGACCCGGTAGAGGGCCTGGCCGATGTAGAGGTGGACGTCGCTGTCCTTGACCGCGTCGGCCCACCACGGCGCGAGCTTGCCGTAGGCGGCCAGCTTGTGCGAGCGCGACCAGTAGAGCTGCGGCATCACGTAGTCGACCGTGCCGTCCTTGATCCACGCCTTGGCGTCGGCGTAGATCGAGTCGTACGCGGACATGCCGGAGGTGTCGGAACCGGACGGGTCCTGCGCCTTGTTGCGCCAGATGCCGAACGGGCTGATGCCGAACTTGACGTGCCCCTTGGCGGCGTGGACGGCCTCGTCGACCTCGGCCACGAGCTTGTCGACGTTCTGCCGCCGCCAGTCGGCCAGCTTCATGCCCTTGCCGTGCTTCTTGAAGGCGGCGCGGTCGTCGAACGTGCCGCCGGGCCCGGGGTAGGGGTAGAAGTAGTCGTCGAAGTGGACGCCGTCGACGTCGTAGCGCTGGACCACGTCGGTGACCACCTTGACCACGTGCGCGCGCACCTGCGGCAGGCCCGGGTTGTAGTAGAGGCGGTCGCCGTACTTCACGGTCCAGCCGGGGTTGCGGCGGGCCGGGTGGCCGGCGGGCAGCTTGGCGACGTTCGCGTCGTAGGCGGCGCGGTACGGGTTGAACCAGGCGTGGAACTCCAGCCCCCGCTTGTGCGCCTCCTCGACGAGGAACGGCAGCGGGTCCCAGCCGGGGTCCTGCCCCGGGGTGCCGGTGAGGAACTGCGACCACGGCTCGATCGACGACTTGTAGAGGGCGTCGGACGCCGGCCTGACCTGGACGAAGACCGCGTTGAAGTTGCGCTTGGCCGCGGCGTCGAGCAGCTTGGCGTACTCGGCGCGCTGCCGGTCGGCCGACAGCCCCGTGCGCGAGGGCCAGTCGATGTTGTTGACCGTGGCGATCCACACCCCGCGCAGCTGCCGCTTCGGGTGACGGGGGTCGGGGGTGCACTCCGCGGTCACCGCCGCGCTCTCGGTCGTCTTCTTCTTGGCCGGTTCCGCCTTGCGCCGGCCGGCCTCGGCGCCCGGCCCGAAGGTGTAGGCGGCGGCGACGGCTGCGGCGGCGATGACGGTCGTGGCGAGGAGGGGGCGTCCGGTTCGCATAGTGCCAACCAGTCTGGCATCGGCGCCGGCATGCTTCGCACCGAAAAAAGAAATCGACTCGTGACATCACTGTGACCGGTGGGCCGGGAGGGACGGTCCCTCCCGGCGCCCGGACATCAGCCCGACTCGGCGGCCACCTTGTCGGCCAGGTGCGGCGGCAGCGGCTCGTAGCGCAGGAACGAGCGCTGGAAGGAGCCGGTGCCGTGGGACATGGACCGCAGGTCGATCGCGTACCGGGTGACCTCCAGCTGCGGCACCTCCGCCTTGACCAGCGTGCGGCCCCGGCCCACCGGCTCGGTGCCGAGCACCCGCCCGCGCCGCGACGACAGGTCGGACATCACCGCGCCCACGTGCTCGTCGGCGACCAGCACCGACAGCTCGTCGACCGGTTCGAGCAGCAGCGTCGGCACCTTCGACGCGGCCTCCTTCAGCGCCAGCTGGCCGGCGATCTGGAACGCCATGTCGGAGGAGTCGACCGAGTGGGCCTTGCCGTCGTACAGCGTGACCCGCACGTCCACCACCGGGTAGCCGGCGCGGACCCCGCGCTCCATCTGCGCCCGCACGCCCTTCTCGACCGAAGGGATGAACTGGCGCGGCACCACGCCGCCGACGATCTTGTCGACGAACTCGAACCCGCCGCCCGACGGCAGCGGCTCCACCTCCAGATGGCAGATGGCGTACTGGCCGTGGCCGCCGGTCTGCTTGACGTTGCGGCCCATCGCCTGCGTGCGCCCGCCGAACGTCTCGCGCAGCGGCACCCGCAGGTCGACCCGCTCCACCTCGACGCCGTGCCGCTTGCCCAGCCGGTCGAGCAGCACGTCGGTGTGCGCCTCGCCCATGCACCACAGCACCAGCTGGCGGGTCTCGGCGTTGTTCTCCAGGCGCAGCGTCGGGTCCTCGGCCACCAGGCGGCCCAGGGCCTGCCCGAGCTTGTCCTCGTCGGCCTTGGACTTGGCGCGGATGGCCACCGGCAGCAGCGGCTCCGGCATGGTCCAGGACGTCATCAGCAGCGGCCGCTCGACGTCAGAGAGCGTGTCGCCGGTCTCGGCCCGTGACAGCTTGGCCACCGCCACGATGTCGCCCGCGACGCCCTTGGGGATCTGGCGCTGCTGCTTGCCGAGCGGGCAGCTCAGGGCGCCGATGCGCTCGTCGACGTCGTGGTCCTCGTGACCGCGCTCGGCCAGGCCGTGACCGGAGACGTGCACGGTCATGTCGGGCCGCAGGGTGCCGGAGAAGACGCGCACCAGGCTGATGCGGCCCACGTACGGGTCGCTGGTGGTCTTGACGACCTCGGCGACGAGGGGGCCGTCGGGGTCGCAGGCGATGCCGGTCACGGGCTTGCCGTCGAGCGTGGTGATCTCCGGCATCGGGTGCTCGTGGGGTGCGGGGAAGCCTTGGGTGACGAGCTCCAGCAGCTCGATCGCGCCGACGCCGAGCCCGGTGCAGAGCACCGGGTGGAAGTCGCCCTCGCAGACCGCCTTCTCCAGGTCCTGGATGAGCACCTTGATGTCGATGGGCTCGCCCTCGAGGTAGCGCTCCATGAGCGACTCGTCCTCGCTCTCCTGGATGATGCCCTCGATCAGCACGCCGCGGTGCTCCTCGATGCGCGCCTCGTACTCGGCGCCCGGCTCCTTCTCCGTACGGGTGCCGCCCGCGTAGTTGTAGAACTTCTGCGTCAGCAGCCCGATCAGGCCGTTCACGTTCCCGTTCGTGATGACCGGCAGGTAGAGGGGGGCCACGCCGTCGCCGAAGACGTCCTGGCAGGTGGCGAGCACCTCGTCGAAGTTCGCCCGCTGGTGGTCGAGCTTGGTGATGACCACCGCCCTCGGCATGCGGACCTGGGCGCACTCCTCCCACAGCATCTGGGTGAGCCCGTCGATCCCGTCGGTGGCCGAGACCACGAACAGCGCCGCGTCGGCGGCGCGCAACCCGGCGCGCAGGTCGCCCACGAAGTCGGCGTAGCCGGGGGTGTCGAGAAGATTGATCTTGATGCCGTTGAAGACCAGGGGCGCCGGTGACAGGTTGACCGACCGCTGCTGGCGTACCTCGACCTCGTCGAAGTCGCTGACCGTGTTGCCGTCTTCGACCCGGCCGGCCCGCTGGATCGTGCCGGTGGCCGCCAGCAGCTGTTCGACCAGGGTCGTCTTGCCCGCTCCCGAATGGCCGACCAGGACGACATTGCGTATCGCATCCGCCTTGTCGGCCGCTGGTGCCCTGCCCGCGGCTCCCATGGCCCCGCCCGCGTTCTTGTCCGCCACATCGCCTCCCGCGTCGTCGGTGTGCGTGCCAACGCCGCGCCCGCGCGGGGAGTGAGAAAACCGCATGGACGCGGTGTGTTCACCAAATACCCATGTGGCGGATATCACAAGGGGGCCGGGGCAAAGAAAGTCACCGGCGCCGCGATGGCCTACGATCGACAGCGCGATGCTGAAACTCCTGCGCCCGGCCATGACCCGGATACTCACCCCGCTGGGCAGGGCCCTGGTCCGCCGCGGGATCGGCCCGGACGCCGTCACGGCGATCGGCACTCTCGGCACGGTGGTCTCCGCCCTGCTCTTCTTCCCCAGGGGCCTGCTCACGGTCGGCGCCCTGGTGATCACCGTGTTCGTGCTGTTCGACCTGCTCGACGGCGTGGTGGCGCGGCTCGGCGGGGGAGGGGGCAGCACGTGGGGGGCGTTCCTCGACTCCACGCTCGACCGGGTCGCCGACGCGGCGATCTTCTCCGGGCTGATCCTCTACTTCATCGCCCAGGGTGACGCCCTGCTGGCAGGGGTGACGCTGTTCGCCCTGGTGGCGGGCATGCTGGTGTCCTACGCGAAGGCGCGGGCCGAGGGGCTCGGGCTCACCTGCGACGTGGGGCTGGCCGAACGGCCGGAACGGCTGGTGGTCGTCCTGGTCGCCGCCTGCTTCTCCGGTCTCGGCGTGCCCTATCTCCTGGCGGCCGGCATGTGGTTGCTCGCGGCGGCCGGCGCCGTCACCGTTGTACAGCGTGTGGTCCATGTCTATCGGCAGACGAGGGAGCGATGAGCGGCAAGCCGTCAGTCACCGATCGCGTCGTCGCCGCGGGGTTCGCGGCGGGGTGGACGCTGGTCCCCTACCTTCCCGAACGGCCGACGGCCGCGGTGTTCGGCTTCCTGGCCGACCGGGTGTGGCGGCGGCGCGGCCCGTCGGTGCGCCGCCTGGAGTCCAACCTCGCCAGGGTGACCGGGCTGCCGCCCGGCAGCGGCGAACTGGGCGAGCTCACCAGGGCCGGCATGCGCTCCTACTTCCGCTACTTCCACGAGATCTTCCGGCTGCCGTCCATCGACCGCGCGGAGATCGTCCGGCGCACCCACGTGATCGGCGCCGAGCACATCCACGGCAACGTCGCCGCGGGCCGGGGCGTGGTGCTGGCGCTGCCCCACATGGGCAACTGGGACGCCGCCGGGGCCTGGCTGGTCGGCGTCGGCCACCCGTTCACCACCGTGGCCGAGCGGCTGCGTCCCGAGTCGCTCTTCCGCCGCTACGTGCGCTTCCGCGAAGGGCTCGGCATGGAGGTGCTGCCGCTGACCGGCGGCGACGGCCACAACTTCGGCACGCTCGCCACCCGCGTGCGCAAGGGCGGCGTGGTGTGCCTGCCGGCCGAGCGCGACCTCACCAAGAACGGGATCGAGGTGCGGTTCTTCGGCGCGACCACCAAGGTGCCCGCCGGTCCGCCGCTGCTGGCCGTCCAGACCGGCGCCGCGCTGCTGCCCGCCGTCGTCTACTTCGACGGCGCCGACTGGGGCATCCACATCCACGAGGAGATCCCGGTGCCCGAGGAGGGCTCCCGTCAGGAGAAGGTGGCGATCGTGGCGCAGCGCCTGGCCGACGTGTTCGAGAAGGGCATCGCCGAGCACCCCGAAGACTGGCACATGCTGCAGCGCCTGTGGCTGGAAGACCCCCGGCGATGAGGATCGGCATCGTCTGCCCCTACGCGTGGGACGTGCCCGGCGGGGTCAAGCAGCACGTCGACGACCTGGCCCAGGCGCTCATCGGGCAGGGCCACGAGGTCTCCGTCATCGCGCCGGCCGGCGACGACGACGAGCTTCCCCCGTACGTGACAGGCGCCGGCCGGGCGGTGCCGGTGCCCTACAACGGGTCGGTGGCCCGGATGTCGTTCGGCTTCCTGTCGGCCGCCCGGGTGCGCCGCTGGGTGCGCAACGGCCGCTTCGACGTGCTCCACATCCACGAGCCGCTGATTCCCAGCCTGGGCGTGCTGGCCTGCTGGGCGGCCAGGGGCCCGATCGTGGCCACCTTCCACGCCTCCTTCACCCGCTCCCGGGCGATCGCGATGGCCGAGCCGCTGCTGCAGAGCGCGCTGGAGAAGCTCAGCGGCCGCATCGCCGTCTCCGACGCCGCCCGCAAGAGCCTGGTCGAGCAGTTCGGCGGCGACACCGTGCTCATCCCCAACGGGGTGACCGTCAGCCGCTACACCGACGCCGAGCCGCTCGACGGCTGGGGCCCCGACGGCGCCACGATCGGCTTCCTGGGCCGGATGGACGAGGAGCGCAAGGGCCTGCCGATCCTGCTCGACGCCTTCGACCTGCTGGCGGCCGAGCGGCCGGACGTCAAGCTGCTGATCGCCGGCCCGGGTGACGCCGGTGACGTCTACGACCGGGTGCGCAAGGAGTTCCGCGACCGGGTGACCGTGCTCGGCATGGTGAGCGAGGCCGACAAGATCCGCGCCTACCACTCGGTCGACGTGTTCTGCGCCCCCAACACCCGCGGCGAGAGCTTCGGCATCGTCCTCGCCGAGGCCATGGCCTCCGGGGCGACGGTGCTGGCCAGCGACATCCCGGCCTTCCGCAAGGTGCTCGGCGAGGGGCAGGCGGGCGCGTTGTTCGCCAACGGCGACCCGGCCTCGCTGGCGCGCGAGGCGGGCGCGCTGCTCGACGCGCCGGAGCGGCGGGCCAAGCTCGCCGAGGAGGCCCGGGTGGCGGTCATGAAGTACGACTGGTCGACGGTGGCGCGTGACGTGGTGCGCGTCTACGAGACGGTGACGGCCGCCGGCGCGGGCGTGGAGGAAGATCTGTGACATCCACGATGATCGTGCTGATCGTGGGCATCGTCGTGGTGCTCATGGCCGTCTACGTCTCCTGGCGGGCGGGCCGGCTGGACCGGCTGCACATCCGGCTGGAGCTGGCCCGCGAGGCGCTGGAGGCGGCGCTGGTGCGGCGGCGGGCCGTGGTGCTGGAGCTGGCCGGCTCGCGGCTGCTCGACCCGGCCACCTCGCTGGTGCTGGCCGCCGCCGCGCACGAGGCCAGGATGGCCGGGCCCGAGGAGCGCGAGCACGCCGAGAGCGACCTGTCGGGCGCCCTGCGCGCGGTGGTGGACCAGGAGCGGTTCAGGGAGAAGCTGGCCGAGTCGCCCGGCGGCCAGGACCTGCTGGAGGAGCTGGACGCCGCGGTGGCCAAGGTGGTCTACTCGCGCCGCTTCTACAACAACGCGGTCGGCGTCACCCGGGTGGCGCAGCGCCGGTGGCTGGCCCGTACGCTCCGCCTGGCGGGCCATACGGAGTATCCGGAATTCTTCGAGATCGATGACAATCCACCGGCGGCCATGGCAACTGAATGACCCGTTTTAGGGGAGACCGGTAAGCTTCCATCCGTTCTGGGCAAAAGCGGAGGAGTGTACAGGTGCGGCTAACCCGGATGATCACCGTCACGCTGGCCGGGATGGCTGTTCTGCTACCCGTCACGGCCTGCTCGTCGGACGAGCCCGCGGCCGGCACCGCCCCGCAGTCCACCGACTCGGCCGCCGCGCCCACCGAGGAGCCGACGCCGGAGAACCTGCACCCCTTCACCGGTAAGCCCGCCAACCGGCTCCGGCCGGTCCTCGCGGTCAAGATCGAGAACACCGCGGCGGGCAAGCCGCAGCTGGGTCTCAAGAGCGCCGACATCGTGTACGTGACCCAGGTCGAGGCGGGCCTGACCCGGCTCATCGCGGTCTTCTCCTCGAAGATCCCGGCCAAGATCGGGCCGGTCCGCAGCGCCCGCATCAGCGACCTGCACCTGGCGCCCATGTTCGGCAAGCCGGCGTTCGCCTACTCGGGCGCGCAGACCAAGATGCTGCCGTTCATCGCCGAGGCGTCGCTCTTCGACGTCTCCGACAGCCGGGTGCCCGGCGCCTACTACCGCGAGCCCGGCCGCTACGCTCCCTACAACCTGTTCGCCAACACCAGGAAGCTGCTGTCGGGCGCGCCCAAGGCGAGCAAGGCCTCCGACATCGGCTTCACCTTCGGCGACCCGCCCGCCGAAGGCGGCGTCGACCGTACGTCGTACACCGTCAAGTGGCCCGCCGCCCGCTTCACCTTCCGCTGGTCGGAGGCGAAGAAGCAGTGGCTGATCTGGCAGGACGGCAAGAAGGACATGGCGGCGGAGGGCGGCCAGCTCGGCGCCTCCACGGTCGTCGTCCAGTACACCAAGACCGAACGCTCCCAGTTCCATGACAAGAACCAGAGCTACACCCCGCTGGTGCGCACCGTCGGCAAGGGCTCGGCCATCGTGCTGCGCGACGGCAAGGCGTACAAGGCCAGGTGGGAGCGGGAATCCGAAGAGGGTGGCACGACGTTCACCACACAGAGCGGCGAGCCGTTGAACTTCGCGCCCGGTCAGGTGTGGGTGGCGCTCGCCAGCCGCAAGCCCGTGACGCCTTGACGTACAAAACTCCGCGCCATTCCTGACATGGTGGCATGCGGGGGACAAGTACCTCAGGACCTACGATGGGTGTGAAAACTTACCGTTCCCTCCTAGCTCGTGAGGAAGACCGTTGTCCACCAGCACGCCCGAAACCCCGTCGACCCCCGGCACCGTCACCGGCACCGTCACCGGCACCGCCCGCGTCAAGCGCGGTATGGCGGAGATGCTCAAGGGTGGCGTCATCATGGACGTCGTCACCCCCGAGCAGGCGAAGATAGCCGAGGACGCAGGCGCGGTCGCCGTCATGGCCCTGGAGCGCGTGCCCGCCGACATCCGCGCGCAGGGCGGCGTCTCCAGGATGAGCGACCCTGACATGATCGACGGCATCGTCAGCGCCGTCTCGATCCCGGTGATGGCCAAGGCCCGCATCGGCCACTTCGTCGAGGCCCAGCTGCTGCAGTCGCTCGGCGTCGACTACATCGACGAGTCCGAGGTGCTCACCCCGGCCGACTACGCCAACCACATCGACAAGTGGCAGTTCACCGTGCCGTTCGTGTGCGGCGCCACCAACCTGGGCGAGGCCCTGCGCCGCATCACCGAGGGCGCGGCGATGATCCGCTCCAAGGGTGAGGCCGGCACCGGCGACGTCTCCAACGCCGTCACCCACATGCGCACCATTCGGGGCGAGCTCAAGCGCCTGTCCTCGCTGCCCGAGGACGAGCTGTACGTGGCCGCCAAGGAGCTGCAGGCCCCGTACGAGCTGGTCGCCGAGGTGGCCCGCAGCGGCAAGCTGCCGGTGGTGCTGTTCACCGCGGGCGGCATCGCCACCCCGGCCGACGCCGCGATGATGATGCAGCTCGGCGCCGAGGGCGTGTTCGTCGGCTCGGGCATCTTCAAGTCGGGCGACCCGGCCAAGCGCGCCGCCGCCATCGTCAAGGCCACCACGTTCCACGACGACCCCGACGTCATCGCCAAGGTCTCGCGCGGTCTGGGCGAGGCCATGGTCGGCATCAACGTCGACGAGATCCCGCAGCCGCACCGCCTGGCCGAACGCGGCTGGTGATCGGCGCGTCGCGCTCCGCTTCCGGGCCGCCGGATGAGACGATCTCGTCCGGCGGGGCGCCCGGGGCGGGGTAAGGATTTTTCGAGAAACGGCGACATCCGCGAAGGATGTCGCCCTTTCGCGTTTACTGGCGTTCATTTCCGAGTCACGCTCACGAGTCAGCACGCGTGCGTCCCCTGACCGTGATCCACTCAGGAGCGTCACATGCCCGAGCTCAACCGTCGGCACTTCCTCGTCACCGGTCTGGCGGCGGGCGCGGCCGTAACCTTCCCCGCCGCCGCCCACGCCGGCCCCGATCCCGGACGCGACCGCGCGGCCCGAGGCCTGCGCACCGATCCCTTCACCCTCGGTGTGGCGTGCGGCGACCCCGACGCCGACGGCTTCGTGCTGTGGACCAGGCTCGCCCAGGAGCCGCTGGCCGAGGACGGCCTGGGGGGCATGCCGCCACGCCCGTTCGAAGTGCGCTGGCAGGTGTACGCCGACGAGCGCGGCCGGCGCCCGGTCCGCTCGGGCGTCGCCGTCGCCGCGCCGGAGTGGGGTCACAGCGTGCACGTCGAGCTCAACGGCCTCCGCCCAGGCCGCGACTACTGGTACCGCTTCCGGCTCGGCCCGTACCTCTCGCCGGTCGGCCGCGCCCGCACCGCGCCGCGCCGCGACTCGTTCGGCGGGCCGCTGGCGATGGCCTTCGTCTCCTGCAGCCAGTACGAGCACGGCTACTTCACCGCCTACCGCAGGCTCGCCGAGGAGCAGCCCGACCTCGTCCTGCACCTCGGCGACTACCAGTACGAGTACGCCCCCGACAGCTACATGGCCCTCGGCGGCAACGTCCGCGACCACGAGGGCCCCGAGACCGAGACCCTGGCCGGCTACCGGCAGCGGCACGCCCAGTACAAGGCCGACCCCGACCTGCAGGCGGCGCACGCCGCGGCCCCCTGGCTGGTCGTCTGGGACGACCACGAGGTGGACAACAACTGGGCCGGCGAGGTGCCCGAGCGGCCCGACCGGCCCCAGCCGGACTTCCTGACCAGGCGCGAGGCGGCCTTCCGCGCCTACTACGAGAACATGCCGCTGCGCCGCGGCTCCGTCCCGCGCGGCATCGGCATGCAGCTCTTCCGCCGGGTGCGGTGGGGCCGGATGGCCACCTTCCACCTGCTCGACACCCGCCAGTACCGCGACGACCAGAGCTGCGGAGACGGCTACCGGGACTGCCCCGAGGCGGTCGACCCGGCCAGGTCCATCACCGGGGCCAGACAGGAGGAATGGCTGCTCGACGGCTTCCACCGGTCGCGCGCCCGCTGGGACGTCCTCGGCCAGCAGGTGTTCTTCGCCCAGCGCGACAGAGACGAGGGCCCCGCCAAGATCATCAGCCAGGACGCCTGGGACGGCTACGCCGCCTCCAGGCAGCGCATCACGCAGGGCTGGATCGACGCCGGGGTGCGCAACCCGGTGGTGCTCACCGGCGACGTGCACGCCCACTGGGCCTCGGACCTCAAACTCGACTACGACGACCCGACCGGGCCGACGGTCGGCTCGGAACTGGTGACCACCTCCATCACCAGCGGCGGCGACGGGGCCGACTCCGACCCGGCCACGCACCCGTTCCTGTGGAACAACCCGCACCTGCGGTTCTACAACAACCAGCGCGGCTACGTCCTCACCCGCGTCGAACGCGACCGGCTCACCGCCGACTTCAAGGTCGTGCCGACCGTGCGCGAACCCGGCGCGCGGGCGCACACCAGGGCCACCTTCGTGATCGAGGACCGGGTGCCCGGCGTGCAGCGGACCTACCTGCGCCCGCTCGACCCCACGGCCCGCGTCAGCGGCCGGACGACGATCGAGGACACCGTCCGCTGGGAGACCGAGCGCCCGTGACGGGGACCGCCGGCCCGGAGAACCCGCCGTACGAGGATGTCCGGATCTGATTGGATGCGTCCGTGATGGCACGGGTGATCCTCGTCATGGCGCTGACCGTCGCGGCCGTCGTCCCGGCCGGCGCCGGGCACGCCCGCACCCGCCTGTCGGTGCTCACCTGGAACGTCTGCGCGGGCACCAACTCCCTGTGCGCCCTCTACCGGGCCGGAGCGCTGGAGCTGGCCTGGAACATCAGCGGCCACGCGATCGGCGGCCCCGTCCGGCCCGACGTGATTTTCCTGCAGGAGTTCTGCTCCGGCGCCACCGCCACCCTGGAACGCACCCTGGAGATCCGCACCGGCCGCCCCTGGACCGTCGGCTCCTGGAGCCTTCAGGACGCCGGCGGCGCACCGTACCTGTGCCACCCCGACCGCCTCGGCCGGCCGCGCGGCGCGCAGAGCATCGCCGTCGCGGTCGCCGACCACCGGGCCGTCTTCCGGACCCACCCGCTGCCGTTCCCGCCCTGGTACGTCCGCCGCGCCGTCCTCTGCGCGACCATCGGCGCCATCCGCGTGCACGCCTGCAACACCCACCTGTCGTCGGGCGCCGCCTACGACGACCGGCAGCCGGGCGCCCCCTACCGCACCCGGCAGATCAGGCGGCTGCTGGACGTGGCGGCCCGGCCCGGCCACCGGGCCGTCTTCGGCGGCGACCTGAACGTCGCCCCGCCCGACGGCCGCGTCGGCGGCGCCGCGGGCCGGCGGGCGGCGGCCGCCGCCTACCGCGACCACCGGGAGTGCGACCAGCGCGGCGCCTCCAGGGCCGGCCGGTGGACGCACGACGGCAGCACGGGCCGCAAGAAGCTCGACTACGTGTTCGCGCCGCCCGGCAGCGTCCGGCGCTGCCACGTCGACCATCCCGTCACGCTCTCCGACCACCGGCCGCTCTACGCGGAGCTGGCCCTGTAGGAAGATGTCACGTACGCGAGGTGTTGAACAGATGACACCCGGAAGCTGACGGAAGGACGACCGTGCCCGAAATCGGGGTGCTCGCTCTGCAAGGCGACGTGCGTGAGCATGTGCGCATGCTCCAGGAGGCGGGCGCCACGGCCCGCCCGGTACGCCGGCCGGCCGAGCTCGACGCCGTCGACGCGCTGGTCGTCCCCGGCGGCGAGTCGACCACCATCTGGAAGCTCGCCGACACCTTCGAGCTGCTCGAACCGCTGCGGCTGCGGATCAAGGAAGGCATGCCCGCCTACGGCTCGTGCGCAGGCATGATCATGCTGGCCGACCGCATCGAGGACGGCATCGCCGGCCAGCAGACGATCGGCGGCATCGACATGGTGGTCAGGCGCAACGCCTTCGGCCGTCAGGTGGACTCCTTCGAGGCCGATCTCGACTTCGCCGGCGCTCCCGTGCACGCCGTCTTCATCCGCGCTCCCTGGGTCGAATCGGTCGGGCCGGGAGTCGACGTGCTGGGAAGGGCCGAGCCTGGAGATAGGATCGTCGCGGTTCGACAGGGGCCGCTGCTCGCGACGTCCTTCCATCCCGAGCTGACGGGAGACGCGCGCGTGCACCGATACTTCGTAGACATGGTGAGGGAGCTCTAGGCGATGTCCGGCCACTCCAAATGGGCGACGACGAAGCACAAGAAGGCCGCACTCGACGCCAAGCGCGGCAAGCTGTTCGCGAAGCTCATCAAGAACATCGAGGTGGCGGCCAGGACGGGCGGGCCTGACCCGGATGCCAACCCCACCCTGTTCGACGCGATCTTCAAGGCGAAGAAGAACTCGGTCCCCAACGACAACATCGAGCGGGCCCGCAAGCGCGGCGGCGGCCTGGAGGCCGGCGGCGCCGACTGGCAGACCATCATGTACGAGGGCTACGCCCCCGGCGGCGTCGCGGTGCTCATCGAGTGCCTCACCGACAACCGCAACCGCGCCGCCTCCGAGGTCCGGGTCGCGCTCACCCGCAACGGCGGCTCGCTGGCCGACCCCAACTCGGTGTCCTACATGTTCAACCGCAAGGGCGTCGTGATCGTGCCGCGCACCGACGGCCTCGACGAGGACACCGTGCTCATGGCCGTCCTGGAGGCGGGCGCCGAGGAGGTCAACGACCTGGGCGACTCGTTCGAGGTGGTGTGCGAGGCGGGCGACCTGGTGCCGGTGCGCCAGGCCCTGCAGTCCGCCGGCATCGACTACGACTCGGCCGAGTCCAGCTTCCTGCCGACGATCAGCGTGCCCCTCGACGAGGAGGCCGCCAAGAAGGTGTTCCGGCTCATCGACGCCCTCGAAGACAGCGACGACGTGCAGAACGTCTACGCCAACTTCGACGTCTCCGACGAGATCATGGAGAAGCTCGACGCCTGACCCCGGGCGCTGAGCGCGCCGCTGGGCTGGGGCGGGCCGTCGTCCCCTGCCCGAGGTCGGCGGCCACCCGTCACGCCGTCAGAGGCGTCCTGGGAGCCGTGCGCGGCGGCCTCACCGATTCCCGATGGCGGGTTCACCGCGCCTGGCTCGCATGGCCATGAGCGTGGCACGGCGGCTCGGAGTCGGCGTAGGGTCGGGCGTCGTGACCTCCCGCACCTCTGACTCCGCGGCCCCGGCACTGGGCTGGCTGCTCCTCATGCCGGCCGTGCTCGGCATGCTGATCACGCTGCTCCTGCCCACGGTCCTGACGATCGGCTTCAGTCTGCGGTCGGGCGGGCTCGTCGGACCGAGCGAGTCCGCCGGGCTGGACAACTACGGCCGCCTGTTCACCGACGACACGTTCTGGCCCGCGCTCGGCTTCACCCTGTCGGTGACGCTCATGCCGCTGCTGGTGGCCCTCGTGGTCGCGCCGCTGCTGGCCCTCGCCCTCGACCGGGGCGGCACCTGGGTCAGGCGGGCCGGGCGGATCCTGCTCTCGCTCTTCCCCGTGGCCTTCTCGCCGACCGCGGTGGCCGTCTCCTGGCTGCGCGGCCTCCGGCAGGACGCCGACGGGCTCGCGGCCATGGCACGCTCGCTGGGCGACCCGGCGACGGCGCCGGGAACGCTCCGGCTCGTCGTCGCCACCGCCACGTTCGGTGTGGTCTGCGCGCTGGCCGTCATGGCGTTCCTGCCCGCCCTGCGCGGCGGCACCGTCACCCCGGCCATGCTCGCGGTCGCGGGGATCGTCGCCCTCGCGACCGTGGCGGCCGGGCTGCAGCTGTTCACGCTCGGGCTCGTGCTCACCGGCGGCGGGCCGATGGACTCCACCCAGACGCTCGCCCTCCTGCAGTACACCTTCACCTGGCGGGTGGCCCGGCTGGGCATGGGAGCCACGCTCGCCACCGTGACGGGCGTGATCCTCGGCGTGCTCGGCGTCGCCGCCACGATCCTGGCCGTCGCCACCCGCATGCGCCTCACCGTCACCCCCGGCGCCGGGGGACACCCCGCCGCACCGGACAAGGGCGATCCGCCCGCCGAAGGGCCCGGCCATCCGGAACCGAGCCCGTACTTCCAAGCCCGCTCCACCGAGCCCGGCCCCGCTGTCTCCCCGTACGGCCCCGGATCGACTCCCGGCACCTCGTACGGCCCGGGACCCGCGTCCGGCAACCCGTACGGTGCCACTTCCGGCAACCCGTACGGCCCGGCGCCCACCCCCGCTTCCCCGTACGGGCAGAAATCCGCTCCCCCGTACGGCCAGGAACCCGCCTCCCCGTACGCTTCCACCGATGTTCCCCGGAAGGCCTCCGGGGTGGGTGTGGCCGTGGGGCTGGCGGCGCTGGCCGTGGTCGCCGTCGTCGCCTTCGTGGGCGCCCTGCCGTGGCTGTCGGGCCTGTTCACGCCCGGCGAGGTCGTCGCGGGCCCGAACGTGCACCTCAACACCTGGCTGCCCGCCTTCGCCGGCGCCCTCGTCTCCGTCGGCGTCGCCTACCTCGGCGCGCTCGGCATCGGCGGCCTGCGCCCGCTGGGACGGCGGAGCGAGTGGCTGCTGCTGCCGTTCGCCCCCTGGCTGTTCGCCGGCCCCGGCCCGCTGAGCATCGCCAACTGGAACACCGTGCGCGGCCTCGGCCTCATCGACACCCTCGCCGCGCTCGTGCCGCCGCTGCTCGTCAGCGTGCCCGCGCTGCTCGTCCTCACCCTCCTGTGCAAGGGCCTGGCCGAACGGAACACCGGTGACCTGCTCTCAGGCGTCGTCAGGCCGTCGCTGCCGATGGCCGGCATCCTGGTCGTCGCCGTCACGCTCGTGAACGCCCAGGACCTGCTCTGGCCCCTCCTGGTCACCCAGCAGCCCGACCTGGCCACCGCGCCGCTCGCCCAGTTCATGGCCGCGGGCCGGTTCTCCGGCGGCGCCGTCGACGCGGGGATCGCCACCCCGCTGGTCGTCCTCGCGCTCATGCTGACCGCGGCCGTGGCCGCGCAGCTGCTGTACCTGGACCGGCTCGCCCTCACCGTCGGCCGCGATACCGGGTCGCGGGAGCCCGTCCGCACTGCGTAGGTTGGACGGTTGTGGACATCCGTGACCTGACGGCCGACGACCTCGATGCCGTCCTCGACCTACGCAAGCGCGCCTTCGGCCCCATCTCGGCCTCCGACGTGGCGACCTTCCGCAAGATGGTGAACCCCACGCTGGCCGCGGGCCGCTACCTCGGCGCCTTCGACGGCGGCCGGCTCGCGGCCGCGACCCGGCTGCGGCCGTTCACCCAGTGGTGGCACGGCAAGCCGCAGCCCATGTCCGGCATCGCCGGCGTGACCGTCAGCCCGGAAGACCGAGGGCGCGGCGTCGGCCGCCTCATCATGCGGGCCACGATCGAGCGGGCCGCCGAGCTCGGCGACGCCGTGTCCGCGCTCTATCCCGCCACCACCCCCATCTACCGGTCGCTCGGCTACGAGCACGCCGGCGCCCAGCACCTGATGAGCCTGCCCGCCGAGGCGCTGCGCACGATCCGGCAGACCAAGGACGTCAAGCTGCGCCGGATGGGCCCCGACGACGCCGCCGAGGTCATCGCCCTGCTGCACCGGGTGCACGGCGCGGCGCGGGCCAGCGGCCCGATCTCCTACGGCGAGGACATCTGGCGGCTCTGGCTGGAGGACGAGGACGACTTCCTCTACCTGGCCGACGACGGGTTCGTCATCTACCGATGGGACGGTCCGGACATCGAGGTCGACACCCTCGTCGCCGGCTCGGTCGAGACCGCCAGGGCGCTGTGGTCCCTGGTCGGCACGTCCTCGTCGATCGCCAAGCGGGTCAAGGCCGTGGTCACGCCCGACGACCCGGTGCTGTGGCTGCTGCGCGAGCGGTCGAAGGAGACCGCCGACCAGGTGCGGTGGATGTTCCGGGTGATCGACCTGGACGCGGCGGTGACCCGCCGGGGCTACTCCGCCGCCGTGCGCGGCGCCGCCGTCGTGCGGGTGGAGGACCCGCTGCGGGCCGGCAACGCGGGCGTGTGGCGCCTGGAGTTCGACGGCGGCTCCGGCGCGGCCACCCGTCTAGACACCGGGTCCCAGCAGGGAGAGGCCGACGCGCCGGCGCTGAGCGCGAACGGGTTCTCGGCCCTGTACGCGGGCGTCCCCACCGCCACGCTGCGGCGCGGCGGGCTCATGACCGGCGACGAGCGCCACGACGAGGTGCTCGACGCCGCCTTCCACGCCCGTCCGTACATGCTCGACTACTTCTGACAGGCGTTTCCCGGTGCGCGAGCAGGCCGGGCGGGGTAGAGTCTCGTGCCGAACTAGTGTTCGGCGGGCGCGGGGAGGCATGCCGGTGCGGGTGATGGGCGTCGATCCGGGGCTGACCCGGTGCGGCCTGGGGGCCGTCGAGGGGCGTCCGGGCGCGCCGCTCAGCCTGGTGGCCGTCGGGGTGGTGCGCACCTCCGCCGACGACGAGCTGGGCAACCGGCTCGTCGGCATCGAGGCCGGCATCGAGCAGTGGCTCGACGACGTGCGGCCCGACGCCGTCGCGGTCGAGCGGGTCTTCAGCCAGCACAACGTCCGCACCGTCATGGGCACCGCCCAGGCCGCGGGCATCGCCGTGCTGTGCGCCGCGCGCCGCGGCCTGCCGGTCGCCCTGCACACGCCGTCCGAGGTCAAGGCAGCCATCACCGGCAGCGGCACCGCCGACAAGAAGCAGGTCGGCGCCATGGTCACCCGGCTGCTGCGGCTGAGCGAGATGCCCAAGCCCGCCGACGCCGCCGACGCGCTCGCGCTGGCCATCTGCCACGTGTGGCGCGGCGGCGCCCAGCACCGCCTGGCCGCCGCCGTCGCCCGGGCCGGACGGAAGGACTCCCGGCTGTGATCGCCTCCGTGACCGGCCGGGTGACCGCCATCGCCCCCGACGCGGCCGTCGTCGAGGTCGGCGGCGTCGGCATCCTGGTCCACTGCACGCCCGGCACCCTCGCCACGCTCAAGTCGGGGCAGGAAGCGCGCCTGTCCACCTCGCTCGTGGTGCGCGAGGAGTCCCTCACGCTGTACGGGTTCGCGACCGACGACGAGCGCACCGTCTTCGAGATGCTCCAGACGGCCAGCGGCGTCGGGCCCAAGCTCGCCCTGGCCATGCTCGCCGTCCACTCCCCGCAGGCGCTGCGCGTGGCCGTGGCCTCGGCCGACCTCAAGGCGCTCACCCAGGTGCCGGGCATCGGCCAGAAGGGCGCCCAGCGGATCGTCCTGGAGCTGAAGGACCGCCTGGGCGCCTCTCCCGAGGCGGTCGACGCCGCGCTCAACGGGCCGCGCCCCGACACCGTCTGGCGGGAGCAGGTCCACTCGGGCCTCGTCGGGCTGGGCTACTCGGGTAAGGACGCCGACGAGGCCGTCGCCGCCGTCGAGCCCCAGGCGGAGGCCGACCTCGCCGCCGGCCGCGCCCCCCAGATCGCCGCCCTCCTGAAGTCCGCGCTCCGCGCGCTGAGCGTCCGATGACCCGCCCCACCGCGGTGCGCGCGGAGGTGACCCGCCGATGAGCTTCGAACGAGAGCTCGTCTCACCCGACGCCGACGGCGAGGAGCGGCAGATCGAGGCGGCGCTGCGGCCCAAGCGGCTGGCGGAGTTCATCGGCCAGGCGCGGGTGCGCGAGCAGCTGTCCCTGGTGCTGGAGAGCGCGCTCCGGCGGCAGCGTCCGCCCGACCACGTGCTGATGAGCGGCTCGCCCGGGCTGGGCAAGACCACGCTCGCGATGATCATCGCGGCCGAGCTGGCCGCGCCGCTGCGCATCACCTCGGGCCCCGCGCTGGAACGGGCCGGCGACCTGGCGGCCATCCTGTCGACGCTGGCCGAGGGCGAGGTGCTGTTCATCGACGAGATCCACCGGATGGCCCGCCCCGCCGAGGAGATGCTCTACATGGCGATGGAGGACTTCCGGGTCGACATCGTCGTCGGCAAGGGCCCCGGCGCCACCGCCATCCCGCTCGACATCGCCCCGTTCACGCTCGTCGGCGCCACCACCCGGGCGGGCCTGCTGCCGGCCCCGCTGCGCGACCGGTTCGGCTTCACCGCCCACATGGACTTCTACGAGACCGGTGAGCTGGAGCAGGTGCTGCGCCGCTCGGCCGCGCTGCTCGCGGTCGAGCTGCCCGACGACGCCGCCAACGAGATCGCCAGGCGCTCGCGCGGCACCCCGCGCATCGCCAACCGGCTGCTGCGCCGCGTGCGCGACTTCGCCGACGTGCGCGCGGACGGCGTCGTCGACCGCGAGGTGGCCGCCAAGGCGCTCGAGCTGTACGAGGTCGACGGCGAAGGGCTCGACCGGCTCGACCGGGCGGTGCTCGGCGCGCTGCTGCGCAAGTTCGGCGGCGGCCCCGTCGGCCTGTCCACCCTGGCCGTGTCCGTGGGGGAGGAGCCCGAGACCGTCGAGGTGGTGGCCGAGCCGTTCCTGGTGCGGCAGGGCCTGATCGCGCGCACCCCGCGCGGCCGGGTCGCCACGGCCGCCGCATGGACGCATCTCGGGATGACTCCCCCGCCCGACGCGTTCGGTGCCGGATATTCCACCTGATCACAGATCGGTTGCAACCAGTGCGAATCGGGAACTTCCCCGCGCGCCGAAACGCTGCTTCGTTGCCGCGTTTCGCAACAAGCGCCTACACTCCGTGGCTTGGCTGGCTGTGTAGGCTGATGCGCTGAGCGGCGCGGCCCGCAACCGCGGAATTTCCGGCGGCACGCCGGTGTCAACTCTCTGTACGAAGATGGAAGGTCGCCCCTGATGGACCAACTCATGAGCATCGCGCCGCTGATCCTTCTGGTGGTGGTGTTCTACTTCCTGCTGATTCGCCCGCAGCGCAAGCGCCAGCAGGAGGCGATCCAGATGCAGAACTCGTTGACGCCCGGCACCCGAGTCATGACGACGACAGGTCTTTTCGGCACGGTGGTCGCCGTCGACAATGAGGACGTTATCCTCGAGATCGCGCCCAACATCGAGACGCGCTGGGTGAAGGCCGCCATCGGCCGTGTCGTGACGCCCGGCGACCCCGTCGTCGATGAGCCTGTCGTCGACGAGACGGCGGACGAGGACGACACCACCGCGGATCGCAACGGCGGCCAGGACTCCCGCAAGCAGTCCTGACCTCAAACCCCCAATCCGAAAGAACTGACGACCAGTGGCCCGACCGACCAGCAGCCACAGCAAGCCGGGGCGCACGCTCCTGCTGCTCCTGGCGCTCATCCTCGCCCTGGGCGGGACGATGTTCTTGCAGCAGGCGTTCACGCCGAAGCTCGGACTCGACCTCGCCGGCGGTACGACGGTGACCCTGTCACCAGTTACCCAGAACGGTGCCTCCCCTCCTGAGGAGATCCTCGACCGCGCGGTCAACATCATCCGCGACAGGGTCAACGGCACCGGCATCTCCGACGCCGAGGTCGCCAAGTCCGGCGACAACATCATCATCTCGATCCCCGGCGTCGGGCAGAGCGAGGCCATCGAGCTGGTCGCCACCACTGCCGAGCTCCGCTTCCGGCAGGTCCTCGCGATGGAGATGACCCCCATCGCGCAGGAGCAACTGGCCACCGAGGCGCCCAGCCCGGACGCCTCCCCGACGGCGTCGACGGCCCCGTCGTCGGCGCCGTCGGTGTCGCCCAGCCAGTCGGCCCGGCCGCAGTCGTCGGTCTCGCCGTCCGTGTCGCCCACCGGCAAGGGGCTGTCGTCGGCGCTGACCGACCCGTCGCCCTCGCCCTCCCAGACACCCAGGCAGGGCGACCGGGGCAGCAAGGACAAGAAGGCGACACCCTCGCCGTCCGCGACCGCCGAGCCCTCACAAGACCCCAACGCTCAAGACCCGACCGCGCAGATCAACACCGGCGGCATCGACCCGGCGGTGCTCAAGCAGTACACCGCGCTCGACTGCACCGACCCGAAGAACCGCGGCCAGGGCGTCCAGGACGACCCCGCCAAGCAGTACGCCGCGTGTGAGTCCGACGGCAGCTTCAAGTACGTCCTCGACGTGGCCAAGGTCGTCGGCACCGACATCGACACCGCCACCGCGGGCGTCCAGCAGGGCAGCACCGAATGGGTGGTCCAGCTCGACTTCAAGAGCGCCGGCGCCAGCGAGTGGAGCAAGCTCACCTCCACCGCCTACAACTCGCAGGAGCCCCGCAACAAGGTCGCGGTGGTCCTCGACGGCGTCGTGATCACCGCCCCCAACATCATCAGCCCGATCCCCGGCGGTCGCGCCGAGATCACCGGCGGCTTCAACCAGCAGAGCGCCACCGAGCTCGCCGAGCAGCTCAAGTACGGCGCGCTCCCGCTGAAGTTCGAGCGCAGCTCCATCGACACGGTCTCCTCGACCCTCGGTCAGGACCAGCTCCAAGGCGGCCTCGTCTCCGGCATCATCGGCCTGGCCCTCGTGGTCGTCTACTGCCTGCTCTACTACCGCGGCCTGGGCATCGTGGCCGTGCTGAGCCTCGTGGTCGCCTCGATCCTCACCTACACCGCGGTGGTCGTGCTGGGCCAGAACGCCGGTTTCCGGCTCTCCCTGCCCCACATCATCGGCCTGGTGGTCTCGATCGGCATCACCGCCGACTCGTTCATCGTCTACTTCGAACGCATACGCGACGAGATGAAGGAAGGCCGGCGCACCCTTCGCGCCGCCGTCGAGGTGGCCTGGGTACGCGCCCGGCGCACGATCCTGATCGCCGACGCCGTCATGTTCATCGCCGCGATCGTGCTCTACCTGCTCGCGGTGGGCGGGGTCGCGGGCTTCGCGTTCGCGATGGGCCTCACCACGCTGATCGACGTCGTGGTGGTGTTCATGTTCACCAAGCCGTTCATCGCGCTGCTGGCGAGGCTGAAGTTCTTCGCCAAGGGACACCCGCTGTCCGGCCTGGACGCCGAGCGCATGAGCGCCGTCGAGACCGGCCGCAAGACCACCCCGCAGGAGGCCTGAGATGGGACTGGGGCGTCGCCTCTACCGGGGCGAGATCGACGTCGACTTCGTCGGCAAGTGGCGGCTGTGGTACAGCCTGTCTGCCGCGCTGCTGGCGGTCTCCCTCGCCGGCCTGCTCATCAACGGGCTCAACCTGGGCGTCGAGTTCAAGGGCGGCTCGGTCTTCTCCTTCCAGCCGAAGACGACCGTCAGCGTGCAGGAAGTGCGCGAGACGTTCCTGGAGCAGGGCATCCACCAGCCGATCGTGCAGACGGCCGGCGAGCGCTACCGCGTCACCACCGAGACGCTCGCCGAGCGCCAGAGCCTGCAGATGCAGGACGTGATCTCCAAGGAGTTCGGCACCCCCCTCGACCAGGTCAACGTGCAGTCGATCGGCGCGTCGTGGGGTGGTGAGGTCTCCACCAAGGCGCTGTGGGGCCTGGTCGCCTTCATGGTGGCGATCATCTTGTACCTGTCGATGGCGTTCGAGCCGAAGATGGCGCTGGCCGCGATCGTCGCGCTGCTGCACGACCTCATCATCACGGCCGGCGTCTACGCCTGGTCCGGGTTCGAGGTCACGCCGGCGACGCTGCTGGGCTTCCTGACCATCCTGGGTTACTCGCTCTACGACGCGGTCGTGGTGTTCGACATGATCAAGGAAGTCACGGCCAAGCTCGGCACCACGTCGAAGCAGACCTACTCGATGGCCGCCAACGACGCGCTCAACCACACGCTGATCCGCTCGCTCAACACGTCGCTGGTCGCGATCCTGCCGGTGGCGGCGATCCTGTTCATCGGCACCACCGTGCTGGGCGCGGGCACGCTGAAGGACCTCGCGCTGGCCCTGTTCGTCGGCATGATCGTCGGCACCTACTCCTCGATCTGCGTGGCCACCCCGATGCTGGTGACGCTCAAGGAGCGCGAGCCGAAGTACCAAGCCATCGCCAGGAGGCTCGCCTCCACCGGCGGCGGCAAGGGCAGTGGCAAGGGCGGCGCCAAGCGCGCGGCCGCGGCCAAGGGCTGAGCCGCCCCCCTGGCCCCTCGCGCCCCCGCCCGAGCCTGGGTGGGGGCGCAGCCTTGGGCGCGCCCTGACGGCCACGTCGGAGGCGGGCGTGTGGGGCCGCCCGGAATGCGCCATCATGAAGCCCGGCGGGCGCGGACCGCGGCTCGCCGACCCTTCCAGCGTCGACCTCTCCCGAGGAGCACGGCATGAGCGACCTCTCCACCACGATCCTGGAGCACATCCGGGACGTGCCCGACTATCCCAAGCCGGGCGTGATGTTCAAGGACATCACCCCGCTGCTCGCCGACCACACCGCGTTCCGCGCCGTGGTCGACGGGCTGGCCGAGGGGTTCGAGGCCGACAAGATCGTGGGGATCGAGGCACGCGGGTTCATCCTGGCCGCGCCGGTGGCGTACCAGGAGGGAGCGGGCTTCGTGCCCGTGCGTAAGAAGGGCAAACTGCCTGCCGCCGTGCTGGAAGAGTCCTACGATCTGGAGTACGGTTCGGCGACCATCGAGGTGCACGACGACGCGTTCTCGCCTGGTGACCGGGTGCTCATCGTCGACGACGTGCTGGCCACGGGTGGCACGGCGGCGGCGTCGGTGGAGCTGGTGCGCAGGGCGGGGGCCGAGGTGGTGGGCGTGTCCGTGCTGATGGAGCTCGCCTTCCTGAAGGGGCGCGAGCGCCTGCGGGGAGTGGAGATCCGCTCCCTCGTGATCGTCTGAGGAGGACCCGAGGCGGTCCAGGTGCGTCGCCTGGATACACTGGGGATCTGGACTCGAACGTGAGGAGTCTGAGTGCCCCGTGATGTGGTCGTGCCCGACGTAACGGACGCGGGTGGTGCCGCCGCCCAAGGTGAGGCCGCCCCGGCCGCGCCTGCGGCGCGCCGACGGCGGTTTGGGGGTGGGGCCATGAATCCGGTGCTGGAGCCGCTCTTCCGCACCGTCCGAGCCACCCACCCCAAAGCCGACCTGCGCCTGATCGAGCGCGCCTACGACATGGCGGCTCACCACCACCGCGACCAGAAGCGCAAGAGCGGTGACCCGTACATCACCCACCCGCTGGCGGTGGCGACCATCCTCGCCGAGCTCGGCACCGACGACGAGACGCTCTGCGCGGCCCTGCTGCACGACACGGTCGAAGACACCGCCTACGGCCTCGACGAGCTGCGCGGCGACTTCGGCGACACGATCGCCTCCCTGGTCGACGGCGTCACCAAGCTCGACAAGGTCAAGTTCGGTGACGCGGCGCAGGCCGAGACCGTGCGCAAGATGGTCGTGGCCATGTCCCGCGACATCCGGGTGCTGATCATCAAGCTGGCCGACCGGCTCCACAACATGCGCACCATGCGCTACCTCCCGGAGCACAAGCGCCACCAGAAGTCCCGCGAGACGCTGGAGATCTTCGCCCCGCTGGCCCACCGCCTGGGCATGAACACGATCAAGTGGGAGCTCGAAGACCTGGCCTTCGCCATGCTCTACCCCAAGCGCTACGACGAGATCGCGCGCATGGTCTCGGAGCGGGCGCCGCGGCGCGACCTGTTCCTGCAGGAGGTCATCGAGAAGGTCTCCGGCGACCTGCGCGAGGCCAGGATCCGAGCCGTGGTCAAGGGCAGGCCGAAGCACTACTACTCGGTCTACCAGAAGATGATCGCCCGTGACGTGGCCTTCGACGACATCTACGACCTGGTGGGCATCCGGGTCCTCGTCGACACCGTACGCGACTGTTATGCGGCGCTCGGAACGATCCACGCGCGCTGGAACCCGGTGCCCGGCCGGTTCAAGGACTACATCGCGATGCCCAAGTTCAACATGTACCAATCGCTGCACACCACGGTGATCGGTCCCGAGGGCAAGCCGGTGGAGCTGCAGATCCGCACCCACGCCATGCACCACAGGGCCGAATACGGCGTGGCCGCGCACTGGAAGTACAAGGAGGAGGTCGGCGGCCCGGGGCCCGTCGGCAAGGTCAAACCGGGCAGCGACATGGCGTGGCTGCGCCAGCTCCTCGACTGGCAGAAGGAGACCTCCGACCCGGGCGAGTTCCTGGAGTCGCTCCGGTTCGACCTGTCGGTGTCCGAGGTCTACGTCTTCACCCCGAAGGGCCAGGTCATCGCCCTGCCCGAGGGCGGCACCCCCGTCGACTTCGCCTACGCGGTGCACACCGAGGTGGGCCACCGCTGCATCGGCGCCCGGGTCAACGGCCGGCTGGTGCCGCTGGAGTCGAGGCTGGGCAACGGCGACACGGTCGAGATCTTCACCTCCAAGTCGCCCGACGCCGGCCCGTCGCGCGACTGGCTGAAGTTCGTCAAGTCCGGCCGCGCCCGCAACAAGATCCGCCAGTGGTTCTCCAAGGAGCGCCGCGAGACCGCGATCGAGGCGGGCAAGGAGGCCATCGGCCGGGCGATGCGCAAGCAGGGCCTGCCGCTGCAGCGGCTGATGTCCGGCGAGGCGCTCCTGGCCCTCGCCCGCGACCTGCGCTATCCCGACGTGTCCGCCCTCTACGCGGCCGTCGGCGAGGGCCACACGGCCGCCCAGACGGTCGTGCAGAAGCTCGTGGCGTCCATCGGCGGCGTGGAGAGCGCCGAGGAGGACATCGCCGAGACCTCGCTGCCGACCCGGCTGCGCGGCCGTCCCAGAGGCGGTGGCGGCGCCGGCGTGGTGGTGGCGGGCGACGCCGACGTGTGGGTCCGGCTCTCCAAGTGCTGCACCCCCGTGCCGGGCGACGAGATCGTCGGCTTCGTCACCCGCGGTCACGGCGTCTCGGTCCACCGCTCCGACTGCACCAACATCCAGCAGCTCAGGTCGCAGCCCGACCGGCTGGTGGAGGTCAGCTGGTCGCCGGGCGACGACAGCGTGTTCCTGGTGGCCATCCAGGTGGAGGCGCTCGACCGGCCCAGGCTGCTGTCCGACGTCACCCGTACGCTCTCCGACCAGCACGTCAACATCCTCAGCGCGTCCGTGACGACCTCCCGCGACCGGGTGGCCGTCAGCAAGTTCACCTTCGAGATGGGCGATCCGAAGCACCTGGGCCACGTCCTGAGGGCGGTGCGGGGCATCCAGGGCGTCTACGACGTCTACCGGGTCAGCGGCGCCGGCAGCTGACCGAGGCGGTCAGCGCATCCGCAGGTCCGGCAGGTCGACCACGATGGCCTCCTGCGTGCTGCGGGCGATGACCACGACCGCCTCCGTGTCGGGGTCGGGGTTCTCCTCGCGGTGCGGGACGAACGGCGGCACGAACACGTAGTCGCCCGGCCCGGTCTCGATCCGCCGCTCCCGGTCGCCGTCGAGGAAGACGAACACCGGGGTCCCGCTCACCACGTAGATCGCCGTCTCCGACTCGCCGTGGTGGTGGTCGGCGGAGTGGGTCGAGGGCGGCACGTGCGTCTGGCCCATCCACAGCCGCCGCGACCCGGTGGTGGCGTCGCTGACGGCGGCCAGGCGCCGCATGCCCGCGCTCTGCACCGTCGCCTCCGACAGGCCGTCCGGGGTGACGTGCCGCAGCGGGCGGTGGAAGACGTCGCCGGTCACCCGGTAGCCCTCCCACAGGCGTCCTCCGGCGCGCTCCAGCACCCGCCCGGCCACCTCGGCCAGCTCGTCCGGCGTCTCCCGCGCCTTCAGCAGCGCCGCGGCCAGCTCCGGGTCGTACGCGCGCAGCTCGCGCAGCAGCCACTTCCCGCTGCCCTGCCACCGCTCGTCCAGCGACAGCGCCAGCAGGGCGGTCTCCTGGATGACGCTCCACCCGGTGAACGCCAGCTCACCCGGGTCGGTCGCCCCGGTCAGGTCGTCCAGCAGGTCGGAGAGCACGTAACGGGCCCGGTCGAGCGCGGGCTTCCGGACGGCGCCGGGGCCGGCCGCGAGGCGTCCTCTCAGCTCGTCCCTGAGCCGTTCCAGCTCTCCCGCGCTCCGGTCGGTCAGCACGACCCCCTCGGCGCAGAGCCTGGCCAGCACGGGCTGCCGCCCGCCGAAGTCGCGCTCCAGCCACACGTCCAGGCTGGTCCGGCTGTGCGCCAGCAGGTCGACCGGCCAGTCGTGCCAGCGCAGGGACTCCCGGTACGGCTCCGCGAGCCCTTCGACGACGACCACGATGTCGAGGTCGGAGGTGGGGGTCCGGCGCCCGGCCGTCACACTGCCGCCGAGCAGGGCACACCACGCCTGCGGGAACAGCTCGGCGACCAGGGCGCGGGCATCGCTCAGGGGATCCATGGCCGCCACGATAGCCAACGGACCCCGCCATGATCGAGACCACTTCCGAGCGCGCTGTCCCGCGCGGGCGGTTCCGAGCGCGGGGGTGATTCACAGGGCTGTCCCCGTGCGGGCAGGCGCGTTACCGGGCTGCGGCGTGACCCGCAGGTGTGTCCCGCGAGGGCTGGGCCACTTCCAGCCGTGGTGGGGGAGGGGCTTCCGGTCGTGGCGGTGCCCCGCGCGGGCGGTGGGCGGTGCTCGCGCGGGGCGGGGGAGGTCAGCTGAACTCGGCGAGCGTGCGCTCGGCCTCCTCCAGCCAGGCGCGGCGGGCGGTGATCGCCTCCTCCGCCTCCTTGACGTCCTTGGCGCGGCCGGCCGTCTCCGCCTTCGCCAGGCGCTTCTCCAACTGCTCGATGGAGGTGCGGAGCTGGTCGACGGTGCTCTGGGCGCGGGCCCTGGCCTCGGGGTTGGACCGCTTCCACTCGGCGTCCTCGGCCTTGCGGACGGCCTCGTCCACCTTGCGCAGCCCGCCCTCCAGACGGTCCCGATGCTCGCGGGGCACCGGGCCCGCCGCCTCCCAGCGCTCCAGGATGTGGCGGAGCTGGCCCCGGGCGGTGCGCACGTCGGTGACGGGGAGCAGCTTCTCGGCCTCGATCAGCAGCTCCTCCTTCACCTGCGCGTTGGCGGCGAGCGAGGCGTCGCGCTCGGCGAACACCGCGGAGCGGGCCTGGAAGAACTGGTCCTGGGCGGCCTTGAAACGCCCCCACAGCTCGTCCTCGACCTCTCTGGACGCCCGACCGGCGCTCTTCCAGCGCTGCATCAGGTCGCGGTAGGCGGCCGCGGTCGGCCCCCAGTCGCTGGAGTCGGCGATCGCCTCGGCCTCGGCGACGATGGCCTCCTTGGCGGCCCGCACGCCCTCGCGCTGCTCGTCGAGCGTGGCGAAGTATGCCTTGCGGCGCTTGGCGAAGGCGGTGCGTGCGGTCGACAGCCGCTTCCACAGCTGCGCCTCCGTCACCCTGTCGATCCGGTCGGCGGCCTTCCACTCCTCGACGAGCTGGCGCAGCCGCTCGCCGCCGGACTTCCAGTGGGTGGTCTCCTCGGCGATGCGCTCGGCCTCGGCGACGATCCGCTCCTTGACGGCCTTGGCCTCGGCGCGGGCGGCCTCGCGGGCCGCCTTCAGCTCCTCGCGGCGCTGCGCGACGAGCGCGGTCAGCCCGTCGAGACGGGCCGTGAGCGCGCCGAGGTCACCGATGGCGTGCGCGTCGGCCACGGCCTCGCGCAGCTTGGCGATGCTCGCCTCGGCCTGAGCCGGGGCCAGGTCGGTGCCGCGCACGCGCTGCTCAAGCAGTTGTACCTGACCCGCCAGCTCGTCGTACTTGCGATGGAAGTAGGCCAGCGCCTCTTCGGGTTCACCGGCCTGCCAGGACCCGACGGCCCGCTCTCCCTCAGCCGTTCGCACGTAGACGGTGCCGTCGTCGTCTACCCGGCCCCACGGGTCGGTGCTCACCGTGTCCTCCCGCACTTTCCATCAGACCCTTCGGGACTGTTTGTCCCTAGTTTGTATTACGTCAGCTCTTGCCACTGATTGTCACGTCTTTGATTTCGACGGTTTCCTTCGGCGCTCCGGTGCCGTCGCCCGAACCGGCGATGGCACCCGCCTTGTTCACCTTGTCCAGGATGTCGAGCCCCTTCGTGATCGTACCCACCGGCGTGTAAAGCGGGTCGAGCTGGATATCGCCGTACACCAGGAAGAACTGGCTGCCCGTGCTGCCCGGCCGGGCCGTCTTGGCCATCGCCATCACGCCCCGCTTGTAGGAGGCGCCTTCGAGGTTCTCCTCCACCATCACGTAGCCGGGGCCGCCCATGCCGTCCTGAGGGCTCTTGCCGTCGGCCGCGGCGGTCGGGTCGCCGCACTGCAGCATCGGGAACTGGTCGTTGCCGAGCCGGTGGCACTTGCTGCCGTCGTAGTAGCCCTTCTTCGCCAGGAACTGCAGCGAGTTGACCGTGCACGGCGCCTTGGCGTTGTCGAGCTCGACCACGATGTCGCCCAGACCGGTCTTCATCGTCATCGTCTTCTTGGCGGGCTTCACCTTCACCTCCGCCGGAGGCGTGCCGACGTCCTTGACCTTGCCCTCGCCGGTGTCGGGGACGTAGCCGCAGGTGCCCGTCTTCGGGTCGTACGGCTTCGGCTGCGGGGCCGCCGCGGTGGAGGCGCTGGCCTCGGGCGTCGGCGAGGCGGCCGCCTCGGTCGGCTCGTCGCCGCCGCCCAGCAGGGCGACCGCGGCCACGATGCCGCCGACCACGACGACGACGCCCACGGTGGACCCGATGATCGCCATGCGCTTGTTGCGCTGCTCGCGTTCGACCCGCCGCTGCTGTTGGCGCTCGTAGTGCTCGCGTGCCAGCTGCTTCTGCCGGTCCCTGCCCGTGGACACCGCTTTGCCTCCCGTAGTCAATCAACTGAGGTGGGCGAATCGTATCGGCCAATGACCGATGATTCGCAGCCCGGCGACCCGCACCGGTACCCTTCGGTTACATTCCCATTGGCTTTTTTGACGAGATCAGCTGAGGCAGATGCTCATCGCCGGCTTCCCCGCAGGGGCCTTCCAGACCAATTGTTACGTCATCGCGCCCGCGGAAGGCGAGGAGTGCGTGATCATAGACCCTGGTCAGGATGCTGTCGAGGGGGTCGACGAGCTGTTGCGTGAGCACCGGCTCAAGCCGGTCGCGGTCCTGCTGACCCACGGCCACCTCGACCACGTCTGGTCGGTCGCCCCCGTGTGCGGCGCGCGAAACGTTCCTGCCTGGATCCACCCCGAGGACCGCCATCTGCTCAGCGACCCGGCGGCGGGCTGGTCGGCCACGAGCTCCTCGCTCTTCGGCGACCTCACGCTCAGCGAGCCCGACGACGTGCGCGAGCTGACCGACGGCGCCACGCTGGAGCTGGCGGGCATGGAGCTGGTCGTCGACCACACGCCCGGCCATACCAGGGGGTCGGTGAGCTTCAGGGGAGACGCGGGCCGCGGCGTGATGTTCTCCGGAGACCTGTTGTTCGCCGGCTCCATCGGCCGCACCGACCTGCCGGGCGGAGACTATCCGACGATCCTGCGCAGCCTTGCTGCCAAGTGCCTGCCGCTGTCTGACGATACGGTCGTCCTGCCGGGCCATGGACCACAGACCACGATCGGCCGCGAGCGCGCCACCAATCCTTATCTCAAGGAGGCCGCGCCGCACGCCGGTCCCACAAGAGGAATCTGATGACCTTCCAAGCACCGAAAGGCACCTTCGACTGGCTGCCGCCCCGCTCCGAGCAGGTGCTCGCCGTCCGTGAGGCGCTCGTCGCCCCGGCCAGGCGCGCGGGTTACGGCTACGTCGAGACGCCGGTCTTCGAAGACACCCAGCTGTTCGCCAGGGGAGTGGGCGAGTCGACCGACATCGTCTCCAAGGAGATGTACACCTTCCCCGACAAGAAGGGCCGCTCGCTGACGCTGCGCCCGGAGGGCACGGCGTCGGTGGTGCGCGCCGTGCTCCAGCACGGTCTGCACAACGGCCAGCTGCCGGTGAAACTGTGGTACTCGGGGAGCCAGTTCCGCTACGAGCGCGCCCAGAAGGGCCGCTACCGCCACTTCTGGCAGGTGGGCGCGGAGGCGCTGGGCGCCGAGGACCCGGCGCTCGACGCCGAGCTGATCGTGCTCGCCGCCCGGGGCTTCGCCGCGCTCGGCCTGCGCGCGTACACGCTGCTGCTCAACTCGCTCGGCGACAAGGCCTGCCGCCCCGCCTACCGCGCCGCGCTGCAGGAGTTCCTGCGCGGGCTCGACCTGGACGAGGAGACGCGGGCCCGCATCGAGATCAACCCGCTGCGCGTGCTCGACGACAAGCGCCCCGAGGTCCAGGCCCAGCTCGGCGGCGCGCCCCTGGTGGTCGACCACCTCTGCGCCGCCTGCAATGCCTACCACGAGGAGGTCCGCGGCCTGCTGAAGGCCGCAGGCGTCCCGTACGAGGACGACCCGCGGCTGGTGCGCGGGCTCGACTACTACACGCGCACCACGTTCGAGTTCGTCCACGGCGGGCTCGGCTCGCAGTCGGCGATCGGCGGCGGCGGCCGCTACGACGGGCTCAGCGAGATGCTCGGCGGCCCGCCGCTGCCCAGCGTCGGCTGGGCGCTCGGCGTCGACCGCACGATCCTGGCCATGGAGTCCGAGGGTCTGCTCGGCGATGCCGCGCCCGACGGCGTCCAGGTGTACGGTGTCGCGCTGGGTGACGACGCCCGCCGCCGGATGTTCCTGCTCGTGGCCGAGCTGCGCGAGGCCGGCGTGCGCGCCGACATGGCCTTCGGCGGCAAGGGGCTCAAGGGAGCGATGAAGGGCGCCGACCGCTCGGGGGCCCGCTACGCGCTGATCCTGGGCGGGCGTGACCTCGCGGCGCAAGCCGTGCAAGTGAAGGACCTGACCACCGCTGAGCAGACCGAGGTGCCGCTGGCCCAGGTCGTGGACGTCTTGAAGGGGAAAGTGCAGTGATCCGCACGCATACGGCCGGGTCGCTCCGCGAGGAGCACGCCGGGCAGCAGGTGACGCTCGCAGGATGGGTGGCCCGCCGCCGTGACCACGGCGGCGTGGTCTTCATCGACCTGCGCGACGCCTCCGGCTCGGCGCAGGTGGTTTTCCGCGAGGAGGACCACGCCCACGACCTGCGCGCCGAATACTGCGTGAAGGTGGTCGGGCAGGTCCGCGTGCGCCCCGAGGGCAACGAGAACCCCGACCTGCCCACCGGCGCGGTCGAGGTCGTGGCCGACACGGTCGAGGTGCTCAGCGAGTCGGCGCCGCTGCCGTTCCCCATCGAGGGCGGCGTGGGCGTCTCCGAGGAGGCCCGGCTGAAGTACCGCTACCTCGACATCCGCCGCCAGCAGGTGGCCGAGGCGATGCGGGTGCGCTCCAAGGCGACCTACCTCGCCAACGAGGTGATGAACGAGCTCGGCTTCGTCTACGTCGAGACGCCGACGCTGACCCGCTCCACGCCCGAGGGCGCCCGCGACTTCCTGGTGCCCGTCCGGCTCCAGCCGGGCAACTGGTACGCCCTGCCCCAGTCGCCGCAGCTGTTCAAGCAGCTGCTCCAGGTGGCCGGTCTGGAGCGCTACTACCAGCTCGCCAAGTGCTACCGCGACGAGGACCTGCGCGCCGACCGGCAGCCGGAGTTCACCCAGATCGACATCGAGATGTCCTTCGTCGACCAGGAGGACGTCATCGAGGTCGGCGAGAAGCTCGTCGCCCGGTTGTGGCGGGAGATCCTCGGCTACGACATCCCCATGCCGCTGCCCCGCATGACCTACGCCGACGCGATGGCCCGCTACGGCTCCGACAAGCCCGACCTGCGCTTCGGCCAGGAGCTCGTCGACATGACCGACTACTTCTCCGGCACCTCCTTCCGCGTCTTCCAGGCCGACCACGTGGGCGCGGTCGTCATGCCGGGCGGCGGCTCCCAGACGCGCAAGGAGCTCGACGGCTGGCAGGAGTGGGCGCGCAGCCGCGGCGCCAAGGGCCTGGCCTACGTCCTGGTCCAGGAAGACGGCACGCTCGGCGGCCCGGTCGCCAAGAACCTCTCCGAGCAGGAGATCTCCGGCCTGGCCGACAAGGTGGGCGCCGCCCCCGGCGACGCGGTGTTCTTCGCCGCCGGCGCCCGCAACGCCGCCCGCGACCTGCTGGGCGCCGCCCGCCTGGAGATCGGCCGGCGCTGCGGGCTCATCGACGAGTCGCAGTGGTCGTTCCTGTGGGTCGTCGACGCGCCCATGTTCGAGGAGGACGGCGAGGGCGGCTGGACCGCGGTCCACCACCCCTTCACCGGCCCGAAGCCGGAGTGGGCCGACAACTTCCAGGACCATCCGGGCGAGGCGCTCGCCTACGCCTACGACATGGTCTGCAACGGCATGGAGATCGGCGGCGGCTCGATCCGTATCCACCGCGCCGAGATGCAGCAGCGCGTCTTCGACGTGCTCGGCATCTCCAAGGAGGAGGCCGAGAGCAAGTTCGGCTTCCTGCTGGAGGCGTTCAAGTACGGCCCGCCCCCGCATGGCGGCATCGCCTACGGCTGGGACCGCATCTGCATGCTGCTGTCGTCCGGCGACTCGATCCGCGACGTGATCGCGTTCCCGAAGACGGCCTCCGGCTTCGACCCGCTCACCGGCGCGCCCACGCCCATCACGGCCGGGCAGCGCAAGGAGGCGGGCGTCGACGCCCGGCCCAAGGCCGAGGCCTGACATGTGAAACGGCAGGCGCTCGTCAAGGCGCCTGCCGTTTCCGTATCGTCCCGTCTTACGAGAGCTTGACCTTCTTGATGATGATCGGCGTCTTGGGGGCGGTGGCGCCGCCGTCGCCGGTGATGTCGTCCTCGTGGACGAGCACGCCGTCCTCGGCCACCTTCTCGATGATCTCCAGGCCGGAGGTCACCATGCCGAGCACCGAGTACACCGAGTCGATCTGGGCGTTCTCGTCCGACAGCGAGATGGCGAACTGGCTGCTGTTCTGCCCCGCCGCGTCCAGCGGCTGGGTCAGGAACACCACGCCCCTGGCGTACGGGACCACGCCCACGGCCTCGTCGCGGTACACGTAGCCGGCCGTGCCCTGGCCGTCGGTCGGGTTCTTGCCGTCGGCCTTGGCCTTCGGGTCGCCGCACTGCAGCAGGAAGAGCCCCGACACCTCGGGCGTCACCAGGCGGTGGCACTTGGTGTTGTCGTAGAAGCCCTTCTTGGCCAGGAACGCCATCGAGTTCACCGAGCACGGCGTGAGCTTGGGGTCGACCTCGATGACGATGTCACCGTGGTTGGTGGTGACCGTCATCTTCGACAGCTTCATGTTCGGCTTCTTCGGCGGCATGCCCACGTACTTCATCGGCACGCCGGACGTGTCACGCTTGTACTCGCACGTCACCGGGCCCGTCTGGGTCGGCGTCGGCAGGGCCGTGACCGGCTCCTCCGTGGGGGTGGCCGACGCCGAGGCCTGCGCGGCCGCCGGTGTGCCCGATGCGTTGTCGTTGACCAGCGTCGTCACTGCGAAGATGCCACCGGCCACCACAGCGACGGCCACACCCGCGCCGATGAGGGTGTTGCGCTTCGCCTTGGACGACTGCTCGGCGGCGCGCTGCTGCTGCCGCTCCTTGTGCTGACGTGCCAGGTCGCTCTGGCGGTCGTCGTCGTCGCCGCTCACCGGTATGTCCTCCATCTTTGCTTACACATGACCAAATAACTCCGCGAATGCTACCGGCCCTTGAATGTGCTGGACGTAAGTGGCGGAATCCCACCTCTGGGGCTGGATGGGCGGGAACCATATCGGTGCGGGACCCGTAGTTGAAAAGAGAACTAAGGAGCCCCCATGTTCGATGAGGTTCTCGGCCTCCCCGCACATCCCCTGGTGGTGCACTTCGCTGTCGTGCTGACGCCGTTGCTCGTGGCGGTCGCCGTAGCTTACGCCCTCGTGCCCCGCTGGCGGGCCGCAACCGGGTGGGCCGTGGTGCTGCTCTCACTCGCCGCCCCCGCCGCCGTCTTCGCCGCCTGGCAGAGCGGGCAGAGCCTGAAGGCCGCCCGCTTCGCCACCGCCGAGGGCGAGCTCGGACGGCGGATCGGCGACCACGAGACGTACGCCGTCCCCCTGCTGCTGTCGGTCGCCGGCCTCGGGCTGGTGTCGCTCGTCCTGGTCCACGCCGCACGGGGCGATCGCTTCGGCAAGGCCGGCACGCTGGCGCTGTCCGGCCTGGCCGTGGCGCTGGCCGCGGTGGCCGGCTACTACGTCTTCCGGTCGGGGGACTCGGGCGCGAGAGCGGTGTGGGAGCTGTAATCTCGCGGATGTGGAGAGCTTGTTCGATTCGGCGGCCGAGGAGGCGACGCCGCAGCCCCTGGCCGTGCGCATGCGCCCGCGCACACTCGACGAGGTGATCGGCCAGCGCCACTTGCTCGGCCCCGGCACGCCCCTGCGGCGGCTGGTCGAGAGCGAGGCGCCGATGTCGCTGTTCCTGTGGGGCCCTCCCGGCACCGGCAAGACCACCCTGGCCTACGTCGTGTCCAACGTGACCAAGCGCCGCTTCGTGGAGATCTCCGCCGTCTCGGCCGGCGTCAAGGACGTCCGCGCCGCCATCGAGGCCGCCCGCCGCGAGCTGGGCATGTCCGGCCGTCAGACCGTGCTCTTCGTCGACGAGGTGCACCGCTTCAACAAGGCCCAGCAGGACGCGTTGCTGCCCGCCGTGGAGAACCGCTGGGTCACCTTCATCGGCGCCACCACGGAAAACCCGTTCTTCTCCGTCATCTCGCCGCTGCTGTCACGCTCGCTGCTGCTCACGCTGGAGTCGCTCGACGAGGACGACGTCCGCGCGGTGCTGGAGCGGGCCGTCTCCGACGAGCGCGGGCTCGGCGGGCGCGCCACCCTCGCCCCTGAGGCGCTCGACCAGCTGGTCAGGCTCGCCGGCGGCGACGCGCGCAGGTCGCTGACCTATCTCGAAGCCGCCGCCCTGCTGTCCGACGACATCACGGTCGAGGTGGTCGCGAAGGCCGTCGACAAGGCGGCCGTCCGCTACGACCGGCAGGGCGACCAGCACTACGACGTGATCAGCGCGTTCATCAAGTCGATGCGCGGCTCCGACGCCGACGCCGCGCTCCACTACCTGGCCCGCATGATCGAGGCGGGCGAGGACCCGCGCTTCATCGCCCGCCGCATCGTCATCTTCGCCTCCGAGGACGTCGGCATGGCCGACCCCACCTGCCTGCAGACCGCGGTCGCCGTCGCCCAGGCGGTGCAGCTCATCGGCCTGCCGGAAGGCCAGATCAACCTCGCGCACGCGGTCATCCACTGCGCGCTCGCGCCCAAGTCCAACGCCGTGGTGAAGGCCATCGGGGCCGCCGTCGGCGACGTCCGGCGCGGCCTCATCGGCCAGGTGCCCGGCCACCTGCGCGACGCCCACTACCCCGGCGCGGCCAAGCTCGGCCACGGCGAGGACTACAAGTACCCGCACGACTTCGACCACGGCCTCGTCCGCCAGGACTACGCGCCCGAGCAGATCCGCGACCGGCGCTACTACGAGCCGACCCGCCACGGCGCCGAGGCCCCGGTCGCCGACCGTTGGGCCAGGATCCGCGACTTCCTCCGCGGCTCCTCGTCGTGACCTCCCCGCCCGCCGCCCGCCGCCTCCGCCCTCCGAGGTCCTCGCCATGACCGACCACCGCGCCGCCTTCGACGCCTCCATCACCTTCGGCAACGGGGGAGACCTGACCGTCCACGACTTCCGGGTCGACGTGCCCGCGCCGGACGTCACCGAGGACGAGATCGCCGCCCTCTTCGTGGCCTCGCTCGGGCTGCTGATGACCGACACGGTCGAGCTCGCCAACGTGCGCGTCTTCGCCGAGCCGCACAAGGGCACCCGGGGCGGGCCC
Organism: Nonomuraea sp. NPDC048826; assembly: GCF_043198225.1. Lineage (NCBI taxonomy): Bacteria > Bacillati > Actinomycetota > Actinomycetes > Streptosporangiales > Streptosporangiaceae > Nonomuraea > Nonomuraea sp. NPDC048826. The sequence continues at coordinate 33,858 of NZ_JBICUQ010000014.1, read as the reverse complement.
AGCGACCGCGCCGCCGCCGACCCGGCCGCCCGCGGCCGCGTCCTGCCGCTCGACACCTCCGCCACCCGCCTGGAGATCCCCGCACCCCCCGGAGTCCTGGACCGCACGGTCGAGCTTCCCGCCGTCGTCGTGCGCGTCTCGGGGGCCGGCTGGACGGCGATCGACGTCGGCGCCCTGGCCCCGTTCACCGTCCGCGGCCACGCCGTCCTCCTGCAGACCCAGGACGCCGAGGGCCTGACCGAGGCCGCGGCCCACCGGCTCGCGGCGCAGGGCGCCGCCCTGGTCGCCACCGACGCCCCCACCCTCGGCGCGCCGAGGAAGATCCTTCTGGAGGCGGGCATCCCCGTCGCCGAATCCCTCACCGGCCTGGACACCCTGCCGCCCACCGGCGCCTTCTTCACCGCCGTTCCGCCCCGCACCGCCTCGGGCGCCAACCCGGCCCGCGCCTACGCCCGCGTCCCGTGACGATCCGGCCTCCCGGCGGCCCGCGCCGCCTCGTCACCGGTAGCGTGACCCGTACCCCAGGAGCGGCTCGCCGCATGATCACAGCCGCCGTCCTCACCGCCCCTGTCCGCCGGACGCGATAGGGTCTTGGGATTCCGGCCCAGCGTACGAGGGAGATGCGCGGATGCTTACCGCTGGAGAGGTCGCCGGGCTCATCGCAGCCACGGGCTGGGTGGTCCTGGTCTGCGTTCTCGTCATGGTGCTCGTCAAACTCGCCAGGCTGCTCACCGAGACGACCAAGGCGGTCTCCGAGCTGAACGCACGCCTGACGCCGCTGCTCGACGACATGAGCCTCACCGTCAACGAGACCAACCGGCAGCTCGTCGCCGTCGAAGCCATCGCCAGGGACGTCAAGCAGGTGAGCGGCCACGCCGCCCGGCTCAGCGCCGTCACCCAGACCGTCTTCACCGGCCCGCTGATCAAGGTCTCGTCGCTCAGCTACGGCGTGCGCCGGGCCATCGAGGCCCGCAAGCCGCGCCGGACGGGGCGGCGGCGATGATCAGGCGGCTGTTCTACGTCTCGCTCGGCGCGTTCCTGTCCCTGTGGGTGATGCGCAAGCTGCAGGCGCTCCACCCCAACCACGTCGCGCGCAGGACCGTGCACAATGCGGCAGGCATGGTCGAACAGGTGAGAGACTTTACCTCTGACGCGCTCGGCGAGGCCGCCGGCCGCGAAATCGAGTTGCGGGCCCGTTTCGGCCTCGACAACCCTGACCACAACGACTAACGCAAAGGATGGCCACCATGGAGTCGGCAGAGATCGCGCGCCGCTTCCTGCGCTTCTTCGAGGAGCGTGGGCACAAAGTAGTGCCCTCGGCCAGCCTGATCGCTGAGGACCCGACGCTTCTCCTGGTCAACGCGGGTATGGTGCCGTTCAAGCCGTACTTCCTGGGGCAGCGCAAGCCTCCGGCGTCACGGCTCGCCACCGCCCAGAAGTGCGTGCGCACCCCCGACATCGACGAGGTCGGCAAGACGACCCGCCACGCGACGTTCTTCCAGATGCTCGGCAACTTCTCCATCGGCGACTACTTCAAGGCCGATGTGATCCCGTACGCCTGGGAGCTGCTCACCAAGCCCGAGTCCGAGGGCGGCTTCGGCTTCCCCGAGGACCGGCTCTGGGCGACGGTCTACCAGGACGACGACGAGGCGTTCGACATCTGGCACAACAAGGTCGGCCTGCCCGCCGACCGCATCCAGCGGCGCGGCCTGGAGGACAACTACTGGCACATGGGCGTGCCGGGTCCCGGCGGCCCCTGCTCGGAGATCTACTACGACCGCGGCCCCGAGTACGGCCGCGAGGGCGGCCCGGTCGCCGACGAGGACCGCTACCTCGAGGTCTGGAACCTCGTGTTCATGCAGTACCAGCTCGGCGAGGTCCGCTCCAAGGTCGACTTCGACGTCCTCGGCGAGCTGCCCAGCAAGAACATCGACACCGGCATGGGCCTGGAGCGCATGGCCGCGATCCTGCAGGGCGTCGACAACATCTACGAGATCGACACCACCTACAAGATCCTCGACAAGGCCGCCGAGCTCACCGGCACCGCCTACGGCCGCGATCCGCGCACCGACGTGAGCCTGCGGGTCATCGCCGACCACGTGCGGGCCGGCACCATGCTGGTGGCCGACGGCGTCATGCCCGGCAACGAGGGCCGCGGCTACGTCCTGCGCCGTCTGCTGCGCCGTACGGTCCGCAACCTGCGCCTGCTCGGCTCCGGCGACCAGCGGCTCATGCACGTCCTCACCGACGTGGCGATCAACGTCATGGGCGAGCAGTATTCCGAGCTCAAGACCGACGCGCCGCAGATCCACGCGGTCATCGACGCCGAGGAGGCGTCGTTCCTCGGCACCCTCCGCACCGGCACCGCGATCTTCGACGTGGCCGTCGAGGAGACCAAGCGCAAGAAGGACACCACGCTCTCCGGCGAGCAGGCCTTCCAGCTCCACGACACCTACGGCTTCCCGATCGACCTCACGCTCGAGATGGCGGCCGAGCAGGGGCTCCAGGTCGACGAGGAGGGCTTCCGCCGCCTCATGAAGGAGCAGCGCGAGCGCGCCAAGGCCGACGCGGCGGCGAAGAAGATCGGCAACGCCGACATCTCCGTCTTCGGCCAGCTCCTGGAGAAGGCGGGCAAGGTCGAGTTCCTCGGCTACGACGAGACCGTGACCGACACCACCGTCGTCGGCGTCATCGTCGACGGCGTGTCCGTCCCCGCGGCGGGCGCCGGCACGACCGTCGAGGTCGTGCTCGGCCGCACCCCGTTCTACGCCGAGGGCGGCGGCCAGCTCGCCGACCAGGGCGTCATCCGCACCTCCGGCGCCGAGGTCGAGATCCTCGACGTGCAGTCGCCCCTCGCCGGCCTCGTCGTGCACCGCGGCAAGATCCGCAGCGGCGAGCTCAAGGCGGGCGACGACGCGCACGCGGAGATCGACCTGGAGCGGCGGCGCGCGATCTCGCGCAGCCACAGCGCCACCCACATGGTCCACCGCGGCTTCAAGAACGCGCTCGGCGAGTCGGCGGCCCAGGCCGGATCCGAGAACTCGCCCGGCCGCTTCCGCTTCGACTTCACCGCCACCGGCGCGGTCCCGCCGAGCGTGCTGCGCGACGTGGAGGACGAGGTCAACGCGATCCTGGTCAACGACCTCAAGGTCAACGCCTTCTACACCTCGCAGACCGAGGCCAGGGCGATGGGCGCGCTGGCGCTGTTCGGCGAGAAGTACGGCGACGAGGTCCGGGTGGTCGAGATCGGCGACTACTCCCGCGAGCTCTGCGGCGGCACCCACGTCCACAGCTCCGGCCAGCTCGGCCTGGTCAAGGTGCTGGGCGAGCAGTCCATCGGCGCGGGCGTGCGCCGGGTCGAGGCCCTGGTCGGCATCGACGCGTTCCGCTACCTGGCGCGCGAGAGCGTGCTGGTCTCGCAGCTCACCGAGCAGCTCAAGGCGCGCCGCGAGGAGCTGCCCGAGCGCATCGAGGGCATCGTCACCCGCCTCCGCACGGCGGAGAAGGAGCTGGAGAAGCTCCGCTCGGCCCAGGTGCTGGCGGTGGCGGGCGAGCTCGCCGCCAAGGCGGCCGACCTGGGCGGTGTCTCCGTCGTGACACACCGCGCGCCTGATGGCACCGTCGCCGACGATCTGCGTAAGCTCGCGCTGGACGTGCGGGGCAGGTTCCCGGCCGACAGGCCGGCGGTGATCGTCGTCGCGGGCGTCCCCGCCGACCGGCCCGTGGTGGTCGCGGCGGTGAACGAAACGGGACGCGAGCGCGGGCTGAAGGCCGGACGGCTGGTCGGCGTCGCGGCCAAGGCCCTGGGCGGCGGCGGTGGCGGCAAGGACGACGTCGCGCAGGGCGGCGGCAGCCGTCCCGAGGCGATCGGCGACGCCCTGCGGCTCGTCGAGCAGACCATCACGGAGCAACTCGGCTGACATGAGGTTCGGCACACGGCTCGGCGTCGACGTCGGGTCGGTTCGCATCGGCGTGGCGCGCAGCGACCCATCGGGGATGCTCGCCACGCCGGTGGAGACCGTCCAGCGCGGCAAGGGCGACCTCGACCGCATCGCCGCGATCGCCGACGAGTACGAGGCGATCGAGGTGGTCGTGGGGCTGCCCAAGTCGCTGTCCGGGCGTCAGGGCCCCGCGGCGACGCTGGCCCGCGAGTTCGCCGTGCTGCTCGCGGCGCGGCTGGCCCCGACGCCGGTCCGGCTCTTCGACGAGCGGCTGACCACGGTCGCCGCCCAGCACGGGCTGCGCGCCAGCGGCGTACGGGCCAAGAAGCAGCGCGGCGTCATCGACCAGGCGGCGGCCGTGGTGCTGCTCCAGGACGCCCTCGACTCCGAACGCGCCACCGAAAGGGCACCCGGCCACCCGGTCACCCCGCCCGACGCCCCCACCTCATGACCGGCCACCGGCCACCCCTACCAACCGCACCTCACCCCCACCCCGTCGCCGGGCCGTGGCCGCACGCGCTCGCCGCGTCACACCCCCAGCCCTTCACCGGGCCTTGGCCATACTCGCTTACGGCATCCGGCCGTCCGCCCTTCTCCGGGCCGGGGCTGCGTGTGCTCGCCGCACCTCATCACCCTCCCGCCGCCGGGCTGTGGCCGCGTTCGCTCACCGCGTCCCACCCGCAGCCCTTCGCCGGGCTGTGTCTGCGTGGGCTGGCTGCACATCACTCGACCGTCGCCGGGCCGTGGCGGCGTTCGCTCGCGACGTCTCACCGCTCGCCCTTCGCCCGGCCGGGGCTGCGTGCGCTCACCGCATCGGATCACTCGCCCGTCGCGGGACTGAGGCCATGCCTGCTTACCGCACCTCATCACCTTCCCGTCGCCGGATCTCGGTCTGGCCGCCGACACAAGGGTCGGGCCTCGGCTGGGCAGTGGCAGGCCGTCCGTCAGGCGGGCAGCGGTGAGCGCGCCCACCACTCCGAGGCTCCGGCCCTCCACGGCGTCCCGCCGGTGCCGGGCGTGGACCGCGAGTCGCCGCCGTCGGGCTCCGGGCGGCGGGCGGCTCAGGTGGGATGCGGCAGTGCCTCGCCGCACGTGATCTCGGTCGCCGGCCCCGGCGGGCAACCTCTGCGGTACGACACGCCAGGCCACGGGGGACAGCTCCCGCAGACCGCCTGGCCAAGGCATGCCGGACAAGTCCTCGTAGTCAGCCAGGCCAAGACCTCGCGCACGGGCACCTCGCCGATGTCGCCAGGCACAGAAGGCAGGGAGCGACGTCGGCGGGCCGGTGGGGATCGCGGGCGTGCGGATGACCTCGCGTCCGCCTCCCCGGCCGGCATCCCCCAGAGCACGCTCGTACGGCGGGAAGAAGGCCCCGGTTTCCCTCAGCAGCCTCGTACGGCGGTGAAGGAGCCGGCAGGCTCGGGCAGAGGCGGGATGGGCGGGTCTTGGGGAGAAACGGGCATCCGCTGGAGGGGGCGCGTACGTATCACCGGGAAAGACAATGGTGCCGGTGAAGATCGCTAAAGTGGGCGGGCACGTTCACACCGGAACGGAAGTCCCGTACCGGCGTGAATCCGTCACGCTGCGTGACCTGCGAGCCCGCACGCCAGACAGCGGGCGGACGGCGGCGAGCCGGGGAGGCAGGTTTGGTGGCCAGCCTCAGGTGCATAGAATCACCAAATTCACCTACAAAGAGAGCGAGTTCGTGAGATACCGGATAGAGCTGAACGAGAAACTCGGGATGAACTGATGCTCACCGGGCCGCTCACCGCAGCTCAGGAGAACGCCGGACCGTTCTGGCGCCGCTCCCGAGCCGGGACACACACGCTCTTTCCATCCTCTAACATGGCTACCCACAGTGACCCCGGCCGGTCGTCACCGTCTGACCGGCGCATCCCCCTCATCCGCTCGGTGACCCCCCGCCGCCAGGCGCTCCCAATCGGCGCAGGGCCAGCAATGCCGGGAGATTGGCCAGCTCACCTATGAACGATCTCGACGACATGGACTTCCTCCTCGGCGCCGAGGACGACGACGGCCGGGGCCGGCGGCGCGGCCGGGGCGCGAACGGCCGGAAGGGCCGCAGGAGGCGCCGCCGCCGCAACCGGGGTGGCTTCCTGGCCCCGCTGCTCGCGTTCATCATCCTGGCCGGCATCATCGGCGGTGGCGGCTACTACGGCTACCGATGGGTCAGCGACGCGCTGGTGCCCGACGACTACACCGGTCAGGGCACGGGCGAGGTCGTCATCGAGATCAAGGACGGCCAGAGCGCCGGCGAGGTGGCGGAGGAGCTGCAGCGGCAGGGCGTCGTCGCCAGCGCCAGGGCCTTCACCAACGCCATCGACAGCGCGGGCAAGAGCGCGTCACTCCAGCCCGGCACGTACAAGATGCGCAAGCAGATGGCCGCCGCCGAGGCGGTCAAGCTGCTCGACCCGAAGAACCTGGTCGTGGCCAAGGCGACGATCAAGGAGGGGCTGCGGCTCTCCGACACCTTCAAGCATCTCGCGGAGAAGACCGGCAAGCCGCAGAAGGAGTTCGAGAACGCGGCCAAGAGCGCCGAGGACCTCGGCCTGCCCCGCTACGCCAAGGGCAAGCTGGAGGGCTACGCCTTCCCCGCCACGTACGACTTCCGGCCGAACGCCACCCCGGCCGAGATGCTCACGCAGATGGTCGAGCGGTTCAACCAGACGGCCGAGCGGGTCGACCTGGAGGCCAGCGCCAAGAAGATGGGCTACACGCCTCACGAGATGATCACCATCGCGAGCATCATCCAGGCCGAGGCGGGCCGTCACGAGGACATGCCGAAGATCGCGAGGGTCATCTACAACCGGCTCAACCACGAGCCGGAGATGACGCTGTCGATGGACAGCACGGTCATGTACGCCTGGCGCCGCTACCGGACCAGGGCGACCAGCGCCGAGCTGGAGATCAAGTCTCCGTACAACACCTACAAGAACCTCGGCCTGCCGCCCGGACCGATCGCCAACCCCGGTGACCACGCCATCGAGGCGGCGCTCAGCCCGGCCAAGGGGCCATGGCTGTTCTTCGTCGCCACCGACCCCAAGAGCAACGTCACCAAGTTCGCCACCACCGAGGCGGAGCGTCAGGCGCTCCTCGCCGAGCTGGAGCGCAACTCCGCGGGCGGCTGACCCGTATGATGGCGGACCGAAAGGGGGGTGCATGCGAGCTGCCGTGATGGGCTCGCCGATCGCCCACTCGCTCTCGCCGCACCTGCACCGGGCCGCCTACCGCGAGATGGGGCTGTCCGGCTGGAGCTACGACGCGTTCGAGTGTGACGAGGCGGCGCTGCCGGGTTTGCTGCGCGAGCTGCGCCCGGTCCGCGGCGCGGGTCCGGAGGAGGCCGGCTCGTGGGCCGGGCTGTCGCTGACCATGCCGCTCAAGCGGGCCGTCATGCCCCTGCTCGACAGCGTGTCCGAGCTCGCGGTGGAGGTCGGCGGGGCGAACACGGTGGTGTTCGCCGGCGGCGCCGCCCACGGCGACAACACCGACGTCTACGGCATCGTGCGGGCGCTGACCGAGGCCGGCGTGCCCGCGCCGCGTTCGGCGACCGTGCTGGGCGGCGGCGCCACCGCCTGCTCCGCGCTGGCCGCGCTGCGCGATCTCGGTCTGTACGAGGCCACGCTGGTGGTCCGCGACCCGGCGCGGGCGGGTGAGACGGTGGGCGCGGCCGAGCGGCTCGGGGTGGCGCTCGCGGTGCAGACGTTCGACAAGCTGACCACGGCCACCCAGGTGGACCTGGTGGTCTCCACCCTGCCGGGCGTCGCCGGCGACGCCCACGCCGACCGGCTGGCCGGTGTCCCGGCGCTGTTCGACGTGGTCTACTCGCCCTGGCCGACCCGGGCCGCCGCGGCCGTCGAGTCCGCGGGCGGCATCGTGGTGGGCGGCTTCGCGATGCTGCTCCACCAGGCGGTGCGCCAGGTGGAGCTGATGACCGGCCGGTCCGACGTCCCGGTGGCGGCGATGCGCGCGGCCGGCGAGGCGGAGATCCTCAGACGGGTCACGCTAACGGGTTGACCACCATCGCGGTGGCGGCGGTGAGTGGGTCCCGCGTTCGGGAAGATTCGAGGTCGCTGCGTGGTTGTGGTAATGTAGCTCTCTGATCGGTCCGGCATGACATTGCTGGACGCGCAAGCGGAGGTCTCCCTCCCACCCGAGCGGCCGAAAGGCGGCCGGGTCAAGGATCACGCCGGACTACTCCGGGGAGCTTGAAGGCCACGACGCCGAAGAGCTCAGTGGCCCCGCATGCGCGACGTGCGGGGCTTTTCGCGTTTTCGCGGGAGCTCCCGGCACGACGAGCACGTAGGGATCGCAAACCTAGGAGGCCCCATCAGCACTGAGCCCCGCATCAACGAGCGTATCCGAGTTCCCGAGGTGCGCCTCGTGGGCCCGAACGGCGAGCAGGTGGGCATCGTGTCCATCCACGACGCACTCAAGCTCGCCCAGGAAGCCGACCTTGACCTCGTCGAGGTCGCGGCGACGGCTCGACCGCCCGTGTGCAAGCTCATGGACTACGGCAAGTTCAAGTACGAGTCCGCGATGAAGGCGCGCGAGGCGCGCAAGAATCAGGCGCACACGATCATCAAGGAGATCAAGCTCCGGCCGAAGATCGACCCGCACGACTACGAGACCAAGAAGGGTCACGTGGTCCGGTTCCTCAAGGCCGGCGACAAGGTCAAAGTCACGATCATGTTCAGGGGCCGTGAGCAGTCCCGGCCCGAGCTGGGGTTCAGGCTTCTGCAGCGGCTCGCGGAGGACGTCCAGGAGCTCGGCTTCGTGGAGTCCCAGCCCAAGCAGGACGGCCGTAACATGATCATGGTGATCGGTCCGCACAAGAAGAAGGCCGAGGCCAAGGCCGAGAAGGCCGCCGCCAAGGCACAGCGTGGCAGTGAGGAGCCCTCCGCGCAGGAGGTGTGACCCGCGGCTCGGGCTAGCCTTGCCGCACACCCCCGAGCAGCCAGCGCAAGACGAAGACGCCGAAGACCGGGTCGGCTCGCCACCGGCCCGGCCACCGGCACGACCGAATGAGGAGAGACGGCGACATGCCGAAGATGAAGACGCACAGCGGTGCGAAGAAGCGGTTCCGGCTCACCGGCACCGGCAAGGTGAAGCGCCGCCGCGCCAACCGCGCTCACTACAACGAGTGGAAGTCGTCTAAGCTGACGCGCCGTCTCAAGAACGAGGTCGTCCTTTCCGACGCCGACACCAAGAAGATCAAGAAGCTGCTCGCCAAGTAGCGCGAACCCCCGGGGAGAAGAAACATGGCACGCGTGAAGCGGGCGCTCAACGCCAAGAAGAAGCGCAAGGTCGTTCTCGAGCGGGCGAGCGGTTACCGTGGCCAGCGGTCACGGCTCTACCGCAAGGCCAAGGAGCAGATGCTCCACTCGATGACGTACGCCTACCGGGACCGCAAGGACCGCAAGGGCGCCTTCCGTCGTCTGTGGATCCAGCGGATCAACGCCGCGGCTCGTCAGAACGGCATGACCTACAACCGCCTCATCCAGGGACTTCGCCTGGCCAACATCGAGGTGGACCGCAAGATCCTGGCCGATCTCGCGGTGAACGACAGCCAGACCTTCGCCACGCTCGTCGAGGCCGCCAAGAAGGCGCTGCCGGCGAACGTGAACGCGCCGGCCGCGGGCTGACCCGAGTTTTGAGAGAAGGGCTCACCCGAGCGGTGGGCCCTTTTCCATGCACACCCACAGGAGTGAGATGGCGGGAGCCGAGCTGACCAACGTCCGGTCGCCGCGGGTCAAGGCGGCTCGCCGGCTCGCCAAACGCGCCTTCCGCGACCAGGACCGCAAGTTCCTGGCCGAGGGGCCGCAGGCGGTGCGCGAGGCGCTCAAGCTGGACGGGGTCACGCTGGAGCTGTTCACCACCGCCGAGGCCGAGACCCGCCACCCCGAGCTGGTCGACGAGGCCGCCGCCCAGGGCCTCCCGGTCCACCGGGCCAGCGGCGAGGTCATGGCCGAGCTCTCGCAGACCGTCACCCCGCAGGGCCTGGTCGCCGTCTGCCGGCCGGTGCACGTGCCGCTCGCCGACGCGCTCCCCGGCTCCGCCCGCCTGGTGGCCGTTCTCGCGCACGTGCGCGACCCGGGCAACGCCGGCACCGTGATGCGGGCGGCCGACGCCGCCGGCGCCGACGCGGTCATCTTCACCGACGCGAGCGTGGATCCGTACAACGGCAAGTGCGTGCGCGCCAGCGCGGGTAGCCTGTTCCACGTACCCGTGGCCATCGGCGCTCCGGTCGCCCAGACCGTGAGCCGGCTGAAGGAGCAGGGCCTGCGCGTCCTCGCGGCCGACGGGGCGGGAAGCCACACGCTCGACGACGTCGACCTGTCCGGGCCCACCGCGTGGATCTTCGGCAACGAGGCGTGGGGCCTTCCCCAAGAGGTGCTCGACCTGGCCGACGACGTGGTGCGCGTGCCCATCTACGGACAGGCGGAGAGCCTCAATCTGGCCACCGCCGCGGCGGTGTGCCTTTACTCCTCCGCCAGGGCTCAGCGAGTGCCCTAGGCGGCGGGAAACCCGCTATTGTCGGCCATGGAGGCGGAGGAGGCGAGGTCGTGCACGGCGCAGACACCGACGGGCGGCTGGTTGCCGCCGCGTGCACGATAGCGATCGACGATCTTCCCGACGGCCTCGTCGTCGCCGACCGGTTCGGCCGCGTGCTCGCGGTCAACCGCGCCGCCGCCCGGCTCACCGGCGTCAAGCCGGAGCGCGCCGTCGGCCGCGACATGAACGAGGTGTTCCCGTTCCGCGACAACGACGGCCGCGACTGGTGGAAGGCGCTCGATCCCGAGGGCGGCCTGCGCACCCGCAGCCGCGTGCCGGAGCGTCCGCTCCACCTGCCCGGCCGCCAGGAGGTGTACGTGGCCGCGCGGTTCGTGCGCGAGCCCGAGCGGTGCGGCGACGTCGAGCGGGTCGCGATCACCCTGCGCGACGGCGGCGCCCGGGCCCGGCTGGAGCGCAGCCGCGCCGACCTGGTCTCCACGGTCGCCCACGAGCTGCGCTCGCCGCTGACCAGCGTCAAGGGGTTCACCGCGACGCTGCTGGCCAAGTGGAGCCGCTTCACCGAAGAGCAGAAGCTCGTCATGCTCGAGACCGTCAACAACGACGCCGACCGCGTCACCCGGCTCATCACCGAGCTGCTCGACGTCTCCCGCATCGAGTCCGGCCGGCTGGAGCTGCGCCGCCAGGTCGTCGACATCCCCGCCAGGGCGCGCCGCGTCATCGCCGGGCGGGTCGCGGCCGGCGAGCCCGAAGACCGCTTCCGCCTCGCCGTCGGCGACGACCTCCCCGAGATGTGGCTCGACCAGGACAAGGTTGACCAGATCCTGGCTAACCTGGTGGAAAACGCGGTGCGTCACGGCCGAGGCACCGTGACAATCGGTATCGAGTCCGTGGGATGGGGAGTGGCCGTGTCGGTGCGCGATCAGGGCGAGGGCGTCAGGCCCGAGGTCGCCCCGCGCGTCTTCAGGCAGTTCTGGCGCGGAAACAGCCGCAAGCGCGGCGGCACCGGTCTCGGCCTGTTCATCGTCAAGGGGCTGGTGGAGGCCCACGGCGGCACCATCACCGTGCAGCAGGCGCCTGAGGGCGGGGCGGAGTTCCGATTTACCGTGCCCACCGGCACGCCCGACTTCGCGTGACGCCGGGACCGGTGGGCGGCCACTAGACTTTTCCCGCTCAAGCCCTGGATACGGAGCTCACTCTTGTCTGACTACGACCCGGTCGAGGTCACCCCGCTGCACGCCGACGAGGTGTCCCGGATGGAGGCCGACGCCATCGCGGCGATCAAGGCGGCCGGCAGCCTCGACGCACTCAAGCAGGCCAGGCTCGCACATTCCGGCGACCGCTCGCCGCTCGCCCTGGCCAACCGCGAGATCGGCGCCCTGCCGCCGGCCGCCCGCGCCGAGGCCGGCAAGCGGATCGGCGCCGCCCGCAGAGCCGTCGGCGAAGCGCTCGCCACCCGCCAGGCCGAGCTCGAGGCCGAGCGCGACGCCCGGGTGCTCGTCGAGGAGACCGTCGACGTCACCCTGCCGTGGGACCGCCGCCCGCGCGGCGCCCGCCACCCGCTGACCACGCTGCAGGAGCGCATCGCCGACACCTTCGTCGCGATGGGCTACGAGGTGGCCGAGGGCCCCGAGCTCGAAGGCGAGTGGTTCAACTTCGAGGCGCTCAACATCGCCAAGGACCACCCCGCCAGGTCCGAGCACGACACGTTCTTCGTCGGCTCCACCGACTCGGGCATGGTGCTGCGCACGCAGACCTCGCCGCTGCAGATCCGCGCCCTGCTCGACCGCGGCGTGCCGTGCTACGCGATCGCGCCCGGCAAGACCTTCCGCACCGACGAGCTCGACGCCACCCACACCCCGGTCTTCCACCAGACCGAGGGCCTGGCCGTCGACAAGGGCCTGACCATGGCCCACCTCAAGGGCACGCTCGACCGGTTCGCCGAGGTCATGTTCGGCGAGGGCATCACGACCCGGTTCCGGCCCAACTACTTCCCGTTCACCGAGCCGTCCGCGGAGATGGACCTCAAGTGCTTCGTCTGCCGCGGCGCCTCGGCGGTGCCCGGCAACCCGCCCTGCCGCACCTGCAAGAGCGAGGGCTGGATCGAGTGGGGCGGCTGCGGCATGGTCAACCCGCGGGTGCTCGTCGCCTGCGGCATCGACCCGTCGGTCTACTCCGGGTTCGCCTTCGGGATGGGCATCGAGCGGACGCTGATGTTCCGCCACAACGCCGAGGACATGCGCGACATGATCGAGGGAGACGTGCGCTTCACGCTCCCCTTCGGAATGGAGATCTGATGAGGGTCCCGCTTTCCTGGCTGCGGGAGTATGTCGATCTCCCGGCGGTCACCGCCCAAGAGGTGGCCGACAAGCTCACGGCCGCCGGGCTCAAGCTGGAGTCCATCGCCTCCCATGGCCACGACGTCAAGAACGTCGTGGTCGGCGAGGTGCTGGAGATCGAGGAACTGACCGGCTTCAAGAAGCCGATCCGCCACTGCAAGGTCGAGGTGGGCGAGCCGACGCCGCGCGAGATCGTCTGCGGCGCCACCAACTTCGCCGTCGGCGACCGCGTCCCGGTGGTGCTGCCGGGCGGCGTGCTGCCCGGCGGGTTCGAGGTCGGCGCCCGCAAGACCTACGGCCGCATGTCCGAGGGCATGATCTGCTCCGAGCGCGAGCTGGGCCTGGGCGACGACCACGACGGCATCATGGTGCTGCCGGCCGGCACCCCGATCGGCACCGACGTGGTCGAGCTGCTCGGCCTGCGCGACGACGTGATCGAGCTGGAGATCACCCCCGACATCGGCTACGCGCTGTCGATCCGCGGCGTGGCCCGCGAGGTCGCGATCGCGTTCGAGGTGGACTTCCGCGACCCGGCCGACGTCGAGCTGCCGCAGGAGACCACCCGGGCGTGGCCGGCCTACATCGAGGACCCGACCGCGTGCGACCGGTTCGTGCTGCGCCAGGTCACCGGGTTCGACCCGGAGGCCAAGAGCCCGCTGTGGATGCGCACCCGGCTCATCCGGGCCGGCATGCGGCCGGTGTCGCTCGCCGTCGACATCACCAACTACCTCATGCTGGAGCTCGGCCAGCCGCTGCACGCCTTCGACACGGCCAAGCTCACCGGTGAGATCGTGGTGCGGCGGGCGTTCCCCGGCGAGCGGCTCGAGACGCTCGACCACGTCGTGCGCGACCTCGACCCCGACGACATCCTCATCACCGACCAGTCAGGGCCGATCTCCATGGCCGGCACCATGGGCGGCCTGGAGACCGAGATCTCCGACGGCTCCACCGAGATCGTCATCGAGGCGGCCCACTTCTCGGCCACCGGCATCTCCCGCGAGTCGCGCCGCCACAACCTCGTCTCCGAGGCGTCCAAGCGGTTCGAGCGCGGCGTCGACCGCGAGCTGCCGCTCGCCGCCTCGTGGCGGGCCGTCACCATGCTGGCCGAGCTGGGCGGCGCCACCGTCCTGCCCGGGGTCACCCACGCCCAGGTCGACGTCCGGCCCGCCCGCGTGTCGATCCCCGCCAGTCATCCCGGCGACATCGCCGGCATGCCGTACGCGAAAGAGACCGTCGTGCGCCGGCTGGAGCAGATCGGCTGCACCGTCGTCGACGGCGACGACCCCGCGGTGCGCGAAGGCGGCGTCGACCCGACCGGCGTGGTCACCGGCGGTGAGCTGGCGGCGAAGCTGGCCGTCAAGGGCGACGACATGATCACGGTCACCCCGCCGTCGTGGCGGCCCGACCTCACCGACCCCAACGACCTCGCCGAGGAGGTCATCCGGCTGGAGGGCTACGAGCGGCTGCCGTCCGTGCTGCCCAGCGCGCCCGCCGGGGCCGGGCTCACCGAGGGCCAGCGGTTGCGCAGGAGGGTCGGCCGGGCGCTGGCCGAGGCGGGTTACGCCGAGGTGCTGGCCTACCCGTTCATCAGCGCCGACGACTTCGACCGGCTGCAGTTGCCCGCCGACGACGCCCGCCGCCGCGCGGTGCGGCTGGCCAACCCGCTCGGCGAGGACGAGCCGCTGATGCGCACCACGCTGCTGCCGGGGCTGCTCAAGACCCTGGTACGCAACGCCGGGCGCGGCTTCGCCGACGTGGCCCTGTTCGAGACGGGGGCCGTCTACCGTCCGCGCGAAGGCGCCCCCGAGACCGCCCCGGTGCTCGGCGTCGAGCGGCGGCCCACCGCCGAGGAGCTGGCCTCGATCGAGGCGGCGCTGCCCGACCAGCCGTGGCGGGTCGCGGTGGTGCTCGCCGGCGAGTTCGAGCGCTCGGGCTGGTGGGGTGCGGGCCGCCAGGCCTCCTGGGCCGACGCGGTGCAGGCCGGTCGGACCATCGCCGCCGAGGCCGGCCTTGAGCTGTCGATCGTGGCCGACCAGCACGAGCCGTGGCATCCCGGCCGGTGCGCCGCGCTCTATCTCGGCGACCTGCTCGTCGGCCACGCGGGCGAGCTTCACCCGCGCGTCATCGAGGCCTACGGGCTGCCGCCGCGCACGGCCGCGCTGGAGCTGGAGCTGACCCGGCTGGAGACGGCCCTGCCCGGGCCCGCCCAGGCGCCGGCCATCTCCGCCTACCCGGTCGCGACCCAGGACGTGGCGCTCGTGGTGCCCGACTTCACGCCTGTGGCGGACGTCGAGGCGGCGCTCCGCGACGGCGCGGGCGAGCTGCTGGAGTCGGTCCGGCTGTTCGACGTCTACACCGGCGCCCAGGTGGGCGAGGGCAACAAGTCGCTGGCGTACACGCTGCGCTTCCGCGCCCCCGACCGCACGCTGACGGCGGAGGAGATCGGCGCCGCCCGCGACGCCGCGGTGGCGCTGGCCGCCGACCGCGTGGGCGCCCAGCTCCGCACCGCCTGACCCGACACGACCAGGGCCGGCACGGATCCCCTGCCGGCCCTGGGCCGTCCTGATGCCCGGGCCCCGCCGGGGCGATGCCACGGCCGAGGTGCTGTCAGAATGCCGTGCATGAGGCAGCTACTCGTCTTCCATGAGCGCGAGGACGCCGAGGAGGTCGCCGAGACCCTCGGGGAGTGGTTCCCCGCGCTGGGCGTGCCGCAGGTGGTGCGGGAGGCGCTGGCGGGGGAGGACGACGCCGAGGACGCGCAGTGGCTCGTCGTCCTGGAAGGGGTCGCCGAGGAGAGCCTGGCCAAGGTGGACGAGCTGGCCGAGCGCTACGAGGGCTGGCGCGAGCAGGGGTGACCCGGGGTCAGGCGGGCGCCTGCTCGGCGCGGCGGGCCCGCTCGGCCAGCGCGTGCTCGTCCGTACGGGGGTCGTAGCGGCGGAACGACGGCAGGGCGGCGGCGAGCGCGGTCACCGCGGCGACGCAGAGCAGGCCGCCGGCGCCGAGGGCGAACCTGGTCCCGCCGAGCTGGCTCATCAGCGAGGCGCGGGTGTTGCCCAGCATCGGGCCGGTCGAGTACGAGAGCAGCTCGATCCCGGCCAGCCGGCCGCGCATCTCGTGCGGGATGGTCTGGTTCCAGATCGTCGAGCGGAAGATGCCGCTGATCATGTCGGCGGCGCCCGCCAGCGCCAGGCAGGCGAACAGCGCCCAGAAGGCCGGGACCGCCGCGGCCAGAGCCACCGCCGCGCCCCACACCGCCGCCGCGACGATGACGCCCATGCCCTGCCGGTGCACCCGGGCCGTCCAGCGGCCGGTGAGCGAGGCCAGCAGTGAGCCGACCGCGCCCGCCGAGTACAGCAGGCCGGTCGCGGACTCGGCGCCGTACTGTTCGGCCAGCGCCGGGTAGAGGGCGGTGGACATGGCGAACACCATCGCGGCGATGTCCACGAGGTAGGTGCCCATGAGGTCCTTGCGCCCGGTGGCGTAGCGGACGCCGTCGATCAGGGATCGGATCGAGGCGGGTGCGGCGTCCTCGGCGGGCGGGCGCGAGCCGATCCGCCACAGCAGCGCCAGCGAGATCAGGAAGCTGGCGGCGTCCAGGCCGTACGCGGTCGCCGGGCCGAGCACGGCCACCAGCCAGCCGCCCAGGGCGGGTGCGACGATCGCGCCGAAGTTCCATCGCAGGCTGGTCAGCACGGCGGCGGCGCCCAGCTGGTCGTGCCGGACGACCTGCGGGATCAGCGACTCCATGCTGGGCCGCTGCAGGCAGGCGATGCCCACGCTGAGCACGCCCACCACGTACAGCACCCACACCTGGGGCTGCGGCAGCAGCGCGTTGACCATGAGCGCGCCCGACGTGAGCGCCAGCCCCACCTCGCTCCGCAGGATGATCTTGCGCCGGTCGAGCGAGTCGGCGATGGCCCCGCCCCACAGCCCGCACACCACCATGGGCACGAACTCGGCCAGGCTCATCATGCCGACCGCGATGTAGGAGCCGGTCAGCTGCCACATCTGGAACGGCAGCGCCACCATGGTGATGAAGGTGCCGAACATGGTGACGACACCGGACGCCATCAGCAGCCGGAAGTCGCGGGAGTCACGCAACGGGGTGATGTCCGGGAGGACCTGGGCGAGAAAGGACTTCTTCGGTACGGGCACGAGGTCCGATTGTCGCGCCGGCCCGGGGACCGCCGCAAACGGTTTGCCGGGCACGCGAGAAGCCCCCGGCCGGGGCCGGGGGCTTCGGAAAGGGGCAGGTCAGGCGGCCGGCACCTGGTCCAGAAAACCGAGGACCTTGCGGATGCGCCCGTCCTCGGCCAGCTCGACCACGTCGAACCCGATCACCACCGGCGCCCCGCCCTCGGGGCCCAGGTGCCAGGTGAAGCGGGCGATGCCGTGGTGGGCGTCGTGCAGCTCGCCGGGGGTGAAGACCAGGCCGGGGAACATGCCCTGGGCGCCCTCGATGACGGCGGCGATGCCGTCGTGGCCGGTGACCTCCGCGAGCGGGTCGACGTACGTCGCGTCCTCGGTCCACACCTCGGCCACGGCCTTGGCGCGGGCGGCGGGGTCGGTCTCGTTCCAGGCGGCCACGTAGCGCTCGACGAGGTTCGTCATGATAAATCAGCCTTTCAGGGGTGTGGGGCTCGGTCAGAGCTTGCGGAGGCCCGAGATCTGCAGGGCGGCGAACCCGGCGACCACGAGGGCCTGCAGGATCGCCCACACCGCGCCGATCGTGGTGAACGCCAGGAGGCCCGTCACGACGGCGATCACGCTGGCCAGGGCCCAGACGATGTTCAGCCCGGCGACGGCCCGGGTGCCCGCCGCGCTGACCTGGCGGCGGCCCGCGAGGAGCCCGACGGCGATCGCGTACCCGATCAGGAAGATCCCGATGCCGCGCAGCGGGCCCGCGCCCGGCCCGAGCAGCTCACTCAGGAGGCCGGCGGCGGCGAGGTAGGCCAGGCCGTTGACCCCGGTGACGGCGGCGTCCACGGCGAGCACGAGTCGCAGGAACTTGGCCCGGTCAGTGGTCGTGCTGGTGATGGTGGTCATTCCGCGTCTCCTTAGGCGTTCGTTTCCGACACCCGCAACGGTGCCAGCGAGCACATAGGCCACGCGATTACCCGGTAGGTAAGGCGAGCCGGAACAACCACTCTGAGTTGGGCATATGAGCATGAAAAAGCGGCCCGCCGGTCGAGGCGGGCCGCTGGGCGCGTCGTCAGCCGCCGAGGACCTCCCGGCGCAGGCGGGTCTTGAGGATCTTGCCACCGGGGTTGCGCGGCAGCTCCTCCTCGCGGAACCAGAAGTGCACCGGCACCTTGAACGCGGCGATCCGCCCGTCCAGGAACGCCCGCAGCTCCTGGCCGGTGGCCGAGGCGCCGGGCGCGAGGCGGACCACCGCGCCGACCTCCTCGCCCAGCTCGTCGTGCGGGACGCCGATCACCGCGACGTCGTCCACCGCCGGGTGCTCGAAGAGCGCGGCCTCCACCTCGGCGCAGTAGACGTTCTCGCCGCCTCTGATCAGCATGTCCTTGGCCCGGTCGACGATGTAGACGAACCCGTCCTCGTCGATCTTGGCCAGGTCGCCGGTGTGCAGCCAGCCGCCGACGAACGTCTCGGCGGTGGCCTGCGGCTTGTTCCAGTAGCCCAGGATCACGTTGGGGCCGCGCACGCAGAGCTCACCGACCTCGCCCGGGGGCAGTTCCTCGTTCATCGGGTCGACCACGCGCAGGTCGACCACGGGGGAGGGGCGGCCGATGCTGTCGGGGTGCGCCTGGTAGTCGGCGCCGCCGTTGCCGACGGCCAGCGCGGTCGTCTCGGTCATGCCGTAGCCGTTGGAGGCGGCGCGGGCGGGGAGGTTCTCGGTGATGCGCTCCAGCAGCTTGGGCGGGGCGGGCGCGCCCCCGTAGCCGAGGGTGTTGAGCGACGACAGGTCGTGCTTGGCGAAGTCGGGGTGGGACATGAGCTGCCAGGCGTTGGTCGGCACGCCGATCATGGCGCTGACCTTCTCCCGTTCGATCAGCCGCAGCGCCTGGCCCGGGTCCCACTTGTACATGAGCACCAGGCCGCCGCCGCTGAACAGGGTCGTGGTCAGCGCCGAGAAGCAGCCGGTGACGTGGAACAGCGGCACGGTCAGCAGCGTCACCCGGCGCACGGCCGCGGCCTCACCGGGGTCCCTTCCGGACAGCGCGCTCGCGCGGTAGAGCCCGTAGGCGACGGTCATGGGCGCCTGGCCGAGGTTGCGGTGGCTGCCGAGCGCGCCCTTCGGCTGCCCGGTGGTGCCGGAGGTGTAGAAGATGGTGGCCGGGTCGTCGGGGGAGACCTCCACCTCGGGCAGGGTCACGTCGGCCCGGATCTCGCCGAGCACCTCGTCGAGCGTCCGCGCGCCCTCCGGGGCCGCGCCCCTGGCGACGATCATCGGCACGCCCGTGCCGGCCAGCCTGGGGGCCCGCTCGTCGTCGGCGATGATGACCTTCGCGCCGGAGTCGTGCACGCCGTAGGCCAGCTCCGGCTCGGTCCACCAGGCGTTCAGCGGCACCGCGATGGCCCCGGCAGCGAGCGCGGCGGAGAAGGCGATGGACCATTCGGGGTAGTTGCGCATGGCGACGGCGACCCGGTCGCCCTTGCGCACGCCGTAGTCGTCGGCCAGCCGGGTGGCGAGGGTGGCGGCGCGCCGGTAGTGCTCCTCGAACGTGAGGTATTCGTCCTCGTAGACGAGGAAGACCTTGTCGCCGTGCCATCGGCTGTTCTCCAGCAGTTGGCGGAAGTGGGTGGGCGCGTGCTTCCACGTCCGGATGCCGGTATCGCCGATCTCTTCCATCTCGAAGAGCTGACCGGGTCCGGTGAGCTGGGCTTCCACCTGGGCGTGCGAAAGGGTCATTACGCAGACTCCCACTGGACGGCTGTCGGATACATCACAGTACCGACCGGTAGGTACGTCGCGCCAGACCGCATTCACCGGCGGTTATCCGACGCCGTGCGCGTTCCGTCATCCTCTCGATATACGGTGAGCAGGTTGCATATTCATCCTCTGCAGTGCATCATCTCTACGAGTAAGACCATGAGGTAGGGTGCATGATTATGCAGGAGGTCGGCATGAGAGCAGCGGTCGCCGGAGCCAGCGGCTACGCGGGCGGCGAGTTGCTCCGCCTGTTGCTCGGTCACCCCGAGCTGGAGATCGGCACGCTCACCGCCGCCTCCAGCGCCGGCAGCGCGCTCGGCGCCCACCAGCCTCACCTGCCCTCGCTGGCCGGCCGCGTCATCCAGGACACCACGCCCGAGACGCTCGCCGGCCACGACGTCGTCTTCCTCGCACTCCCGCACGGCCACTCGGCGGCCATCGCCGCCCAGCTCGGCGACGACACGCTGGTCGTCGACTGCGGCGCCGACCACCGGCTCGCCGACGCGGCCGCCTGGGCGGAGTTCTACGGCGGCGAGCACGCCGGCACCTGGCCCTACGGCCTGCCGGAGCTGCCCGGCCAGCGCGAGCTGCTCAAGAGCACCCGCCGCATCGCGGTGCCCGGCTGCTACCCGACCTCGGTGCTGCTCGCGCTGACGCCCGCGTTCGCCGCGGGCCTGGCCGAGCCGGACGTCGTGGTGGTCGCCGCCAGCGGCACCAGCGGCGCCGGCAAGTCACTCAAGCCCAACCTGCTCGGCAGCGAGGTCATCGGCTCGGTCAGCGCCTACGGCGTCGGCGGCGCGCACCGCCACACGCCGGAGATGGAGCAGGGGCTGAGCGCCGCGGCGGGCGTGCCGGTACGGGTGTCCTTCACCCCCACGCTGGCCCCGATGAGCCGCGGCATCCTGGCCACCTGCAGCGCCCCCGCCGCGCCCGGCCTCACCCGCGCCGCGCTGCGCGAGGCGTACGCGGAAGCCCTGCGCGCCGAGCCTTTCGTGACGCTGCTGCCGGAGGGCGTCTGGCCCGCCACCGCGATGACCTACGGCGCCAACACCGCCGCCCTGCAGGTGGCGCTCGACGAGCGCGCCGGCCGGGTGCTGGCCGTCATCGCCATCGACAACCTCACCAAGGGCACCGCCGGGGGCGCGATCCAGAGCGCCAACCTCGCCCTCGGCCTGCCCGAAGAGCTCGGTCTCCCCACGAACGGAGTTGCTCCATGAGCGTGACCGCACCCCTTGGCTTCCGGGCCGCGGGCGTGGCCGCCGGCATCAAATCCGGCGGCGCCCGCGACCTGGCCCTCGTCGTCAACGACGGACCCAACCGCGCCGCCGCCGGCGTCTTCACCGCCAACAGGGTGAAGGCGGCGCCGGTGCTCTGGTCGCAGCAGGTCCTGAGCGGCGGGCGGGTGCGGGCGGTCGTGCTCAACTCCGGCGGCGCCAACGCCTGCACCGGCCCCGAGGGCTTCCAGGACACGCACGCCACCGCCGAGAAGGTGGCCGAGCTGCTGGCCGACTCCGCGGGCGAGATCGCGGTCTGCTCGACCGGGCTGATCGGCGAGCGGCTGCCGATGGACCCGCTGCTGGCCGGCGTGGAGCAGGCCGCCGCCAAGCTGTCCCGCGACGGCGGACTCAACGCGGCCGACGCCATCCGCACCACCGACACGGTGTCCAAGATCTCGTTCAAGCGCGGCGCCGGCTACATGGTCGGCGGGATGGCCAAAGGGGCCGGCATGCTGGCCCCCGCCCTGGCCACCATGCTCTGCGTGATCACCACCGACGCCGAGCTGACCGCCGAGGAGCTCGACGCGGCGCTGCGCGCGGCGACGGCCACGACCTTCGACCGGCTCGACGCCGACGGCTGCATGTCCACCAACGACACCGTGCTGCTGCTGTCCAGCGGCGCCGCCGGGGTCAAGCCCGATCTGGCCGAGTTCGGGCAGAAGGTGACGGAGGTCTGCGCCGACCTGGCCAGGCAGCTCCTCGTCGACGCCGAGGGCGCCAGCAAGGCCATCGCCATCGAGGTGGTCGGCGCCGCCTCGGAGGACGACGCGGTCACGGTCGGCCGTGCGGTCGCCCGTTCCAACCTGCTCAAGTGCGCCATCCACGGCGAGGACCCCAACTGGGGCCGGGTGCTGTCAGCGGTCGGCACCACCGACGCCGAGTTCGAGCCCGACCGGCTCAACGTCGCGATCAACGGCATCTGGATCTGCCGCGCCGGCGCCGTCGGCGACGACCGCGACAAGGTCGACATGCGTCCGCGCGACGTCACCATCACCGTCGACCTGTCGGCCGGCCCGCACACCGCCACCGTCCACACCACGGACCTGACGGCCGACTACGTCCACGAGAACTCGGCGTACTCCACATGAGGAGCGCACAGGAGAAGGCCGCCGGGCTGATCGAGGCGCTGCCGTGGCTGGAGCGCTTCCACGGCGCGACCGTCGTCATCAAGTACGGCGGCAACGCGATGACCGACGAGGCGCTCAAGGAGGCGTTCGCCGAGGACGTCGTCTTCCTGCGGTACGCCGGGCTGCGGCCGGTCGTGGTGCACGGCGGCGGTCCGCAGATCAACGCCCACCTCGACAAGCTGGGCATCGAGTCGACGTTCACCGCCGGGCTGCGGGTGACCACGCCGGAGGCCATGCAGGTCGTCCGGATGGTCCTGGTCGGCCAGGTCGGCCGCGACATCATCGGCCTGATCAACCGGCACGGCCCGTTCGCGGTCGGCATGTCCGGCGAGGACGCCCACCTGTTCACCGCCGAGCGCAAGAGCGCCGTCGTCGACGGCGAGGCGGTCGACATCGGCCAGGTCGGCGAGATCGTCAAGGTCGAGCCGGGCGCGGTGGAGGCGCTGCTGGCCGACGGGCGCGTCCCGGTGGTGTCCAGCGTCGCCCGCGGCGACGACGGCGAAATCTACAATGTAAATGCCGACACCGCGGCCGCCGCGCTGGCCGTGGCGCTCAAGGCGCACAAGCTCGTCGTCCTCACCGACGTCGAGGGCCTGTACGCCAACTGGCCCGACGACACCGACGTCATCGACGAGCTGGACGCCGCCGCGCTGGAGCGGCTGCTGCCCACGCTGTCCAGCGGCATGGTGCCCAAGATGGAGGCCTGCCTGACCGCCGTGCGCAACGGTGTGCCGCAGGCCCACGTGCTCGACGGCCGGGTGCCCCACGCGCTGCTGCAGGAGATCTTCACCAACGAAGGAATCGGAACCATGGTGGTGCCCTCATGAGTAGCCTGTACGAGCGCTTCGAGCAGGTCTTGATGCCCAACTACGGCGTCCCGCCGCTCGCGCTGGCCAGGGGCGAGGGCGCCCGCGTGTGGGACGTCGAGGGCAACGAGTACGTCGACTTCATCGCCGGCATCGCGGTCGTCTCACTCGGCCACGCCCACCCGGCGCTGGTCGAGGCGGTCTCCAAGCAGGTGGCGACGATCGCCCACACCAGCAACCTCTACCTGCACGAGCCCGAGGTGCTGCTGGCCGAGCGGCTGATCGGCCTGCTGGGCGAGCCTGCCCGGGTCTTCTTCGCCAACTCCGGCACCGAGGCCAACGAGGCCGCCTACAAGCTCTCGGTCAAGTACGGCAAGCGCACCGGCAGGTCCTACTTCGTGGCGGCCGAGAACGGCTTCCACGGCCGTACGATCGGCGCGCTCTCGCTGAGCGGCAAGAAGTCCATCCGCGACCAGTTCGGCCCGTTCCCGATGGATGTCCGGTTCGTTCCGTACGGTGACGCGGACGCGCTGAAGGCGGCCGTGACCGGCGACTGCGCGGCGGTGTTCCTGGAGCCGACGCAGGGCGAGGCCGGCGTGGTGCCGCCGCCCGACGGCTACCTGGCGGCGGCCCGCGAGATCTGCGACGCCACCGGCGCGCTGCTGGTGGCCGACGAGATCCAGTCGGCGATCGGCCGCACCGGCCACTGGTTCGCCCACCAGGCCGACGGCGTCACCCCCGACATCCTCACCCTGGCCAAGGGGCTCGGCGGCGGGCTGCCGATCGGCGCCTGCGTCGGCTTCGGCGAGGCCGGCACGCTGTTCGAGAAGGGCGACCACGGCTCGACCTTCGGCGGCAACCCGGTGTCCTGCGCCGCGGCGCTCGCCGTGCTCGACAACGTGGACCTCGGCCACGTCCGGAAGGTCGCCGAGCGGCTGCGCGGCGGCCTGGAAGCGATCTCGCACCCGCTGCTGAAGGGGGTGCGCGGGCGCGGCCTGTGGCTGGCGGCCGTGCTCGAAGAGCCCATTTCTGGGCAGGTGCAGAAAGCGGCCCAGGACGCGGGGTTCCTGATCAACGCCGTCCAGCCGGACGCGCTGCGGATCGCCCCGCCGCTGGTCGTGACGGCGGCGCAGGTCGACGCCTTCACCGCCGCGTTCCCGGGGATTCTTGAGGAGGCGGGCAAGTGACGACGAGGCACCACGCGGACCCGGCGCGAGTCCGGCACTTCCTGAAGGACGACGACCTGTCGCCGGACGAGCAGGAAGAGGTCCTCGTCCTGGCGGCGGAGATGAAGAAGGACCGCTTCGGTCACCGCCCGTTCGAGGGGCCAAAGACCGTGGCGGTGCTGTTCGACAAGCCGTCGGCCAGGACCCGGGTCTCCTTCCACGCCGGCATCGGCGAGCTGGGCGGCCTGCCGCTGATCGTCGACGGGGTCTCCACGCTCATGGGCCGCGGCGAGCCGATCGAGGACATCGCCCGCGTGCTCGACCGGCAGGTGGCCGCCATCGTGTGGCGCACCACCGGCCAGGAGCTGATCGAGACCATGGCCGCCAACTCCGCGGTGCCGGTGGTCAACGCGCTCACCGACGAGTTCCACCCCTGCCAGATCCTCGCCGACCTGCAGACGGTCCGCGAGCGGCTGGGCCGAACCGCCGGTCTGACGCTCGCGTACGTGGGCGACGGCGCCAACAACATGGCCAACTCCTACCTGCTGGGCGGGGCCACGGCCGGCATGCACGTGCGGATCGGCGCCCCGGCGGGCTACCAGCCCGACGCCGTGGTGCTGAGCCGGGCCGCGGCCATCGCCGCCACCACCGGCGGCTCGGTGGTGGCGGTCTCCGACCCGGTCGCGGCCGTTCAGGGGGCGCACGTCGTGGCCGCCGACACCTGGGTGTCGATGGGCCAGGACGGCAAGGAGGACCGGGTCCGCGACCTCATGCCCTACCAGGTGAACGCCGAACTGCTGGCGCACGCCGACGGCGACGCGGTCGTGCTCCACTGCCTGCCGGCCTACCGGGGCAACGAGATCACCGCCGATGTCCTGGAGGGCCCGCACAGCGCCGTGTGGGACCAGGCGGAGAACCGGCTGCACGCCCAGAAGGCGCTGCTGCACTGGCTGGTGACCAGACCATGACGATCCCGATGACCAAGGCGGCCCGGCAGGCGAAGATCACCGACCTGCTCCAGCGCCAGCCGGTGCGTTCCCAGCCGGAGCTGGCCAAGCTGCTGGCCGAGAGCGGCGTCGAGGTCACGCAGGCCACGCTCTCGCGCGACCTCGACGAGCTGGGTGCGCTCAAGCTGCGCGCCGAGGACGGCTCGCTGGTGTACGCGCTGCCCGGCGAGGGCGGCGGGCGGATCCCGCGTGCCCGCCTGGGCACCGGCGAGTCGCCGGCCGCGCGGCTGCACCGCATCGCCGAGGAGCTGCTGGTCAGCGCCGAGGCGTCGGCCAACCTGGTCATCGTCAGGACCCCGCCGGGCGCCGCCCAGTTCCTCGCCTCCGCCATCGACCACGCCGACTGGGAGTCGATTCTCGGCACGGTCGCGGGCGACGACACGATCCTGGTCATCAGCCGCGATCCGCAGGGCGGACAGGTGCTCGCACAGGCGCTGCTGAAGGCGGCCGACCGGCGCGCATAGACCGAAATATCCCTATTTATGGAGATGGAACAATGACGGAGAGAGTGGTCCTCGCATTCTCGGGCGGCCTCGACACGTCGGTGGCCATCCCGTTCCTCGCCGAGAAGATGAACGCCGAGGTCATCGCCGTCGCGGTGGACCTCGGCCAGGGCGGTGAGGACATGGACGTCATCCAGAAGCGCGCCATGGACTGCGGCGCCGTCGAATCCGTGGTCGTCGACGCCAAGGAGGAGTTCGCGGCCGACTTCTGCGTGCCCGCCCTCCAGGCCAACGCCCTCTACATGGACCGATACCCGCTGCTGTCGTCGCTCTCGCGGCCGCTCATCGTCAAGCACCTGGTCACCGCGGCCCAGCGGTACGGCGGCACGATCGTGTCCCACGGCTGCACCGGCAAGGGCAACGATCAGGTCCGCTTCGAGGCCGGGCTGGCCGCGCTGGCCCCCGAACTCCAGGTCGTCGCCCCGGCCCGCGACTTCGCCTGGACCCGCGACAAGGCGATCGAGTACGCCGAGAGCAAGGGCCTGCCGATCGAGACCACCAAGAAGAACCCGTTCTCCATCGACCAGAACCTGTGGGGCCGCGCCATCGAGACCGGCTTCCTGGAAGACATCTGGAACGCCCCCAGCGAGGACGTCTACGCCTACACCGCCGACCCGTCCGCGCCGCGCGAGCCCGACGAGGTGGTCATCACCTTCGAACAGGGCGTCCCGGTCAAGCTCGACGGCCGCCCGCTCACCCCGTACCAGGTCGTCGACGAGCTGAACCGGCGCGCCGGCGCGCACGGCGTCGGCCGCATCGACATGGTCGAGGACCGGCTGGTCGGCATCAAGTCGCGCGAGGTGTACGAGGCGCCGGCCGCGATCACGCTCATCACCGCCCACCGAGAGCTGGAGAGCGTCACCGTCGAGCGCGACCTGGCCCGCTTCAAGCGCGGCGTCGACCAGCGGTGGAGCGAGCTGGTCTACGACGGGCTGTGGTACTCGCCGCTCAAGCGCGGGCTCGACGCGCTGATCGCCGACACGCAGCGCTACGTCAGCGGCGACATCCGGATGACCTTGCACGGCGGGCGGGCGACCGTCACCGGCCGGCGTTCCGAGCAGTCCCTGTACGACTTCTCGCTGGCCACCTACGACACCGGCGACACCTTCGACCAGTCGCTGGCCAAAGGTTTCGTCCAGCTGTTCAGCCTGCCTTCGAAGATCGCGGCGGCCCGCGACGCGAAGCAGGGGTGAAGTGCACTATGGTCGCGGAGGACGTGCGGTGAAGGTTGAGGAGAAGACGGTGAGTGATGGCAAGCCGATGCGGCTGTGGGGCGGGCGTTTCGAGGGGGGCCCGTCCGACGCGCTGACCCGGCTGTCGGTGAGCGTGCACTTCGACTGGCGGCTGGTGCCGTACGACCTGGCGGCGTCCAGGGCGCACGCCCGCGTGCTGCACAGAGCGGGGCTGCTGAGCGGCGAGGAGCTGCAGCGCATGATCGGCGCGCTCGACGACCTGGAGCGGGCCTGCAAGGAGGGCGAGTTCCGGCCCACCGTCGCCGACGAGGACGTGCACACCGCGCTGGAGCGCGGCCTGCTGGAGCGGCTCGGCTCGCTCGGCGGCAAGCTCCGCGCCGGCCGCAGCCGCAACGACCAGATCGCCACCGACCTGCGCCTCTACCTGCGCGACCACGCCCGCACCATCGTCTCGCGGCTGGTCGAGCTGGAGACGGCGCTGATGGAGCAGGCCGAGCAGCACGCCGAGACGGCCGCGCCCGGCATGACCCACCTGCAGCACGCGCAGCCGGTGTCGTTCGGCCACCAGCTGCTGGCGCACGTGCACGCGTTCGCCCGCGACATCGACCGGCTCACCGACTGGGACAAGCGGGCGGCCGTCTCGCCGCTCGGCTCCGGCGCGCTGGCCGGCTCGTCGCTGCCGCTCGACCCGCAGGCGGTCGCGCAGGAGCTCGGGTTCGACTCGGCGGCGCCCAACTCCATGGACGCGGTCGCCGACCGCGACTTCGCGGCCGAGTTCCTGTTCGCCGCGGCCCTGATCGGCACCCACCTGTCGCGGCTGGGCGAGGAGATCGTCCTGTGGGCCTCGCAGGAGTTCCGCTGGATCGAGATGGACGACGCCTACTCCACCGGCTCGTCGATCATGCCGCAGAAGAAGAATCCCGACGTGGCCGAGCTGGCCCGCGGCAAGTCCGGCCGCCTGATCGGCAACCTGATGGCGCTGCTGACCACGCTCAAGGGCCTGCCGCTCACCTACAACCGCGACCTGCAGGAGGACAAGGAGCCGGTGTTCGACTCCGTCGACACCCTGCTGCTGGTCCTGCCCGCGATGGCCGGCCTCGTCTCGACCATGCGGGTCAACACCGCCCGGCTGGAGTCGTCGGCCCCCGACGGGTTCGCCCTCGCCACCGACCTGGCCGAGCTGCTGGTCCGGCGCGGCGTGCCGTTCCGCGACGCGCACGAGGCGGTCGGCCACCTGGTCGTGTGGTGCCAGGTCAACGACAAGGACCTCGGCGACCTCTCCGACGACGAGCTGGCCAAGGTCTCGCCGCATCTGACGCCCGACGTCCGCGACGTGCTCAACGTGCCGGGAGCGCTCGCCGCCCGCAAGGCCCACGGCGGCACCGCCCCCGACCGGGTGCGCGACCAGCTGGTGGCGCTGCGCGAGGCGGTCGACGCCCAGGCGGCCTGGGCGGCCGGATCCTGAGCGGGGTGCTGAGCACGGCCCCGCTGCCGCGAGCCTTCTTCGACCGGCCGTCCCACGAGGTGGCGCCCGACCTGCTCGGGCGCCTGATCGTGCACGACGGGGTGGCCGTCCGGCTCACCGAGGTCGAGGCGTACGGAGGGCCGGGGGAGGACCCCGCGGCCCACACCTACCGCGGCAAGACGGCACGCAACGCCGTCATGTTCGGCCCGCCCGGACATCTGTACGTGTACTTCACCTACGGCATGCACTTCTGCGCCAACCTCGTCTGCCTGCCCGAGGGCCAGGGCTCGGCGGTGCTGCTGCGGGCCGGCGAGGTCGTCGGCGGCGTCGGCCTGGCCCGGTCGCGGCGATCAGGCAGGGGAGCGCCCGCCGGCGACGGCGGCCCCCGGCCGGTCGCCGACCGCGACCTCGGCCGCGGGCCGGCCAGGCTGGCCGTGGCGCTCGGGCTGCTGCGCGAGCACAACGGCGCCGACGCCGTCTGGGAGGGGCCGCCCGGCTCGATCCCCGCCGTCGCCAGCCTCGTCAGCCCCGCCGCCGAGCTGTCGGGCATGCCCCCAGGATCGGCGGTCGTGCTGGAAGGCCGCCCGCCCGAGCCGGCCGCGATCAGATCGGGGCCGCGCACCGGGATCTCGACGGCCAAGGACACCCCCTGGCGGTTCTGGATCGACGGCGACCCGACCGTCTCCCCGTACCGCGCTCACGTGCCGCGCCGGCGCAGCGCCGCGGCCACCTCCGTGGGAGAGGCGCCCAGCTCGTGAGCGCTGAAGATGTGCAGATGGTCGCCGGTGTCGATCTCCAGCATCTCGCTGCGCAACCCCCACCGCCTGCGCACGTCCACCTTGACGTCCCAGATGGCGTCCCACGGCACCCGGCGCTTGCCCGCGAACCCGTGCACCACCGTGATGCCGTCCTCGTCCATCGACAGCCGCACCGGGGCCAGCACGTCGCGCAGCCCCATCGCGCCCACCAGCACCGTCGCCGGCACCGCGAGGATCACTCCGCGCACATCACCGGTGACGAACCAGTACACACCGAGCCCGGCGCAGGCCAGAGCCCCTAAGATCTTGAAAACTGCCAGCTCGCGACGGACCTTCCACATGATGCCGAGGCTATCCAAGTGGCGGCGTCCGGTCGCGATCAGGCACGCTGTATCCACTCACCCTCTACCACGAAAGCCAGCATCGTGACCGACATCCTCGATGAGCTCGAATGGCGCGACGTGACCGCGCAGACCACCGACATCACCGCCCTGCGCGAAGCACTGTCGAAGGGTCCGACCACGGTCTATGCGGGCTTCGACCCGACCGCACCGTCGCTGCACGTCGGAAACCTGGCCACGCTGCTGATCCTGACCCGTTTCCAGCGCGCGGGCCACAAGCCGATCGGCCTCGTCGGCGGCGCCACCGGCCTCATCGGCGACCCCAGCGGCCGCAGCACCGAGCGGGCGCTCAACACCAGCGAGGTGGTGGCCGAGTGGGTGGCGCGCATCCGGGTCCAGGTGGAGAAGTTCCTGTCCTTCGACCCGGGCCCGAACGCGGCCACGCTCGTCAGCAACCTCGACTGGACCGCCCAGCTGTCGGCCATCGACTTCCTGCGTGACATCGGCAAGCACTTCCCGGTCAACCGGATGCTCGCCCGCGAGTCGGTCTCGGCCAGGCTCGGCGGCGAAGGGCTCAGCTACACCGAGTTCAGCTACCAGATCCTGCAGGCCAACGACTACCTGGAGCTCTACCGGCGGCACGGCTGCACGCTCCAGCTCGGCGGCAGCGACCAGTGGGGCAACATCACCGCGGGCGTCGACCTGATCAGGCGGGTCGAGGGCGCGCACGTGCACGCGCTCACCGGCAAGCTGATCACCAAGGCCGACGGCACCAAGTTCGGCAAGACCGCGGGCGGCGCCGTCTGGCTCGACCCGGCGCTGACCACGCCCTACGCGTTCTACCAGTACTGGCTCAACGCCGACGACCGCGACGTGATCCGCTTCCTCAAGGTGTTCACCTTCCGCTCCAGGGAGGAGATCGGGGAGCTGGAGAAGGCCGTCGCCGACCGGCCCTTCGCCCGCGAGGCGCAGCGGGCGCTCGCCGAGGACCTGACCACGCTCGTGCACGGCCGCGACGAGCTGGCGGCGGCGGTCGCGGCGTCCAAGGCGCTGTTCGGCCAGGGCTCGCTGGAGGAACTGCCGGCCGCCACCCTGGCGGCGGCGCTCGCCGAGGTGCCCAAGGCGTCCGTCCCCGCGCTCGGCGCGCCGCTGGTCGACCTGATGGCCGACAGCGGGCTGGTCGAGTCCAAGTCGGCGGCCCGCCGCGCGGTCAAGGAGGGCGGCGCCTACCTCAACAACGTCAAGATCACTGACGAGGCGTACGTCCCGGCCGCCGACGACCTGCTGCACGGCCGGTTCCTGGTGCTGCGGCGCGGCAAGAAGTCGATCGGCGGCGTCGAGGTCGGCTGACCTGCTTTCTGGGGGTGGCCGTTCGGCCCGGCGGGTGCGTACGAGTTTCCACTCGTACGCACCCTCCTGTCCGTTGGTCGTGGGTGGACCGGTCACCTGAGGCCATAGGCTCGGGACATGCCCAAGGTGATCATTTTCGATCTGTACGGTGTGATCGCTCGTACGCAGACAGACGAGGCGAAACAGCAGCTTGTCGACCTGGCCGGGGTGGCGGGAGAGTCCTTCTGGGATGCCTACTGGGCGTGCAGGCCCGCCTATGACGCCGGGCAGGAAACCCCCGACTACTGGGCGGCGGTCGCCGCGCGCCTGGGCGTGACGTTCGACGACGTGCAGGCGCTGGTGGCGGCCGATCTGGAGAGCTGGTCGCTGGTGGACCCGGCGATGGTGGCGGTGGTGCACGAACTCGCCGATCGCGGGATCAAGCTGGGGCTGCTGTCGAACATCATCGAGGACCTGGTGCCGGTGTGGGAGCGCCACCACGGTGACTGGCTGCGACGGTTTGACGCGCTGACGTACTCGTGCCGGATCGGGGTCGCCAAACCGGACCCGCGCGCGTACCGGATCTGCGCGGAGCGGCTCGGGGTGGCGCCGCAGGACGCGCTGTTCTTCGACGACAACGAGGCGAACGTGCTGGGCGCGCGGGCGGCGGGGATGTCGGCCGAGCTGTTCACCTCGCCGGAGCAGGTCCGCGCCGTCATCGGCTAGCACAGCAGGTCTGCGTGATCTGCTGGAAATGTCGGTTCCGTCAGGGATTTGGGCGCTGGTTCGCGGCTGAATAACCCTAAGATCCCCTTCATGCAGCCACTGCGCCCTGGGGATCCGACAGCGCTGGGCCCCTACGTGCTTCTCGGTTTCCTCGGTGAGGGCGGGCAGGGCGCCGTCTTCGCCGGACGGGCGCCCGACGGCACCGCGATCGCGGCCAAGGTCCTGCACGCCCGCTTCGCCGGCGACACCGCCGCCGTACAGCGCTTCCAGCGTGAGGTCGAGCTGACCCGCCGGGTGGCCCAATTCTGCACGGCACGCGTGCTCGACGTCGGATTCGCAGGCGCCGTGCCGTACATCGTCTCCGAACTGGTCGAGGGCGTCTCCCTCCAGCAGGCCGTACGCACGCGCGGCCCCTTGACCGGCGACGATCTGGTACGTCTCGCGGTGGGGACCATGACCGCTCTGATCTCCATCCACCGGGCGGGCATCGTCCACCGCGACTTCAAGCCTTCCAACGTGTTACTGGCCGCCGACGGGCCCAGGGTGATCGACTTCGGCATCGCCAGGGCGCTGGACGCCTCCTCCGTCACCGCCAGCAGTGTGGTGGGCTCGCCCGGCTACATGTCGCCCGAGCAGATTCGGGGCGAGCGGATCGGGTCCGCCTCGGATCTGTTCTCGTGGGCCGGGACGATGGTCTATGCCGCCACCGGTTCGCCCGCGTTCGGCCTCGACTCCATCCCCGCGGTCATGCATCGGGTGCTCAACAGCGAGCCTGACCTCCGGGCCCTCGGCGAGCCGCTGCGTGACGTGCTGACGGCGTGTCTTCAGAAGGATCCCGCGCTGCGCCCTGACGCCCAGACGGCCTGGAACGCGCTGATGGACGGCTCCCCAGCCGCCTTACCCGTGACTCCTCCCCGGGACGGCGTGCCCGGCGGCGACTTACGCAGGGACAACGGACCTGCTGAGGCTCGCCGTGACACCACACCGGCGTCGCCCGGACGAGACCGGGCTGCCCGCCGTGCCTCCACGTGGGGACGGCCTGCGGCGGTGGCGGCAGCGGGGGTGGCGGTGACGGTGGGTGTGGCCTACATCCTGTGGCCCGCGCCCTCGACCAGCCCGCTCGCAGTCGCAGACCCGGCGGTCACCACCACGCTCGGCCAGTCGGCCTCAGCCACGCCGGCTTCTGCCACGTCGGTTCCTGCCACGCCGGCTCCTGCCACTCCAACGTCTGCCACCCCATCTGCCACGCCAACCGGCACGCCAACCGGCACGACCACGCCGGCCTCCGCCCGGAAGGCCACTCCGAGCACGAGCCCGGCCCCTTCGCCGGCCACCAAGCCAACCCCCACACGACGCCCTGCGGTGTCTGGACGCTGGGATACGAAGGGTGACGTGTCCGAGTGGGACATCACCGGTCCACGCAGCGCCAAGCTGATCCAATACCCCGAAGGATCCGCAGGCCCTGGCTGGGGGTTCCTGATGTGGACGAAGCGGCCGATGGGCACCAGCTTCACGCTCTCGGTCCGCACGCGCTTGCTCGAGTACGGCCGCCGGGACAAGACCCCGAAGTACGGCTTGCTGTTCTCCAACACGGAGCCGGGCAACGACATCGGTTACTACGTCGAACCGCTCACCGCAGAGGGCAAGCTCACCGTCCTGGTGATGGAGAAGGGTGCGTTCAGCGCGGAGCGCATCGCATGGCCGTTCGGCTTCGACCCCGATGACTTCCACACGCTCAAGGTGACCAGGAAGGGCTCGACCTACACCTTCCATGTGGACGGCCGGCAGGTGTCCCAGCGCAAGGTGCCCGGAGTCGACCCAGAAGGTCTGGGCCGGGTCGGTCTGGCCGGGTTCGACGTCCTCGCCGAATTCCGGGACTTCAGGATGCAGAAATGAGGCGTACGACACTTCGGTGGCGTGCGGGTCGGAGACGGCGTGGCCGTCTGTGGCCCTCTGTGGCCTGCCGGGTCGGCTCGGGAGTCTTCGGGAGGGCGCGCCACGGCGGGACGGGCGCGTGATTTGACGTCTGGCGGATCGCGACCTAATCTCATAACTCGCCCGGGAGTGAGCCGGACGCCGAGCAGGCGGACGGGCCCCGGGGCAAGCCCCTTGAAGAACAAGCCACTCGATCGGAACGCTGTGACGCGCTCAGGATCGGGTCGTCTCGGGCGCCCGAGCTGATCACCGAATAATCGGTTGATTCGACAGGCGCAAGATGACACGGTAAGTTCCGAGGGCTGCCAAAATCTGATCAGAAGAACTGGTTAACGGATTTGACCGGAAATCAGGGCGTCTGATAGGATGGCGTAGAGCGAGATTGCGCCACCGGCGCCGAGGAAAGAACTTCTTCGGTACGGTGTATGCGTCCGTTTCTTGAGAACTCAACAGTGTGTTAAAAGCCAGTGCATGATGCACAAACCCCGTCATTTTTGACGGATTCCTTTTTGGTTGGGAATC
>NZ_JBICUQ010000013.1:0-192230 GCF_043198225.1 Nonomuraea sp. NPDC048826 | reverse complement strand
CCGATGGTACTGCACTCGGGAGGGTGTGGGAGAGTAGGTCACCGCCGGACAATCTTTATATGAGGGAAGGCCCCGAGCTTGTGCTCGGGGCCTTTCCGCGTTTCCGGGGTGGTCGACGTCGCAGCTGCCGACTCGCGCGTACGGACGCTCGACGCGAAGGGGCGGGTCCGGGTGTCAGATCGGTGTGCGGGGTTTGTGCGGGCGATGCCAGGGCGCCCAGGCACGGTTGAGTCCATGAGCGTAGAGAACACGAACAAGCCCGTCATCGCCATCACCCGATTCAAGGCCAAGCCTGAGGACACCGAGGAGGTGAAGGCCAAGCACGCCACTCTGGTGTCCACGGTGCGGGCCGCCGTTCCGGGGCTGGAGGAGGCGCGGCTGGGGCGGGTCGAGGACGGCGCCTGGGTCGGCGTCTGGCGGTGGGACTCCCCGGAGAGCCTGCGGAAGGCGCAGGAGCTGGCGCACTCCCTGCCGGAGGCCGCGGCGGCGTTCGCCTTGGCTTCTGATGTCGCGGGGGAAACGGTGGAGCTGCTCCAGGAATCCTGACGCCTTCCGCCCGGCGAGCCCTCACCCCCTTCTCAGGGGGTGAGGGCTTTCGCGTTGCTCGCTTGGAGGGTTGCGGGAGGCACCCTTCTCATAGGGGTCCCACTTCTCCGCGAGCTCTGCATCGCATGCTCTGTGCGTGGGCGGAGCCATTACAGCCTCCCTGCCTGCCTGCGCTCCGGAATGACCGGGGCAGGCGTGGGGTCATACAGGGCGACTCTTGAGCAGTTGAACGCGGGGCCTGGTCGGGCGAGCCTGGAGCAGTGGGTGAGGAGGGCGGCCGGGAGCGGCGGTGAGGACCGGACCGGCGGCCCGAGGGTGGCGGTGGGGACGGGCAGGCTGGGAGTGGCGTGGGGACGCGAGCCGGGACGGTGGTGAGGGCGGGCGGCCCCGGAGAGACTGTGTGGAAGGGCGAGTCGGGAGGGCGGTGAGGGTGGAGGAGCTCGGAGGGGTTGTGCGGAGGGGCGAGGTCGGGACGGCGGTGATGGCGGGCGCTCGGGAGCGTGCGGTCGGACGGGCCGGGAGCGTGGGGTGAGGCGGTCTGGGGCGCTCATATAGAGGTGCGGGGCGGCCGAGGGTGGGTGAGGATGGCAAGGTGATCGTGACGTGTTATGGCGGGCCGCGGGATCTGCGGGCCATGCAGGAGCTCACCGGTCGGATCTGGTCGCCGCGGGCGCGCTGGCACGCGGGGGACCTGGCTTGGGGGCGGTTCCAGCACACGGGCCGGGAGTCGGAGTGGCCCACGATGGTGTGGCGGGCCGAGCGGCGCACGCTCGCCTGGGGCTGGATCGAGCTGCCCGGTTACCTCAATCTGGCGGTCGACCCGGATCACGCCGAGTTGGCGCATGACGTGCTGCGCTGGTTCGAGGAGACCGTGCCGGCGGGGGAGCGGCAGGTCTCCGTGTCCAGCGGGGAGCCGCATCTGGTCAGCGCGTTGGAGGAGCGCGGGTACGCACGGCAGAAGGACGGGCCGTTCATGGTGCAGATGGTCCGTGATCTCGACGGCCTGCCCGAACCGGAGCCGCCCGCGGGCTATCGGCTTGAGGCGGTGCGTGACGTGGCCGGCCGGGTGGCGGCTCATCAGGCGGCGTTCCATCCGTCGCGCGTCACCGAGGAGAGCTATGCGGCTGTGCGTGCGGCCTGGCCGTACCGTGCGGAGCTCGACTGGTGCGCGATCGCCCCTGACGGCCACACGGCCGCCTACTGCCTGATCTGGCTCGACGACCGCCAGGTGGCGCTGATCGAGCCCGTCGGCACCGTGCCCGAGCATCGGCGTAAAGGGCTGGCCAAGGCGGTGTGTCTGGCGGCGTTGCACGCGGCACGGGCGGCCGGCGGCAAGCAGGCGGTGGTGGCGCCGCGCGGCGACGCCGCCTACCCCGTACCGGCACGGCTTTACAGCGGGATCGGGTTCCGCGATACGGCGCGAAGTCTGCTCTTCACCGGCTGATATTGAATCGTGACAGCCCGTCAGGTGATAAAGCTTGTGGCATGGGCAGGCCAGGGAGTCAGGAGGGAGGCTGGATCTGCATGGTGCCCGAGATGACTGTGACGGCGTGGCCCGCGAGGTGCACGCGATCACCGGCGAGGGTCACCCGCACCAGCCCGCCCCGCTCCGACAGTTGGGCGCCGGTGAGCGTCGTGCGGCCGAGCTTCGCCGACCAGTACGGCGACAGGGCGCAATGTGCCGAGCCCGTGACCGGGTCTTCCGGCACTCCGACGTTCGGCGCGAAGAAGCGGGAGACGAAGTCGGTCTCCGTGCCTCTGGCGGTGACGATGACGCCGCGCGCCCCGACCGCCGCGAGGGCGTCGATGTCGGGCCGCAACGCTCGCACCGTCTCCGCCGAATCGACCTCGACCAGCAGGTCGAGGTCACCCTTCGAGACATGCACGGGGGTGACTCCGAGTGCCTTTTCCAATCCTTCCGGCACTGTGGCGGGTGTCACTTCCTTGGCCGGAAAATCCATCGTGATCATCCCGTCCGGGTGGCGATTCACCGTGAGCGTTCCGCTCGCCGTGGCGAATTCCACCGGGCCCTGCGCCGCGCCCGTCGAATACAGGACGTGCGCCGTGGCGAGGGTGGCGTGCCCGCACAGCGTGACCTCCACCTTCGGCGTGAACCAGCGCAGCGAATCCCCCAGCAGGAAGGCGGTCTCCGAGAGCCTGAGCTCGGCTGCGACCGCCTGCATCCACGTCTCGGGCACCCGATCCTCCAGCAGGCACACGCCTGCGGGATTACCCTGGAAAGCTGTGTCGGTGAAGGCGTCGACGATGAACAGGCGCATGGGCCGATGCTATACGGGGCCGGATATCGGGGTGAAACCAGGACGCTAGCCGTACAAAATGGAATTAGTGCTGGGCGTGTCGCATGGCGAACGCGGAATCGTCGGTTACCGTCCAATGTGTCGGGACGTGCCGATTGCGGTGAGTTCCTGAGGAAAGGACAAGCCGATGGGGGCAGTGCGTAAGGTTGCGGGTTACCTTGGCCTGGGCGCAGTTGATCAGTACGACGAGGCTTACGACGACGACGGGCAGTACGAAGAGGAGTACATGCCCGCCACGGAGCGGGCGGCGCGCCGGTGGCGCTCCTCCATCGAGTCGTCCCGGATCGTGATGGTCCAGCCGCTCAAGTACAACGACGCACCGTTGATCGGCCAGTACTTCCGCGAGGGCCAGACGGTGATCATGGACGTGACGGGCATGCCGATGCCGGAGGCGACGCGGATGGTCGACTTCGCCGCCGGTCTCGCCTATGGCTGCGAGGGGCGGATCGAGCGTATCGCCGACCGCGTCTTCCTCCTGGCGCCCGCACATGTGGAGATCGAGACCACCTAGCCCGCGCCCGGCCACGTGCCGGCGCGGGCGGGGGGCCCGACCGGCGGACGCGGCAAGAGTGGCTGAACACCGCTGGATCGCCGAGCGATCCACAAGCGGCGGTCATCGGGATGCCAGTACATCCCCAGGCGGCCAGGAGCGCTGGGCGATCCGGCTGGTGTGGTCGCAGGGTCCGTTGATCTGGAGGGCGACAGGATCCGGCAGCTGCCGACCTAGGCCGGCAGCTGAGAGACACACCGCCGTCGCAGAGGGGGTGAACGTCCTGGGAGCGGCGAGCACCCACGGTGGGGCCGTCCCGGTGTCGTCGTACCGACCGGTGCTGAGGGTCAGCCGGCGCGGGGGCCGCGGCGGACCAGGCGGATGAGGTCGGTCGAGTCTTCGGCGGCCTGTTTGGCGCGCCCCTCGGCCTCGCGGGCGTAGGCGTGCAGGGCCCACACCGCGCCGTCGGCCAGCTCTC
The DNA here is from genome assembly GCF_043198225.1 of Nonomuraea sp. NPDC048826. Classification (NCBI taxonomy): domain Bacteria; kingdom Bacillati; phylum Actinomycetota; class Actinomycetes; order Streptosporangiales; family Streptosporangiaceae; genus Nonomuraea; species Nonomuraea sp. NPDC048826. The sequence goes on along the minus strand of NZ_JBICUQ010000013.1, from coordinate 188,398 downwards.
TCAGCTCGCTCACCTGCGCCGCCACGTACGCGGCATCTGACCTGACGCGTTCGCGGCGCTGCCAGAGCAGCCATCCGGCCACCCCGAACAGGGCCGCGCCGGCGACGGCCACGAGAGGGTGGGTCAGGACGGCCACCACCAGGCAGACCAGCCCGGCGAGGACCAGCAGCCCGGCCGTCCACGGCGGGCGGGGCGGGGTCAGGGCGGCGGCGGTGATGGCCGCCTCCGCGGTGGCCATCGACTCCTCGTCGGGACCTTCGGGGCGGAGCTCGATGCGGTGGCCGAGCAGCGACACGGTGACCGACGGCGGCGGCTCCAGCCTGCTGTCGTACTCCAGCTCTTCGGCGACGCCGCGCAGGATGGGCGCCGCGACGTGCAGGGCGATCGCCGTCAGGTGGGGGTCGGCGCCGGGGCGGAGGTCGTCGAGCAGATGGGAGCCGAGCGAGGCCTGCGGGCCGGCCGGACCGGCGAGCCCGATCATGGCGCGGAGCACGGCGAGCGGCTCGTCCTCGGCCCAGGCGGCGGCCGGAGCGGCGCCGGAGTTGGCGAGCGGGGCGGTGGAGCCCTGGTCGGACTGGCGGGTCGAGGTGATCTCCTCGCAGCGGGCGCGCAGCCGGGCCAGCCGGGCGGCGGCCTGGGCGGGCCGGGCCAGCTCGGGGATCTCCGCCATCTCGGGGAAGTCGACGAGCGAGGCGGGCACCACCACGGACGGCTCGCCCGGTACGAGCGCCTGCACCCACTGGCGTGGGTCGGCGTGTTCCTGGACGGCGAGCGCGTCGAGCTTGCGCAGCACGAAGATCTTGCCGGCCGGGCCGTAGGCGCCCCGGGCGGCGGCGAGCCAGAGCGCCCGCTGGCCGTGGCTGACGGGCCGGTCGAGGGACAGCTCGCCGAACGCGGTGCCGAGCCAGGAGGCGTGGATGCGGCTGCCGTGGCCCGCGACGGCCAGCGCCAGGCAGAGGAAGACGGCGGTCTGCTGCTGGTCGCGGCCGGCCGCCCTGCTCAGCGGCTCCAGCGGGTCCTCGCCGCCGAGGATGGCCACCAGGGCCTCGACGGCGGGCGGCAGCCAGTGGCCGGGGATGTCGGTGAAGCCGGGCGGTGCGGGGGGTGCGCTCCCGTTGGCGGCCAGATGCGCCAGCAACGCCTCGGCGTAACGCCGTAGCTCGGTCGCTGCCTGGGGGCTCGCAGTCAGGTCCGTGCTCAAGGCAGAGAACTCCCCCATTTCGGCCTCAGTTCATGACCGCGTAAAGCCTAACCCGCGGGGCGCGCCTCCGAGGTGGAGGCGCGCCACGGCGGAACGGGGGAGTTTGATCAAATCGCCTGTTACATGCGCTCGGGCACGGGGACGCCCAGAAGGTCGAGCCCCGTCTCCAGCACGCGCAGGGTCAGCGCGCAGAGCGCCAGCCGGTGGGCGCTGGTCTCGGGGTCGACGCCCTCCTTGGTGACCGGGCACTCCTCGTAGAAGCTGCTGAACAGGCTGGCCGTCTCGAACAGGAACGCGCACAGCCGGTGCGGCTCCGACTGGGCGGCGACCTGCTCCACAGTCTCGCCGAAGCCGAGCAGGTGGAGGCCGAGCGCGCGCTCGGCGGGCTCGCCCAGCACGATCGGCCCGGTGGTCTCGGCCGGGGAGCGGCCCGCCTTGCGGAAGATGGACCGGATCCGGGCGGTCGCGTACTGCATGTAGGGGCCGGTGTTGCCGGTGAACCCCAGCATGCGGTCGAAGTCGAAGACGTACTCGCTGTCGTGGTTGACCGACAGGTCGGCGTACTTCACCGCGCCCATGCCGACGGAGTGAGTGATCGCCTCGCGGGTGGTCTCGTCGTAGCCGCGGTCGGCGATGGCCGCGGACGCCCGGTCGATCGCCTCCTGCAGCAGGTCCATCAGCTTGACGGACTCGCCCGACCGGGTCTTGAACCGGCGGCCGTCCTTGCCCAGCATCATGCCGATCTGGACGTGCTCGGCGTTGACCGTGTCGGGCAGCCAGCCGGCGAGCCTGGCCGCGGCGAACACCATGCGGAAGTGGAGCGCCTGGTCGGCGCCGACGACGTAGAGGATGCGGTCGGCCTTGAGGTCGTGCACCCGGTAGCGGATGGCCGCCATGTCGGTGGAGGCGTAGCCGTAGCCGCCGTCGCTCTTCCTGATGATGAGCGGCAGCGGCTTGTCGTCGGAGCCGGTGAAGCCGGGCGGGAACACGCAGAGCGCGCCCTCGCTGACCGTGGCGACGCCGGCCGCCTCCAGGTCCTGGCAGGTCTTCTCCAGCATCGGGTTGTACATGCTCTCGCCGGCGATGTCGGCGTCGGTCAGGGTGACGCCGAGCATCTCGTAGACCTTGTTGAAGTAGCGCACGGTGGCGTCCATGAAGACGTGCCAGAGCCGCAGGGTCTCCGGGTCGCCCGACTGGAGCGTGGTGACCCGGACGCGGGAGCGCTGCTTGAACGACTCGTCGCCGTCGAACTTGGCGCGGGCCGCCTGATAGTAGGCGGTCCCTTGGCCGGCTTCGAGCTGGGCGACCGCGGCATCCTCGCCGATGTCGAGGAGGTGCTCGATGAGCATGCCGAACGGGGTGCCCCAGTCGCCCAGGTGGTTCTGCCGGATGACGTGGTTGCCGAGATGCTCGTGGACGCGGGCCAGGCAGTCGCCGACGATGGTCGTGCGCAGGTGGCCGACGTGCATCTCCTTGGCGGCGTTGGGCGCCGAGTAGTCGATGACCACGGTCTGCGCGGGCGTGGTCGTGCCGGCGCCGGCGCGCGGGTCGTCGAACATGCGGGTCGCCTCGGACGCGATCCACGTGTCGTCGAGGGTGATGTTGAGGAAGCCGGGGCCGCTGACCTCGACGGTGCCGGGGAAGTCGGACAGCTCGGCCCTGATCGACTCGGCGACCTCCCGCGGGGCCCGTCGCAGTCGCTTGGCCAGGCTCATCGCGACGTTCGCCTGGAAGTCGGCGAACTGGGAGGGCCGGATCAGCGGATCTGCGTCGGCGTGCTCGGCTCCGAACGCGGCTGCCAGCGCCTGCTGGACGCGCTCGGCGAGCACTTTCTGCGGGTCGGTCATGTCCTAAGCGTACCGGCGACCTTGACTCCGATGCTGATGCCTGCGGCCGCCACGAGCGCGATCCCGACGGGGATCAGGCCGTCGCGCGGATCGCCGAGGTTCAGCTCGAACAGGTGCCGTACGTACGGGGTCGCGAGAGCCAGTGCGAACAGCCCGGCCATGGTCGCGACCAGCGTCACCCGCCACCGGTTGAGCGGCCTGGCGACCAGCACGAGCACCCACCACGTGGTCAGGAAGAGCACGAGCACGGCGGCGGTCCTGCTCTCCTCCAGCGTGCCGCCGTCCGAGAGCCCGAACGCCAGCAGGACCGCGAAGGCGGAGATCACCCCCGCGGGGACGGCGAACCGGAGCACCCGGGGCACGAACCCCGGCCTGGCCCGCTCCACCGTGGGCGCGAGGGCCAGGAAGAGGGCGGGCAGGCCGATGGTGACGGCGTTCACCAGGGTCGAGTGGCGGGGCGTGAACGGGAACATCATCCCCGCGACCCCGACCATCAGCGACAGCACGATCGCGTAGAAGGTCTTGGTGAGGAACAGCCCGGAGACCCGTTCGATGTTGGCCAGCACCCTGCGGCCCTCGTTCACCACGTGCGGCAGCGCGGCGAACCGGTTGTCGAGCAGCACGACCTGGGCGACCGCCTTGGTGGCGGGGCTGCCCGCGCCCATCGCGATGCCGAGGTCGGCCTCCTTGAGCGCGAGCACGTCGTTGACGCCGTCGCCGGTCATCGCGACGGTGTGGCCGCGCCTGCGCAGCGCGGCGACGAAGAGCTGTTTCTGCCGGGGGCTGACCCGGCCGAGGACGGTGGCGTCGTCGAGTGCCCGGCCGAGCGCGTCCTCGTCCTCCGGCAGCGTGCGGGCGTCCACGGCCCGGTCGGCCCCGGGCACGTGCAGGCCGGCGGCGATGGCCGAGACGGAGCGCGGGTCGTCGCCGGAGATGATCTTCACGTCGACGCCCTGGCGGGCGAAGTAGGCGAGGGTCTCGGCGGCGTCGGGCCGGACGCGCTGTTCGAGCGCGACGAGCGCCACCGGCTCGGCGTCCGCGTGCGGGTCCGTACGGGAGATCGGGGGTTCGTCGCCCGGGAGGCGGCTCGTCCGGCATAACGCGAGCACGCGGGCGCCGGTGGAGGCGAGGCCGGCGGCCTGGGCGCACTCCGGTGAGGACGGGTCGAGCAGCACGTCGGGGGCGCCGAGGAGCCAGACGCCGTGCGGGCCGAAGTCGGCGCCGCTCCACTTGCGTCCGGACGAGAACGGGACGGTGGCCAGCGGTCGCCAGCTCGACGTGGGGAAGCGGTCGGCGATGGCTCGGGCGGTGGCGTTCGGGCGGCTGTCGGCGGCGGTCAGCGCGGCGAGCGCCTCGTCCACCGGGCGGTCCTCGCGCAGCGGCAGCACGCGGTCCAGCGTCATGCCGCCGGCGGTGAGCGTGCCGGTCTTGTCCAGGCAGAGCACGTCCACCCTGGCCAGGCCCTCGATCGCGGGCAGTTCCTGCACCAGGCAGCGGCGGCGGCCGAGCCGGACCACGCCGACGGCGAAGGCGATCGAGGTCGTCAGGACCAGGCCCTCGGGGATCATGGTGACGATGCCGGCGACCGCGCCGGTGATGGCGGTGGCGAAGTCGACCGAGTTGTTCAGCTGGCTGTAGGTGAGCAGGGCGCCGATCGGGATGACCAGCCAGGTGATGTAGCGGATGAACCGGGCGACGCCGTCACGCAGCTCGGAGTGCGCGAGGTGGAAGCGGCTCGCCTCCTCGGCCAGCCGTGCCGCGTACGCGTCGGTGCCGACGGCGGTGGCCCTGAACAGGCCGGTGCCGGCGACGGCGAAGCTGCCCGACAGCACCCGGTCGCCCGGCTCCTTGCGCACCGGGTCGGCCTCGCCGGTCAGCAGCGACTCGTCGACCTCCAGCCCGTCGGCGGCGACCACCTCCCCGTCGACCAGCAGCGCGTCACCGGGGCCGAGCACGACCAGGTCGCCGAGCACGATCTGGTGCGGCGGGACGCGGCGTTCCGTGCCGTCGCGGCGGACCGTCACGGGGCTCTCGACGACCACGGCCAGCCGGTCCAGGGTGCGCTTGGCGCGCAGTTCCTGGACGACGCCGATCAGCACGTTGGCCACCATGATCAGGCCGAACGCGCCGTCCTGCCACTCGCCGAAGATCAGGATGAGCGCCCACAGGACGCCGATGACCAGGTTGAACAGCGTGAAGACGTTCGCTCTGATGATGGCGGCGAGCGACCGGCTGGACCGCCGCGGCACCACGTTCGGCCGCGCCCGCGCCGCCTGCTCCGACGTGAGCCCGTCGAGCGACATGACTCCGTCCACCCCGAACCCCCGAACCGCTCGACAGCGGCGCCACCGATTGCCGCCCTCTTCCCCCGATAGGTGGATCCGCCTCACCCTACGGCGTTCAACGTGATCTGTGGGCGGTTATCCGTTCGCCGGTCCGCGTCACCAGCCCGCCCGCCGACAGCTCGGCCGCCAGCCGGCACGCGGCGCTGACGCCTCTCGCCCTGGTCGAGCCGTGCGCGATGACGACGGTGCCGTTGAGCCCGAGCAGCACCGCGCCGCCGTACGCCTCGGCGTCGAGCCGGCCGCTCAGCTCGCGCAGCCGGGAGCGCTGCATGAACGCGCCGAGCTTGGCCACCCGGCTGCCCTCGACGGTCCGCCGCAGCTCGTCGAACGCGTAGCGGACGGCGCCTTCCATGGTCTTGAGCGCCACGTTGCCGGTGAAGCCGTCGGTGACGACGACGTCGGCCTTGCCGGTCAGCAGGTCGTAGCCCTCGACGTTGCCGGTGAAGCGCAGCGCGGGGGCGGCGTCGAGCAGCTCGTGGGCGCGGCGGGCGAGCTTGTTGCCCTTCTCCGCCTCGCTGCCGATCGTGAGCAGGCCGACCCGGGGCTCGGTGACCGCGAAGGCCAGCTCGGCGTACGCGGCGCCCAGGTGGCCGAACTGGACCAGGACCTCCGGCTTGACCTCGGCGTTGGCGCCCGCGTCGAGGAGCAGCGTGGGGTGCGGCAGGGTGGGCAGGGCGACCGCGAGCGCCGGGCGGAGCACCCCTTGCTGGGCCTTGAGCCGCAGCTTGCCGGTGGCCACGATGCCCGCGGTCGAGCCGGCGGAGACCACGGCCGACACGTCGCCGCGGCGCAGCAGGTGGCAGGCCACCGCGATGCTGGAGCGGGGTCGGCGGAGGCTGGCCAGCGCGCCCTCGTCCATCGCCAGCGCCTCCTCGGCGCGCACGATGGGCACCTCCTGGGCGGCGTCGAGCTCGGCGAGCGACTCGTACAGCACCCGCGGCGAGCCCACCAGGACGATCGGCAACCCCCGCTCGCGCACGGCGTGCACCGCGCCCGCCACGATCTCGTGGGGCGCGTGGTCGCCGCCCATGGCGTCGACCGCGATCGGCCTGTTGTCTGGCACTGGTCACCTCGTACGGCGTGTCACGTGGCCGTCCGAATGGTAGGCAAGGCCAGCCCCCAGGCTAACCGCAGGGCCGGACTAGGCGTCGCCGTGCAGGTTCCAGTCGTGGACGGTGCGGGCCACGATGACCTTGCCGAACGTGACCTTGCCGGTCACCCGGATCACCGGGCCTTCCCCCGTGGTGGTGCCGCTGCCGGAGACCTGGCGCTTGGAGAACAGGGCGCCGACCTCGTCGATGACCTGGGCGTCCGGTGGCACCCGGATGATCATCTTGGCCGCGAACGCGCTGACCGACACGGTGATCTCGCGGCCGGGCAGCACGGCGTCGGACAGGTCGACGATGAGCGCGCCGAACCTGGCGGCCAGGTGGGTGTGGCGGGAGGCGATCCAGCGGCCGCGCTTGACGACCTTGCTGAACACGGCGTCCACCGTCTGCCGCGCCACCGCGGCGGGCACGGCCCCGGCCTGGACGTCGGGCAGGTCCGTGGTGAGGGGGACCAGCTCGCCCATGGTGCGGGCTTGGTAGGTGGCGTCGAGGCGGTCGGCGTGCTCGAGGCTCGTGAGTCGTCCGCTGGCGTAGGCCTCGTTGAGGACCGCCGCGACCTGGTCACGGTCGGCGTCGGAAGCCCTGAGGGCAGGGTCGTGCGTCACCCCGTCAGTCTAGGTCAAATCGAGATATGTCGCGAGGTGTGAATCTCACAAGAAGCTTGGAGCCCTTCCGGAACCATAGCCGCGGGCGTCCTAATCTCGGTATAAGAGCCATAGACGCGCGACAGAGGCGTGAGGTTTACATCCGATCGAACAAAAAAGATGGGAACGGCCTAGTGATCTTGAACCAAGCAGGCACGCGACGCTTCAAGGCGTACACGTCCAAGCACCTCGACGAGCTTCTGGGACGCGCCGGGCTCGATGACGAGGAGAGACTGAAGGTGCGGGCCGTCGCCACGGTCCTGCCTTTTCGGACGAACGCCTACGTAGTCGATGAACTCATAGATTGGTCGGCGGCGCCCGACGACCCGATGTACCGCCTCGTCTTTCCGCAGGCCGACATGCTGCCCGAGGCCGATGTGGCCCGGCTGGCCGACCTGCTCAAGGCCGAAGCGCCGAACGCGGAGATCCAGGCGGAGGCCAACCGGGTCCGGACCCAGCTCAACCCGCACCCCGCCGGCCAGATGGAGCTCAACGTGCCGCGCATGGGCGAGGAGCCGGTGCCCGGGATGCAGCACAAGTATCCGGAGACCGTGCTCTTCTTCCCGAAGCAGGGGCAGACCTGTCACGCCTACTGCACGTACTGCTTCCGGTGGGCGCAGTTCGTCGGCGACGCCGACCTCAAGTTCGCCTCCGACGACATCGGTCAGCTGGTCGCATACCTGCGCCAGCACCCCGAGGTCACCAGCGTGCTCATCACCGGCGGCGACGCGATGATCATGGGTGAGCCGGTGATCAGGCGCTACGTGGAGCCGCTGCTGCAACTGGAGCAGCTGGAGTCCATCAGGATCGGCACCAAGGCGCTGGCCTACTGGCCGCAGCGCTTCGTCAGCGACCCCGACGCCGACTCCACGCTCGGCCTGTTCGAGGAGGTCGTCAAGGCGGGCAAGAACCTCGCCTTCATGGCCCACTTCACGCACCCGCGTGAGCTGGAGTCGCCGCTCGTGGAGTCCGCGGTGCGGCGGATCCTCGGCAGCGGCGCCACGATCCGCACCCAGGCGCCGCTCATCAGGTCCATCAACGACGACCCGGCCGTCTGGTCGGCCATGTGGCGCCGGCAACTGCGGATGGGGATGATCCCGTACTACATGTTCATCGAGCGCGACACCGGCCCGCAGGATTACTTCGCGGTCCCGCTCGGGCGCGCGTACGAGATCTTCAGGGACGCGTACGCGAGCGTCTCCGGGCTCTGCAGGACCGTGCGCGGGCCGTCCATGTCGGCGACGCCGGGAAAGGTGTGCGTCGACGGCGTCACCGAGATCGCCGGGGAGCGGGTGTTCATGCTCCACTTCATCCAGGCGCGTGACCCCGGCCTGGTGGGACGGCCGTTCTTCGCGCGCTACGACCCGTCGGCCGCCTGGCTGACGGATCTGCGGCCGGCCTTCGCCGACGCCTTTCCGTTCGAGGCCCCGCAGCCGGCCTGAGGCGGTCAAGGGCGGCCACCGCAAGCGGAAAATCTGCGCCCCCGGCCCGTGACATTCATTTTGACCAAATCCCGGAACGGGCCGGGACAGCGCACTTTCCGGACGCCGGAAGCGTCCATGGAATATCCGATTCAGCCCCCCTCTATTTCCCGATTTGTCTCCCCGTGCGTGACCCTTTGCGGGCTCGGTAACTTACCCACAAAGCCCTTGTCACGCTGGCTTTCAGCGGCTCACCCGATGCCGTGCGCGGTGATAGAACTGCATCAGTAGCTCAGCCGCGGACGGCGCGCTTCGTGCGGTGCCCATAGCGTGTACGCCACGGCATTCGGGGGTTATCGATTCGCCATTCAATGCATTCAGAAGCGATCGATCACGAGCCGGGAAGGCAAATCATGAAACGTGTAATGAAGACGGCGGTCGCCGTGACGGCATTCGGACTCGCGGCGGCACTGGCCGTGCCGGCGCAGGCCCAGACCAAGGACCCGGGAGGGTCGCAGACCACCCGTGACGAGCCCGGGAGCGGCAAGGGTCCCGCCGGTCTCGGCAGCCTGCTGGGCGGGCTGACCGGCGGCGGCCTGCTCAACGGGCTCGGCGGCGGCCTGCTCGGCGGCCTGCTCGGCGGCCGGAGCGGCGCCCCGGCCCAGCCGGCCCAGCCGCCTCAGCAGCAGCAGCAGGAGAACCAGCGTCCGGGGCGTTCGGAGATGGGGCCCGCGATCGACGGCCTGACCAGCTCCCTGCCGCTCGGCGGTCTCGCCTCGTCGCACCAGTCGAAGCGGAAGACGCAGGTCAAGCCGCAGCAGGATGCGACGCTCCAGGGCGCCTTCGCGTCGGTCGCCGACCTGGTCGAAGGCTCGCTCGGCGGCGCCATGGCGTCGCTGTCGACCACCAAGCTGCTGCCCGGCGGCGCTGTCAGCGTCACCCAGGCCCTGGACAGCACCACCGAGGCGGTCAACGGCACCACCCAGGGGGTGGACCACCTGTCGGTGCAGGACACCGTGACCAGCGTGTCGCGGGCCGCGAAGTTCGCGCTCCCGCAGTCGACCAACGGCCGTCTGGGGCCGCTCATCGGCCAGCTGGCGCCCGCCGAGGCGGCGCCGCTGCTGGAGTCGCTGCCCGGCACCACGCAGGTCGCCTCCATTGACGAGATCGCCCCGCTCGTCGAGGACGCCTCCGCCCTGGTCTCCACCAACGGGACCAAGGCCTCGGGCGCCTACACCGACACCATCGCCTCGCTCGGCTGGGCCACGGCCGCCCTCACGAGCGCGGTGCAGGACCCCTGGCACCACCGCTGACGACTCCGGTCGTCGGACCCGAGCTCCGCACCCTCTGAAGCATCCCCGAGCCCCGCAGCCCGCGGGCGCTCACCATCGGGAGGACGCTCCCGGCCCCTTTCGCCGCGTTCGCCGGCGCCGCCCGAGTCTGCAGGGTGGTGGCGCCCCGAGCCCGGCACCCGCCGCCGGCCCGCACCAGGGTCGGCGGCGGTTCGCTTTCTCCCTCCAGCCCCTGCCCGTGCCCTATCCCGGCAGCCGCACGCCCGTGCGGCGGGCGATCTGGGCCTGGAGTCTCGCCATCTGCCAGTGCAGCTCGAGCAACTGCTCGGCGAGCTGCATCGTGGGTATCTCGGTCACATCCTCGGTGGCCAGGTGGTCGATAGCGGCCGAGAGCTCACCCATCGTGTCCCCCCACTCCATCACCGTTCCCCAAGCTCGAACCGACGTTCGAATCCTAGCGAACGGCAGCCTCTCCTGTCAGTCCTTACACACCGCCACGCCGCACATCTCTAGAACGTGTCTTCGACAACGGGTGGAATGCGGGAGCTACGGCGAGCGCGGCGGGCCTCCGGCACGCACGGCGGCGCCCGGCCCGAGGGGTTTCCCGAGAAGCCCTTGACCTTGAGAGCCCTTGACCGCGAAAGCCTCCCGGGGCGGGATCAGCCCTTGGTGTAGGCGCCGAGGACCTCTTTCGGGTCTCCGTCCATCTTGATCTTGCCCTTGTGGAGCCAGATCACCCGGTTGCAGGTCTGCTCGATCACCCGCAGGTCATGGGCCACCAGGAACACCGTGCCCGCGGACTCCCTGATCTGGCGGATACGCTGCTCGCTCTTCTTGCGGAACTCGCGGTCGCCCGTGGCCAGCGCCTCGTCGATGAGCAGGACGTCGTGGGTCTTGGCCGAGGAGATGGCGAACCTGAGGCGGGCGCCCATGCCGGAGGAGTAGGTGGACATCGGCAGCTGGACGAAGTCGTCGATGCCGGAGAAGTCGACGATCTCTTGGTACTTCTCCTTGACCTCCGCCGGGGTCATGCCCATGGCGTAGCAGCCGAGGATGATGTTGCGCTCACCTGTCAGCTCGCGCATCAGGGCCGCGTTGACGCCCAGCAGGGACGGCTGGCCGTCGGTGTAGACGGCGCCGGAGTGCGGCGGCAGCAGGCCCGCGATGGCCCGCAGCAGCGTGGACTTGCCGGACCCGTTGCGCCCGACGATGCCGATGGCGTCGCCGTGGTAGGCCACGAAGGAGACGCCCTTGACGGCGTGCACCTCTTTCATCTGCGGCCGGCCCTGGCGCTTGACGATGCGCATGAGGGCGTTGACCGCGTTGCCCTTCTCGGACTCCGAGGCCGCGCCGTAGACGCGGTAGACGATGTGCAGGTCGTCGACGATGACCGTCGGCGTGCCCGTGGGAACGTCCAAGGGGCCCTGCTTCGCGGGCTCCGGGTCGGGATGGACCCGGACGTCCTTGCTTGGGACGGCGGGCTCCTCGCCCTTCACCTTTGCCAGCTCCTTGGTCTGTTCAGCCACGCCCGTACCTCTCCTCGGCCCGCCAGAAGTACCAGAAGCCGAAGCCGAGTGCGAACACTGCCCAGAATACGCAAGCCGCCCACACCATCGGAGGGGGCGTGTGCTTGTCGATGAAGATGTCCCGCATCCATTCGATGTAGGACGCCGCGGGGTTGAGGTACATGGCGGTCGCGACCCACTGCGGCAGTTGGGCGGCCTCGACCACCTTGTCCTGGATGGAGAAGAAGACGCCGGAGGCGTAGAGCCAGGTACGGGTGATGAAGGGCAGCAGCTGGTTGAGGTCTCGCATGGAGGCCCCGAGCCGGGCCATCACCAGCCCCGCGCCGATGTTGAACATGGTCTGCAGGACCAGGACGACCGGGATCATCAGCCAGTACCACGTCGGGACCTCGCCGGTGATGAGCACGATCAGCACCAGCACGCCCATGGAGATGGCGAGCTGCTGGAGCTCCTGGATGGTGTAGGCCAGGGGCAGCGCGGCGCGGGGGAAGTGGAGCGCCCGGATCAGCGACAGGTTGCCGGAGATCGACTTGGCGCCCGCGGTGACGCTGCGCTGGGTGTAGGTGAAGACGAAGATGCCCGTCAGCAGGAAGGCGGGGTAGTTCTCGACGCCGTCGCGGCCGCCGAGGACTATGCCGAACATCACATAGTAGATCGCGGCGTTGAGCAGCGGCGTCAGGACCTGCCACAGCTGGCCGAGCGCCGAGCTGGAGTACTTGGAGACGTTGCGCGAGGTCGCGTACGTCAGGATGAAGTGTCGCCGCTCCACGAGCTGGCGCAGATAGACGGTGAACCTCGGCCGTGCGATGGCACGACGAAGCCCGTATCTCTCGGCGAGCTTGGCCAGCGGCTCCTGCCCGCTTCGGCCGCCCGCCTGGGCGTCCGCGACGGCGGATTCCGGCTGGCTCATGGCATGGACTCTATTGGATCCGGGTGGTTCGGGGTGCCTGCCGCATGGACTGCGGCCGACAGTTGGACGGAGTCTCGGGGCGCCCGGTTCCAAGGCGCCGTCAAGACTCGCTCAACCGTAGCTCAGCAGGACCGATCACGGAGGCAACGGCGCGACCACTCTCTGGTAGGAGGTATTTTTCATCGACGGTTCGCGTCCTTACGTGTGCCCATCTGACTCGTTTATGCACTTCATCCCCCTTAGGGCTGTATGGGCGTGTCGGTTGATAGGCGGACGTGTGACCGAACTGCAACGCGCCAGAGACGTGCTGGTGGCAAGTAGTAGGGGATAGTCGCGATCGACTGGCAGGGCGTCGGCTGGTTTGACCAGGTCAGCCAAACCCGGGGGATTACAAGGAACCCCCCGTCAGGCTGCTCACGATCATCGCAGCTCAGCGCTTACGCCCACCTTGTAGAGGGAGGATTTCTTTCACCATGCGTGTTACTAGAGGCGCACAGATCGTCGCCGGTACCGCGCTGCTCGCTCTCGCGGTTGCCGCGTGTGGCGGCGGCGCCAGCCCGTCCGGTGACCCCACGGCGGATGGCGGCGACACTCCGGTTCGCATGGAGTTGGGCGAGCCGCAGAACCTGCTGGTCCCCTCGAACACCACCGAGTCCGAGGGCGCCGAGCTTCTCGCGGCCGTCTTCGAGCCGCTGGTGAACTACGACGAGAACAAGCAGGTCGTCGAGGCGGCGGCCGAGTCGATCACCACCGAGGACAACATCACCTGGACGGTCAAGCTCAAGTCGGGTTACACCTGGCACAACGGTGAGCCCCTGATCGCCCAGAACTACGTCGACGCCTGGAACTACGCGGCCAACCAGGACAACGCGCAGGGCGCCGGCTACTTCTTCGGCCGGGTCAAGGGCTTCGAGGCCCTCAACCCCGGTGAGGGCAAGGAAGTCACCACCAAGGAGATGGAAGGCCTGAAGGTCGTCGACGACACGACCTTCACCGTCGAGCTCGCCGCGCCGTTCTCGCAGTTCAGGACGATGCTCGGCTACACCGCGTTCTACCCGCTGCCCAAGGCCGCCTTCGGCCCCGACGGCAAGGTGACGAACGAGTACGGCGAGAAGCCGATCGGCCAGGGCCTCTTCAAGCTCGACAAGCCGTACAAGAAGGGCACCGACCAGACGGTCGACCTGTCCGTGTACGACAAGTACCCGGGCAAGAAGCCGAGCAACTGGACCAAGCTCCAGTTCAAGCTCTACAACAGCTCCGAGACCGCCTACAACGACCTGCAGGGCAACAACGTGGACATCCACGACTCCCTGCCGGCCTCGGCGATCTCCAGCGCCAAGACCGCCCTGGGCGACCGCTACCAGGACCAGCCGGACGCCGGCATCGGCTACATCGGCTTCCCCCTGCAGTACAACGACGAGTACAAGGACGTCCGGGTCCGCGAGGCCATCTCCATGGCCATCGACCGGAAGACCATCGCCGAGACGGTCTTCTCCGGCACCCGCGCCCCGGCCGACGACTTCATCAACCCGGCCATCGACGGCTACCGCCAGGGCGCCTGCGCGGCCTGCACCTACGACCCGGGCAAGGCGAAGGAGCAGTACGCGGCGGCCAAGGGCCCGGCCAAGCTGGAGCTCGGCTACAACGCCGACGGCGGTCACAAGGAGTGGATCGAGGCCGTCGCCAACAACCTCCGCGCCAACCTCGGCGTCGAGGTGACGGTGGCGCCGTTCGAGAAGTTCGCGAACATCCTCGACGACCTGGACGCCAAGAAGTACAAGGGCATGTTCCGGATGGGCTGGGCGATCGACTACCCGTCCGCCGAGAACTATCTGACGCCGATCTTCTCCACCGGCGCTATCAAGACGGGCTCCAACTACGCTGGCTACAGCAGCGAGGAGTTCGACGAGCTGGTGTCCAAGGGTGACCAGGCCGAGACCCCCGAAGAGGGTCTGAAGCTCTACCAGCAGGCGGACGATGTCCTGATCAAGGACCTCCCGTACATCCCGGTTTACTTCTACCGGAACAACTCCGGGTACTCCACTAACGTCAAGAACGTCAAGATCAACCTGCTCAACCAGGTTGAGTGGGCTGACGTCGAGAAGGCCTGACGTTGAATACGGGGGTGGGCGGGACGCCGCCCACCCCACGTGAGCCCGCCACGAAGGCAGTCGCTTGGGCCCGCGCCACCCCAGGTTCCCAGGGACTGCCTTCTGGCATGTACGGGAGGTCTGCATGGGCCGTTACATCATCAGGCGCCTGATCCAGGCGATACCAGTCCTGCTGGGCGCCACCCTGTTCATCTTCGCCATCGTCTTCGCGCTTCCAGGTGACCCCGTAGAGGCGCTCGCCGGTGAGAAGCGTCAGGATCCCGCGATCGTCAACATCATCCGTGAGCAGTACCACCTGAACGATCCGCTGTTGGTGCAGTACTGGCACTACATCAGCGGCATCGTCCTCCACGGCGACTTCGGCAAGACCTTCGCCGGTGTCCCCGTGACCCAGCTGCTCGCGGGCAAGTTCCAGGTCACGCTGAACCTCGCGTTCACCGCCCTGGTCCTGGAAGCCGTCATCGGCCTGTTCCTCGGCCTGTGGGCGGCGCTGCGCCGCGGCCGGGCCACCGACACGGCGATCCTGGCCTCGACCCTGCTGCTCATCTCGGTGCCGACCCTGGTCACCGGTTTCGTGCTGCAGCTGTGGCTGGGCGTCTGGCTCAAGCAGGTCACGGGCATCGAGTTCTTCCCCATCGCCGGAGTCGGCCAAGGTCTGAAGTCGTACCTGCTGCCCGGCTTCGTGCTGGCCGGTACGTCGATCGCCTATCTGACCCGATTGACCAGAACAAGCCTGGTCGAGACGTTGCGTTCCGACTACATCCGCACCGCCACCGCGAAGGGTCTGTCGAGACGCCGGGTCGTGGGCAGACACGGGTTGCGCAACGCGCTGATCCCGATGGTCACGTATCTCGGAGCCGACCTGGGCACCCTCATGGGCGGCGCCATCATCACCGAGACCATCTTCAACCTGCCGGGCATCGGTCTGCAGCTGTTCCAAGGTGTTTACCTACGTGAGCAACCCATCGTCGTAGGTATTGTGACAATCCTGGTGTTGGTGTACATCGCGGCGAACCTGATCGTCGACATGCTGTACGCCGTGCTCGACCCGAGGATCCGCTATGAGTGAGACACCACAGATGGGCCAGGTCGGGCAGGCGTTCCCCGACACCCAGTCGCTTACCGAGAACCAAGTGCCCAGCGGACCGCCGCCGGTCGAGCAGACCAAGAAGAAGGAATCCAGGCCGGCGAGCCTCTGGAGCGACGCCTGGTACGACCTGCGCCGCAGGCCGATGTTCATCTTCTCGCTGGTCCTGATCACGATCCTGGTGGTCATGTCGGTCTGGCCGTCGCTGTTCACCTCGATCGACCCGTTCGACGCCAAGACCTGCGAACTGTCGACCGCCCGTCAGGGCCCGAGCGCCGGCCACATCTTCGGCCGGGACAACCTGGGCTGCGACGTCTACGCCAAGACCATCTACGGCGCCAAGAACTCGATCACCATCGGTGTCGCCACCATGCTGATCACCGCGCTGGTGGGCGGCCTGCTCGGCCTGCTCGCGGGCGCGCGGGGCGGCCTCACCGACACGATCGCCTCCCGGGTGACCGAGGTCTTCTTCGCCATCCCCTCCATCCTGGGCGCGCTGCTCATCACGGCGACGTTCCGCGACAAGGGGCTGGGCATCTGGATCGTGGTGATCGCCCTGTCGGTGCTCGCCTGGCCGATGACGTACCGCATCATGAGAGCGGCCGTCATCACCGCGCGAAGTCAGGACTTCGTGCTGGCAGCGCGGGCGCTGGGAGCCAGCCAGGCGCGCGTCATGTTCCGCCACCTGCTGCCGAACGCGCTCGCGCCGGTGATCGTCATCGCCACCATCAACCTGGGCGGGTTCATCGCGGCCGAGGCCGCGCTGTCCTTCCTGGGAGTCGGCGTGCAGTCGCCCGACATCTCCTGGGGGTTGATGATCGCCGACGCCCGGAACCGGTTCCTGGAGGCGCCGCTGCCGCTGGTGTTCCCCGCCGTGTTCCTGAGCGTCACCGTGCTCGCATTCATCATGCTGGGCGACGCCGTACGCGACGCGCTCGACCCGAAGCTCAGGTAGGAGGGGGGAAACATGAGCAAGACATCGCTGGACGCGTTGCCGGCCGAGGGAGGGCTGGGCAACGAGCCGCTGCTGTCGGTGGACAACCTGCACGTGGAGTTCACCACGCGCGGAGGCATCGTCAAGGCGGTCAACGGCGTGAGCTACTCGCTCGACGCCGGCGAGACCCTCGCCGTCCTGGGAGAGTCGGGTTCCGGCAAGTCCGTGACCGCACAGGCGATCATGGGCATCCTCGACATGCCGCCGGCGCGCATCCCCAAGGGGGAGGTCCGCTTCCACGGCACCGACCTGCTCAGGCTCTCGGAAGAGGCGCGCACCCAGGTGCGCGGCCAGCGCATCGCGATGATCTTCCAGGACGCGCTCTCCGCGCTGAACCCGGTGTTCACCGTGGGCTGGCAGATCAGCGAGATGTTCCGGGTGCACCGCGGCATGTCCAAGCGCGACGGCATGAAGAAGGCCGTCGAGCTGATGGACCGGGTCCGCATCCCGGCCGCCAAGCAGCGGGTCAACGACTATCCGCACCAGTTCTCCGGGGGCATGCGCCAGCGCATCATGATCGCCATGTCGATCGCGCTGGACCCCGAGGTGCTGATCGCGGACGAGCCGACCACCGCGCTCGACGTGACCGTCCAGGCCCAGGTCATGGAGCTGCTCGCGGAGCTGCAGCGCGAGAGCAACATGGGCATGATCCTGATCACGCACGACCTCGGCGTCGTCGCCGACGTCGCCGACAAGATCGCGGTCATGTACGCGGGACGCATCGTGGAGAACGCCCCGGTGCACGACATCTACAAGGCACCCGCCCACCCCTACACCAAGGGGCTGCTGGAGTCGATCCCCCGGGTCGACCACAAGGGCCAGGAGCTGTACGCCATCAAGGGCCTGCCGCCCAACCTGCTCGACATGCCCCCCGGCTGCGCCTTCCACCCGCGGTGCCCGTACCGGCAGGACAACTGCGTGACGGAGGTCCCCCCGCTCTACGAGATCAGCGGCGTGCGCAACAGCGCCTGCCACTACTGGAGGGAGGTCCTCGATGGCGACCAAGGGTGAGACGATCCTCGAGGTCCGCGATCTGGTGAAGCACTACCCCCTCAACCAGGGGATCGTGCTCAAGAAGCAGATCGGGGCCATCAAGGCCGTCGACGGCATCTCCTTCGACCTCGCCAGGGGCGAGACGCTCGGCATCGTGGGCGAGTCGGGCTGCGGCAAGTCCACCCTCGCCAAGGTGCTGATGGCGCTGGAGCGGCCGACCTCCGGCTCCGCGAAGATCAACGGTCGTGACATCGCCAAGGCCAGGGGCGCCGAGCTCAAGCGGATGCGGCGCAACATCCAGATGGTGATGCAGGACCCGTACACCTCGCTGAACCCCCGGATGACCGTCGGCGACATCATCGGCGAGCCGTTCGACATCCACACCGAGGTGGCGCCCAAGGGCGACCGCAACCGCAAGGTGCAGGAGCTGCTGGAGGTCGTCGGCCTCAACCCCGACTACATCAACCGCTACCCCCACCAGTTCTCGGGCGGTCAGCGGCAGCGCATCGGCATCGCCCGCGGGCTCGCCCTCCAGCCGGAGATCATCGTCTGTGACGAGCCGGTCTCCGCGCTGGACGTGTCGATCCAGGCCCAGGTGATCAACCTGCTGGAGCGGCTGCAGGACGAGTTCAACCTGGCGTACATCTTCATCGCCCACGACCTGTCGGTGGTCCGCCACATCTCCGACCGGGTCGGCGTGATGTACCTGGGCAAGATGGTGGAACTCGGCAAGGACGCCGAGATCTACGACAAGCCCGCTCACCCGTACAGCCAGGCGCTGCTGTCGGCGGTGCCGGTCCCCGACCCCGAGGGCCGCGAGCAGCGCGAGCGGATCATCCTCCAGGGCGACCCGCCGTCGCCGGCCAACCCGCCGTCCGGCTGCCGGTTCCGCACCCGGTGCTGGAAGGCACAGGAGATCTGCGCGACCGAGGAGCCGCTGCTGCAGATCCGGCCGGGGACGTCGCACGAGAGCGCGTGCCACTTCGCCGAGACGCATGACGTGGTGCATGTGAACTAGCCGGTGAACCGCCCCTGCCGTCGGTGGGGGCGGCTCCCCGTCAAACCCCTTTTTAGGGAACCCCCTCGGGCTGGGCGCCGTCATGCGTGCCGGAGGCCCGCTGCGCTCGCCGTAGGGCTTTTAACCCTTTAAGGGCTTTTGGGAACCCCCTCGGGCTGGGCGCCGCTATGCGTGCCGGAGGCCCGCTGGGCTCGCCGCAGGTCTACCGTCGGTTGCGGCGGAGGAGGATGCGGGCTGAGAGGGTCAGGGCCAGGGTTATCAGGGCGGCGATGACCAGGGCGCGGGAAACCGGGGCGGGGCCGGGTCGGGGGTCGCCGAAGTGTTCCGCCGGGAGCGGGGGCGCCTGGGTGGGGCCGGCGAGGCGTTCGGCTTCGCGGAGGGCCAGGGCGGCGTTGGCGACGCCGTGCCCGTAGGCGGTGCTGTAGCCGCCCTGGGGGCGTCTGCGGGTGCCGCGTTCGATGGCCCGGCGCACGTGGTAGGGCGAAAGTTCCGGGTACGCGGACCTGATCAGGGCGGCGATGCCCGCGACCATGGCGGCGGCCGAGCTGGTGCCGTCGCCGACCACGTAGTCGGCGGCCCCGGCGGCGGTGACGATGTCGACGCCCGGCGCGACCACTGAGAGGTAGTCCTGGCGGTTGGAGAACCGGGCCGGTCTCAGGGTCCGGTCGACCGCGCCCACCGCGATCACGCCCGGGTAGGCGGCCGGGAAGTTCTTCCTGTTGGTGGTGTGGCCGTCGTTGCCGGAGGAGGCGACCAGCACCACGCCGTGCAGGACCGCGTACTGCACCGCCTCCTCCTCGGCGGCGGAGCCCTCCCAGGAGCCGCTGCCGCCGCCCAGCGACATGCTGATGACCTGCGCGCCCCGGTCGACGGCGTAGCGGATGCCCCGGGCGAGCGCGTCGTGGCCGCCGGCGCGCCGCCGGTTCCGCAGGGGGTCGGAGTTCTCCAGCGTGACCCGTACCGACAGCACCTCGGCCGCGGGGGCGACGCCGAGCACGCCGTCGCCGGAGCCGTCGCGGGCGGCGTGGCCGTGGCCGGCGATGAGGCTGGCCATCGCGGTGCCGTGCTGGCCCCACCGGCCGGCGGTCCTGACGGCGCCGGTCAGGTCGGGGCCCTGCACCACCGAGCCGCGCAGGTCGGGATGGCTCGCGCGGACGCCGGTGTCGAGCACCGCCACCAGCACGCCCTCGCCCTCGGTGATTCGCCAGGCGTCGGACACCCGCAACGCGTCGAGCTGCCACTGTTCGGCCCTGGCGACGGCGCCCGGGTCGTCGTCGGCGGCCGGGCCGGTGGCCGGGCCGAACAGGAGGCCGAGCAGGCACGGCAGGAGCAGCGCCGCCGCCAGGCGTGCCGGCCTCATCCGGTGAGACCTCGGTGCAGGGCGGCGGCGAGCTGGCGGGCGAAGCCGCCCAGCCGGGACATGGCCTGGTCGCCCGGGTGGTAGGAGCGCCCGTCGGCGTATCCGGCAGCGGTGGCGATCACGTACGGCGCGTGCGAGGCGAGCAGCGCGCCGGTGAAGCACTGCCGCTCGCCGAAGCGCTCTGCGGGGCCGCCGGGGAAGGCGACCGGTCGCACGGCGGCCGGGCGGGGGACGGGGCCGGCCGTGCCCGGAGGGATGGGCCGGGCCAGCACGGCGATGCCGACGGTGGCCACGAAGGTGGCGGTGCTGTCGGCGTACGTGGCGCGCAACGCGGTGACGCAGGCCGGCAGCGCGGACTGGAAGGCGGCCGCGCACGAGGTCTCGGGGGCGACCCCGGCCAGCAGGTAGGTGACCGTGGCGCCGGACGGGCTGGTGCCGGTGACGGCGTAGGGGAAGACCCGGGTCACCGGCCAGGCGTGCCAGCGGTCGGGGACGGGCGGCCCGGCCGCGGGCCAGGACGCCGACAACAGGGAAAGCAGGAGCAGGGACAGCTGGAACACGTCGACCTCGAACGGGGGGAGGGGGCACCCGATCTGCCGCTGCATTCTGGCACGGGTCCGAGGTTTCAGTCCGACGCTTCAGTAAACAGTCCGATACGCACCGTAATTGGTGTTTATTGGCTTTTGCGTTATACGGCGGGTGACAATCGGACGTGCGCGCCCGGGGGCAGCCCGAGGCGCTGGGCCGCGTCGCCGGAGTTCACCGCGAACGCGATCAGGCCCGCCGAGTCCGCGAACGCCACCAGCTCCCCGGGCGGGACCGCCGCGTACGTCTCCCGGTAGGGCATCGACAGCCGCCGCCGGCCCAGGGCCACGCCCAGAGTGTCACCTACCCGCAGCCCCAGGGCCTCCAGGTCGCCCGCCGCGATCGACAGCTGGGTGTTGCCGTAGCGGTCGACCGAGAGGACCTCGCCCTCGACCGCGCCTTCGCGCAGCACGGAGGTGGGCTCCGGCAGCGACACCAACCGGCTCACCGGCACCTCGGGGCCGAGCTCGCAGGGACTCAGCCCGCCGCAGAGCCGTCCCGCCACGGGCGCGAACACGTCGCGGCCGTGGAACGTGGGCGAGACCGGGTGCAGGAAGTACGCGGCGTTGCTCAGCTCGTACGCCGCCCGCGCGCCGCCGCTGGCGTGCACCGCCCACGAGAGCAGCCCGTTGTCCGGCCCGATGAACACCCGGTCGCCGGCCTCGACCGCGACCGCCCGCCTGGCGCCCCCGGCGCCGGGGTCGACGGCCCCGACGTGCACCCCGGCAGGGAGGTACGGGATCGTCTGGGCCAGGATCGCCGCGCCGCGCCGCACGTCGCCCGACGGGACCAGGTGGCACACGTCGATCACCCGGGCATCTGGGGCAATTCCGGCGATCACCCCGTGGCAGGCGGCGACATAGCCATCCTCGAGCCCGTAATCCGTGAGAAGTGTGATGACTGAGGTCACACTTAGTGACTGTACGTCTCTCAATCCGCCGTGAACAGCCGCACTCGGCACATTACGATGGCCACGGGCCGCCTGCGCGCGAAGCCATCGTCGCGCCGCCCGTTCCCGAGGAGGACACCATGGACACTGCACCGTCAAACGGTGACAGTGCTGACCAGAGGGCTGACCAGGGGGCCGATCAGGACGCCGCCCAGGAGCCCGTCCACCGGCCCCTCACCGACCGCGAACTCGAGCTCCTCGCCTTCGAGCGCCACTGGTGGCGCTACGCGGGCGCCAAGGAGCAGGCCATCAAGGAGACCTTCGGGTTCTCCGCCACCCGCTACTACCAGCTGCTCGCCGAGCTGATCGACAGGCCCGAGGCGCTGGCCCACGACCCCATGCTGGTCAAGCGGCTGCGCCGGCTGCGTGCCGGTCGCCGGCGCGAGCGCTCCGCCCGGAGGCTGGGCATGCGCCCCTGACCCGCTGGGTACGGCAGCGGCGTGACCGACATCCCTGGAATGGAAGCGATACTCAAGGATCCGGCCGGCGCCGTGATCGGGCTCGACTTCGACGGCACCCTCTCGCCGATCGTGCCCGACCCCGACGCCGCCGTCGTCCACCCCGGCGCGCCGCCGGCGCTGGCCGAGCTGGGCCGGTACGTCCGTGCCGTGACGATCCTGACCGGGCGGCCGCCCGCCAAGGTGCTGGAGCTGGGACCCGCGCTCAAGGAAGTGCCGGGCCTGGTCATCCTCGGCCACTACGGGTTCGAGCGGTGGGAGGACGGACGGATCTCCGCGCCCCCGCCGCCGGCCGGGGTGCCGCGAGCCAAGGCGGAGCTGCCGCTGCTGCTCGACTCGCTGGGCCTGACCGACGTGGCCATCGAGGACAAGGGCCGCGCCGTCGCCGTCCACACCCGCCGCAGCGCCGACCCCGAGGGCGCGCTGGCCGCGCTGCGCGAGCCGCTGTCCGCGCTGGCGGCCGAGCACGGCCTGGTCGTCGAGCCCGGCCGCATGGTGCTGGAGCTGCGGCCGTCCGGCATGGACAAGGGGCACGCGCTCAGCGCCTTCCTGACCGAGCGGTCCGCCAGGTCGGTGCTCTTCGCCGGCGACGATCTCGGCGACCTGGCCGCCTTCGGCGCGGTGCGCTCGTCCGGACTGCCCGGCGTGACCGTGTGCAGCGGCTCCGCCGAGGTCACGGCGCTGGCCGAGCGGGCCGACATCGTGGTCGACGGCCCGGAGGGCGTGGTGGCGCTGTTGCGGGAGCTGACGGCGGCGTTCAGCCGATCGTGACCAGCTTGCAAGCGGGCGTCCCTAGGCTCTCGGACCATGAGCAAGAAGCACCTCGCCGCCGTGGCCGTGGCGGCGGCCGCGGTTCTCGTCGCCCCCGCCGCCGCAGCCGCGTCCACCACCTCCTCCAGCACCTCCGCCGCTCCCTCCCAAGAGCTGAAGCTGCGCAAGGGCCTGACCCTTTACATCCCGATCCAGTGGGTGGTCCACCGGCTCAGCGGTGACCGGATCCGCGTCGTCACCGGCCGTTGCGCCGCTCCCGGGGGCAGCTTCTTCACCCCCGGCTGCAAGAGCTTCTGGATCCTCGGCCCGAAGGCGATCAAGAAGGGCGCGGAGGGCTTCGGCCCGTACAACGCGGACAGGGGCGGCTACTACCCGGCCTCCGACGTGCAGAGGTGCCCGAAGAACGGGTTCCTCGTGCGTGCCGAACGGGTCGTGCACAAGAAGGGCCTGCGTCAGGTCGGCCCCGGGCACAAGGCGCACTACCACCAGTTCACCACCCGCTGCCGCACCACCAACGGCAAGAAGACCGGTGTCTCGTTCACCACCCGCGAGTGGTATCTGCCGAAGTCGCAGATCCTCGTCGTCGACGAGTGGAACACCAAGCTCCTCGGCGACACCCTCAAGTACGCCGACTGGCGGTGAAGTCAGGCGAGCGCGTCGAGCTGGGCGGCCAGCCACCGGTGCGGGGGCAGCGCGGTGGCGGCCGCCTCCAGCCGCTCCCGGCGGCGGGTCCGCTCCGGCTCGGGCATCACCAGCGCCGCGTGCAGCGCGCCGGCGGTGCCGGTGATGTCGTACGGGTTGACCACCAGCGCGTGGGGGCCCAGCTCGGCGCACGCGCCGGCCTCCCGCGACAGCACCAGCGCGCACTTCGGCGACAGGATCGGGCCCTCCTTGGCCACGAGGTTCATGCCGTCGCGGATCGGGTTGACCAGCAGCACGTCGGCCAGCCGGTAGGCGGCCAGCGAGCGCGGGTAGTCGTCGTTGACGTTGAGGATCAGCGGGTCCCAGTCTTCGGTCGCGTACTCGTCCTCGATCTCCTGCGCGCAGCGCTGCACCGCGGCGGTGTATTCGCGGTATTCGGGCAGGTCGTGGCGGCTCGGGTAGGCGAAGGCCAGGTGCACCACGCGGCCGTGCCACTCGGGGTGGGCGTCGAGGAACTCCTTGTAGGCGAGCAGGCCGCGCACGATGTTCTTCGACAGCTCGGTGCGGTCGATGCGCACGATCAGCTTGCGGTCGCCGACCTCCTCCCTGATCGCCGCCATGTGCGACTCGACGTCGGGCTCGCCGGCGCGGGCCAACAGCGCCTTGCCGTCGACGCCGAGCGCGTGCACGCCGACCCGGGTGGTGCGGCCCTCGTGAGTGATCGTGCCGGCCTTCCCGTCGACCTCGGCGCCCAGCACGGTCTGGCAGCACTCCATGAACGCCTTCGCCCACCGGCGGGTGAGGAACCCGGCGTGGTCGGCGCCCAGGATGCCCTCCAGCACCTCGCCCGCCACCTCGTCGGGCAGCAGCGAGAAGTATTCGGGCGGCGCCCACGGGGTGTGGCTGAAGTGGGCGATGCGCAGGTCGGGCCGCTCGGCGCGGAGCATGGCCGGGGTCAGCGTCAGGTGGTAGTCCTGCACCAGGACCCGGGCGCCGTGGCCGGCCTCCTCGGCCAGCGCGAGCGCGAACGACCCGTTGTAGTCGCGGTAGGACTCCCAGTCGCGCTGGAACCTGGTGCCGAAGTGGGGCGCGTTCGGGATGTCGTAGAGCAGGTGGTTGACGAACCAGAGCGTGGAGTTGGCCACGGAGTTGTAGGCCCGGTGGAAGGTGGAGGGCGCGATGTCGAGCATGCGCAGCGCCCCCGTCTCGTAGCCGGCGTGGTCGAGCCGGCCGCCGGGGGCCTGGCGGACGGCACTGCGGTCGCCGTCGGACAGGGCGGCGCACACCCACAGCACGCCGCGGTCCTTCGCCACTCCGGACAGGCCGGAGACGAGCCCGCCGCCGCCGCGTTTCATGGTGAGGACGCCGTCGTCGGAGACGGTGAACGACACCGGGCCTCTGTTCGAGGCGAGCAGGACGCTGTTCATTTCCCCTCCCTCCGATCATAGGATCCCAGCTATGGCGCTAGATGAGCACACCGAGGAACTCGCCCGTGCCGCCGCCGGCGGCGACCATCGCGCTCTCGGCGAGCTCCTGCGGCGGATCGAGCCCGACGTGCTGCGGCACTGCGCCCGTATCCTGCCGTACCACCATGACGCCGAGGAGGCGGCGCAGGACACCCTGCTCGCGGTGGCGCGCAACATCGGGCGGTTCGAGGGACGGGCGAGGTTCAGCACCTGGCTCCACATCGTGACCGCCAACTGCGCCCGTACGACCTACCGCTCGCTGAAGCGCAGGGCGGCGGAGCAGAGCTCCGACGAATTGCTGACCCAGAAGCCCGACGTGCGGCGGGTCAGCGTGATCGCGGGCTCGCGGCTCGACCTGCTCGACGCCATGGAGGCGCTGGAGGCCGACAAGCCCGACCTGGCCCAGGCGCTGGTGCTGCGCGACATCGTGCAGCTCGACTACAGCGAGGTGGCCGAGCAGCTCAACATCCCGCTCGGCACCGCCAAGTCCCGCATCCACCAGGCACGCAAGTATGTCCAGGGGGTGCTGGGCGACGATTACCGATGAGACCGTTCATCTCGGAGTTTGAGACGCCTGTCCTGGGCACGTGGTTGAGCGGGTAGAGTCCGAGTCAGCAGCAACAACTGAACATTGCTCATCCAGAGGGGTGGAGGGACCGGCCCTGCGAAGCCCCGGCAACCCTCCCGGCTTGTGACTCGCGACCTGGCGAGGCCGACCGGGACAGGGTGCCAATTCCGGTCCGCGGTCAAGGTGGCCGCGGGCGAAGATGAGGGAAGGCCTCGCTTCATGTCGCTCGACTTTGGTCCTGCAACCGCTCTCTCCTGCCGCGAGTGCGGCGCCCGCTACCCGCTCGGTCCCAACTTCGCCTGTGTCGAGTGTTTCGGGCCGCTGGAAGCGGCCTACGACTTCGGCGACGTCAAGCGGTCCGACATCGAGTCGGGCCCGGCCAACATCTGGCGCTACCGTTCCCTGCTGCCGGTGCCGGCCGACGTCGCGACCAAGCCCAACATGAACCCCGGCTGGACGCCGCTGGTCAAGGCGGGCAACCTGGGGCGGGCACTCGGCATCAAGTCCCTGTACGTGAAGGACGACTCGGGCAATCCCACCCACTCCTTCAAGGACCGGGTGGTTGCCATCGCCGTCGAGGCGGCCCGCAACTTCGGCTTCCACACGCTTTCCTGCTCCTCGACCGGCAACCTGGCCGGGGCGGTGACGGCCGCCGCCGCCAGGGCCGGCCTCGACGCCTGCGTGTTCATCCCCGCCGGGCTGGAGCAGGCCAAGATCGCCATGGCCCGGGTGTTCGGCGGCAAGCTCATCGGCATCGAGGGCACCTACGACGAGGTCAACCGGTTCTGCTCGGAGCTGATCGGCGACCCGCTGGGCGACAAGTGGGGGTTCGTCAACGTCAACCTGCGGCCCTACTACGCCGAGGGCTCCAAGACCCTCGCGTACGAGATCGCCGAGCAGCTCGGCTGGCGGGTGCCGGAGCAGATCATCATCCCGATCGCGTCCGGCTCCCAGCTCACCAAGATCGACAAGGGGTTCAAGGAGCTGATCCGGCTCGGGCTGGTCGAGGACCGGCCCTACAAGGTCTTCGGCGCGCAGGCGTTCGGCTGCTCGCCGGTGTCGGCCGCCTACAAGGGCGGCCATGACGTGGTCCAGCCGGTCAAGCCCGACACCATCGCCAAGTCGCTGGCCATCGGCAACCCGGCCGACGGCCCGTACGTGCTCGACATCGCCCGGCGCACCGGCGGCGCCGTCGAGGACGTGACGGACGCCGAGATCGTGGCGGCCATCAAGCTGCTGGCCTCCACCGAGGGCATCTTCGCCGAGACGGCGGGCGGCGTCACGGTGGGCGTGCTGAAGAAGCTCGTCGAGACCGGGCAGCTCGACCCGGAGGCCGAAACCGTGGTGCTCAACACCGGCGACGGGCTCAAGACGCTCGACGCCGTGGCGGACGACGCGCAGCCCACGGCCGTGATCCGGCCCTCCCTCGACGCGTTCCGCGCGACTGTCTGACAATCAGGAAAGGCGAGGTTATATCATGAGCGTTTCTGTGCGGATTCCCACCATTCTGCGCACGTACACCGGGGGCAACGCGGAAGTGAGTGGGGAAGGCGCGACTCTCCGTGACGTCCTGGCCAAGCTCGACTCCGACTATCCGGGCATCGGCGCCCGCATTCTGGATGAATCGGGCAAGATTCGGCGTTTTGTTAACGTCTATGTGGGGGAAGAGGACGTCCGATTCGCCCAGGGTCTTGACACTCCCGCCCCGGAGGGCGCACAGATCTCCATCATCCCGGCTGTCGCGGGCGGCTGAGTCCTCCGTCCGGCCCGAGCATCCGTCTGGAAGGCGCCCCCATGGGGCGCCTTCTGCTTTTGCCAGGAAATTCAACCTTGAACTACTCAGCCTAGGGTGAAATAGGTCTTTTGCGGATTGACTCTGTTGCCAAACGCTCTGCCACAGGTATGGTCGAGTGCGATCGTCAGACGATATCCCCATAAGTCTTGGCGATTGTGGGTCTCGCGGAGGAATGGGCGAGATCTCTGAGCCCAGTAAGAGGAGTCGGAAGTGGCGCAGGGCACCGTCAAGTGGTTCAACGCGGACAAGGGCTACGGCTTCATCGCGGTAGACGGTGGTAAGGATGTATTCGTCCATTACTCGGCAATCATGATGGACGGCTATCGCTCTCTCGAGCAGGGCCAACGGGTCGAGTTCGAGATCACGCAGGGCCAGAAGGGGCCGCAGGCGGAGTCCGTCCGTGCGGTCTGACGAGTAGCTGGTACGCACCGGCAGCCCCCACGCCAGCGCAGTGCGTGTGATCTGCCACCTCACCATCGAAGTTACGGCGGGCCGCCCGGGGCCCGCCGTACGGACTCCCTCCGGACTCTTTGCGGCTCCTCGCGGGCGCGGGGGTTGACCTGGCCAGAGCCGAGTCGGCTTGCACTCGGCAGGGTAGAGTGCTAAACAGTTCGTTGGCACTCTATGTTGATGAGTGCCAACGGGGATCGAGACGATGGGGCCTGCCGAACGGAGATGCGGGCCCACATGCCGTCGCGGGCGTCGGCTCGATCTCACCAGGACACCCGTTATCTGGGAGGTCTCG
The DNA here is from genome assembly GCF_043198225.1 of Nonomuraea sp. NPDC048826. NCBI lineage: Bacteria > Bacillati > Actinomycetota > Actinomycetes > Streptosporangiales > Streptosporangiaceae > Nonomuraea > Nonomuraea sp. NPDC048826. The sequence goes on along the minus strand of NZ_JBICUQ010000013.1, from coordinate 160,561 downwards.
CCTAATGGCAGCCAAGATGATCGCGTTTGACGAGGACGCCCGGCGCGGTCTCGAGCGCGGGATGAACCAGCTCGCCGACGCGGTGAAGGTCACGCTGGGCCCGAAGGGCCGCAACGTCGTGCTGGAGAAGAAGTGGGGCGCCCCCACGATCACCAACGACGGTGTCTCGATCGCCAAGGAGATCGAGCTCGAGGACCCGTGGGAGAAGATCGGCGCCGAGCTGGTCAAGGAAGTCGCCAAGAAGACCGACGACGTCGCGGGCGACGGCACCACCACCGCTACCGTGCTCGCCCAGGCGCTGGTCCGTGAGGGCCTGCGCAACGTCGCCGCGGGCGCCAACCCGATGGCCCTGAAGAAGGGCATCGAGGCCGCCGTGGAGCGGGTCAGCGAGGAGCTCTCCAAGCTGGCCAAGGATGTGGAGACCAAGGAGCAGATCGCCTCCACCGCCTCCATCTCCGCCGCCGACCCCGAGATCGGCTCGCTCATCGCCGAGGCGATGGACAAGGTCGGCAAGGAAGGCGTCATCACCGTCGAGGAGAGCAACACCTTCGGCCTGGAGCTCGAGCTCACCGAGGGCATGCGCTTCGACAAGGGCATGACGTCGATGTACTTCGTCACGGACTCCGACCGCATGGAGGCCGTGCTCGAGGACCCGTACATTCTGATCGTCAACTCGAAGATCTCGGCCAACAAGGACCTGCTGCCGCTGCTCGACAAGGTCGTGCAGTCCGGCAAGCCGCTCCTCATCATCGCCGAGGACATCGAGGGCGAGGCCCTGGCCACGCTGGTGGTCAACAAGATCCGCGGCCTGTTCCGTTCCGTGGCCGTCAAGGCCCCGGGCTTCGGCGACCGCCGCAAGGCCATGCTGGCCGACATCGCCATCCTCACCGGCGGCCAGGTCGTCGCCGAGGAGGTCGGTCTCAAGCTGGAGAACGCCACCCTCGACCTGCTGGGCCGCGCCCGCAAGGTCGTGGTGACCAAGGACGAGACCACGATCGTCGACGGCGCCGGTGACGCCGACTCGATCGCCGGCCGGGTCAACGAGATCCGCGCCGAGATCGACCGCACCGACTCCGACTACGACCGCGAGAAGCTCCAGGAGCGCCTGGCCAAGCTGGCCGGCGGTGTGGCCGTCATCAAGGCCGGCGCCGCCACCGAGGTCGAGCTCAAGGAGCGCAAGCACCGCATCGAGGACGCCGTGCGCAACGCCAAGGCGGCCGTCGAGGAGGGCATCGTGCCCGGCGGTGGCGTGGCCCTGCTGCAGGCCGGCGCCAAGGCGTTCGACAAGCTCGAGCTGCCGGGCGACGAGGCCACGGGTGCGGCCATCGTGCGCAAGGCGCTGGAGGAGCCGCTCAAGCAGATCGCGGTCAACGCCGGTCTCGAGGGTGGCGTCGTGGTCGAGCGCGTCCGCAACCTCACCCCGGGTGAGGGTCTCAACGCGGCCAGCGGCGACTACGTCAACATGTTCGAGGCGGGCATCATCGACCCGGCCAAGGTGACGCGCTCGGCGCTGCAGAACGCCGCTTCGATCGCCGCGCTGTTCCTGACGACCGAGGCCGTCATCGCCGAGAAGCCCGAGAAGGCTCCGGCCGCCCCCGCGGGCATGCCCGGCGGCGGTGACATGGACTTCTGATCGAGAGTTCTCGATACGAGGTTCGCGAGAGCGGTCCGCGCCGGTGTTTCCGGTTCGGGCCGCTTCGCTTTTGCGCCCGCCCTCTTTACGGATGACTTTTGCCGGACTGCCACTATCTGTAGATGGCCGATAACGTTCCGATATACTTGAACGTACGGAAAACGTCTCCCGGCTCCTTTAACCGAGCGACAGCGTTCAGCCGGAAAGCGGCTTGACCCAACGCGCCCACTGCGGCTGCGGCGCGTAACCGGCGGCGGCCCAGGCGGGGTGCGCGAGCGTGTTGTCATCCAGGACCATCGCGTCGATGCGGAACGCGCCGAACTTCGCGAAACGCTCCTCGGCGGCAGCCAGCAGGGCGGTCGCGACGCCCTTGCGGCGGTGGCCCGGATGGACGGCCAGGCGGTAGAGGTGGGCGCGCCACCCGTCCCAGCCCGCGATCAGCGTGCCCACGAGCTCGCCGTCCAGCTCGGCCAGGAGCAGCGCCTCCGGGTCGCGGTCGAGCAGCGCATGAACCTTGCCCGCCGAGTCCTGACGGTCGGTGCCTTCGGCGGCGTGCAGCCAGAACTCCAGGACCGCCCCGACGTCCGCCTGCATGCCCGCCCGGATCACAAGGTCACCCATGGCCCGGAACCTACCAAAACCACGACACCGCCCCCCGGGGGAGGCGGTGCGGTCGCGAGTTCAGGCCCGCGGTCGCCATCTCCCAGGGGAGGCGGCGCGGGCGTGGGTCAGGCCCTCCGAGGTGGGGGCGGGTGGGTCAGGCCCCCGGGGGCGCGTGGGTCAGACTCCGAAATGGGGGATGATGTGGCCGCGGGCCAGGGTGTTGGCGGTGATGTTGAAGCCCACCACGGCCGGGCTGGCGTCCGTGTCGACGCCGAGCGTGTCGACGCCGAGCGCGTGCACGGTGAACACGTAGCGGTGCGGGTCGCCGGGCGGGGGAGCCGAACCGCCGTAGTCCTTGGTGCCGTAGTCGTTGCGGGCGTGCTTGGCGCCCTGCGGCAGCCCCTTGAACTCGGGCGAGGTGCCGGCGCCGGTGGGCAGCTCGGTGACCGACGCCGGGATGTCGAACAGCACCCAGTGCCAGAAGCCGCTGCCCGTGGGCGCGTCGGGGTCGAAGCAGGTCACCGCGTAGCTCCGCGTCTCCTCCGGCGCGCCCGACCAGCTGAGGCTGGGCGAGAGGTTCTGGCCCGTCATGCCCCAGTCGTTGAAGACGTGGAGATCGCTCAGCCGCTCCCCGTCCGTCATGTCGTCGCTGTGGACGGTGAGCGAGGGGACCGACGGCAGGTGTTCGTGTGGCAACGGTGCTGGCACGGCATCCTCCTTGAGGGATAGCTCCTTGACGTCATCCTAAGAGTGATCCTCTACCCCGCCACCGGCCCGGCGACCCCCTCGGGATCAGCCGGCGAGCTGCGCCGGGAGGGGCTTGTGGTGCAGGACCGTCAGCGAGGTGACGGCGCGGGTGAGCACCACGTACAGGCGGGCCAGGCCGCGCGGTTCGGCCTCGACGATGTCGGCCGGCTCCACCACGATGACGTGGTCGTACTCCAGGCCCTTGGCCAGCGTCGCGGGCACCACCAGGAGGCGGTGCTCCTGGACGGAGTCGGGGTCGAGGACGGCGTGCGCGACGCCGGACAGCGTCTCGGAGACCGCGGCGACCGCGGCGTCGGGGACGATGACGCCGATGGAGCCCTCGCGGGACAGCGTCTCCAGGACCGCCTCGCGCAGGTCGCCGGCCGGCCGGATCGACAGGGACCCGGCGCCGGGGCGCAACGACCGCGGCGCGGCCAGGTCCGGGGCGACCGACGGCAGCAGGCGGGCGGCGTAGTCGAGGACCTCGCGGGGCACCCGGAAGCCCAGCGTCAGCTCGGTGACCTCGCCGTCCTGCCCGAGATGGGTCAGGACCGACCGCCACGACGTGGTGGACCAGGGGGTGGTGCCCTGGGCCAGGTCGCCGAGCACGGTGGCGGAGCCGTTGCGGCAGCGGCGGCCGAGCGCCCGCAGCTGCATCTCCGACAGGTCCTGCGCCTCGTCCACGACGAGGTGGCCGAGCGAGGGCGTGCGTTCGATCAGGTCGCCCAGCTCGTCGAGGAGGGCCGCGTCGGCGGCGCTCCACTTGGCGGACTTCCAGCCCCGGTACGGCTTGCTCCAGAGCAGCAGGCGCTGCTCCTCGGGCGACAGGTCGCTCCTGGCCGCCCTGGCGAGGAACTCCTCGTCGGCCAGCAGCCGGTACAGCACCTGCTCCGGCACCAGCTTCGGCCACACGGCGTCGACCAGCTGCTTGACCGGCTTGGACCGGGCGACCGCGTCCTGCACCCGGTCGTCGGGCGACTCGCCGCGCTGCTCCATCCGTACCAGCACCTGGTGGGCGAGGCGCTGGGCGAGCGCGGCGCGGCCGGGACCGTAACGGGTGGTGCCGCGCAGCGAGGCGACGATCTCGCGCACCTCGTAGTCGGCCACCCGGTAGCGGTAGGCGCCCTTGGCGTAGACCACGCCCTCTTCGGGCTTGACGATGTGGAGCCAGAGGGCCCGCTTGAGCACGGCCGCCATCCGGGCGTCGCCCTTGACCGCGGCCGTCGCCGGGTCCTCGGGCGCGGTGTGGTCGCCCAGCAGCCCGGCCACCGTGGTCTGGTCGACCTTGACCTCGCCCAGCGCCGGCAGCACGGAGGAGATGTAGGAGAGGAAGGCCCGGTTCGGCCCGACGATCATCACGCCGGCCCTGGCGAGCCGCTCACGGTGGGTGAACAGCAGGTAGGCGGCCCGGTGCAGGCCGACGGCCGTCTTCCCGGTGCCCGGCGCGCCCTGCACGCACACCGTACGGGTGAGCGCGGCGCGGACGATCTCGTCCTGGTCGGGCTGGATGGTGGCCACGATGTCGCGCATCGGGCCGGTGCGGGGGCGCTCGATCTCCTCGGTGAGGATCCGCGACGGGCCGATCTCGGCGCCCTGGTCGAGCGGTTCGTCCTCGTACGCGGTGAGCACGCCGCCGTGGTAGCCGAAGCGGCGGCGCAGCGCCACGCCCATCGGGTCGGCGGGGCTGGCCTGGTAGAAGGCGCGGGACACGGGGGCGCGCCAGTCGATGACCAGGGGGCGGCTGGTGCCGTCGTGCACGTGCCGACGGCCGACGTAGATGGTGGAGGGCAGGTCGTCGACGGCGGAGCGGTCGAGCCGGCCGAAGAACAGCGGGGTGTCGGGGTGGTCGGCCAGGGCGGCGACGCGCTGGTCGAGCAGCGACTGGAGAATCTGCTGCGACACCCAGTCGCCGGCCGCGTCGGCCGACAGCGACTGCGCGTGCGCGCGCATGGCCGCGAGGGCGGCCCTGGACTCGGCCAGGTGGGCCTGTTCGGCGGCGAGGACGCCGGAGGGTATGTCGGGGGCCAGTTGGTCTGTGGGCATGCTGAAGAGCCTCCCGGTGGTCGGAGGTAGGTAACTAGGCAGCGAATCCGCCAGTTTAGTGCGGCCGTCGCGATGGCTTCAAAGGCTTTAGCCGCCACGCCGGAGGGCATGCACCGGGCAGCGGGAAGGCTTTCGCCGGACGGCGGAAGGGTAGGAAGTCCGCGTGGCGCGTGTGCGACTCGGCTTCTCGCCGATCCTTCCCACGATCGCGAGCTTCCTGCTGGCCGCCCTGTGGGCGTTGTCGGTGTTCGCCGGCTGGGGCCTGGAGGCCTTCTGCGCGGGCGGTCAGTCGCCTGCCTGCGGCCGGCAGCTCGCCGTGTTCTCCTCGGTGTCGGGCTTGTTCGCCGCGGTGGCCGCCTGCCTGACGGCGGCGGCCTGGGCGGTGCCGGCGGCGCGGCACGACGAGCGGATGTTCACCCGGTTCATGATCCTGAGCGTGGGCGCGTGGATCGCCGCCGAGGGCGTGCTGTTCCTCGGCGGCCTGCTCGCCAAGTGAACGATCTTCGCAAACCGCGGACATATAACGAAATGCCTCAAAATCCGGGCATACCTGGTGGCATTGCCGGATCATCGGGGTATGTCGCAGCCGGATTCAGGTAGCGGCGTGAAGGTACGCAGTGAGGGGGGATGGTTCGATTGTCGACGACCCGCGGAGTCTCGTGGACCTGAGACAGGGAGGCCTGGCCGCTCGCTGAGCGGCCGGGCTCACACCCCGCCCAGCACGTCGTCGGCGTCGATGATCGAATACGCGTAGCCTTGCTCGGCCAGGAACCGCTGCCGGTGCGCGGCGAACTCCTGGTCGACCGTGTCGCGGCTGACCACGGTGTAGAAGCGCGCGCCACCCCCGTCGGCCTTCGGCCGCAGCACCCGGCCCAGCCGCTGCGCCTCCTCCTGACGGGACCCGAACGTCCCCGACACCTGGATGGCCACGCTCGCCTCGGGCAGGTCGATGGAGAAGTTGGCCACCTTCGACACCACCAGGACCTGGATCTCCTTGTCGCGGAACGCCTGGTAGAGCCGCTCACGCTCCTTGACCCGGGTCTCGCCCTTGATCACCGGCGCGTTCAGGTGCTCGCCCAGTTCGTCGAGCTGGTCGATGTACTGGCCGATGACCAGCACCTGCTCGCCCAGGTGACGCCGGACCAGCGCCTCGGTGACCTGCGTCTTGGACGGCGTGGTGGCGCAGAAGCGGTAACGCTCCTCAGCCTCGGCCATCGCGTACGCCAGCCGCTCCTCGTCGGTGAGCGTCACCCGTACCTCGACGCAGTCGGCCGGGGCGATCCAGCCCTGGTTCTCCATCTCCTTCCAGGGCGCGTCGTAGCGCTTCGGGCCGATCAGCGAGAACACGTCGCCCTCGCGGCCGTCCTCGCGCACCAGCGTCGCGGTCAGGCCCACCCGCCGGCGCGCCTGCAGGTCGGCCGTCATCCGGAAGATGGGGGCGGGCAGCAGGTGCACCTCGTCGTAGACGACCAGCCCCCAGTCGCGCGCGTCGAACAGCTCCAGGTGGCTGTAGACGCCCTTCCGCCTGGTGGTCATCACCTGGTAGGTCGCGATGGTGACCGGCCGGATCTCCTTCTTGGAGCCGGAGTATTCGCCGATCTCGTCCTCGGTCAGCGAGGTGCGCTTGAGCAGCTCCTGCTTCCACTGGTGGGCGCTGACCGTGTTGGTGACCAGGATCAGCGTCGTGGCCTGGGCGTGTGCCATCGCCGCCGCGCCGACGATGGTCTTGCCGGCGCCGCAGGGCAGCACGATCACCCCGGAGCCGCCGTGCCAGAAGGCGTCGGCCGCCTCCTGCTGGTAGGGCCGGAGGGTCCAGCTCTCCTGGGTCAGCTGGATCGGGTGGGCCTCGCCGTCGACGTAGCCCGCCAGGTCTTCAGCCGGCCAGCCCAGCTTGAGCAGCGCCTGCTTGATGTTGCCGCGATCGCTCGGGTGGACCGCGACGGTGTCGTCGCCGACGCGCTCGCCCAGCATCGGCTGGATCTTCCTGGCCCGCAGCACCTCTTCGAGCACGGCCCGGTCGGTGGAGGTCAGCGTCAGCCCGTGGACGGGGTGCTTCTCCAGCCGGAGCCGGCCGTAGCGGGCCATGATCTCGGCGACGTCGACGAGCAGGGCGTGCGGCACCGGATAGCGGCTGAAGCCGATCAGCGCGTCGATGACCTGCTCGGCGTCGTGACCCGCGGCGCGGGCGTTCCACAGCGCCAGCGGGGTGACCCGGTAGGTGTGCACGTGCTCGGGCGCGCGCTCCAGCTCGGCGAACGGCGCGATCGCCTTGCGGCACTCGTCGGCCTTCTCGTGGTCGACCTCGAGCAGCAGCGTCTTGTCCGATTGGACGATGAGCGGGCCGTCGTTCACAGCCATCCCTTCAAACGGTTGACGCCTATCCAACACGCGCGACGGCCCAAACAGTCCCCAGCGCGCGGAATCAGTCGTCGAAGTGGCCGTTGACGCCGAGGTAGAGGAACAGGACGGCCATCACCGCGAAGCCGGCCCCCAGCACGATCCAGCTCGACGTGACGTACGAGCGGGCCTTCTCCGGCCGCGTCCCGGCGCCCAGCGCCCGGCCCGCCAGGATGGCGCCGACGATGCCGAAGACGTTGCAGCAGGAGAAGACGCTGAAGAGGTTGAGCGTGAGCGCGACGATGGCGGCCACGTTGGGCTCGCTGCGAACCGGAGGCGGGAGATGGCCGTAGCCGCGGGACGGGGGCGGCTGATCGCCGTAAGGGGCTCCGTAAGGCAGATAAGGCTGGTCGTCCTGGCTCATGTTCACCTCCCTGACGGGTCAAGGAATATCACGGATCCGGCGGGGGCCGGCCCCGATCCCGTCAGCTGTCGAAGCGTGCCCGCAGGGCCTTGCGGTCGAGTTTCAGCACGCTGGTCACCGGGATCGCGTCGACGAACGTGACCTCGCGGGGATACTTGACCCGGCCCACGCGCTCCCTGGCCCAGGTGATCAGCTCCTCGGCGGTGACCTTCGCGCCGGCCGCCACCTGGACGAACGCGACGACCTCCTCGCCCAGCCGGGGGTCCGGCCGGCCGACCACCCCCGACATCACCACGTCGGGGTGCTGGTTGAGTGCGTCCTCGACGTCGCGCGGGAACACGTTGAACCCGCCCCGGATGATGAGGTCCTTCTTCCTGTCGACCACGTACAGGTAGCCGTCGTCGTCCACGCAGCCGACGTCGCCGGTGCGCAGCTCGCCGTCGACCAGCGCGGTGCCCTCGGGGTCGGCGACGTGCTCACCCCAGTAGCCCAGCATCAGCCCGTCGCCGGACACGCAGATCTCGCCCACGTCACCCTGCTCCACGGCCTCGCCCGAGGAGTCGCGGATGGTGATCGTGTAACCGGGGAGCGGCAGGCCCACGCTGCCCGGCTTGCGCCGGCCCGGCGGGTTGAACGTGGTGACGGCGCTGGTCTCGGTCAGCCCGTAGCCCTCCAGGATCGTCACGCCCGGCATCCGGCGCTCGAACTCCGCCAGCACGTCCCGGCCCAGCGGAGCCGCGCCGCAGGTGAGGAAGGCCAGGTCGGGCAGCGGGTGCTCCTCCAGCGGCTCGGCCAGCAGCATCTGCAGCATGGCCGGCACCACCGTGCCGTACTGCACCCGCTGCTCGGCGGCGAGCCGGAGGAACTGCCCGGGGTCGAACCAGCGCATCAGCACCGCCTCGGGCGGCTCGGCCGCGTGCATCCCGGCCACGGTGACGATCAGCCCGTACGCGTGCGAAAGCGGCACCGGCACGATGGCCCGGTTGATCCCCTTTTGGTGGGACAGCTCGTAGGCGGCCCTGGCGACCTGCCACAGGCCCGCATGACTGAGCATGACGCCCTTGGCCCGCCCGGTGGTGCCGCCGGTGTACATCAGCGCGGCCAGATCGCCCGGGTCGCGCGCCACCGGGCCGTGCTCGGCGGCCCGCTCCAGATCGGCGGTGTCGACGTACACCGGCACGTCCACCCCGGTGGCCCGCACCGTGTCGGCCAGCTCGGGCGAGGTGACCACGGCCGCGGCCCCGCTGTCGACCAGGATGTGCCGCAGCTCGTCGACGCCCACCAGGAACACCACCGGCGTCACCACCGCGCCCGCCGCCCAGAGCGCCTGGCAGACCAGCGGCACCTCGGGGGAGGTGGCCATCATCACGACCACCCGGTCGCCGGGCCGGATCCCCGCCTCGACGAAGCCGCCGCAGGCCCGCCTGGCCCGCTCGGCGAGGGCGTGGCTGCGGTGCCAGACGCCGTCGTAGAACACCGACTCGTAGTCGTCGAACCTGTGCCATGACTGCTCGGCCAGCCTGCCCAGCGTTTGCTCGGTCACATGCCTAACTTCCTGCGGCACCAGGCGCGCAGTCAACCCCGCTCAGACGCCGGACACGCCGGTGATGCGGTGGAGGGCGAAGCGGTGGACGGCGGCCCGGGTCTCGTCGTAGGCGGTCAGGTAGCCGCCCTCCATCCGGGCCGGCTCCAGGATGCGGGAGGTGGCGTTGCCCTGGGAGTCGGTGTAGCCGATCCACACCCGCACGCCCTGCCGGATCGCGTCCTGGAGGATCGAGATCGTGGCCGTCGCGGGGGTGCGCGGCACCTGGCCGTCGGGGGAGCCGACCGGCTCGCGCCGGGACAGGTGGGCCGCGTCGCCCGCGCGCAGCGCCCGCACGGCCGCCGCCGCCACGCCCGGCTCGGGGCCGGTGGGCGGCGCGACCTGGCGGGCCGGGGCCGGGCCCTCGGTGCGCCTGCTGTCGAGCTGGGAGATGATCACGTCACCGTCCAGCGACTCGGGGACCGGCGCGTACCCCATCGCGCGCAGCGAGTCGACCAGCACCGCGCGCGACGAGCGCGAGGCGATGACGGTCGGCGCCAGCCGGCGCAGGCGCAGCGCCGCCGAGCGCCGGTCGGCGGTGATCTGGTCGAGCAGCGCCGGGTCGTCGCAGCGGATGTAGGCGCTGGCGGTGCCGACGCGGATCCGGCCGTGCCGCCGCGCCACGTCGGAGACGAGGTACGACAGCGCCTGCGGCATCGGCGTGGCCGAGTGGCGCTCCAGCATGGCCAGCAGCTCCTCGGCCGCCTGGCCCGCGTCCAGGGCGCGCCGGATCGAGCTCTCGCTGAACCGGTAGACGGTCGCGCCGCCCTTGGACTCCACGTCGGCGGCCAGGGTCATCCAGCGGTTCAGCTCGCTGGTCAGCGGCCCCGGCGCGACCGCGGTCAGGTCGGCCTGCAGCAGCACGTGGTCGACCGGCTCCGGCAGCAGCGGGGCCAGCGCGGGCGCGGCCTCCTCGCCGCCCGCCAGGGCCCGTCCGTGGCCCGACAGCGCGCCCAGGCCGGTGAGGCCGAGCTGCTCGGCCTCCCGCAGCGCGAACTCCGTCAGCTGCTCGCGCAGCGGCCCCCGGCGGCGCGGCTGCTCCCACGCGAGCCGTCCGAGCACCGAGTCGTGCGAGGGGGCGAGCCCCGGCGCGGACGCCAGCACGCCGAGCGTGGCCGCGCGCACCCCGGCCGCCGACGAGCGGCGCAGGTCGGGATGGAGCGCGTTCAGCGGCTTGTCGCGGTCGTCGCGCTCGCCCACGAGGCCGGGCACCCGGTCCATCACCAGCCAGGCGGCGGCCAGCGCCACCCACCGGTCGGCGGTCGACCGGACCCGCCACAGGTCGTAGCCGGCGGTGGGCAGCCACTCGCCGTCGACGCTGCCGCCCGCCGCGATCAGCCCCGCCGCGTACGCGACCTCGACCACCAGCGCGGCCGCCCACTCGGGCAGGTCGAGCTCGCTCGCGGTGCGCTTCATGTCGCGCACGCCCAGGCCGCCGGTGCGCAGCACGCCCGGCGGCTCGATGCTCCACCGCTCGCACAGCTCCTCGACGGCCCGGACGAACGCGAACGCCTGCCCGGCGGCCGTGCGGTCGGCGAGCTTCTGGTCGCGCGCCGCGCCCTCAAGCGCGGGCGGCAGCGCCAGCAGGTCGCGGTGGACCCGGCCGCCGCGCAGGTGGAGGCCCACCTCGCGGGGCAGCGTCACGCTCTCCTCACCGGTCGCCGCCAGCAGGCCGCGGGCCAGCAACTGCTCGATCGGGGAGCGGGCGGAGGCGATGCTGACCTCACGCCTGGCGTTCGGCACCCGGCCGGTCGGCGGGCCCCAGACGAGCTGCTCCAGGGCGGCCCGCGCCTCCGCCGACACGCCCTCGACCAGCGGGCCGGGCTCGGCCAGCGCCGCCGCGAGCCGCTCGCGGCCCGACCCGGTCGTGCCGGGGGCGACGTCGTCGGCCATCTCGTCGAGCTGCTCCGGCGGGTGATGGCGGAAGGCCACGTCGGCGGGCGGGCCCAGCCCCGCCGGGTCGTCCAGCACCTTGCGCACGCCCGGCGCCAGGTCGAGCGCGCTGTCGGGGCCGTACACCAGCGCCAGCTCGCGCAGCCGGTCGAGCGCGGCGGTCAGGGCCGGCTCCGGCTTGCCCGCCGCCAGCGCCGCCGCGATCAGCTCGCGCAGCGCCGTCTTCCTGATCGGGCCGCTCCGCACGGCCAGCGTCTCGACCACGGCGAGCGTGAAACGGTCGAGCCGGTCGAGCACCCGGGCGATCGCCGACGGGCTGCTCGCCCGCGCGGCCAGGCCTTCGAGGTGCGCCGGCACCGGAGTGATCAGCTCGGGACGCGCCGTCACCAGCGCCCGTAGCTGCTCGTCGGTGCGCCCCCTGATCCACTCCGTGAACTCCATCGTTGCCATGGTATGTCCCTGCTGATTGAGGCAGCATTGCTAGGCGTGATAGAGCGAGCGGACCAGCTGATCTTCAACTACGTCAGCAAGGCCGCCGACGCGGCCCACGGCGTGCTGAGGCCGGATCAGCGGCTCGACTTCACGCGGCGGCTGCGGGCCAGGATCGAGCAGGAGCGTCAGGGCAGCCAGAGCGCCAAGGACGTGACCCGGCTGCTGGCCCGGTTCGGCGACCCGGTGCTCCTGGTGGAACGGGAGGTCCGCCGCCTCGCGCAGGCCGCCGCCCCGGCCCCGTCCCCGTCCCCGTCCCCGGCTTCGGCCTCGCCGGAGAGCACGCTCGTGGGCGACGGTCCGCTGAACGGGCCGGAGCCCGTCGTACGCCCGGTGAACGCCTCGGAGCCCGTCGTGCGCCCGGCCGCCGGTGAGGAGCCGACCGCCGCGTACCCGCGGATCCGCGACGACGTGCCGCCGGGCGTGGCGCGGAGCCGGCGGCTCGCGGAGCAGCGGCTGGCCCGGCAGGAGCGCGGGCTGCCGCTGGCCGGTCTGCGCAGGGCCGCCATGTCGGTGGCCAACCCCATGGTCACCGAGGGCAGGGACGCCAGGACCATGGTCAAGGAGCACCCCAGGGAGGCGGCCGCCCTGGTGGTCCTGGTGATGGCCGCGCTGCTGGTGCCGTTCGGCCTGCCGCCCGTGGCCATCTTCCAGGTGCCGGTGATCGCGTGGGCGGTCGGCGCGGTGATGGTGATGTTCAGCGACACCTGGGCCCTGCGCGAGCGGCTGATCGGGGCCGGCGCTCCTCTGGTCGGCTACACGGCGGGCGGTCTGATCGTCGGCGGCTTCCGGGTCGGCGGCGAGCCGGGGCTGCAGCGGTTCGTGATCGAGTTCTTCAACGCCAGCGGCGTCATGTTCATGATCGGCACCGGGGTGGGCGTGGCCTGGCTGGCCTACCGGCTGCTCGATCAGGAGTGAACGGTCGCGGGCGCCGGCAGCAGCCCGACGGCCAGCCGCACCCACGCCGCCACGAACCGGTCCTTCTCCGTGTAGCCCGGCGCGTCGCCCACCGTCTCCTGGAGCAGCCGGTACTGCACCACGGCCCCGCCGAGCACGGCCGCGATGGCCGGCCAGTCGACGTCGGCCGAGCGGTATTCGGGCTGCTCCCTGAACCAGCTCACGATGGCGTCGAACATCGGCTGCAGCAGCCCCTGCCGCACCACCGCCACCAGCTCGGGGAACTGGCTCAGGTCGCGGAAGAAGACCCGGGTCAGCTCCGACTCCTCGCGCACCTTGGCCAGTCCCGCCCTGCACAGGTGCGACAGCCGCTCCTCCAGGTCGGCGGAGGTCTCCATGGCGCTCAGCTCGGCGAGGCTGCCGGCCACCTGGCCGCGGGTGCGGGCGGCGTGCTCGTTGATCGCCGCCGACAGCACCTCGTACTTGGACTTGAAGTGGCGGTAGAGCCCGCCGGCGCCCGGTGAGAGGCCGGACGCGGCCTCGATCTCGGCCACGGACGTGGCGGCGTAGCCGCGTTCGGCGAAGAGCCGGAGGGCCTCGTCGATGATCCGCTCGCGTGTGTGGGTCGCGGTCTTCGCGGGCGGGCTCGCGGGGTCTCCCGTGCTCGGCGATGTCGTCATGTCGTTCGTGTTACCTCCGGTATGGAGGGTAGTCGCGGGCCCGATCGGACCTGGACTGCCAGGGGGCAGGGACCCTTCCGATGACTACGGTCCCACGACATCCGCCATTACGCGTATCGGAAGGTTCTTTGGCATCCTTCAGGTGTGGCGACATCGGTGGGATTCGACCTCGACATGACCCTTGCTGACACCCGGGTGGGCATCGCGGCCGTCTACGACGAGTTGTCGGCCAGGCTCGGCGTGCCGATCGACAGCCGGGCGGTCGTCAACCGGCTCGGCCCGCCGCTGGAGACCGAGCTGGCCAACTGGCTGCCCGCCGAGGAGGTCGCGGCCGCCGCCGACCTCTACCGGGAGATCTATCCCGAGGTGGGGGTGCCCGTGCACGTCGCGATGGACGGCGCGCACGAGGCCGTCGAGAGCGTGAAGTCCCGCGGCGGCCGGGTCATCGTGGTGACGGGCAAGAACCTGCGCGACGCGAGAAGCACGGTGCGGCTGCTGGGGTTCGACGTGGACGACGTGGTGGGGTCCGTTTTCGGCGCGGACAAAGGCACCGCGCTCAGCGCTTTCGGCGCCGCCGCATATGTCGGCGACCACGTGGCCGACATCGAAGCGGCCCGGGCCGGAGGCGCGGTCAGCGTCACGGTCGCCACCGGCCCCTACACCGTGGGGGAGCTGCGCGAACACGGGGCGGACGTGGCCCTGGGCGATCTGACGGAATTCGCCGATTGGTTCGCGGGCTGGCAACCACGTCACGAACTCGTGTAATTCACCGGCAATTACCCGGTCGCTCTATAGCGCTACGGGGCATAACCTACATCCATTCACCTAATCCGCGACGTTCCGAACGAGGTCCTCCTGTGCCGAGTGGCAAGGTCAAGTGGTACGACGCCGACAAGGGGTTCGGCTTCCTCACCCGCGACGACGGTGGTGAGGTCTTCGTGCATTCCTCCGCGCTGCCGGCCGACGCCGGGCCTCTCAAGCCCGGGCAGAAGGTCGAGTTCGGTGTGGCCGAGGGCAGGCGCGGCCAGCAGGCGCTGTCCGTGCGGATCCTGGAGCAGCCGCCGACGCTGGCCAAGACCAAGCCCAAGGCCAAGCGGAAGAAGCCGGACGAGATGGTGGTGATCGTCGAGGACCTGATCAAGCTCCTCGACGGGCTGTCCACGTCCTATCAGCGGGGCAAGCACCCCGACGCCGTGCACGCGAAGAAGGTCGCGGTGGTGCTCCGGGCCGTCGCCGACGACCTCGACGTCTGACGGCTCAGGGCGGATTGGTGAGCGGCTTGGTGCGGTCGATCGGATCAGGAGGCTCGGGCGGGGCGTAGGGGGCGGTCTCGGCGTGTGCCGCGGCGTGCGCCGCGTGCGCGGCGGCCTCGCGCATCCGCGCCCCGGCTGCCCGGACGCGGGTGCGGCGTCGTACGACGAGCCAGACGAGGGTGACGGTGAGCACGGCGGCCAGCGTGACCAGCCCGGCCGCGCTGCTCTCGGTGAGCGACAGGCCGAGCCCGATGAGGCCGCCGAACACCCAGGCGAGCTGGAGGAACGCCTCCACCACGCCGAACGTCGAGGAGCGCACCTCCTCGCCGATCTCGCGCTGCACGATCGCGTCCAGCGCGAGCTTGCCCAGCTCCTGGGCGAACGCCGTGACGACCGAGATCGCCACCGCGGCCCACAGCCCGAAGAGCACCGCGGTGGCGATGGCGGTGATCGCGGTCGTGGCCAGCGTGAGCAGGACGATCAGGCCCGGCGAGTTGTTGCGCGTCCAGTTGGCGATCACCGCCCCGATCAGGCCGCCCAGCCCGGCGGCCAGGGCCAGCACGCCGATGGTCTTGGCCGTGTCGAAGAACGGGTCGGGCGCCGACGGCGCCAGCCACGGCACCACCTTGTCCTGCACCATGAAGAGCAGGAAGAACAGCAGGAAGCCGGAGAACAGCCGGATGGCGACGTTGGCCCAGACGGCCTCGGCGACCGCGGGGCCGACCTGCAGCAGGGTGCGCCAGCGCGGGGCCCGGCCCTCGGCCGGGGCCTCCTCCTCCAGGTCGGGCGAGTCGACGTGGCGCGGCAGCCGGACCGCGAACACCCCCGCCATGAGGAACACGGCCATCGCGATCCGCAGCATCGTGGCGCTGCCCAGCCAGAGCGTCAGCCCCGCCCCGACCGGCACCATCACCCCGGCCGTCACCAGCGAGAACAGCGCAACCCTGGCGTTCGCCGACACCAGCGTGATGTCGGCGGGCAGCACGCTCGGCATGATCGCGGCGCGTGAGACGTTGTAGGCCTTCGACAGCACCAGCACGCCGAGCGCGCCCGCGAAGAGCGTCAGCAGGTCCTGCGGGCCGACGGCCGCCGCCATCGCGAAGCAGAGCAGGCCGCGGCCGAACAGCGTGCCGGCCATCACGTAGCGCCGGCCCGACCTGAACCGGTCGAGGATCGGCCCCACGAACGGCGCCAGCAGCGCGAACGGCAGCATCGTGATGACCAGGTAGAGAGCCACCGGGCCGCGGGCCTCGCCGACGGGCACGCCGAAGAAGACGGTGCTGGCCAGCGCGACGGTGACGAGCGTGTCGCCGGCGCTGTGCCCGGCGGTCAGCTCGATCAGCCGGCCCAGGCCGGTGCGGTCGGCGCCGTTGGCGTGGGTGAGCCTGCGGGTGGCGCGGCCGACCGACCGCGCGGCGCCCGCGGTGGCCTTCCCGGCCCGCACGCCGCCGCTCGCGGTCGCCTTTCCGGCGCGCGCGGTCGCCCGGCCCGCGTCGGCGACGCCGCGCCCCACGCGCCGGGAGAGGTCGCGCGCTCGCTCCCAGCCACCCTCCACGCTTACCAGTCTTACCCGATCGCCACCCCAACCCTCACCCTCGCTTTCGTACCGCTTGTGGTCGTTCGTCGCTCAAGTGGCGCTCGCGTAGATTTTTCGGTCGTACTTCTCGCGGAAGCCCGCCGGCTCTCCCTCGGATCCGAAGATCCGGTGCGTCGAGGTGCGGGGGCGGGTCGCGGTACGGGAACGGGCCCGTAGATCTTGGCCCGGGGAGCCTTCCGGGCAAGGTTTCTCGGCGCCACCGGGCGGGAAAAGCGGGATACTCGGCCCCGGCAGGGCCGGGCATGGGTGAGAATGAAGTGTGAGCGAACAGCACCTTTCGGCGGAGGCAGGCCGATGAGCCGTGCCAGGACCCGCTCCGCCGCGCCCGACCAGGCCTGCGTCGCCGCCGTCGACCTGGCGCGCGCCGCAGCCGAGGAGCTGGCGCGGCCGGGAGAGCCCGGCGAGCATCTGGGCTACGAGAGCGAGGGCGACCGGGTCGTCACCCACTACTTCGCCTGCCAGGACCGCGCCTATCGCGGCTGGCGGTGGGCCGTCACCGTCACCCGGGCGTCCCGGGCGAAGAAGGTGACGGTCAGCGAGGCCGTCCTGCTGCCCGGTTCCGGCGCGCTGCTCGCTCCCGAGTGGCTGCCGTGGAGCGAGCGCCTGCGCCCCGGCGACCTGGGCGTCGGCGACCTGCTGCCCACTCCGGAGGACGACGACCGGCTGGTGCCGGGTTTCTCCGAGAGCGACGACGAGGTCGAGCAGCAGACGATTTTCGAGTACGGCCTGGGCCGGGCCCGTGTGCTCTCGGCCATCGGCAGGGACCGGACCGCCAAGCGCTGGCATTCCGGCGAGCACGGGCCGCACACACCGATCGCACACGCCGCTCCCGCGCAGTGCTCCACCTGCGGCTTCTACTGGCTGCTCGCGGGTGGGCTCCGCCGGCTGTTCGGGGTCTGCACTAACGAGTACGCGCCCGACGACGGCAAGGTGGTCGCCGCCGACCACGGCTGCGGCGCGCACTCCGAGGCCGCGGTGCTGCCGCCGCCGGTCGAGCAGGCCGTGCCCATCCTCGACGACCTGGGCTTCGACCTGATGGAGGAGGAGGCGGGCTCGGTCGGCGAGTCCGACTCCGAGGAGCTCGGCCACTCCTGACGGCGCCGGTGACCGGAGAGACCCCGCCCGCGTGGCGGCGGTCCGGTCCGGGTTCCCACTAATCTACGGTGGCCCCGTACCGTTCGAACACAGGATCGTGAACCGATGACCGACACCTTTGGCACCGACCGGATGCGAGCCGCCGTGCTCGCCGCGTGGACGGCGTCGCCCGCCCGGTTCCGCGAGGACGCCAACGCCGAGGAGGACTTCGCGCTCGGCGGCTACCGCGACCGGCTGATCGTGGAGCTGGCGCAGAACGCCGCGGACGCGGCGTTGCGCGCGGGCGTGCCGGGGGTGCTCAGGCTGACGTTGCGCGGCGCCGTGCTGACGGCCGCCAACACCGGCGCACCGCTCGACGCGACCGGCGTGGAGAGCCTGGCCACGCTGCGCGTGTCGGGCAAGCGTGACGAGGCGGGCGCGGCCGGGCGGTTCGGCGTCGGGTTCGCGGCCGTGGTGTCGGTCTGCGACGAGCCGGAGATCGGCTCGCGCGGCTCCGCCTCGGTGCGCTGGTCGCGTGCGGGGACGGCCGAGGCGGTCGCCGCGGTGCCGGAGCTCGCCGGCGAGCTGGCCGCCCGGTCGGGGCACGTGCCGCTGCTGCGCCTGCCGTTCGAGGCCGCTCCGCTCGACGTGCCCGACGGGTTCGACACGCTGGTACGGCTGCCGCTGAAGGACGAGGCGTCGGCCCTGGCGGTGCGGCGCATGCTGGAGGAGACGAGTCCGGCGCTGCCGCTGGGCCTGCCCGCCCTGTCCATGATCGAGATCGACCTCGACGGCGAGGTCCGCACGGTCACCGCCGACGGCTGGCACGTCGTCACCGAGTCGGGGCGGTTCGAGCCGGAGCAGGTGGCCGAGCTGTTCGCCGACCGGCCCACCGAGGAGCGCGCCCGCCCCTACTGGTCGGTCCGCTGGGCGGTCCCGCTGACCGGCACCGGCGAGCCGGGGCCGCTGCCCGCCGCGGTGCCGCCGGTGGTCCACGCGCCGACGCCGAGCGACGAGCCGATCGACCTGCCCGCGCTGCTCATCGCGTCGTTCCCGATGGCCACCGACCGCCGCCACGTCGCCGCCGGGCCGCTCACCGAGTTCCTGGTCGAGAAGGCCGCCGACGCCTACGTCCGGCTGATCGAGGAGCTGCCGCGCACCCCCAGGCTGCTCGACCTGGTGCCCTCGTACATGGGCAAGGGAGAGCTCGACGCGCGCGTCCGGCGCGCGGTGCTGCGGCGGCTGCCGGAGACGCCGCTGCTGCCCGCGCTGTCGGCGCCCGCGCCCGCCGTGCGGACGCCCACGTTCGCCGACGCCGAGGTCTACGAGCCCGACGCCGAATGGCGGGTCGAGCACCCGCCGCAGGAGCCCGGCCCTGACGGCTGGGTCGTCGCCGGCCGCGAGGCCGCCGTGGTGGCCGGGTCCGCCGAGCTGCTCGACGCCGTGGCCGCGTTCGTCCCCGGCCTGCTGCCCTCGGGCTGGCCGGCCCGGCACCCCGCGATGACGTCGCTGGGCGTGCGCCGGGTCGAGCTGTCCGAGGTGGTCGACCTGCTGTCGGGGGAGGCGGTGGAGGGCCGCGAGCCGGCGTGGTGGCGTTCGCTGTACGAGGTGCTGCCGGCCGACGACCCCGAGTCGCTCGGCGCGCTGCCGGTGCCGCTGGCCGACGGGCGGCTGGTACGCGGCCCGCGTGGCACGCTGATCATGACGGAGGGCGGGGCCGGGCTCGACCTCACGCCTCTCGGCCTGCGCATCGTGCACCCGGAGGCCGCCCATCCGGCGCTGCTGCGGCTCGGCGCCGCCGAGGCGACCCCGCGCACCGTTCTGGACGACCCGATCACCAAGGCCGCCGTCGCCCAGTCGCTCGACAACCCCGATTCCGAGCCGATCGCGCGGGCCGTGCTCTCCCTGGTCCAGGCGGCCGGGCTGACGCCGGGCGAGGCGCCCTGGCTGGCCGAGCTGGCGCTGCCGGGCACCGACGGCGAGCTCTACCCGGCGGGCGAGCTGATGCTGGCCGAAGGGGCGCTCGCGGGCCTGCTGGAGCCCGACACCCACCTCGGCGTGGCCGCCCGCGAGCTGGAGGAGACGTACGGGCCGCGGGTGCTGGAGGCGGCCGGCGTGCTCGACGGGTTCGCCGTGGCGCACGACTCCGACGTGCTGCTCGACCGCGACGAGTGCGACCACGACCTCGACGGCGAGGACGAGTGGCTCGACCACGTGCTCGACCTGCTGCCCGACCTGGACGTGCCGCCGGTGGTGCCGGAGTTCGCCGCGGTGCGCGACCTGGAGCTGGTCGCCGACTGGCCGGCGGCGCTGCGGCTGCTGACCAGGCCGCCGCTGCGCGCCGCGCTCCACCCGCTGCGCGTCGAGGGCGTCGAGGTGCCCTCCTACACCGCCTGGTGGCTGGCCGGTCATCCGGTGCTCGACGGGCGCAGGCCGCGCGAGCTGCGGCTGCCCGGCGCCGACCCGCTGCTGCAGGGCCTGTACGCCGACGCGCCCACGGGGCTGGACGAGGGCGCGCTGGCCATGCTGGGCGTGCGGAGCACGCTGGCCGAGCTGCTCGACTCCCACGGCGGCCCCGAGGAGCTGCTCGACCTCATGGCCGACGAGTCGATCGAGGTCGACCGGGCCCAGCTGCGCTCGCTCTGGATGGCGCTGGCGGCGGTCGAGCCCGATCGGGTGGCCCCGCCCGCCCGGGTGCGGGCCGTGCTCGGCGGCGACATCGTGGTGGCCGACGCCGAGGACGTCGTCGTGGTGGAGGCGCCCGACCTGCTCCAGCTGGTCACCGACCGGCCGCTGGTGCTCGCCCCGTACGACCTGGCCGAGTCCCTGTCGGAGCTGCTCGACCTGCCGCTCGCCGGGGAGGTGACCTCCGGCGAGGTCACCTCCGCCGGCGAGACCCGTCAGGTGCCGCCCCAGGTGCGCTCCCTGCTCCCGACGGCCCCCGAGGCCTACGTCGAGCACGAGAAGCTGCTGGTCGACGGCGTGCCGTGCGCGTGGCGGTTCTTCGAGGGCGCCGTCCACTGCTCCGGGCTCGACGGCCTGGCCCGCGGCCTGGCCTGGGCCACCGGCCAGTGGAACGACCGGCTGGCCGTCGCCGCCATGCTGCGCGACCCGTCCGCGGTCCCCCTCCTGCTGGCGGAGGCGGACCTTTCGTAAGGGTCAGGAGGCGGGGCAGCTGACGTCCGCGCCGGGGACCTCGCCTCTGAGGAGGTACGCGTCCACGGTGCGCAGGACGCAGCTGCTGCCGCTCAGGTAGGCGCCGTGCCCCTCGCCCTCGTACGTGACCAGGACCCCGGTCTTGAGTCGCGCCGTCAGCGACTCCGCCCACGCGTACGGCGTGGCGGGGTCGCCCTTGCCGCCGATGACGACGATGGGGGCCGAGCCGGTGGCGTCGATGCGCTTGGCCTCGTCGTCGCCCTCGGCGGGCCAGTGGGCGCAGGCGGGGGAGGCGCCGTCGGCTGCCATGACGGGGAAGATCTTCTCGACCTTCTCGTTGGTCGCGGCGGTGTCGGCGGCCGTCGGGCGTTCGGAGGTGTCGGCGCAGGTGATCGCCTGCAGGCTGGTCATGGCCGTGGAGTAGGTGCCGTCCGGCCTGCGGCCGGTGTAGCTGTCGGCCAGGGCGAGCAGCAGCTTGCCGTCGCCCTTGACCGCCGTGGCGACACCCTCCTCCAGCAGCGGCCAGGTCGCCTTGGCGTACAGCGGGGTGATGACGGCCAGCTGGGCCAGGCCGTAGGTGAGCTGCCGGTCGCCGACCTTGAGCGGCTCGGCCTCCAGGTCCTCCATCAGCCCCTCGACCGTCTCCCGCACGGCGGCGGGGGAGGCGCCGAGGTGGCAGTCCAGCTTCAGGCAGTGCTCGGTGAACGCGTCGAACGCCTGGGCGAAGCCCTTGATCTGGGTGAGCGTCCGCTGCTCGAAGGTGACGTTCGGGTCGTAGGCGGCGTCGAGCACGAACCGGCCGACCTTGTCGGGGAACTTGGTGGCGTACACCGAGCCGAGGTGGGTGCCGTACGAGAGGCCGAAGTAGTTGAGCTTGCCCTCGCCGAGCGCGACGCGGATGCGGTCGAGGTCCTGGGCGGCGTTGACGGTGCCGACGTGCGCGAGCACCTTGCCCGAGTCCTTCTCGCAGGCGGCGGCGAACTCGCGGGCGAGCTTGTCGGCGTCCTCTCCCGCCGTCATCCCCATCAGCTCCTCCACCTTGCCGCCGCACTTGACGCCCGCGCTCCTCTCGACCCCGCGCGGGTCGAAGCTGACCAGGTCGTAGCCGCTGGCGAGGCCGGCGAAGGCCCGCTGGGTCATCGGGAGCATGTCGACGCCGGACCCGCCGGGCCCGCCGAAGTTGAACACCAGCGAACCGATCCGGTTGCCGGTGGCCTTGATCCTGATGAGGGCCAGGTCGATGGTGTCGCCGTCAGGCCGGTCGTAGTCGAGCGGCACGGCGAGCGTGCCGCATTCGAGCGCCGGATCGGGCGCCATGGTCTTGCCGTCGGCGCCCACGAGGTCGGCGCACGTCCGCCAGGCCACCGCCCCGGTGTCGGGTGCGGCGGACTTCCCGGCCGGCTTCCCGGCGGGCTCAGCCGCGGGCCTCTCGGCGCCGGCGCAGCCGGTCGCGGCCAGGACGAGCACCAGGGAGGTGAACCAGGTCCGTTTCATGGCACCCAGCATGGAAGAGTCGGCATCCGTCCTGGTAGTGCAAGGAAACAGCAGTTGGGGGTGACTTACGTGAGGGGCGCCGGATGACAGATGTCAGTCGCGGCGCTGGCGCCGGACGAACCACATGCCGAAGAAGCCGAAACCCACCCCCGTCAGGCAAGTCCAGATCCACCAGGAGTGCTCCGGGGCGGGGCGGAAGATCAGCAACCCGGCCAGGGCGATCGCCCAGAGGGCGGTGCCCACGGCGATCGCCGCGGTGTCGTTGGTCTCGATCGGCTCGGGGTCGGGGTGCCACTGCTGCGTCACACCATCCAGCGTAGCTTCCAATCGCATCTCGATACGGTTACCAGCACTTTTGGCGATACGTCACGACTGTCACAGTTTCGGCCGTGAGTGACTCCCGTACTGCTATAGACCGATACTTTTCCATCTCCGAACGCGGCTCCACCGTCTCCCGTGAAGTCCGTGGCGGCCTCGCCACGTTCTTCACCATGGCGTACATCGTGGTGCTGAACCCGATCATCATCGCCAACGGCAAGGACATCCAGGGCGAGGTGATCGGCGACGGCACCACGCCCAACGTGGCGCTGGTGGCCGCGGGCACCGCCTTCGTGGCCGGCATCCTGACCATCCTGATGGGCGTGATCGCGCGGGTGCCGTTCGCGCTGGCCGCCGGGCTCGGCCTGAACGCCTTCGTGACGTTCACCATCGCACCGCTGATGACCTGGGAAGAGGCCATGGGCCTGATCTTCCTGGAAGGCATCGTGATCGGCATCCTGGTGCTGACCGGCCTTCGGGTCGCGGTGTTCCGGGCCATTCCGACCCAGCTCAAGACCGCGATCAGCGTGGGCATCGGCCTGTTCATCGCGCTGATCGGGTTCGTGGACGCGGGCTTCGTGCGACGGGCCGGCGGCGCGCCGCTGGAGATGGGCATCGGAGGCAACCTCTCCTCCTGGCCGATCTTCGTGTTCGTCGTCGGCGTCCTCGCCACCGCCGCGATGGTGGCGCGCAAGGTCAAGGGCGCCATCCTGATCGGCATCGTCGGCACCACCATCCTGGCGATCATCGTCGAGGCGATCGCCGGCTCGGGCGGCGCCTCTCAGGAGAACCCCGGCGGCTGGCAGCTCAACGTCCCCGCCTGGCCCAGCGAGGTCTTCGGCTTCCACAACCCGCTCGTGCTCTTCGCCGAGTTCGACCCGTTCGGCGCCTTCAGCTCCGCCGGCCTGCTGCTCGCGGTGCTGTTCGTGTTCACCCTGCTCATCACCGACTTCTTCGACACCATGGGCACGATCGTGGGCGTCGGCCGCCAGGCCGACCTGGTGCAGGAGGACGGCACGCTGCCGCGTACCCGCGAGATCCTGCTCGTCGACTCGCTCGGCGCGGTCGTCGGCGGCGCGGGCTCCGTCTCGTCCAACACCACCTACGTCGAGTCGGCCGCCGGCGTCGGCGAGGGCGCGCGGACCGGCCTGGCGAGCGTGGTGACCGGTGCGCTGTTCCTGGTGGCGATCTTCTTCGCGCCGCTCGTCCAGATCGTGCCGTACGAGGCCGCGGCGCCCGCCCTGGTGGTGGTCGGCTTCCTGATGATGACCGCGATCCGGGACATCGACTGGACCGACTACGAGATCGCCATCCCGGCGTTCCTCACCATCGTGCTCATGCCGTTCACGTACTCGATCTCGAACGGCATCGGCGCCGGCTTCGTCACGTACGTGCTCATCAAGGTGGTGCGCGGCAAGGCCCGCGAGATCCACCCGCTGATGTGGGCGGTCGCGGCGCTGTTCGTGCTCTACTTCGCGCTCGGCCCGATCAAGGTCATGCTCGGGCTCTGACAACAGGCACGGGCCGTCGTTCGCGAGAACGGCGGCCCGTTGGGTATCACCAGGTGAGACGGACCGCAGGTTCGCGAAATCTTTTGACCTCGTCTATAGTTAGCAAAGGTAATGACTCATGCTAACAAGACCTCAGCACAAGACGGACCTGCGCAGCGACGCCGGTCTGGCTTCAGCGTTGCGCGTTTCGCTGGCCAGGCTCAACAGACGGCTGCGCCGGCAGGCGGCGGCGCATCCGCTGACCCCCACCCAGTTCGCGACCCTGGCCGCCGTCGAGCGGCACGACGGGATATCACCTGGCGAGCTGGCCGAGCTCGAAAAGGTGCAACCGCCCTCGATGACCCGCGTGATCGCCGCACTCGAGGAGCGCGGCCTGGTCTCGCGCAGCCCGCACCCGAGCGACCGGCGTCAGGTGACCGTGACCGTGACCGATGCCGCCAGGAAGCTCCTGAAGGAGGAGCGGGCGCGCAAGGAAGCGTGGCTGACCCGGCAGCTGAAGGAGCTGTCGCCCGAGGAGCGGGCGATTCTCCGGCAGGCGGCGCCGATTCTGGAGAAGCTCAGCAGGATCTAGAGCCCGAAGAACCCAAGACCGGGATGTTCCGGTCGCTCAGGATTCGCAACTACCGCATGTTCGCCATCGGCGGCGCGGTCTCCAACGTCGGCACCTGGTTGCAGCGCACCGCCCAGGACTGGCTGATCCTCGACCTGACCAACGGCAGCGCGGCCGCCCTCGGCACCGCCACCGCCCTGCAGTTCCTGCCCATGCTGCTGTTCGGCATGTTCGGCGGCGTGCTGGCCGACCGCTACCCGAAGCGGCCCCTGCTGGTCACCGCGCAGAGCATGATGGCCGTCCTGGCCCTCGCGATCGGCGTCCTCACGATGACCGGCGCCGCCCAGGAGTGGCACGTCTACGTGATGGCCTTCACGCTCGGCATGATCTCCTGCGTCGAGGTGCCCACCCGGCAGGCGTTCGTGGTCGAGATGGTCGGCCGGCAAGACCTGCCCAACGCGATCGCGCTCAACAGCTCCAGCTTCAACCTGGCCAGGGTCGTCGGCCCCGCCGTCGCCGGCATGCTGATCTACCTGCTCGGCGGCACCGGCCCGCTCTTCCTGATCAACGCGCTCACCTTCGCCGCGGTCATCTCCAGCCTGGTGTGCATGCGCGCCTCCGAGCTGCACCCGTCGGAGCCGGTGCCCCGGGCGAAGGGCCAGCTCCGCGAGGGGCTGCGCTACGTGCTGCGGCGCGAAGAGCTGCTGATGCCGATCCTGCTGATCGCCTTCGTGTCGATGTTCTCGCAGGCGTTCTCGATGTCGATCGCGCTCATGGCCCGCGAGGAGTTCAAGGCGGGCGCCAGCTCGTTCGGCCTGGCCTCCAGCATGTTCGCCGTCGGCGCGCTCGGCGGGGCGCTGGTCGCCGCCCGCCGGGTCACCATCTCGCGCAAGGTGCTGTTCGCCGGGGCGATCGGCTTCGGGCTGTTCCAGATCGCGGCCGGGCTCGCCCCGTCCTACCTGGTCTACCTGGTGACGCTGGTGCCCGCCGGCATCGCGCTGATCACGGTCAACACCGCCGCCAACGCCGCCGTCCAGCTCGCCACCTCGGCCGAGATGCGCGGTCGCGTCATGGGCATCTTCATGCTGGTGTTCGTGGGCGGCTCGCCCGTCGGGGCGTCCCTGGTCGGCTGGCTGTCCGAGATCGGCGGGCCCAGGACGGGCGCCGTCTTCGCGGGCCTGTTCGTGCTCGTGGGCACCGCGATGGCCGTCCTGGTCACCCGGCTCATCACCGGGCGCGCGGCGCGGCGCCGGGCCGTGCCGGCCACCGCCTGACGAGCGCGGCACGACACACTGGGAGCATGAGGCTCTTCGCGGCCGTGGTGCCGCCCGACGAGGTGCTGGACGAGCTCGAACGCGCCATCGCCCCGCACGTCGGGCAGGTGCCAGGGCTGCGCTGGCCGGAGCGCGCCACCTGGCACGTCACGCTGGCCTTCTTCGGCGACGTGCCCGAGCCCGCACTGCCCGACCTGCGCGACCGGCTCGCCCGCGCCGCCGGCCGGCACCCCGTGCCGACCCTGGCCTTCACCGGGTTCGGCGCGTTCTCGTCCGTACGGCGCGCGCGGGTGTTCTGGGCCGGCCTGTCGGGCGACTCGATGGTCCGGCTGGCCGACTCGGTCAGGGCCGCGGGCCGCCGGGCCGGGGCCGGCCACACCGACACCAAGCGCTTCCACCCGCACCTGACCCTCGCCAGGGCCAAGGCCGAGACCGACCTCCGCCCGCTGGTCGAGTCGCTGGCCGGGTTCACCGGCACGACCTGGCGGGCGGAGACGATCCGGCTGTTCGAGAGCGAGCTGGGGGCGCGGGTGAGGTACGCGTCACTGGACGAATGGGCGCTCGCACCCGCCGCGCCCGGCTAGGCTCCAAGGCGTGGACCGTCCTCGTTCCTGGCTGCTGCCCCTGGTGCTCGGCCTCCTCCTGCTCATCGTGATCGTCGGCGCGCTGGTCACCTGACCCGCCTCCTACCAGGCGTAGTCCTCCGGCGCGGTGCGGTGGCCCGGGAAGATCTCGTCCAGCTTGGCCAGCGCCTCGCCGTCCAGCTCGATCTCCAGCGTCCGCATCGTGCCGTCGAGCTGCTCCAGGGTGCGCGGGCCGATGATCGGCGCGGTCACCGCCCGCTGCTTGAGCAGCCAGGCCAGCCCGACGTGCGCCGGGTCCTCGCCCAGCTCGTCGCAGAACTTCTCGTACCGCTCGATCTTGTCGCGGTGCTTCTCCAGCTCCCTGAGCATGGTGTCGGAGGCCGAGCGGCCCTTGTCGATCTTGCGGAGCACGCCGCCGAGCAGGCCGCCGGCCAGCGGGCTCCACGGGATGACGCCCAGGCCGTAGTCCTCGCAGGCCGGAAGCACCTCCAGCTCCACCGCCCTGGTCAGCAGGTTGTAGTGGCTCTGCTCGCTCACCAGGCCGAAGAAGCCGCGCCGGGCCGCCGTCTCCTGCGCCTTGGCGATGTGCCAGCCGGCGAAGTTCGACGATCCGGCGTACAGGATCTTGCCCTGCTGCCGGAGCACCTCCATGGCCTCCCAGAACTCGTCGAACGGGGTGCGCCGGTCGATGTGGTGAGCCTGGTAGATGTCGATGTAGTCGGTCTGCATCCGCTTCAGCGAGGCGTCGCAGGCCCGGCGGATGTTGAGCGCCGAGAGCCTGCGCTCGTTCGGCCAGTCGCCCATGTCGCCGTAGAGCTTGGTCGCGATCACCGTCTTCTCGCGGCGGCCGCCACCCTGCGCGAACCACCGGCCGAGGATGTTCTCGGTGATGCCCTCGCCCTTCTTCCAGCCGTAGACGTTGGCCGTGTCGAAGAAGTTGATGCCCAGCTCGTGCGCCCTGTCCATGATGGCGAACGAGTCTTCTTCGGTGGTGTGCGGGCCGAAGTTCATGGTGCCGAGACAGAGAGGGCTGACTTCGAGTCCGCTGCGTCCGAGGTGCACGTAATCCATGCTTTCCACCCTAGGTACCTGGAGTGCGCTCCAGGCCATAGGGGTGACGCCGTGGTGTCCTGGTGTTCGGCATCCTTTGAGAGTACCGTTGGCCCAACGGCAACCTCAAAGGAGCCTCAAAGGTGACGTCCTCACTGCCGGTCCTCCAGAAGATCCTGGCGGGGACGGCCGCCGCCAAGTGCGAAACCGAGATCCTCGATTTCAAGCAGGCGAAACCCAACCCCGAAGAGGCTTTCCAAGATCTCGCCGAGGCGTGCGTCTGCTTCGCCAACGCGAGTGGGGGGACCGTCATCGTCGGCGTGGTGGACAACAAGTCAGGGGAGGACGCCTTCACCGGGTGCGACATCGACGCCTCACTCCTCCGGAGTAAGATCCACCAACTCACCATGCCTTCCTTGCTCGTGGACGTGCGGGAGCTGGAGTTCGCCGGCGAACGGCTTCTGGAGATCATCGTCCCTGAAGGCCTTGAGGTGTACGCGACAGCCCAGGGATACACGTATCAACGCATAAACACGGACTGTCTCCCGATGCGCCCTCTCGACGTGACCCGGCTGTCGGAAGAGCGCCGCGGGTTCGACTGGTCCGCGACCGCGAGCGGCCGGCCCTTGGATGACGTGGATCCTCTGGCCCTGAGGCACTGCAGAAGGCTTCTCGCCGGCTCGGCCGATCCGGCCCGGCAGCGGTACGCGCAGTTCGGAGATCGGGACCTTCTCAGTGCGCTGCACGCGATCGCGGAGGACGGAAGCCTGTCTCGTAGCGGTGAGCTGATGCTCTGCCAGAACCCGTCGAGCATCGGTATGAACGCGGCGGTCTATCAGCACAAGCGGACACAGTCGGGGGAGGCCGATGCGGTGTTGCGCGTAGGTGCTCCCCTGGTGCTCGCATTCGACGAGATCCTCCAGGCGATGCGGGCTCGGCAGGGCATCACTCCCGTGTCGCTCGCCGACGGCCGGCAACTCCAGATCGAGGACTACCCGTCGGCTGCGATACGCGAAGCCCTGGTCAACGCGTTCATCCACGGTGACTGGCGGATGAAGGGCGCGGTGCAGGTGGAGCATTCTCCGCAATACCTGCGTATCGAGTCTCCGGGTCCTCTCGTCTCGGGAGTGACGACGAACAACATCCTGACGAGGGGATCGAGGGCGCGCTTCCCGGCGCTGGCATCCGGCTTCCGGCTCCTCGGGCTGGCGGAGGAGGTTGGGCAGGGGGTCGATCGCATGTATCGAGAGATGATCAAGTCCGGGCGGGACGTGCCGATCATCACTGAAGGTCCCGAGCACGTCGCCGTGTTGTTCCGGGGGGAGCCGCCCAACACCCGTATCGCGAAGTTCGTCGCTTCCCTCCCCCAGGAGGAACAGGATGACACGGATGCGATGCTCATCGTCCGCATGCTGTGTGCGAAGCGTACGGTCCGCTCCTCCGACGTCGCGCCTGTCATACAACGATCAGAGAACGAGGCTCAGGCGGCGCTCCACCGGCTGGCCGCGGATTCTCTGCGCGTGGTGGAGCCCACTCGCGCGACCATGCAACACCGCCATCCCCAATATCGGCTCCGAGCGGAAGTGATGGCTCACCTGGGAAGCGCCGTCGCCTACCACAGACGGGCAACGGATGACATCGACCGAAAAATCATCGAGCATGTGCGGGACTACGGGGAGATCAACAACCGGACCATCCAGCGCTTGTTCGACGTTGACGTCTTTCAGGCCCGAGACATCATCCGTGATCTTGTGGGGAGAGAAGTGCTGACCCGGACGTCCGAGCAGAAGCGTGGGACGGCTGTCAGGTACGGGCCCGGACCGGAGTTTCCGAGGACCAAGAGCCGCTCAAGGCGTGCGAGCCGGCCGGCGATCGACTGAGGGGGACGGGCTGATCGTCTTCGGCGTGGAACGGCGCGCGGCCGGCTGGGATCATCGTCGGCATGTCCGAGACGTTCACCCCGTACGAGCTCCTCTCGCATCTGCGGTCGCTGCCGGACGAGTGGCTGACGTACCTGCTGCGGCAGGTCTTCGAGCAGCGGCGGCCGCATGACGACTCCCGCTACTTCCTGGCCGTGTCCTCCCGCGACCGCGACCCCGCGAGCGGGCGGTGGGGCGGCCCTGCCGGCTGCACCGCCGTCGCCTACCCGGACCCCGCGCACTACGACGACCTGCTCGACGTCGACTGGGGGCTGGTCCAGCACGGCAACTGCGGGCGGTGCCAGGTGGAGCTGGCCGGCAGCCGCAAGCACGTGCTCTGCCCGATCTGCGACGAACCGGCCTACCTGACGTGAGTGGAGGGACCATGCCCGAAGAGCCGTTGCCCCTGCGCGAGCTGCGCGACGCCGTCTCGCGCGAGACCGTCGCCCGGCTCCTGCCCGCGTTGCTGGCCCTGCCCGACGACCGGCTGCGGGACGTGCTGTGCGGGGCACTGGCCGACCGTGCCCCGTACGGCCATCACCCTGACCGGGAGACCCGGCTGTTCCTCGCGGTTCCTGGGCCGCGCCCCAAGCGGAACGCGCCCGCGTGGCGGCACCGGGCGGTGGCCATCGCGCTGCCGCGCCTGGTCGAGCGCGAGAAGCGCGGCCGGCTGGGGTTCGAGGGGCGGTGCGCGGCGTGCGACACCTCGCTGTGCGCCGACACCGCCTCCGCCGTCTGCCCGGTGTGCGGCGTGGCGGAGAGCCGGCTCGGCCGCTCACCGTCATGAGTGGCGCTCGCAGCGCACCAGCCGGGCGCCCAGGCCGGAGATCTCGTGCACCATCATGTTGGCCTGGCGGGTGCTGGTGATCAGCCCGGAGGCGTGCAACACCTGGGCGTGCCGGCTCGCGTTCGACAGCGACGCCCCGGTGCGGCGGGCGAGCTCGGTGGTGGCAGCCCGTGCCCGAGGCGATGCACCGCAGGATCCGGGCCCGCGTGGCGCCGTCAGCGAGGTGATCGTCTGTGACACCACGGCCGCGGCTGACCGCGCACCGGCTCGCCGGTGACTTCTCCGGCGACGACGACTCCGTCAGGTCGGGTGCCGTCGCCGTCCTTCCTGACGGCCGTCCGGTCATCGCCTACCAGGGCGGCGGGGCCGACCTGAGGCTGCTGCGGTGCCGGGACCGGGACTGCGCGCGGACCGACGCGGTGCGGCTGGGATCCGGCCTGACCTCTCCGGGCGCGTCCGTCTTGGCCGTCGACCGGAGCCTGCGCTTCGACCGCCCCACGGTCCCCCGCAGGCCCCAGCTGCTCGTGGACCGGTCCGGGCGGGTGGTCCTGGCGGCCTACGACCCGCGGCGGCGCGCTCTGGTGCTGGCGACCTGCGAGGACGACGCCTGCGACCGCGCCCCGATCGCACGCGTGACGGGTTCGGACGGGCCGCTCGCGATGGCCCTCGACCTGGCCGGGCGTCCCACGGTGGCCTGGGAGGAAGGCCTCGGCGAGGGGGAGTGGCGGCTGCGCATCACCACCCCGGCGGGGCGTGATCGGTAACGTGCCGGGTGTCCCACCGTGAGCCCCGAAGGCAGGAACCATGCCCCCCACCGCCGCTTTCGACCGCGCCCGGCTGAGCCGCCCGCCCCACGTCCGCTCGGTCCGGCTGGGTGATCTGACGCTCACGTACGTCCCCGACGGGGTGGTCCGGCTCAAGCCGGGCGGCTGGCTGCCCGCCGCCGCCCCCGGCGACTGGGCGGACCACCGTGACCACCTCGACGGCGACGGCTTCCTGGTCGCCGGGATCGGCGGCCTGCTGGTCGAACGGGGCGAGCGCGCGCTGCTCGTCGACGCCGGGTTCGGGCCCGCGTCCCACCACGACCCGGCGAACCCGCGGCTGGGGCCGTTGTACGGCGGCGACCTGCTGGACAGCCTGCGGCGGCTGGGCCGTACGCCGGAGCGGATCGAGGCCGTGGCCCTCACCCACCTGCACCCCGACCACGCGGGCTGGACCTGGAGCACCGAGCCCGGCGGCGACACCCCGCCCTTCGCGCACGTCCCGCACCTGGTCGCGGCGCCCGAATGGCGGCACCGCGACCTCGCCGCCGAGCCCCGGCTGGCCGTCATCGAGCCCCGGGTCCGCACGGTCGAGGACGGAGAGGAGATCTTCCCCGGTGTCCGGGCCGCGTTCGCCCCCGGGCACACCGCCGGCCACACCACCTACGTCGTCACCGGCGGCGGCCTCCGGCTCATCGTGCTCGGCGACGCCCTGCACACGCCGGTCCAGGTCGCCCGCCCCGAGTGGTCCTGCGTACTCGACCACGACCCCGCCGAGTCCGCCGCGCACCGCCGCCGCCTGGTCGAGGAGCTGAGCCGGCCCAGCACGATCGGGTACGGCGGTCACTTCTCCGACGTGGTCTTCGGCCGGACGGAGCGCGGCCCCGGCGGCGGGTTCACCTGGGTCCCGGTCGCCTGACCCGGCCCCTCGTCACCGCCGGGATTCCGCCGCCCGGGTGACGGCGCCGGCGAAGCGGGTGTAGCGGCCGAGCTCGTCCTCGACAGGCTGGAGCACGTACTCCTGGCTCACCCGGCCGATGGCCTCGCGCAGCGCGCGGGAGGCCCGGCGGGCGCGGCGGCGGCCGCCCAGCCAGGCCGTCACCCTCGACAGCAACGCGATGAGCACCCCGGCCAGCGCCCCGCCGAGCAGCAGCACGGTCGGCCAGGGAACCTCGCCGACGGTCGGCATCGGCGGCTCGGGCAACTGGAGATAGTCCAGCGCGAACAGCCCGCCCAGCCAGAGCGCTCCCGCCAGCAGGGCTCCGAACACGAGCCACTGCAGCCCGTTCACCGCCCGCCACCAGCGTGGCCTGCGGGTCGCCCCCAGCGAGGTGCGGCCGACGGCCTTGTCCACGGCGTCGGCCAGCTCGGCCGAGCGCGAGCGCGCCGCCTGCCGCACCGCCGCCGCCCACGCGCCAGGCAGCCCGGCGGCGGCGGACTCGCCGACGTCCCTGATCGCGGTCTCCACCTGGGCCCGCTGCACGGCCGACGCCTCGGGGACGGACGTGTGGCCCACCAGCTCCCGGTCCGGGGACGTGGCGGGCGCGGCCGTCCCGATCCGCAGCCGCCGCAGCGGGTCCGGCCGGAACCGCCGCACCCACCGGGTGACGGGCCAGCCGGTGGCGACCACGGCTCGGTGCCGGTGGCCCTTCGCCACGGCCTCCACCACGACCGGCACCCCGGCGGCCCGGGACAGCGCGGCCGCCAGCGGCCCTTCCAGCCCCGCCGTCTCGCCGGAGACCTCCGGCAGCGGCATGGGGGCGTTCCCGGCGGGCTCCGGGTCGAGCGCGAGCGGCCCGTCCGGGGAAGGACCCGCGGAGTTCGCGACGGTACGGGGGAGGACCGACGAGGCGGCGGCCAGCCGGGTGGCGGCGGAGGTGACGTCGGCCGCCAGACGGGCGGACCAGGAGGCTCGGTCCGCCACCCGGGCGGCCAGCAGGGCGCGCAGCTCCGCCAGGCCGGTGCCCGCACGGGCCGACACGCCGAGGATCGGGACGCCGGCCAGCCCGTCGTCGTCGAGCAGCCGGCGCAGGTCCTTGAGGCAGCGCTCCACGGCGTCGGGCGGGAGGCGGTCGATCTGGTTGAGCACGACCACCATGACGTCCCGGTGCCCGGCCAGCGGGCGCAGGTAGCGTTCGTGGACGGCGGCGTCGGCGTACTTCTGCGGGTCCAGCACCCACACCAGCAGGTCGACCAGCTCCACCAGCCGGTCCACCTCCAGCCGGTGCGACAGCCGGATAGAGTCGTGGTCGGGCAGGTCGAGCAGGACCAGGCCGTTCAGGTCGTCGCCGGTGGAGGCGGAGTGGCGGTGCGGGACGTCGATCCAGTCGAGCAGCGGCCCGGCCCCCTCGCCGTCCCACAGCGCCGCCTGGGCGGTCGCGGTGGTGGGCCGGGTGACGCCGACGGCGGCCAGGTCGTCGCCGGCCATGGCGTTGAAGAGCGACGACTTGCCACTGCCGGTCGCCCCGGCGAGCGCGGCCACCGTGTGCTCGACGGACAACCGGCGGCGCGCCCCGGCCCGCTCGGCCACCGTCCGCGCGTTCTCGACGGCCTCCTCGGACAGTCTCCCCTCGCCCAGTGAGGCCGCCTCCAGCAGCGCGTCCAGCCGGGACTCCAGCGAGGGCCGCTCCTTACGACGCAGCAGCTTCACCGCCCGTCCCCTCCCTCAGCCGCCTCAGGAGGGCTGTCCCGCCGGTCGGGCGGGGGCGCGGGCTGGTGGTTCGGGGTCGTCTGGGACGCCGCATCAGGAGGACTGTCCTGCCGGTCGGGCGGGGGGTCGGGCCGGCGGTTCGGGATGGTGCGGGACGCCGCATCGGGAGGTGGGCTGTCTCGCCGGTCAGGCGGGGGGTCGGGCCGGCGGTTCGGGATGGTGCGGGACGCCGCATCGGGTGGGCTGTCTCGCCGGTCGGGCGGGAGTTCGGTCTGGTGGTCGCGGATCGTACGGGAGGCCGCGAGCAGGGCGTCGGCGGTGCCGCGTGGCGGCTCCAGCGGTTCCAGGACGGACAGGAAGCGGGCCGCCTCCTCGTCCATCAGCAGCCGCACCCGCTCCCGCAGGTCCTCCCGGGCGCGGGCGGTGAGCGTGCGCACCGCCTGGTCGCCGAAGATGGCCTCCAGCAGCTTCTGCGACAGCACGGTGGTGCCGCCCGCGATCCCCACCTCGATCCCGGTCAGCCCGCCCGTCGAGGCGAACACGGCCAGCATCAGCAGCAGCCCCGCCCCGTTCACCCCGAACGACGCCATGCGCGCCGTGGTCCGCCGCTCCGCGCCTTCTTCCCGTACGAGGTCGAGCACGTACTCCTGCCAGCCGCGCACCGCGAACTCGGCGCGCTTGCCCAGGTCGGGCGAGGCGCGGCCGAGCCGGGCGGACTCGATCGCGCCGAGCCGGTCGAGCAGCCCCGCGCCGCCGGGCGCGGCGGACCAGCCTTCCAGCGCCCGTTCGGCGGCGGCGTCGGCCGAGCCCCTGATGAGCGCCTCGACGCCGCTCTCCAGCGCGTCCCTCAGCCGGGCCTCGGGCACCTGGCCGGTGAAGAAGCCGACGATCCGGTCACGCAGCCGGCCCACCCGGCTCTCCAGGGAGCGCATGAAGTCGCCGGTGCCGATGAAGTCCTGCCAGCGGGCCAGCACCTCGCCGCGCAGCAGCGACCCGTCGCGCATGCCCTCGTCGAAGTCGGCCATCCCGCCCGCGTAGGCGCCGGTGACCACCTCGCGCAGCGTGCCGAACCCGGCCTCCTGCCGTTCGACCGCCTTGGCCAGCGCGGGGACGCGGGTGGCGAGGCTGTCGAGCGCGCCCGACAGCGTCTGCCGTACGACCCGGGAGCGTTCGGCTGCGTCGGCGGCGAGCCCGGAGAGCCAGGCCGTGATGGGCGCGACGGCCTCGGCGGGCAGGCGGGCCTTCTCGGAGGGCAGCGCCGCCTCGGGCACGGTGAACAGGCGGGCGCCCGCCAGCCCGTTCTCGACCAGCAGGCGCTCCAGGTCGCGGGCGACCGGCCCGGCGGCCTCCGGCGGCACCCGGTCGAGCACCACGGCGAGCGCGGTGCTGCGCTCACGGGCGGTGCGCAGGAAGCTCCACGGCACCTCGTCGGCGTAGCGGGCGGCGGTGGTGACGAACAGCCACAGGTCGGCGGCGGCCAGGAGCTGGGCGGCCAGCTCGCGGTTGGCGGTCACCACGGAGTCGATGTCGGGCGCGTCCAGCAGCGCCAGCCCGGCGCCGAGCGCCTCGGAGCCGACCAGCCGCAGCGCACCGGGCCCCGAGCCGGTGGCGCGGGACAGGCCGGGCAGCACGTTCTGGCCCATGAACCAGTCGCGGTCGGCCGGGTTGACGACCAGCGTCGGCACCAGCGTGGTCGGCCGCAGCACGCCAGGCTCGGCCACGTCCGCCCCGACCAGCGAGTTGACCAGCGTGGACTTGCCCGCCCCGGTGGAGCCGCCGACCACGGTGAGCAGCGGCGCGTCGATCGCGCGCAGCCGGGGCAGCAGGTAGTCGTCGAGCTGGCCGGTCAGCTCCTTGAGCGCGCGCCGATCGTCGGCCGCCTCGCCGATCGCCAGCGGGAACAGCTCCCGGTCCAGCGTGCCGCGCAGTCGCTGGAGCGCGCTCAACAGGTCCATAGGGTCAAGCTAGCCCGAGGGCGGCTCCCTTAACACGTATCCGACGCTGCGCAGCGTGTGGATGAGCCGGGGCTCCACGTCGTCGACCTTGCGCCGCAGATAGGACACGTACGATTCGACCACCCCGGCGTCGCCGCCGAAGTCGTAGTTCCACACGTGGTCGAGGATCTGCGCCTTCGACAGGACCCGCCCGGCGTTGGCCATGAAGTAGTGCAGCAGCTTGAACTCGGTCGGCGACAGCCGCACCGGACGGCCGGCCCGCCACACCTCCCGCGCCTCCTCGTCCAGCTCCAGGTCGGCGACCTTGAGCCGGCTCACGGCCATGTTCTCGCCGCGGGTGCGGCGCAGCACCGCCCGGATGCGCGCCTGGACCTCCTCCAGGCTGAACGGCTTGGTCACGTAGTCGTCGCCCACCCGCAGCCCGGCGATCTTGTCTTCGGTGGCGTCGCGGGCGGTCAGGAACAGCACCGGCGCGTCGATCCGCCTGGCCACCTCGAACCCGTCGAGGTCGGGCAGCATGACGTCGAGCACCACCAGGTCGGGGCCGGCCCGCTTGGCGACCTCGACCGCCTCGTTGCCGTCGGCGGCGGTGACCACCTCGAACCCGGAGAACCGCAGGCTCGCCGAGAGCAGGTCCCTGATGCTGGGCTCGTCGTCCACCACCATGATCAGCGCCTCGGGTTTGCTCACCTTTCCAGGGTGGCCGAGCGACCTGAGGAATTCCTGAAGGCTCACTCCAAGGCCAGTGGGAGTTCGACCCGGAAGGTCGCGCCCTCGCCCGGCTCGCTCTCCGCCACGACCGTGCCGCCG
Source organism: Nonomuraea sp. NPDC048826 (assembly GCF_043198225.1). NCBI lineage: Bacteria > Bacillati > Actinomycetota > Actinomycetes > Streptosporangiales > Streptosporangiaceae > Nonomuraea > Nonomuraea sp. NPDC048826. The sequence goes on along the minus strand of NZ_JBICUQ010000013.1, from coordinate 124,490 downwards.
TGCGCCTGCACCAGCGCCTGCACGATGGCCAGGCCGAGCCCGCTGCCCCGGTCCTCGCCCGAGCGCCGCCTGGACCTGGCCGAGTCCGCCCGGTAGAAGCGTTCGAAGACCCGGTCCACCTGCTCGGGGCTGAGCCCCGGCCCCTTGTCGGCCACCTCCAGGAAGACCGTACGGTCGCCGGCGCCGACCCGCACGGTGATCGGGGTGCCCTCCTCGGTGTGGATGAGCGCGTTGGAGGTCAGGTTGCCGACGACCTGGCGCAGCCGCACCTCGTCGCCGGACACGATGAGCGCGGCGCCGCCGACGACATCCAGGTCGATCTGACGGCCGGGAGACAGGATGCGCGCCTCCTGCACCGCGTCGGCGGCCAGCGCCAGCATGTCGACCGGGCGCATCTTGAGCGGGCGGTGCTGGTCGACCTGGGCGAGCAGCAGCAGGTCGTCGACGAGCAGGCTCATCCGGCCGGCCGCGTTCTCCACGCGCTGCATCAGCTCGGCGGGGTCGGCGCCCGGGTTCTGGCGGGCGTACTCGGCGAAGCCGCGGATCGAGGTGAGCGGGGTGCGCAGCTCGTGGGAGGCGTCGGTGACGAACTGCCGCATCCGGTCCTCGGAGCGCCTGGCGGCCTCCTCGGACGCCGACCGGGCCGCGAACGCGCTCTCGATCTGCGCGAGCATCCCGTTGAGCGCCGCGGCCAGCCGTCCGACCTCGGTACGCGGGTCGCCGTCGGGTACCCGGCGGCTCAGCTCGCCCGCGGCGATGGTGCCGGCCGTACGCTCGATCTCGACCAGCGGCCGCATGCTGCGCCGCACGATGGTGACGCCCACCACGGCCAGGATGAGCACGATGCCGCCACCGCCGAGCAGCTCGATGAGGATGAGCCGCCGGGTGATCTCGTTGACCTCGGTCAGGTCGGTGGCGACCACGAACGTGCCGTACGGCGTGGCGGTCTCCCGGACCCGCCACTCGCCCTTCCCGCTCACGGCGGGGGCGGTGTAGACGCCGGGGCCCGGCGAGTCCTCCAGGTCCGGCTTGGGCTTCAGGTCGATGTCGCGGTCGCCCTGGGTGGCCGTGAGCCCGCCTGACGGGTCCCTCATCAGCACGATCGTGTCGGACTCGATGAGCAGCGGCTTCTCGGTCGTCGACTCCCGGCCGCGCTGCCGCCGCTCGGCTTCGTTGATCAGCCGTTTGTGCACCCGTACGGAGATCAGGCTGACCTGGCTGTCGACGCGGTCCATCAGATAGCCGTGCAGGACCGAGACGCTGACCACGCCGATGAACGACATGCCGATGCCGAGCAGCGCGAGCATCGACGCCATGAGCTTGATCCTGAGCGGCAGCCCGCCCGATCCGGCCATTATCCGCTCGGCGGCAGTCGCATGACGTAGCCGACGCCGCGCAGGGTGTGGATGAGCCGCGGGCTGCGGTTGTCGATCTTGCGGCGGAGCACCGACACGTAGGACTCGACGATGCCCACCTCGCCCCGGAAGTCGTAGTCCCACACGTGGTCGAGGATCTGCGGCTTGGACAGCACCCGGCCGGTGTTCGTCATGAAGTAGCGCAGCAGCTTGAACTCGGTCGGCGACAGCGCGACCGCGTGGCCGCCGCGCCACACCTCGTGGCTCTCCTCGTCCAGCTCGATGTCGGCGAACCGCAGTCTGGGCGGGGGCGGCTGCGCGTCTCCACACGTACGGCGGAGCACGGCGTGGATCCTGGCCACGACCTCTTCCAGGCTGAACGGCTTGGTCACATAGTCGTCGCCGCCGATCGTCAGCCCGCGGATCTTGTCTTCGGTCTCGTCCTTGGCCGTCAGGAACACCACGGGGGTGTGCATGCCGCCGCTCCGCATCCGGCGGACGATCTCGAACCCGTCGAGGTCGGGCAGCATGACGTCGAGCACCACGAGGTCGGGGCGTTGCCGGTGGACGGCGGCGACCGCGTCGGCGCCGCTCTTGGCGGTGGACACGTCGAACCCCGCGAACCTCAGGCTCGCGGCGAGGAGCTCAAGGATGTTCGGGTCGTCTTCGACGATCAGCAGGCGGGCTTCCATCACCTTCAAGGATGCACTCATCGGGAGGGTGCTGGGACAATTCCGGCGATGTGCTTGGCGATGGCCAGGCTGGACGTCGCGGCGGGGGAGGGCGCGTTCCGCACCAGGACGACGTTCCCGTGCACGTCCACCGCGAAGTCGTCCACCAGCGAGCCGTCGCGCGCCACGGCCTGCGCCCGCACGCCGCCCGTGGAGCGCCGCAGGTCATCGGCGGTGAGCTCGGGGACGTACCGGCGGGCCGCCGCGACGAAGGCGCTCTTGGCGAGCGAGCCGTACACCTCGCGGACGCCGGTGCGCCAGTGGCGGCGGGCCATGCGGAGCGTGCCCGGCCAGGCCAAGATCTGCGGAAAATTACGAAAATTTCGCCACGTATACCCTTCGTACGCCCCGGCCAGCACCGCGTTCGGCCCCACCAGCACCTCCCCGCCCACGTGCCGCGTGAGATGCACCCCGAGGAACGGGTAGCGCGGATCGGGCACCGGATAGATGAGCCCGCGCACCAGCCGCCGCGCCGCCCCGGCCAGCGCGTAGTACTCGCCCCGGAACGGCACGATGCGCACCTCCCCGGGCCGCCCCGCCATCCCGGCCACCGCGTCCGTGCCCAGCCCTGCGCAGACCACCAGCCGGTCGAAGGCGAACCCGCGCGTCCCCGCCACCACCTCCACGCCCCTGGACGTCTCCCTGACGCCCCTGACCGGATGCCCCAGCCGTACCGAGCCGCCCAGCTCCGCCACGTCGAGCGCGAGCCGGCGGGCGACCGCGGGGAAGTCGGCGATCGCGGTGCGCGGCGAGTGGACCGCCGCCACGCCGACCGCGTGCGGCTCCACCTCGCGCAGCCCGAGCGCGTCCAGCTCGGCGATGCCCGGCACGCCGTTGGCCCTGGCCCGCTCCGCCAGCGCGGCCAGCCGCGGCCGCTCCGACAGGGTGGCGGCCACCACCAGCTTGCCGACCTCCTCGTACGGGAGCGCGTGCCGGGCGCAGTACTCCTTCAGCAGCGCCACGCCCTCACGGCAGAGCCGGGCCTTCAGCGAGCCCGGCGGATAGTAGATGCCCGCGTGCACGACGCCGCTGTTGTGGCCGGTCTGGTGGGCGCCGACCTGGTCCTCCTTCTCCAGCACGGTCACCTCGGCGCCCCTGACGGCGGCCAGCTCCCGCGCGACCGCCAGGCCGACGATCCCGGCGCCCACGACTCCGATCTTCTCCACCAGGCCAGTGTGCCTACTCCGGACGGCGACGCACACCATGGGGGCGGATGTGGCCATAACGATCCTTCACGGAGGCTTGGCCCACAGGTCGAGGTAGCCCTACGGCCTCATGACACGGAATCGAACGTGAGTACGATGAGCGTATGTACGTCCCGCCCGAATGGCCCGCGGAGGTGCGACCGCCCAGCGTGCCCGACTGGGAGCGATCGGCCGTCGCCTGGCTGCTCGACGCGGTCCCGCCCGACTACCGGGCCTACGAGGTGCTGCGGCGGCATCCGGTGGCGCTCGCCCGGATGGCCCGCCACCACGTCACCTCCGCGGTCGAGGCGGCCCGCGCCGGCTACCGGGGCGCGGCGGTCGACCTCAAGGGCCACCTGCCGCCGCACGCCATCGAGGCGGTCCTCGACGCCTACCGCGAGGAGGGCCCCCGCCTGGTGCGTCTTGCCCGTTCGATCGAGGCCGTCGAGCGGGCCCTGCGCGGCGACCTGTTCACCGCCACCATGCGACACCCTTGATGACAACAGCGTGGGCCAGCCGGTAACGAGCCCTCATTCGGTTCAGTTGGCAGAAGAGATCCAGAACTTGGGCGGATCCACCAGCGGATCGATCACACGCAACCGAGCCGCCGATGTGGGATCGATGCTCCGCAGCGAGATCAGCCTCTGGCCATCCGCTTCCTCCAGCACAGCCAAGGCACCGGGGAGGCCCGCGGCGACCGTCGCGATGGCGAGACCCATCCCGGACAGGCCCCCGTGCTTGTGCGGATACTCGATCCGGTGCAAGCCCGAGGCCGCGATCGCCGCAACCTCACGCGAGCGCTGCATCTGCCGCCCGTCGTTGGTCACGATCGCGTGGAATTTCTCGGCAGCCGCCAGTGGATAAAGGCTCTCGTCGCGCGTTCCGGACCAGCCAGGCAGGTCGAGGAGGTGAACAATCTCGTGGTTCACGATGAAGGCGCTGAGGGCCTGGTGAAGCGGCTTGGGGACGTTCTCATCCAGCAGCAGCCTCACGCGGTCCTCTGGGGGGGTCGTAACTATCGACATAGTCGGCGAAATCCGCGGCTTCCAGCGCGGCTCTCGCCGTGACGCTCGGGTAGTAATCGGGGATCCGATCAGCGGGAACGCCGTCTCGGAGCAGCGCGGCGACCTCGTCATAGGGCACCCGCGTGCCCTCTATCACCGGGGTCCCGCCCCGGACCGCCGGATCGACCGTGACATGATCGCGCGGTCGCAGAAGGTCAGGAATATGGCGCCCGTCACGATAGAACGGCCGCAGAACGTCCACCATCTCGTGGATGACGACGTTGGCCTTCTTGGCGACGAGGTCGACCGCCTGATCGGGCACCGCCAGGTAGATGCTGCTGCCATCGGCCACCAGACGGTAGGCCGAGAGGTGATCACGTTCGCCCAGGTCGTCGCGGAGCGTGTCCAACGCCCTTCTGATCTTCTGCAGCGAAGCATCGTTACGCAGCTTGACGCAGGTTCGCAGAGCCATCACGTCCCGGAACGAGTACAGGACGGGACGGACGGCGGAAATCTCCGGAACCAGCACGGCTCCACGACCCGAACCGGCCTTACGCCAGTGGGCGAGCTGGCGAAGCGTGGCACCCGACAGCGCCGCGGCGAGCTTCGGGCTGTAGGACATCCGCTTCACCTCCTCCATGCCGCGCATGCGGACCCGCTACCGGGCCATCATCGCAAAGATCCCCTCGACGTTCATGCCCTTCCCCGCGCTCAGAGGCAGTTTCGTCTGGCTACGAGTTGGCGGCATGCCTCATCTTGCCACCGTAGACCAGCGTGAACCGGTCGGCCGGTACCACGATGTCGGCCGTCTCCACCGGTGTGTCCGAGTAGTACGTACGCTGGATCGTCACCATGATCGAGCCGGGCGCGTGTCGCAGTCGCTCGCACTCGTCGATCGATCCGAGCCGCGCCCCGACTTCCTCCACCCAGTCGTCAACCGGCAAACCGATGCTCAGCATCCGCTCGGCCACTCCGCGACCGGCCAGCATGCCGTCCTCCGGCAGCACGATCGGCGTACCGCCCGTGACGGCGAGGGGCTCCCAGCTGGTGGAGAGCATCACCGGCTCCCCGTCGGTCGAGAAGCCGTAGTCGGTTCTGACCATGTCTTCAACGTCGCCTGCACCCTCGCCGAGGCCCAGGCGGTCGCGGATCTCCGGCGGAGCCTGGAGCGTCTGCGACTTGTAGGTCCACTCGGCTTCGCGGCTCTGCCGGTCCAGGTCCTGTGTGGATGACGAGCCGTACGGCGTCGCGCGGTACCACGCACGGATGAGGCGTTGTGGCTCCCAAGGCAGCCGCACGAACATACCGGAGCCGGAGCGTGCGATGGCGAGGCCTTCGGATATCAGCACCTTCAGCGCCTCGACGACCATTAGACGGCTGTCCGGAATCACCGTGGCCCCTCACACCCATGAACCTGTCGACAAAGCTGCGGCACGAACTGGCGGCCAAGATCGGCTCCCCGGGCTGGCGCACCGCGCTGAAGACGGTTCCCCGCGAATCGTTCCTCGGGCAGGCCGTGTACAAGTACGAGCCCGAGCGCGGCTGGGTGCCGGTGCGACGCTCCGAGATGAGCACCGAAGACTGGCTTCGCCTGGCCTACACCGATGAAACGTGGGTGACGCAGATCGACAATGTGCTGGCCGAGGACGCGACCGAACCGCCCTGATGTGCTGCCGGCTCGGCTACGAGGTCGGCGCGCCCTACGATCGGCTCATCGCCACCTGCGCGGTACGTATGATCCCCCGTGCATGGATACGGCAGGTCCGTCAGGGCGGGACGATCACGGCACCCATGCTGGGGTGGACGGGAGGGGTCGCCTTCGCGCATCTCCACGTCGCCGACAGCACAGCCGGTGGCAAATTCCTCAGCGACAACGTGTATTTCATGCCCGCCAGACCGCACGCGGCCCCGTCTCTCGACGCTATCCAGCTAGGCGTCGGAGACAGGAGTGAGACCAAGACGGATCCGTCACTGCTGAAGAACGACACGGCCCTGTTCGTGGCCCAGCTCGCCGCCCCTCAGGCGCAGCATGCGTGGGCGGGGGACATCCTGACACTCGACGACACCGAGACAGGCTCGCACGCCGACGTCAGGCCGGCCCCTGGCGATGGATGGGTGGTCCATCAGAACGGGCCGATCCGCATATGGGACGCGGTCGAAAAGGCTATCGCGACATGGCGGGAAGCAGACAGCCCCCATCAGTCCGGCTTCGGGCTCACGGTCACCCCCGAGAGTCAGCGGGTGTGGCTCGGCCAACCCGATGGGCCTTCCTGGGAACTTCCTCGCAGCCTCAGCGCGTGACACGCGCCAGGAACACGATGCCCCCGATCGCCAGCGCCGCCGCGCCCAGCCAGATCAGCACGTTCAGCACGTTCAGCCCGCCCGGCTCGGACTCGGCCGCCGCGCTCGTGCCCTGCGGGTCCGGCCGCTCGGACGGTGTCGGAGCCGGCGTCTCGGCGGCCGGCAGCGGCACCCGGTAGACGGGGCTGCGCGCGCCTTCCGACCCGGTGAGCAGGGCCGTGCCGTCGCGGGTGTAGGCGATGGACTCGGCCTGCTTCAGCTCCGGCATCGGCACCCTGGCGATCGTCTTGCCCGACGGCTCGTACAGGGTGGCCGAGAAGTAGGTGCGGATCACGTACGACGACCCGTCGGGCGCGTAGGCGGCGTCGGTGGCCATGATCGGCGCGCTGCCGACGCGGCGCAGCGTGTTGGTCCTCCCGGTACGCAGCTTCTTGGGCGCCGCGTACACCCCGCCCGAGAACTCCTTGGTGACCACGTGGAGCCGCCCGGTGCGGGGATCGACCATGATGCCCTCGGCGTTCCTGGCGCCGTCGGCGTAGCGGAACCGGTAGCGGACGGCGGGCAGCGTGGCGTCGGCCAGCGTGCGCGGCTCCATCACCTTGTAGACGGAGACGTCGGGCCAGGCCCCGTCGAGGTTGTCGCCGATGTCGGCGAACCACAGCACCCCGCGCCCGGTCGCCGGGTCCTTGACCGCCGCCATGGCCTCCCAGTCGCGCGCCTCGGCGCCGCGCAGCCGGAACGTGGCCTTCGTCCGGCCGTCGCCGCCGACCGCGTAGAACTCCGGCTGGGCCGAGCTGTCGTTGTGGGTGTAGTAGACGTCGTCGTGGGTGGGCGAGACGGCGAGGCCGCTGGACTCGGTGATGCGCGGGTCGCGGAAGGTGAACAGCCGCTCCGCGTCGTCGGCCGCGGCCGCCGCCGGGGGCAGCACGGCCAGGGCGGCCAGCGCCACCCCGAGCGTCCTGATCAACGGTCCCCCCACGCCGCCATCATGCCCCAACGCGGGCCGGCTCAGCGCCACGCGTCCGAGGCCGGGGCCCCTCCGGGTCACTCGCCGAACGACGCGCTGAGGTCCTGGAGGGTGGCCAGCAGGGGCCGGAGCAGGGGGTGCGAATCGGCACCACGGCGGACGGCGGCGAAGACCCGGCGTTCCGGGCCCGGTACGTGCCGGACGGCGATGCCCGGCCTGGCCATGTCGCGCAGGGCCAGCCGGGGCACCAGCGCGACCCCCGCACCGGCGGCGACCAGGGCGACCACGGCACGGAAGTCGTCCGAGCAGTGGGCGAACCGAGGCGTGAACCCGGCCTGTTCACAGGCGAAGGCGATCACGTCGTGCACCGGATTCCCCGGGTACGGCCCGATCCAGGTCTCCTCGGCGAGCGCGGCCAACGGATGCCCCTCGAGGTCGGGCCGTTCCATCGGCCGCGTGTCCTGGTCGGCCAGGGGGTGGGTTTCGGGGAGGACCAGGTCGAAGGGTTCGGCGTACAGCGGGACGCGGGAGAGGCGGCGGTCGTCGGGGGCGCCTCGATACTCGACCGCGATCGCCACGTCCGCCTCGCTGTCGAGGAGCATGGTCAGCGACTGGTCGCCTTCCGCGTCGCGTACCCGGACCTGGAGACCGGGGGCGGAGGCGCGCAGGGCTGTGACGGCCGGGGCGAGGACGGCGCTGATGGCGGTGGCGAAGCAGGCCACGGTCACCTCGCCCGCCGCGCCCGTGGTGTAGTCGGCGACCTCGGCGCGGGCCCGTTCGAGCTGGGCCAGGACCTCGTCGGCGTGCCCCAGCATGATCTTGCCGACGGCGGTGAGGTGGACGCCGCGGCCGTCGCGGATGAACAGCCGGTGCCCGACCTCGTGCTCCAGCGCGGCGAGCTGCTGTGACACGGCGGACGGGGTGAGGTGCAGGGCGGCGGCCGCGGCGGTGACCGTGCCGTGGTCGGCCACCGCCTGGAGCGTGCGCAGCCGCCGGGTGTCTATCACGCCGCGAGAATACGCCTCCGGGCGAGAAGCTTCCCGACCGGGAAGCAGCCCGGCCGGAAGAGGTTAGGCAGGGAAGGAGCCCGGCCGGAAGGAGCAGGTCAGCCGCGGGCCTGGATGAACGCGTCCACCGCGCGGTCGACGTCGGCGGCGGTGTGGGCGGCCGAGAGCTGGACGCGGATCCGGGCCTGGCCGTGCGGCACCACCGGGTAGGAGAAGCCGATCACGTAGACGCCCAGCTCCAGCAGGCGCTCGGCCATCGCCCCCGCCTCGGCGGCGTCGCCGATCATCACCGGGACGATCGGGTGGTCGCCCGGCAGGATGTCGAACCCGGCCTCGGTCATCCGGCTCCTGAACCGCTCGGTGTTGGCCCGCAGCTGCTCGCGCGCCTCGCTGGTGGTCTCCAGCAGGTCGAGGATGCGCAGCGAGGTGGCGGCGATGGCCGGGGCGAGCGAGTTGGAGAACAGGTACGGGCGGGAACGCTGGCGCAGCAGGTCGCAGATCTCCTTGCGGCCGGACACGTAGCCGCCGGACGCCCCGCCCAGCGCCTTGCCGAGGGTGCCGGTGATGATGTCGATCCGCTCGGTCACGCCGTGCAGCTCGGGGGTGCCGCGCCCGGTGGGCCCGACGAAGCCGACGGCGTGGGAGTCGTCGACCATGACCATGGCGTCGTACCGGTCGGCGAGGTCGCAGATGTCGGCCAGCGGCGCGAGGTAGCCGTCCATGGAGAACACGCCGTCGGTGACGATCAGCCGCCTGCGCGCGTCGGCCGCCTCCTTCAGCCGGGCTTCCAGCTCGGCCATGTCACGGTTGGCGTAGCGGTAGCGGCGGGCCTTGGACAGGCGGATGCCGTCGATGATGCTCGCGTGGTTGAGCGCGTCGGAGATGACCGCGTCCTGGCCGTCGAGCAGGGTCTCGAACACGCCGCCGTTGGCGTCGAAGCAGGAGCTGTAGAGGACGGTGTCCTCCATGCCGAGGAAGTCCGACAGCCGGGCCTCCAGCTCCTTGTGCACCTCCTGGGTGCCGCAGATGAACCGCACCGAGGCCATGCCGAACCCCCACCGGTCCAGCGCCCGCTTGGCGGCCTCGATCACCTCGGGGTGGTCGGCGAGGCCGAGGTAGTTGTTGGCGCAGAAGTTGAGCACCTCCTGGCCCGCCACGCTCACCCGAGAGCTCTGCGGGGTGCCGATGACGCGCTCGGGCTTGAGCAGCCCCGCCTCGGTGATCTCGTCGAGCGTCGCACGCAGCTGGTCACGTACGTTCGTGAACATCAAGCACTCCAATCAAGAATGACCTTGCCGGTGCGGCCGCTCGCCGCCGTCTCGAAGGCGGTCTCGAAGTCGTGGTACGGGAAGCGGTCGGTGATCACGGGGGTGAGGTCGAGGCCCTTCTCGATCAGGACCGACATGTTGTACCAGGTCTCGAACATCTCGCGGCCGTACACGCCCTTGATGGTCAGCATCGAGGTGACCACGGTGGACCAGTCGACGGCGAACTCCTCGGCGGGCAGCCCGAGCATGGCGATCCTGCCGCCGTGGGTCATGCTGGCGATCATCTCGCGCAGCGCCGCGGGGCTGCCGGACATCTCCAGGCCCACGTCGAAGCCCTCTTTCATGCCGAGCTGGCGCATGCCGTCGGCCAGGGAGGCGCGGGAGACGTTCAGCGCGAGCGAGACGCCGAGCTTGCCGGCCAGGTCGAGCCGCTCGTCGCTGACGTCGGTGATGGCCACGTTGCGGGCCCCGACGTGGGTGGCGACGGCGGCGGCCATCAGGCCGATCGGGCCCGCGCCGGTGATCAGCACGTCCTCGCCGACCAGCGGGAACGACAGCGCGGTGTGCACGGCGTTGCCGAACGGGTCGAAGACGGCCGCCACGTCGGGGTGGACCGGCACCCGGTGCACCCACACGTTCGTCGCGGGCAGCGTCACGTACTCGGCGAACGCGCCGTCGCGGTTCACGCCCAGGCCGATGGTGTTGCGGCACAGGTGGCGGCGGCCGGCCATGCAGTTGCGGCACTTGCCGCAGACGATGTGGCCCTCCCCGCTGACCAGGTCGCCGACGGCGATGTCCTCGACGCCGGGCGCGATCTCGACGACGTGACCGGAGAACTCGTGTCCCACGATGAGGGGAAGCTCCAGGGTGTGCCGCGCCCACTCGTCGAACCGCTGGATGTGGAGGTCGGTGCCGCAGATGCCGGTGCGCAGCACCCTGATCTTCACCTCGCCCGGCCCCACCTCCGGCTCCGGCACGTCGACCAGCGACAGGCCCGGCTCGGCCCTCTCCTTGACCAGTGCTTTCATCGCGAGCATCCCCCTCTTCGAAACGTAACGCACTGTGCCCGCTCACCGCCGGACGTGTCCATCGAGGAGTTCTTAAGTGCCCCCACAGCTCCGCTTCACGCCGCAGGTCAGAGCGGGGGCACCCTTACGTAAGGGGGTTGGTTAAGTAGGATGACGGCTTTCGGTCGTCCGACGGGGAGGAATGCGGTGCGACAGCAGAGCGGCGACGCGTCCGTCCTGCGCAGGCTCAACTCCGCCGCCATCCTGCGCCACCTGCGCGCTGCGCAGGTGGCGACGCTGTCCGAGCTGGCGAGGGGCGCCCGGGTGTCCAGGCCGACGGCCGAGGTCATCGTCGACGACCTGATCGCCGAGGGCTGGGCGGAGGAGTGCGGCGACGAGCCCGGTGACCGCCAGCGGGGGCGGCCGGCCAGGCGGTTCAGGTTCCGGGCCGCGTCCCGTCACGTGGCCGGCGTGGGCGTCGGGGCGTTGCTGCTGCGGGCCATGGTGTCCGATCTGGGCGGCTCCGTCGTGGCGTCGCGTCAGGTGCCGAACCACGCGGCGATGTCCGCCCGCGAGCGGGTCGACGCCATCGCCGAGCTGGTCGAGGACGTCTGCGCCGACGCGGGGCTGCCCGTGGCCGAGCTGGTCGCGGTGGGCGTCGGCACGACCGGCGTGGTGGACGGCGCCGGGCGGGTGGTCAAGAGCGTGGTGCTGCCCGGCTGGAGCGACGTCGACCTGCACGGCGAGCTGGGCCGCCGGCTGCCCGCGCCGGTGCTGGTGGAGAACGACATGCGGCTGGCGGTGCTGGCCGAGCACTGGCGCGGGGCGGCCAGGGGCCGTCAGGACGTGGTCTATCTGTTCACCGAGAACCGGCTCGGGCTGGGCCTGCTGATCGGCGGGCGGACGCATCGGGGCGCGCACGCCGCCTCGGGCGAGATCGGACGCCAGTCGGGCGACCACTGGCAGGCGTTCCGTCACCTGGCCGACTACGCGATGGCGGTCGAGCCGGGCGAGCTGCGCACCCACCAGCAGGCCGCCGAGTTCGCCGTGGCCAGGGCGGAGGAGGGCGACGAGCGCGCCAAGGCGGCCGTCCGTGCCTTCGCCGCGCACCTGGCCGAGGGCCTGCTCACGCTGGTCAACCCGCTGGACCCGGAGCTCGTGGTGATCGGCGGCAGCCTGTCGCGGGCCGGTGACCTGCTGGTCGGGCCGATCCAGGACTATTTCGACGACCGCTGCCTCTACCCGCCCGAGGTGGTCGCCTCCGGCCTGGGCGGCGAGTGCGTCACGCTGGGCGCTCTCAGGTGGGCGCTGGACCACGCCGACCAGGTCCTGTTTTCGTAGACCGGCTGAATAATTCAGCCCGCCCTGCCGTGGCAGGGCGGGCTGTGAGCGGGTCAGCGCTCGGCTTGGTCGCGCTGCCGGTCGAGGTCGGCGAGCGGGTCGGGTTGCCGGGCGCCCTCGGTGAGCTGCCGGGGGCCGTTCGGCCGTTCGGTGCTCTGGGCGTCGGCGACCGCCTCGGCCGCCGCCTCCGTGGCCTTGGCGATCTCCTCGTCCATCTCCGACGCCTGAGGCACTTCCTCGCGGGTGGCGGCGGACGGCGGGAGCGCCTCGGTGAAGGCCTTGGACACGCCCTGCAGCGCCGAGGTGACCTCGCTGGGGATCACCCAGAACGTGTTGCCCTCGCCCTGCGCGAGCTGCGGCAGCACCTGGAGGTACTGGTAGGCGAGCAGCTTGGGGTCGGGGTCGTTGCGGTGCACCGCCTGGAAGACCTGGTCGATGGCCCGGGACTGGCCCTCGGCCTCCAGGATCGCGGCGGAGCGTGCGCCCTCGGCGCGCAGGATGCGGCTCTGCTTCTCGCCCTCGGCGGTGAGGATCTGCGACTGGCGCTGCCCCTCGGCGGTGAGGATCGCCGCGCGCTTGTCGCGCTCGGCCCGCATCTGCTTCTCCATCGCGTCCTTGATGGTCTTCGGCGGGTCGATCGCCTTGATCTCCACCCGGTTGACCCTGATGCCCCACTTGCCGGTGGCCTCGTCGAGGACGCCGCGCAGCTGGCTGTTGATGGTGTCGCGGGAGGTGAGCGTCTTCTCCAGGTCCATCGAGCCGACGACGTTGCGCAGCGTGGTCACCGTGAGCTGCTCGACCGCCTGGATGTAGTTGGCGATCTCGTAGGCGGCCGCGCGCGGGTCGGTGACCTGGAAGTAGAGCACGGTGTCGATCTCGACGACCAGGTTGTCCTCGGTGATGACCGGCTGCGGGCGGAACGACACGACCTGCTCACGCAGGTCGATCATCGGATAGACGCGGTCGATGTACGGGATGACGAAGTTGAGGCCGGGCTTGAGCGTACGGTGGTAACGGCCGAGCCGCTCGACGTTGCGCGCTCTAGCCTGGGGCACGATGCGCACCGCTTTCAGCACGGTGAACACCGCGAAAAGGATGACGAACAGCCCTACCAGCAACAGTGGATCCATATCTCACTCCCGGGGATAAACGAGTGCGGTGGCGCCGTCGATTTCGATGACGTCGACGGTGGCACCGATCGGGATCACGAGTGTCTCGTCGTAGGCGCGGGCCGACCACTCCTCGCCGGCCAGGCGGATCCGGCCGCTGTGACCCGTGACCTCGGACAGCACATAGGCGGGCTTGCCGACGAGCGCCTCGACGCCGAACCTCGTCAGCGGTGGCTGACGGATGTTGTGACGCTGCACGATGGGCCTGATCACGACCAGCCCGGCGGTCGACGTCAGCGCGAAGACGAGCAACTGCAACGGCACCGGCAGGCCGATCGCCGCCGCCCCGGCGGTGAGCAGAGAAGCGACACCGAGCAGGCCGAGCGCGGCGGTGAGCGTGAAGATCTCCAGCACCCCGAGGAGAACTGCGGCGATCACCCAGAGAATCCATCCATCCATGCTCCGGCCCTCCTGTAAGTAATAACGGGCCTGTACACGCCATCGTTCCCTCTTTCCACCGTAATCCGGGAATCACGCTCACGGCAGAGGCGCGTTGGCACGCGAACGCAACGCACTTCCTTCGCGCCATTTCTCCCAGGAAAGCTGCCAGAATCCCCATCCGTTGTCCCATTCGAGCGCGCGGTCGGTGCCCGTGATCACCACCGGGTCGCCGCGCAGGGAGTGGGTGTAGAACCAGGCGGCCTGGTCGGGGCGGGCGTTGACGCAGCCGTGGCTGACGTTGCGGCGGCCCTGGGCCCACACGTTGTCCTTGGCGTGCACGTACTCGCCGCTGTCGGAGATGCGGACGGCGTGGTCGATCATGACGTCGTAGTAGCCGGGGTCGCCCTCGGCGCGGCCGGGCGAGACCATCCGGACGGGATGGCCCTTCTCCATGGTCAAATGGACGCCGCTGGTCGTGGTGTATTCGCGGGTGGTGGCCATGCCGGCGCTGATCGCCATGTCCTGCGCGGGCCGGCCGTCGCGGTGCACGGTCATGCGGTGGGCGCGGGTGTCGATCCGGCTGGCCTGGTGGCGGCCGACGGTGAAGGCGAACGTGCGGTCGGTGGTGCCGTAGACGCCGGGGGCCGAGCGGGTGCCGGCCAGGTGGGCGGTGACGGTGACCTGCTGCCTGGCGGGCCAGAACCGCCGGGTGCGGTAGACCACCCGGGTGTCGCCGATCCACCGCCAGGCCCCTTCGACCGGCTTCTCGGCCCTGACCTCCAGCGCCCGCTCCACCGCGGCCCGGTCGCGCACCGGGGCGTCGAAGTCGAGGACGACCGGCATGCCCACACCCACGGTCTCGCCAGGCAGCGGGGCCGTGGCCGCCAGCTGGAAGGTCCGCTCGGCGGCGCGGGTGCGGAAGCGGCCGGCGGCGACGGTGCGGCCCGCCGCCGTCACGGCCACCGTGTACTCGGCGCCGGGCCGCAGCGCCCACTGCGAGCGCCAGGTGGTGCGCGCCGCGTCGAGGCCGCCCCGTACCGGGACGCCGTCGGCGTGGACGACGACCCGGTGCAGCGGGCCGCCCTGGGCGCGCACCACGAGGCCCAGGTCGGGACGGGCCCGGTCGGCGCCGAGCGGCGGGGAGACGGTGACCGCGGGCGGGCGCGGCGGCGGCGCCTGAGGCGTCACGGCGCCGCAGCCGCCCGCGGCGACGAGGCAGGCGGCAAGGGAGATCGTCGCGGCACGCCGCAGCATGTCACTCCTGCTTTCCTGGGGAAGGGGAGCCTCAAGGTTAGCGAGGAGTCACGGTACGAGCACCCGGAGTCACTTATCCGACTTTTCCGGTCACCTCTCCGAGGCTGATGTCGCCCGCGGTCGCGCGGATCGTCACCGTGTCCCCGTCCTGCAGGAACGCCCGGGTCTCGCCGCCGTTCAGCTTGATGGGGTCGGTCCCGTTCCAGGTGAGCTCGATCAGCGAGCCGCGCTCCTCGCGCTGCTCCCCGGAGACCGTGCCGCTGGCGAACAGGTCGCCGGTGCGCAGCGACGCGCCGTTCACGGTCAGGTGGGCGAGCATCTGGTCCGGCGTCCAGTACATGTTCCGGTACGGAGGCCGGGAGACGACCTCGCCGTTGAGCTCGACCTCCAGCGTGACGTCGAGCCCCCAGTCGTCCTTCCTGCGCAGGTAGTCGAGCGGCGGCGGGTCCTGCGTGCGCCCCGGCGCCCGGGGCAGCGCCTCCAGCGGCGTCACCCACGGCGAGACGGAGGTGGCGAACGACTTGCCCAGGAACGGCCCGAGCGGCACGTACTCGAACGCCTGGATGTCGCGCGCGCTCCAGTCGTTGACCAGCGTCACCCCGAACACGTGCTCCTCGAAGGCGCCGGCCGGAGAGCCCAGCTCGGACGGCACGCCCACCACGAACCCCAGCTCGGCCTCGATGTCGAGCTTCGCCGTCGGCCCGAACTCGCCGGCCCGCAGCTGCCCGTGCGGGCGCCTGATCGGCGTGCCGGACGGCACGACCGTGCCCGCCCTGCCGTGGTAGCCGACGGGCAGGCGGCGCCAGTTGGGCTTCAGCGGCTCGGAGTCGGGGCGGAAGATGCGCCCTACGTTGGTCGCGTGCTCCAGCGAGCAGTAGAAGTCGACGTAGTCGGCCACCTCGAACGGCATGTGCAGCCGCACCCGCTCCAGCGGGATCAGGTGGGGCTCGGTCACCGCGAGGTCGCCGGACAGCTTGTTCCTGATCAGCCGCCGCGTGTCGTGCCAGGCCGAGCGGCCGCGGGCCATGAACGGGTTGAGCGAGGGAGCGGCGAACACCTCGTCGTGCAGCGCCGCGGCCAGGTCCAGCACCCGGTCGCCGTAGCGGACGCCCACCCGGGGCGCCTCGCCTCGCCGGGAGAAGACCCCGTAGGGCAGGTTGTCCAGGCCCCAGCTCACGCGTCCTCCTCGATCAGTTGCAGGGTCCGCAGGTCGTCCAGCGGCGTGGTGGTGCTGCACGAGCCGTAGCTGACCAGCAGCTGCCTGGCCCGCTTCGCGGTCTGCTCGGGCACGGTCCGCGAGATGCGCGCGAGGTGACCCACGTCGGTGGTGCGCAGGGCGGGCACCGGGTCGCGGCCCTCGACGGCCTCGCACACGGCCAGCAGCAGGTTGAGGAAGCCGTGCCGGTCGACGCCCAGCGACGGGTCGAAGTGGCGCACGGCGTGGTGCAGCCCGGCGGTGGCCTTGAACGGGATGTCGCCCGCCACGCAGAACCGGATGAACGCGGCGAGCTGCTCGGCCGCCGGGAACGCCTGCGGCTGTTCTCCGCCGCAGCGCACCTTCAGGCCCACGCCCTCCGGCACGTCGGGGACGAACTTCCTGGGCGGCACCTCGACGAACAGCCGCACCCCCTGGGGGAGCAGCCGCCTCAGCTCGTGGGCCAGCTCCTCGACGCTCCGGTCGGGCGGCAGCTTGGCCTCGGCGATGTCGATCGGCAGGCCGTCGAGGTCCGGCAGCTCCGGCGTGTCGAGGATCAGCCCGATCCGCCGCGGCGTGAACGGTTCGGCGCGCAGCCGGTCGAGCCGGCTGGCCGGGCAGAGGAAGCGGTGGGTCAGCACCGGGCTGCCCCGCTCCTGGTCGCGCCGGTGGCGGTCCAGCGCGTCGGACATGTGCAGTGACGTCGGCGGGAACAGGCCCGCGTCGTCGATCAGAGCGGTGTAGAGCATCATCGTGACCAGGTCCAGGCGTATCCGGGGTCCTCGCAGGCCAGCGCGCCCTGCCCGAGGTCCAGCGGGCGGAAGGTGTCGACCATCACCGCCATCTCGCTGGTGGTGGTGACGCCCCGGGCGACGGCGTCGATCACGGCCTCGACCGCGCCGGGCTGCGGCCCGTGCGTGAAGCCGGCCGGGTGCAGCGAGATCGAGCCCACGTCGATGCCCGATCCCCGGCGCGCCGAGTAGTCACCGCCGACGTAGAACATGAACTCGTCGGAGTCGACGTTGTGGTGGTTGTACGGGATCGGCACCGAGTCGGGGTGGAAGTCCAGCGGGCGGGGGCAGAACGAGCAGATCACGAAGCCCGGCCCCTCGAACGTCTGGTGGACGGGCGGCGGCGCGTGCGTCTTCTTCACGATCGGCTCGAAGTCGTCGATGTTGAACGCGTACGGGTAGAGGTAGCCGTCCCAGCCGACCACGTCGAACGGGTGGTGCCGGTAGACCAGGCGGGTCAGCCCGCCCCGGGTGCGCACCAGCACCGGCACCTCCTCGCCCTCGGCGAGCAGCGGCTCCTCGGGCGCCCGCAGGTCGCGCTCGCAGTAGGGGGCGTGCTCCAGGAACTGGCCGTACTGCGACAGGTAGCGCTTGGGCGGCCTGATGTGCCCGGACGCCTCGACGGCCAGCACGTTGACCCGGCCCTTCGGCACCCAGCGGTGGATGGTGCCGGTCGGGATGACCACGTAGTCGCCGGGGCCGGCCTCGATCACGCCGTACGTGGACTCGAAGCGGGCCGTGCCGTCCTGGACGTACACGCACTCGTCGCCCATCGAGTTGCGGTAGAGCTCGCTGGGCCGGTCGCTGGTCGCGTACGACAACCGGACGTCGCCGTTGCCGGCCAGCAGGATGCGCCCGGACACCAGGTCGCCGGCGCTGACCAGCTCGGTGGTGCGGAAGTGGCGCGGCGACAGCGGCAGATTGGGCGACAGGCGCGTGTCGCCGGTCGGCGTGACGGCCTCGGCCTTGATGATGGCGGTCGGCAGGTGGCGGTGGTAGAGCAGCGACGAGTCGGAGGAGAACCCCTCCTCGCCCATCAGTTCCTCGGCGTACAGGCCGCCGTCGGGCCGCCTGAACTGCACATGGCGCTTGCGGGGCACCTCGCCCACCGCGCGGTAGTACGGCATCCGCCCCTCCCGAATCGTCCGTTTATCGGACGTAAGTGTCCTCTATATGTGACAACCGTCCGTCATGCCTGGACGGATGTCAACCCAGGGCCGCGGCGAGCTCGGCGGCCGCCTCGACCACCCGGGGCCCCGTCGACTCCGCGAGCGGCCCGAACGTGACCACCCCGACCGAGGCCTCCAGCCACGGCAGCCCCAGGACGGGCGCCGCCACCCCCCGGGCCCCTTCCTGCAACTGCCCCTCGGTCACCAGATATGCGGACCCGCCCTCGCGGCCCGCCAGGATCGCCCGCCCGGCCGCGCCCACGGCCAGCGGATGGCGGGCGCCCTCCCGGTAGGCCACGTGCATGCTCGTCCACGACGGTTCCACCACGGCCACGGCCAGCGCGTCGTCGCCTTCGGCGACCGTGAGGTGCGCGGTCGCGCCCACCTGTTCGGCCAGCCGGCGCAGCGTGGGCACCGCCGCCGCGCGCAGCAGCGGCTGCACGGCCTGAGCCAGCACGAGCAGCCCGAACCCCAGGTGGACCCGGCCCTCGGCGTCGCGGCGCACGAACCCCTCGTTGAGCAGGGTCGTCAGCAGCCGGTAGACCACCGGGCGGCTCAGCGACAGCTCGGCGCTCAGCTCGGTCGGGGTCCGCCCGCCCTTGCCGTCGGCGAGCAGCCTGAGCAGGCGGAGCCCGCGTTCGAGTGTCTGAGCGGATTCAGCGGCCATAGGGCGATTATCCCGTGCCCTTCCTGGGGCTGTGGTGACTGTATGCGGTGAAAGGGGTACGTAGGGGAGCAGAAGCACCGGGGGGTAATAATGCGGCAAACGTGGGTTCTCCTGGTTGCCGGATTGGCCATGTGCGCCTTCCTCCCAGCCCTTCCGTCCGGCGGCGCGAGAGCGATCTACATGGCCAGGGCGACGCCCGCGGCGACCCCGGCCGACCGGCTGGTGGAGGACACCTTCTATCTCACTGTCGGCATCGAGGTCGAGCAGCGCCTGATGCCCGTGGAGAAGGGCGTCAGCATCCGCCCCGGCGCGCCGCTCGCGCCTGGGCTCGGCGTGGACGCGAGCGGCCGGGTGTACGGCAGGCCGGAACGCCCGGGGACCTTCGCCGCGCCGGTCCAGATCTGCCGCGGCCAGACCTGCTCCCCGCAGCAGGTCACGTTCGTCGTGCTGCGCAACGTGCCGTGGGCCCCCGGCGTGCTGACCTTCCCCGGCCGGGTCGGGGAGCGGCTGCGCGCGGCCATCCCGATCAAGGGCGGGCCCACCGGCGTGCCGCCGACGTTCACCGTCACGAACCCCGACACGCTGCCGCAGGGCGTCACCATCGGCCCCGACGGGCACGTCGGCGGCGTGCCCCAGGCGTCCGGGGTGTCGCGGGTGCCGGTGCGCATCTGCCTGGCGGGCAACTGCGCGGGCGTGGTGGTGACACTGATCGTCGTCTGACCCCTTGCTTCGGGGCTCGTCTCCGGTCACCGTGGTCCCATGAAATCGGTCATCGTGGTCGGATCGGGGATTTGGGGTTCATCGCTGGCGTTGCGGCTGGCCGAAACCGGGTGGCGGGTGACGCTGGTCGAGCAGCACCGGCCGGGGCACGTCCGGCAGTCCAGCGCGGGGGAGACCCGGCTGATGCGCTGCGCGCACGGCAGCGAGGAGTGGTACGCGCGCCTGGCGTGGCGGGCGCGGGACGGCTGGCGGCGGCTCGGTGAGCGGGCGGGGGAGGAGCTGTACGCCGAGGCCGGCATGCTCTGGTTCGCCCAGACGGAGGACGGGTGGGAGCACGCCAGTGCCCAGGTCCTGAAAAATCTGGATATTCCGTGTGAGGTGCTCGACCCCGCCGACGGCGCCCGCTTCTTCCCCGACTTCGACCCGACCGGCCTCAGCCACCTGCTCTGGGAACCGCACGCCGGCGTCATCAGGGCCCGCCGGGCCACCCAGGTGACCGCCGGGCTCGCCGAGGCGGCCGGCGCCCGGCTCGTCCGGGGCCGCGCGACCCCCGCGCCCGGCGCCGCCGTGGAGGTCGGCGGCGAGGTGCTGACCGCCGACCGGGTGGTGTGGGCCTGCGGCGCCTGGCTGCCCGAGCTGTTCGAGGTGCCGGTGACCGTGACCAAGCAGGACACGCTGCACTTCGCCGTCCCCGCCGCCTGGAGCACGCCGGGCACGCCCGCCTGGGTGGACCACGCCGCGGCCGCGTACGGCCACGGTGACGTGGACGGCGTGGGCATGAAGGCCACCTCCGACGCCGAGGGCCGCCCGTACGATCCCGAGCACGGCGAGCGCGCCGTGGACGAGGCCAGCGTCGCGAACGCCCGCTCCTACCTGGCCCGTCGGTTCCCGTCGCTGGCGTCGGCGCCGGTGCTGTTCAGCCAGGTCTGCCAGTACGCGCTCACGCCCGACGCCGAGTGGCTCATCACCGAGACCGCGCCCGGCGTGTGGCTGCTCGGCGGCGACTCCGGTCACGGGTTCAAGCACGCGCCGGCGCTGGCCGAGTATGTGGCGGGCCTGCTCGACGGCGCGTACGGACCGGAACCGCGGTTCGGGCAGCACGAGCGGATCCCGGCCCGCGGGCTGCGCACCAGCGGGCAGGCCGGATAGCACTCAACTGGAGGAGACGACCTCAAGGCGGCCGGGGGCGCGCAGGTTGCGCACGCCGGGGGAGAGCAGCGCCGCGCAGGTGGACAGCACCACCAGGCCACCGCATGCCAGCAGCGCGTTCTGCACGCCCATCAGCGCCGCCGCGGGGGCCGCCAGCATGAGCCCGATCGGGCCGAACATCAGCGAGCCGAGCGCGTCGTACGAGCTCACCCGCGACAGCGACTCCGGCGGGACCTCCCGCTGCATGGTCGTCGTCCACAGCACGCCGAACACGTCGAAACAGACGCCCAGCACGAACGCGCCCGCCACCGTCACCCAGAGCGGCGCGTTCGACCCCAGCAGGAAGTACGGCAGCGCGGACGGCAGGCAGAGCAGGGTGCCGACCAGGATCGGCCGGCGCGGCCGGAGCCGCAGCGACACCAGGACGCCCGCGATCGTGCCGATCGCCTCGCCGGCCAGGAACGCCGACCAGGCCGCCGGGCCGCCCAGGCTCTCCTTGGCCAGCAGCGGCCCGAGCACCCCGTGACCGGCCTGCACCGCCAGCACCAGGATGGAGAACTGGGCGACCACCACCCAGATCCACTGCCGGGAGCTGAACTCGCGCCAGCCCTCGCGCAGGTCCTTCAGCACCGAGTGGCGCTCCTCCCGCGCGGCCAGAGGAGTGGGCCGCACCAGCGAGATGAGCACTCCGGCGACGGCGAACAGGGCGCCGCTGACCGCGAGCGCCCAGCCTCCGCCGACGAACACCACCGTGGCGCCGCCGGCCACCGCGCCGGCCATCCGGGCGACGTTGGCGCCCAGACCGAGCAGCGCGTTGCCGGCCTGCAGCCGGTCGGGCGGCACCACCTCGGGGATGATGCCGGTCAGCGAGGGATAGAGCACGGCGACGGCCACGCCGCTGATGGCCGCCGCGCCGGCCAGGGCGACCAGCGGGGTCCAGCCCGACAGCAGCATCGCGGACAGCGTGCAGAAGGCCAGGGCGTTGGCCCACTCGCCGAACATCATCACCCGCTGCCTCGGGAAGCGGTCGGCCAGCACCCCTGCGAAGAGCATGAACAGCACCATCGGCAGCGCTTCGGCGGTCAGCACCACGGACAGCGTCGTCGCGCTGGCGCCGGGAAGTTCGAGGATGCCGAACGCGAGGGCCACCGGCGCGAACGCGGTGCCGAGCATGGAGATCGTACGGGCCGAGAAGAGCAGGGCGAACCGCCCGTCGCGGAAGAGACCGAGGTCCCCGAGGATTTCACGCACGCTCAAGTTTGGCCGGTACGAGGTGGTGCTGTCGTCCCAATTTTCACAGGGTCAAACACGAGCGGTAGAGATCACCGGTTGATGCCGATATTGTGCAAGATGCCAGCCGATCACTCCCCGGAAGTAAGGCGCCATGCGACTGCGGCAGCTCTTCGTCATCGGTCTCGCACTCTCCCTCCTCGGCATCGGCGTTCCCGCGTGGTCGGCGGACGATCCGCGCGGCTGCGACGACCTCATGGCGGCGGACACCCCCGCGTACGTCGTCTGCCGCTGGATGGCCACCCCTGAGGAGGCCGCCGAGATCGCCCGCTTCTGGCTCGACGACGACGGCCGGAACATGCGCGACTCCGGGCCGATGAACCCGATCGTCATCGACTGCACCGAGGACGGCGCCCAGTGCGCGACCGACTCCGAGGGCGACGGCGAGATGCACGACGTGGGCAGCCCCGACGTCGAGGGCAGCGAGGACGGCGGCGAGCCGGAGTGCCCGACCGCCGAGCCTTGCTTCGTCGACCCTGACGAGGTCACCGGCGCCGCGCTGAAGCAGGCCGCCGAGACGCCCGCGGGTCAGGCCGTCAAGGCCGCCGCCGCGAACGGCATGCGCGTCTGGATCGACACCGAGCTGGCCGACGACCACCAGGCGGGCAAGCTCGCCGACACCGCGAAGAAGATCGCCGCCCTGGCCGCCCAGCCCGGCGTGGCCGGCATCCGGTTCAGCTCCGGCCTCGGCTACAACCAGACGTTCGCCACCGCCGAGGAGCTCGACGCGTTCGTGCTGTCGGCGGCCACCACGCTCCGCAAGCTCGCCCCCGGCAAGAAGCTCGCCGTGCAGACCGCGGTGCCGGCCCTGGGCTGCGGCGCAGACGAGGAGTGCAAGAAGGCGCTCACCGCGAAGCGCCCGCTGCCCGACCCGGACCGCGTCGGCGCCTGGCTCGCTCAGGGCCTGGTCGACCAGCTCTCCCTCGACGGCGGCCACTTCGCCACCGAGTACGCCACCTGGGGCATCGACGCCGCCACCGCCCAGCGCAACCAGTGGATCCAGGTCCGCGCCCGCGCCTGGGACGCCTACGCCCAGATCGCGGCCGAGGACACCGGCTTCGCCGCGCCCGGCGGCTCCGGCCTGACCGCCGAGCAGGCCACGAAGACGATCACCGAGCGCGTCGCCGCCCCGCTGCAGGACGACGCCGCCGAGACCGTCACCCTGTGGACCCGCTGGCAGGACGCCCAGGGCCGGGTCAGCCGGGTGTCCGGCGAGAAGTGGGCGGCCAACCCCACCTGGGACCAGCTCAAGAAGCTCACGGCCGTCCGGGCCCGCCTGGCCACCCTGTACGACCCGGTCACGCCCGAGGTGGACGTGGCCACGGACCTGAAGAGCCTGTCGGAGATCTTCGGCCAGCTCTACGTCCGCACCGCCTGATCGTCAGGGCTTCAGGAACGCGCCGAACTCGTCCACGTCGATGAGGCCGTCGCCGTCCTGGTCGAGGCGGCGGACACCGGCCTGGGCGGCTTCCAGGGTCACCGGCTGGCCGATGACCTCCATCGCGCGGACGAGCTCCTCGGCCGAGATGCGGCCGTCCTTGTCCGTGTCGATGAGGTCGAAGGTGATCGCGTGGTCGCTCATGATGGACATCCCTCCGGGTGATCCGTTCCGGGTCAGACCCTAGTGGTGATTTGTCGTATTGCGTCGAGAAATGCCGCTAACCGGCGGGCTCTGTTTACCGCGGGGAAGATCCGCCAAACCTGCGCCGGGAAGGGGTCCTCGTGACTTGTTCTTTATGCGCGTTTGGGGGTAGCTCGCCCGCATGCGTATGACGTACACGAGCGACCTGTGGTGGAAGAACGCCGTCGTCTACTGCCTGGACGTGGAGACCTTCAAGGACGGGAACGGCGACGGGATCGGCGATTTCCGCGGGCTCAGCCAGGCGATCGACTATCTGGCCGACCTGGGCGTCACCTGCCTGTGGCTGATGCCGTTCTATCCCACGGCCAACCAGGATGACGGCTACGACGTCACCGACTTCTACAGCGTGGACCCGAGGCTGGGCACGCTGGGCGACTTCGTGGAGTTCATGCGCACCGCGCACGACCGGGGCATGCGGGTCATCGCCGACCTGGTCGTCAACCACACCTCCGACAGGCACCCGTGGTTCCAGGACGCGCGCCGGGGCAAGGACGCGCCGATGCGCGACTGGTACGTCTGGAAGGACGAGCCGGAACCGGAGCCGGAGTCGGTGGTCTTCCCCGACCAGGAGGACAGCGTCTGGGAGTACGACGACCGCTCCGGCCAGTACTACCTGCACAGCTTCTACAAGCACCAGCCGGACCTGAACGTGGGCAACCCGGCCGTGCGCGACGAGCTCTCCCGCATCCTCGGCTTCTGGATGGAGCTGGGGCTGTCGGGCTTCCGGGTGGACGCGGTGCCGTTCCTGATCGAGAACGTCTCGCCGCAGCTGGGCGAGCCGCACGAGTTCCTGGCCGACCTGCGGGCGTTCATGACCCGGCGCAAGGGCAACTCGGTGCTGCTCGGCGAGGTCAACCTGCCGTACAAGGAGCTGATCAGCTACTTCGGCGACGGGCTCGGCGACGAGCTCACCATGTGCTTCGACTTCATCGCCATGCAGAGGGGCTGGCTCGCGCTGGCCCGCAAGGAGGCCGCCCCGCTCGTGGCCGCGCTGCGGGAGCGGCCGCAGGCGCCGAGGGCCGCCCAGTGGGCGATGTTCCTGCGCAACCACGACGAGCTGACCCTGGACAAGCTCACCGACGACGAGCGGCAGGAGATCTTCCAGGCGTTCGGGCCGGAGGAGGACATGCAGATCTTCGGCCGCGGCCTGCGCCGGCGGCTGCCGGGCATGTTCGACGGCGACCCGGACCGGATGAAGCTGGCCTACAGCCTGATGTTCTCGCTGCCGGGCACGCCGGTGCTCTTCTACGGCGAGGAGATCGGGCTGGGCGAGAACCTGGAGGTGCCGGGCCGGATGGCCGTCCGCACCCCCATGCAGTGGTCGAGGAACGGCGGCTTCAGCACGGCGGAGCCGGTGCGGCCGATGCCGTCGGGGAAGTTCGGGCCCGAGCACGTCAACGTGGCGGACCAGAAGCGCGACCCGGGGTCGATGCTGCGCTGGATCCAGCTGCTCGTCGAGCGCTACCGGGAGTGCCCGGAGCTGGCCTGGGGCGAGTACACGGTGCTGGACCCGGGACACCCGGCCGTGTACGCGCACCGCAGCGACGTCGACGGCGCGACGGTCGTGGTCGTGCACAACCTGGGCGACGAGGCGGCGGAGGTGGAGCTGCCCCTGGACGGGCTGGCCGGCTGCCTGCTGACCGACCTGCTGGTGGACGGCACCGTCGAGGTGCCGGACTCGGGCCGGGTGCGGCTGGAGCTGGGCGGGTACGGCACCCGCTGGCTGCGCGTGTCGGACCTGGCCGTGTCCCCCGAGGACGCCTCGGCCAAGGCGCGCTGAGCGACCGGCGTCAGCCCTCGGGCCAGGCGCGCATCGCCAGGGCCGCGACCTGCTCCAGCTCGTCGCGGCCCGCGCCGTCGCGGGCCTGGGTGGACATGCCCTGGATGGTCGCCGCGTAGTAGGTGGCCAGCGCCGCGGCGTCGGTGGACGGCGGCAGCAGCCCGGCCGTCACGTCACGCTCGACGCGCTCCCTGAGCGCCGCCTTGGCCGACTCGCGCGCCAGCCGCAGCCGCTCCTCGACCTCGGACGACTCCGGCCCGCAGTTGACCGCCGCGGAGATGACCATGCAGCCGTGCGGGTGGCCGGGGTCGGTGTACTCGGCGGCGGCCTCGTACAGGATGCGCTCGACGGCCTGTCTGGCCGTCGGCTCCTCGGCGAGCGCCCGGGTGGTGAACGCGCCGTAGGTCTCTTGATAACGCCGCAGCGTCTCCTCGAACAGCCGCTGCTTGTCGCCGAAGGCCGCGTACAGGCTGGGCGGCCTGATGCCCATCACCGCCGTCAGCTCGGCGACGGAGGTCACCTCGTAGCCGTGGCGCCAGAACGCGTGCAGCGCCCGGTCGAGTGCCTCGTCGCGGTCGAACGCTCGCCGTCTCGCCATGCGGCCCATTCTATAGCGACCGCTATGATATTTTTCTGTAGCGATCACTACAGAAAGGAAGTCCGCACGTGAAGACCGCTCTTGTGACGGGTGCGAGCAGGGGGATCGGCCGCGCGACCGCGCTGCGGCTGGCCCGCGACGGCCACCGCGTCGGCGTGCACTACGGCGTGAACGAGGCCGCGGCCGAGGAGACCGTCCGGCTGATCGAGGCGGACGGCGGCAGCGCGTTCGCGCTCCGCGCCGACCTGGGCGAGCCGGAGCAGGTCGAGGCGCTGGCCGCGCAGGTCGCGCGGGCGGCCGACCGGCTCGACGTGCTGGTCAACAACGCCGCCATCGCCGCGTCCGGGCCGATGGAGCAGGAGACGGTGGAGACGTTCGACCGGCTCTTCGCGGTGAACGTGCGCGGCCTGTTCTTCCTCACCAGGCTCCTGCTGCCGCTCATCCCCGACGGCGGCCGGATCGTCAACGTCACCTCGGGCGTGGCGCACATCGCCTTCCCCGAGATGATCGCGTACTCCATGACCA
Source organism: Nonomuraea sp. NPDC048826 (assembly GCF_043198225.1). Classification (NCBI taxonomy): domain Bacteria; kingdom Bacillati; phylum Actinomycetota; class Actinomycetes; order Streptosporangiales; family Streptosporangiaceae; genus Nonomuraea; species Nonomuraea sp. NPDC048826. The sequence continues at coordinate 97,995 of NZ_JBICUQ010000013.1, read as the reverse complement.
AGGGCGCGGTGCGGACGTTCACGCTCGCGCTGGCCAAGGAGGTGGGCCCGCGCGGGATCACGGTCAACGACGTCGCCCCGGGCATCATCGACACCGACGTGAACGCGGACTGGCTGAGCACTCCCGAAGGCGAGGCGTTCGCGAAGAGCGTGCACGCGGTCAACCGGGTGGGCCGGGCCGACGAGATCGCCGAGGTGATCGCCTTCGCCGCCTCGCCCGGGGCGAGCTTCATGACCGGCCGCACTCTCGACGCCACCGGGGGCGCCAACCTGTGAATATCTGCCCTTTTCACCTCATTTGACGGAGGTTAACGTCCCGACACATGCACACCAGAAAGCTCGCCGCAGGAGCGGCCGCCGCACTCGTGGCGGCCGCCCTGGCCGCGCCCCCGGCGCAGGCCTCGGGTGGCAAGCCTGTCACCGTCACGGTGATGGGCACCTCCGACATCCACAGCAACGCGCTCAACTGGGACTACTACCAGAACGCGCCCTTCACCGACCGGGACGGCAACCACGTCGGCCTGGCCAAGGTGTCCACCCTGGTCAAGCAGGTGCGCGCGCAGCGAGGAGCGGACCGCACGCTGCTGTTCGACTCCGGTGACACCATCCAGGGCACCCCGCTGGCGTACTACTACGCCAAGATCGAGCCCATCACCGAGACCGGCGAGATCCACCCGATGGCCCGGGCCATGAACGCCATCGGGTACGACGCCGTCACCCTGGGCAACCACGAGTTCAACTACGGGCTGCCGCTGCTGGCCACCTGGATCAAGCAGATGAAGGCCCCGGTGCTCGCCGCCAACGCCGTGCACGCCAGGACGGGCAAGCCCGCCTACCGGCCGTACGTCATCAAGACCATGAAGATCAAGGGTGACAAGCCGGTCCGGGTCGGCGTGCTCGGCCTCACCAACCCCGGCGTCGCCATCTGGGACAAGGCCAACGTCGAGGGCAAGCTCCGCTTCACCGACCTGGTCGAGTCGGCCAAGCGGTGGGTGCCGCAGATCAGGCGGGACGGCGCCGACGTGGTCGTGGTCACCGCGCACGCCGGCGACAACGGCATGTCCTCCTACGGCGGCGACCTGCCCGTGGAGAACGCCTCCGCCCTGGTCGCCGAGCAGGTGCCCGGCGTCGACGCCGTGCTGTTCGGGCACGCGCACACCGACGTGCCCGAGCGGTTCGTCACCAACAAGGTCACCGGCGAGCAGGTGCTCCTCAGCGAGCCGGGCAAGTGGGGCCAGCGGCTCAGCGTGCTCGACTTCCAGCTCACCAAGCACCGCGGCAAGTGGAAGGTCACCGGCAAGTCCGCGACCACGCTCAACACCAACGCCGTCGCCGAGGATCCCCGGATCGTCCGGCTGATGAAACAGCAGCACGACACCACCGTCGGCTACGTCAACACGGTGGTCGCCCAGTCGGCCCAGGCGCTCTCCGCCGGCGAGTCCCCGTACAAGGACACCCCGATCCTCGACTACATCCAGCACGTGCAGGTGGAGACGGTCAAGCAGGCGCTGCCGGGCAACACGCTGCCCGTGCTGTCGATCGCGGCCCCGTTCAGCCGCACCGCCGTCTTCCCGGCCGGCGACATCCGGGTGCGGGACGTGGCCGGCCTGTACGTGTACGACAACACGCTGCTGGCGGTCAAGATGACCGGGGCCCAGCTCAAGGACTATCTGGAGTACTCGGCCAAGTACTTCAGCCAGCTCGCCCCCGGCGCCCCGGTGGACGTCGCGACCCTCACCAACGCGGGCGGCACCCCCGACTACAACTACGACCAGCTCTCCGGTGTCACCTACGACATCGACATCAGCAAGCCGGTGGGCCAGCGCATCACCGGCCTGTCGTACGAGGGCGCGCCGGTCGCCGCCGACCAGGAGTTCGTGGTGGCGATCAACAACTACCGCCAGTCGGGCGGCGGCGGTTTCCCGCACGTCACCTCGGCCGAGGTGCTCTACAACGCCCAGGTGGAGATCCGCCAGGCGCTGATCGAGTACGCCACCGCCCAGGGCACCATCGACCCGTCGCAGTTCGCGGCGGAGAACTGGCGCCTGACCCGCGAGGGCGTGCCGGTGTTCTGATCACAGGTAGGAGGGGCCGGTGACCCGGTGCCGGAACGTCCACCACACCCAGGCCTGCGCCGCCACCATCAGCGGCATCATGGCCAGGACGACCGGCACCAGCATCGCCCCCGACGTGCCGGGCTCCAGCGGCAGCCGGAGCCCGGCCAGCACGCCCACGACCAGCAGCGCCGCCGCCGTCAGCGCGTAGGTGCGGACCTCCCCGGCGCCGCCCGACAGCACCGCCGCGCGCCGCCGCGGCTCGCCGCGGAGCCGGAGCCCGGCGAAGGCCAGCCCGTGCGTGGCGAACAACGCCGCCAGCGCCGCCACGGGCAGCAGCGCGAGCGGCCCGGACAGGCCGAGCAGCACCTCGCCGAGCAGCCCGCCCAGGCTCATGGCCAGCCCCCAGCTGCCGGCCACGATCGCGCCGTCCCACCAGGCCCGCCACCGCCGGCCCGCGAGCCGGCCGCGCAGCCACAGGCCCGCGTCGCGCGCCACCCACGACAGCAACAGGGCCACGATCAGCGGATAGTTGCCGCTCAGCAGCTCGCCCTCCAGCTCCGGGAAGAACCCGGCCAGCACCCCGGCGGTGACCACCAGCCACACCTCGTTGCCCAGGAAGAACGGCGCGATCGCGGCGATCACCTCCCGCCGCTCGTCCGGCGTGCGGCCCAGGTACGGCAGCGTCATGCCGACGCCGATGTCGGCCCCGGCCAGCACGAGATAGCCGAGCGCGAAGAAGGCCAGAACGAAGATCTCCATGATCACTCCTCAGAAGGCGGGTCCTCAGAAGGCGGGGACGGGCTCGGGCTTCTTCTCGGCGGGCCGGGCGCCCAGGGCGACGCCGGCGGGCCCGCGCCTGGCGGCCCTGGCCAGCAGCCAGAAGTTGATCACGACCAGGACGGCGAACACCGCGGTGAACGCCACCAGCGAGAAGCGCATCGTCCCCTCGCTCACCGGCGACATCGCGTCCTCGGTGGTCAGCAGCCCGTAGACGGCCCACGGCTGCCGCCCCATCTCGCGGAAGACCCAGCCGCCCAGCATCGCCCCGAACGGCAGCGGGATCGCCGCGATCAGCAGCACGTGCCAGGCCCGGAACCGGTGCACGACCGGCCGGGCGAGCATGAGCAGGACGTTCGCCCCGGACAGGAAGAGCATGATCGCGAACAGGATCAGCATCGTCAGCGCCCCGCCCTGCACCCACCCCACCGGCGGCAGGTAGTCGCCCGGCCCGTGCAGCGCGGTCATCTCCGCCTGGACCTGGGCGGCGAGCTCGGCGTCGCGCGTCCAGGCGGCGAGCTTGCCCGGCTGCAGCGTCTGGAACCCCATCCCGCCGAACGTGGCCGTGACGATCGTCGCGGGCAGCGCCACCCCGACCCCTATCCGCAGCGACTTGCGGAAGAAGTCCTGGTCAGGAGTACGCCTGAACAGGTGGTAGGCGCTCACCCCGGCCATGAAGAAGCCGCCGACCATCAGCGCCCCGCCCAGGACGTGCCCGAGCGCCACCGTCGCCGCAGGGTTGGCCACCATCGCGCCGAAGTCGGTGACGTGCAGCGCGTGGCCGTCGAACCGGTAGCCCACCGGGTTCTGCAGGAACCCGTTGGCCACCATGATCCAGAAAGCCGAGGCGTACGCGGTGAGCGTGACGACCCAGATCACCGCCAGGTGCGCCCACCGGTTCAGCTTGTCCCAGCCGAAGATCCACAGCCCGAGGAACGTCGACTCGACGAAGAAGGCGATCATCGTCTCCAGCGCCAGCGCGGAGCCGAACGCGTTGCCCGCGAACTCCGCCAGCCCGCTCCACGCCATGCCGAGCTGGAACTCCATGACGAGCCCGGTGACGATGCCCATCGCGTAGTTGATGATGTAGAGCTGGCCCCAGAACCTGGTCATGCCCAGATGGACCGGGCTGCGGCCGATCGTGGCCCGGGTCTGGATGACGGCCACCAGCGTGGCCAGGCCGAGCGTGAGCGCGACGAAGAGGAAGTGCGCGCCCGCGGTGAGCGCGAACTGCAGGCGCGCCAGGTCGACGGTGTCCATGCCGCCAGAGTCGGCTCACGGTCACGGCCCGCGCGTCAGCCCGCGGCGGTCACCCGTCGTACGACCGGGGTGTCATGGGCCGCCGGGGCGTACTCCCCGGGAGGTACGGCTCACCGGCGGCCGTCGGAGAGCCAGCCCGGCGTGATGACCCCGGCCTCGTAGGCGAGCACCACGAGCTGGGCGCGGTCGCGCGCGCGGAGCTTGGCCATGATCCGGCTCACGTGGGTCTTGGCCGTGGCCGGGCTCAGCACCAGCTTGGCCGCGATCTCGTCGTTGCTCAGCCCGCCCGCGACCAGGGCCAGCACCTCGCGCTCCCGCTCGGTGAGCGCGTTGAGCCGGGGCGCGGGGTCGGGCCGGGTGACCCGGCCGGCGAACTCGGCGATCAGCCGCCGGGTGACGGAGGGCGAGATGAGGGCGTCGCCCCTGGCCACCACGCGGACGGCGTGGATCAGCTCGGCCGGCTCGGTGTCCTTGACCAGGAACCCGCCCGCGCCCGCGCGCAGCGCGCCGTAGACGTAGTCGTCGAGGTCGAACGTGGTCAGGATGATCACCTTGACCGCGTCGAGCCGCGGGTCGCCGGCGATCCGGCGGGTGGCCTCCAGGCCGTCGAGCTCGGGCATCCGGATGTCCATGAGCACCACGTCCGGCCGCAGGTCGCGGGCCAGGGCCACGGCCTCGGCGCCGTTGGCCGCCTCGCCCACCACCTCGAAGTCGTCCTCGTCGCTGAGAATGGACCGGAAACCGGCCCGTACGAGGGTCTGGTCGTCGGCCAGCAGCACGCGGATCATGAAGCTCCGTCCAGCGGTAGTGAGGCGAGGACGCGGAAGCCGCCCTCGGGGCGGGGGCCCGCCTCCAGGCTGCCACCCAGGGCCGTCGCCCGCTCGCGCATGCCCACCAGGCCGTAGCCGCTGCCCTCGGTGAAGGGGACTCCCGGGCCGTCGTCGTCCACCCGGATCAGCACCCGCCCGTCGTCGGCGGCGACGGCGAGGGTGGCCTCGCCCGCGGCGGAGTGGCGGGCGACGTTGGTCAGCGCCTCGCGGATGATGCGGGTCGCGGCCAGGTCGACCTCGACCGGGACCCGGTCGAGCGGGCCGGACAGCTCGGTGCGGACCGCCAGCCCGGACGCCCCGACCAGCGAGTCGAGCCGCGCCAGGCTGTCGGCGGGCGCGGTCGGCGCGTCCTCGTCGACCTGGCGCAGCACGCCCAGCGTGGTGCGCAGCTCGCGCAGGGTCTCCTTGCTCGTCTCCTTGATCGTCCGCAGCGCCCGCTCGGCATCGTCGGGCCGCTTCTTCAGCCCGTGCAGCGCCGCCGACGCCTGCACGTTGATCAGGGAGATGTTGTGCCCGAGCACATCGTGCAGCTCGCGGGCGATGCGCAGCCGCTCCTCGCCGGCCCGCCGCCTGGCCTCCTCCTCCTTGCCGTGCTCGGCCTCGCGCACCCGGCGCTCGGCCTCCTGGAGGTAGGCGCGGCGGTTGCGGGTCACGCTGCCCGCCGCGATGGCTGCCACCACCCAACCGGCGATCATGATGAACGCGCCGTCGTCGACGTGGCGCACGTCTCCGGTCTCGCCCAGCCCCATGGCCAGCAGCGCGACCGAGCCGGTGGTGACGGCGGCGATGAGATGGCCCCGCTCGGCCGCGGTGTAGAGGACCACGAACGGCAGGAAGATGATGGGCGCGTCGAGCGAGGACAGGGGAAAGTAGGCCAGGGTCGCGGCGATCACGGTGATCAGCGCCCCCACGGGCCAACGCTCGCGGAGCAGCACCCCGGCCAGGGCGACGACGGGCAGCACCACGTCGATCACCCTGAGCTCCAGGTCGTCGCGGATCACCCAGGTCACGGCGAACGCCAGCACGGTCACCGCCACGACGACGAGCGACATGACGGTGCTCGCGGGCAGTTTGCGCATGCTCCCATTCTCGCCGCCCGCGCCGCGTACGAGCCATACACCCCGAGTCGTAACCCGGCCGCGCGCGGGTACAGCCCCGGGATGAGCAACGAAGAGGAACTGCGCAGGCTCGACGAGGAGATCGCACGGCTCAAGGAGGAGAACCGCGAGCAACGCGAGCAGATCGGCGAGATGGGGCCGACCGACCAGGCGGAGATCTCGGCCCTGATCACCCAGGCCGACGAGCAGGCCGGGCTCATCTCCGAGTTGGAAGAGCGCCGTGAGAGCCTGCGCCGCCGGCCGGACGAGTGATGAGCGCCAGGGTCAGCGCAGCGCGGCCCCCACCTCGTGAAGGTGCCGCAGCGCCTGCCCGTACGAGTTGAACAGCCCGGTCTCCAGGTAGCTGACGCCGATCTCCTCGCAGTAGCGCTGGACGATCGGCTGCGCCTTGCGCAGGTTGGGCGCCGGCATGTTCGGGAACAGGTGGTGCTCGATCTGGTAGTTGAGCTGGCCGAGCGCGATGTCGGTGACGAAGCCGCCCTTGACGTTGCGCGAGGTGAGCACCTGCTTGCGCAGGAAGTCCAGCTTGTCGGCGGCGGTCAGCACCGGCATGCCCTTGTGGTTGGGCGCGAACGAGCAGCCCAGGTACACGCCGAAGACCCCCTGGTGGACGATCAGGAACAGCAGGGCCTTGCCGAACGGCAGCACCGCGAAGACCGCGCCGAAGTACAGCGCGAAGTGCGTCAGCAGCAGCACGGCCTCGGTGCGGCGGTGCCGCGAACCCGGCTTGAGCAGCGCCTTCACGCTGGCCACGTGGAGGTGCCAGGCCTCCAGCGTGAGCAGCGGGAAGAACCAGAACGCCTGTCGCTTGGCGAGGAACCGGGGCAGGCCCCGGCTGTTGGCCACCTGGTCCTCCGACCAGACGATCACGGCGGGGGAGACGTCCGGGTCGTGGTCCTCGTGGTTGGGGTTGGCGTGATGCTTGTTGTGCTTGGTGTTCCACCAGCCCCAGCCGAGGCCGATGCCGAGGTTGCCGACCAGCAGGCCGACGATGTCGCTGGTCCGGCGGCTCCTGAAGACCTGCCGGTGGCCGAGGTCGTGCGCGATGAAACCGACCTGGGTGAAGACCACGGCGAGGACGGCGGCCACGAGCATCTGCAGCCAGGAGTCGCCCACCCACGCGAACAGCGCCCAGCCGCCCGCGTAGGCCGCCGCGACAAGGGCGCCGCGGACGGCGTAATAGACAGGACGCCGGTCGAGCAGACCGGCCTCAGTGATCTTGTTAGCGAGTCTGGCGAAGTCGCTGCCCCGGGTCGCCAGGCTGACGGGATCGGCCACAAGTCTCCTCGATGTCTAGATGAACGGATACCCACAGACTGACGCATCCGCTGCCCCCATGAAAGATCCCTTAGCCTCGGTCGGACCCCAGTCGGAGCTCAGAACCGTGTGAGCCGCGCCCGCAGCGCGTCCAGAGGAAGTTGCGGAACCGTCGCCTCGGTGAACTCCGGCAACCCCACCACAAGCTCACGGCCGACCACTTGGAGCCCGCGCGCCGCCGCCGGCTCGTCGACGCTGCGGCGCTCCATCGCGTAGAAGTCGCCGCGGCCGTAGTCGATCCGGATGCTCTCCAGCCCCGGCCGCCCGCGCGCCAGGAAGGCGCCCATCGGCATGCCGAGCGCGTTCGGCGCGGTGCCGGTGTGGGCGTTGCCCGCGACCACCAGCGTGGGGGCGGCCACCATGTCCAGCACCCGCCGGGCCATGGCCGCCTCCCTGGCCGACCAGTCGGCCGTGATCTCCGTGCCCTCGAACAGCGTGATCGTGATCGGGGACAGCTGCCGCAGCACCGCCAGGTGGCCCGCCGTCACCCGCCCGTCGCCGAGCCACCAGTGCGGGTGCTCCAGCGGCGTGCCGTGTCTCAGGTACGTGTAGAGCTCCATGGTCAGGCCGCCGTGCCATTCGAGCGCGAGGCTGCGCAGCCCGAGCGCGTCCACCAGCCGCCGGATGATCAGCGGGTTCTCCCGTACCCCGTGCACCTCGCCGAGCAGGAGGAGGCCGGTCTCGACGAGCGAGCGGCGCGCTCTGGACAGGGCGGCCTCCTCCATCGGCAGCTCGAATCCGCTGGTGTCGAAGTCGGCCACGGCCCGTGTCAGGCCGTCGATGGTGTCAACGCCCGGCATGCCTTCAGGGTGATCGGGGACGTGGAGCGTTGCAACGGCCCCGTCGCCCAGCGGTCGAGCGCGCTCGCCCAGCGGTCGGCCCGAGGACGAGCCCGGGATGCGCCCCGGGATGAGCCCAGGGATCAGGCCCGGATCGGGCCCGGATCAGCTCATGGACAGCCGGTCGAACAGGGCCAGCGCCGCCTCCCGCACCTCCTCGGGCGAGAGCCCGTCCAGCGTCTGCCTGGCCTGCGCGATGTCGCGGGTCGTCGCCAGGGTGATCGCCACGGACGACGCCGCCGCCCGGTCGACGGAACCGGCGGGCGCGGCGTCGGCCAGCTCCTGGGCGTTCGCGGCGAGGTCGAGGTTGTCTCTCAACGGGCCTCCTCAGTACGGTGGTCGGCCCATTGCATCATTTGGCGGCATCGCTTTTCCATCGCTCGGTGAACTACGGCCTGTCACGTGCCGGGGACGGCCAGCCCCGACTCGTAGGCGGCGATCACGGCCTGCACCCGGTCACGCAGGCCGAGCTTGGCCAGCAGGTTGCTGACGTGGGTCTTCACCGTGTGCTCGCTGACCACCATGGCCTCGGCGATCTCCGCGTTGGACAGCCCGCGGGCGATCAGCTGCAGCGTCTCCCGCTCCCTGGCCGTCAGCACGTCCACCGCCGTCCGGGCGCCCCGCTTGGCCGGCCGGGACGTGAACTCGCGGATCAGCCGGGTCGTCACCGACGGGGCCAGCAGCGACTCCCCGGCCGCCACCACCCGCACCGCGTGCACCAGGTCGTCACGGCGCACGTCCTTCAGCAGGAACCCGCTGGCGCCGGCCCGCAGCGCGTCGTACACGTAGTCGTCCAGGTCGAACGTGGTCAGCATGAGCACCCGGCACCCGGTCTCGGCGCACACGATCCCGGCGGCCTCGATGCCGTCCATCCGCGGCATGCGGATGTCGAGCAGCAGCACGTCGGGCCGGTGTTCACGGACCGCGGCCACGGCCTCGATCCCGTCACCGGCCTCCGCCGCCACGTCGATGTCGGGCTGCGCGTCCAGGATCATCGCGAACCCGCTCCGCACCAGCTCCTGGTCGTCGGCCACCACCACCCGGATCCCGGGGGCGGTCATGAGAGCGGGAAACGGGTGGAGACGTGGAACCCGGGAGCGTCCCGGCGGGGGCCGGCGGTGGCCGTGCCGCCGCAGGCCGCGGCGCGTTCCCGGATGCCGATGAGCCCGTGACCGCCCGAGGGCAGGGCGCGCCCAGAGCCGCGGCCGTCGTCGGTGACGTCGATCATGAGGGTGTCTTCCTCCCAGGTGAGCCGGATGTCGGCGCGGGTGGCGTCGGCATGCTTGACGATGTTGGTGAGGGCCTCCTGGACGATCCGGTACGCGGCCACGGCGCAGCCGGCCGGCACCGGCCGCCGCTCGCCCGTCGCCTCGAACCCCACCTCCAGGCCCGTGCCCGTGACCTGCGCGGCCAGCGCGGGGAGATCGTCGAGTGTCGGCTGGGGCGCGCGCGGCGCCTCGCGGTCCTTGAGGATGCCGAGCATGAGCCGGATCTGTTCCATGGCGTCCCGCCCGGCCCCGGCGATCGCGTCGAACGCCGCCTCGGCCCGCGCCGGGTCCTTCCTGACCGCCACCGGCCCGGCCTCCGCCTGCACCACCATGAGGCTGACCGCGTGGGCGAGGATGTCGTGCATGTCGCGGGCGATCCTGGCGCGCTCGCGTTCGGCGGCGCGCTCGGCCTCCAGCTCGCGCTCCCGCTCCAGCCGGGCGGCCCGCTCCTCCAGCGCCGCCGCGTGGGCGCGGGAGCCGGCCGCCGCCCGGCCCATCGCGTACGCGGCCACCAGCAGGATGCCGCTGCGCAGCGCCGTGTCGGCCGAGCCGGGCAGGAAGAACAGCCCGATCGTGGTGCAGGCCAGCAGCAGCATCCGGATCCGCCGGGACGACAGCTCGGCCACGGTGTAGTACGCGATCAGCGTGCCGTACCAGACGGGCTGCTCGGCGACGTGGTCGGCGAGGTCGTACAGCAGGCTGACGCCCAGCGACGTGAGCAGCACGGTCAGCGGCAGCCGGCGCCGCCAGATCAGGGGCAGCGACGCGCCGATCGCGACCGCGTACCCCCACCAGTGCCACGGCAGGCCGTCCTCCTGCCGGGTGGCCAGCAGCGGCCAGAGTTGCGCGCAGGCGATGAGGAGGGCGAGCGCGCCGTCGACGAGCAGGGGCGGCAGCGCTCGCGCGCGCCGCCGCAGCACGGTCATGAGGGGCGGCTCGGGCACGGCTCCCCATCCTCTCGCACCGTACGGCGAATCCCTAGAAATCAGTGGATGTCCCGTACGAGGAAGAACCTGATCACGCATGAGCCTGGACGGCCCGGTCCTTGGCCCGCAGGGCCAGCGGCAGGAACGCGATCACACCCAGGAGGGACCCCACCGGGATGAGGTCGAGCGAGATCGGCGGGAGCGTCACCTGGGCCAGGACGAGCAGCGGCATCCAGGGCCGGACGAGCCCCCGGACGGCGAGCTGGACCGCGAAGGCGAGCAGGGCGACGTAGAACAGGATCGGCCCGGCCTCGTAGACCAGCAGCGACACCCCGGGCACCGCCTGCACTTGGTCGAACAGCGTGCCCATGGCCTCGTGGTCGTCGGCCATGAAGCCCACCACCACGTCGACGGCGAACTGGGCGAACGTGAAGGCGATCCCCGCGAGCCCGACGGCGTGCGTCACGGCTGCGGCCCGGTTGCCCCCGAGCAACCGTCGCATGTCCTGGAACATCACCCCGAACAGCACCAGGCCCGCCATGAAGGCCAGGTGCCCGAGCGTCCAGGCCGCTCCCGGTCCTCTGCTCCCGTCGAACCCGTCGACGATCCTGAGCACTCCGTAGACCAGGGCGAGCAGTGGCGCGGCCACGTACGAGACGGTCGCGAGCGTGGTGGGCGGCGGGACGGGAGAGTCGTGTCTGACGGACATGGTGGCTCCTTCGAAGCGGGTCGGGATCGCCTACCAATCGTCAGATTTCCGGCCCGGCAGCGGATCGCCGCCACGGGCGATCCTCCGGCTCACTCTCAAGAGGGAGGCCGGGCCTCAGTCCTGTCCGGCGGCGAGCTTGGCGACCAGACCGGCGACCCGCCGCTGCCTGGTCTCGGCCTTCTTCGCGCCCTCGACCTGCAGCACGACGCGCAGCTGCCGGGAGTACGACAGGCCGTCGAAGAAGGCCTTGGCCTCCGGCGCCCGGTCGAGCGCCTCGGCCAGGTCGGGCGGCACGGTGACCGTACGGGGCTCGGTGTCGAGCTCCAGGGCGACCTCGATCTCGTCGCCGGCCTGGACGCCGGCGGCCTCCCGGCGCTCGGCGGCGAGCGGGAGCAGGTAGCGGCCGCCCATCAGGGCCACGGTGCTGCGGTAGACGTACCCGTTGATCGTGACCCGTACGGGCGGGCGCTTGCCCGCGCCCAGTTCGGCCACCACCTCGGGCGGCACCTCGAATCCGGTGGCGGTCTTGCCGCCCAGCTCGACGGTGGTACGGAAGATCATCGGAAGAACCCCTTCAGGACGGGCGCCAGGGCGGCGGCCTTGACGATGTGGGTCTGGCCGTCGAGCGTGCGGTGCTCGGCGTCGGGGAGCACCCGGGCCAGGTCGCGGGTGCCGTTGCGGATCCAGGCGGGGCTCTTGCTGCCGTTGACGACCAGGGCGGGCATCTTGACGCCGTCCCACCGGCCCTCGGGCAGCGGCCTGCCGTGCTCGAACTCGGTCACGAACGCGGTGTCGTACGGCAGCGTGTGGGCGACCGCCTTCATCGACGACCAGCCGGGCATGACGGTCATCATGGCGACGATCGGGGCGGGCAGGTTGACGCCCTTGCGCATGAAGTAGCGGATGGCCGCGCCCGGCTTGCCCGCGGCCAGGTGGCGCTCGATGCTCTCGGTGTAGTCGGCGGGGATGGGCGGGCGGGTGCCGTCGACGATGAAGGGCGGCTCGTACACCGCGACCTTGCTGACCGGCAGCCCGCTCGCGGCGGCGGCCAGGGCCAGCGCCGCGCCGGACGAGATGCCGTACAGGAAGACCGGCTCGCCGATCATCTCGATGAGGGCGGCGATGTCCTCGATCTCGCGTTCGGGGGCGAAGGGGGCGGTGTCGCCGCTCTCACCGCGGCCGCGCCGGTCGTAGGTGTAGACCGTGCAGGTGTCGGCCAGCTCCTCGGCGAGCGAGGTGTTGGGGCCCGAGGCGCGGTAGCACATCGCGCCGTCGACGAGCAGGAGCGCGGGGCCCCGGCCGACGCGGGTGTAGGCGATGGTGGTGCCGTCGCGGGAAATCACGGTGGTCATGTGCGTCTCCTTCGTGTTCAGTGCCCTTACCCTCGCACCGACAAAAAAATTTGTCAAGGCCGCAGCAGGGAAGACAGGCGGACTCCGGTTAGGGTGTCGGCGCGTATCCAGGGCAGCGGAGGTTCGCATGGCGGACGAACGGCAGACCGGCGGGAAGCTGGCGCGCAAGGTGTACGAGAAGGAGCTCTACCGGCTCCAGGGCGAACTGGTGAAGCTCCAGGAATGGGTCAGGGCCGAGGGCAAGCGGGTGGTGGTGATCTTCGAAGGGCGCGACGCCGCCGGGAAGGGCGGCACGATCAAGCGGGTCACGGAGTATCTGAACCCGCGCGTCACCCGCATCGTCGCACTCCCCGCGCCCACCGAGCGCGAGCGCACCCAGTGGTACTTCCAGCGCTACATCCAGCACCTGCCCTCGGCCGGCTCCATCGTGCTGTTCGACCGCAGCTGGTACAACCGGGCGAACGTGGAGCGGGTGATGGGCTTCTGCACCGAGGAGGAGTACACCCGGTTCCTCCACCAGTGCCCGATCTTCGAGCGGCTGCTGGTCGAGGACGGGATCCTGCTGCGCAAGTACTGGTTCTCGGTGAGCGACGCCGAGCAGGAGCGGCGCTTCCGCAAGCGGCTGGCCGACCCGATGCGCAGCTGGAAGCTGTCGGGCATCGACGTGGAGTCCATCACCCGCTGGGAGGCGTACTCGCGGGCCAAGGACGAGATGCTCATCCACACCCACATCCCCGAGGCGCCCTGGTACGACGTCGAGAGCGAGGACAAGCGGCGGGCCAGGATCAACATGATCAGCCACCTGCTGTCCACGATCCCGTACGAGGACGTGCCGCGCCCTGGGATCGAGATCCCCGAGCGCCCGCCGGGCACCGGATACCGCCGCCCGCCGCGGCTGGACAACGGCGTGCCCGACGTGACCGCCGGTCTCGCCGCCGACTGAGGCGGCCACGCAGAAGGAGTGAAGATGGAGATTCTCGACACGCCGCCGAAGCCGTCAGGGATCCGCCGGTTGCTGTTCCGGCTGCCGATCCACCTCTACCGCCTCCGGCTGGGATGGCTGATGGGCGGCCGGTTCATGCTGGTCACCCACATCGGGCGGGTGTCCGGCGAGCCGCGTCAGGTGGTCGTCGAGACCGTCGACCACGACGTGGCGGGCGAGGGTCATGTGGCGGCCGCCGGCTACGGACGCCGCTCCGACTGGTACCGCAACGTGCTCAAGACGCCCGAGGTCGTCGTCCAGGTGGGCTCCCGCGCCCGCCCGATGGTCGCGCGGCCGCTCGAACCGGAGGAGGGCGCCGAGCTCATGGCCACGTACGCCCTCCGCAACCCCGGCCTGGCCAAGCGGCTGGTCAAGCTCATGGGGTTCCTGGTGGACGGCTCCGAGTCCGACTATCGGGAGGTGGGGCGGCGCATCCCGTTCGTCCGGTTCACGCCCCGCTGAGCCGTCACGGGATCTTCGCGACGGTGAGCAGGCAGCCGGCGTCCTCCAGCGCCTCCAGGCTGTGGCGGGCCGGCGGGATGATCAGATGGTCGCCGGCCATGCCGTCCCAGGAGTCGGGGCCGCTGCGCAGGCGGACCCGGCCGTGCAGGACCACCAGGGTGGCCTCGCCGGGGTTCTCGTGCTCGGCCAGCGACTGCCCGGCCTTGAGCGTGATGAGCGTCTGCCGGAGCACGTGCTCGTGGCCGCCGTACAGGGTCTCGGCGCTGCGGCCCGTCGAGGCGTCGCCGGCCCGCTTGAGGTGCTCGCGTACGAGGGCGTCCAGAGATGTCTTCTGCATGCTTCCGAGTCTGGCATCCAGGGTGACGGGGGTTCACGTCAAGGGTCAGGAGTAACGGCACGGCCACAAAAGGTGATTTATCACCATAAAGAAGCCATAATCCTGTCCAACGTTCCGGCAGGGACGACGGTGGGGGACGGGAAAGGCCAGGGTCGCGGTGTTCGCCGGGAAGACCACAGTAACAGCCGTGCGGCTGGTGGCTGTCGCCATGGCTGTGCTGGCGCCGCTGGCCGAGATCGCCGCGCTCGTGCAGTGGGCCGGGCTGCCCGCTGACTGGACGCCTCCCACCACCGTCACCCCGCAGTCGGCCGTGGCGTTCACCTTCCCCGCGGTCGGGGCCTTCCTGATCGCGCACCGGCCGCGGCTGAACATGGCCTGGATGATGTCCGTCGGCGGTCTCGCGGCCGGGCTCAGCGACTTCTGCCACTCCCTCATGCTCCGGGTCGCCGCCGACGGGCACCTGCTGCTCTCCGGTCACCTGCGGCACGCGTACGTCCTGTTCTGGGCCATGTGCGGGATCACGCTCACCTCGCTGCTGCCGCTGTACTCGCCCGACGGGCGGCTGCCGTCACCGCGCTGGCGCTGGGCGCTCTGGCTGAGCGCCGTCTCGCTCGGCGCCGAGATGCTCCGCAACGCCACCCGCCCCGACCCGTCCCCGGCCGGCTACTGGTACCCCGAGGTCATCCCCAACCCGCTGGAGATCAGGGCGCTCGCCCCGTACCAGGAGGCCATCTTCTCGGTCGCCTGGACCGGCATCTACACGTCCATGGCGCTGGCCGCGCTCTCACTCGCGCTGCGGTTGCGGCGGGCCGACCCGGTGGGCAGGCGGCAGATCGGGTGGCCGCTGTTCGCGTTCACCGGCTACATCGTCTTCCTGCTCGTCGGGACCGCGCTGCCCGGACTCATGTGGATAGGGGTGCTGTGGGCCGGGTTCATCCCGGTCGCGGTGGCGGTCTCGGTCATGCGCTACCGGCTGTACGGGATCGACACCGTCATCAGCCGCACGTTCGTGGCCGCCGGGCTGATCGTGATGGTCAGCGCCGTCTACTTCGGCGTCGGCGCCGTGGCGAGTTTGGGCGTGTCCGGGTACGACAGGATCGCCGGGCTGGTGTCGGCCCTGTTCGCCGGGGCGTTCTTCCAGCCGTTGCGGCGCGCGTTGCAGCGGGCCGTCGACCGCATGCTCTACGGGAAGGTCGGCGACCCCGCGCTGCTGGCCGGTCGGCTCACCCAGGCGATCCGGCGCGGCGACCCCGCCGAGGCGCTGACCTCGGTCATCGGGGTGCTGCGCGACGGGCTGGCGGTCGAGGGGGTGGCCGTCGAGGTAGCGGATGGGGAGCCGCGGTACGTGGAGAACGGCCGGATCGGCGACCGGCCGCGCGAGGTGCCCCTGGTCTGGCACGGTGAGCAGGTCGGCCGCCTGTTCGTGGGCGCCCCCGGGCCGCGCCGCTTCCCGGCCGCGCACAACGAGCGGGTGCTCTCCACCCTCACCCCGTACGCGGCCGACGTCGCGCACGCCGTCCGGATGGCCGCGGACCTGCAACGTTCCAGAGAGCGCATCCTGACCACCCGCGAGGAGGAACGGCGGCGGCTCCGCCGCGACCTGCACGACGGGCTGGGGCAGAGCCTGGCCGGCATGGCCATGCTGATCAACATCGCCCGCAGCCGGCTGAAGGAGGCGCCGGACTCGGCCGACGCCCTGCTGCGCGAGCTGCGTACCGGGATGGACGCCGTCGCCGGCGACATCCGCGAGCTGGTGTACGGGCTGCGCCCGCCGGCCCTGGACGACCTGGGCCTGGCGCGGGCGGTGCGCGAGCTGGCCGACCAGGCGTCGCCGGAGGTCAAGATCGACGTTTCCGTCGAGGGGGAGCTGTCGGAGCTCCCCGCGGCCGTGGAGGTGGCCGTCTACCGCATCGTCCAGGAGGCGCTGACCAACGTGCGCCGGCACGCGCGGGCCGAGCAGGCCCGCATCTCCCTGCAGCGCGAGCCGGGGGTGCTGCGGGTGACCGTCACCGACGACGGCGCCGGCCTGCCGGAGGGCCGTCGCTCCGGCGTCGGCCTGAGCTCGATGCGCGAGCGGGCGGCCGAGCTGGGCGGGATCTGCGTGATCAGCGGGAAACCGGGGGAGGGCACCCGGGTGGAGGTCATGCTCCCTCTCCTGGCGCAGCCGGAGCCCGCCTCGCATGCCGCGCGTCCGTGACCGTCAGACGCCGGCCGCGAGCCTGAGGGTGACGACGCCCGCGATGATCGCGGCGAAGGAGATCAGCTTCGGCAGGGTGATCTTCTCCTTGTAGACGAGGGCGCCGAGTATGACCGTGCCGATGGAGCCGACGCCGGTCCAGATGGTGTAGCCGACGCCGACGTCCAGGGTCGTCAGCGCGAGGCTGAGGGTGAAGATGCCGCCCGCGGCGGCGAGCAGGGTGAAGACGGAGGGCCAGAGCTTGGTGAAGCCCTGAGTGGCGTTGGTGCCGAGGGCGAAGGCGATCTCGAAGACGATGGCGATCGCGAGGTAGATCCAGGCCATGGGAGGTTCTCCTTCGGATGTCAGGCGGTCTCGGGCTCGCGGGCGAACCGGTCGGCGAGCCTGAGCCCGAGCACGCCGCCGATGATGAGCACGAAGGCCAGCGCCTTCCAGCCGTTGATCACCTCGCCGAACAGCACCGAGCCGAGGATCACGGTGCCGACGGAGCCGATGCCGGTCCAGACCGTGTAGCCGACGCCGACGTCCAGCGACTTGAGCGCCAGGCTGAGGAAGAAGATCCCGGCCCCGGCGGCGGCCACGGTCAGCAGCGACGGCCAGAGCTGGGTGAAGCCCTCCGTGGCGTTGGTCGCGAGGGCGAAGACCACCTCGAACACCGAGGCGATCAACAAGTAGACCCAGGCCATGCGTCCTCCTTTATTTGCATGTACGTGCAAGTTTCGAACGAGCAAAAGCATGCATGTACAAGTAAGCTGGTGTCAACCCGAGGAGAGCGATGATCACCGACACCGACCTGTGGGCCCGGCTGCTCACCCTGCACGCCCACGTGGAGAGCCGCCTGGCCCAGGCGCTCCAGCGCCGGCACGGCCTCGGTCTGTCGGAGTTCCGGGCGCTCGGCTTCCTCGCCGGCGCCCCGGACGGCGAGCTGCGCATGCAGGACCTCGCCGGCCGGCTCGGACTCAACCAGAGCTCGGTCACCCGGCTGGTCGGCCGCCTCGACGCCGCCGGGCTCGCCTACCGCGACCTGTGCCCCGACGACAAACGCGGCGTCTACGCCGTGCTCAAGGACGACGGCCGCGCCCGGCTCGACGCCGCGCGCGCCACGTACGAGAAGGTGCTCACCGGGGCCCTCGACGAGGCCGCCGACCAGCACCCCGACCTGCGCGCCCTGCTCGGCGCGGTACGCGGCTAACGCCGACGGCGCCCGCCGCGCCGGTTCTGCTCCTGCTCACGCTGCCGGCGCCGCCGCCCCAGGAACCAGCCGATCCCGAGCGCCGCGAGTCCGAGAGGGGTACGGGCGAGCCATCGCGCCACCACGACTTTGAAGAAACCTTTCATGTCCATTGCCCCTGCCCTGTACGCGCCGGGTCACACGGCGTGCTTTCAGCGGTCTGTAACCGGAGTGTCAGCGGTCCTGCTTAGGATCCGCGGCATGAGCGAACCGATCGGGACGGCGCACTTCGTTCATGTGGACCTCCACGTCCACCACCGGCAGGCCTACCTCGTCGACGACCAGGCCACCGGCCCCGACGGCCTGCCCGAGGACCACCCGGCCCACCCGGTGGGCATCATCAGGGTCGAGGAGGGCTCCGCCTTCCTGATCACCGGGGTCGACAACGGCACCGTCGGGTTCATGGTGGCGGTCGCCGACCGCGACCCGGGGCCCGAGGAGGAGTTCGAGGACATCGTGGAGGTGGGGTTCCGCTCGGTGGTGGGCCGGGTGGCGCTGCACGAATGGGGCGGCCCCGCCTACGAGCTGCCGCCGCTGCCCGCCGGGCCGGGGTGGTACCGGCTCCGCTACCACGCCAGGGGCATGGACGGCCCGGTCGACGACTACCTGCTGCAGATCTGGCCGGCGGAGTCGGGCGAGCCGCGGGTGCTCAAGAGCAGCAGCGCCACCCTGCAGTACTGGCTCCACCCCGGCTGACCACCCGCCCGCCGGGACGCGGGCAGACGCTCTCGACCCCTCAGGCCGGGAGTCACCGGCGCCCGGTCGCCTCAGAGCCAGCTGGCCCTGATGCTCTCGCCGCCCTCGGCCGGGGCGTTGCCGAGCCGGCCCGCGCGCACGTCGGCCAGCGTGCGTTCCACGCAGGCGATGATCTCGGGGGTGCGCTCCCGCAACGCGGCGGCGTCCAGCGGGTACGTCTCGTCCACGTTCGCCTGCTTGAGTACGCCGTCCAGGTCCGACAGCCGCTCGGCCAGCCAGCCCAGCGGGTCGGCCGACAGCTCCCTGGCGAACACCCGCGGGCCCGGGTTCCAGTCGGTGAAGACCGGATGGTGGTGGGTCCTGTCGAAGCTGCCCGGCCGCCCCTCGACGGATTCCAGCAGGTCCACCCGCCACAGCGGGCGGCCGAGGCTGATCGGGCGGGCCGCGTAGATCGTGCCCTGCAGTTCGCCCTCGTCGAGCATCCGCAGTTCGAGCCGGACGCCGTGCTCGGGCCCCTCCTGGCCCTTGTTCGGTTCCGGGTCGACGAAGTAGAGATCGCTGACGGCCACACCGATGCGCTCGAAGCCGAAGACGTACAGCACGGAGTGCCCCTCTCTGTTGGGTGTCTCTCCGGAGTATGAGCACGCCTCACCGCCGGAGAAAAGCGTTGGGAAAGTGTCGGTCGCTGCTGATACACAAAAGGTTCTATGTCTACGCCGATCGGGGTCTGGGGGCCGTTCCCGTGAACAGCAGCAGTTCGGAGTTCTCCGTCGCCGGTCCGGCCTATGACCGGCGCGGGCCGGTGCGCTGGTTCTGGTCCCATGTGCGGAGCCATCCGCTCCACCTGACCGGGTTCCTCGGCGGGTCGCTCGTCATGGTGGTGCTCAACGCCATGGTCCCGCAGCTCACCGGCTCGGCCTTCGACGCGGTGCTGGGCGACGGGTCCGCGCTCGGCGCGATCGCGCTGCTCATGCTGGCGCTCGTGGTCGCCCGCGGGCTGTTCGACATGGTGGCGCGGCTGTCGGGCGAGGTGCTGGCCAAGCGGCTGGAGCGCGACGCCCGCGACGAGCTCTACGTGAGCCTGCTGGGCAAGAGCCAGACCTTCCACAACCGCCAGCGGGTCGGCGACCTGATGGCCAGGGCCGCCAACGACATCCGGCAGCTGTCCATCATGATCTCGCCGGGCATCGACCTGATCGTCGACTCCGGGCTGACCGGGCTGGTGCCGTTGTTCTTCATCGCCACGATCGACCCCCGGCTGCTGCTGGTGCCCGGCGTGTTCGCCGTCGTCTTCGTGCTCGCGCTCTGGCACTACATGCGCCAGCTCAACCCGGTCGCGACCCGGATGCGCGAGCAGTTCGGCGATCTCAACGCCGGGCTCAACGAGGCCGTGCGCGGCATCGAGGTCATCAAGGTGACCGCCCAGGAGGCGCAGGAGCGCCAGCGGTTCCGCGCCCGGGCCCGCCTCTACCGCGACTCGTTCGTACGCAACGGCCTGGTGCAGGCCCGCTACCTGCCCACGCTGCTGTTCGCGGCCGCCATGGCGGCCGGGCTGTGGCACGCGCTCGCGCTGCAGGCGGCGGGCCAGATCACGATCGGCGACGTGGTGGCCTTCATGGGCCTCATGGGCATGCTCGGCTTCCCCACCCAGATGTCGATCTTCACGTTCTCGCTCGTCCAGATCGGCCTCGTGGCCGCCCGCCGCATCCTGCACATCGTCAACGCCGAGACCGAGCTGGATCAGCCGGCCGACGGACACGCCGCGCCGATCACCGGCGAGATCGTCTTCGACGACGTGACGTTCGGCTACGAAGGCGGCGACCCGGTGCTGCGCGGCGTGTCGTTCACCGTGCGGCCGGGCGAGACCGTCGCCGTGGTCGGCGAGACCGGCTCGGGCAAGAGCACGCTGACCAAGCTGGTCCCGCGCATCTACGACGTCACCTCGGGCCGCGTCCTCGTCGACGGCGTCGACGTGCGCGCGTGGGACCTCGACTCGCTGCGGTCCCAGATCTCCACCATCGAGCAGGACATCGTGCTGTTCTCCCGCTCCGTCGCCGAGAACATCGCCTTCGGCCTGGGTCAGCGGGCCGGCCGCGACGACGTGGTGCGGGCGGCCGAGGACGCGCAGGCGGCCGAGTTCATCGGCGAGCTCGACGACGGCTACGACACCGTCATCGGCGAGCGCGGCGTCACCCTCTCCGGCGGCCAGCGGCAACGGCTGGCCATCGCACGGGCGCTGCTGACCGACCCGGCGATCCTCGTCCTCGACGACTCGACCAGCGCCGTCGACTCGGCCACCGAAGACCTCATCCAGCAGGCGATCGGCCGCGTGCTCGAAGGCCGCACCACGCTGCTGATCACCCACCGCCTGTCCCAGATCCGCTGGGCCGACAAGGTCCTGCTGCTCAGACGCGGCGAGCTGGTCGACTTCGGCACCCACGACGAGCTGCTCGGGCGCAGCCGCCTCTACCGCCGCATCTTCGCCCACTACGACGAGGCCCTGCCGGCCGACGACGACGCGCCGGTGCTGGCCGGCGAGCAGGGGAGGGCAGGCTGATGGGCTTCCTGATGGACGGCCTCGAGGCCGAAGACTACGACCGCAGCTACAACGACCGCGAGCTGCTGCGCCGGATCCTGTCCTACTTCCGGCCCAGGTTCGGGGCGATGGCCGTGGTCGCCGCCATGATCGTGCTGGTGTCGCTCGGGCAGGCGGCCGTGCCGCTCCTGGTGAGCTGGGGCGTCGACGCGGTCCAGGACGGCACGATCGGCGACGTCGCCTGGCCGCTCACCGGCGCGCTGCTGGTGGCCGGGTGCTTCGGCTGGGTGTTCAACTTCTTCCGGCAGTGGTTCAGCGCCCGGGTGACCGGCGACGTCGTGCTCCACCTGCGCGAGGACGCGTTCGACGCGGTGCTCCAGCGCGACCTGTCGTTCTACGACGAGACGCCGTCCGGCCGGATCGTCAGCCGGGTGACCTCCGACACCGACGACTTCGCCACCGTGTCCACGCTCACCATGGACCTGATCAGCCAGGTGCTGATGGTCGGCTTCGTCACGGTGCTGCTGTTCCTGCGCAGCGTCGAGCTGGCCCTGCTGACGCTCCTGATCGTGCCCGTGGTGGTGGGGCTGGCCCTGCTGTTCCGGCGGCTCGCCCGCGCCACCACCCGCAAGGCGCAGCGCTCGCTCAGCCGGGTCAACGCCAACCTGCAGGAGACCATGGGCGGCATCGCCGTGGCCAAGAGCTTCCGCCAGGAACGGCAGGTGTACGACGAGTTCCTGCCGATCAACCAGCAGAGCTACCGGGTGACGCTGCGCCAGGGCTTCGTCTTCTCGGCCATCTTCCCCGTGCTGTTCCTGGTGGCCGGGCTGGCCACGGTCGCCCTGGTCCAGCTCGGCGGCACGGCCGTGCTCGGCGGGCGGCTCTCGGTCGGCGACTGGTACCTGTTCCTCCAGGGCGTGGCGCTGTTCTGGTTCCCGCTGACGTCGATCGCGGCGTTCTGGTCGCAGTTCCAGCAGGGTCTGTCGGCGTCCGAGCGGGTCTTCGCGCTGATCGACGCGCCGCCCCGGGTGGTGCAGACCGGCGCGCAGCCGGTCGGCAGGCTGGCCGGGCGCATCGAGTTCCAGGGCGTCACCTTCGGCTACGACCCGGCCAGCCCGGTGCTGCGCGACTTCGACCTGCGCATCGAGGCCGGCGAGACCGTCGCGCTCGTCGGCCACACCGGCGCCGGCAAGTCCACGCTGAGCAAGCTGATCACCCGCTTCTACGAGTTCCAGGAGGGGCGGCTGCTCATCGACGGCCGTGACATCCGCGACCTCGACCTGGGCGAGTACCGCCGGCAGATCGGCGCGGTGCCGCAGGTGCCGTTCCTGTTCAGCGGCACGGTCGCCGACAACATCCGCTACCCCAGGCCCGACGCGACCGACGACGAGGTGCGGGCCGCCGCCGAGTCGGTCGGCGGCGGCGACTGGGTCGACGCCCTGCCCCAGGGCCTCGCCACCGACGTGGGCGAGCACGGCCGGGCCCTGTCGATGGGCCAGCGCCAGCTCGTCGCGCTGGCCCGGCTGCTCATCCAGGATCCGGCGATCGTGGTGCTCGACGAGGCGACGGCCAGCGTCGACCCGCTCACCGAGGCGCAGATCCAGGAGGGCCTCGACGTGGTGCTGGCCGAGCGCACCTCCATCGTCATCGCCCACCGGCTGTCCACGATCGAGCACGTCGACCGCATCATCGTGCTCGACCACGGGCGCATCGTCGAAGAGGGCGACCACACGACGCTGCTGGCCAGGGGCGGGCGCTACTGCCAGGTCTACAACACCTACTTCCGCCACCAATCCCCCCACTACCGAGCCGGCACCGGCTTCGTCCCCACAGTCCCTGCCTGAGGAGGGAAAGGGGTAGGGAGGGGGCCGGCGGGCACCGGCTTCGTCTCGACGGTCTCGGCCTGAAGGGTGGGGCACCGGGCGGGCGCCGGCTTCGCCGCCATGGCCTCCCCGGGCGGTGCCGGATTTCTCCGTCCCCTGGAGCCTGGAGCTCAGAGGGTGGTGAGGACCTCGTGGAGTTTGGTCTTGGTGGTGCCGAAGCGGCCGGTGGCGGGGGGACGGGTGGGTTCGCCTGAGGCGGGGCGGCCTCTGAGCGCGTCGAGTTCGCGTTGTCTGGCCTGTTCGAAGGTGGCGCCCAGGTCGGCCAGCTCGTCGGCGGTGAGTTTGCGGGCCAGCGTCGGGAGGATCGTCGTCTCCTCGTCGCAGAAGTGCGTCATCACCGACACGACGAGGTGGTGCAGCGCCTCGGTGAGCTCGGGCGTCCCGGCCCGGGCCCGGCGCAGCGTGTCGAGCCGGACCTCGGCCTCCTTGTGCTGGGCGAAGCCGTGGTGGGCGTTCAGGAGCGGGTAGACGACGTCCTCCTCGGCGCGGGTGTGCGCGGTGAGCAGGGCGTGCAGCGCGTGCACGGCGGGCCCGGGGTCCTTCTGGTCCAGCAGCAGGCGCTTGAACAGGACCTCGATCCGGCGGTGGTCGGCCTGGACGATGGCGATGACGTCGTTCCGCACTGTCATGGGCTCGTGGCTACCCGGGTGGCGCGCCCGCAACCGTGCCGCCCGGTGAGGGGCCCTTTCACTGTCCGCCTCGTCGGAGTATGAACGAATCACCCGCACCCCCCGACCAGCCCCGCCCCGGAGGTGACGGCCGATGCGCCGTCCGAGCCTGGTTCTCTCCGCCCTCGCTCTGACCACCGCGCTGCTCGTGCCCGGTTCGGCGGAGGCGCGCACCGACCCGCCCGCCGACCTGGCGAGCCGCACGTCCGGGGCGGCGCACCCGCGCCCGGGGGTGCCCGACGACCAGCCGCTGCCCGGTTACACCGTCGAGAACCCGCCGCTGCCGCCCGCGATCGTGCACGGCAGGCCGGCCAGGGTGCTGCAGGGGGTGCACGGGCACGCGGCCTACCAGATCGAGGTGCCGCCGCGCTGGAACGGCAGCCTGGTGATGTGGGCGCACGGTTTCCGGGGCGCCACCCGGGTGCTCACCGTGGACCCGCCCGGCTACGGGCTCCGGCAGCGGCTGCTGGACCAGGGGTACGCCTGGGCGGCCTCCTCGTACTACGCCAACGACTACGACGTGCGGGCCGGCGTGCTCAGCACCCGGGCGCTGGCCGGGCACTTCGCGCGGCTGGTCGGCAAGCCGAAGCGCACGTTCATCTCCGGGGCGTCGATGGGCGGGCACATCACGGTCCGCTCCCTGGAGCAGTACCCCGGCTTCTACGACGCCGCGCTGCCGATGTGCGGGGTGCTCGGCGACCACGAGCTGTTCGACTTCTTCCTGGACTTCCACCTGGTCGCCCAGGACCTGGCGGACGTGCCCGCGTACCCGTTCCCGGCCGACTACGCGACCTCGGCGGTGCCGGAGATCCAGGCGCGGCTGGGGCTGACCGGCCAGGACCCGGGCAACGCGCTGGGCGCCCAGCTCCGGGACATCGTGATCAACCAGGGCGGCGGTGAGCGGCCGGGCGCGGAGGCCGCGTTCGCGTACTGGAAGGACTTCCTGTTCGGGCTGGCCGGGCCGGAGCAGGGCGGCACGCTGGCGCAGGAGCCCGGCCGGGTGGGCACGAACCTCGGCACCCGCTACGCGCCCGCCTCGCCGGTGAACGTCAACGCGACCGTGCAGCGGGTGCCGCCGGCTGACCCGGTGGCCCGGTTGACCCGCGCGCTGACGGCCGTGCCCAGCGTGTCGGGCCGGATCAACGTGCCGGTGCTGTCGCTGCACGACCTGGGCGACAACTTCGTGCCGTTCTCGATGGAGCAGTACTACTGGAAGGACGTGGCCCGGCACGGCCGGTCGTCCTACCTGGTGCAGCGGGCGATCCGGGCCGTGGGCCACTGCGAGTTCAGCCCGGCCGAGGCCGGCGCCGCCTGGGACGACCTGGTCCGCTGGCAGCGCGGCGGTCCGCGGCCGGCCGGCGACGACGTGATCACGCCGTCGGTGGTGGCCGATCCGCACTACGGGTGCCGGTTCACCGACCCGTCGGCCTACGGCACCGGCACCCGCGCGCTGTTCCCCGCCTGCCCCTGACGGATCAGTCCGCCACCAGGCGGGCCCGGCGGCCCTCCAGCTCG
This sequence comes from Nonomuraea sp. NPDC048826, assembly GCF_043198225.1. Lineage (NCBI taxonomy): Bacteria > Bacillati > Actinomycetota > Actinomycetes > Streptosporangiales > Streptosporangiaceae > Nonomuraea > Nonomuraea sp. NPDC048826. Next base: position 73,036 of record NZ_JBICUQ010000013.1, on the reverse strand, counting down.
CGCTGGCGGCGGACCACGTACGTGCCGGGCGCGCAGCCCGACGCCCCGTGCTCCGGGTGCAGCAGGTAGGCCGGGGCGGTGGTCTCGAACGCGCCGATGGCCAGCAGGTCGGAGTCGGAGACCAGCCGCGTCCACCGGCAGACGCCCGGTTCGGCGACGAGCGTGTGGGTGTTGCCGCCGGCGTCGCCGCGCAGCAGGTCGACGCCCTCCGGCGGGACGTGTGCCCACTGGTCGGCGGAGTCCGGGAGCTTGATGGACGCGGCGATGACGGCCAGCGGGATGACGATCAGGTCGCCCTGGGCCTGCAGGCCGTCGATGACGGGGATGCTGACCGACCGCTCCAGGTGGTCGAGCGCGGTCAGCCCGGTCTGTGCTTCGAGAGTGGCGAGAGTCACGTTCACGGCATTCACCTCAGGTTCGGCGGAGAAGGCTTGCGTACTGACCGGCGGACAGCCCGTAGGTCCAGCCGGCGGCGGCGATCGGGTCGTCGAGGTACCACGGCACGGTCAGCCCGTACCGGCGGCGACGCCCGTCGCGCTCGACGGATCCGTTGACGGCGAGCAGCACCCGGGTGCTCCTGCCCACCTCGTACAGCCGCAGCTCGGAGCCGGGGTTGCCGGGGTCGGGGGCGGTGCCGAGCAGCCGCAGGCCGGCCCGTTCGATGTAGGCGTCCCAGCCGAGGCGCTCGATCGCGCACCGCCGGACCTCGACGTTGCGCTCGCGTTCGATCCGCTCGGCGGCCGGATCGTCGATCACCCAGGCGGGCACCCGGGTGCCGTGCCAGAAGTGGGCGTCCCAGCCGTCGGCGTACCGCACGGCGGGGCCGTCGTCGTGGTGGAGCCGCATCTCGCCGTGCTCGCCGCACACCTCCGTGCGCAGCTCGGCCGGGCGTTCCGCGAGCACGCACACGTCTCGGCGCGGCCACCACCAGCCGCACGAGCGGGCCACCGCGGCCCACAGCCGGGCCTGCCGCTCCTGGGCCCGGCTGAACACCGCGACGCCGCCCAGCCGGCGCAGCGCGTCGTGCCGCGCCTGCCACGCGACGGCCGTGATGTCCTCGTGCCAGTTCCTGTGCCGGGTGCGGTGGTCGTGCGCGGCGTCCAGCATGCCGGCGAACCGGCGCGTGGACCACTGGAGCGGGTTGTACACCTCGGCGCGGACGACCGCGTCGAGTTCCCGGTGCGCGCTCCGCACGCCGGCGTCGATCCGGCCGCGCAGGTCCATGGCCAGGCGGGACAGGGCCCGCACCACCGGCCAGTCCTGCACCCGCTCGGGGGGCTCGTCAGGGCGCGGCCGGACGCCGGGCGGCAGGGTGGTCAGAGCGGTGACGGGCGAGGAGGCCCAGTGGAAACGCGGCGGGTCGAACCCGGCCAGGAGGTAGAGCTCCGAGATGGCGGCCTCGGCCGCCGGACGGTCGCAGGGCCGCGTCGACGACGCCAGGCCCAGCCATTCTTCGCGGATGGTCGCGGCTTCCCGCCGCAGGGGCGCGCTCACCTGTCGAGGGCGGCGTCGCCCTCCCTTCGAATGATCATGTCTGTGATGGTGACATGCCTGTGCGTCATTTGTCCACCATCGGTTCGTCGTACTCGACCGCGTAGTCGTGCCGCGAGCGGTCCTTCAGCGCGATGGCGGCGGCGACGCTGATCAGCCCGCAGATCGCCATGTAGACGGCGATGGCGAAGGACGACTGGTACGTGGCGAGCAGCCAGACGGCGATCAGCGGCGCCGGGCCGCCGGCGGTGACCGAGGCGAGCTGGTATCCGAGAGACGCGCCGCTGTAGCGCAGCCGGCCGGTGAAGCTCTCGGCGATGAACGTCGCCTGCGGGCCGTACTGGATGTCGTGGATCGGCGCCGACAGCAGGATCGCCAGGAACACCAGGGCGGGGACGCGGGTGTCGAGCAGCGGCCAGTAGACGAACGACCAGACCACCATGACCGCGGCGCCCACGATGTAGAGCCGCCTGCGGCCCACCAGGTCCGACACCCATCCCCAGAACGGCACGGTGAACAGCGACACCACGCCGGCGATCAGCACGTACCGGTAGACCTCGCCGGAGGCGAAGCCGAGCGTCCGGGTGGCGTAGCTGAGGATGAAGACGGTGAAGATGTAGAACGGCGCCTGCTGGCCGGTGCGCAGCAGCGCGCTGAGCACGATCTCCCGCCAGTTCCTGACGATGACCTCGCGCACCGGGACCCGCTCGACCTTGTTCTCCCGCAGCACCTTGGTGAAGACCGGCGTCTCCAGGATGCCGAGCCTGATGTAGAGCCCGATCGCGGCCATGACGATGCTGAGCAGGAACGGGATGCGCCAGCCCCAGTACGGGTCGAGCGGCTGGAAGGTCTGCAGCGCGAGATAGCCGAGCACGAGCCCGACCGGCACGCCGAACTGCGGCCAGCTGCCCAGGAAGCCGCGCCGCCCGCCGCGCGGGTCGCCCCACTCGGTGGCGAGCAGCACCGAGCCGCCCCATTCGCCGCCGACGCTGATGCCCTGGAGCAGGCGGAGGACGGTCAGCAGGATGCCGCCCCAGATGCCGATCTGCTCGTAGGTGGGCACCAGGCCGACGAGCGTGGTGGCGACGCCCATGGTGAGCAACGTGATGATCAGCGTGGCCTTGCGTCCGATCCGGTCGCCGTAGTGGCCGAAGATCGCCGCGCCGATCGGGCGGGCGGCGAACCCGCCGAAGTAGGTGCCGAGGGCGAGCAACAGGCCGGTGGTCTCGTCACTCGACGGGAAGTAGAGCTCGGCGAAGATCGTGCTGGCCGCGAACCCGTACAGGAAGAAGTCGTACCACTCGATCGAGGTGCCCACCGCGGAGGCGACCACCGCCCGGACCAGCTGGCGTCTGTCAGGACTGCTCGTCGCGTCGACCCGCGGTTCCTCGGCCATGTCGGGCACCTCCGTGGATAACCGTGACGGTACCTGTCAGAAGGCGACGGTCAAGTGTCCGGCAAGCGGCCGGTCGTATCACTGAAGCAACCAACCCCCCAAGGAGCGCCGCGATGAACCGCTGCCTGTCCCTCACGCTCGCCGCGGCGATCGCCGCCGCCGGAACGCTCGCCGCCGTGCCCGCGCACGCCACCGCGGCCACGGGCTGCGAGATCCAGCCGTACGGGCTCATCGGCGCCCGCTGGCAGCAGCTCGGCGGGGAGCACGGCAAGCTCGGCTGCCCCACCACGGGCGAGCGCGACATCCACCAGAACGGGGTCGGCTGGGCCGGCCGCCGCCAGACGTTCGCCAGGGGCCAGATGGCCTGGTCGCCCAAGCTGGGCGGGAACTTCGTGGTGGCCGCCTGGGCGGCGGGCGGCAACGCGTACGTCGACTGGCACCGGACGAACCGCCAGTTCGACACGTTCCTGGTCCGCTACACGAGCGCGGCCGACCCGAACGGGGTGCAGAAGGACACCGCCGGCGGCTTCCGCGGCCGGTACATCGTCAAGGCCCGGACGAACGGCGGCTACCGGTGGAACATCAAGGGCTGCGACAGCAACCTCATCGGTCCTTCCAGCTGTCAGAAGCACTGGTCGATCTCGGTGACCGGTTGAGCCGGGGGCGCGGGCGCGCGGGGATGCGACGATCGGAGAGGTCGGTCCCCGAGCGTTAGGCGCGAGCATGACGAACCGTAAGGCCCTGGTGGTGCGCGGCGGCTGGGAGGGGCACGCCCCGGTCGCCGCCACCGATCTCTTCGTCCCCTTCCTCGAAGGCCACGGCTTCGAGGTGCACCGGGCGGACTCCCCGGCGCCGTACGCGGACGCCGCGTTCATGTCCGGCGTCGACCTGATCGTGCAGTGCTACACGATGGGCACGATCGAGCCGGACGAACTGTCCGGTCTGCGGGCCGCGATCGAGGCGGGCACCGGGATGGCGGGCTGGCACGGCGGCATCGCCGACTCCTTCCGCAACTCCTCCGACTACCTTCACCTGATCGGCGGGCAGTTCGCCTGCCATCCCGGCAAGGACCCGGCCGAGCCGCACGAGAGCGCCGAGGCGCACAACTTCGTGCCGTACACGGTGAACCTGCTTCCCGAGGCGGCGGACCACCCCATCACCGCCGGCCTGGCGGACTTCGACCTCGTGACCGAGCAGTACTGGGTGCTGACCGACGCCTACATCGACGTGCTGGCCACGACCACGCAGCGGGTCCGCCCGTGGGATCCGTGGCACCGGGAGGTCACCTCGCCGGCGATCTGGACCCGGCGCTGGGGTAATGGCCGGATCTTCGTCACCACTCCTGGCCACAGTCTCGACGTGCTGCGCGACGACACCGTACGCACGATCATCGAGCGCGGCATGCTCTGGGCCGCCCGGCGGTGAGACTGCCTTCTCCGTGGGTGTGGTAGTTGTCGGAGTGCCCGGTCAAGCCCCGTGGCCTGCTCTTCTTCGATCGTGACCAGAGGTCGCGTTCGCGGAACGATGTTCCAAATCCTCTCGATAACCCCTTCCGCATGCCCGTGAAGCGTGGCTAGTATTCCGCTCACCGTAATGACAGTCCGCCACGCGAAACAGCGTCGAGCCAGAGGGGCCCGAGATGCTCCGGTACGTCGGACGCAGGGTCGCCGGTCTCGCACTGGTCCTGCTGATCGTCCTGACGCTCGTCTTCTTCATGCTCAGGGCCGCCCCGGGCGGTCCCGCCGAGGCGTACCTCGGCATGAACCCCACACCGGAGAAGGTGGCGGAAGTCGAGCACAGACTCGGCCTCGACCAGCCGATCTGGGTCCAGTACGGCACCTTCGTCGGCAACCTCCTGGTCGGCGACTTCGGCCGCTCGCTGTTCAGCGACCGCCCGGTCATCGAGATCATCGCCGAGCGGCTCCCGGTGACCCTGGAGCTCAGCCTGATCGCCTTCGTGTTCTGGGTCGCCGTCGGACTCCTGGCCGGCGCCGTCGCGGCCCGGCGGCGCGACTCGTTCCTGGACGGCTGCGTACGGGTGATCAGCGTCATCGCGCTGTCCATCCCGAGCTTCTGGCTCGCGCTCGTGCTCGTCGTGGTGTTCGGCCTCTACATCAAGGGAGTGCTGCCGTCGAGCGGCTGGGTGCCGTTCGGGGACGACCCGGTGGAGAACCTGCGCACCGTGATCCTGCCCGCGTTCGCACTCGGCCTCGGTTCCGGCGCGATCATCGCCCGTACGCTGCGCGCCTCGATGATCGACACCGCGCAGGCCGACTACGTGTCGTTCGCCCGCGCGATGGGCATGCCCGAGCGGCGCATCCTGCGCCGGATCACCGCGCGCAACGCGATCATCCCGACGGCCACCGTGATCGGGCTCATGCTCGGCGTCTTCATCAGCGGCACCGTCCTGGTGGAGAACGTCTTCAACCTGCCGGGGATCGGCCAGACCATCGTCGGCGCGTTCAAGCAGCACGACTACCCGCTGGCCATCGCCTGCACCCTGATCACCGCGACCGTGTTCCTGGTGACGAACCTGATCGTGGACCTCCTCTACTTCGTGCTCAACCCCCGGATCCGCGCCGGGTTCCTGAACGGGACGGCCCGCTGACCATGAACCGAGTGCTTCCCCGGATGTCCGCGCTGACCTGGACCGGCCTGGCCCTGCTCGGCCTGTTCCTGCTGCTGGCCGTGGCCGGGCCGCTGGTGGCCGGGTCACCGGACGCGCGCACCGGCCTGACCCTGGCCGCCCCCGGCGCCGACCACCTGTTCGGCACCGACCACCTGCAGCGCGACCTGTTCGCCCGGACGGCGGAAGGCGCCCGCGTCTCGCTGCTCGTGGCGGCGGCCGGCGTCGCCTTCGGCCTGGTCGTCGCCGTGCCCGCCGGGCTGGTGGCGGGCTACTTCGGCGGGCGCTGGCCCGACGACCTGATCATGCGCGTGCTGGAGGCGCTGCAGGCGCTGCCGCTCTTCGTCTTCGCGCTGTTCGTCATCGGCATCACCGGCACCGGCGACTCCCACTGGGGCCCGCTGACGGTGACCACGACCACCAAGGTCGTGCTGCTGCTCGGCGTCGGCTTCATCCCGTACTTCGCCCGCGTGACCCGCTCGGCCACCCTGGTCGAGGTCCAGGAGGACTACGTCGACGCGCTCCGCGCGATCGGCGTGCCCCGCTGGCGCATCATCGGCGGCGAGGTGCTGGTCAACGTGCTGCCACCGGTGCTCGTCCAGGCGTTCCTCTGGCTGGGCGTGGCGATCTTCGCCGAGAGCGCGCTGAGCTTCCTCGGCCTCGGCATCCAGCCGCCCCGGCCCAGCCTGGGCAACATCCTCGGCGACGCGACCAGCTACATGCTGCTCGGAGCGTGGTGGTACTCCATCATCCCCGGCCTGGTCATCCTCGTCGCCACCGTCGGCTTCAACCTCGCGGGCGACGGCCTCGGCGACGCGCTCGACGCGCAGGGCCGTCGCTGAACCCGCTCCACCTCCACCCCACCACCCCTGAGGAACCATTGTGAAGAGTGACCACAACAGCGAGATGATCGGCCGCCGCCGCTTCCTGGCGATGGCCGGGCTGCTCACCGCGGGCTCGCTGGCCGTGACCGCGTGCGGGACGTCCGGGACGTCCGGCACCCCCGGCACGTCGGGCACGGCCGCCTCGTCCGGCCCCAAGCCGACCAAGCTGGCCTTCGGCGTCACCTCCATCTCCGACTACCTGAACCCGCTGTACACCACCTCCAGCCGGGTTCTCTGGGTCACCGACTCGGTGACGGAGTCGCTCTACACCTACGACGCGTCGCTGAACTCCGTGCCGCTGCTCGCCGACGGCGAGCCGGAGATCTCCGAGGACGGCCTCACCTGGACCGTCAAGCTCAAGCAGGGCGTGACCTTCGCCAACGGCGACCCGCTCACCGCCGCCGACGTGGTGGCCGCGCTGAAGTTCGTCTCGGACCCCAAGTCCACCAGCGACTGGACCGTCTTCTTCGCCGGCTACCTCAAGGACGCCGAGGCCGACGGCGACCACACCGTCAAGATCAAGCTGACCACCCGGTACGGCGTGCTCCGCTCGCACCTCACCAACCTGCCGATCATCCACAAGGACTTCATCGCCAAGACCGACACCACCATGGGCACCGGCCCCTTCAAGATCGGCAAGGTCACCCAGGGCCAGTCGATCGAGCTGGAACGCAACGACTCCTACCACGGCGACAAGCCCGCGCTGGAGAACGTCGTCTTCCAGGCCGTGCCCGACCCCGCCACCCGCCTGGTCAACCTGCGCGAAGGCAAGATCCAGATCATGACCGACGTCACGCCGGAGAGCGTGGCGCTGCTCAAGCAGGACGCGCAGATCAAGGTGCACGAGGTGGACGCGAACAGCGACATCATCACCTACTTCGTGCTCAACAAGGCCCCCTTCGACAACGTCAAGGTGCGGCAGGCTCTGGCGCACGCGATGGACCGTAAGGGCGTGCGCGACGTGGCGTTCGCGGGCGCGGCCACCATCGCGCAGGGCCCCGTCGGCCCCGCCGTCGAGGGCCACGACCCGTCCCTGCAGCTGTACGGCGAGGCGCCCGACTACGAGAAGGCCAAGGCGCTGCTGGCCGAGGCCGGCGTGGCCAACCTGTCGTTCACGCTGACGATCACCAGTGACGCCATGATGAAGAACATCGGCCAGGTGCTCGTCGAGGGCTGGAAGCAGGCCGGCATCACCTGCACGCTGGAGACCCTGGACGTCGGCCCCTGGGTGAAGAAGTGGGCGTCCGGCAAGTTCGACCTCGTGATGAACAACTTCGAGAGCGGCTTCGGCGCCGGGCGCACCGCCTTCTCCCTGCTGAACGTGGCCAACTCGACCTATTACTTCAACTTCGGCTACAAGAACGAGGAGGTCGACAAGCTCCTCGCCCAGGCCTGGGGCACGAACGACGCCGCGGAGCGGGCCGAGCTGTGCAAGCAGATCAACGGGCTGCTGGCCGCCGACGCCGTCATGATCCCGCCGGTCTACCCGAAGATGCTGGTGGCGCAGCGCACCGACATCTCCGGGCTCGACGAGTCCCGCCTGGGCATCAGCCGCGTCAGCGTCCCCGGCGTCCAGTTCACCTGATGAGCGCGCTGCTGTCGGTCAAGGACCTCGGCGTCACCTTCCGTACCCGGGAGGGTGACGTGCCCGCCGTGCGCGAGGTCTCCTTCGACCTCGCGCCCGGCGAGATCCTCGGGCTGGTCGGCGAGTCCGGGTCGGGCAAGAGCACGCTGCTGACCGCCCTCACGCGGATGCTGCCGCGCAACGCGCGGGTCGACGCCGGGCATCTCGGCTTCGACGGCGCCGACCTCACCAAGCTGCGCGAGGACGGCATGCGCAAGCTGCGGGGCGACCGCATCGGGCTGATCCCGCAACGGCCCATGACCTCGCTTTCGCCGGTCACCCCCGTCGGCCGGCAGCTGCGCTGGCACCTCGACGGGCTCGACGAGGGCGGGCGGCTCAAGGAGTTGCTCACCGGCGTCGGGCTCGGCGGGGTGCTCGACAGGCTCGACGGCTACCCGTACGAGTTCTCCGGCGGGCAGCTGCAACGCCTGCTGATCGCCGTGGCGGCCATCGGCAAGCAGCCCGACCTGCTGCTCGCCGACGAGCCCACCACCACGCTGGACGCCACCGTGCAGGCCCAGGTGCTCCGGCTGCTGCTGGACCTGCGCGACAGGATCGGGTCGGCGATGATCTTCGTCAGCCACGACCTCGGCGTGATCTCTCAGGTCAGCGACCGCATCGGGGTGATGTACGCGGGACGCCTGGTCGAGCTGGCCCCGGCCGCCGAGCTGTTCGAGGCGCCGCGTCACCCGTACACGCGCGCCCTGCTCGACGCGATGCCGAGCCGGCACCGCAGGGGCGAGCCGCTGCGCACCATCCCGGGCACCGTGACCGGCGCCAACCGGCTGGCCGGCTGCCCGTTCGCGCCGCGCTGCGCGTCCGTCGTCGAGCGCTGCCACGAGGAGAACCCGGAGGTCCGTACGGTGGGAGAGTCCCTGGTGCGCTGCCACGTGGCGGAGGCGACCCGATGACCGCGGTCCGCGCCGAAGGTCTGGTCAAGCACTTCCGCACCGGCGGCGGCCGGCTGCTGCGGGCCGTCGACGGCGTCTCCTTCGAGGTGCCGCAGGGCAGGACGCTGGCCGTCATCGGCGAGTCCGGCTGCGGCAAGTCCACCATCGCCCGCATGCTCGTCCGGCTCGCCGAGCCCACCGGCGGCCGCATCCTCGTGCACGGCAGCGAGGCGGCCGACCGCCGCGCCATCCAGCTCGTGTCCCAGAACCCCTGGTCGGCGCTGAACCGGCGCAAGAGCATCGGGCACGCGCTGCACCAGCCGCTGGCCGTGCACGGGCTGCACCCCGGCCGCGCGGCCCGCGACGCCCGCGTCCGCGAGCTGCTCGACCTGGTCGGCCTCACCGAGGAGTACCTCGGCCGCAGGCCCGGCGGCGTCAGCGGCGGCGAGCTGCAGCGCGTCACCGTGGCCCGCGCGCTCGCCGTCGAGCCGAAGGTGCTCGTGCTCGACGAGCCCACCGCCAGCCTCGACGTCAGCGTCAAGGCGCTGCTCGTCAACCTGCTCCAGGACCTGCGGCAGCGCCTCGGGCTCAGCTACGTCCTCATCACCCACGAGATCGACATCGCCCGGCACCTGGCCGACGACGTCGCCGTGATGTATCTCGGCCGCTTCGTCGAGACCGGCACCGCCGAACAGGTCTTCGACGACCCGCGCCACCCCTACACCCGGGCGCTGCTCGCCGCCGTGCCCACCCCCGGCCGGCCGCCGGTGGCGCCGCTGACCGGCGAGGTCCCCTCCGCCCTGGCCCCGCCGCCCGGCTGCCGCTTCCACACCCGCTGCCCGCTCGCGACCGACGCCTGCAAGACCGTCGAGCCCGAGCTCGCACCCGCGCCGGACGGCCGCCTGGTCGCCTGCATCCACGAGGAGATCACCACCGCATGACCCAGCACACCGACGGCCTCTATCCCACCGCCGACCTGGCCAAGGACGTCTGGACCCTCGGCGTCGTCCAGTCGACCGTGAACCCCACGCCCGATCCGTCCGGCATGCGGGCCAACCTCGACCACATGCTGCACCTGATCGACAACTGCTTCCACACCCCGTTCGGCCCCCGGCCCGACCTGCTGTTCTTCCACGAGTTCCCGATCAGCGGCTGGGACAACTGGACCAAGGCCGAAGCCGAACGACGCTGCATCGAGCTGCCCGGCCCCGAGTCGGAGGCCATCTCCGCCAAGGCGCGCCAGTACGGCTGCCACATCGCCTTCGGCGCGTACGTCCGCGACCCCGACTGGCCCGGCCACGTGCTCAGCGTCACCACGCTCATCGGTCCCGACGGCGCCATCCTCGCCAAGCACTGGAAGGCCAGGAACGTCAAGGGCGTCTTCGGCGGCGTCGAACTCTTCACCACCACCGTGTACGACGTGCTGGACGAGTACGTCGAGAAGTACGGCGCCGACCAGGTCGTGCCCGTCGCTCGCACCTCGCTGGGCAACATCACCATGTCGTCCACCCAGCTGGAGCCGGAGCTCTTCCGCGCCGCCGCCATCAAGGGCGCCGAGGTCTTCCTCCGCACCGCCAGCGGCAGCTTCAACGAGATCGACGTGCGCGCCTCGGCCCTGCACAACCGGGTCTACACCGCGATCGTCAACAACTCGCTCCTGCCCCGCGACACCCCGTACTTCGAGGACACCGGCGCGGGCGGCTCGGCCGTCTACGGCCCCGACGGCAACGTGATCGCGGCGGCGGACAGCAAGTTCGAGAAGCTGGTCGTGGCCCAGATCCCCATCGCCGCCTACCGCGCCAGGCACCGCCAGCCGGACATCCACTGGGACATGTACCGGCCGATCTTCGAGGGGTACCGGAGCCGCTTCGCGCCCAACCTGTTCACCCCGTACCAGCCGGAGAGCCTGGAGGACGCCGGCCGTTACCTCAACGGCAAGTCCCGCTGGCGCTAGAGCCAGGTCAGGCCCACGCCCATCAGGGCGAGGCCGGCGAGCGACGCCACGGTCCGGACCGTGTTCCAGGCGGTCCACCGCGGCGAGTACTCCTTCCACGGCATCGTCCCCGCGTCCACGGCGTTGTTCATCGGCACGTTGACCACCGCGGTGACCAGGAAGGAGCCGACGGCACTGACCCCGGCGGCGGCGAAGAACCAGACCGCGGCCGGACCGTCGGCGAGCAGCCCCGCCACCAGCGACGCGACCGGCGCGCCGATGAACGCGATGAAGAGCCAGGGGTTGACGATCTTCTTGTTGATGCTCCGCATCACCTCCTCGGCCCGGTCGGGCGCGACGGCGTCGAGCGCCGGCATGACGGACATGGAGAACGCGTAGAAGAGGCCCGCGAGTGCGCCGTGCAGCACCAGGGCGACCAGAGGAAGAATCAGCATGTCCTCATGGTGGGCCGCCCGAGGCGGCACGGCCATCCACCGCCCGCTCAACCGCATACGCGAGCGTCTCTCCTGTGGTGGGATAGGCCGAATGGAGCGAGCGGCACGATTGGTCAGCGAGGCCTTGCTGTTCTGTTTCCTCTTCGCCCTGGTCACCGGAGGATTCCTCGCCTACCACTTCACGCCCGGCGACCACCAGGTCGTCTACGACGGCGCCTACGAGCCGTTACGGGGCGTCGGCATGAGCGCCGCCTACGAGTCGACCCTGAGACTCGGCTTCGAGGTGGAGAACGGCCTGCTCATGCGGCAACTGCACAACAAGTCCCTGGCCGTGCTCGTCCTGGGCACCGTCGTCTGGGCCGTGCTCGCCCGGCACCGGTACGCCTTCGCGGCGCTGGGCCTGTGCCTGGTCGGCGGGCTCTCCGGCTACGTCGCCGTCGACGACATGTTCAGCGGCGTCATCTCCGGCGGCGTCTGGTCGTACGTCCTGCATCTGCTGGTCGCGCTGGGCATGGGCGCCGTCCTGGTGATCGCCTCCAGGCGCGAGGCCGCCCGCGAACCCCGCACGCCCGCCCTCGTCGCCACGGCCTGCTGCCTCGCCCTGCTGCTGATCTGGCTCTGACTTCCCCTTCCAGCCAGTTCCAAGAAGATCACAAGCCGGGCCCGGTGGAATCCTCCGCATGAGAACCAACACGAAGACCGGCGCCTTCGCGCGCGCCGGCCGCCGCATCGCCGCCGTGACGGTGATCGCCGCAGCCTCCCTGTCCATCATCGCGGGTTCGGCCCAGGCCAGGCCGAAGGACGACGGCTGGTACCGCTGCTACATCGCCGACCACGGCTGGATGTGGTGCCTGGACGTCTAAAGACGTCCCAGGGCGCCCCGGCGGTCGCCGCACTGATCCGTTTCCATGGGGGGAGCGCGACGGCGACGCCCCGGCGCCAGGTTGACGAACGGGCACGACCTCTCACTCACGGGTCGTGCCCGTTTCTGTCGTCCGGCCTTTTCATCCGGCATAAATGCGGATGCGGCCCGCCGCGACGACCGGTTACCGTTGATCTCAGCTTCAGGGAGACGAATTCCCCGGTGCGCAGATTGCGGCTACTTCAAGGTTCGAACCCTTAACGGTCCCCCATGGGGGCCACCGCCCAGTTCGGTGGGCAGTGCCGCCGTCGCTTCGATCTCGGGGGAAACGACATCAGAGGGGTGCCCGGTGCGCAGGCAACGGTTACTTCGAACAGGGATCGAGTGGTTGCGGGTTCGAATCCCGCCGCCTCGGGAAACCGAGACGTAGCTCAATTCGGTAGAGCGCTGTGTACCGTCGCCGACTTCGATCTCGGGCACCCCTTTTCGCATGGCGGTTCCTCCTCGGCACGACCCGTGAAAGGAGTTGTTCCGCCATGGCCAAGTTCAACCGCAAGTTCGCGCGTACCGCGACATTCAGTCCGGTCACCACCGAGACGGTCCCGTCCGGCCGCACCCACGAGGGCGCGCCCGGATACGCCCGCGACGCCAAGAGCGAGCTCTTCCTGCTGGCCGTGTCGAACATGGTGGGCGAGACCAGCTTCTACGAGAAGGCCGGCGACCGCGACCAGCGGTTCCGCGCCCTCGTCCACCAGATCGCCGTCGAGGACCTCGACTGGCTCACCGGGTTCCTGCCCTGGCTGCGCGGCGAGGCCAACCTGCGCTCCGCGCCGATCGTCGCCGCGCTGGAGGCCGTGCGGGCGCGGCTCGCCGCCGGGCTCGACGGCGGCAACCGGCAGCTCGTCAACAGCGTGCTCCAGCGCGCGGACGAGCCCGGCGAGGCACTCGCGTACTGGATGTCCACGTACGGGCGAGCCGTGCCGAAGCCGGTCAAACGGGGCATCGCCGACGCCGTGCGGCGGCTGTACGGCGAGCGGTCCCTGGTCAAGTACGACACCGACGCGCGGGGATTCCGGTTCGGCGACGTGCTGGACCTGGTCCACCCGACGCCGGACCCGGCCAAGCCGTGGCAGGGCGACCTGTTCCGGCACGCGCTGGACCGCCGGCACGACCGCGACAATCCCGTACCCGACACGCTGCGGCTGCTGCGCGCCCGCGCCGAACTGCTCGCCCTGCCCGTGGCCGAGCGGCGCGGCGTGCTCGGCGACCCGGCGCGGCTGACGGCGGCGGGCATGACGTGGGAGGCGCTCGCCGGCTGGCTCCAGGGGCCGATGGACGCGGGCGCCTGGGCCGCCGTGATCCCGTCGATGGGCTATATGGCGTCGCTTCGCAACTTGAAGAACCTCGACCAGGCCGGCATCCCCGACGAGCTCGCCGGGCGAGTCGCCGCCAAGCTCACCGACCCGGCCGAGGTGGCGCGGTCGCGGCAGCTTCCGTTCCGGTTCTACTCGGCCTACCTGGCGGCGCCGTCGCTGCGGTGGGGCCAGGCGCTGGAGCGGGCGCTGACGCTCGCGACGGCCAACGTCCCGGCGTTCCCCGGCCGCACGCTGGTCCTGGTCGACACCTCGGCGTCCATGACCGGCGGATCGGTCTCGGCCCGCTCCACGGTCACGCCCGCGCAGGCGGCGGCGCTGTTCGGGGTCATCCTGGCGGCGCGCGGCGACCAGGTCGACCTGCACGGGTTCGCCGACGGCGTGTTCCGCCACCAGGTGCAGCGCGGCGCGTCCGTGCTCAAGGAGGTCGAGCGGTTCTGCGCCAGGAACGGCGAGGTCGGCCACGGCACCCAGATCGCCACGTCCGTACGGTCCACCTACCGCGGCCACGACCGGGTCGTCATCCTGTCGGACATGCAGACGATGAACGGCTGGGGCGGCGACGTCTCCGGCTCGGCGCCCGCCCACGTCCCCATCTACGGCTACAACCTCCAGGGCTACAAGCACGCCGCGATGCCCACGGGCAAGGCGAACCGCCACGAGTTCGGCGGCTTCTCCGACGCGGCGTTCCGCATGATCCCCCTCCTGGAGGCGGGCACCTCGGCCACCTGGCCTTGGCTGTGACCAGGGGAGGAGCGTGGCCGGAAACGGGCTGATCCGCTGGGGGAGAGGCGCACAGCCATGACCGGTGGGAGGAACGCGGTCGCCCGCGTTCCTCCCACCCTGTCACTCCGTGTCGCGGTAGCGGCGGGCGGCGTCCAGCGCGGCGCGCAACTCGTCGGCGCTCGCAGGAGAGCCGGGATCATCCCCGGATATCCCCTTGCCCCGAGGGGCCTTCGCGTACGGCACCACGTACGCGGCGGTGTCCCGCTGGAACCGCCACCCCTCGGCCAGCGGCCCCGCGTCGACGGCGTCGAACCCGAGCTTGTCCAGCAGCTCGACGACCGCCGCCTTCGCCTCGGTATCGTCCCCCGCGATCGGCAGCGCCGTACGGTCGGCGGCCCCCGAAGGACGGGCGAGCGAGGCCAGATGCTTGAAGTAGATGTTGTTGAAGGCCTTGACGACCTTGGCCCCGGGCAACTGCCGTTGCAGCAGCTCGCTGGTGGTGGTCTCCTCCGCGTCCAGCTCCGGGATCTGCCCGTCGCGCTGCGGATAGTAGTTGCCGGTGTCCAGCACGACCTTCCCGGCCAACGGCTCCGCCGGCACCTGATCGATGTTGCGCAGCGGGATCGTCACCACCACCCAGTCCCCGGCCGCCGCGGCACCGTCCGGCGTGGAGGCACGAGCCCGCGGCCCCAACTCCTCGACCAGCTCCGCCAGCGTCTCCGGACCACGGGAGTTGCTCAGCACCACGTCCAGCCCGGCGTCGACGGCGAGGCGGGCGAGCGTGCTGCCGATGTTGCCACTGCCGATCAATCCAAGAGTTGCCATGCCCCCCACAACCGCACCCTCGGAGCCTCTATTCCTACCCAACAGGAGGGTTACTCCCCCTGGACCGGTCGTTTACCTTCATCGGGAGCCGCGCCCCTGCTCCGCATCCATCAGCGGAACAGGTCGTCGACGCTCTGGGCGGTGACGGCGCGGGTGGCCCAGCCTTCGAGCTGGTCCAGGTCGGTGCAGGCGGTGACGCGGGCCCGGATGTCGTCCGACAGCTCGAAGCCCCGGGTCTCCAGCAGAAGCAGCACCAACCGCCCAGCTTCCTCGGGCGCACCTCGGTCAGCCGGGACAGCTCCCCGATCAGCATGAGTTGACCTTTGCATCGGTGTGAAGCCATAACGTCGCCTCGTCGAACGGGCATTCCGGCCCGTGCATCACCGCTGGAGCAAGCCATGTCCTCTTTCGTCGCCCACCGCGACGGCCGCCAGGCTACCGCCGCGGAACTCGCGCCGCTCGCCTTCGCGGGCTACGCCCACTTCACCGCCATGCAGGTCAGGGGAGGTCGCGTACGAGGTCTCGACCTTCACCTGGAGAGGCTGCGGTCCGCCTCCATAAGGCTGTTCGGCCGGACGCTTCCCGGCGACCTGGTTCGGGCCCGGCTGCGGTCGGCCCTCCTGGCAGGCCCGGCCGACCTCTCCCTGACGGCCACCGTGTACTCCCCGGCGGGCGAGTTCACCGTGACCGACCTGAAGCTTGAACTGCTGGTACGCACCGGCCTGCCCGCGTCCGGCCCCTCCCCGGGGGACCGCTTTTGTTGGCGGCGGTCGAGCACGAACGGGTGCTCCCCGCCGTGAAACACGTCGGCGAGGTGGCCAAGACGTACTTCCTGCGCCAGGCCGTGGCCAGCGGCTTCGACGACGCCGCCTTCGTCGACCGCCGTGGTCGGCTCATCGAAGGGATCCATCTGGAACCTGGCCTTCTGGGAGGAGGCGGCGGTGGTGTGGCCCGAGGCGGGGATGTCGGGCAGCACCACTATGTCCATCGTCCGCCGGCAACTGGACCGGCTCGGTGTCCCCAACGAGTCCAGGAGATCACGCTCACCGACCTGCCATCGTTGGCCGGGGCCATGGTCATGAACTCGTGGATGCCGGGGGTTGCTGTACGGCAGATCGCCTTGACCTCTCTGCCTGAGGCGCCGTCTTTCGTGCGAATGCTGCACCAGGCGTACGAAGGTGAGCCGTTCAGCGCTCCTTAAGCCGTCCGCTCGCCCTTACGTTGATCTTCCAACTCATCGAATAGGTCGTCGAGGGTTTGGGCGGTGACCGCACGAGTGGACCAGGTCTCGAGCTGGTCGAGGTTGGTGCAGGCGGTGATGTGGGCCCGGATGTCATCGGAAACCGCGAAGCCACGAGCTCCGAGCACGAGCAGCACCACCCGAGCGGCTTCTTCCACCCTGCCCACTGCTTTGCCCTTGGCCCTGCCCTCTGCTTTGACTTGGGCAAGGCCGTCTTTGAAACCGCGGCCGTAATGCTCGCGGGCGAAGGGACTGTAGACGGGCCAGGCGGTGGACTTCATGCCGTGGACCTTGACCGCCATGGCCGAGAGGGCGTGGTGGGCTGAGGTCTCGTGGGTGTCGGTGATGATCGGAATGTCGTCCGGCCCCAGCACGTGGGGGTACAAGCGGTAGCCGGTCAGCCCGGAATCGACCGGCGCTGCGTAGTGAGCGGCGACCTCTTGGTCAGGGCAGACGACCAGGACGGCCACGTCGCAGCGCAGCAGCAGCCACAGGGCGGCGGCATAGCGGGCGAGCTGTTTCGGGTCCTTGGACTTGTCGTGCTGGACCTCCACGACGATGGCGTGCGCGGGCTGGTTGGGCGGCCCCAGGACGACGACCACGTCAGCTTCGAGTTCTCCCGAGGGGAGGTCGCTAGACGCGCTGTCCTCGACGCGGATCAGGGCAGTGGCGGGCATCTCCACTCCCCTGAGGTCGCGCAAGATCTCCACTGCCAGCTCGGGCCGGTCTTTGAACAGCTGAATGAGTGCGTCATGTCGGGGGGATGGCATGCCACTCATTGTTACATAGCAATCACTGTTAGTGTTATCGGGTGGCGAGCAGTGGCGAGCTTCCCGACTCCACGTGATCAGGTGCGGCGGGCTGCCCCGCTACCTGTGCCTTAGCTGCCCTGGGTGAAGATGGTCTTCGACTTCGAGCACGACCCGGTGGGCTGCTTGGCGGTGCCTCGGCAGACCTGGACCTTGATCTGCAGCACGTACCCGTAGCTCCTGCGGAAGGTGCCGACGCCGGGCTTGCAGTAGTAGAAGCCGTGGGTCTTCCAGCGCCCGTTCTTCGCGCTCTGGGCGCGGACGATCACCCAGGAACAGGCCTTGCCGGGGATGTCCCGCACGTTGCCGGAGACAACGAACCCGGACTGGCCCACCGTCACCTTGCCCCAGGCGCTGGCCTTGGCGTCAGTGGAGTACGCAGTCCCCCACTTCCAGGACGTGCGGTCGGCAGCGGCGGGGGAGGCCACGGTGAGGGGGAGGGCCAGGGCGGCGAGGAAGGCGAGCATGCGCATGAGGGAACTCCGGGGTGACGCGTGACGTGATCACCTCTAGAGATAGGCCGAGCGCCTTGCGATCGGCTTGAAGCCGAGCTGTGAGCCCTGTCCTCGTCGCCTACGGAGGAATCGGCCACAAGGGCATATACAGGATGCGATCTGTAGGGAACGAGTACATAGCTTCACATGAGGTAGCGAGTACCTGAGTGTTAGTGGTGCTGACCAGCGAAAGCGCTTGGTGACTACGCATCATCACTGTATTTCGTGCACACTAGGAACTCGGTCCCCACGGCCGTGGGGGACATCCAAGGAGGTTCTATGCACGCCCTGGCTGTCCGCTACCGGCGATCACATCCTCGAATATCAATGATAAGCAGATTTGCCCACATATTTAGGCTGATCTCCCGCAAGCTGAGGGTTGCGACGACGGTGGATAAATCCTGGCAAGACGATTGCATATTCTGTCTTCGTCATGATCCGAAGCTCAATCGAATCCTGTGTGAAAACACTACGTTCTTTGCCCGGCACGACAACTATCCCGCTGTCGCGGGCCATGTGGAGATCGTTCCGAAACGGCACGTTGCGTCCTTCTTCGAACTGACGGATCACGAAATTCTGGAAGCCTACGCTCTTCTCCGCGAGGCGCGTAGCAAATTGATTAAAGAATACGATACTCCGGACGGATACACCATCGGCGTCAACGAAGGGAAGGCAGCAGGGCAATCGATCGAACACCTGCACGTTCACCTGATTCCACGCTACTTCGGTGACGTCAAGGACCCCCGTGGCGGAATCCGCCAGGCGGCACCTAACTGTGAGCCCGACAGTTGGCTGTGAGGCTATGCCGAGCTGCCCCATGCGATGAACCAGTTGCGTCGTCCCGTTCGGAGTACCCGCACGTCATCGAATCCAAGACAGCTCATAGCGGAGGAGAAGTGCTCTGGCTGGACGAACGTGAACCATCTCCGGCCGTTGAGGGTTCCTCCGTCCCGCCATCCTTCACCCGTTCCTGCCTGCATGCTAATGGCTGCCACACCTCCCGGTGCCAGCACGCGAAGGATTTCGGACAGGGCTTGGGGAATCACGGACGAGGGGAGGTGAAGCAAACTGCCTGATGCCCAGACGCCACCAACGGCGCCTGCGCGGAAGGGAAGCCGTAGCGCATCGAAGGCCGTGTAAGGCACGCTGGGCGTGTTATCGGCCTCCGCATGCCGCCGAGCGCATCGAAGCATGCTGACGCTGATATCGCCGGCGATGACCTTCCTGCCGAGCGCCGCTATACGATGGGCGTCACGGCCGGCCCCACACCCGAGGTCGAGCAGAGGCAGACGCGCAGGCGTCATGTCCGCGAATGAGAGCACCTCGGCTTCGAGCCCCGGGAAACTTGCATAGTCTCCTGTGGTCATCGCATATTCTTGAGCCTTCTGGCTATAGGTTTGCGTGGTGATTCTGATGACCGTTTCCACTGATGTGGTCGTGGATGTTTCCGATGCTTCAGACATGTTCCAGTTCGTCTTGGCCGAGTAGGTGACAAAGGGAGTTGAGCTCATGCCAGGTTCGGGCACAGTCAAGCTGATCATAGCCATGGCTCGCGTCGAAGCTCACGCATCCGATGAACTTGGACCTGCCATTTCTGACAGGGCTGGCGAAGACAGCACCTCGGTGCCTGTATCGCTCGAAATCCGGCCATGAGAAGCCCATCACGGCGTCCGGACCGTTCTGCTGACGGTAAGTCGCGAACTTGCTCTCGTCTGTCAGGTGCTGGGCAAGATCCAAGATGTTCAACCCGACCTCATGGTTGCGCTTCCAGCACAACCCCACGACGCCTATGCCGCGTGCCGGTCGGAGAGAGCGGGTCATGGGCGTGGAGCCCAGCCGATACGTAGCGATCCGGATAAGCTCGCCCGCAGGATGGCGTAGAGTACGCCTTCGCTGCCACACGTGAAGCGCTGGATCGCTGGGGGCCAGCGTGGGCCGGACTTTTGAGGTGACTTCGAGAAGCTGGCCGAACGTGGTGAGAATCTGACCCCGTATGACCACTTGGCGTTGGACCCGGATCCTGTGCGTGAGCGCTTCGAAGGGTGTCAGGACACCGAAGACGCCGACCACCGCGATGAGAGTCACCAGGATGTACGGGTGCTCCGCCGTGATGAACTGCCAGGTAGCGGTGGAAGGATAGCCATATTGCTTTCCAGCGAGCGCCAGCGTGGCCATGAGCAGGACGCTGCGGTCTGCGGTCCGCGCGGTTGCCAATCGCACAATCGCCTGCCGTTCCAGTGCACTCGTTTCTGCTCTTGGTCAGATGTGCTGGTGAAGTATTATGGCATTGAATCCCGGCAGCTCCGCTTTAGGTCATCCTTGCCGGTCGGAAAGGTGTCGTCCTAAACTCCGAGTCGAGGGCGGTATGCATACTTCTATGGATGGTTCATGCTCGGGTGCTGATTTTTGTCAGGAGTTGTCCGGGCATGCTGATACCGCGTTCAAGAGCGTCTACGGCGGTGATCCACCTGAGCGGATCATTTCACGGAGTGAAAATCTAGCACTGTTGGTTGATATGTCGCCATTGTGTGTGGGACACCTTCTGCTTGTGCCAAATGGCCACTATGTGAGCTTCGCGGAAGTTGTCAAAGAGTACTGTGCGGAGGTGGAGCACGCTCTCGATCGCATTTTCGACTTCTACGTAGAGAGCATTCGTGAGCCGGTCATTCTGGAACACGGATCTTCACTTGAGATGGATCGCGGCGCCTGCATCAGTCATGCGCACTTGCATGTGTTACCCCTCGAATGGGAAGCCATCCATAAGGAGATGTCGGAGGACGGCCTCGCATGCACCGAGCTGGGCGGAATTGGAGCGCTCGCGAAGTTCGGTGAGGGCGGCTCGCCGTACTTCTATTGCGCGGACAGATCTCGGTCCCATGTATACGATTCCAGGCGTGATTTGCGAAGGCAGTATTTACGTTCGATAGCAGGACGACTTCTGGGCATACCGGATCCGGAATGGGACTATGCAGTGGTCATCCGCAAAGATATACTGCACACCACGATGAACCTGACCTCGGGGTGGCTTATCACATAAGTTCGAATCCTACGGGGAGAAGCATGGTGGAAGTCAAAGCTGCTTCCGATGAGCCGACACGTCTCGCGGAGATCATCCACCCTTTGTTCGCTGACCAGGCACGTGGCTGGTCCAGCCGGCTCGACAACGGCAGCAGCACTCGATTGCTGGCGGGTGTTCCTGCACAGGACGACTGTGCGGTGTTCGGGCTGCTGGGAGACCAAGAGCTGGTTCTGGGATCCGACTATGTCCGTGGTCCCAAGTTCCAGCTCTACGAGCTTGGCCACCTGAACGAATATGACATCGGCTACTACCTGGCAATCGCGAACTTCAGCGACATCGCCGCCATGGGCGCCCATCCGATAGCCCTGCTATCTGTGATCCGATACCCCAAAAACATGCCGGATGATGTATTCAGCCAGGTCATAGAGGGTGTCCGGGATGCCTGCGCAAGCGTCGGAGCCCCCAATGTCGGCGGTGACATCGGCACTGCCGAGCGTCTGATCCTTTCCGCCAGCGCGATGGGTGTGGTCGAGCCGGGACGGTCGTTGCGTAGAAACGGTGCGCGTCCAGGAGACCTGCTGTACATCACCGGCCCCACCGGGATCGCCGCCGCCGCACAACTGTACTTCAGCAAGATCGTGAGTACGGGTGCAACCAGGCTCGACGGCATGGAAGAGGAGCTGATCGGTGCCTGGAAACGCCCGAAAGCGCTTGTCCGGCACGGCCGGTGTCTAAGCCGCAGCGGCGTGGTCACCAGCTGCCAGGACTCATCAGACGGGCTCAAGGCTGGAATACAGACGATCGCCACCTTGAGCGGAGTGGGATTCTTGGTCGAGGAGGATACGCTACCCATCGCGGACGTGGTGGCCGAGGTGGCCAAGCTCGGAGGCGCCGATCCCGTGGGTATGGTTTTGGGGGATTCCGTCGACTTCCAGCTCGTCTTCACGGTCGCGGCAGCGGCGCAGTCGCGGCTGGAAGAAGAGCTCACCGCCGGCGGATTGCCTTTCCACCGCATCGGCGTGGCCACCGAAGATCGGGCAGTCATGCTGCGCCGTCTCGATGGCTTGCTGGAAGACCTGCCGGGGGTGGAGTGGAGGCACTCCACCTGAAACTTGCTCTTCCCAGCCACTGATCTCGCGGGTGATGGTCGAATGCCTCCACATCCTTCGAGAACCGGAAGATCCGGCGCTGGACCAGAGGCGGCGAACGGGCGCCGCACAAGCCGCTCCTCCTGCTGTGCGCGCTGGGCCGGTTCCAGCGTCACGGCAACCGGCCCATCCCCTTCAGCGCCGCGGAAGCCGAGCTCAAGAATCTGCTCAAGGAGTACGGTCCGCCCCGCGACACCAGCCCCGGCTACCCGTTCCACCATCTGACCAGCGACGGCCTGTGGCTGGTCGAGACCCGGCACGGTCCGGGCAGTCCTGGCCCTGAACTGGGCAGGCTGCGCGACAGTCAGGCCAGCGGCCGGCTTCACCCCGATCTGGCCCGGGCGTTGTCGGAGGAGCCCGGGCTGCTGGCCCGGATCGCCCGCTGTCTTCTCGACGCCAACTTCGCCCCGTCCCTCCACACCGACCTGTGCACCCTGGTCGGCCTCGACCTGGAGACACCGGAAACCGGCCAAGAGATCAGGAAGCCGCCGGCCGCCCGCCGCGACCCGGGTTTCCGTGACCGGGTGCTCATGGCGTACGAGTACTGCTGTGCGTTCTGCTCGTACGACGGCTGGCTGGGTGGTGCGGTGGTGGGCCTGGACGCGGCGCATGTCCGCTGGTGGGCCTTCGACGGGCCCGACGACCTGGTCAACGGGCTGTGCCTGTGCGCGATCCACCACAAGCTGTTCGACAAGGGCGTACTCGGGCTGACCGAGGAGCGGGCCATCGCCGTCTCGGCCAGGTTCGTGGGCCGGTCGCAGGCGTCGCGCGACATGGTGCTCTCGCTGGCGGGGCGCCCGGTACGGGACCCCCAGCCGGGCCTGGACGCGGTCGGCCAGGACCACATCAGCTGGCACGGCCGCCAGGTCTTCCGCACCCCCGCCCGGGGTTGAACTGGACTACCTCGCCTCCATCATCGGAACAGGTCGTCGACGGTCTGGGCGGTGACGGCGCGGGTGGCCCAGCCTTCGAGCTGGTCCAGGTCGGTGCAGGCGGTGATGCGGGCCCGGATGTCGTCCGACAGCTCGAAGCCCCGGGTCTCCAGCAGAAGCAGCACCAACCGCCCAGCCTCCTCCGCCTTACCTTCTGCCACGCCCTCGGCCTTGCCCTCGGCTCGGCCTGCTGCCTTGCCTTGAGCTTGGCCCTCTTCGAGGCCGCGGCCGTAGTGTTCGCGCGCGAACGGGCTGTAGACCGGCCAGGCGGTGGATTTCATGATCTCCTCCAGGAGGCGCCGCGCGGCCAGGCCGTGAGCGTGTTCATCGTACTTCGGAGCGTAGTCATGATGCCGCTCAGTCGACGATGAACGAACCCTTGGCTCGGCCAGTCATACTCGACTATGAGGCGATTCGCCGTGGCGAGTGCGTGGTCGGCCGCGTTCGTCCTGGTTGTCCCGATGGCGGGGCTGGCGGTGGTGGCGTCGTTCCTGCAAAGGCCGGTGGCCTTCCTGGGCTGGTACCTGGCGCTGCTAGTACTGGCCTATGTCCTGGGGCTCATCCCGCTCGCGCTGTTCAGGTTGTCGCCCGACTGGTTGCGGGCGCTCGCCGCGGCGCTGGTGATGTACGTGGTCGCGCTCATCGTGCCGGTCACCACCGCCATGGCGACCTTCCCGATCCACCTGATCAGGTGCGGCGGGCTGCCGATCGTCGCCACGGATTTCGCCTCCGCCAGGAGCTACACCGTGCCCAGCAGCGCGGAGTACGAGGTGACGCCGCTGGACAGTCGCTTCTTCTGCACCGAGGACGAGGCCCGCGCCGCCCGCTACCACCGTTGGCCGCTGTCTCAGCCGCCCTGAGTGAAGATGGTCCGCTGCTTCGAGCACGACCCGGTGGGCTGCTTGGCGGTGCCCCGGCAGACCTGGACCTTGATCTGCAGCACGGATCCGTAGTTCTTGCGGAAGGTGCCGATGCCGGGCTTGCAGTAGTAGAAGCCGTGGGCCTTCCAGCGGCCGTTGGTCGCGCTCTGGGCGCGGAGGATCGCCCAGGAGCAGGCCTTGCCGGGGACGTCCCGCACGTTGCCGCGGACGACGAAGCCGGACTGGCCGACCGACACCTTGCCCCAGGCGCCGGCCTTGCCGTCGGCGGAGTAGACGGTCCGCCACTTCCAGGACGTGGGGTCGGCGGCGGCCGGGGCGGCCAGGGTGAAGGGGAGGGCCAGGGCGGCGAGGAAAGCGACCAGACGCATGGGAACTCCGGGTGGTCGGTGAAGTGATCACCTCTAGAGATAGGCGGAGCGCCTTGTGACCCACTTGGAAGCCGCTGCCAGGCCGACGGCCCTTCATCAGCAATCAGATTCGGGGGAGGGAGGCGTCGTCCTACCCCGGGGACACGAACTCGGGCTGGTCGAGGACGCGCAGCCAGCTCCCGTCGGGCTGCCGGCGCACCACCTGGGCCCGGGCGCCGGCGCCGTCCTTGGGCGGGGTCGACGTGAGGGCGAGGTCGCCGCAGACCAGGGTGGGCAGCGGCTCCTCCGGGGTGAAGTGCGGCCGGCCGGCCAGCACCTTCTCCCACAGGGCCTGGATCGCCTGCCGCCCCACCGTCTGGCTCCCCGGCGGGTACGCCAGCACCGCGTCCTCCTCGTACAGGGCGGCGACCCCGGCCGCGTCGCCGGCGTTGGACCGTTCGACGAACAGGCGGGTGATGTCTTCGGGCCGCATGGCCTTCTCGTGTGCGCTCATGTCTCCAGCATCGCCGTCTCCACGGCCAGAAGTCCAACAGATGGTTCTCATACGAACTAGAATCTGAGCTTATGGAACTGCGGCAGTTGGAATACTTCGTCGCCGTCGCCGAGGAGCGCAACTTCACCCGCGCCGCCGAACGCGTCCACATCAGCCAGTCCGGCGTCAGCGCCCAGATCCGCAGGCTCGAACGCGAGCTGAGCGCCGACCTGTTCGACCGCCACTCCCGCACGGTCACCCTCACCGTCGCCGGCAAGGCCGCGCTCGACCACGCCCGCGCCGCGCTCGCCGCCGCCGAGAACGTCGGCCGGGCCGTCGGGGAGGTGACGGGCCTGATCCGGGGCCGGCTCACCGTCGGCATGGTGCTCGGCTGCACCGTCACGCCGTTGTTCGACGCACTCGCCGCCTTTCACCGCGCCCACCCGAACGTGGAGATCGCGCTGCTGGAGGGCAACTCCGACGAGCTCGTCGAGAGCGTCCGGGCGGGCACCATCGACCTGGCCCTCGTCGGCACCGGCAGCGCCGAGCACGACGGGCTCGACCTGATGACGATCATCAGTGAGAGCCTGGTCGCCGCGGTGCCGCCCGGCCATCCGCTGGCGGACCGGCCGCGGGTCACGCTCGACGAGCTCACCTCGTACCCGATCATCTGCATGCCCCAGGGCACCGGCCTGCGCGCGGTCTTCGACCAGGGATGCCAGGCGGCGGACCGGTATCCGGTGATCGCGTTCCAGGCCGGCGCCGCGGACGCCATCGCCGACCTGGCCGCCCGCGGGCTCGGTGTCGGCATCCTCAGCGAGTCGATGGCCGAGGAGCACCGCGACCGCCTCACCGCGCGCGTCATCGCCGACGTCGAACGACCCGCCCTGCTCGCCCTGGTCTGGAAGAACACCCACAATCCAGCCGTACGGGAGGCGCTGGCGCAGTGCCGGAAGGCGTTCGCGCGGCAGTAGTCAGGGCCGGTCGAGCCCGGTGGCGAGTTCGGCGATGACCAGGTCGATCCGGCGGCCCAGCACGGCCGCCGACGGGACCCGCTCCGGCTCCTGCCACTGGTCCACCACGATGCGCAGCGCCGCCAGCACGGCCGCCGCGCACACCGCCGGATACACGGAGTCCGACGACCCGACCCGTTCCCCGATCGCGTCGGCGAGCGCCTTCTCCTGGGCGGCGAGCACGGCGAGCTGCTGCGGCACCAGTGACGGCGTCCGCTTGATCAGCCGTACCACCGCGAGATAGTCGCGGTTGGCGGCGTCGCTCTCGTTGAGTATGACCAGCACCGCCTCGCGGAAGGCCCGCAGGACGGATTCCGTACGCGGCCGCGCGCGGAACTCGGCGATGAGCGCCTCCGCCGCCGACGAGACGGTGGCCACCACGGCTTCTTCCTTGCTGGAGAAGTAGTTGAAGAAGGTCCGCAGGGCGACGTCGGCCTCGTCGGCGATCCGCTCGACGGTGACGTTCTCGACGCCGTCGCGGATCGCCAGACGCAGCGCCGCGTCGCGCAGCGCCGCCCGGGTGGCCTGCTTCTTGCGCTCGCGCCGCCCGACGGCGGGTGCCGGAGTGCCCATCGCTACAGGACCAGCCCGCCGTTCACCCCGAGCACCTGGCCCGTCACGTACCCGGCGGCCTCGGAGCACAGGTAGGCGCAGGCCGCGGCGATCTCCTCGACGGTGCCGACCCGCCCCACGGGTACGAAGGATCCCAGGGTCTCGTTGTCCGGCATGTTCCCGTCGTCGCGGGCCCGCCGGGCCATCGGGGTGTCGACGGGGCCGGGCGCGATGGAGTTCGCCGTGATCCCGAGGCGCGCGTAGTCCCAGGACAGGGCCTTGGTGAGGGCGATCACCCCGCCCTTGGACGCGGCGTAGTGCGCCTGCCGGGGCGAGCCGTTCTGCCCGGCCGCCGACGAGATCGTCACGACCCGCCCCCAGGAGGCGGCGACCATGTCGGGGATCGCCGCCTGGATGACGTTGAACGTGCCGGTCAGGTTGACGGCCAGCACCTTCTGCCACACCTCGGGCGTGATCGCGGTGAAGTCCGTGAACGGGGCCAGCCCGGCGCTGGTGACGACGATGCCGACCGGTCCGAGCTCGGCCCGCACGGTGGCGAGCGCCCGGTCCACGGCCCCCCGGTCGGTGACGTCGACCCGGAGGCCGAGCCCGTCGCCCGGCGTCTCGTCGAGGTCGAGCGAGGCGACCCGGTGGCCGCGGGCGGACAACTCGGCGGCGACGGCCAGGCCCATGCCCGACGCGCCGCCGGTGACGACGGCGACCCGGGCGCTCATGACCACGTCACCGGCAGCTCGTGCACGCCGAAGATCAGCATCTCGTTGCGCAGCGGGACCTTCTCGGCCGGGACGGCCAGGCGCAGGCCCGGCAGGCGGGTGATCAGCTCCCGGAGCCCGATCTGCATCTCGACCCGGGCGAGCTGCTGGCCGAGGCACTGGTGGACGCCGTGGCCGAAGGCGAGGTGCGGGGTGCGGGGGCGGTGCACGTCGAGCCGGTCGGGGTCCGGCCAGTGCTGGGCGTCGCGGTTGACCTCGGGGGTGGCGACCACGACCGTGGCGCCGCCCGGGATGTCCGCGCCGCCGAGGGTGACGGGCTCGGTGGTGACCCGGCTGACGCCGAGCTGGATGATGCTCAGGTGGCGGAGCAGCTCCTCGACGGCGTTGTCGATCAGCGCGGGATCCTCGCGCAGCGCGGCGAGCTGGTCGGGGTTCTCCAGCAGCGCGAACATGCTCAGGCTCAGCTGGTTGGCGGTCGTCTCGTGGCCCGCCCCGAGCAGGACCAGCGCGACGTCCACGAGCTGGGCGTCGGTGAGCGGCGGGTCGGCGTCATGGACCAGCCCGGACAGCAGGTCGTCGGCCGGGTTGTCGCGCTTGTGGGCGACCAGCCGCTGCATGAACCCGTACAGCTCGGCCCCGGCCAGGGCGCGCTTCTCGGGGTCGGAGGAGGTGTTGAGCGCGATGGCGGTGTGCTCCTGGAACGAGGCGCGGTCGGCGTAGTCGACGCCGAGCAGCTCGCAGATCACCAGTGACGGCAGCGGCAGCGCGAACGCCGGCACCAGGTCGGCCTCGTCGCCGGCCGCCTTCATCGCCTCGATGTGCTCCACGGCGATCTCGGTGACCCGCGACTCC
Source organism: Nonomuraea sp. NPDC048826 (assembly GCF_043198225.1). NCBI lineage: Bacteria > Bacillati > Actinomycetota > Actinomycetes > Streptosporangiales > Streptosporangiaceae > Nonomuraea > Nonomuraea sp. NPDC048826. The sequence continues at coordinate 45,437 of NZ_JBICUQ010000013.1, read as the reverse complement.
AGCGCCTTCATCCGGCGCACGGTGAACTGGCCGGTCAGCAGCCGCCGCAGCCGGGTGTGCTCGGGCGGGTCCATGAAGACGAAGAACCCGTCCTCCCGGGTGGCGGGCGGCTCGGGGGCGGGAGGCGCGTCCACCTCGTGCGGCTGCAGCGACGTGGCGTCGCGGTGACGCATCTTGTCGGCGCTGAACCGCGGATCCGACAGTACGGTGCGCGCCTCCTCGAATCCGGTCACCAGCCACGCCTGCGCGCCGTTGGCCAGCGGCAGCGGCTGCACCGCGCCCTGGCCGCGCCGCGCACGCAGGCCGGGCGGCGGGTCGAACGGGCACTGGCCGCGCTCCAGCATGTCCGCGGGGATGATCCGGCGCATCGCCGTGGGGCTCGAACTCGGCGAGTCCGCCGCGGCCTGCGGGGTGTCGTCGCTCATCTACGCATCCTGTTCCCGGGCGGGCACCCGTGGGCGAAGAGACAGTGACCTCAAACGTACACAATACGCATCAATGCGCGTCATGCAAGATCAGCGCTGCGGGATCAGCGACGTCGACGGCCCCGACCTCGTCCGCGCGGGATGCGGCGCAGACCTCGCCACCCACCAGGCCGGCTGCCACGCCCGGAACCAGATCACGCTGCCGGCGGACGCCGTGACCCTGTCGTACGCCGCCGACTGAAAGATTTTTTCGCACGCATGGAGAAGTCTGACTATAGATTTCAACGCGGCGAATAGGGATCATGTGGGGTGTCACCGACCCGCCTGGAGCTCGCCGTGCCGTACCTGTCCCGCCGCCAGGTTCTCTCCCTGATCCCCGCCGCCGGTCTGCTCTCCCTGGCGCCCCCAGCCCGGGCGGTCTCGGGGACCGACCACGGCCGGCTGCTCGCCAACACCGTCGCCATGCTGGCCGGCACCCCCGATTCCAACACCCGCCCCGAGGTCGCCGCCAAGCTGGCCGCCGTGCTCAGAACCGCCAGGCAGCGCCTGGCCGCCATGGACCAGGCGGGCGACGGCGAGCTGTTCGCCGGTCTCGCGCTCGGCTCCGACGACGTCGCGCTCCGGCAGGCCTTCCAGTACCTGTACGAGATCGCGCTCGCCACCCGCACCCCCGGCGGCGAACTCGACGGCGACGTCACCGTCCAGCGCCGGGTCGCCGACGGCCTGCACTGGCTGCACGAACGCCACTTCGGCGACCAGACGGCGGGCTACTACGGCAACTGGCACAACTGGGAGATCGGCATCCCCACCCACGCCACCCGGACCCTGGTCCTCCTGTCCGACCTGGTGCGGGCCGAACGACCCGACCTGACCGGCACGTACCTCGCCACGATGGACGCCTACCTCCGCAACGGCGAGAACGGCGACGTCGACCTCGACTCCCGCTTCCACACCGGCGCCAACCTCGCCGACATCACCGCCAACCGCATCCTCCAGGGCGCGCTCACCGCCGACGACGCCCGCGTCGCCAAGGCCATCGCCGACCAGGCCACCGTCTTCGCCACCGTCGACCCGTACGACCTGCGGCACGGCGTCACCGACGGCCACTACCAGGACGGCTCCTTCATCCAGCACCACTCCGTCGCCTACACCGGCTCGTACGGGCGCATCCTGCTGACCCGCGTCGTCCAGACCCTCAAGGTGCTCGAAGGCGCGACGACCGGCAGCCCCTCCGGCCTGGCCGACGTCGTGTACCGGTGGATCACCGACGGCTTCGCCCCGCTGATCTTCGAGGGCTGGATGATGGAGATCGTCAAGGGGCGTGCCGTCTCCCGTCCCCAGACCGGGTACGCCGACGTGGGGGTGATCGTGGAGGCCATCGCCGACCTGGCCGACCACGTCGGCGGTGACGGCGCGCTGGCGTTGAGGAAGTACGTCAAGCACCTGCCGGCCGCCGACACGGCCGCCTTCGTCTCCCCGGTCAGCATCGCCCGGTACGCGGCCATCCGCGCCGACCCCGCCGTCCCGGCCGCCGACCTGAACCCGCCCGCGCGGTCCGTGGCCTTCAACGCGATGGACCGGACCGTGCACCGGCGACCGGGGTACGCGTTCGCGCTGGCGCGGAGCTCGGACCGGATCAGCAAGTACGAGTACATGAACGGCGAGAACCTCATGCCCTGGTTCCAGGGCGACGGGGCCTACTACCTCTATCTCGCCGGTGAGGACCAGCGGGAGGCGTTCGGGGTCGACTACTTCACCACCGTTTCCCCGTACCGGCTGGCCGGGATCACCGCGCCGGTGGAGGAGCGGCGGACGGTGCCCGAGCTGTACGGCCGGTTCTGGTACGAGAACCCGGGCCATCCGCTCGGCTTCACCTCGTCGTCGGAGTCGCAGAACACGTACGTGTACTTCCCGCGCGGCGAGAACGCGTTCTCCGGCGGCGCGACGCTGGACGGGTACGGCGCGGCCGGGTTCGTGCAGTCCGACGACGTGGCCTGGACCGCCAAGCGGGAGGGCCTGCTGCCCGAGGACTTCGTGACCTATCAGAACGCGCGGGCCGTCAAGTCGTGGTTCATGCTCGACGACGAGATCGCGGTGCTGGTGGCGGGGGTCTCCGGGCAGGGCGGGCGCGACGCGGTCACGACCGTGGACAGCCGCATCGCCGCGCCCGGCGACGCCGTCGCCGTCAGCGGCGAACGCTGGGGCGGGGGAGCGTGGCAGGCGGGCGACGCCGCGCCCGTGCGGTGGCTGAGGTACGCCAACGACACCCGCGGCACCGCCGTCGGCTACGCCTTCCTCACCAGGCAGCCCGTCACCGCCGGGCTGGAGACGGTGACCCGCAGCCGCAGAGTCGTCCGTACGAGCAATCCCGACACCCTCGTGACCAAGAACGTCTTCACCGCCTCGGTCACGCATCCCGCGCGAGGCGGCGTCCCGGGGATCGCCTACGCGCTGGTGCCCGGCGCGACCGAGACGAGGCTGCGCGGGTACGCGCGCGGACCCCTGACCGTGCTGGCCAACGACCGGCACATCCAGGCGATCCAGCACCAGGGCCTCGGGATCGTGGCGGCCAACGTCTTCACCGCCGGGCCGCGCCTGGCCGGGCGGCTGCTCGTCGACGGGCCGGCCTCGGTCATCGTACGGTCGGGGGAACGCACGATGGTCGCGCTGTCGGACCCGACGATGAAGCAGGACCGGGTCGGCGTCGTGCTCCCCGGGCCGCGGCTGCGGGTCGACTCGGCCGACGAGGGGGTGAAGGTGCGACGGGTGCCGGGCGGAACGCTGATCCAGGCGACGACCCGCCACGCCTACGGCCGCACCTTCACCGCGACACTGCGCTGAGCCTGGTCATCCCGGGAGACGACATCGACGTCGTGGGTGCGGACCGGGCGCCGATCGCCAAGGAGCCCGAGCCCATCCCCGTCGTCGCCATCTCGCGCGGCGGGGGCGACTGCGCGGGACTCGACGCCGCGTTCGGACCGGCGGAACTGCTCGCGGCGTGGTAGACGGAAAGAATCTTCCCGGCGATGTCGATCCCGGCGGTGTCCCGTCGACGCATAGGTGAAAGGAAGACATGGTCCTGACACCTTGGGAGAACATCATGGGCATCGTGGTGACGCACGCCGTCGTGTCGGTCGACGGTTTCATCGCCGACAAGAACGACGACATCGGCCCCCTGTTCGACTGGTACTACAACGGCGACGTCCCGCTCGGCGACAGCGGCGCGCTCAAGATCTCGCGGGCCTCGGCCGGGTACGTCCAGCCGTTCTGGGACGGCATCGGGGCGATGGTGATCGGCCGTCACCTGTTCGACATGACGAACGGCTGGGACGCGAAGCCGCCGACCGGTGAGCACGTGGTCGTGGTGTCGCACCGGCCCAAGCCGGAGGGCTGGCATCCGGAGGCGTCGTACCACTTCGTCGACGACGTGGCGCGGGCGGTCGCCCGGGCCAAGGAACTCGCGGGGGACCGCCTGGTGGCCGTGGCGGCGGGCGACGTCGGCGGGCAGGCGCTCGCGCTCGGGCTGGTGGACGAGGTGGCGATGGACGTGGTGCCGGTGCTGTTCGGTTCGGGCAAGCGCTACTTCGGGCCGGTCGACTCTCAGCACCTGCTGGAGGACCCGCACGCGGTGGTGCAGGGCGACCGGGTGCTGCACCTGCTCTATCGCGTCCGCCGGTGACGGCGCGTCAGGACTGGCGGCCCCGGTAGCGGATCGTCGCCCGGCGGCCCAGCTGGAGCACCATCCCCGGGTGCAGGCCCACGGTCGCTCCCGGTGGGAGCTGGTGGAAGGTGCCGTGCTCGGTGTTCGCGAGCGCCGTGCCGCCGGTGGTGTCGAGGTCGCGGGCCAGGACACGCCATCCGTCCAGCCGGATGGACAGGTGGTGCTCGTCGATGCCGGCCAGCTTCACCGTACGGGTGCCCGCCCGGGTCTTCGGGGCGGAGCCGATGAGGTAGTCACCGTCGAGGGGCAGTTCGCGGCCGTCGTCGAGGACGAGAGTGCCCAGCACGGGGCGGGCCATCCAGTGCCGGACCGGATCCGGGCCCAGCTCCGCCGCGCAGACCATGCACGCGGGGCGGGCGCCGTCGGTGAAGTGCCCGTTCGGGCAGTGCACGCCGTCGATCATGAAGGCGGTCCGGCCCGCCTGCGTCCGGGCGCCGCCGGGGCTCGGCGGGAACGCCTGCCCGAGCAGCGCGGCCCGCAGCTCGTCCGGATGCTGGAAGCGCTCGGCGCGGTCATGCCGGGTGGCGCGCGCCACCACGTCGAGCAGGGGCGGTTCGAGGCCGTCGAGGTCGAGACGCCCCTGCACGATGCGGAGGAGCACGTCCGTCACGTTCCCGCTGCCCGCCAGGGCCCGGCCGGTGGCGGCGAAGCCCAGCACCAGGCCGAGGGCGTAGATGTCCGACCTGATGTCCTGCTTCACCCCGGTGGCCCCTTCGGGCGACATGTACGACGGGGTGCCCACCAGGAGGTGGGGCGAGGTCGTCTCGGAGTCGTGAGCGGTCTTCGCGATGCCCACGTCGACGATCTTCGGGCCGGCGTCGGCGAGGATGATGTTGGACGGCTTGAGATCCAGCCGGAAGGCGCCGAGCGTGTGCATGTAGGACAGCGCCTCCGCCAGGCGCACTCCCAGCGCGGTCACCTCGGCCTGCGGCAGCGGACCGCGCTCTGCGACCTGCTCCTGCAGCGTGGGGCCCGCCACCAGCTCCATCACCAGGGCCAGCTCCTGCTCGTCCCGCACCACGTCCAGGGTGCGGACGATCCCGGGGTGGTCCAGCCGCCGCGCCAGCTCGATCTCCCGTTCGAAGCGCCAGCGCATCCCCTCCCCGCCGACGTCGGTCCTGATCAGCTTCACGGCGACGAACGTCTGGTCCGTACGCGACCACGCCTTGTAGACCGAGCTCATCCCGCCCTGCCCGATCACCTCGACCAGGTCGTACCGGCCGCCGATCACCCGGATCACGCTCCGTACGGGAGCTTCGTCCTCCGCGGACGGCAGCAGCAGCGACACGTCGAGCGCGGCCCGCTCGGACTCGCTGTGCAGGGCCAGGCCGAGCAGCCGCCGCCGGAGATCGTCGGCCAGCGTGTAGCTGGTGAGCTGGGCCGCCGGCGTGTTGCCGATCAGGGTCGACTCGGCGCCCGCCTGCCGGACGATCTGGATGACCTGCCGCTTGACCAGATGGCCCAGCAGCTGCTCCAGCTCGGTGTGGGCGACGTGCAGCAGCGGGTCGAGCTCGCCCGCGCGCAGGATGTCCTCGATCGAGAACACCTCGCCGTCCGTCCTGAGCACCCAGTCGAGGACGTAGTAGCCCGCCATCCGCCAGCGGTCCTTGTCGAGGGGCACGGCCAGCAGCCTCTCCCGCCCGCTGGCCTGGTGATACTCGTGAAGGACGTCCTCCATGGCCGCGTAGACGGCGACGCGCTCGCGGTCCGTCGCCGTCATCCGCAGGTACGGCTGGTCGCCCTCCCAGCCGACCAGTTCGCTGAACTCCTGCAGCAGCCGCCGGGGCACCCCGCGTGCCTTGAACCGGAGATAGCAGGTCAGCCGGCGCAGCTCGGCCTCGTCCGGCGTGTCGGACAGGAGGGCGGCGAGCAGGCGCTCGGGAGCCTCCCACATGCACGGCACGTAGATGCGCCAGGCGAACACGCTCTCGTACACGCTGTTGCCCCGGCTGACGTCGCGGATGGCGTGGTCGTGCAGGTCGGGCCCGGCCACGATGAGGAAGTGCACGCCCCGCATGGTGAGCGCGTTCTTCAGCGTGTTGAGCATCAGCTCGAAGGCGCGCAGCCCCTCCGGCGTCCCGGTCAGCTTGTCGGCCTCGTCCAGCACGATCACCAGGTGGACGCGGCTGCCCGGCCGCCGGCGCCACCACCGGCGGGTGGCCGGGATGCCGATCAGCGAGACGATCCGGTGCAGGTCGTGCTCGACGTCGGTGTCGGAGTAGGTCAGGAACGACGCCTCGGTGGCCATCGAACGCGTGCGCTTGCGCGACAGGCCGAGCCCCGGCGCGACGAACGCCAGCGGCCCGGCCATCTTCTTGGCCGCCTCGCCCATGCCCAGCGTCAGGTTGGCGGCGTTCTCGGTCGCGTCGGACGAGGTCTGCTTGAGCCCGTACGAGGTGCGGATGTGCGCGAGCATGAGCGCCCGCTGCACGGCGGGGGTCATCCGGCTCAGGAGGCCGCGATCGGCCAGCTCCTCGTAGGTACGGCGGACGACGGCGAACAGCAGCCGCTCCGGCGAGATCGGCCGCGCCACGTTGACCGTGATCGGGACGACGATCTCACCCGGTTCGGCGTCCTTCTCGATGGCGTGCAGTGCCCTGGCGACGACCGTGCTCTTGCCCACCCCGCGGAATCCGGTGACGAGGAACGTGCCGCCTTCGGACTTGCGCAGGCGCTGCTTGAGCTCGTCCACGAACGCCTGGTTGCCGAGCATGGGGAAGACGTCCTCGTCCGCCGGCAGGGGCTCGTGGATGTAGCGGAAGGTCGTGCGCAGCCGAACATCGGGCACGTAACGACATCTATCACCGGGGCGGTGAGGTGTCGCCTGGACTGGTGAAATTTTCAAGCATCTAATCGGGTGTTCGGCCTCGTGGCGGCGTCGCGGGACCGGTCCGGCGGGTGGGGCGTGATTGACAGCGTGTCCCCGCGCTGGGGAACCTGCGTTTGGGAGCGCTCCCAAATTATCCGATAGGAAGGGCGCCACTGTGGATTCGTGGATCAAGGATCGAGGACTGTTCCTGGCTCTGTACCGGATCGTGATCGGTCTGCTGTTCGCCTGCCACGGCGCGGCGACGCTCTTCGACGTGCTCGGCGGACCGCACGGCCAGGTGCCCGGCGTCGGGCAGTGGCCCGACTGGTGGGCGGCCGTCATCCAGCTCGTCGGCGGCACCCTCGTCCTGCTGGGGCTGGCTGCCCGCGCCGCCGCCGTCGTCTGCTCGGGGACGATGGCGTACGCCTACTTCGTCGTCCACCAGCCGCACGCGCTGTTCCCGATCGAGAACGGCGGCGAGAAGGCCGCGCTGTTCTGCTGGGGCTTCCTCCTCATCGCCGCCCTCGGCCCGGGCCGCTGGGCGCTGTCGGCGGCGCTCACGCCGTCGCGCCCGCTCGCGGAAGAGCGGAGCTGAACGGTCAGGAACGGTTCCGGCCTGGGACGGCGGAGGCGCCCAGGGCGTCGGCGTCGGCCTTGACGCCCAGGCGGTCCATGCGCGTCGGCTCGCCTTCCTCTCCCTCGATCAGGACGAGCTTGAACGGTCGCGGTGATCCCCAGGTCCTTCGTCGGACTGAAGACGGGCAAGGACCCGGTGGAGACCGGCAAGCGGCCTCAGGTTGTGGAGGCTTCCGCTGGGCTCCTGTCCTTGTGGCGGGTGGCCCAGAGGTATATCAGGGCTCCGGCGAACAGGGCGATCGAGGTCCACTGGTTGATGCGCAGGTCCAGGAACGTCACCGCGTGGTCCACCCCGCCGACCGGGTCGATGCGCAGGCCTTCGATCCAGAACCGGCCCAGCGTGTAGCCGGCGACGTAGAGGGCGAACAGCCGGCCGTGGCCCAGGGCGAGGCGGCGGCCGGCCAGGATGAGGATGAATCCGAGTGCGACGTTCCAGAGCGACTCGTACAGGAACGTCGGGTGGTAGAGCTCGCCCGGCCGGCCGCCGTGGGCCGCGTCGATCTCCAGGCCCCACGGGAGTGTGGTGGGCGAGCCGTACAGTTCCTGGTTGAACCAGTTGCCCCAGCGGGCGATCGCCTGCCCGAACGCGATGCCGGGGGCGACCGTGTCGGCGATGGCGCCGACGGAGAGGCCCCGGCGGCGGCAGGTCAGCCAGACGCCGACGCCTCCCAGGGCGACGGCGCCCCAGATGCTCAGCCCGCCTTCCCAGATGAACAGCGCCTGGTAGGGCTCCTTGACGGCGCGCGGGCCGAAGTAGAGCTGCCAGTCGGTGATGACGTGGTAGAGGCGGGCGCCGACCAGGCCGAAGATCACGCCTGGCACGGCGATGTCGGCGATGGCCCCTTCCTCGCCGCCCCGGGCGCGCCAGCGGCGCCGGCTGAGCCAGATGCCGAAGCCGATGCCGACGATGAAGCACAGCGCGTAGGCCCTGATGGGGATGAAGAGCAGATGCCAGACACCTTCGGCAGGGCTGGGGATCAAGGCTGGGGGCATGTGGGTGACGGTAGCCGATGGGGGTTCGGGCCGCGCGGCTGGAGAAAGCGGAGAGGATGGATCTGGAGAAAGCGGAGAGGATGGATCGCGTCGTCACCGGCACGGGTTCCGGCGGATGATGTCGTATCGGGGCGGGCGCCGATCGTCAGGTGAATAGGGGGCGATCCCGCTCCCGGCACCCTGAGGAGGGCATCGTGAAGTACGTGCTCATGTTCGTCGACACCCAGGAGTTCGCCCAGCAGCTCGAGGCGATGGGCGACGTGGAACGCGAGGCCGCCTACGCCGCCGTCGGAAGGTGGTTCGCCGACCACGCCGACAAGATCACTTACCACTCCCACCTGGCGCCCGTGCACACCGCCACCACGGTGGACCTGGGCGGGGAGGAGCCGGTCGTCACCGACGGGCCGTTCGTCGAGGGCAAGGAGGTGGTCAGCGGGTTCGCCGAGATCGAGGTGGCCGACCTGGACGAGGCCCTGACGATGGTCCGCTCCTGGCCCGCCTGCCCGGTCGTGGAGATCCGCCCCGTCTCGTGACAGAGCCGGCGCACGAGGAGGTGCTCGCGCGGGTGGTGCGCGAGCACGCCGGCCGGCTGGCCGCGTCCCTGGTCTCGCTCCTCGGCGACTTCGCCGCCGCCGAGGACCTGGTCCAGGACGCGGTCGAGACCGCGCTGCGGCGCTGGCCGGAGGAGGGCATCCCGGAGCGGCCGGACGCCTGGCTGTTCACCGTGGCCCGGCGGCGGGGCCTGGACGTGCTGCGCAGGGAGTCGAACTACCGCGCCAAGCTGACCCGGCTGGCCTGGCCGAATCCGGCGCCCCGCGACGACCGGCTGCGGCTGGTCTTCACCTGCTGCCATCCGGCGCTGTCCCGGGCGGCGCAGATCGCGCTGACGCTGCGGGTGGTGTGCGGGCTGAGCACGGCGCAGATCGCGGCGGCGTTCGTGGTGCCCGAGACGACCGTGGCCCAGCGCATCACCCGCGCCAAACGGAAGATCGGCGAGGCCGGGATCCCGTACCGGGTCCCCGGCGAGGAGGAGCTCGGCGAGCGGCTGGCCGGCGTGCTGGCCGTCGTCTACCTGCTGTTCAACGAGGGCTACCTGTGCAGTACGCCCGAGCGGGCCGAGGCGCGTGACCTGGTGGACGACGCCGAATGGCTGGCCGCGCTGCTGGCGAACCTGATGCCGAAGGAGCCGGAGGCGGCCGGGCTGCTGGCGCTGATCCGGCTGCACCGGGCGCGCGCCGCGGCCCGCTTCGACCGAGCCGGGCGGCTCGTGCTGCTGGCCGACCAGGACCGCTCGCTCTGGGACCACGACGCCATCGCCGAGGCCACCGCGCTGCTGACGCGCGCCGCCCGCGCCCACCACCGGCCGGGACCGTACCAGCTGCAGGCGGCGATCGTGGCCTGTCACGCGGAGGCCGGGAGCTTCGAGGCCACCGACTGGACGCAGATCCTCGTCCTGTACGACATGCTCCTGCGGCTGGCGCCCTCGCCGGTCACCCGGCTGCACCGGGCGGTCGCCCTGCGGCACGTCCGGGGGCCGGAGGCGGCGCTGGCCGAGCTGGCCGGGCTGGCGCTGGAGCGTTATCCGCTGTTCCACGCCACCAGGGCCGAGCTGCTGCGCGAGCTGGGCCGGAAGGAGGAGGCGCGCCGGGCCGACGAGCGGGCGCTGGCGCTGACGGCCAACCCGGCCCAGCAGGCGCTCCTGGCCGAACGGCTGGACTGGTGAGCCGGGCGGGAGGAGACGGCCCCCATGACGCCTCCTCCCGCACTTCCCGGACCTAGTCGTCCTCGGTGAACACTTGCTCGCGGCGCTTGCGGATGGCCGGGAGGACGGCGACGACGAGGGCGGCGACGGCCACGGCCAGCAGCGCGGCGGAGATCGGGCGGGTGAGGAAGACCGACGCGTCGCCGCGGGAGATGATGAGCGCCCGCCGGAGGTTCTCCTCCAGCAGGGGCCCGAGGACGAACCCGAGCAGCAGCGGCGCCGGCTCGCACCCGCACTTGATCAGCACGTACCCGAGAAGCCCGAACAGCACGATCGCGTACACGTCGTAGGCGTTGAACCCCAGCGAGTACGTGCCGATCGAGGCGAACAAGATGATCATCGGGAACAGCACCTGGTACGGGATGCGCAGCATGCGCACCCACATGCCGATCAGCGGCAGGTTGAGCATCACCAGCAGCACGTTGCCGATCCACATGGAGGCGATCAGGCCCCAGAACAGCGCCGGCTCGTCGGTGATGACGTTCGGGCCCGGGGTGATGCCGTGCACGATGAACGCGCCGACCATCAGCGCCATCACCGGGTGGGCGGGCAGGCCCAGGGTGAGCAGCGGGATGAACGACGTCTGCGCCGCGGCGTTGTTGGCCGACTCGGGCCCGGCCACGCCCTCGATCGCACCGTGCCCGAACTCCTCCTGCCGCTTCGAGACGCGCTTCTCGACGGCGTACGAGGTGAACGAGGCCAGCACGTGACCGCCGCCGGGCAGGACGCCGAGCGCGGCGCCCAGACCGGTGCCGCGCAGGATCGGGCCGACCATCCGGCGCCGGTCCTCGCGGGTCGGCCAGAGGTTCTTGACCTTGCCGATGATCGTGGCGCGGGTGTGCTCGTTCTCCAGGTTGCGCAGGATCTCGGCCACGCCGAACATGCCGACGGCGACCGACACGAAGTCGATGCCGCCGTACAGCTCGCGCTGGTCGAACGTGAACCGGGGGGTGCCGGTGTAGATGTCCTGGCCGACGGTGCCGAGCAGGACCCCGAGGAAGATCATCGCCAGGGCCTTGAGCGCGGTGCCGCGGGCCAGCGCGATCGACACGATCAGGCCGAGCAGCACCAGCGAGAAGTACTCGGCGGGCCCGAACTGCAACGCGACCCTGGCCAGCGGCGGGGCGGCGACGGCCAGCGCGACGGTGGCCAGCGTGCCCGCGATGAAGGAGCCGACCGCGGCGGCGGCCAGCGCCGCCCCGGCTCTGCCCTGCCGGGCCATCTCGTGCCCGTCGAGCGCGGTGACCGCCGCCGACGACTCGCCGGGCAGGTTGATCAGGATGGCGGTGGTGGAGCCGCCGTACTGGGCGCCGTAGTAGATGCCGGCCAGCATGATCAGCGCGGTGACCGGCTCGAAGTTGAACGTGATCGGCAGCAGCATCGCCACCGTCGCCGTCGGCCCGATGCCGGGCAGCACGCCGACGGCGGTGCCGAGCAGTACGCCGACGAAGCAGTAGAGGACGTTCTGGATGAGGAGGGCGGTGGAGAAGCCCAGGGCGAGGTTGTCGAGTAGTTCCATGCCTCAGTCCGGATGCCGCGTCAGAACCCCAGCCACGGGCCCCATAGCGGGATCCGGAGCTGAAGGCCGACGACGAAGATGATCGTGGCGGCCACGGTGAGCCCGGCCGTCACGGCGAGGGCCATGAGCGGCCGCACGCGCTCGCTGGCCAGCGTGGTGAGCAGCGCGGTCACCGCCGACGTCGGGACGAATCCGAGACCGCGTACGGTGAACCCGAAGAACAGCAGCGCGAGCGAGATCACGGCGATCGCCCGCCACGGGACCCGCCCGAACTCGATCAGCTCGCCGGCCACCAGGCCCTTGACGACGATCGCCAGGCCGAGCGCGGCCACGAGGGCGCCGACCAGCAGGGGGAAGGCGCCCGGACCCATCCGCAGCGGGGTGCCCGGCTCGTAGCCGAGCGACCCCACCACGAACGCGCCACCGAGCAGGATGAAGATTCCCCCGGCGAGGACGTCGGGGAAGGATCGGCGGCGCTCCACCTCAGGAGGCCTTGATCCCGGCGTCGGAGATGACCTTCCCCCAGGTGGTGAGCTGCTCTTCGAGCTTGGCCCGGTGCGCCTGCGGGGTCGCGTCCTCGGCCGGGACGGGCGCGGTGCCGAGCTTGGCCATCTGGTCGATGACCTTCTGGTCGGCCAGCGCCGTCTTGAGCGCCTCGGACAGCTTCTCGACCGCGTCCTGCGGGGTGCCCTTCGGCACGTAGAGGCCGTGCCAGACGCTGACCTTGAGGTCGGGCAGCCCGGCCTCGGTGGTGGTGGGCAGGTCGGGCAGGCTCTTGACCCGCTCCGGCGTGGTGACCGCGTACGCCTTGACCTCGCCCGCGGAGATCTGCCCGCTGGTGTTGGTCGTCTGGTCGCACATGAAGTCGACCTGGCCGCCGACGAGGTCGGTCAGCGCCGGGCCGGTGCCCTCGTACGGGACCTCCTGGACCTTGACCCCGGTGGCGGTCTGGAACAGCAGGCCGCACAGGTGGGACGCGGCGCCGATGCCGGCGTTGGCCAGGGTGACCTTGTCGGCGTTCGCCTTCACGTACGTCACCAGGTCCTGGAGCGTCGCGGGCTCGAAGTCCTTGCGGGCGACGATCGTCATCGGCACCTCGGTGACGAGGCCGACCATCTCGAAGCTCTCCAGCGGCTTGTAGCCGGGGTCCTGGTAGAGGGCGGGCGCCGTCGACATGCCGATGTGGTGCATGAGCACGGTGTAACCGTCGGGCTGGGCCCGCGCGACCTCCCCGGCGCCGACCGTGCCGCCCGCGCCTTCGACGTTCTGTACGACGATCTTGGCGCCGAGCTTGGCGGCCATCGGTTCGGCGATCATGCGGGTGACGGTGTCCGTCGGGCCGCCCGCGCTGAACGGCACGACGAACGTGATGTTCTGGTCCGGGTAGCCTCCGGACCCGCCGTCGGCGGTGGCGCCGCTGGTCCCGCCGCCGCCTCCGTTGCCTGCACAGGCGGCGGCCAGCGAGAGGACGCCGATGGCGGCGATCATCCGCGCGGCGGCCCGGTATCGGGGGAACGTACTCATGTGGGGGGCCTCCTCGTCAGCGCATTCGCTTTCGTCGGTGAGTGCGCGGCCTCAGTTTGGGCTGGAGAAGGCGAGAGTTGTGTTAAAGGAATCCCAAGGAATGTGCGAAATGTCAGAGAAACCCCAAGAACTGGTTAACCAAGGGGTCGAGCCCGGCCGTACAATCCGGTATGCGGATCACCATCATCGAAGATGACGACCGCGTGGCCCGTGGTCTGGTGACCGTCCTGTCCCAGGCGGGCTTCGAGGTCCACCGCCTCGCCACCGCCGGCGAGGCCGTGCGCGCCGCCCCGTCCGACGTGGTCCTGGTCGACCTGGGCCTGCCCGACGGCGACGGCCTCGAAGTGATCCGCAAGCTGCGCGACCGCCCGGAGACCGCCGTCATCGCCGTGACGGCGCGGTCGGAGGAGCACGAGCGGGTCCGCGGCCTGCGCGCCGGCGCCGACGACTACATCGTCAAGCCGTTCGGCATCCCCGAGCTGCTGGCCAGGATCGACGCCGTGCTGCGGCGCACCCGGGTGGCCCGCGCGCTGAGCAACCAGGACGAGCCCGTCGTCGCCGGCCCGATCCGGATCAGCGCCGGCACCCGCGAGGTCACCGTCGACGACACGCCCGTGACCCTCACCCGCAAGGAGTACGACCTGCTCCTGCTGCTGGCCAGGCGGGCGCCCAACGTGGTGAGCCGCGACGTCATCCTCGACCAGATCTGGGGCGCCACCTGGGAGTCGTCGAGCCGCACGCTCGACACCCACATCGCCGCGTTGCGGCAGAAGATCGGCCCGGCCGCGGTCATCCGCACGGTCCACGGGGTCGGCTACCGGCTCCTGGCCGACCGGCCGGAGCCGATCGGCTGACCGGCCGTGCACCGCCGCCTGCTCGTCGTGCTGGTGCCCCTGGCCGTGCTGCTCGTCACGGCGCTCGGGGTGCCGCTCAGCGTCACCGTGGCCGAGCGGGAGATGCAGGAGACGTACGTCGACCGGCTCAACGACGTCGGCCGGTTCGCGTCGCTGGCCGAGACCGCGCTGTCGACCGGGCGCAGCGAGGCGCTCCAGCAGGAGCTGGCGCGCTATCACGACCTCTACGGCATCCCCGTCGCGGTGATCGACTCCTCGGGCACCGTGCTGCTCGGGCCGACGGACGCCTACCGCGAGGCGGCGCGGGACGAGCCGGAGCTGCCCCGCATCACGACCGCGGCGCTGGCCGGCGGGCGGCCGGAGCCGTCCGGCGAGTGGGCGCCGTGGGACGACTCCGCACTGGTGGTCGCCGAGCCGGTGGGCCGCGACAGCGAGGTCGTCGGAGCCGTCGTGACGATCTCCGACCTGTCGAAGACGCGCCGGAGCATCCTCGTCCGCTGGGCCCAGCTCGCCGGGCTGGGGCTGCTGCCGCTGGTCGCGCTGGTGGCCGTCGCCTGGCCGGTGTCGGCGTGGGTGCTGCGGCCGGTGCGGGAGCTGGACGCGGCCAGCTCGCGGATCTCCCTGGGCGACCTCACCATCCGGGCCGACGCCGAGGCCGGGCCGGCGGAGCTGCGGCGGCTGGCGGAGTCGTTCAACACCATGATGGACGCGGTCGAGAACGCCGTGCAGCGCCAGCGGGCCTTCGTGTCCGACGCCTCGCACCAGCTGCGCAACCCGCTGACCAGCCTCCGCCTGGCCGTGGAGAGCCTGGAGCCGCACCTGCCCGACAGCGGGCGGCCGGTGTACGACGTCGCGGTGGACGAGCTGAAGGCGATGCAGCGGCTGCTCAACTCGCTGCAGGCCAGCGCGCGGATGGAGAGCATCCGGACCGCCTCGCCGGTCGACCTCGACGCGGTGCTGGCGACCCGGGTGGAGCGGTGGCGGGCGCTGACGGCGACGGCGGGCCAGACACTGGCCGTGGACGTGCCGCCGGGGCTGCGGCTGCTGGAGCCGACGGGCGGGCTGGGCAGCATCCTGGACGAGCTGATCAGCAACGCGCTGCGGCTGTCGGGCGCGCGGATGGTGGAGGTGAGCGCCCGCGCGGCGGACGCCGGCGACGGCGGGGTGGTCACGATCGCCGTCCGCGACGACGGCCAGGGGATCGACGCGGCCGAGCGGGCCCAGGCGCTGCGCCGGTTCTGGCGGTCGCCGCGCCATCAGAACGTGTCCGGGACCGGGCTGGGGCTGGCGATCTGCGCCGACCTGGTCGGCGCGGCCGGGGGCGAGCTGCGGCTGGAGGACGGGCTGCCGCGCCCGGACGGGTCCGGGTACGGGTTCGCCGCGGTGGTCGCGCTGCCGGTGGTGCCGCCGTCGGATCCGGCCCCGGCCTGAGGTCAGCGTTTGTGGCCGCGGAACCACGCGGCCGCGCCCGGGTGGAGCGGGACCGACGCCGTCGAGATCCCGGTGCGCACGTTGATGTGCCACGCCTCGGGAACGGTCTCGGTGTCGTCGTGGCCGGCGGAGGTGATCGTGCCGGTGTGCGTGAAGATCGTGTCGGTGATCGCGTACACCAGGTCGTCGGGCAGGTCGTTCCTGGCGAGCAGCACGTTCGGCACCGCGACGGTGCGGGTGGCCAGGACCCCGGCGTACGCGGTCGCGGGGATCATGGCAGGGGCGTAGGGCCCGGGGAAGGCGGTGAAGAGCGCGCCCGCCTGCGTGTCCAGCGGGATCAGCCGGATCGCGTGCGCCAGCGCCAGCTCCGTGATGGCCGGGGTCGGGACGCCGGTCAGCGAGAACATCGCGTCGATCTCGCCGTCGCGCAGCGCCGCCGCCGACGAGGCCTGGCTCAGGTAGCGGCCGTCGATGTCCGTCTTGCCCAGCTCCAGCATCCGCAGCGAGGTGAACTCGGTGCCCGAGTCGCGGGCGCCCAGCGAGACGCGCTTGCCCGCCAGGTCGCCGAACTCCTCGATCGCCGAACCGGCCATGACCACCAGATGCAGGTGGCTGTCGTACAGCCGGCACACCGCCGAGAGCTCGGCGGGGGCGCTGCCGTCGGTCCTGATCAGCGCGTCCAGGCTCGTCAGCCCGAGGTGCACCTCGCCGGCCCTGAGCATCCGGATGTTGTCGGTGGACGCCCCGCTCGGCACGGTGCTCACCGTGACGCCCGGCACCTGCTCGGCGAGGTGCTCGGCGATCGAACCGCCGATGCGCCGGTACACCGCGCCCGCCGGCCCGGTGGCCAGCCGCAGGTGGAACCTGTCGGCCTCGGGCTGCCGGGAACACCCGGCGAGCAGCCCCCCGGCGGCCAGCAGCACCGCCCGCCGGGTGAGCTCCGGAGTCAGCGCCATGCCGCGATGATACGGACGGCGACGTCAGCCGGTGCGGCGGGTCCGGGCGAGCGCCAGCCCGCCGAGCGCCATCGCGACCAGCCCCGCCGCCAGCGCGACGTAGCCGCCGACGATGCCGTAGCCGGTGCCGGGGCCGCCCTCGGCGGCGGCCACCACCAGCCCGCCGCCGACCGCCCCGGCCAGCCCCGCCACCAGGGCCGCGACGGCTCCCCACCGCATGGCGGCGGGACGGCGCAGCGCGAGGCCGCCGACGACGGCGCCGACGAGCCCCACCCCGCCGGCGACCAGGGACCAGAGCCGCCCGGGGGTCAGGTAGCCGCCGGACTGCTCCGGCGCGACCACGACCTCCGCGAGCGCCGGGGCGGCGAACCCGACGACACCGATCAGCGCGGCCCCCGCGACGACGAGCACATATCTGGCCGGCATGAGGCCCTCCTCTTTCGACGGGACGTGTCACTTGATGGTGTCCGCCGGACCCGCCCCCGGTCGTCCGGCCCACGGAGACACTTCGCGCTGCCGCGGGCGCGGCAACCGGATACCGCGGCCGCCGTGTGCCGCGCGCGGCTACCGCGGGCGCGGTAGCCGGACTCTCATCCGTCCGCAGGAGCCGGTCGCGCGGACGACGGGCTAGGGTGCGCGCATGGGAGTGAGCCGGGCCGTCGTCGCCGACTGGGCGATCGCCGCCGGGGTGACGGCGGCGCTGCTGGCCGCCGGGGCGACCGCGCAGGACTCCGGTTCCCATCCGATCGGGTACGCGCTGCTGGCGGCCGGGGGCCTGGCGCTGGCCGCGCGCCGCCGGGCCCCGGTCCTGGTCCTGGCCGTCACCGGGCTGTGCGCCGTGGGCTATCAGGCGGCCGGCTTCGACGTGCTCGTCGTCGCGTACCTGTTCGCGGTCTACGCCGCCGTACGGGCCGGGCGGCGCGTCGTCACGGTGGTGGCGAGCCTGGTCATGCTGGCCGCGCTGCCCTTCGCGGCGCTGGTCTCGGGCGTGGCGGGCGCGGGTGAGGCGTTCGCCAGGTCCCGGGGCGCGCTGGAGATCGCCTGGCTGATCGCGGCCTGGGCGGCGGCGGAGGCGCTGCGGCAGGCCGAGCGGCGGGCGGAGGAGGCCGAGCGCACCCGGGAGGAGACCGCGCGGCGGCGCGCCGACGAGGAGCGGCTGCGCATCGCACGGGAGCTGCACGACGCGCTCACCCACCAGATCTCGATCGTCAAGCTGCAGGCCGAGGTCGCCGTGCACGTGGCCCGCAGGCGCGGGGAGGAGGTGCCGGAGGCGCTGCTGGCGATCCAGGAGGCCGGTCGCGAGGCGGCCAGGGAGCTGCGCGCGACCCTGGGCGCGCTGCGCGACGACGACACCGCCCCGCCGCGCGACCTGGAGCACGTCCCCGAGCTGGTGGCACGGGCCCGCGCGATCGGCCTGGACACGACGCTGACGATCGAGGGGGAATGTCACGACGTGCCGGCGGCGGTGAGCCGGACCGTCTACCGGATCGTCCAGGAGTCCCTCACCAACGTCTCGCGGCACGCCGACGCCGGCACCGCGTCGGTCCGGATCGACTGCCGCCCCGACGCCCTGGAGGTCCGCGTCGACGACGACGGCCGGGCCGTGCCCGGCTCCGCCCCGACGACCGGGGTCGGGCTGCTCGGCATGCGCGAGCGCGTCACCGCGCTCGGCGGCCGCCTGCACGCCGGACCGCGTGGCGAGGGCGGCTTCACCGTCCAGGCCGAGCTGCCCGTGGACCGGGCGTCATGATCCGCGTCCTGCTGGTGGACGACCAGCCGCTGATCCGCAGCGGGTTCCGCGCGCTCCTGGACCTGGAGGACGACATCGAGGTGGTGGCCGAGGCCGGCGACGGGGCGGCGGGTCTGGCCCTGGCCAGGGAACACCTGCCCGACATCGCGCTGGTCGACATCCGCATGCCGGTGGTCGACGGCATCGAGGCCACCCGGCGCATCGCCGCCGACCCGGCCCTGGCGGGGGTGCACGTCGTCATCCTGACCAACTACGGCCTGGACGAGCACGTCTTCGAGGCGCTGCGGGCCGGGGCGGCCGGGTTCCTGGTCAAGGACATCGTGCCCGAGGACCTGCTGCACGCGGTGCGCGTCGCCGCGCGGGGCGACGCGCTGCTCGCCCCGTCGATCACCCGCAGGCTCATCCACCGGTACGTCACCCAGCCGCGCACCGCCGGCACCCCCGAGACGCTGCGCGACCTCACCAACCGCGAACGCGAGGCCGTCGCCCTGGTCGCCAGGGGCCTGTCGAACGACGAGATCGCGGCTCACCTGCTGATCAGCCCGATGACGGCGAAGACCCACGTCAACCGCGCGATGGCCAAGCTGCGCGCCCGCGACCGGGCCCAGCTCGTGGTCCTGGCCTACGAGTCCGGTCTGGTGGTCCCCGGCGGTTCCTGACCGGGCCCGGCTAATGCATCAAATGAGTTTGATGTATTCTGGGGGTGTGGCATCGGCTCAGGCCGCTCCGGCCTTCCTGCGACTGGCCGCCCATCCGCTGCGGTGGCGGCTGCTGACCGAGCTGGCCGCGAGCGACTACCGCGTCCGTGAGCTGGTCGGATTGGTGGGCGAGCCGCAGAACCTGGTCTCCTACCACCTGCGGCTGCTGCGGCGCGACGGCCTGGTCACCGCCCGGCGCAGCACGTTCGACGCCCGCGACACCTATTACCACCTGGACCTCGACGGCTGCGCCCGCGCGCTGGCCGCCACCGGCGCGGCGCTGCACCCGGCGCTGCGCCTCACCGCGGCCCCGCCGTCACCTCCGGCGTCCGCCGCCCGGACCGCCGTGCTGTTCACCTGCACCGGCAACAGCGCCCGCTCCCCGATCGCCGAGGCCCTGCTCCGCCACCGCACCGGCGGCGGCGTCCAGGTGACGAGCGCGGGCAGCCACCCCCGCCGCGAGCTGCATCCCGACGCCGTGCGGGTGCTGCGCGAACGGCACGCCATCGACCTGTCCGGCCGGCGTCCCCGGCACCTCGACACGGTGACCGGCCGCCGGTTCGACTACGTGATCAGCCTGTGCGACAAGGTCCGCGAGATCTCTCCCGGCTTCGGCGGCGACCCGCGGCGCGTCCACTGGAGCATCCCCGACCCGGCCGCCGACGGCGGCTACCCGGCGTTCGCCCGGACCGCCGAGGAGATCGACACCCGTATCCGCTATCTGTTGCCCGTCCTCATGTCCCAGGAGGCACAGCCATGACCGCACCGACCCAGCTCGCCGGAGTCCGCTACCTCGTCGACGACGTGGCCGCCGCCGTCGCGTTCTACACCGCCCATTTCGGGTTCACCGTCAACGTCGACGCCGCACCCGCCTTCGCCGACGTGGTCCGCGGCCCGCTCCGGCTGCTGTTGTCCGGCCCCGCCAGCTCCGGCGCCCGCGCCACCCCGCGCGACACGGCGGCCGGGCGCAACCGCATCCACCTCATCGTGGACGACCTCGACGCCGAGATCGCCCGGCTCCGCGCCGCCGGGGTGTCATCGTTCCTCGGCGACGCGGTCACGGGGCCGGGCGGACGCCAGATCCTGCTCACCGACCCGGCCGGCAACCTCGTCGAGCTGTTCCAGCCCGCCTGAGCCCGCCACGGCCGGTCACGCCGGCGACTTGACCGGCGAGCCCGCGGCGTGCGCCCGCGTGACCGGGCGGCGGCGGACCGGCATGCCGAGGAACGGGTTGGCGACGCCCCAGGCGGCGCCCTTGCAGACCACTTCCTTGTAGACGGCGGCGAGCCGCCCGGTCAGCGCCGCCCGCACCGCGCGGTCGTCGGCCGTCACGTACTGGATCAGGCCTTCCTTGCGGCCCAGCGAGATGCACTGGTTGAAGTAGCGGAGCGGCGCGTGCGGCATCTTCCCGCCGGTCAGCCGCGCCGCGATCGAGTCGGCGGCCTGCCACGCCATCGGGGTCCCCGAGGCGCACGACATCCGCAGCGGCTTGTCCCCGGCGCCGATCGCCAGGGCCGCGTCGCCGATGGCGTACACGTCCGGGTGCGAGACCGAACGCATGGTCCCGTCGACCACGATCCGGCCGGTGCCGTCGACCTCCAAGGCGGTCGCCCGCGCGATCGGGTGGACCGCGAAGCCGGTGGTCCACAGGGTGACCTCGGCCGGGATGGCGTCGCCGTCGGCGGTGAGTGCGCGGCCGGGCTCGACGCCGGTGACCTCGGTGTGCTCGTACAGGGTGATCTTGAGCTTGTGGAGGACCTTCCGCAGGTGGGCGCGGCCCTTGGGGGAGAGCGAGGCGCCGAGGCCGTCGGCGACGGCGAGAGCGACGTCGAGGTCAGGACGGGACTCGGCGATCTCGGTCACGGCCTCCACCCCGGTCAGGCCGCCGCCGACGACGACCACGCGCTGACCGGTCCTGAGCTCGGCCAGGCGGGCACGCAGCCGGAGCGCGCCGGGGCGGCTCGCGATCTCGTGAGCGTGCTCGGCGACGCCGGGGACGTCGTGCGTGTTCCAGGCGCTGCCGAGGGCGTAGACGAGCGTGTCGTAGCCGAGCCGCTCGGTGGAGCCGGCCCTCTCGACGGTGACGGTCTTGCGGTCGACGTCGACGCCGGTCACCTGGGCGATCTTCAGTGCCACGCCGGTGCCCGCGAACATCTTGCTGAACGGCCGCGGCTTGAGCTTCTGGCCGGTGGCCAGCTGGTGCATGCGGACCCGCTCCACGAAGTCGGGCTCGGCGTTGACGAGGGTGATCGCGACATCCTGGCGGCGCAGCCGCCCGGCGAGGCGGCCGGCGGCGATCGCTCCGGCGTAGCCGGCGCCGAGGACGATGATGCGGTGCTGCATTCTCTGCTCCTGCCTTTACGCGGTTTGCCCCTTGAACCGGGCAGTCCGCCGTTTGCTGACAGGAACGCGGTGTGAACTGCCTCACACCTGAAAGGCGGTGAACAGCGGCTCCCCGTGGTCGCCGGCCGCCCACCGCGCGTTCGCGCGGACGAGCTTGTCGGGGTTGACCTGGTTGCGGAGCGCGGCGACGCCCTCGGCGGTGACCTCCATGCACAGGATGGCGAGGACCCGGCCGTCCATGACGACCACGGCGGCGGGGTCGCCGTTGGCGGTCGAGAGGTAGACGTCGGGCGCGCCGCCGATGAGGGCGATCTTGGCCTTGCTGGGCTTGAGCAGCCCCCGCACGAACGTGGCGACCGCGGCGGCGCCCTCGAACGCCCTGCGCCGGGCCGGGACCTTCCCGCCGCCGTCGCTCATCGCCACGGCGTCGTCCTTCAGCAGGCGCACCAGCGGCTCGGTCTCGCCGTTCTGGGCGGCCATGAGGAACTCCTCGACGATCCGCCGCGCGACCGCCGCGTCGACCTCGGTGCGGGCCCGGCCGTCGGCGACGTGCTTCTTGGCGCGGTGGTAGATCTGCTGGCTGGCGGGCTCGGTCAGGTCGAGGATCTCGGCGATCTCCCGGTGCGGGTAGTCGAACGCCTCCCGCAGCACGTACACCGCCCGCTCGTTGGGGGACAGCCGCTCCAGCAGGGTGAGGACCGCGTACGAGAGCGAGTCGCGCTGCTCGGCCGTGTCGGCCGGGCCGAGCATCGGGTCACCGTCGAGCAGCGGCTCCGGCAGCCACCGGCCCACGTAGGTCTCGCGGCGCGCCCGCGCCGAGCTCAGCAGGTTGAGGCACAGGTTGGTGAGCACCTTCGTCAGCCAGGCCTCGAGCACCTCGATCCGGTCGGGATCGGCGGCCTGCCACCGCAGGAACGTCTCCTGCACGACGTCCTCCGCCTCCCCGGCGGAGCCGAGCAGGCGGTAGGCGATCGCCTCCAGCCGCGGCCTCGAAGCCTCGAACCGGTCGACGTCATGCGCCGTCAAGCCCATGCCCCGATCCTAGGACGGGGTGGACGCGGTCCAAGAGGCGGGTTCTCATGGAGTTCTCAGGCGGTCTTTGTAGCACTTTCAACTGAAATTTACGATTATGGGGCGATGGAGCGCGTGCCGCAGGACAACGGTGCGGCCGAGGCTCAGGAACATCAGGGGGCCGTGGCCACGGGCAGAACCCGGCTGTTCGCCGCCGGTGGCGCCGCGCTCGTGCTGGTGGCCGTGCTCGCGTACTGGCTGGGAAGCGCCGGCGGGAACGGCGAGGAGGCCGCGCCCGCGCCCAGCCCGACGCCGACCCCCAGCGCCACGCTCACCACGGCCGAGGTCTTCCAGCGGGCCGGGCCGTCGGTGGTGGTCATCCGGGCCGGGAAATCGCTCGGCACCGGCGTGATCGCGGCCGAGGACGGGACGATCCTGACCGCGCACCACGTCGTCAAGGGCGCGAAGGACGTCAGCCTGACCTTCGCCGACGGCACCAAGGCCGAGGCCGTCGTCGCGTCGGCCGACCCCAAGCGCGACGTCGCGATGCTCAGGCCCGCGAAGCTGCCGGAGATCGTCGTCCCGGCGACGCTCGGCGGCGGCGTGGCCGTGGGCGCGCCCGTCGTGGCGATCGGCAACCCGCTCGGCCTCACCTACAGCGTCTCCACCGGCGTCGTGTCAGGCCTGGACCGCAGCACCCAGAACGGCGGCCTGAGCGGGCTCATCCAGTTCGACGCCGCCGCCAACCCGGGCAGCTCCGGCGGCCCGCTCCTGGACGCCCGCGGCCTGGTCGTCGGCATCGTCGTCTCGATCGCCGACCCCGGAGGCGACGAGGCGTTCGCCGGCATCGCGTTCGCGGTGCCGATCGGCGCGGCCCTGGGCACCGAAGGCGACGGCCCGCCCGGCGACGGACCCCAGATCTGACGTGTCACGAGAAGGAACACCATGACCTCGACCCAGTTCCCCGACCCGGCCCACCCCCTCGAACACGTGCTGTTCGAGGTCAAGCGGACGATCGTCGGCCAGGACCTGCTGCTGGAGCGGATGGCCGTCGCCCTGATCGCCGACGGCCACCTGCTGGTGGAGGGCGTGCCGGGGCTGGCCAAGACCCTCGCGGTGCGGTCGCTGGCCGCCGCCATGGCGGGGAGCTTCCAGCGCGTCCAGTTCACCCCCGACCTGGTGCCCGCCGACCTCGTCGGCACCCGGGTCTACCACCAGCACTCCGGGGAGTTCCGCACCGAGCTCGGCCCGGTGTTCGCCAACCTGCTGCTGGCCGACGAGATCAACCGCGCCCCCGCCAAGGTGCAGAGCGCCCTGCTGGAGGTCATGCAGGAGCACCAGGTGACGATCGGCCGCGAGACGTTCCGGGTGCCCGAGCCGTTCCTGGTCATGGCGACGGAGAACCCGATCGAGTCGGAGGGCACCTACCCGCTGCCCGAGGCCCAGGTCGACCGGTTCATGATGAAGGTCGTCGTCGACTACCCGACGCAGGCCGAGGAGCAGGCGATCGTCGCCCGCGCGCTGCGCCCGCCGGAGCCGCCGCAGCCGATGGTGTCGGCCGAGGAGCTGATCGCCATGCGGGCCCGCGCCCAGCAGGTCTACGTCGACCCGGCGATCGTGGACTACGCGGTCCGCCTGGTCGCCGTGACCCGTTCCCCCGCCACCGCCGGGCTCGGCGAGCTGGAACGGTACGTCACGTACGGGGCGAGCCCGCGGGCGTCCATCGCGCTCGTCACCGGCGCCCGAGCGCTGGCGTTCCTGCGCGGCCGCGACTACGTCCTGCCGCACGACCTGACGGAGCTGGCGCTCGACGTGCTCCGCCACCGCCTCGTACTGTCGTACGAGGCCCTCGCGGACGAGGTGGACGCCGACACGATCATCACCAGGGTCCTGCGGGCCGTCCGGACGCCCGACGTCGTGCTGCAGAATCGCTGACCCATGGCCACCGCCCCCGAGAAGCTCCTGCTCCGCCTGGAGTGGAAGGTCGTCCGCAGGCTCGACGGCCGGCTCCAGGGCGCCCACCGCACCGCGTACCGCGGCTCCGGGATCGACTTCACCGGACTGCGCCCGTACGGCGACGGCGACGACGCCCGGCACATCGACTGGAACGTGACCGCGCGGCTGGACGAGCCGCACCTGCGCGTGTTCACCGAGGACCGCGAGCTGACGGTGTGGCTCGTGCTCGACCGGTCGGCGTCGATGGCCGCCGGGCGGCCGGGGCGCGGCAAGCACGAGGTGCTCGCCGAGCTCGCGCTCGTCCTGGCCCGGCTGTTCGGGCGGGGCGGCAACCGGGTCGGGGCGCTGCTGTTCGACAGCGGGATGCTGCGCGTCGTGCCGCCCGGCACCACCCGCCGGCACACCCTGCGGATCGGCGCCGAACTGGAACGCACCGCCCAGGCGCACGGCGGCGCCACCACCGACCTGGCGGAGATGCTCGACGCGGCCGGGCGGCTCGCCCGCCGCCGCGCGCTCGTCGTGGTGCTGTCGGACTTCATCGGCGAGGGCGACTGGGAACGCTCGCTCCAGCGCCTGGCCCGGCGGCACGAGGTCGTCGCCCTGCGGATCGTCGACACCGCCGACGACGTCCTGCCCGAGGCCGGGCTGATCGTCGTCGAGGACGCCGAGACCGGTGAGCAACTCGTCGTCGACTCCGCGGACCCGCTGCTCCGGGTACGGTTCCGCGAGGCCGTCGACGCCCGGGACGCCCGGCTGGCGGCGGGCATGCGGCGGGCCGGGGTGCCCGTCCACCGCGTCGACACCGACCGCGACCTGGCCGAGGCGCTCGTCGAGGTCGTCGCCAAGACCCGGGACCGGTCGCCATGACCGGCCCGCTCGCCGTGACACCGGCAGAAGGCGTCCCTCTCACCCTGTCCTCCCCGCTGCTGCTGGTCGTCGGCGTGCTCATCACGGTGGCGCTCGCCTGGGCCGCCGTCGTCTCGGCGCGCCGCCGGACGGCCGCGCTCGCCGCCGCCGGGGTCGTCGTGCAGGGTGGACGCAGGACGTCCCTCGGAACCGTACTCACGATCGCCGGTGTGGGCGTGCTCGCGCTCGCCACCGCCGGACCGGCGGCGATGGTGCCGGTCCCGCGCACGGCGGGCACCGTCATCCTCGCCATCGACGTCTCCAACAGCATGGGCGCCGACGACGTCGCGCCCAACCGGCTGGCGGCCGCGCAGCGGGCGGCCCGCGCGTTCGTCGAGGCCCAGCCGGACAGCGTCGACATCGGGGTCGTCGCGTTCGAACGGGGCGCGCTCACCACCGCGCGGCCCGACGCCGACCACACGATCGCGCTCAAGGCCATCGAGCGGCTGAAGCTCACCGGCGGCACCTCGCTCGGCACGGCCATCACCGGCTCGCTCTCGGCGATCACCGGTAAGCAGGTGGTCCTCGACCGCGACGGCGACGCGCCCGACATCGGCTACTGGCCGTCGGCCACGATCGTCATGTTCTCCGACGGCCACAACCAGGGCGCGGACGTCGAGCAGGCGGCCACCGTGGCCCAGAAGGCCGGCGTGCACGTCCACACGGTCGGGATCGGCACCGCGACCGGGGCGGCGGTGCAGGTGGACGGCTTCCACCTGCAGACCGCGCTCGACGAGGAAACGCTCACCCTGATCGCGCGGACCACCGGCGGCGGCTACCACCCCGCGTCCGACACCGCGTCGCTCGACGGGGTCGCCGACACGATCGACCTGCGGCTCACCGTCTCCGACGAGCCGCTGCCCCTCGCCGGCGGGCTGATCGGGCTCGCCCTCGCGCTGCTCACCGGGGGAGCGGCGCTCACCGTGCTCCGGTCTGGACGGGTGATCTGAATGTCGTTGTCGTGGCCGTGGGCACTGCTGTCCGTCCTGGTCATCCCGCTGATCTTCGCCGTGCGCTGGTGGGCGCTGCGCCGCCGGCGGCGGGCCGCCGTGCGCGTCACCTCGCTCGCGCTGGTCCGCACCGCCCTGCCCGGCCGCACCCGCTGGACGCGCAAGATCCCCCCGGCGCTGCTCGTGGCCGGGCTCGTGCTCCTGGTGATCGGCGCCGCGCGGCCGCAGGCGTCGGTGCCCGTGCCGCAGACGTCGGCGACGATCCTGCTCGCGCTCGACACCTCCGGCTCCATGTGCTCCACGGACGTCGACCCCAACCGCCTCACCGCCGCGAGGAAGGCCGCCGCCGAGTTCATCGAGTCGCAGCGCGGCGGGCCGCGCATCGGCCTGGTCACCTTCGCCGGCACCGCGGGCCTGCTCGTCCCGCCCACCGACGACACCGACGCGCTCATCGAGGCACTGGAAGGCCTCGCCGTGGCCCGCGGCACCGCGATCGGCCAGGCCATGCTCACCTCGATCGACGCCATCGCCGAGGTCGACCCGTCCGTCGCGCCCACGGGAGCCGACCCCGGCAGCGGCGGCGAGGGTTACGCGGGCGCGGCCGTCGTCGTGCTCACCGACGGGGCGAACACCCAGGGCGTCGACCCCCAGACCGCCGCCCAGGAGGCGGCCCTGCGCCGGGTCCGCGTCTTCACCATCGGCTTCGGCACCACGAACCCGGCCCCGATGGTCTGCGCCAACTCCCAGTTCGACGGCCGCGGCTTCGGCTCGTGGGGCGGCCGGGGGCGCGGCGGCTTCGACCGGGGCAGCCGCAACCCGCGCACCATCGACGAGCCCGCGCTGAAGCAGATCGCCGAGACCACCGGCGGCTCCTACCACCGCGCCGAGAACGCCGACCAGCTCCAGACCGCCCTCGACTCGCTGCCCGGCACCTTCACCGTGATCCGCCAGAAGGTGGACACCGCGGCGGTGTTCGCGGGCGGCGGCGCGCTCCTCGTCATCGCGGCCCTGTCCCTCTCCCTCTGGTGGAACCGCCCCCGGACCCCTTCGCGCTGACCGCCCCCGGCGCGAGACTCGTGGCCCGCCGGGCTCACGCTCGGTTGAGCGGTTGACACGTGCGGTCAACCCCTTTCAGGGCCTTGTCAACCGAAGGGAGTCGGGGTGTCATAAGCCGGACACCCGATGGAAGGAAGCGACATGCCCGGGGAGTTACGCAGCGTCCTGGTGACGGCCCTCGCCGTCATGATGGTCGCGGCCACGTTCGGCGCCACGCCCGCACAGGCCGAGGTCGTGGAGATCCAGATCGGCCAGTTCAACATGGCGGGCGGCAACGATGACCACGGGCACAAGGGTGACGAGGCGCCCGACGCGCTGGTGCGCAGCATCGAGAACCGCGACCCCGCCTTCGTCACCGTCCAGGAGGGCTGCCAGGACTGGCTGGAGAGGCTGGACGCCCTGCTCCCCGCCTACAGCGTGCACTTCGACCCCGTCCTCACCGAGCGGGGCGGCGCGCCCGCCGACTGCAAGCACCCGAGCCCCTTCGGCAACGCGATCATCTACCGTGACGACCTGGGCATCGACACCCGTCCCGAGGGCTACAGCCTGGGCAGCCCCGCCGGCTCCGAGCAGCGGGAGCTGCTCTGCGTGGCCTCGGCGGCCCGGCGGTTCGTCATCTGCAGCACCCACCTCTCGTCCGGCGACTCCCACGAGGACCGGAAGCACGAGGCGGCGGAGGCCAAGGAGATCCTCGAATCCGAGTACGCCGGCTACACCACGTTCCTGGGCGGCGACCTCAACGCCGAACCGGGCGAGGACCCCCTGGACAGCTTCTACCACTCCGGCTACGGCTCCGGCGCGGACGGCACGCTCAAAGAGGTCGACAGCCCGTGCCGCAACGTGATCACGGAACGGCTCCTCGTCCTGACGCCCCTCCCGGTCTTCATCCCCTGCCGGTCGGGCGAGTCCACGCACGGCAACCTCTTCACCCGCAAGAAGATCGACTACCTCTTCGTCTCTCCGGACATCCACGTACGCGACGCCGATGTGACGAACGCGCTCCACTCCGACCACGACCCGCTGTGGGCCGACATCACCGTCGACCTGGACACACCAGGAGGCGGCGGAGGCGGCGGCAGCGACCCGGAGAACCACCCGCCCGGGGTGGACGCCGGCCCCAACGTCAAGGGCGAGGAGGGAGAGGCGGTCGAGCTGGACGGCTCGGCCTTCGACCGCGAGGACAGCGTCACCACACGGTGGACGTACACGCCGCTCGACGGGACCGACCCGGGCGCGAGCTGCGCGTTCTCCGCGCCGCAAGCACTCAGGACCACGATCACCTGCACCGACGACGGCGTCTACGCCGCCGAGCTGACGGCCGACGACGGGGTCAACCCGCCGGTCCGCGACTCCGCCCTGGTGCGGATCGCCAACGCCGCCCCGGTGCTCACGCTCACCGGACCCCGCCCCTGGCAGGTGTTCAGGGCCGGTACGCCGGTGCCGCTCACCGCCGGCTTCACCGACCGGGGTACGAACGACAGCCACACCTGCGAGGTCGTCTGGGACGACGGCGACACCGACCGATACGCCGCCGACGGATCGTGCGACCGCTCGCACACCTTCGCCGCGCCCGGCATGTACACCATCAAGGTGCAGGTCGCCGACGACGACGGCGCCTCGGACACCGCCGCGGTCATGGTGGTCGTCTACGACCCCGACGCCGGGTTCGTGACGGGCTCGGGCTCCTTCGAGGGCGGCCGGTTCGCGCTCAACCCGCAGTACGGACCGCACGACGAGGGCCCGGCCCCCGGCCACGGGCGGCTCAAGGCGACCCTGCCCGATCTCGCGATCGGGTCGACGGCGCTGGAATGGCTGGTCGTCACCCCCCAGGGCGGCGCGGCCGTCAAGGGAGTCTCCGGCGACCACGGCTTCGTGGCCTACGTGACCGATGAACCCGACCGGTTCCGGCTGGTGGTCTGGCGTCTGTCCGACGGCCCCTACCCGGACGGCGACACCGTCCACGACAACCGCGAGGGCGCATCGTACGACCTCGACCAGGCCGACCCGCCGCCCAGCGGCAACGGCTCCATCCGGATCCACCGCTGACCGCCACGGAGGCGGGGTGCCCTGGGACCGCCCCGCTTCCGTGGTCTCACTTCTCGGTCTTGCCGGTTTTCCCGGTGATCGACTGCTGGTAGAGGTCCGCGTACGTGGGCGTGTCCTTGATCAGGCCGTCGCAGAAGGCGGCGACGTCGTCGCCGATGAGCTCCAGGACTCCCTTGCCGGCCGCCGCGCCCTCTTCGAAGAAGTCGACGATCCCCGGGAGCAGGGTGCCGTCCGTCAGGCCGACCGGCCCGACCTTGAAGTAGTAGCGCTGGATCTCCTTGTAGACGATCTGGTAGTCGGGCGGGAGCGCCTTGACCCGCGCCGTGTGCGCCCGCCATTGCTTCTTGCCCTTGATGATGTCGTGGATGCCCACGTCAGCCTCCCAGCCGGCCCAGTTTTCTCGCGACGTTCCTGTTCAGCTGCTCGCGCCACCGGTCGCGGTAGCTCCGGCCCCCCGCTTCGCCGGCCAGCGCCGCGCAGAAGCCCGGGATGTCGTCGCCCAGCACCTCGCCGACGCTCTGCCCCTCGGCCGCGGTCTCTTCGAGCAGCCCCAGAGCGCCGTCGAGGATCGGGATCAGGTTGCGGCCGGTGAAGTCCGAGTAGAGAGAGACGTGTCCCTTGATCTCTTCCCAGGCCGCACGGTAGTCGGCCGGCAGGGTCGCGGCCCGGGCGTCGAAGGCCTTCCAGTCCCTGGTGATGTCGCTTCCGGTGATGGTCTCCCAGAAGTTCATCGCCCGCCCTCCTTGAGCTTCTCGATCCGGGTGGTGATGTACTCCCATTTCGCCCAGAACGTCGCCAGTTCGGCGCGTCCCGCGTCGTTGAGCGCGTAGAACTTGCGCGGCGGGCCCTGCTCGGACGGCCGTTTCGTCACCTGGACGAGCCCGTTCTTCTCCAGTCGCAGCAGGATGGTGTAAACCGTCCCCTCGACGACATCGGTGAAGCCGAGGTCGTTCAGCCGGCGGGTGATGGCGTACCCATAGGTCTCTTCGCTTCCGATGATCTGGAGCACGCAGCCTTCGAGCGTGCCCTTCAGCATCTCGGTCAGGTTGTCCATCGTGGGTCTTCTTCCGATGCCTTCGTTAGTACTCTGTGGTACCAAGTAGCGCTCCACGGTACCGTATCCGGCCCGTGGTCACGCGTCCCAGGTGACGGGGAGGCTCTTGACGCCGTAGATGTCGGCGAGCTCCGGCCGCAGGGCGACCTCGTCCGCGGGCACCGCCAGCCGCAGGGTGGGGAAGCGGTCGAGGAGCGCGGGGAACGCGACCCGCATCTCGACGCGGGCCAGCTGCTGGCCCAGGCACTGGTGGATGCCGTGACCGAAGGCAAGGTGGCCGCCGGCCTGGCGGCGCAGGTCGAGCGCGTGAGGGTCGGGGAAGCGCTCGGGGTCGCGGTTGGCGACGTTCAAGGACAGGATGACCGTCGTACCGGCCTCGATGATCTGGCCGGCCACCTCGACGTCCTCCAGCGCGACCCGGTGGAACTGCTTGGCCACGCTGAGGTACCGCAGCAGCTCCTCGACGGCCTGGTCGGCGAGCCCGGGGTCGGCGCGCAGGGCGTCGAGCTGGTCCGGGTGCCGCAGCAGGGCGAAGGTGCCGAGGGCCAGCATGTTGGCGGTGGTGTCGAAACCGGCCGACAGCAGGATCAGGGCCATGCCCTGCAGCTCCTCGTCGGTCAGGTCGCTGTCGAGCAGGTCGCTGAGCACGTCGTCGGTCGGGTTCGCGCGCTTGGCGGCCACCAGCTCGGCGAGATACCGCTGGGTGGCGACGTAGGCGGCGATCAGCTCCTCGTCGCCGGCCTCGCCGCCGAGGAACTTGTCGATGTTCTCCTGGAACCGGTCCCGGTCCTCGTACGGCACCCCCAGCAGTTCGCAGATGACGACGGCCGGGATGGGCTTGGCGAAGGCGGTGACCAGGTCGGCGCCCGGACCGGCCTGCTCCATGGCGTCCAGGTGCGCTGCGGTGATCTGCTCGACGCGCTCGGTGAGCAGGCGCATCCGCCGGACGGTGAACTTGCCGACCAGGGGCTTGCGGTAGCGGCCGTGCAGCGGCTCGTCCATGAGCAGGAACTCGCCGGGCGCGGCCGGCGGCACCTCGATGTCGCCGTAGTCGATGGTCGGGTGGTGCCTCATGAGCTCCTTGCGTGAGCTGAAGCGGGGGTCGGCCAGGATCGAGCGGACCAGGTCGTAGCCGGTGACCAGCCAGCCCTGGTGCCCGTCGGGGAAGGGGAAGCGGCTGATGGGGCCGTGCTCGCGGGCCTCGACCAGCGCCTTGGGCGGGTCGAAGGGGCATCCGGGCTGCCGGGTCGTGGGCATCGGCGTGAGGGTGTGAAGCGAAGCGGTCATGACCGTTCCTTCTAGGAGATCTTGCGGCGGTAGGTGTTCATGGCGAAGCCGTACGCGACGATCAGGATGCCGACGCACCAGGCGAGCGCGATCCAGATGTCGTCACCCACGGGCTGCTCGGCGAACAGGGCGCGGACGGCGTTGACGATCGAGGTCACCGGCTGGTTCTCGGCGAAGACGCGCACCACCGTGGGCATGGTCTCGGTGGGCACGAACGCCGAGCTGAGGAACGGCAGGAAGATCAGCGGGTACGAGAACGCGCTCGCGCCTTCCAGAGTCGTGGCCGTCAGGCCGGGGATGACGGCGATCCAGGTCAGCGCCAGGGTGAACAGGAGCATGATGCCCGCCACCGACAGCCACGCGAGCACGCCGGCCGACGAGCGGAAGCCCATGAGCAGGGCGACGAGCATCACGACCACGAGGGAGACCAGGTTGGCGACCAGCGAGGTGAGCACGTGCGCCCACAGCACGGACGAGCGCGCGGTCGGCATCGACTGGAACCGTTCGAAGATGCCGCCCTGCATGTCCATGAACAGCCGGTAGGCGGTGTAGGCGATGCCGGAGGCGACGGTGATCAGCAGGATGCCGGGGAGCATGTAGCTGATGTACGAGTCGGACTCGGTCCTGATCGCGCCGCCGAAGACGTACACGAAGACGAGCATCATGGCGATCGGCATGATCGCGGTCGTGATGATGGTGTCCGGGCTGCGGGTGATGTGGCGCAGGGAGCGTCCCAGCAGGACGGCGGTGTCGCCGAAGAAATGCTTGCTCATCGTGTGTCCTTAGGCCTTCGTGCCGACGAGGGTGAGGAAGACGTCTTCGAGGGTCGGTTGCTTCTCGACGTACTCGACCTTGGCGGGCGGGAGCAGCTGCTTGAGCTCGTCGAGGGTGCCGTTGACGAGGATGCGGCCCTCGTGCAGGATCGCGATCCGGTCGGCCAGCTGCTCGGCCTCGTCCAGATACTGGGTGGTGAGCAGCACCGTGGTGCCCTGGGCGGCGAGGTCCTTGACGGCCTGCCAGACCTCGATGCGCGCCTGGGGGTCGAGGCCGGTGGTCGGCTCGTCCAGGAAGATGACCGGCGGGTCGCCGATCAGGCTCATCGCGATGTCGAGGCGGCGGCGCATGCCGCCCGAGTACGTCGACGCCTTCCGGCCGCCCGCCTCGGTCAGCGAGAACCGTTCGAGCAGGTCGTCGGCGATCTTGCCAGGGTTCTTGAGATGCCGGAGCCGGGCGACCAGCACGAGGTTCTCCCGCCCGCTGAGGATCTCGTCGACCGCGGCGAACTGCCCGGTGAGGCTGATGGACTCCCGCACGTCCGCCGCCTGCGCGGTGACGTCGAAGCCGTTCACCCGCGCCGTCCCGGCATCGGGCCTGAGCAGCGTGGAGAGGATCTTCACCACCGTGGTCTTGCCGGCGCCGTTGGAGCCGAGCAGGGCGAAGATGCTGCCCCGCGCGACGGTGAAGTCGACGCCGCGGAGCACCTTGAGTTCCTTGTACGACTTCTCCAGGCCGTGCACCTGGATCGCCGCGTTCTGTTGTGTCGTCATCACGAGCTCCTGTCTTCGTTCTCGGGCTTCTCGCCGGCGGCGCGCTCGACGGCACTGGCGAACCGGCGTCGCTCCCTGGCCCGGTACTGGCCGAGGGGGTAGTTGGCCATGAACGCCTCGGCGAACTCCACCGGGTCGTCGCCGAAGATGTCGCGGATCGGGGTCCCGTCGGCCGCGCTCTGCTCGAACAGCTCGGCCAGGTCGTCGTACATCTCCATCGCCCCGGAGCCGTCGGCCGGGCCGAAGTGCATGAGGTAGCGCTCCATCGCCTCGACGGCGACGCGGTAGTTCTCGGGGAGCTGCTTGACGCGGGCTTTGTACCGCCGCCACCGCTTCTTGTCGTCCAGCGACCCGAGGACGAGCTCCAGGTACTGCAGGTAGCGGCTCTTCGGCTCGTTGGCCATGGGGGTATCTCCCTTTCGGGGGGCTACTTGGTGCTGCTGAGTACTGGTACAAAGTAACACTGAATACTGGTACCTAGCAACACCGAATAGCTCGGGCCGCGTGACCTGCCCCGTCCACCGGATCAACGGCCGGGTCGTCCTCGCCGACGGCGGCAGGGCATGAACCTCAGGCAGCCCCTGACCCGCGACCGCCGCCGTGTCCTCCGGCGTCCCCGCCGACCTACCGCCTGTACAAGGTCATCCAGGCCTACGGGCCGACCATCGAGGAACTCGTCCGCGAGCAGGGCGGCGACGGCATCAAGAGCGCCATCGACTTCCGCCCACCCGCCGTCATCACCATGGACGGCAAGGACCTGCCCTACCAGGGGGTGACCCGGGTCACCCCCTGCCGAGGACGCAGAACTCGTTGCCCTCCGGATCGGCCGGCACCGTCCACGGCACGTCAGGGGCCGCCGAGGCCCCGGCTTTCCGGACGACGGAGCACGGCACCCCTTCGGAGATGGCACGCTGGGGATCGTGCGTACCTGGTTCGAACCTGAAGAGGCCGAGGAGTTCGAGGCCGCCAAGGATCTGCTGATCCGGCGGTGCGTCACCTGGGCGGAGGAGCGCGGGCATCCGGTCGGCAGCCTGCTGCTCTCCGCCGCCGTCGACGCGCGGCACGAGAGCCGGGACGGCCGGCTGGCCTACTGGGACCGTGCGGGCATCAGGTTCTTCCTGCTGCGGTACGTGCCGTACAAGGTGACGGCCCCGCGGCAGATGCTCGACCACGCCCCCGACGTGCTGCTCACGTACCTGCGCTACCTCGACGTCACGGGCCTTCGCGACCCGCGCGGCGCCACGCCCGCGGAGGCCGGGGAGATCATCGCCGAGGCGCGGACGGAGTACGCGGCGGCGCTCGACGACCCCACGCTGCGGGGAATGGCGACGTTCTGGGCGTACACGGCCATGGACCAGGGAATCGACCTGACCGTTCCGGGGGCGTTCGAGCGGTTCCAGCGCGAGATCGACGCCGGTCGCGTCTCGTACGACGAGCAGGTCCTCGACCAGATCATGCAGAACCGCATGATAAACGGCGGCATCGCCGAGGAACGCGCCTTCCCCCAGCCGCCCGTCTCCCTGCCGCCCGCTTCCGAGCTGACCGAGGCCGCCGCCCGCAGCCAGACCGTGCGGCGGCTCATCACCCTGGCCGACTGGGTGGGCAAGGACGGCCGCGCCCTCACCGACGCCGGCAACCTCCGCGTCGCCGACGCCCGCGAGGTGTCGGCACTGCTGGGCACCGGCGAGGACCAGCTGCGCGTCCGCAGCGCCACCGACCTGCCGCAGCTCAACCTGCTGCTCGCCTGGGCCAAGAAGCTGCGCCTGATCCGCACCAGCAAGGGCCGGCTCCTCCGCGTGGCCAAGGCCGCGCCTCTGCTGCGCGACCCGGAGGCGCTGTGGCGGCGCGCGTTCGAGGCGCTGCCGGAGCTCGGCCGCGCGGTCACCCTGCTCCCCGGGTCGTGGCGGCCCGAACCCATCCTCGCCGGGATCTTCGACGAGATCCTGCCGGACGTGCTCAACACCATGTACGGGATGGACGACATGCCAGTGGTCCGGCTCGAAGAGACCGTGTGGCTGGCCTGCCAGGAGTACTACCTGTTCGACCCGAAGGACGAGCGCCTGCTCGACCTCTGGCGCCGTGATTCCGCCCGCGACCTGGGGCGCATGTTCGAGGTCCTGTCCGACCTCGGCGCCGTGGAACTCACCCGCGGCCCCGCCGACCCTCTCTACTCCAGCGACCTCGACCACGACGACCAGCCCCTGCCGCCGGACGCGGTCGAACGCCTGCGCGCCGCCCTCGCCGAACCCGACCTCCCGCTGGTCCGCCTCACCCCGCTCGGCGTCCGCGGCGTCCGCGACCGCCTCCTCGCCGAGGGCCGCGACGCCCCCCTCGTCGGCGAACTCGCCACTGCCCCGCCGGCCGAACTGCTCGGCGTGCTCGCCCAGCACTACCCGCCGGAGGACGCCGCCGCCGAACTCCGGGGCTGGCTGGACCAGCCGGGACAAGACATCGAGACGCTGCTGCAGGCCGTACGCGACTGCCCGTTCCGCACCCGGGTGGGAGCCATGCTGCGCGTGCTGGCCGACGCCCTGCCCGAGAGGCGCCTGCGGGACGAACTGCGTCACGACCCGGTCCTCGGCCCCGCCGTCTGGACCCAGCTCATCGACGCCGGCGAGCTGGACGCCGGGTCGCTGAGCGAGCGAGAGAACCTGCTGCTGGGAGCGGAGAACTTCCTGGCGATGCTGGAGCTCGCCGGACCCGAGATGATGATCGAGCAGCTCAAGGCCATAGGAGCCGGGGACGCTCCCGAGTTCCTGGACGCGATCCTGGCCTCGGGCCACCCGGACAAGGCAGGCATGCGCGAACTACGCGAACAGGTGGCCGAACCGCTCCGCCGGACCGCCGGCCACCCCCTGCGCCTCGTCCCCACCCGGCCCCCGGGCGCCGCCGGCCGCCGCAAGAAACGCAAGCGCTGACCCGGCCAGGTCAGGTGCCGCGAGCCGGAACCAGACCACGCGGCCGGGCTCGCTCTCGTACCGGCCCCAGGCCGTAGCCGGCTCGCGGACCGGCCACAACCCAGGGCCGGAACAGTGCGCTTCATCGAGGCCGGTACGTATCCCGGGACAGGTCGCCGTCCGAGCCCGCATCGATGACGTCGACGCGGATCGTGCCATGAGGTCGCGCGACGGCCACGGTCACCCACGACATCACGAGTTTCGTGTCAGAGCCGGTTTCGGATGGCCGCGTACGACGACCCATCGTTCTCGGAAATCGTCAGGCGATTCGAACTGAACTCGACCCGCGCACAGGTCAGCCCGGGGAGCGTGCCGGCCGCTCGACCCGGGTGGGGTTGCCCCGTACCAGCTCGTCATGGATCCGCCGCAGGGCCTCGGCGACGGCGCGCGCCGCCGCCTCGTTGTCGTGCTCGATGCGCCGGCGCAGCGACTCGACGGCGATGCGGCGGTTGAGACTGAACTGCCGCTCGGTGTCGACCACCACGACGATCCCCGTGGGCCGGTGCGTCGCCCGTACCGCTGTGCTGGCCTTGTTGCGGTGCTGGCCGCCCGGACCACCGGTGCGGCAGGCGACGAAGTCGACGTCGGCCTCGGCGAACGTCGTGCGCGGCGGGTCGACCTGGCACGGCTGGGCGATGACATACCAGTTCTTCCGGCCGGCGCGGGCACGGTACGGGCTGGGCGCCTGCCAGCACAAGGTCCCGGTCCACGAGGCGGCGAACGCCTCGGCGCCGTCACCCTCGACGCGTACGAGGACCGATCGGTGCGTGTCCGGCCGGTCGCCGGGAACGACATGCGCCCGATGGGTGGTCAGGCGCTGCCGGACCGCGTCGGCCTCCAGGCGGCGCAGCAGCTGAGCCACCGCCCAGGCGCATTCCTGCGGGCCGCGCCCGGCCGACAGCAGCAGGTGGACGGTCACGGCCGCGCCCGCCTGCGGCGGTGATCCCGGTGGTCCCGGTGCTCACGCTGGTCCTTGCGCGGCGCCGATCCGAGATCGAGCGTCTTGTAGGTGACCAGCGGGATCGTGGTGGCCACCGGCGTGGCCAGGTCGTGGGCGACGAGGTCGGCGATCACCTGCTCGATGCGCTTGTACGCCGTGGGGGCCTCCTCGAACAGCAACTGACGGTCGCCGCACACCACCAGCGACCCCACCGGGGTCCGGCGCAGCTCCTCGACCGTGTGCTTGGCCCGCCCCCGGCGCAGCGCGTCGGCCCGCGACATCTTGCGGCCCGCGCCGTGCGCCACCGAATGGCCGGCTTCCGGCCCGGCGTGCCCGGCCACGAGATAGGAAGGGGTGCCGCGGGTGCCGGCGATGAGCACGTCGCGGCCGTCGCCCGGCGCCGCCCCCTTGCGATGCAGATAGATCCCGTCGCGGACCTCGACCGAGTTGTGACACTGGTCGACGACCGGCTCGGTGGGCTCGGCCCCCAGGGCGTCGGCGACCCGGGCGGCCAGCAGCCGCCGGTTGAGCGACCCCCAGCGGACGGCCTCGTCGTGCATCGCCAGGTAGGCGGCCGGATCAGGCGCGGGACCCGCGCCGTGGACCTCGGTGTGCGCCCGCAGAATGCGCTCGCCCAGCCCCCGGGAACCGCTGTGGACGATCAGCACCAGGTCGTCGGCGGCGAGCCCGAGACGGCTCGCGCGATCAGGTTCGAAGACGGTCCCCATCCGGGCCAGCTCGACGAAGTGGTTGCCCCGCCCGACCGTCCCGAGCCCCTCGACATGGCCTGCCGGGATGTCCCCCTGGACCACGTCCCAGGCGGGATCGCCGGCATCCCGCTCAGGGTCCAGCGCGCGATCGAGATCGGGGAAACGGGCGGCGATCTTCTCGGGTACGGTGCGCCTGAGCTTGATGGGGAACACGGCGATGCCGCAGCCGATGTCGGAGCCCACGAGGAACGGATACAGGACGGTCGAGGCCATGGCGGCGCCGATGGGAGCGCCCTTGCCGGGATGCAGATCCGGCATGCCGGCGACGTGCACCATGCCGTCGAGCGCGGCCACCTGATGACACTGCGCCACGGCATCGGACTCGATCCAGCTCGCGGGCGAGGCGAACACGGTGACCGTGGCCGTCGCATCCGGCGGCCGGGAGTGGTGCTGAGACAACGGCGCTCTCTTCGCTGAACAGGCTGTGGGCAGGCGGCATCACGGCGTGAGCCGGCATCGAGGATCGGGAGGTGTGGTCCGTCGGACCGTGGTGATCACCATGGTTTCCGAGCCGACTCCCCGGAGCAACCGAATATCGGGCGATCTATCCGGTATGCGCGGGCCGATCGGAGCCTCAGGAGCCGGACACCGTACTCTTCCGGCTTCGGGGTCCACGGCGTAGGCCACTGGTTCCGGAAGGCCGGGTCTCGATCACCATGGCAGTGGCAGGCATGCCGGCCGAAGCGCGCGAACCGTGGCGCCCTCTTCACAGGCGCTGATGCGTCACCTGTGAGCGCCTGACAGTACGTACGATTCCACGCTTCCGGCCATCAATCCCACAGCTCCGGTAATGCTGTCCATGGCCGCATCGCGCTCTCGTACTCTCCCCGTCATGAGCTCCCCTTCGACGACAGTCAGCCGATGGCACTTTCTCCTGCATCGCTGGCCCACCGCACTGGGACTGGCCGTCGCCATCCTCTCCCTGGTGACCGGCAGCAACCAGGAGTCCCTGGCCATCACCTTGGCCGTCGCCGCCGTGTGCTATCTCGCCGCGGCGGCGCTGGGTGAACCCTGGACCGTGTGGCCGGCCGTCCTGGGCGCCAGCCTGGTCGTCGTCGTCAGCGAACTGATCGGGATACCTTGGTGGGCCGGCCTCGGCGGCACGGCCGTCGTCCTCGTCCTCGTCGGCCTCGCCCTGCGGGTGTCACGGTCCGCGCTCCTCGCCCAGGCCCTCGCCGTGGTCGGGTTCGGCGGTGTCGCCATGATCGCGGTGTTCAGCACACCTCAGGTAGGCGTGATCGTGGGCGGCCTCGCGCTCGCGAGCCACGCGATCTGGGACGTGATCCACCTCCGACGCAAGCTGGTCGTGGCGCCGTCGCTGGCCGAGGCCTGCATCTTCCTCGACGTACCTCTGGGCCTCGGGCTCATCGTCATCGCGTTCGTCAACTGACCGCCGGTCGCCGTGGTGCGGTTCTCTGCTTGGCGAGCCGGAAGCGGTGCCGGTAGGCCGACGGCGGGACGCCGAGCACGCACAGGAACGCCCGCCGCATCGTCTCGCCCGAGCCGAACCCACAGGCACGGGCGACGTCCGGCACCGTATCCTCGCCGGACTCCAGAAGAACCTGCGCGGCTTCGACCCGGAGGCGTTCGACGAACTGGCCGCACGTCATCGCGAGCTCGCGGCGGAACAGGCGGCTCAGGTGGCGCTCGCTGACCGCGAGCGCGTCGGCCATCGTGGTGAGGCGATGGTCGCCGGACGGGTCAGCCGTCACCAGATCCATCGCCCGCCGCAGCGTCGCCGAGCGCGGACCGGCCAGGGCGTCGCGGGCCCGGAACTGCGACTGGCCGCCGGGCCGTTGCAGGAACACGACCAGGTACTTCGCGACCGCACGGGCCCGATCCTCGCCCCGGTCCTCGCCGACGAGCGCGAGGGCGACGTCGATCCCGGCGGTCACCCCCGCCGAGGTGACGATCGAACCGTCCCGCACATAGATGGCGTCAGGCTCTACCCGCACCTCAGGGAAGGCCTCCGCCAACGCCGCACACGCCGTCCAGTGCGTCGTGGCCCGCCGACCATCGAGCAGCCCCGCTCGCGCCAGCAGGAACGCGCCCGTACACACCGAGACCACCCGCCGCGCGCCGGCCGCCACCCGCCGCACGGCGTCCACCAGCTCCGCGTCGACCCCGGCGAACTCGTCCCGGGGGTATCCCGGCACCACCAAGGTGTCCACGTCGCCGTCCAGCTCGGACAGCGCGAGGTCGACGCTCAGCGAAATACCGACGTCGGTACGAACAGATCGCCCGTCCACTGAGGCCAGCCGGACCCGGTACCCACCGGCGCTGTCGAACACCTGAACAGGCCCGGCCACATCCAGCAACAAGACACCGTCGGACACGGCGAACACGACATCACCGCTCGCCCTCATCGCCATCCCTCGGGCGTCGAGGCGCTCCCGGGTATGAGTGGCCAGGAGCTGGGGCAGTGTTGGTGGACGGAGCAGCGAGGTGTCGGGGGCACCGATCCAGCGTAGTCACGGCCGCGGAGATGAGTAGCAGCCCGGGTCGGGGCTGTATCGCCTGCAGGTCAGGGACAGGAAATGGCGATCTAGGGGAGTGCCCCGGCAGGATATGAACCGCCGCACCCGCTTTAGGAGAGTGATGGCTATACAGCTCGGTCGCGAGCTCTGACCTGCACAGATGCTTCACGCTCTCCGTGCCATCTGGAAGATCATCCCGCGTATGTCCCCGCACCTGGACTGTCGGGCTGCGCGGACAGAGGGCCACAAGCTGCGAGGCACCGATCGGACGCGTGACCTATCGAGCCCGCATGCTGCTCTCCATACGCGCCGGAGTTTTCGCGTCCGAGCAAGTGGAG
The DNA here is from genome assembly GCF_043198225.1 of Nonomuraea sp. NPDC048826. Taxonomy (NCBI): domain Bacteria; kingdom Bacillati; phylum Actinomycetota; class Actinomycetes; order Streptosporangiales; family Streptosporangiaceae; genus Nonomuraea; species Nonomuraea sp. NPDC048826. Next base: position 4,721 of record NZ_JBICUQ010000013.1, on the reverse strand, counting down.
GGAGCAGCATGTCGACGTCGGATGCGGCGAACTCCCGCGCAATCCAGGCGTAGGCTTGATCATTGCCGGATGCGCAGCTCAGATGCTATTTCGATTGCATGGATTGTTTCTTGATGGCATAGTCACGCAGCTGAAGCGCATCGAAGCCGCAATCCGCGAAAACCTGGCGCGCCGACTCGGGAGGTGCCTGGCTCATGTGCACTGCCGTGCCGACTCGCCCGGGAACGGAGGCGATGTCGGCTGACGCGAAGCGTGATGTAGGACTCGCGGGTGGCGTAATGCGATAGGTTCGCCAGGCACGTCCTGGGTCGCTAAGAAGGACGAGTTCGGGTGGCCGCCACGCGATGAGCGTCCATCTTGTGCTGGTTCTTGCCAGGACCACGGCCGGCCTTCCTGTTGCGCCTATCGTGGTCGCCACGCGGGTCGCGACAGGCGTGGGGTTGGTGAAGTTTCCGGTGATCTCCCACAGGCCGTTGCGGTCAGTGATCTCCCAGCCAGCGCTGTCGATCTCGGCCTTCATCTCTGCCAGAGGGTCGTCGTCAGCGGCCAGGTTGATGAGCCGTTGAACTTCATTACGGGAAACGACGCGGGCTCGAGGTTGAACAGGCGGCAGGAGCAGGTCTTCGCCAAGGTCGAGATCCGCCTTGGCGATTAGAGGCTTGACCTTGGCCCAAACGCTTGCGGCTAGGAGTTCGTCGGGCCTGCCGCCGGTGAGGGACAAGTCCTGAGCCAGGAGAGCTGTACATACGGCCGTGACAGCACACAGTCGTTCCGTTGACTCCTCGAGTGCGTCGATGCCAGCCGTGGGAACCAGGGCTTTGGTCAATCTGCTTAGGGCCTGTCTCCAGGAGTCGTTGGAGTGGTCCCAGACTCCCGCAGCTAGGAGTTTTACGTAGATTCCTGCCATCAACATGCGCAGCGGCAGCGGCGAGAGCTCACCGGGCCGAGTCACGGCCTGCACCCACCGATCCGCCCAGCGCTGATAGGCAGCATACTGGGAGGGAGCGATCTTCGGCACAGGCGAGCTTTCTGGCGGCTTTTCTTCTTCATCGCTCTCATCGACGACGCTCGTGGTGGCGGACCATCGGGACAGGCGTGAGGAAGCGGGAAGCGCCGCGGCGATCGGACCATAAATCAAGCCCGTGAATGATGAGCCGTAGACTCGGTCGCACTCCTCCAAGTGCGCTGTCCAGCGGTCCTCTATCACCGAGCGGACTGTGTTGCCTTCAACTTTTCCAGGCGCCGGACGAGTGCTAGTGGCGCGCGGCAGGATTTCTGCGAGGCGGATCAGATCCGCGTTGAACCGGCGGGCCAGTTCAGGATCGGTGAAGATTTCCTCGACGGTGTACTCACGGCGCAGCCGTGGCCCCTGGGCTTCGGCGATGCGACGTGCACATCGGGCGGGACTGGCGGCGAACACGGGCGGGGACTGCATGATCCGGCCGTCGGGCAGGGTCCTTTCCGCGCGGATGACAGATCCGGGGGCCTCCGGCACTGTGAGCACTAGCGCTATTTCGCCGGGCGGAATGATGCCGATGGGTTGCCACGAGCCGGGAGCCCCATCTGGGGAGCTGTGAATCACGGTTGCTTCTGGCTGAGGCCTTGCGAGGGTGACCTCCAAGCCTTTGCTGTGTACCAATGCGCCCAGCAAAACAAGCGAGGGAGAGGGATACCGACGACGAACGGTGGAATGGCCTGCCAGCGCCTCCGGAGACTTGGCAGCGCCGTTGGGCATGAGGTTCTCCGGCAGCGGCGCCATGAGGGCTAGCTCGCAGTTGCCCCCCTCGGCAGTCGCCATGCAAAGAGCGCTGCGCGTGAGATTCGGGCTGCCGATCAACCCGTACAACTGCTCGCCAACACGCCATTGGATCAGTTTGCCGTGCCGTAGATGTTTCTCTTCCAGAAACCGCAATTCCACGCCTTGACCGCCCAGGGCATCGAGCAGTGCATCGCCGTCATAGCTGGTCCAGCGCGGCTGCACCGCCAGAGTCGTGCGTAGGGGCTCAAGGCGGTGGATCAAAGCTCGGATTGCCTCGCCGCTGATGAAAGGCGCGTACAGGCACAACTCGTCGACCGGTCCAGCGGAAAGCTGATGGACGAAAGCTTCATCTAGGTTGTCCAGCAGCCGCACGTGCAGGTCGGTGACCGCGAAAGGGCGCGCGCTGATGTCGGCAGCCACTTCGCGTAAGAGCTCGGCCGCCCAGTGCGTCATCGACAAGCGGCTCGTATCAGCCAACCGCCGCAGCCAAGTCCCAGCCTCGGCGATCGTGTGACTTACCAGGCCACCTGACGAGACGATGACTGTCCACAGCTCGTCGTTGGAACCCCAGCCGGAAACGGTGGGATTGCCGGAGCCGATGGCCATCCAGACGTCGTTCTCGCCGACGAGCAGGGCCAGTTTCGGATGGAACGCTCCGGCACAGGTGGCCAGGCTGTGCAGGTAGGAGCTACCGGCCAAGCGTACGTCGATGGGGTCGTAGAGGCCTTGGCCGGCGTCGCCAACTACGATGATTCGCGCGCCCAGGCCCCGAGCCGTCGGAATCGCCACCTGCTCGAGGAACGGCAAGTCCATGGTGAATCCGAGCAATACCAGCTCGTGCAAGGGTGCTTGGTCGGCGCGGGCATGCCAGTCGTTTAGTAATGACAGCGGGGACGTGAACCTCCACTCCGTCGCGGTCATGCCCTCAGCTCCAGCACGGTGCGGGCCGTGGGGGTGACATCCCAGCCGTCGCCATCCTCGTGCATCAGTCCGAGCTGTACGGCGAAGTCTCCGAGCTGCTCAATGCGCAGGCCGATGTCGCTGTCTCCCTCGTTGCTGGTCTTGAAGAGGCGGTCGTTGCGTTCATGCACGCGGGAGAACAAGAGCAAACGCTGTGTCGCGGGATCGATGCGCATTTTGGCCCGTGCTATCCGCATTGCCTGGGCGAGCATGTCGTCCACTAGCCGCGCCGCGAGATCTTTCACTGAGCGGTGGTGGAAGTCCTTAGCTAGAAAGTACACCCAGGTAGGATCGAGGATTTCGCCCGTGCCGCGCCGGCGTGGCCCGAGGAAGGTCTTCTGGACGATTCCGGAGAGCTCATGCGCTCGCATTGCACCTGCCAGCAGCACCTTGATATTGGTGAACGGTGCCCGTCGGTCGCCATTTAGCAAATGGCGCTCTCGGGGTACTGGATGCCCGGAGCCGTCCTGCAAGGGCTGCAGTTGATCCAGGACCGTTCCGACGGTCACGTCTTCGACTTGATCGGCAAGCCATCCCCGCAGTTCTTCCCGGGTCAAGTCCGCTTCACCACCCTCGCTGCCCATCGATGCGACCAGGGCTGCCCACAGGCGCCGCCAGGCGCCCACGGAGTAGTGGCGCAGTAGCACTCCGCGCCACCCCTGGCTCTGCTCGATTGACGACAGCACTGGATCCAACGCGATCTGGTGGCCGAAGGCCACGGCGGATCGCAAGACCTCCTCAAAGGAACCGCCCTCGGTTCCGTGCAGCTCGACGGCGCGGGCCAGGATGCGCAGGGTGGCTCGCCGGGTTCGATCGTCGGCCTGCCATGCGCCTGGATCGTGAGCACCCATCCACGAGGCAGTGAACAAACCCCGCAGCCAGGGGACCTCTGGTTGACGCTCTGATTGCAGGGTCACGTCCTTGAGGTCGCCCAGATACTGGTCGGACAACGAGTCGGCTTGGGCGTGGGAGAAGAGCGGCTCGAACAGCTCTCGGACGTCGACCGGGCAAGGGTGCCGGCCGGGTCGTAGTGCCCCTTCTTCGAGCGAGACGGTGCCCAGGACCAGGCTTGGCCCGCCATACTGTGCCCAGAACCCCCACGGCCTTGGCGAATATGAGCTCTGGCCGTCAGCGGCACTTCGCGCGACGTCTAGATGGTCGTGATAGAAAGTCCGAACGCGATCGATCCCGTGAGCGGGCCCTGGCAGAGCCTCCGCCGAAACTTCGTGGTGCGCCGCGGCTAGGATCACTTCGCTTCGCCGAAGAAGCCGCCGACAGGCCTCGCTGTCTAAGCTGTGTTCGCCAGCGTGAGCGGCCAGCGCGGCGTATAGGGCGTAGTAGCGGACATAGCGGGTCACTGTCGACAACCCGGGAACGAGCACTTCGACGGCTCGCATGACAGGTGCTTCGACCGACAGCGGATAGCGGCCGGCTCGCGGGTGAAGGCCTCGAGCGGCCCACCTTGGCCCAAAGACAACCGTCACAGTGGCATCACAACACAAGTTCCACGCTTTTGGTCAATGGTTTGCGCAGAGCCGTAGGAGCTCCGGGTCGCTGGCCGAGCAAGCTTCGACCACCGCCCGCGCTGTAGGAGAGTGGTGGCTGTACGGCTGCCTCTTATGCTCTGACCTGGGCAGATCCTCCGCGTCGAACGCAGCGTTAGGAAGATCATCCAGCGCATCTCCCGCACAGTGCTGATCCGTGCGCGGCCGCCGGCTGGCAACGTGTCCGAAATCTTTGGATGGCTGCAGTGGTCTTTTCGGCCAGGCTCTCGTGTCTTGTCGTTAGTGTTCCGGAATGTCCTGACCTACGGGCGGTGACCTAACCTGCGGCTTTCACGGCGGATTTGAGCCGACCTGATCGTTCACATAAGAAAAGTGCCCTTGAACTGGGAGGATCGGACTTGTCTAAGGCCCCGTCCATCCCAGATCAGAAGGCACTTTCCGAGTGAACTCTATCGCTTCCCGCCGCAAGATCACCGTGTCCGCCGACGGCCGCGGGC
>NZ_JBICUQ010000012.1:0-332272 GCF_043198225.1 Nonomuraea sp. NPDC048826 | reverse complement strand
AGGGCTTTTCGCCGTTTCCACCACGTCGCAAGCCACCGACCTGCGGTTTCACACCCGAACATGCCCTGGATCATGGATTAGCTGCGGAACGCGGGCGGCACGCTCCCGCCAAGCACGCCATCCCGCGCCGCGGCCTCGGCGTTCCAGCCCCACCACAGCGCGTTCCGGAACCGGCTGAGACCCAGCGGGCGGCCAGACGGTTGGATCTTGCCCCATGTGCGGCCGATCGGATCGATGTCCATCAGTGCCTTCCAGACCGCATCTACGACGTCGGGTTCTCGCTGGTTGGCACAGTGGACCTGCGTGTCCCAACCCTGTTTGAAGCCCCCCAAGGTGAACACATGGGTGGGGAATCCGGGCACCGGCAGCGTGGGTGGCGGGTCCGTCCTGCCAGCGGGCGGGAACATGGGAGCGACCAGAAACAGACTCTCGACCTTTTCGGGGTTGTCGATCGCGTACGGGCCCATCTGGAACGCAGCTGCGGACCATCCGATGAACGCGACCTTCGAGACGTTGCGCTCGGACCGGATGTACTCGACCACAGTGTCCAGCTCGGCCCAATCGCTCTGGGAGTTGCTCAGCTGGAACGGATAGCTGGGTGTGCGCTGCCCAGAGAGCGGAGGGATGAGAAGGGTGGTGTGCAGAGCCGGATTGACGTTGCACGGATCCTCCATACGAGGCCGCGTCGACTTGCCCGACCCCTGCAGATCCATCATGAAGACGTCGTAGCCGGGGGCTCACCCCGAAGTGTGGACACGAGCTGTTATGCGCGAGCAGCGCCTTATCGGTGGCTTGCTGCTCGTAGTCGATAGGGCTGAGGTAGCCGAGGGCGGAATGCCGTCTTCGGGTGTTGTAGCGAGTGATCCACTTGAAGACGGCCAGCCGCCCGAACAGCAGCGTGCGGCCAGCCGCGGGCAGCGCGTAGGCCGAAGCGATTCCTGTGGTCAGGGGCCGTGGCATGAACGCTCTGTTCCGGGGCTGCTTAGGAGGTTCGGTCGCCTCGTCCCGGCAAGGGGCCCAACCTGTCGAGTGTGGTGGGCTCAGCTCTCTTTCCCGATCGGCCGCCTCGGCGAGACGCTTGAGCGGCAGCCGCAGATCCTACTCTGCCGCGAGCGTGAACATCTACCGCGTTGTCACGTCAAGCGCCGCGTACCGCGCCCTTTGTTCCACCTGGGCGCCGGAAACCAGCCGGTGGCGTCACAGACGGCGAGGTGCTTGACCACTGTCTGCCGCGTGACCGGCAGCCGTTCGCCCAGCGTGGTCGCGCTCGCCTCGCCATCCGCGGCGGACAGATCGAGCAGGCGACGTCGCGTCGGCTCTGCCAGCGCGGCCAGGACGCTGTCGATCCCCTCGACGGGACCCGATCTTGGGACGGTCTCGGGAGCAATACTCGTACCCCAGCTTCGTAGCGGATCAGGCCGGACACGTAGGACAGCGTCCCCGTGAAGACAACGACCTGCTCAACCCGACACGCCTCTCCGGTTCGGTGTGAACTGGAGAGCGACGGCACCTGAGCTGGTTCTAGGCGTCGCCCTTGAGCTGGATGATCTGGAGGTAGTTGCCGTCGGGGTCGGCGAAGGCGCCGAAGCGGCCGAAGGGGCGGTCCTCGACGGGCAGGAGCCAGTCGACGCCGGCTGCCCGCAGTTGCTTCTCGGCGGCGTCGAAGTCGTCGACGTGGAAGTTGAGGATGGCTCGGCCCGGCTCGCTGTTCTTGGCCGCGACGTCGTCGCGCTGGTCGATGACCAGCAGGAAACCGCCGAGGTTGAGCGGGCCCTCGCCCTGGTGTTCCGGTGCGAGCGCGTTGCGGTACCACTCGCGCAGTTCCTCGGGCCGGGTGCTGCCGAGCAGCAGGCTGCCGGGAGTCAGGATGGTCATGATGATCTCCGTGGTGTCATGCAGGGGTGGGTGCGGAACCAGGCTGGGGCTGAGAGCCGATGCTGGCGTACTCACGCTCCAGCGCCTTAGCCGGGCCACCGCGCCAACCGTCGGCCATAGTCTGCGACATGGGGTCGGGGAAGATGTCTTCCTCGTGGTTCGCCACGCCATCGAAGATGGCACTGGCTACCGATTCCGGCGTGGCCTTCGGGGCGTCGAACTCGCGGGACATGTCGGTGTCCGTCGGGCCGATGAAGACGGCGTGCACCCGTACGCCGCGGCCGGCGAGCAACGCCCGCTGCGACTGCGTCAAGGAGAACGCGGCAGCCTTCGAGATCGAGTAGGCCGGAACGATGGGCAGCGGGGCGAAAGCCATCACCGACAGATTGTTGACGACGGCGCCGCTCGAACTGACCAACTGCGGCAGGAAGGCCTGCGTCATGCGGTGTGGGCCGTACAGGTTGACGGCGAGGTGGTGTTCGAGCACGGCGTCGTCGTCGAGCGCGTCGTACAGTGCCGCGCCGGCGTTGTTAACGAGGATGTCGAGGGACATGACCGTCTGGGCGGCCTTCTGCATCTGTGTCGCGTCGGTCACGTCAAGAAGCAGGTTCGTGACGCGGGCGTCGGGGTGAGCGAAGGGGGCGCGGGTGCCCGCGTACACCCGCGCGGCGTCCCTGCGCAGGGCCTCCTCGACCAGCGCCCTCCCGATCCCGCGGTTGGCACCGGTGACCAGGATGTTCTTGCCTGTGAGCTCGGTCATCTCAGACATCCGCGGACCCGGTGCCGGTGCGGGCCACGGTGGCGGCGTCCTGGTGGGCCGCGATGTCCCCGTCCTCCTTGGGGTTGGGCTGTCCCTTGCCCGTGGCGATCAGGTTGCGGAGGCTGCCGTCGATGTAGCCGCCCCATGCGTTGGAGCACACGTCGTAGCACTCGTGTTGCGGGACCAGGCCCTTGTGGGTGAAGCGGACCTCGGCGCCGCCGTCCTTCTCGAGGATGTCGAAGACGACTTCCGTGCCGATCCACTCGGCCTGGTCAGTGACGAAGTTGAAATGGTTGTTCAGGACGCGCCAGGCGGCCTTCTGGCCGGGAACGAGTTCCGTGATCTGGATCGTGGCGCGATGGACGTCCTTGTAGTGGTGGTAGAACACGGCGCCGACCTGATCGGTGACGCCCTTGACGTCTTCCGACCACCACCCGCGGACGTTGGTGACGGCCTCGAAAGCTTCTTGAGGGGTCTGGTCCACCACGAAGGTGGTGGTGTAGCTCTGCTGCTGAGTCGCTTGCGTCATGCAAGTGACTGTACGGCCATTAGCTTTCATGACGCAAGCACCTTCGCCAGATTGCGTACATGCCCGGGAGGCCCCGCCGCGCTATTCCCGCAGGCATGGACGCGTGAACGACGAGACGAGCGAGACGGAGCCACCGCGGTTCGAGAGACCTCGACGCGATCGTGGACGCGGCTCTGGTCAGGGACGACGTCGACGGCGAGCGCGTCGCCGCGATGGGCGGCTCGTTCGGCGGTTGCATGGCCAACTGGCTCGCCGGCCACAGCGACCGCTACCAGGCCATCGTCACCCACGCCTCGCTGTGGAACCGCGACCAGTTCGCCAGCACCACCGACGCCGCGATGTACTGGCGGCGCGTACCGGCAACGCGAGTTCGGCCGGCCCGACGGCGAGCGTTACTCGCTGCTGTCGCCGCACAACGCCCTCGACCGGATCACCACCCCGATGCTCGTCATCCACGGCGACAAGGACTACCGGGTGCCGATCGGCGAGGCGCTGCGACTCGTGGCACCTGCGGCGTACGGACGGACGCGAAGGCCCTCTACTTCCCGACGAGAACCACGGAATCCTCAAGGCCGGCAACATCGTCGCCTGATACGAGACCGTCCTGGCCTTCCTCGGGCAGCACGTGTCCGGTCAGGAGTGGAAGCGCCCGGACTCGGTGGCGTGATGACGGACTTCCTGCGACTGGTCCGGACGAGCCATCGCCAGGATGAACGGCCCATCCGGCAGGCAAGGTGGCGGGCACGAGCCGCTACGACGGGAGGTCAGACCTTCTGCGATAAGCGGCCGGGCGTGAGCGCGGCTTGGATCTCAGCGGGATCGTCCACGAGACCGCAGTGGTCGCACATCGTCCGCTGGGCGACGCCGGTGCCGCACACCGCGTGAATGTAAAAGACGGGCGGCTCCCCGTCAGTCGCCCACTGGTCGCCCCATTCAGAGAGCGCGACCAGCGCGGGCGCGAGTGCACGCCCCTTCTCGGTCGGCAGGTACTCGTAAAGCTCGGGCTGCTCAGAATACCTGTGGCGCCGCATGAGCCCCGTCTCAACGAGGCCATCGAGCCGGGCCTTGAGGATGTTGGTCGCGATGCCCAGTTTGTGCTGGAAGTCGCTATAGCGGGTGGCTGCCCCGAACAGAGCGTCGCGAATGATTAGCAGGCTCCAGCGTTCGCCGACCACCTCGAGAGTGCGTGCGATCGAGCACTCCTGTGAGTCATAGGTTTTCCCCAGCATACGCTCATCTTAGCGTGCAAGACTTGCATCATGAAAGCATGAGACGTGTATGCCGTGCATGATGCGGCAGGAAACTGACAGCACTGCGCCATCTTCCTTTCCGTGGGCCGCCCTCCTCAGGATGCTCTGATCGCCCGGGCCTGCTGCATCGGCGGCGGCCTGATCAACACAGAGAACAAGCAGCCCAACCCGGCAGCAGCACGCGGTCACCGTGGCGCGGGCGAAGCACTCACTCGAGACCAGGCCCGGCCGATACCGGGTGGACGGGCTCAGTGGCAAGCAGCGCCCGGCCCTTCCAGATCGCCTTGGCGACCAGGGCGAACAGCACGCCTTCCATGTTGGTGGTGAAGCGCCGGCCGTCGGCCGTCTTCTTGATCGCCGAGGCGACGGCCAGTTGCCGCCACAGGCCCTCCAGCAGCCAGACGGCGCCGATGGGACGGGAATCGACCACCTCGATCGGCGCGCTGCCCGCAGGGCGGCCGACCTCGACGGCATCATCGGCCGCACCCGGGGTAACCTCAAGGAGTGAAATGATTACATAGCGCGATACGGGGATGGAGTGGGTATCTGTCATATGCTCCGCTACGGGTTGCTCGTCGCCGCCGCCATCAGCCTCACCTGGTATCTCCATACCAAAGCTGATTCAGGAGGCAAGGCAACAGGCTCGACCGGGGTGCTCTTCGACGACTTTTCCTACTCCGGTGCATCGGATCCGCTGCTCGCCCAGCGCGGCTGGACTGCGCGCTCCGGACTGGGCGGACCCGGCGTGCCTGGCGTGAGCTGGTCACCGTCGGCCGTCAGCTTCCCCGACGGACTGCTGACGCTCGACTCTGTCACGGATGGGACCGCCTCCGGCACCGTGCAGGCCGCGCTGTTCACCACACGTCAACGCTTCCGCGAGGGCACGTACGCGTCCAGAGTGCGCTTCAGCGACACCTCCTTGAGCGGTCCCGACGGTGGGCAAGTGGTGCAGGCGTTCTTCACCATCAGCCCACTGCGGGCGGACTGTGACCTCGACTACAGCGAACTGGACTTCGAGTACTTGCCCAACGGCGGATGGGGGGCGCTGGACACGAGGCTGTACGCCACGAGTTGGGAGACTTACCGAACCCATCCGTGGCATGCGGTGAACACCCACACCGCAGAACCGATGGGCTTCGCCGGCTGGCACGACCTGGTCATCCAGGTCTCCGGTGGACGCATGCGGTACTACGTAGATGGGCGCCTCTTCGCCGATCACGGTGGTATCTACTATCCAGAGCAGCTCATGCGCATCCAGTTCAATCAGTGGTTCACGGCCCTGGCCGACGGCTCGAGCCCGCAAATCTACCGGCTGCAGGTGGACTGGATCTATCACAGCAGGGGTGAAACGGTCTCTCCGGCCGACGTGCGAGCCAGAGTCGCCGGCTTCCGTGCTGCGGGGACCGATTTCCGTGACACCATCGGCTCTCCGTCCAAGCCTGCAGGCCTTGCCATGGTGACCAGCATGTTGCCGAACGGCTGCACCGACAGGCCCTAACTGGACGCCCATCCCTTTAGCCGCGGGCCTTCTCCGTGCAGGCGGGATCGAAGCCCGCAGTCTGAACGGCCGACATGCATCGTGACCTGGTCAGATGACGAAAACGGGGCACTTCATCTCCGGTGTCAATGGACTGTGCGACTTCCCAGTGGCAAACTTGGGTCCTCCCCGCTGGCGGACAGATCTTCTCCCCAGGTGGACACGAAATCTCCGGTGGCTGTCACCCTGGGTGACGATGTGGGCGTGATGCAGGAGCCGGTCGACGGTGGCGGTGGCCAAGGTCTTGGGCATGATCTCATCGAAGCCGGACGGGTGCAGATTACTGCTGACCGCCAGGCTGCGCCGCTCGTAGGCGGCATCCACCAGGCGGTAGAAGCCTTCGGCGGCGTTGGTGGAGACCGGTAGCAGCCCGATGTCGTCGACGATGACCAGGTCGCTGCGGATAATCCGGGCCAGGGCCCTGGCGATGGAGTCGTCGACGCGGTGGCGCGCACCAGCGCGCCGAGGTCTTCGATGGTGAACCAGGCGACGCTCATCCCGGCATCGACGGCGGCTTGCCCGAGAGCCTCGGCGAAGTGGGACTTGCCGGTGCCGGACGGGCCGCAGACACACAAGTTCTCCCTCCGGGCGATCCATTCCAGCGTCCGCAGCGCGCTTTGCGTGGGGATCGGGATGGAAGAGGCCTCTTCCTGCCAGATGTGGAAGGTGCACTGCGCCGGGTTTCGTGGAGACTCTGGTGTGCCCCGAGTTCGGTGGAGTCGCGTTCCTGGATTGTCATGCCACGGTGGGTGTGGCCTGTTGGTAACGGTAGTAGATCGCTTCGTACTCTGCGGGCGGGATGTTGCCGCAGGCGGTGTGCAGAGCCGGATTGACGTTGCACGGATCCTCCATACGCCCCTCCAAGACCGACGCCGAGCGGCGCGACGGAGCGAAGTGTCAGTCAGCGGTCGAGTGACGATGTCCGGGAGTCGGCCTCGCCGGAGTCGCGTGGTGTGAAGCGCAGCGCGCCGCTGGGTGCTCGGGCGCGGGAGGTCAGTGGGTACGGAGGACGACGTCGGTGACGGCGGTGTCCCGGGAGAAGAAGTGGTCCCGCTTCCAGATGACCATGACCACTGCCACGAGGGCGAACACGTAGTTCTCCCAGGGCTGCCCCTCGGGGTAGGCGGGGATGTTGGCCTGGAAGTGGAACAGGGCGGGGATGAGGATACTGCCACGGGAGACGTTGAACAGCGGCGTCATGATGATCGACAGCGCGAATGCACCCAGCATGAAGGGGCCGAAGGACCACGCGCTCTGCGGGGTGCCGCTCAGCAGGAACGCGGGCAGGTGCCACAGCCCCCAGAAGAGTCCGAGGATCAGGCTGGTCACCAAGGGGTTGAACCGGCGCTGCAGCATCGGCTGGGCGTAACCACGCCAGCCGAGCTCCTCGATCGGCCCGAGCAGGAGAGCCGGGATCAGCGCGGGCAGGACCGTGTACCACGGCGAGAACGGAAACTCGCCCGCAGTCCCGTTCAGCAGCGCGCTCAGATATTTGCCCGCGGGCATGGCGAGCAGCAGGAACAACCACCACCCGGCAGGCATCCGCCACAGGGTCAGACGGCGCAAATGGTCCCGGATATCGCGCAGGCCGCCTACACGCCAGAGGACGTAGAGGGCCGCGATCTCGGGCGAGTACACGGCCAGGACGAACACCGGGTGGGTGCCGGACGGAGGGCCGAAGATCGGTTCCAGGAGACCGCCGAACGCGATCAGGGATGCCAGAGCTCCCCAGCCGAATAGGAAGGTCAGGGCGAAGAACACGACGAGCGGCCGACGAAGGCCGCTCTGGGGGGATGCCGTCTTGGTTGTCACGACGCCATCATCGATCTCCGTGCCACGCTGGTGGATCCGGGTCCCCCCTGAGCGGCACCCTGGGCCTGCTGCCGAGATCTCAGGGGCGCTACCCTTGCCGCCATCCGTTCGGATATGTCCTGGGCGCGATCAGGACCGCGTTCGGCGTGATCGTCGTCACACAGGCCTGGGCCACGATGAACTGGATCGACGGACGACCGCCCGGACTCGGCGATCCGGATGGCGAGTTCGTCATGGCGGTTCCGGCCTTCGCCTCTGGTGCGGTCACCAGCCTCGTCGGCCCCTTCATCGTCTTGATTCGATGGTCCGGCTATGATCCGCAAGCCGCCCCGGCGCGTCAACGGGGTCCACGCAGATACGGCAGGGCAAGACGATACGGCGTGACGAGACGTCGGCCGGTGCCCTACGCGGGAGGCCATTCCCCCTGATCGACGGGATGGCCGCTGTGAAGTAGCCGCTCTCACGTCACGTCGAACTCGTTACGGCCGGAGCGGATCGGACCGTGCGGCGTTCCCAGGCCAGGGCCGCGCCCACGCCGATGGCATAGGCGACCAGATCCCATGGGTCGGGGAACGCGCCGACCAGGACGCCGCCGATGCCCGGCGGGGTCATGCCGGCTATCTGGTAGACCTCGACGGCGGCGGCGATCACGGCCGTGGCCAGGGTGCGGCGTGCGGCGGTGGTGCGCCACAGCAGTCCCAGGAACGCGTAGACCAGCATGGTGGCGCCGACGTCGCTCACGTAACCGCGGACGAACGGCTGTCCCGGGCCCCGGTAGAAGAGGGCGAACGCGCAGACGGCGAGGGCGACGCCACCCAGAACGACCATGGCGCGGCGCATGAGACTGACATCTTCTCCGAATCTCAACGATCAGGACGAACCTGATCATAGAGATCGTCCCTTTCGGCGGCATGCTGATCGCGGCAGGCCAGCGACCACCTCACGCAGTCGGAACCGTCCGACCTCGGGTCCGCGCCGGCACCGGGTATGGCGTGCGCTGTTCCAGGCGTAAGTGAGCACGCTGAAGCATGGCCACATGCGGGCTCGGGCACTCATCCAGCACCGTCACGTCATGCTTCTCAGAATAGAACGTGTTTGAGAAGGACTAATTCTGGGCGGGCAGGTACGAACCGCTGCTGTCGAGTGGCAGCAGCCCCGCACGTGAGACGCCGTGCCGTGGTACCGATTCGGATCAGTAGAGCGCGCACTCCCACGGCTCAAGGTCTGGCTCTCCGGGAGGGAGTTCGCCAGTGCAGTACAGGTAGAGCCATGTGGCTGCCCGGCGCTCGGCGTACTTCTCGTTGATCGGCAGTCCGTGATCGTCAAGTTCGAGGACGTTGGCGAAGACGGCAAAGCAGGTCTCCATCTGGGACGGAGAGTCCTTCAACTCGTCCCAGTAGTTGACGCCCTCAAGCATGGGATGACCGACCGAGCCGCGGGCGACCCACCCCGCGAAACGACGGATCGCCCCTGATGCGCCATGACTGAGCCGGAAAGACATGCGCGGAACCTACTCTCTCAGATCGTGCTTGAGACGGCGCTAATCCGCTGGACAGGCAGGTACGAACCGCTGCTGGCGAGAAGCAGCACCTCCGCGGGTGAGGCGGCGCCATGGTACCGATCGCGGCCCAGCGGATCATCGCCTCTGCGGTGGCCGGGTGGCGTTCGTAGTCGCGGGCCAGACGGCGGTGATTGGTCAGCCAAGCCAGCGAGCGCTCCATCACCCAACGGCGCTCGATCACCGCGAACCCGACCTGGCCTGGGGCTTTACCCACAATGTGCAGCGCGGTCCGCAGCACCCGCTGGGTCCACTCCACCAACATCCCGGCGAACCCCGCATCGGCGAACACGTATCGGACCGGGGTGAATAGATCAGGCTCAGTAGCGTGGTCTTGGCTCCGTCCCGGTCCTGGACCGAGGCCGCCATGACACACACGACCAGCAACAGGCCGAGCGTGTCGGTCATGATAAATCGCTTGCGGCCGTTGATCTTCTTGTTCGCGTCGTAGCCTCGGCTGTCATGGCCGACAGTGTCCGCGCCTTTGACGCTCTGGGAGTCGATAACACCGGCCGTCGGCTCCGGGAGCGGCCCTCGGCGAGGCGGACCTGCCGCCGCAACGCGACCAGGATCTGCTCGGTCACCTTGGCCTCTTCCCAGCGGACGAAGTACCAGTACACGGTCTGCAAGTGGGTGATCATGCCATCTTTCTCGCGTTATAATCTTAAAGACATGTCACGCAAAATAGAACATCTCCTTGTGACGTTATGTGTGCTGATAACTGTTGGCGGCTGTAGCACGCAATGGTTCCCAACTCTGCTGGAAGTTGATGAGGCGACAGTTGGTGAAGTATCCAAGGTGGGTAAGGTGGTAACACGGACTACGATAGATTTCGTGTACGAAAATACTCATCAGATTACGCAGATGTTAGTAGTCGATACAGGAAAGAATGTTTTCTCTGATGCGCTGAAATCAATGCAGGAAGGGCTGGAGCGCGAGGGTTGGACTGTCATCCATCGTCGCCCAGATTCCATCGACATGGAATCGGCACGATGGGGGAAGGTCATTCTCTCAGTCAGGTCGTTAGGCTCGCTGGAGCAATACTATTTAGAGGCTAGGCCTGAACTTGCGGAAGCGCGCAGAGATCATGACGCGGGAGTTGGCTTCTACCTGCTCATAGAGCTGATTAGAGTCACATAAGGTTTCTGGGGCGATCAAGCGGCATGTGGGCATCTCGCGCCACCTGAATGAACACCGCTGCGCGCCGCCTCGATCTGACGATCCCGTGCGAGCAGTTGAGGTCCGCGACACCGTCGTGCTGCGCCTGGTTGTCGGGCTTCATGCGGGGGATCGTAGGGGGACCGCCAGTTTCGGACGGGTCCCCCACGCGAACCCGCCGGGGCACCAGCGCTGCGCTCGCCTCCGCCGCCGCCCGAGCCAGGTTCGGCAGCACACTTGTATAGGGGTCCGACGTGATCGCCTGATTCGAGTGCCGCATCATCGCGCTCGTGGTCTTCATGTCGTTCCCGGCCGCGAGATACAGGGTCGCGGCGCCGTGCCGCAGATCGTGCAGGCGAATCGGCGGCGGCCCGGCTGCGAAGACCAGCCGCTCGAAGTACTCCGACACCCGCTCCGGCTTCAGCTCGCTCGCTGCCGTTCTCCTGGGTGAAGATCCGACCCGACTCAAGCCATGCTCCGCCGACGCCAGCCGCTCCTTACGTTGCCGCCGGTGGTGCGCGGAGCACAGCCAGCGTTCCCGAGTCGAGAGCCACCGGTGCGTCACTGCCCTCCGTCTTGGGACGCCCTTCCCGCACCTTCCGGTCCACGATCGTGAGCTGTCTGGCCACCGTCAGCACGGCGTCGTCGAAGTCGAGATCCACCCACCGCGCCCCGCACGCCGATCCGGCGGGCTTGGTCGACGACGTCGTTGAGTGATGTGGTGCCGCCGGCTCCGACGTTGATCAGGCTGTTCGGTAGATGGGCGGTTCCTGCGGCGATGGTGCCGGCGATGGCGTCGTCGATGTAGGTGAAGTCTCGGCGTTGTCGGCCGTCGCCGTAGATCTGGAGGGTCGTGACCGTTCGCTACCTGGGGTGTTTCCTGGCCGACCCGTTGGAGGTGCCGAACGAGGTCCTGGACGTCGTCGCCGGCCAGCTGGGGATCGAGGATCCGTCTTGTGTGAAGCGTTACACCGAGCGGGACAAGACGCGGCTGGAGCACACCTGGGAGATTGCCGAGGCGTTCGGGCTGAAGGACTTCGCCTCGGCCGAGGTCGAGCTGGCGGGCAAGGTGCGGGCGGACGCGTGGAACACCGGCGACGGCCCGACCGCGTGCTTCCAGTACGCGGTGCGCTGGCTGCGCCAGAACGACGTGCTGCTGCCCGGGATCAGCACGCTGACCCGGCCCGGAACTCCTACAGCTCCGGCGAGCCGCCACTCAGTTGATCAGTGGGTACGGCGACGTGGCCAAGGTCAGCACCTCTTTGTCAGCGTCGCTCAACGTGGACAGGGCTTTCATCGCGGTGGCCCGGTCGGCCACCTGGTCGGCCACGTCTCCCTTCAGTTCCTCGGTCCAGCTAGGGCAGATCGAGCATGCGCGGCGCTAACGGCGCGCTAGGCCGGCGCTAGCGCGAACCGTGATGATCGTCGGCTATGACCCTCCCGCAAGTGGCGTGCCAGGTCGTGCTCGCCGTGGTTTTCGCGGTCTCCGCGGTCACGAAGATCCGAAGCGTCGCGGCCCTGCGCGCCTTCGCATCCTCGCTCACCGCCGTGCCGAGCGGGAGCCGGATGACGGTTGCCGTGGGCGTGGCGGGTGCGGAGGCCGCTGTGCCGTTCCTCATGCTGGTGCCGCCACTGGGCCTGGCGTTGAGCGGGCTGCTGCTGGCCGGGTTCACCGCGGTGATCGTCGCGTCGATGCGCGCCGGAGTGCGCACGCCATGCCGCTGTTTCGGCGGCTCCGCGACGCCCCTCGGGCCGGTGCACGTGACACGCAACGCGCTGCTGCTGCTGGTGGTGGTGACGGGCTTGATCGCGCTCGTCCGGCCGGGAGGGCAAGCGCCTCTGGAGGGGCTGGCCGTCGCGGCTTCCGCCGGTCTCGTGGGCGCCGTGCTGCTGATCGTCCTCGACGACATCGTCGATCTGGTGAAGGGGAAGGCGTAGTGTCCTATCTGGTCGCTGCCGTTGTGCTGCTCGGGCTGCTCTGCCTGGTCAACCTGCTGCTCACGGTCGGGATCATCCGCCGGCTCCGCGCGCGACCAGCGCGCCAGGGACTGTCGCACACCGAGGACGGGCTCGCCATCGGCGAGCGGATTCCCCTTGAGGTGATGCGGGGACCCGGGCTCATCGGCTTCTTCGCACCCGGCTGCGAGCCGTGCGAGGAGATGCTGCCCGGCTTCGCCGAGCGCGCGACGCAGGGCTCCGGCGAGGCGATCGCCGTCCTCGTGGCCGAGACCGAGGAGGGGGCGGCTGACTACGCCGCGGCCCTGGCCGGAGCCGCGCGGGTGGTCGTGGAGCCCTCGCTGGGAGGGCCCCTGCAGACGGCGCTGCGCGTCACGGGCTATCCGACCGTCTACCTCGTCGATGCGGCCAACCGGGTGACCGGGACCGAGATGGACCTGGCGTGAGACAGGCCCTCTCCGTGGCCGTCCGGACGGTCCCGGGACTGCTGGCCGCCTATGTCGTGGTGATGCTGGCTCACGCGGTCGCGCCGATCGCGGTGGCCTGGCTGACCAAGATGGTGGTCGACGGCCTGGCCGAGGGGATGCCGGTGGCCGGTCTGGTGCCGCTCGCGGTGGGGCTGGCCGTCGCGGGAGCCGTGGTGGCCGTCCTGCCGCACCTGTCACATTATCTCGGCAGCCAGATGGGCCGGGCCTTCACCGCCTACACCACGGACCGGCTCTTCCTGGCCACCCTCCGCTTCTCCGGGTTGCGGAACTTCGAGGACCCGGTCTTCCACGATCGACTGCGGATGGCGCAGAGCAGCCTGTCGTCGGGTCATGCCGTACTCACCGGTGTGCTTGGCACGATCCGCGAAGCGATCACCCTCCTGGGCATGGTGGGCTCGCTCCTGGTCATCAGCCCGAAGCTCACCGTGATCGTGCTGGCCACCGGCCTGCCCATCCTGATCGCTCAGATCCGCCTCTCGCGCCGGCGCGTCTCGCTGATGTGGGAGGTCAGCCCGACCGAACGACGCCAGATGTTCTTCGGCGACCTCCTGACGACCGTCGAGGCCGCCAAGGAGATCCGTCTGTTCAACAGCGGCAGGTTCCTGCGGGGCAAGGTGATGGGCGAGTTGCGCACGGCCAACGCCGCCCGCCGCCGGATGGACCTCAAGGAGCTGTCCGTGGAGGGCCTGCTGACCCTGCTGGCAGCGGTGGTCGCCGGCGGAGGCCTGGTGTGGGCGGTCATGGCCGCCGGGTCCGGTGCGCTGTCCATCGGAGACGTGTCCTTGCTGATCGCCGTCGTCGCCGCCGTCCAGAACGCGCTCAACGGGATGATCGGCGGCATCGCGGCCCTGCACGAGGACCTGCTGATGTTCGGCCACTATGTCGCCGTTACCCACGCCGGGCGCGACCTGCCGGTGCCGGCCGAGCCCGCGCCCATGCCGCGCCTCCAGCGCGGCATCCAGCTCACCGACCTGTGGTTCCGCTACAGCGACGACCACCCGTGGATCCTGCGCGGCCTCACGCTGTTCATCCCCGCGGGCGCGGACGTGGCCATCGTCGGGCTCAACGGCGCGGGCAAGAGCACTCTGATCAAGCTGCTGTGCCGGTTCTACGATCCCCAGCACGGCTCGATCACCTGGGATGGCGTCGACATCCGGAGCGTGGACCCGCAGGAGCTGCGCGCCCGCATCACCGGCGTCTTCCAGGACCACATGGACTACGACCTGTCGGCCCGGGACAACGTTTCCATCGGCTTCTACGCGGCCCGGGAGGACCTCGAGCGCGTCCACGCCGCCGCCTTCGAGGCGGGCGTGGACCGGACGCTGGCCGAGCTGCCGCAGGGCTACGACACCCTGCTGACCCGCATGTTCTTCGGCGAGGAGGACGAGTCCGGAGTGGTCCTGTCGGGCGGCCAGTGGCAGCGCACCGCGCTGGCGCGCGCGCTGTTCCGGGGCCAGAGGGACTTGATGATCCTCGACGAACCAAGCTCCGGGCTGGACCCGGAGGCCGAGGCGGACGTGCACGCCAGAACGCGCAAACAGCGCAACGGCTGTACCAGCGTGCTCATCTCGCACCGGCTCAACACCGTCAGGGACGCCGACCTCATCGTCGTCCTGGACCGCGGTGCCATCACCGAGACCGGACGCCACGAGGAACTGATGGCGTCCGGTGGTTCCTACGCCCGCCTGTTCGATCTGCAGGCGAGCGGCTACCAGAAGGAGAGCTGTGAAACTCATTGACAACCTCACCGACCGCATGCTCGCGGCGGTCGTCCGGGAAGTTCCGGCCGATGCGAGTGAGTGTCAGTACCAGTACAAGTGCCTCAATACCGTGTGCTACACCGTCAGCGGCCCCATCCATTCCATGCAGAAGGCCAAGAGGCTCGTGTGCTACAGGGGCAAGACCGTCACCTACTCAGGGTGGCAGCGCTACGGCGGCTGCGGCTCCTGCTAACTGCCGGTGACCTTCCTGGCGGTAGGTTCGGCCGCGCTGTTGCTCGCGCTCGCCGTACGACTGCGCCGCACGTACGCGGTCGTCCGCGTGGACGGGTCCAGCATGACTCCCATCCTCGCGGACGGAGACCGCCTGCTCGCCAGGCGTGTGCGGGCTGACGGGCTGAGTCGCGATGAGATCGTGATCGTCCGCAGCCCGCTGCCCATCGGTGGGCCGTACCTCATCAAAAGGATCGTCGCGCTGGCGGGAGATCCGGTTCCCAATGCGGTACGGCCCGCCGTACCCGATGACCGCGTGCCGTACGGGCAGGTCGTCCTGCTCGGTGACAATCCCGCCGCCAGCTACGACTCACGCGAGCACGGATACTTTCGCGCCGCCGATGTACTGGCCGTCACCATCCGGCGGATGCGTTCCTAGCCGGCTGGGAAGGCGTCCGCGCGAGCGTGGAGGATGTCGTCCTGGAGTCGCCGGAGCTCCTCGGAGGGTTCGATGCCGAGCTCCTGCGCGAGCAGATCGCGAACCCGCTGGTAGGCGGTCAGCGCCTCGGCCCTGCGGCCGGTCTTGGCGAGGGCTCTGATCAACATGGCCCACAGGCCCTCACGGAAGGGGTGGACGCGCACGAGCCGCTCCAGGTCCGGTATCACCCGGCTTGCCAGTCCGGTCCGCAGTTCCGCGTCCAGAAGCAGTTCGTGCGCGTTGACGTGCATGTTCGCCAGCCGCTCGCGCTCCTGGCAGATGACGGGGAGGTCGGCGTCGGGCAGCAGCGGACCGCGCCAGAGGGCAAGCGCGTCCCGCAGGTGCTCCGCGGCGCGCGCCGCCTCGTCCTGGGCGAGCATGGCCGCGCCCGCGTCAACCGAGCGCTCGAAACGCTCGGTGTCGAGCGAACCGTCCGGGACAGTGAGCGCGTAACCGGATCCGTGGGTGGCCAGGTGCACGCCCTCGAGAGGCCTCAGGATCCTGCGCAGGCGATACACATACGTCTGCAGGCTCGTCCGCGCGGTGGCGGGTGGTCCCTCCGGCCACAGGTCGGTGATCAGGCCGTCCGTGGTCACCGGGCTGCCCTGCTGGAGCAGCAGCAGCGTCAGGATCGCCTGCTGCTTGGATGCTCCGATCGCGATCTCTCCGACCGCGCTGGTCACCGTCAGTCGCCCCAATAGCGTAAACACGCCCAACAGTATTGGGGGAGCCGGTATGGAGCCGGTATAGCGCGAACGGCCCGGTGACGAGCAGCGGCGAGCTTTGGTCCTCCAGCGCCTAGCTAGCGCCGCTCGCCGAAGCTCGTCGCGATAGAGATCGCGGATCACGTTGTGCGCCACACCAAGTAACCAGGGCAAGGGTGCCTTGGCCGGAATGACGACGATCGCCGCCCGCGAGGTTCTGGCGGGTGACGTAGGTCGCGCGCACGTGCCGGGTAGAACTTCAAGATCAACGCGAAACCGAGCCTGCCGGCCCCCGCCTTTTCGCCGACCAGCTATGACCCGTTCGGCAGCGTTACCGCCCAGACCGGTACTGCTGCCAACCTCGGTTACCAGGGTTGGGGCGATGTCATGGAGTACATTGGCGAGGAGATTCGGTCCGGAGGCTGCATTCAAATCGGCAACACCTGCTCCGAGACGTACATGAGTTCACTATGGTGGACCGCCTACATCAACTCGCCGGAGTATATTCTTTCTCAGCCTGACTGGGATCCTGAAGAGGCAAAAGCGTGTCGGGGTCTACGATAGAGGTTTGGGCAAGGGACGTCCGGCTCCGGACGACTACTGGGGTGCCGATCCTGCCCGTCGTGGCCTTATGGCTGACTTCTACAACCCTCGACTTACCGATAAACAACTTAATGATATGTGGAAGTCGATCAAGAAGGGGCCTGATGAGGACGGCTTCTGCGATATCCAGGATGGCGTTCGCGCTCGTCCGGCGAGGGTCTCGAATTCGGATTACTGGGACGTTTATTATGAGGTGAATCTATGGATTGGTGTGCGACGTGGAGTTACTGCGAAGGAGGCAATGAGCTGGATTGCAAAACATGGAAAAAGTGTCCCCTTTGGTGGATGTAGCTCGCCGTTGGCTGTTGGGCAAAGATGTGATCTAGAGGGTGTCCCGGGATGGAGTCTCTTCGGCAAGAAGGCTCTGTGAAGATAGTGAAGATTACTGACCAGTCTTTCAGGTTCGAGGCGCTCGACGGACATGTCGAGCCGACTGGCGGCCTCATTAGATTCACCATCATTCACGGCGACGACAAAAGGGCGACAGGTTATGGGGATACGCTGTGGTTGAATGTCAAAGCCTGGGGCCCCAAGGAAGGGATCCATCATGCAGGAATCTGCAGCTTCCTTTGGAGGAAGTGTGATTGGGCCACCTTTGATATTGAGATCGAAATAGGAGCGTATGGGAGATGACTCCTCAGAAGTTTATGAGTGCGATTTTAGGACTTTTTAGTGCTAGTGTGAGCTCGCGTGGTCCGTCTACCGCGTCCTGACCGATCACGGCACAGTCGACCAGGACGAGCTCGCCGCGAGTTTCGCCGCCCGCCACGACTTCGATCGCGGGTACGGCCCGGCGACGAACCGCATGCTCCGGCTGGTCCGTGAAGGCGGCGACCGGCGGGCGCTCTCCGCGGAGCAGTTCGACGGCAAGGGCTCGTGGGGCAACGGTGCCGCGATGCGGGTGGCGCCGCTCGGCGCCTGGTTCGCCGGCGACCCGACGCTGGCCGCCCGGATGCTCGGCAACGGGCGGCAGGTCACCTCCCACGACACGGTCCCGTTCACCCTCTGGGTGGCGGCTCGCCGGCACCACGACTACGAGGCGGCCATGTGGACCACGGCAGCGGCCGGCGGGGACGTCGACAGCACGTGCGCCATCGTCGGCGGCATCGTCGCAGCGTCCGGGAGCACTCCCCTCCCGCCCCAGTGGAGAGGAAAGTGCGAGCCGCTACCGGGCTGGGCGGGCGCCCCGCCCCTCGACCACGAGCCCGCCTGACCCGTGCCCCCGTACGGCGTGCGAAGGGTCAGCGCAGGGAGCGGAAGAACGCGCGCACGTCGGCGACGAACGGGCCGGGCTGTTCCAGGGCCAGAAAGTGTCCGCCCCGCTCGAGCTCGGTCCAGTGCACGATGGTGTGATCCCGTTCGGCGAAGCGACGGATGGCGACATCCTGGGAGAGAGAAACCGCTACGCCGGTGGGCACGGTCCCGGGCTCGCGTGGCGCCCAGGCCGATGGGTCGTGGTGGGACTCGTAGTAGTGGTGGGCCGAGGAAGCGCCGGTCTGCGTGAACCAGTAGATGCTGACGTTGGTGAGGAGGGCATCGGGGTCGACGGCGTCTTCAGGCAGGTCGGCGGCGCTGTCGGTCCATTCCTTGAATTTCTCGACGATCCAGGCGAGCTGGCCGGCCGGGGAGTCGTTCAGGGCGTGTCCCAGGGTCTGCGGGCGGGTGCCTTGAAGCTTGTCGTAGCCGCTCTGCTCCTGCTGCCAATGCTCCAGACGCGCCAGCCGCTCCTGTTCGGACACGGTCAGGCCGTCCATCTCGCCGTCGGCCCCGATCGGGAAGGTGACCAGGGCGTTGACGTGCACACCGATGACACGCTCGGCATCTTGGCGACCCATGGCCGGGGCGACGAAGGCACCGACGTCCCCACCCTGCACGCCATAGCGGGAGTAGCCCAGCCGGTGCATCAACTCGGCGAAAGCATCGGCGATGCGCCCCTGCGTCCAGCCCGCATCACGGAGCGGAGCGGAGAAGCCGAACCCGGGGAGAGAAGGGATCACCAGGTGGAAGGCGTCGGCAGGGTCGCCGCCGTGGGAACGCGGGTCGCTCAGCGGACCGATGACATCCAGAAACTCGGCGATCGAGCCGGGCCATCCGTGGATGAGCATCAACGGGGTGGCTCCGGCCTCGGGGGAGCGAATGTGCGCGAAGTGAATGGTCTGCCCGTGGAGGTCGGTGGTGAACTGGGGCAGCTCGTTCAGTCTGGCCTCGTGCTTGCGCCAGTCGTAGCCGTCGGCCCAGTAGGCGGCGAGCTGCCGCAGGTAGCTGGTCGGGACGCCACGGCTCCATCCCTGGCCGCCGAGCTCGCCGCTCCAGCGGGTACGGGCAAGCCGGTCTCGTAGGTCATCCACCTCGTCCTGCGGGATGTCAATGCGGAACGGGTTGATCATCGAGCTATTCCTCTCGGAAATGGAAAATCACATGAAGATGGCGACGCGTTCGTTGTCGCAGGCCCCTTCTCGTGCGGGCGCACCTGATGACCCGAAACGGAAAGTCGCTGAGTCCTCGAAAGCCGGAGCTTTCAGGCTGTTCGCCTGTTCGTGCTTGAGTGGAGATTATGGGGACTCCCATGACGTCGGCTATCCATAAGACGCAGCGCCATGTGCGCTCCGGGGATGGCGTGCGGGGAGACCGCACACTCCATGTTCGGCGGCGTGCACCACGCGGCGTACGGTCGATCGCCCTCGGCCATCATCAGAGGCGCGTGGTGACAAGGCGGGATATCCACTTCGCGTAGCGGGCTCCGCGCTTAACGGATAGAAACGCGAATGGTGGTCGAGCCAGGCTTCTTCTCGGTTGTCGAGGCGAAAAGAGGTGAGAACATGACCGCCACCACTCCGAAGAAGACCCGCGTCCGGCCGTCCACGTACTGCCGTTCCGTCCGTATCACCAGGGGTTAGGCCCGGAAGTTCGTCGCTGCGACCGGCGGGCCCGACCGCGGAGAGTCACCCAGGATGACGGCGGAACAGCTCCAGCAGCTCCTCCGCCCGGCGGGTACGGGCGATCCATACCTCGCGGCCCCGGCGCTCCCGCGTGATCAGCCGTCCGGCGTGCAGCCGGTCGCAGTGGTACGTCAGGCCGCTGGGCGCGATCTGCAGGTCCGTGGCCAGCGTGCGCATGCTCATGGGCCGGTCCAGGGCATAGAGCAGGTGGGCGCGGACCGGGCCCAGGAGCGCCGACACCTCGTCCTCCGCGGGCGCGACGGACTCGTGCCACAACGAGCTCGCGCCAGGCACCGGGTAGGCGATCCAGACTGCGTCCGGGCTGTCCAGGCTGACGATTACGGCGTCCTTGCCGGCCAGCACGGGCACCAGAACGAGCTTCCTGTCACCCAGCTCGAACGTGCTCGACTCCAGGTCGGAGATGAGCAGGCCGCGCTCCCCGTAGACGATGCGTTCGCTCAGCGTGCCCAGTAACAGCTCGTGGCCGCCCCGCACGGCTGCGATGCCCACCCGCTCGACCTCCCTGTCGAGCAGCGGGCGGGCGCGTTGCCACAGCGGTTCCGTGGTTTCCCAGACCTCGGCCAGGGCGCTGGCGTACCCGCGCAGCCAGTGACCGGGCCGCTCGGCGGCCGAGCGCCAGTGCGACGGCAGCGTCCCCGGGCCGAACGTCTGCTCCAGATCCTTGATGAGAGAGTCGGGCGAGCCGTCCTGCAAGGCGGTGACCTGCGACTGCACGGTGACATCGCCGTTGATGGGGGAGCACGGCACGGTGCTGTCCGGCGCGACCGAGCTGCCTGCCACGGCCAGCGGGCGCACGGCGCCCCGGCCGAGCGGGCCGATCCGTGAGGCGATCGTCCTACGCCACGATTCGGGCAGGCCACGGCGGCGTCCGGCGAGGGCGTCGGCGAGCATGGCGAGCGCGGTCAGATTGGGCGAGATCGAGATCTGGAGCTGTGGTGTGGAGCGCAACCGCAACTCGCTCCACACACTGCCTTTCGTAGCTATCCGGCTCTCCACGGGAAGGACTTTAATGGGTGTTTCGTCCATGACATTGAGGGAACCAACAGGCCTCGCACCGGCCGATCCTTCCAGGCGTGGACAGCACGACGGGCGTGCCGGTGCTGTCCACGCGACTGTCCGCGGCCGGGAGGACGATCGAGCGCGGGACGCGAAGGCCGCGGCATCAGCGGCACCGGTTCGGTCGCCCGGCCAAGGGCCGGCTACCTGAAGGCGCGGTGGAGCTGGGTCATGGTGTCCTCGACGCGGCTCTTGTTGCCGACGACCACGTAGGTCTCGTAGGAGACCTTGTCTCCCCGGTCCATGGCTCCGCTGGGGCTGGTGACCTGGATGGTGTTCTCGCCGAAGTGGGCGTTGTAGTCCATGGGCGGGCGGGTCATCGTGTAGTAGTAGCCCTTGCCGTCGAGAACGTCGGGCTTGACGTACATGCCGAGGCAGTAGTCGCCGTCGGGGGTGCAACGGACCATGGGGTCCCTGCTCGTGTGCGACTCCGCGGGCTTGGGCGACAGACGACGGGTGGCGGGGCTGTAGGAGAAGACCTTGGTGAAGTCCGGCTGCAGGTAGGCGACGAGGACACCGCTGAAGTGATCGTGTCGCTCGTCGTCGGAAGTGATCGTGGCGGTGGCGCGGAAGACGTTCTCCAGCTTGGGCACGTCGTGGTCGGGGGCGAGCTCGATCGCGGTCTTCAGCCAGTACGGCGACAGGCCCATGGTGAACGGGACGCGCTTGGGCTGGTGGTCGGCGCTGCGACAGCCGCCCCAGCCCGGTTTCGTGTCCGGGAGGGTGACGAACATCGCGGGCCTCACCTCCGTGCGGATGGTGCTGCCGGACCTGGCCATCACGTAGAGCGCGCTGGTGCTGGGGCCGTGGTAGGGCGGCGGCTGGCCCTCGTCGTCCAGGCGGGTGCCGGCCTGCGTGGGGTTGTAGCACTCGGTCGCCGCCTTGCCCTTCTGCCAGGCGTGGAAGGCGTACTGGAAGGCGGCGCCGTGACCTCCGCTGGTGATGAACTCCTTGTTGTTCACCTTGACCGACGCGATCGCGCCGGCCAGCGCCGTCGACGTCGTGACCGACAGCGTGTTGCGCTTGTCGACCAGGACGGACGCCGTGACGTCCTGGAACGTCCGGTCATAGTTCTTCTTGGTGGCGCATGCGGACTTGTACGTGAGCACGAAATCGTTGTAGGCCGCGCTGCTGCGCGGCGGCGCCTCGCACGAGCTCGACGCCGCCGTCGCCGTCGCCACTGTCACGGGAGTGCCCACCGCCGTGATGACCAGGACCGCGGCCAGTGATGCTCCCTGCCGGATAGATCTCATGCGCGCATCAAACCAGAATCTGGCGATACAGCAGGATCTGTTCAAAAAAATAGAAAATGTTAGGGGTAGTGGCCGGTTCGCGTGCCGATGGAGTCGTGTAGCACGCCTACCGGTGTCCTTGCCGGGTGCTGGACGGCGGCCGGCCGTAGGCCTGCCGGTACAGGGCCGCGAAACGTCCGAGATGGGCGAACCCCCACCGAAGGGCCACATCCGTGACGGTTGTCTGGCTACCCGTCTCAGCGATACGGACCAGATCGGCGTGGGCATGAGCCAGCCGTACGGAACGGAGATAGGCCATGGGGGTGGTCTGCAGATGCTCGCGGAAGCCGAGCTGGAGGGTGCGGACGCTGACCCTGGCCGCGGCGGCGATGTCGCCGAGACGGATCGGCTCGCCGGCGTGATCCTCGCAATAGCGGATCGCGCGCCGGAGAGCGGCAGGGGTCCACGGGGCGGGAGTCTCGCAGAGTTCGTGGGCGTGATTGTGGGACTGGGAGGAGAGCAAGGTGTGCAGCAGGAACTGCTCGAAGTGATGCTCGGCCAGCTTCGAGGCCGCGAAGGGCAGCGTCCCGCTCGTGCCGGCCGACGACAGCATTCTCAGCGCGTGACCGAACGCGCTGGTGGCATTCACCCTCGGTTCGAACCGCAGCCGCTCCCGGGGAGGATCACCCAGGTAATCCTCAAGCACCTCCTGCATGAGTGCCGACGGAAGCTGCATCACCATCACTTCATGATCGAGGCTCCAGTGCATGTCGATCTTCTGCTGGGGGCCGATGATGGAGATCGGCGCGGTGACGTCCTCCCCGTTGAGCGTCACCGCGCCGGCCCCTCGCAACGGCATGATCGCGTAGAAGTTCAACGACTCCGACGTCCCGGTACGGATCTCCGCCCCATAGGACGCGGTGTACAGAGTGATCTTCTCCCTGTGGAGAAGCTGGTATCGAGCGCCGTGCGGATGCGGCTTGATGATCTTGAGATAGTAAGACGGATACTGTTGCTCCAGTAAATCTCGCAGCTGATCGACGCCTGCGGTGGCAGCCGGGTCGTTTGTCAATGGACCTGGGGCATGCCCCGGACTCTGCGAATCCACATCTTTCATTGCGCTGGTTCCCCCTGCACGCTCCGCTGACTGTCGCGCCGACGCGAGCGGTCACACCTGGCCTCGGCGTGGAGGCTGTGTCGATCTCCACGACGGAAGGACCACGGACTTCTCCCTGCGGTCAGCAGATCAGCGATAGATCGCGACCCCTGTAAATCAGGACATTTCTAAATGAATCGTGCCTTTGCGCCGCCGACCCCTACCAGGGGGTGCGGGCGCCGGCTACCGGCCGGGAAGCGCTCGGCATCACCGGCGAGGCGATTGTAGCCAGGGATCTCACCGATGGAACGGTGGGGCAAAAGGCCATACGACTGTGTGTATCCCCCGTATGACCCGGTCGGGCAAGTTACCTGCGGGCTGGCCGAACCGTGCCCGTCCTCCGCGACTGCCTCTGATGTGGCGCAGTTCGATCGCGATCTGGAGAACATTGTGCGTGCGCGATTCGCGGCCATGGCGATGATGCTTGCCGCCGGACTCGTGGTCGGGGTGGATGTACCGGCGTCCTCGGAGCCGTCGAAACGACCGCCCGTTCCGCAGGAGAAGGTGGTCGCCCACACCGATGCGCCGTTGGGGCAGGTGAAGCCGCCGCCGAATCCGGGGGCAGGTGAGGTCCGGGACTTCACGACCTGGCCGAACGCCGGTGAAACCGACATGGTGCTCGCGGGAGCACGACAGGCCGGAACGGCGCGGGCCGGCACGGTGCCGGTGTCGGTGGCGTCGAAGTCGGGCCTGGAGGCTGTGCGGGTCAAGGTGGCCGACCGGGCCACGGCTCGCAGGGCGGCGGTGCCCGGCGTGGTGGTCGCCCTTTCACCGACCCGGGGTACGCCCGGGAAAGCGACGGTGGGCGTCGGATACACGTCGTTCCAGCACGCCGTCGGCGCCGGTTTCGGGGCGCGAGCCCGATTAGTGAGCCTGCCGGAGTGTGCGCTGACCACACCGGACGTGCCGGCGTGCCGGGTACAGACTCCGCTGCGCTCACGCAACGACGCCAAGGCGGAGGTGGTGTCCGCTGACGTGGACATCGCCGCGAAGTCGTTCACCGTGCTGGCCGTGGTGCCCGACTCGGCCGGATCGAACGGGTCGTTCGAGGCGACCTCGCTGTCGCCGTCCGGGACCTGGTCGGTGTCCGGCAACTCCGGCTCGTTCACCTGGTCCTATCCGATCGCGGTGCCGCCGGTGGCGAGCGGGACGGGCGCCGGGCCGTCGGTGCGGTTGTCGTACAGCTCGGGCAGCGTGGACGGGCGCACGGCGGCGACGAACGGGCAGCCGTCGTGGGTCGGCCAGGGCTGGGACTACACGCCGGGCTACATCGAGCGCACGTTCCGGTCCTGTGCCTCCATCGAGAGCCTGCCGGAGGAGAACAAGACCGGGGACCAGTGCTGGGCCGGCGACATCGTCACGATGAACCTCGGTGGCCAGTCGATGCCCCTGGTGTACGAGGAGGGCAAAGGCTGGCACGGCGAGAGCGACAACGGGACGCTGATCCAGTTGCACGGCAGCGGGACCGGCGAGTACTGGCAGGCCACCCAGACCGACGGGACGAAGTACTTCTTCGGCCGCAACAAGTGGACAGGGCACACCGGCCAGGAGCTGACCAACTCGGCGTGGACGACCCGGGTCTACGGGACCAAGGCAGGCGATCGGTGTTATGACCCGGCCGGGTTCGCCCGGTCCGGATGCACCCAGATCTACCGCTGGAACCTGGATTTCGTCGAGGACCCGCAGAGCAACGTCCAGGCGTACCACTACGCGCCGGAGATCAACTACTACGGGGCCAACAAGGAGACCACCGGGGTCGAGTACACCCGCGGCGGGACCCTGCGGCGGATCGACTACGGCCTGCGCAACGTCGACGGCACCATCTACGGCCAGACCGCGACCGGACAGGTCGTGTTCGACGTGACCGAGCGGTGCAAGCCCACCAGCGACTTCTCGTGCGACCCCTCCCTGTTCACGGTGGACAACGCCACCCGGTGGCCGGACACCCCGGTGGACCAGGAGTGCAAGAAGGGCGCGGTGTGCAACAACCACTCGCCCACCTACTGGTCGACCAAGCGCCTGGCGAAGATCACCACCCAGTACGACCCGGGCACCGGCCCGGTGAAGGTGGACACCTACGACCTCACCCAGGACTTCCCGTCGATCGGTGACCCACAGCTGCGGCTGGACAAGATCGTACGCACCGCGCACGCCAAGGACGGCAGGACGCTGTCGTCGCCGCCGGTGGAGTTCACCAGCCAGCTGTCTCCCAATCGGGTCGCGGGCTACGACGGCAACGCGTCGATGCCGCACTGGCGGCTGACCGACATCGCCACCGACACCGGGTCGATCATCCACATCCGGTACAGCCGCGAGGACTGCACCGCGGACAGCGTCCCCGACGATCTGGCCAACAACACCCGGCGCTGTTACCCGGTGTACTGGGACCTGGGGTATCGCAATCCCGAGCCGGTGAAGGACTTCTTCCACAAGTACGTCGTGGAGCGGGTCGAGGTGCAGGACCGCAACGCGATCTCGCCGACCCAGGTCACCACGTACCGATACCTGGGCCACCCGGCGTGGCACTTCGACGACAACGAGGTCGTCGAGCCGAAATACCGCACCCACGGCCAGTTCCGCGGCTACTCCCAGGTCGAGGTCCGTAGCGGTGACACGGAGAACCGGCTGGATCTCGACGGGTCGAAGGACAAGCAGACCCTGACCCGCACCACCTATTACCGCGGTACGGGCGGCCAGGTGGAGAACTCGCTGGGGGAGAAGGTCACCGACCACGACGCCTTCGCCGGCGAGGTCCACGAGTCGCAGACCTTCGACGGCGACAGCGACGTGCTGATCTCGTCGGAGATCACGGAGAAGGAGGTCAAGCGGACCACGGCCACGCGCGTCCGTGACGGGCTGACCCCGTTGACCGCGAACGTGGTCGTCACCAGCCGCGCTCGGGCGCGGGCGCCGATGGCGGCGGGTGGTACCCGGACCAGCACGACGTCGTACGGCTACGACGACCTCGGACGCGTGGTGTCCACCAACAAGGCCGGTGACGGTGTCGCGACCCTGTGCGAGACGGTGAGCTACGCCGACAACACCGACACGTGGATCCGTGACCGCGTCAAGGAAAGGCTGACGTACGGACAGGCATGCCCGGCGAAGGAAGACCGGTCGCTGGCCGTGGGGGCCACCCGCACCTACTACGACCATTCCGAGACGCTCGGTGCCATCCCCGGACCGGGACTGGCCACCCGCACCGATACCGCCACGGCGAAGACC
This sequence comes from Nonomuraea sp. NPDC048826, assembly GCF_043198225.1. Taxonomy (NCBI): domain Bacteria; kingdom Bacillati; phylum Actinomycetota; class Actinomycetes; order Streptosporangiales; family Streptosporangiaceae; genus Nonomuraea; species Nonomuraea sp. NPDC048826. Next base: position 306,004 of record NZ_JBICUQ010000012.1, on the reverse strand, counting down.
GGCGGCGCTCTGACGTTCACGACCACGGGGACCAGCGCGTACGACACCCGTGGACGGCTGACGGCCTCGACCGATGCCCGCGGCACGACCACCCGCACCGCCTACACCCCGGCCGACACCAGCCTGGTGCGGACGGTGACCACCACCAACGCGAAGGACCGGGTCTCCACCGTCGAACGGGAACCCGCGCGTGGGCTGGTCGTCGCCAAGGTGGACGAAGGCGGCCGCCGTACCGAGGCCGACTACGACCCGATGGGCCGGCTGGTGTCCGTATGGCTGCCGGGCCGGCCGAGGAACAGCCCCGGCCCCAGCCTCTCGTACGCCTACCGGCAGAGTCCCGACCAGCCGCTCGCCGTGACCGCCAAGACGTTGGTGGACAACGGGCTGCTGACCAACTACGTCACCACCGTCAGCCTGTTCGACGGTCTCGGCCGGCTGCGTCAGGTCCAGTCCGACGACGTGTCCGATCCGGCCGGAGTGGAACAACGGGTCGTCAAGGACGTCTTCTACGACTCGCACGGCTGGGAGGTGCTGAGCAACAACCGGTATCTCACCGATGGCGTGCCCGAGGCGAAGCTGATCGAGGTAGATGGCAAGGCGGTCGACGACCGCACCCGCACCACGTACGACGGCGCGGGCCGGCCCACGAAGTCCATCGCCTACAAGGGACTCGACGCGACCCGGGAGACCAGGACCGTCCACGGCGGCGACCGCACCACGGTCATCCCGCCGTCCGGCGGGGTGCCGAGCACCACGGTGGTGGACGTATGGGGCCAGAACACCGCGCTGATGACCTACACCACGCCGCCGGCCGTCAGCGCCACCGCGTCAGGGACCAAGGTGTCCGGTGGAGAGGCGCACACCACCACCTACAAGCACAACGCGCTGGGCCAGCTGGAGTCGATGACCGACCCGGGCGGCAACGTGTGGTCGTACGGCTACGACTTCCTCGGCCGGCAGACCAGCGCGACCGACCCGGACTCGGGTACCCGCTCGGTGACCTATGACATCTCCGGACTGGTCCGATCCACGAAGGACGCCAAGGGCCAGGTGATCTCCTACGACTACGACGAGCTGGGTCGCAAGGTCGCCGAGTACCGGACCCTGAACAAGACCGCGGCCAACAAACTGGCGTCGTGGACCTACGACACCGCGGAGAACGGCGCCGGCAAGCTGGCGCGGACCACCCGGCACACCTCGAAGGGCGACTACAGCGTCAAGGTGTCCCGGTACGACAGCCTGGGCAACGTGGCCGAGCAGGCCATCGAGATCCCGGCCGGGGAGACCGGGTTCGCCGCGGAGTACAAGTCCGAGATGTCGTACACCACGACGGGATTGCTGCGCAGTGCCACCAAGCCCGCCATCGGTGGACTGCCTTCCGAGACGATCACCATCGAGTACGACCGCTACGGCCAGGCGAAGTCCACCAAGGGATACAACGACTACGTCTCCGACTCGGCGTACACGCCCTACGGTGAAGCCTCCCAGTACTCGTTGGGCGCCCGCTCGAACCCCGTCGGATGGCTGACCTACGGCCGGGATCCGCACACCCGCCGCGTCACCCAGGCCAACCTGTCCACCCAGCAGGCCTTCGCGCAGGTCGACGACCTCCGTTACACCTACGACCCGGCCGGCAACGTCACCAAGCTCGTCAACACCCAGGGCGACACGAACGACAACGCCCCGGTGCGAACCCAGTGCTTCACCTACGACAAGCTCAACCGCCTGTCCGAGGCCTGGACCGCGACCGACGACTGCGCCGCCGCACCGTCCACCACGGCGGGCGGCGTCAACGTCGGCGGCCCCGCGCCGTACTGGACGACATGGGAGTTCGATCCCATCGGCCTGCGCAAGAAGCAGGTCCAGCACGCGCTGCCCGGCGCGACCAGCGACACGACCACGACCTACGACTACCCGGGCTCGGGCCCGGGCAGGATCCGGCCGCACGCGCTGTCGAGCACGCGGACCACGGGGCCTGCCGGCACCGCGAGCACCGCGTACGGCTACGACGCGAACGGCAGCACGACCAGCCGTGACGTGCCCGATGGCAAGCAGACCCTGGCGTGGAACGAGAACGGCACCCTGGCTTCGATCACCACCTCGGCCGGCACCACGTCGTATGTCTACGACAGTGACAACAACCAGCTGATGCGGCACGACCCCGGCAGGACCACGCTGTTCCTGCCGGGCGAGGAGATCGTACGGGACAACGCGACCGGGCGGCTGTCCGGCACCCGGTACTACGCGCACAACGGTGTCACCGTCGGCCTGCGCGCCGGCGGCGCCGCCGTCCAGTACCTGCAGGCGGACCAGCACGGCACCAACCATGTCGCGCTGCAATCCACCGGGAACGGCTTCGTCGTCACGCGCCGTGAGATGGATCCTTACGGAAACCCGCTGGCGGCCCAGGGAACGTGGCCGGACAAGCACGGCTTCCTGAACAAGCCGCACAACGAGGTCACCGGGCTGACCGACATCGGCGCTCGTGCGTACGATCCCGCCACCGGCCGGTTCCTCTCGGTCGACCCCCTGCTGAACATGTCCACGCCGCAGCAGTGGGCCGCCTACACCTACGCCGACAACAATCCCACGACCCTCAGCGACCCGAGCGGCCTGAGTCCCGTCTACTGCCTGATGGACGACTGCTACCGGGCCAAGGACAACAAGCAGGTGGCGGGTCCGAAGCCACCGACCCCGGTCACCGGCATGGGGCCCGGAAGGCCCGGGCGGGTCGACTACGGCGGCAACTGGTCGTTGATCGTCGACAACTCCGGAACGGCCTTCCTCAACGGCATCGTCGAACTGCCGTGGAGCCCGCTCGCGGCGGACGTGATCCTCCCGAAGGTCAAGGAGAAGTTCGGCGACATCGTCACGCCGATGGGCGAGGACTACAACGCCGAGAACAGCATGGAGGCGTTGGAGGCCTACTGTCGCGAGGACAAGCGGACCTGCAACGAGACCGCTCGGCTGTTCCTCAAGCAGGAAGCTCTGCGGGTCCAAGCTCTCATCGGCACGTGGGAGGGCGGCGGCCGTGGCCGAGGCGCCGGCCAGCGCTCGATCCTGAAGGCCGTCAGGAAGCTGCTCGACAAGGTCGAGGAGAGCGAGTCCTGCAGTTTCACCGGCGACACCCTGGTCGTGATGGGCGACGGCAGCGCCGAACCCATCGCCGAGGTCGAAGAGGGCGACGAGGTCCTGGCCACCGACCCGGAGACCGGTGAGACCGGACCGAGACCCGTCAAGGCGGTCAGCGTCCACGACGACACGGTGTTCGACCTGGTCACCCGGGACGGCGCCAAGGTGACCACGACCGAGGACCACCCGTTCTACAGCGTCACCGACGGCCGGTGGAAGCGGGCCGACGAACTCGACGGTGACGACGTCCTGCGCGCCCCCACGGGTGGTGGCAGCGTCAGGGTCGGCGGCCTGCTGCTGCGGGCGCCGCGCGTGGCGTCCGCGCACAACCTCACCGTCGAGGGCCTGCACACCTACTACGTCAAGGTGGGCAGGCACCCGGTCCTCGTCCACAACAGCTGCCCGGATTTCGGGGCCGGCACGCCGAAGCCGGGAAACATCGCCGTGATCGGCAGGCTGTCCGACACGGCTGAGGCGAAGAATTGGCCAGGACACGACGTGCTGGACATTCCTCGGTGGAACCTCGCGAAGAACGACGCTTGGATCAACCTCGTGATCAAGAACAAGCAGGATGTGTACGTGGCGTCGCCGTTGACGTACGAGAACCTTTGGGATGCCACGAAAGGCAGGCAGCGCCCGCTGGCCCGGGAGGTCGAGATGCTCACCGCCGCCGGCTACACGTGGGACGGGTTCCACATGCGTTCCCCCAAGAGGTGAGCGCCGTGACTCTTCAGGAGCGGTCGTTCAGCATTCTCGAGCCGCGCAGGAACATCGACTACGGTCGCGACGACCTGCCTTCGGCGCGGGATGGTCAGATACGTGACCTGCTGTTCGAGGTCGTCGACGGCAAAACGTTCGACCAGGCCGCGGCGTTCGTTCCGCGTGCCGGTGACCGGGTGCTCACCGCGTTCGCCGAGCGGGCGGCGTCCATCGCCGTCCGCCATCAGGACGCGCGTGAGCTCCGGGCGGGCCTTCTCGCGGTGGCGATCGCGCAAAAGATCACCGACGACCCGCGAGATTCGTTGCCCGGCCTGGCCTTGCTCTACCGCGCGGCGGTGATGATCGGACACGATCCGGACGCCGAGTTCCGTGCCGCGAACGAGGTGACCGACGGTCGCGCGGGCGGGCTGCTCGCCTTCCTGCGCTGGCCCCCCGAGGACAGGTCGGTCGAGGCGATGGGCTTCGAAGAAGGCAATGACCAGCAAGGGTTCCGTTTTCTCAGCAACTGGTGATCCAGGCGCCGGGCCTTGACGCGTAAGTGGAGCGACAATCGTGGGTAGAACTGTGTCCAGATCCGTCACGGTCGTGCTGGCGGCGTTACTCGCCGCCGGGACGCTGACGCCCGTCGCGGCAGCGGCCCCACTGGCCGCGCCGTCCGCGAACGCCGCGGACACCGCGGACACCGCGACCGGCGCGGCCACCGAGGCCGAGGCGGTACGGCTGGCCAAGCAGACCGGTCAGGCCGTGCCGATCCAGGACAAGTACACCGAGACCACCGAGGTGCTGGCCAACCCGAAGGGCAGCTTCACCCTGCGGTCGAACGCGCGGCCGGTGCGGGTCAAGAAAGGCGGCGCCTGGCGGGGCATCGACACCACGCTGAAGGCCCGACCGGACGGAACCGTCGCTCCGGTGGCCACGGCGCTGGACGTGGCCTTCTCCGGCGGCGGTCACGTCCCGGTCGTCCGGGTCGCCGAGGGGGACGGTGCCCTGGCCGTGACGTGGCCGGACGAACTGCCCAGGCCGGTTCTCGACGGCAACACCGCCACGTACCCCGATGTCCTGCCCGGCGTCGACCTGAAGATGATCGCCGAGCGCGACACGTACGTGCAGACGCTCGTGGTGCGGGACGCCCAGGCGGCGCGCAACCCCGCGCTGGCCTCGCTCAAGCAGACCGTGACGGCCACCAACCTCGCGTTGCGCATCGAGGACGACGGCCGGGTGTCCGCGCTGGACGAAAAGGGCGACGCCGTGTTCGTCAGCTCCGCGCCGCGCATGTGGGACTCCAGCCATGACCCGCAGGTCGGATCCGCGCCGACCGCGGTGTCGGCCGGCGGCGCCAGGGTGACCGAGATCGACGCCACCGCCAAGTCCTTGGCCCGTTCGAAGCTCGGCCAAGGCGGGCACGCGTCGCTCGAGATGACGCTCACTCCCGATGCCGACGCGTTGACCGGGCCGGACGTGCGGTACCCGCTGTTCATCGACCCGCACTTCGCCCGCAACCGGGAGCAGTGGACCGAGGTCACCACCAACTCCGATTGGACCCCGAAGTGGCGAACACCGGACCCGGTGCGGGTCGGTCGCTGCTACAACGGCAAATCCCAGTGCGGCGGGACCTGGACCGCGCGGTCGTACTTCAGCGTGGGCTTCTGGGACCTCAAGCCCCGCGAGAACGGGGTCCGGCCGATCCTGTTCAGCGGCTACTTCATCGTCGGCCAGCTCCATTCCTCGCACAACTGCGAGAACCCGGAGCCCACGGACCTGTACGCCGCGGGTGACTTCGGCTCGGGCACCCGATGGCCCGGACCTGCGAGCAGGTTCCTGGACCGGCAGTCGTCCAATGCCTCGGTCGACTGCGGCGGCGGCCGCGCGGTCAGGTACAACGCCGCGAACTTCGTGCAGGAAGGCATCGAGCACGGGTACAACACCCTGAACTTCGGGCTGCTCGCCCCGGATGAGAGCAACGACCTGCAGTGGAAGGTGTTCGACAACAACCCGGTGCTGGAGGTGGAGTTCTCCTACCCGCCCAACAAGGCCTACGACCTGCGGGTGTCGAACGCGGTCACCTGCACCGGAAAGGTCATCACGCCGGACGCCCGTCCGGTGCTCTACGCCAAGGCCACGGACAACAACGATCCGCCGCTCAACCCGGCACTGTGGTACCACGTGACGACGGCCGACGAGTCACGGACACTCGGCAGCGGCGGTGGTGTCCGGATCGACTCCGGCAGCGAGGGAGGCTGGCGGGAACCGGACGACCTGGGCGACGGCGACTACAAGTTCCGGGTCTACGTGGACAACAATCCCGGCCACCCGCACAACACCAACTCCGGGTACGGCGACTGGTACCACTTCACCGCGCGGTCCACTCCACTGACGGTCGCGCCGACCATCGAGCCCAGCGTGGACTACCCGAAGAACTACTGGGGCGCACCCGCCGGCGCGCCGGGCAGCATCTCGGTGCGGTCCAACGGCGCGCCCAACATCGTCGGCTACACGTACACGTTCAACGGCGCGGGCACCGAGACCCTGCCCAGCACCACCGACTGCGTCTACAACCGGGTGTTCGGCGTCAACGGCGGCTGGATCCCCCACAACGACCACGCTCCCAACTGGATCCCGGTGCCGGCCGGCCTGCCGCCCGGATACCACACGCTGCACGTGCGCAGCTTTGACGACGCGCACAAGCTGTCGCCGGAGTCCGAGCCCTACACGTTCTACGTCGCCCCGCCGGCCGGGGACTCGGTCATGCGGATCGAGGCCGAGGACATGCCCCAGTCACAGCCCGCCGGGCAGAACCGGCCGGTGCACACGCAGCGCGACGCGGAGATCGGCTGGTCGAACGGCCAGGCGCTGTGGTTCGCCGGCAACGCGGCCGGCCAGTCCCTGTCCCTGTCGTTCGACACTCCCGTCGACGCCGACTTCACCGTGTCGCTGGGCATGACCAGATCCACCGACATCGCCAGGATGATCTTCGAGCTGGACGGGCGGCGGCTGGGCGATCCCGCTCTGGAGTTCGACGGCTACCACCCGACCCGGCAGACGGCCAGGCATAACGTGGGCATCCATCGCATACCCAAGGGAAACCACACGCTGACCATCCAAGTGGTCGGCACGAACCCCGATACGGTGGGCGACCGGTATACCGTCGGCGTCGACCACCTGACCCTCAGCCAGACGTCGGTGTCCGAGGCGGAGGATCCCGCCCAGGTCACGCTGAGCCAGCCGCCCGGCCAGAACGTGCCGGCCGTGAACGTTCCCCGGGACGCCGGCAACCCGGCCTACACGCCGTCGCGAGGCGCGGCGGTGGGATTCATGGCCACCGCCCGTGGGCAGTCGATCAACCTCACCTTCCGCACGCGCGTCGAGGCCGACTACGCGCTGGGGCTCGGGCTGGCCAAAGGCCCGGAAGGCGGCCAGTTCCGTATCGCCGTCAACGGAAGAACCGTGATGCGCACCGACGAGACCCCGTGGGACTCCTACGACGGTGGCCGTGGTCTCTCCGTCCACCAACCGCTCGGCGGCACGCATCTGGGCGCGGGCGTGCACCGGCTGACGATCACGATCACCGGGAAGCACGCGGCGTCGCGTGGCTACCAGGCCGTGGTGGACTACATCACCGCGATACCGATCAACAAGGCCACCGCGGCTGACTTCACCGCCGCGATGAACAACGACGGCATCGGGGCCGACGGCACTCGCGCGGATCTCGACCTCATGTCCGGCTCGTTCTCCACGCAGAGCCTCGTGGCGGCCGGGTACGGTCCTGGTGCCGCCGTCACCGTCAACGGCGCCACCTTCACCATGCCGGCCGCTCGGGCCGACGGAGCCGACAACGTGATCGCCATCGGGCAGACCATCCCGTTCCCCGCGTCACAGCAGGTCAAATCCACCGCCATCGGCCTGCTCGCCGCCTCCACCTGCGGCGACACCCCGGCGGCGTCGGCGACCATCCGCTACACCGACGAGAGCACCCAGGACTCCGCCGTCCCCGCGCTGACCGACTGGCTCTTGCAGGAGGTCAGGAACGCGGCGGTCGTGCTGCCGTACCGGAACGTGAGCGGCGCACCGTGGTACAACCATGCGCCGCGGCTGACGGCGCTGTTCGTGCCTGTCGATCCCACGAAGACGGTCAAGTCGATCACCTTGCCCAACTACGGCACGAGCCTGCTGCCAGGCAGTTGTTCTCCCGCGTTGCACGTGCTGGCCATCGCGCCGCGACCGGTCGCGGCCGGCTGGATCGGCGCCTGGGCCGCGCCGGCGGATGCGGCGAAGCCGACGCCGGGGGGCGTCGGCTTCGCCGACCAGACGCTGCGCACCGTGCTCAAGCCGAAAGTCACCGGCGGATCCGTACGCGTGCGGGTGGCCAACCCGCACGCCGACATCCCGGTGACCATCGCGGCGGCGAGCCTCAGCGCCCAGACTGGCACCGGGCCCGGCCTCGTCCGGGCGCCGGTCGCGCTGGCCTTCGGCGGCAAGGCCACGATCACCTTGCCCGCCGGCGGGGAGGCGCTCAGCGACCCGGTCGCCTACCCGGCCGGTGGCACGGGCAATCTCACGGTGAGCCTGCACGTGCCCGACGCGGTGACGTACTCGCCGACGCATCACGCGGCGAACAACCTGAGCGAGCCGACGGTGCTGGCCGACGGCGACAAGACGACCGACACCGCCGGCACCTCGTTCACGACCCTGCTGGACGGCTCCCGCTATCTGGCCGGTGTCCTGGTGTCCACCTCGGACGACGCGCACGGCACCGTCGCCGTGCTGGGCGACCAGCTGGCCGCGGCGGCCCCACCCGGCGTGAACGAGGCCACCTGGGTCGACCGCCTGCCAGGCGAACTGGCCGATGGCGGGAGGCCCCTGCCAGGCGGTCTGGTCAACGCCGCGCAGGAGGGTGTGCTTCCCGCCGGGTCGTGGCCGCTCGACGACGGCAGCGGCACCACCGCACGTGACACCACGAGCAGCAACCCCCTGACACTCAACGGCGGTGCCACCTGGAGTCCCGAGCGCGGCGGGTCGATCGCCTTCGACGGCACCGGAACGGCCACAACGCCGCGCCCCCCGTTCGTCACCGACTACAGCTATGCCGTCTCGGCCTGGGTGAAGGTCACCGACGGAACGGCGGAACAGACCGTCATCGATGCGGAAGGCAAGCACACCTTCGGCTTCAACGTGCGCTACACCGGCGGTGCGATCCCCAGATGGGCCTTCCACCTGCCGACCGAGGACACCGTGGGTGGCCCGTTCGTCAGCGCGATGTCCACCGCGCGCGCCGAGCCGAACGTCTGGACCCACCTTGTCGTGAGTTACAACGCCCCCGGCAAGTACGCCTCGCTGTGGGTCAACGGCGTGCACCAGTCCTCGGTCGCCCTCCCCTGGGCGGTCGGCGCGACCAAGCGGTTCGTCATCGGCCGCGACCTGCGGGGCCTGGTGTCCGATGTGCGCGCCTACCAGACGGCCGCCGACAATTTCGACGTCACCACCACGCTCCACGGCGTGCCCGGAGCCCCACCCGGGTTCGGCGCGCCCACCGCTTACCAGGCCGGCCAGTCCCTCGACCGAACTGTTCAGGTGCAACCCAACCTGCGCACGGTCATCGTCAGCCTCGGCGCGAACGACGTCCTGGCGGGGACGGCGACCATCACCATCAAGCAGGCGCTCACCCGGCTCATGCACACCTCCAGTCCGACGAGTCCCCGGCACACCCGGCGCCCCGACGGCGACGCCGTACGCGTCGTGGTCACGACCATCCCGGCGCTCGGCCTGCCGGCGGATGATCCTCGCGAGCAACGCCGCCGGGAGATCAACGCGGACCTGATGGCCAACCACACCAACTACGGCGCCGACGACGTCGTCGACATCGCCGCCGCGGTGGCCGATCCGGAGAACCCCCACCAGGTCAGGCCCGGGTATCTGACGGGGGGCAAGCGCAACCCCGAGTATCACAGGGCGGTGGCCCGGGCCATCGCCGCCGCCGTCGCCGCTTCCCCGCCGAGGGTTCAGCTGTAGGGCGTGTCACACCAGGAGATTCGCCACTCCTGGTGTGGAACTCGATTCATGAGGCCATCGGACCAATCGTTCATGTGGTACATCTACGCGTATAGCGCGACATGATCTAGAGCACTGACCACTAGGGATGGCGGGGACCTAGATGCGACTGCGGGTGCTCGGACCGCTGGAGGTCCGTGATCGAGACGAGCGTCCGCTGTCCATGGGGCGGGTCAAGGAACGTGTCCTGCTGGCGATGCTGGCCCTTCGCGTGAACACGTTACTGTCGAAGGAATCGATCCTGGCAGGGCTGTGGGAAGGACCGCCGCCGCGCTCCGCAACCGCCAACCTCGCCTCGTACGTGTCCAACCTCCGCCGGTTGCTGCAGACCGATGAGGGCGGCGTGGCCCTCGAGACACGCGCCGGCGGATATCTGCTGGTCGCCGACCCCGACAGCATCGACCTGCTGGTCTTCGAACGGCTCGCCGGGGAGGGCAGACAGGCCCAGGCCGTCGGTCAGTACGCGCTCGCAGTCGAGCGGTTGACGCAGGCGGCCGGACTCTGGCGAGGCCCGGTCATGGACGGGCTGCCCGTGCCCGACGTCGTGCGACCGGACATCGCGCGGCTGGAAGATCTGCGGCTGGCCGTGGTCGAAGACAGCATCGAGGGCCGTCTGAAGCTGGGGCAGCACGACACCCTCGCCGGTGAGCTCGCCGTGCTGACCTCCCGGTACGAGTTCCGGGAGCGGCTCTGGGGTCAGCGGATCCTCGCGTTGTACCGGTCCGGCCGGCAGTCCGAGGCGCTGGCCGCCTACCAGGACGTACGCCGTCTGCTGGCCGAGCACCTGGGGATCGAACCGGGCGCCGCCCTGCGTGCCCTGCACGAGCAGGTGCTGCGCTCGGACCCCGTTCTCGATCACTCGGCGGCACCGCCTGTCGCGGGCCTGGTCCCCCGGCAGCTGCCGCCGGCCATCGGGGCCTTCACCGGCCGGGCCGCCGAGCTGGCGTGGCTGGACGAGACGGTCGTCGCGGCGGACACGACGGTAGTGGCACTGGTCGGCACCGCGGGGATGGGCAAGACCGCGCTGGCGGTGCATTGGGCGCACCGGGTGGCGAGCCGGTTTCCCGATGGCCAGCTCTATGCCGATCTGCACCGCCACGGCACGCACGACCCAGCGGCCCCGATCGAGGTGCTCACCTCTTTTCTCCGGGCATTGGGCATGCCCGGAGAGCGGATTCCCACGGACACGGAAACCGCCACGGCCACCTACCGATCGATGCTGGCGGGCCGGCGCGTCCTGGTGATCCTGGACAACGCGGGATCCGCCGAGCAGGTTCGCCCCCTCCTGCCCGGCGACCCCGGCTGCTTCACCGTCGTCACCAGCAGGCGCCGGCTCACCGGGCTCATGGCGCTCGACGGCGCCCGCGTATGCGCGGTGGGCGGACTCATCCCCCAGGACACGAGCCGATTGCTGACCCGGCTGCTGGGCGCTGACCGGGCCGACGCCGAACCGGCCGCGGTCGCCGAGCTCGGTGACGTGTGTGCTCATCTTCCCCTGGCATTGCGGCTGGCGGCGGCCAGAGTGGCCGCCGCGGAGGGCTCGATCGCGGACTATGTCTCCAGGCTCGCCACCGCGCGGACTCTCGACCTGCTCGCTGTGGACGACGAACCGAGGACTGTCCGCACGGTGTTCGACTCCTCGTACGAACCGCTGAATCCGATGGCGCAGCGGCTGTTCCGGCTGCTCGGGCTCGTACCCGGACATGGTTTCACCCCGCGCGCGGCCGCCGCGCTGCTGGATGTGCCACCCGTACGCGTCGAAGCGGTGCTCAACGAGCTGGTGGCCGCGAGCATGGTCGAGCGACGGGCCGCCGGCCAGTTCGTCATGCACGACCTGCTTCGTCGGTACGCCGAGGAGAAAGCAGGCAGTGAACCCGCCGCTCTACGCCGGTTGTTCATGAGCTATCTGCAGGACACCGAGACCGCCGTCGCCACGTTCGGTTCGGCGCTGGCCCGGCTGAATCCGCCGCTCCAGAAAGTTCTTCCCGAACTGGAACTGCCCGGCGGCGATGCCCTCGCCTGGCTGGATTCCCAACGGGACTGCCTGGTCGCCGCCGTGACCTACGCCGCCGAACATGGACCGCGCGAGGTCGCGTGGCAGTTGTGCGATCAGCTGCGCGTGTACTTCTGGTTGCGGCGCTGCCTCCCGGAATGGTTCGCGGTCGCCGGTGCGGCCATGGCCGCGGCGGTTGCCGAGGGCGACGTCGAAGCCGAGATCGCGGCACGGCACTGCCTCGCCGACGCCCAGTGGAGCGTCGGCCGGTACGAACGCGCGATCGACGAGTACGAGCTGGCCATCTCCGCGTGCGAGCACCGGAACCTGCCCCGCCGGCAGGCCAGCCTGCAGCACAATCTCGGATCGGTGTACCGCGAGCTCGGCCGGCTCGACCAGGCGCACAAGTGGTTGAACGAGGCCCTGGAAGTACAGCGGAGCAACGGTTTCAACGAGTCGGCGACCCGCGCCAACATCGGCACGGTATATGAGGAGATGGGCGCGCTTCAGGACGCGCTCCGCGAACACTCGAAGGTGCTCGAACTGACCCGCACCGCGGAAACCAAGCGCGCACACGCTTTCAGCCTCGATGCGCTCAGCGTCATCCACCGCCTGATGGGACGGCCGGATCTGGCGTTGACCTGCAACACCGAAGCCCTCGCGCTCTACCGTGAAATGGGCGACCGCGCCGGTGAGGCGAGTGTCATGGAGAACCTGGCCTCGTTGCACCTGGATCAGGGTGACGTCGACCAGGCGATGTCCTGCGCCAAGGCCGCGCTCGACATGGCCAAGGACCTCGCCAATCCGCGGATCTACGCCTGCGGCCATACGATCGTCGCCAAGGTGCACCTGCGGCAGGGCGATCACCGGGAAGCCGAGCGCCACTACGAACTCGGCCTGCACCTCGCCCACATCAACCGGATGTCCTACGTCGAGGTCGACGCACAACTCGGCCTCGCGGCCACCCACCATGCCGCGGGCCGGCCCGACCTCGCGCTCGACCTCTGCACCCAAGCGCTGCACACCGCTGAGGCGTCTGGATTCCAGATCCACGCAGCGACCGCTCGCAACCTGCTCGCGGAACTGTCCGTCCGCTCCACCTGATCACACTCCGAGTGTTCACCTGGCTGAGCGTGGTCGGAGCTCGGGACGTGTCCCGTGTGCCGGCGTTTCAGACCGAGCCGACCAGCTGATGTGATGGCCCGTAGCCGATCTTCCAGTCGGCGCAGTAGCCGATGAGCCCGTCGGCCGTGCATCGGACCGCGATGCTGACCCAGCGGATGTCAGAGGTCGGCGTGTCGTCGTAGAACGTGAAACCGACTGCCGTCTCGAACTGGTCCGAGCCACAGGCGCATTCGACGAAGTAACCGGCCTCGGCCTCTTCCTCTGTGGTGGGCCAGTGTTCCTCGCTGTCGAGCATGTAGGTGACCTGGTCGCATCGGACGCAGGTGCGGCGCACACATGTCGAGGATTCGTCGGTCTCAAGGATGAAGACTTGACCTGTGCAGTGAGGGCAATGTGCCGCGACCACCTGATGCACGACATATTCGTTCGGATCAGTGCGGAAATAGGTAACGAGGTCATTGATGTCGTCTCCGACCCACCTGCCGTTGATCTTCTTGAGCGTCACATGAGCAAGGTATCGGGCGCTCTCCAGTCAGTGCGGTCGGATGCCGGCCGTTCTGGTCGTGGGCGGCGGTTTCCCGATGGCTGCTGCTGCGAACGGTTGTCGCTCATCGTTCGCCGGCGGCGCCAGCATGCTGCTGTGGAGCAGGAAGTCGCCCGGCGCAGGACGCTGTCTCCCGAGCGGCGCAGTGTTGAAGATGCCGTGCGCATGGAACAAGCCATGGAGACCCGTTCCGGGCGATACATGGACCAGCCCCGTGATCTTCATCCCGAACGCGAGATGGAAAGCGCCCGTGCGCCCGATCGAGAAGAAGCGAACCGTGATCAAGGGGCACGGTAAAGGACTGGTCTGTTACGGCGTCAAATGCGTTCTGCTCGCCGACCGAAAGGAAGGCGCCGGACTCTTTCGACGGCGGACTGTCGCTGTGCCTCCCACCGTGGGCCCGGTTCCGCGCCGAGGGAATGTGAGGTGCCTAGAAGATTCCGGACAGCCAGCTACATAAGCTGACAGCAGGCTGGAAGAGGTAGGTACGTGACGAGGCGTCGCGGGCAGTTCTCGCCGGAGTTCAAGGAAGAAGCCGTCCGCATGGTGCTGGAGGGCGATCGGTGATCTTCAGCCTGGTGGGACAGCGGCCCGTGTCGGGCTCGCAGGTGGTGCTCAGGCCGGTCTCGATCTGGGTCCCTTTACTGGTGCCGGGAGGCAGGTGGCAGACCGTGACCGACCGGCCGCTCTCGTCGGCGAACCTGGCCAGTTCGGTCTTCCACCGTCGTACCCGGTTACCGTTGGACCCGCCGGAATCGGCGGTGATCAGCAGCCGGCCGGCCTGCGGGCAGGCGGCCCTGCCGACCTTGGCCCACCAGGTGCGCAGGGCGTTGACAGCGAACTGGGCGGTGTCGGCGTCGGTGCCGACATCGACCCAGCCCGCATCGGTGGCCAGGTCGTAGATCCCGACGGGATCGCCTTGCCCAGCTGCTTGTCGACGAAGTCATGGACCCGGACCCGTTCGGGACCTTCGGCTGGACGCCACTCGGCGCCGCCGTTCTTGAGGTCGCCAACCAGTTCCTTCTGCTTGGTGTCGACCGATATCACCGGCTCGCCCTCGGCGATCTGCGCGGTGACCTGGGCGTGGATGTACTCGAATCGGGTGTTGCGGTCCGGGTGCTTGCTGCCCTCCAGCACCTTGGCGTTGGCCTGCCGCCAATATCCCGCCTCGACCAGCAACCGCCGCACGGTGCCGTGACTCTGCTCGGATCGGGCTGCTCGCGGTGGGGCAGCCGGCGGCGGGCGTGACTGTGCACGCCGTCGCCGCATACTGACAGCGGTTCACGGGCGTCGCCAAGCCCTCGCGCCTGTACTGCCGGGCTCTGGTGGCCTGCCTCGGGTTGTGGTTCACGACCCAAGGAGTCGAGCTAGCAGTTGATGGGGGCGCCGTTGGTCGGGTTGGCGGGCGAGCCTTCCAGGGTGAAGCACGTGTTCGGGTCGTTCCCGCCGTCACCGCCGTCGCCACCGCCGACTGGGTTGCCCTGGCCGCGCAGTGTGTCCCCGCCGCCGTTGCCGTACAGCGTGTCGGAGCCGCTTCCCCCATGCAGCTCGTCGTTACCGTCCCCGATCCTGCCATTGCCGCTGAACAGGTCGTCGCCGTAGAGAGTGTCCGCATGGTCGCCGCCGTGCAACTCGTCGTTGCCCGTGTTGCCGATCAGATCGTCGGCGCCGGCACCGCCGCAGATGATGTCGTTGCCACCTCCTCCGCTCAGGATGTCGCGGAACGAGGTTCCGTAGATCCAGTCGTTGGTGCCCGGACCGTTCACCACTGCCCCTTGCTGGCCGCTGAGGTTGATCGTGTTGAAGCCCGCCGCGATGGCCTGGGCCTCTGTCATCCCTCCGCACGACACGACCAGAGAGCTGGCGTGGGCGGCCCCTGTGCCGAAGAGGATTCCGGTCCCGCCCAGCAGCAGCGCCGCCGCCCCTGCGCTGGTCCTGAAGCGTGTGCTCCAGTGATTCGTCATCTGTCTGTCCTCCACGTCCCCGCAGTGCGGGTTCCTCGGGACGGCTGGTCCGCCCATACGGCAAAGGTCCCTGGTTGCGAAGGCCTGTTGTACGGACAAAGACCGGACCTGACGTGCACTTGTGCGTATACGCCGATGGCGCGGTGATGGAACTGATGGGGGACGACAGACGGGCATCGCCTGGGCGCGTAGCGTTCCGGAAAGCGGCGGCTGCTGGTCGAGGCGGGATATTGGCTGCAGGCCAACGCCAAGGTGCCGGAGGGCAGCAGGCACCCGGACCGCAACACCCGATTCGAGTACATCCACGCCCAGGTCACCGCACAGATCGCCGAGGGCGAGCCGGTGATATCGGTCGACACCAAGCAGAAGGAACTGGTTGGCGACCTCAAGAACGGCGGCGCCGAGTGGCGTCCAGCGGCCTCCGGTAGCTCCTCAGGGTGATCACACGTGAGGGGCTGCTGAACCTGGTGACGCCCGGTCCGGCGAGGTGTTCTCCGGTTCGCCCTGTCGTTCGGCGGTCAGGTCCCCGTCGTTAGGGGGCCGAGATCGCGGACGACCTCGGCCAGGGCGCGGACGGACTCGTTGTCCGTCTCGGTGCGCCACACCATCGCGTACGACAAGGGCCCCATGTCGCTGACCGGCAGGTAGGTGATGTCCGGTCGTATCCAGTAGCGGGTCATGTGGGCGGGGAAGAGCACCACGATCTCGGCCAGGCCCGCGAGGGTGATGGCGGCTTCCGTGGTCTTGATCAGGGGGCCGCGCTGGATCGTGAGGCCGCGGCGGGTCTCGCGCGGAATGGCGGCGTCGTACCAGTAGTCCGGCTGGGTGTCCGACTGGGGGAGCTGGAAGTCGGCGGCCATCTCCAGGGAGACCGACGTGCGGCGGGCGAGCTCGTGGCCGGTGGCGACGGCCATCACCCGGGGTTCGGCGAACAGCACCGGGCCCACGGTGAGGTCGGGTTCTTCGATGGGCAGCCAGGCGATCAGGACGTCGATGTCGCCGCGGCGCAGGGTGGCGAAGGCGTCGCTGAACTGGATGCTCTGGATGCGCAGTTTCCACTGCGGATGCCGCAGGCGGAAGACGTCCCAGTAAGGGCGCAGGTCGTGGGCGTTGGCGGGGAGCATGCCGACGCCCACGGTGCCGGTGATGCCCTGGCCGGCGAGTTGGGCGCGCTGCACGCTGTCCTTCAGCCCGGCGTAGACGGGCCGCAGGTCGTCGCGGAGCTGCTGCCCGACCGGTGTCAGCCGTACGCTGCGGTTGGTGCGTTCGAACAGCGCGACGCCGATCTGCCGTTCCTGCTTCTGGATCGCCTGGGTGACTCGGGCGGGTGACAGGCACAGGCGGGCGGCGGTGCGGCCGAAGTGCAGTTCCTCGGCCAGGGTCAGGAAGATCTCGATGTCGCGTAGTTCCACGCCTGGCCTGCTCCGTTTACTCCCACTGAAGGTGATCTTACGGGATCTGTCCTTGTTCTGGGTGCTTACCGTACTTGATCCTCGAATCGCACGAATCATTCGTTCGATGGAGCTTGGTGATGGACGTCCTCATTTCCGGCGCCGGCGTCGCCGGGCCCGCTCTGGCGTACTGGCTGCGCCACCACGGTTTCGCCCCCACCGTGGTCGAGCGGGCCCCACGGGCGCGCGCGGACGGGGGCATGGTGGGCTTGCGTGGCGAGGCGCTGGACGTGCTGGACCGCATGGCCTTGCTGGAGCGGGTCAAAGCGCTGACCATGCACGCGGGCGGCACGGCGAGGGCAGACGGCCACGGCGGCCTGCCGATCCTCAGGGGTGACCTGATCGGCCTGCTCCACGAGGCCACTCACCGGCAGGTGGAGTACGTCTTCGGCGACTCGATCGCCACGCTGGAGCAGGACGCCGACGGCGCGCGGGTCACCTTCGAACGCGGCCCGCCGCGCCGCTTCCATCTGGTGGCCGGCGCCGACGGGCTGCACTCGCACACCCGCTCGCTGGCCTTCGGGCCGCACGAGCGGTTCGTCCGGCGCCTGGGCATCTACACGGCGACCTTCAGCCTTCCCGACCACCTCGGCCTGCGCGACACCGGCCGGCTCCCCGGCATGCCGGGCAAGGCCGCCGACATCCTCGGCACCCGCGACGGCACCGGGACGTACGCGGCGCTGCACTTCGCCTCCGGTCCGCTGGCCTACGACCGTGACGACGTCGCGCAGCACAAGCGCATCGTGGCCGGGCAGTTCGCCGGCGAAGGCGGGCCTGTCCCGCTCCTGCTGGGGGAGATGAGCAGGGCGGAGGATTTCTTCTTCGACGTCAACGCCCAGGTGGAGATGGACCGCTGGTCCTCGGGCCGGGTGGTGCTGCTCGGGGACGCCGGATACTGCGCGGCGCAGACCTCGGGCCTGGGCGCCTCCCAGGCGCTGATCGGCGCCTACATCCTCGCCGGCGAACTGGCCGTCGCCGGCGGCGAGCACACGGCGGCGTTCGCCGCCTACGAGCGGGAGATGCGCGGCTTCGCCGCCGAGCATCAGCAGATGGGACGCGACGAGGCCGACCGGTTCTTCATGGGCGGCCCTTTCACCAAGGGGTCGGCCCGGCCGCCGCCCACGCGCCGCAGGCGGCCTGCGGGCAGATCGTCAGGCTGAAGGACTACGCGCCCGGCTTCGCGTCAAGGCGACCGTGACCGACGCCGACCATGAAGGCTCGATCTCCACCGGCCCGCACGCTCACCGCTACCAGAAGGCGCGGCGTCAGCGGTCGCTCCACTCCGGCGTCCTCCCGTTCACAAGATTTCCCAACACATTCGAAGGAGCACATAGCCATGCCCATCACCCTTTCCGAGCAGGACCAGCTCACCTTGCGGACCGCCGCGTGGGGCGCCGTGTCGCTGATGTCCGCCGCCGGCGCCGCCGGCTCGGCGCACCAGGCCGCCGCCGAGGGCTCCATCGCCCTGACCTCCGCGACCGGCCTGGTCGGGCATGTACTCGCCAAGGCCCCCAAGGGCGTGAAGTACGGCAAGACCGTGGCCGAACTCGCCGACCAGGTGCTGCCCGCCCTGACGCGGTCCATAGGCCTGCTCCGGCAGCGGGACCCCGCCGAGGCCGCCGACTTCCGC
This sequence comes from Nonomuraea sp. NPDC048826, assembly GCF_043198225.1. Taxonomy (NCBI): domain Bacteria; kingdom Bacillati; phylum Actinomycetota; class Actinomycetes; order Streptosporangiales; family Streptosporangiaceae; genus Nonomuraea; species Nonomuraea sp. NPDC048826. The sequence continues at coordinate 287,400 of NZ_JBICUQ010000012.1, read as the reverse complement.
CGCACCGTCCTGGTCGCCGTCGAAGCGTCCACCCGGGGTGAGGACCGCCCCGCCATGGCGGAGATGGCCCGCAAGATCACCGCGGCCCTCGACGCCGCCGCCGTCTCACCCGGCGCGGACAGCCTCCCGGCCGCGCGCAAGGTCGGCCAGGACCGCCCAGAACTGGACAAGCTCCTCCAGGAGATGGTCGACGCCGGTTTTGTCGGAGTGTCGCTGCGGGTGCACGATGAGCGGGGTGAGTGGACGGGCAGCGCCGGAACGGCCGAACTCGGCGGCTCCGAGTCGGTCCCGGTGGACGGGCACGTGCGGATCGGCAGCAACACCAAGACCTTCATCGCCACGGTGGTGCTGCAACTGGTGGCCGAGGGCAGGATCGTTCTGGACACGCCGGTGGACGACTACCTGCCGGAGTTCGGGCTGGACCGGCGGATCACGGTCCGGATGCTGCTGCAGCACACCAGCGGGGTGTTCAACTTCACCGGCGAGTACTACGAGGACGGCACGTTCGCGCCCGGCATTCCGGCCACCCCGGCGGGCCGGGAATGGGTGGACAACCGCTTCCGCACCTACCGGCCGGAAGAGCTGGTGCGCCTGGCTCTGTCCAAGCCGGCCCGGTTCGAGCCCGGCACCGGCTGGAGCTACGCCAACACCAACTACGTGCTGGCCCGGCTGCTGATCGAGCGCGTCACCGGCCGTCCGGTCGCCGAGGAGATGCACCGGCTCATCCTCGGACCCCTCGGCCTGACCGGCACCGTCCAGCCCACCACCGAGATCGACATCCCCTCCCCGCACGCCCACGCCTACTACCGCTACGAGCAGGACGGCACGCACAAGACCGTCGACACCACCCGGCACAACCTGTCCTGGATCTCCAGCGGCGGCGACATGATCTCCACCACCCGCGACCTGCACACCTTCATCTCCGCTCTGGTGGGCGGCAAGCTGCTGCCGGCCGGCCTGCTGGCCGAGATGTGCACCCCCGAAGCCAAGGCCGGCTACGGCTTAGGCGTGTTCGTGCAGGAGGTGCCCGGCGGCGGCACCGTCATCACTCACAACGGCGGCATGGCGGGCCACGCCGCGCTGATGTACAGCACACCCGACGGCAGCACCACTCTGACCGCCGCGCTCAACTATGTCGACGACGCCGCCCTGTCCATGGGAGCGGCCTTCCAGCAGGCGACCCAGCGCCTCGTCGCCGAAGTGTTCGGCAGCGGGCAGGCCGGACCGGCTCAGTAAACGCGGCCGAGCACCGCGGATACGTCCTTGAGGGTGAACTCTCGCGCTCGCGCCACAGGAAGAGCGCGAACCGGCCGCGCCGAGCTCGGCGCGGCCCGGTCCACCTGCGCGCCCCCGGATCGGGCAGGGGACAACTGGTCGGCGGGTGTCTCATGAAAGAGGCCGGCGGATCGGATGGCGGCGCCGGTCAGGAGCGGACGCCACGGGCGACGACGACACCAGGCAAAGATCGATGAGCGTGGCTTGAGCCCCCAGGCCCTGTGCCGCTCGAACGCTGGCTGACGGCGGCAGAGCTCGGCCGCCCCCGGCGGAGATCGTCGACGCGCCCAGGACCGACGGCAGCACGGTGTACGGCGTGTACCGGCGGATTGTGCTCCCGCTGGGCATTCCGGCGCTGCTGCCGGTCGGCGTTCTCGGCAGCCTGCTCTGCTGGAACGATGCTTGGAACGATGCTGGAACGATGCTGGAACGATGTGCTCATCGCCCTGATCACGATGCCGTCGCGCCGGAGCGTCGTACCCTCATGATCGGGGTCAACGCGCTGCGCGGGCAGTACTCCGGCGACATCCCCGTCTTCGCCTCAGGAGTCCTGATCGCCGCGGTGCCCGTGCTGATCATCAATCTGGTCGTCCAGCGTCAGATCACCGGCGGGGTCACCGCCGGTTCCACGAAGGGTTGACATGCGGATCACGGGTTATCGCACCATGACGACGGTCCAGGAGTGGGACCGTCCCGTCGGTGACGTCAACGGTGTCTTCGCCGGCGGAGTCGTCCCGGTGCCGCTCGTCCTGGTGGACACCGACGAGGGGATCACCGGCGTTGGCCTCGGGCCCCATGTGGAGATCGAGACGGTCTTCGCCGCGATCGAGGGTGAGGATCCGCGCGGCGTGACGGCGCTCTACGACCACATGCTGCGGCGTACCTTCAAAGCGGGCCACGCCGGCGCCGTGTTCGGCACGATCGGCGCACTCGACACCGCCCTGTGGGACATCAAGGCGCAGGCGGCCGGTGAGCCGCTCTGGCGCCTGCTCGGCGGGCGCGACCGGGTGGTGCCCGCCTACGCCTCCGGCCTCGACATCGGCCTGTCCGACGACGAACTCGTCTCGGTCTACCAGGTCTACGCCGGGCACGGCCTGCGCGCGGCCAAGGTCAAGGGCGGCCTCGACATCGAACGCGACCGGCACCGCCTCACGCTGGTACGGGACGTCCTGGCCGAGGCGGGGCGCGGAGCGCGGCCGGGCCTGATGCTCGACGTGAACGAGGCCTGGACCCGCAAGCAGGCGGTCCGGCACGTCTGCGAGCTCGAACGCACGCTGGATCTCACGTGGATCGAGGAGCCGGTACGGCGGTGGGACGCCGACGGCCTGGCCGCGGTCGGACGCGGGATTCGCGCCTCCGTCGCCACGGGGGAGAACCTCACCGGGCTGGAGCAGTTCCGGCCGCTGCTGGCCGCGGGGGGCGTGGACATCGTCCAGACGGCCGTCGGGTGGGGGGTGTCCCACTTCCTCCGGGTGTCGGCGCTGGCGCACGCCCATGACCTGCCGGTCAGCCCGATCGGGGCCACGCCGGTCGCGCTGCTGCACGCCGCGACGTCGGTGCCGAACCACATCGCCAGCGAACTGCAGGAGCTGAGCCCGCCACTCGGGCTCTCGCTCGACCTGTGCGTCGAGGACGGCGCGTTCATCCTCGGCGACTCTCCGGGTCTGGGCATCACGGTCGACGAGCAGGCGATCGGCGCCTCCGCACACCGGCCGGACGTCAGGCCGGCCGAGGGCCCCCACATCCGGCCGGAGCACGCCGGGCGCCGGCTGCTGTCTGCCGGGGACCCCTTCGCGAAGTGAGCCGCGGCCGGGGTCAGGGGGACGAGAAGAGGCGCTGCTGGATCTCCCTGCGGTAGTCGTCGAGGGTGTTGTCGATGTGCGTGGCCGCGGCCTGGGCGGCCGCTTCGGGGTCGCCGGCGCGGATGGCCTCGTAGATGGCCTCGTGTTCCTCCACGGCCTTGGCGGCGTGCCCGCCCACCGAGCCGTGCAGGCCGATGATGCTCGACTGCGCCTGCAGCCTGCGCGCCTCCCGCACGCCGACCTGGAGGAACATGTTGTGCGAGGCGGCGGCGACCGCGGTGTGGAAGGCGTCGTCGCCCTCATGGAACAGGTCCTCGGCTCCGGTCTCGAAGCCGCGGCGGCACCGGCCGGCCGCTTCTTCGATGGCCCTCAGCTCGGCGGGGGTGGCGCGCCGGGCGGCCAGCCGGCTGGTCTCCATCTCCTGCGTCCGGCGGAACTCGAACAGCATGTAGACATGGTCGAGGTCGGTCGGGAGGAAGAAGGCCCCCCAGCGTCCGGTGCCGAACATCCCCTCGTCGTCGGCCACGTACAGGCCACGGCCCTTCTGGGCGCGTACGCGGCCGAGCGCGGAGAGGATCTTCACCGCCTCGCGCACCACGGTGCGGCTGGTGCCGAGTTGCCGGGCCAGTTCGAGCTCCGTCGGCATGCGGTCGCCCGGACGCAGGCCGAGCCTGACGATCAATTCCAGCACCTGCTCGGCCGCTACCTCGTAGCCCGGCCGGTATCCGCTCTGGCGCGGGGCCTCAGTCACGGTGCTTCCTCCTCGCCGTTCCCTGCAAGAGTATGACGCAAGAGCCGGCCCTTCACCGCCGCCAGAGCGCGCGATAAGTATGAACCATTATGAACGGTTCATCCGAGGTCGTGGGTGAGGAGATGCGGAGTTACGGGTGTTGATCCTGGTGAACGCCGAGAACGGCCGCACGCTCGGTGCCGGAGGCGGGAAATAGGAAGGCTTAAGAGCTTGACGGGTATGCCCGCGGCGAAGGTAATGGGGAGCGAGGCCGGCGTTCCACGTCCGCTCGACCCCGCAATGGCGCGGCCTGCCTGATGATCAGGGCGTGACCTGGCCATACGCCTACCCCCCGAAGGAACCACCGTGCCCTTATCGCCACCCGTCACGATGCTGAGACCGGTCCTGATCGGCATCGTCGCCGCGCTGGCCGCGGCGTTCGTCCTCGTCGGCCCCGTGTCCCCGGCCCGCGCGGCCACCACGACCCTGTACGCGTCACCTGCCGGCACCGGCACCGCCTGCACCTCCGGCCAGCCCTGCTCGCTGGCCGCCGCGCAGACGGCGGTACGTTCGCTGAACGCCGGGATGTCCGGTGACATCGTCGTGGAGCTGGCCGGCGGGGTGTACCGGCTGTCCTCGCCGCTCCGGCTGACCGCCGCGGACTCCGGCGGCAACGGCTACACCGTCAGATGGCAGGCCGCGGCGGGAGCCGTCCCGGTCATCAGCGGAGCCAGGGCGGTCACCGGATGGACCGTGGCCGATGCCGGCAAGAACATCTGGCGCGCCAACGTCGCAACCGGGATCGACACCCGGCAGCTGTACGTCGACGGCGCGCTCGCCACCCGGGCGCGCACCGTCGTCAACCGGTCCGACTTCACCGCGAGCAGCACCGGGATGAGGTTCACCAGCGGCGCGCTGAGCTATCTGAACAACCTCGCCAACCAGGGCCGGGTGGAGATGGAGAGCATCGGCTCGTTCACCGACCGGTACGCGCCGGTGCGGAGCATCAGCGGAAACCTCATCACGATGCGGCAGCCCGCCTGGAACAACAACAACTTCGGCTACGACACCTTCACCAGCCCGCACCGCGCGGGGCCGCTCTACCTGGTCAACGCCTACGAGTTCCTCGACTCGCCGGGGGAGTGGTACCTCGACCCCGCGACCGGCGCCCTGTCCTACATCCCGCTCGCCGGGCAGAACATGGCCGATGTCAGCGTGGAGCTGCCGGTGCTCCAGTCCCTGGTGCACCTGGGGGGAACCTACGACGCGCCCGCGCACCACATCACGTTCAGCGGGATCACCTTCACCGGCACGAGCTGGCTCGGCCCCGGCCAGGACCAGGGCTACGTGGACCAGCAGACCGGCGCCTACATAGCGGGCGACTGGAACTGGCCCGCCTTCACCTCCTGCCATCAGGGCTGCCGTCAGTTCGAGGCGGCCCGGCCGAACTGGTACCAGATGCCCGCCGCCGTGCAGATCTCCGCGGCGAACACCGTCACCTTCACCGACTCGCGCTTCGTCAACCTGGGACAGACGGCCATCGGCATCGGCAACGACGCCAACGCGCACGCCAGCGGGGTCGGCCTGGGCGCCTCCGACATCACGGTCACCCGGTCGGAGATCGCCCGCAGCGCGGCCGGCGGCGTCGTGGCCGGCGGCGTGCGCGGCGACGCGCACCACCCGAGCGACCAGCGGATGGTCAACCGGAACATCACCGTCAGCCACAACCGCATCCACGACCTCGGCCTGAACCACCGGGGCATCGTCTCGGTCCTGACCACGTACGTCACCGGCGCCGACGTGTCCCACAACGAGGTCTACAACCTGCCGTACACCGGCATGTCGATCGGGTACGGCTGGGGAGCCAACGAGCCGGGCGGCAGCGACCACTACGCCCAGCGCGGCCTGTACGACTTCCAGCCGCGCTACACCACGCCCACCACCGCCTCAGGCAACCGGCTCGTCGGCAACTACGTGCACGACGTCATGCAGCAGATGACCGACGGCGGCTGCATCTACACGCTCTCGTGGAATCCGGGCGCGGTGATCAGCGACAACCACTGCCTGCGCACCAACGGCTGGTTCGGCATCTACTTCGACGAGGGCTCGCGGTACTACACCGTCAGGAACAACGTCCTGTCGAACACCGGCACCTGGGCCACCGCCAACTACTGGTACGGCGAGAACATGGGGAACTTCACCGTCACCGGCAACTGGTCGACCAACGGCGGCACCAACGTCACCAACGGCGACCGCGGCAACGTGGTGAACAACAATGTCACCGTCGCCAACGGCGCCTGGCCGGCCGGAGCCCAGGCCGTGATCGCAGCCGCCGGGCCCGAGGGCCAGTCACCCGGAGACGAGACGGGCGTCTTGAGGGGCGTCGGGTCGGACCGGTGCCTGGACGTCAACGGCGCCTCCCAGGCCAACGGCGCCCAGGTGCTCATCTGGGACTGCAACGGCCAGGCCAACCAGCAGTGGACCGCCACCGGCGCCGGTGAGCTGCGGGTCTACGGCGGCAAGTGCCTGGACGTGTACGGCGGCGGGACGGCGGACGGCTCAGCGGTGATCATCTGGGACTGCAACGGCCAGAACAACCAGAAGTGGACGCTGAACGCCGACGGCAGCATCACCGCGGTCGGCGCGAACAAGTGCCTGGACGTCAGCGGCTACGGCACCGCCAACGGCAGCAAGGTGCACATCTGGACCTGCCACGGCGGCACCAACCAGAAGTGGACCCGCTCCTGACACCGCTTGCCCTGACCGGTCTTCCTGCCGCAGGAGGGAACACCCATGCCCCGACGTCCGTGGCTCACCTCGCTGGCCACGATGGCGCTCCTCATCCCCGGAGCGCTCGCAATCACCGCCACCCCCGCGAACGCGCTCGACATCCCGCCGTCCGACTACCAGCAGGTGTCCCTCGCCTCGGGCGGCGCCGAACTGGGCGAGGCGATGTCGCTGGCCGTGCTGCCGAACCGGTCGGTGGTGCACACGGCACGCGACGGCACGGTCCGCGTCACCGACGCCGCCGGCAACACGAAGGTGGCCGGCAGGCTCAACGTCTACACCCACGACGAGGAGGGCCTGCAGGGAGTGGCGGCCGACCCCGGCTTCGCCGCCAACCGGCACCTCTGGCTCTACTACTCGCCGCGGCTGAGCACACCGAACGGTGACGCGCCGAGCACCGGCACGCAGAGCCAGTTCGACCAGTGGAAGGGCGAGCTGTACCTGTCCCGGTTCACCCTCAAGACGGACGACACGCTCGACCTGGCCAGCGAGAAGGTGGTCCTGCGGGTCCAGAACGACCGCGGCCAGTGCTGTCACGTGGGCGGGGACATCGACTTCGACGCCGCCGGCAACCTCTATCTGACCACCGGCGACGACACCAACCCGTTCGAGTCGGGCGGTTACTCCCCGCTGGACGAGCGGACCAACCGCAACCCGCAGTACGACGCCCAGCGCTCGGCCGCCAACACCAACGACCTGCGGGGCAAGCTCCTGCGCATCACACCGCAGCCCGACGGCACCTACACGATTCCCGCCGGCAACATGTTCCCGCCGGGCACGGCGAGGACTCGGCCGGAGATCTACGCTATGGGCTTCCGCAACCCGTTCCGGATGAGCGTGGACAAGGCGACCGGCATCGTCTACCTCGGCGACTACGGGCCCGACGCGGGCGTCACCAACTCCAGCCGCGGGCCCAGCGGGCAGGTGGAGTTCAACCGCGTCACCGGTCCGGGCAACTACGGCTGGCCGTACTGCACGGGCGCGAACACCACCGCCGAGACCTACAACGCCTGGAACTTCGCCACCAACAGCACCGGCCCGAAGTACGCCTGCGCGGGCGGGCCGACGAACGACTCCTTCCGCAACACCGGCCTGACCACACTGCCCCCGGCGAAGCCGGCGTGGATCCGGTACGCGGGGGACGCGGGGAGCCCGCCCGAGTTCGGCTCCGGGTCGGAGTCGCCGATGGGCGGCCCCGTCTACCGCTACGACCCCGGCCTGAACTCGGCCGTCAAATTCCCCCAGTCGCTCGACGGGCGGTACTTCGCCGGCGAGTACGGCCGGCGCTGGATCAAGGCGATCGAGGTCAGGCAGGACGGCGGGTACGGGGAGATCTCTGCCTTCCCCTGGTCCGGGACGCAGGTGATGGACATGGCCTTCGGCCCCGACGGAGCCCTGTACGTCCTCGACTACGGCACCGGCGGCAACAACCAGGCGCTCTACCGCATCGAGTACATCGGCGGCGCCGACCGCAACCCGATCGCCAAGGCCTCCGCCGACAGGACGTCCGGACCGGCGCCGCTCACGGTGGCCTTCTCCTCAGCCGGCAGCTCGGACCCGGAGGGCGGCGCGCTCACCTACGCGTGGAACTTCGGCGACGGCACCACCTCCACGGCGGCGAACCCGGCCAAGACCTACGCCACGGAAGGCACGTACACGGCGACGCTCACCGTCCGGGACCCGCAGGGCCTCACCGGCACGGCGAGCGTGATCGTGACCGTCGGCAACACCGCGCCCACCGTCACCCTCACCGCCCCGGCCGACGGGCAGCCCTTCTCCTTCGGCGACACCGTGCCCTTCCAGGTCACCGTCGGCGACCCGGAGGACGGCACGATCGACTGCGGCCGGGTCACCGTCGCCTACTTCCTCGGCCACGACAGCCACCGCCACCAGATCACCTCCAAGACCGGCTGCTCGGGCACCATCGCGGTGCCGATCGACGGCGAGCACGACGACGCGGCCAACATCTACGGCGTCCTGGAGGCCTCCTACACCGACCAGGGCGGTCTGACCTCCACCAGCGCCCGCACGCTCCAGCCGCGGCACCGGCAGGCGGAGCACTTCACCGCCCACCAGGGCATCCAGACGGCGGAGCACGCCGTCGCGGAAGGCGGCGTGACGGCCGGCTTCATCGACGACGGCGACTGGATCTCCTTCCGCCCGTACCACCTGAGCGGCACGACGAGGATCACCGCCCGGGTGTCCTCGGCCGGCGCGGGCGGCAGGATCGAGGTGCGGGCAGGCTCGGCGACAGGCACCCTGCTGGGCACGGCGAACGTGGCGAGCACCGGCGGCTGGGACACCTTCACCGACGTCTCGGCGGACCTCAGCGGCGCGCCGGCCGGCACGACGACGCTGTACCTGGTCTTCCGCGGCCCGACCGGACAGGGCTACCTGTTCGACGTGGACGCCTTCACCCTCGGCACCGGCACCCCGCCCGCGGAGAGCACGAGCGCGTTCAAAGGCGTCGCGTCGAACCGGTGCCTGGACGTCAACGGCGCCTCCCAGGCCAACGGCGCCCAGGTGCTCATCTGGGACTGCAACGGTCAGACCAACCAGCAGTGGACCTCGACCGGCGCCGGTGAGCTGCGGGTCTACGGCGGCAAGTGCCTGGACGTGAACGGCGGCGGGACGGCGGACGGCTCCGCGGTGATCATCTGGGACTGCAACGGCCAGAACAACCAGAAGTGGCGGCTCAACGCCGACGGCAGCATCACCGCGGTCGGCGCGAACAAGTGCCTGGACGTCAACGGGACCGCCAACGGCACCAAGGCACGCATCTGGACCTGCACCGGAGGAACCAACCAGCGCTGGACCCGCGTCTGAAAGGGACACTCATGCTGCGACATCCGACCCCGCCAGGGGGCGCTCGCAAGACCTCTGTACTGCGGCGCCTGTCGGCCGTGGCGGTGGCGGCGATCACCGCCGCCGCGACGACGCTCCCCGCCGTCCCCGCCCAGGCCGCCGCCTTCAAGGTGCTGGTGTTCTCCAAGACGGCCGGGTTCCGGCACGACGCGATCCCCGCCGGGATCCAGGCCATCCGCGACCTGGGGACCGCCAACGACTTCGCCGTCGACGCCACCGAGGACTCGAACGCCTTCACCACGGCCAACCTGGCCCAGTACCAGGCGGTGGTGTTCCTCAGCACGACCGGCGACGTGCTGAACAACAGCCAGCAGTCCGCCTTCCAGACGTACGTGGACGGCGGGGGAGGAGTCGTCGGCGTGCACGCGGCCGCCGACACCGAGTACGACTGGCCGTACTACGGGCAGCTGATGGGCGCCTGGTTCGCCGGCCATCCGGCGATCCAGCAGGCCACCGTACGGAACGAGGACCGGGCGCACGCCGCGACCGCGCACCTCGGGACCAGCTGGACCCGCACCGACGAGTGGTACAACTACCGCTCGAACCCCCGCCCGGACGTCCGGGTGCTGCAGAGCCTGGACGAGGGCAGCTACAGCGGCGGCAGCATGGGCGACCACCCGATCACCTGGTGTCGCCCGCAGGCCGCCGGCCGTGCGTTCTACACCGGCCTGGGCCACACCCAGGAGTCGTACGCCGACCCGAACTTCCGCGCGCTGCTGCTCGGCGGGATCCGGTACGCGGCAAAGGCCGTCAACGCCGACTGCCGCCCGGAGACCGGGTACACGTCGTTGTACAACGGCTCGACGACCGGCTGGTCGCAGGCGGGGCCGGGGTCGTTCGCCAACAGCGACGCCACGCTGACCTCCCAGGGCGGCATGGGGATGCTGTGGTACAACGCGAAGGAGTTCGGCTCCTACTCGCTCAAGCTCGACTGGAGGCTGACCGGCGACGCCAACTCCGGCGTGATCGTCGGGTTCCCCGCCACCGGCGATCCCCAGGCCGCGCTCGACACCGGCTACGAGGTGCAGATCGACGCGACCGACACCCCGGACAAGACCACCGGGGCGGTCTACGGGGTCAAGTCCGCGGACCTCGCCGCCCGCGACGCGGCGCTCAACCCGCCGGGCCAGTGGAACACCTACGAACTGCTGGTCGAGGGCGAGCGGCTGCAGGTGTTCCTGAACGGCAGCAAGATCAACGACTTCACCAACACCGACCCGGCCCGCTCTCTGCAGCAGGGCCACATCGGCATCCAGAACCATGGGCCCGGCGACGTGGTCTCCTTCCGCAACATCCGCGTCAAGGAGTCGGGCACCACCCCGGGCGGCACGAGCGCGCTGCGCGGCGTGGGGTCGAACCGGTGCCTGGACGTCAGCGGCGCCTCCCAGGCCAACGGCGCCCAGGCGCAGCTCTGGGACTGCCACGGGCAGGCCAACCAGCGCTGGACCGCCACCGCCGCCGGTGAGCTGCGGGTCTACGGCGGCAAGTGCCTGGACGTGTACGGCGCCGGGACGGCCAACGGCACCAACGTCATCATCTGGGACTGCAACGGCCAGAACAACCAGAAGTGGCGGCTGAACGCCGACGGCACGATCACCGCCGTCGGGGCGGACAAGTGCCTGGAGGTCAACGGCACCGCCAACGGCGCCAGGGCCCGCATCTGGACCTGCACCGGAGGAACCAACCAGCGCTGGACCCGCGTCTGACCACCCACTCACCCACCCGGCGCGGCGATCCAGTCGCCGCGCCGGTACGCGGTCAGCGGACTCTCCGGGCCAGGGCGGTCAGGAGTCCCTTGACCTCGGTCGCGTCGTAGGAGTCGCGGTCGAAGGGGCCGATGATCAACGGCCCGTCGTCGGCGCGATCGGGCAGCCGGCCGTGGCTGCCCCGCACCGGCGACGGGTCGAGCGGCACCACCCGCATCGTGTACCGGAAGCCCAGCTTCTTCCTGGCGAGCGCCGCCGCCGCTCGGAGCTTGACGAACGGATCGGCCGGGTCCATGAACAGCTCGGCGGGGTCGTAGCCGGGTTTGCGGTGGATGTCCACGAGCCTGGCGAAATCGGGGGCGCGGTCGTCGGAGAGCCAGTAGTAGTAGGTGAACCAGGCGTCCGGCTCCGCCACCGCGACGAGCTCGCCGGCGCGTTCGTGGTCGAGCCCGTACTTCGCCTTCCCCGCCTGGCCGAGCACCTCGTCCACGCCGGCCAGCTCGGCGATGACGGCGCGGGCGCGGTCGAGGTCGCCTGGGTCGCGCACGTACACGTGGGCCACCTGATGGTCGGCGACGGCGAAGGCCCGGGACGTCCACGGGTCGAGATACTCCATCCCGGCCTGGACGTAGACCTCCAGGAGACCAGCGCGGCGCAGCGCCCGGTTGACGTCCACCGGGCGGGACGCGGGGGTGATGCCGTACTCGGAGAGCACGACCACCTCGGCCTCCTCGCCCAGGAGCGGAGCCAGCGCGGCGTCGACCGCGCGGGCGGCCGCGACCGCCTCGGGACCGGCGGGACCGTACCGCTGGAGGTCGTAGTCGAGGTGGGGCACGTAGACCAGCAGCAGATCCGGCCGCTCGCGGGCCAGGATGCGGCGGGCGGCGGCGATGATCCACCCGGAGGAGGCGATCCCCGCGGTGGGTCCCCAGTAGGTGAACAGGGGGAACGGCCCCAGCGCGGCCTCCAGGTCGTCGTGGAGCGAGGGCGGGCGGGTGTAGCAGTCGGGCGACTTGCGGCCGTCGGCGTGGTAGACGGGGCGCGGGGTGACGAGCAGATCGGCGGGCGCGCCCATCGCGTACCACCAGCAGACGTTGGCGGTACGCAGGCCGGGCGCGGCGGTCCACAGCTGGTCGCCCTGGATGAGCGCGTTGTGCTGGCGCCACAGCAGCACCTCGCCGAGATCCCTGAAGTACCACCCGTTGCCGACGATGCCGTGGTCGCGGGGCATCGAACCGGTGAGCAGGGTGGCCTGCATCGAGCAGGTGACCGCGGGCAGCACGGGCCGCAGCATCGCCGCCGAGCCCGCCTTCGCCACGTTCGGCATGTGCGCGAGCAGGCGCGGGGTGAGCCCGACCACATTGACCACGATCAGCGGTGCCATCACATCTCCTTCAGCCCGAGAGCGGCGAGCTGCCCCCGCATCCAGTCGAGCTCGGCGGCGATGCCCCGCGCGATGTCGGCCGGCGCGCCGGGAAGCACGTGCCACGTGTAGGTCTCCACCTCGACGTGCCTGGTCAGCGGACGCTCCCCGCCGAGCAGCGTCTCCAGCAGGCGCCGCAGGTAGGGGGCGCTGGTGGTGAGCGGCGGGGGCGGCGCGTCGTGCAGCGGGACGTGGAAGTGCACGCGCCAGCTCTCGTCCGCGGGCAGCGCACCGGCCAGCGCCTCGCCCAGGTCGTCGGCGTACCCGGTGGCGGAGCGCGTCTGGTGGAGGAAACGGGGCTCGTCGAACGCGGCCAGCGCCCGCTGCGCCCCCGGCGGCGCCACCAGGGCGCACGACGCTTGGAGCTTGACGACCGGCAGCCCGCCGGCGGCGCCGACGCCGGGCTCCTCGAACCCGACGGCCATGTGGCAGGCGTCCAGACAGAGGCCGAGGTGGTCGTGGTCCACGTCGCCCAGCAGGACGCTCGCCTGGGACGTCGTCTCGACGATGCAGCCCGGCTCGGGCTCGAAGCCCAGCCGGATCACCTTGCCGGTATGATTCGCCAGCGCGCGCAGGCCCCGGGCGGCCGCGTCGAGGTTGGCCGTCACCGCCGCCGCCTTCTCGCTCGTCCACCCGGTCCGCCAGGCGAGGGGCAGGGTCGAGATCGTGCCCTCGGAGACGTCGTCCGGCAGCAGCGCGGCGAGGATCCCGGCGAGCGCGAGCGTGTGGCGCAGCCGCTCCGCGTCGGCCCAGTCGGGGGTGTAGACGCGGTACTTCACGATCTCGTCCTGGAAGCCGCGGTAGGGGAACCCGTTGAGCGTCACCACCTCCAGCCCGAGCGCGGTCAGCCGCTCGCGTAGCGCCGTGAGCTCTTCGGGCCGGGCGGTGAGGTCCGCGGCGGCGCGCTGGGACAGCCAGAGCCCGAGCCCGAGCCGTCCGGCGCCGAGCAGGCGCCTGACCCGTGCCGCGACGCCGGACAGCTGACCGTGGATGCCGGGGAGATCCTCGGCGGCGTGGACGTTCGTGCAGTAGGACAGATGCACCGTCGAGCCGTCCGCGTGGCGCAGCCGCATGGTCAGCCCCGCTTGATCGTGTTGCCGGCGTAGTCAGGGCCGGCTTCCGAGTCGGTCTCGACGTCGAGCCGGCCGCTCTGCCCGTAGAAGGCGACCGGATTGCGCCAGAGAACCTGATCCACGTCGTCCTCGCCGAAGCCGGCCGCGAGCATGACGTCGGCCACCTCGCGCGTCTTGAGCGGGTCGCTCCGTCCCCAGTCGGCGGCCGAGTTCACCAGCACCCTGTCCGTGCCGTACTCCTTGAGCAGGGTCACCATCCGGTCCGGGTCCATCTTGGTGTCCGGGTAGATCGAGAACCCCATCCAGCAGCCCGAGTCCGCGACCATGCCGACGGTCAGCTCGTTGAGGTGGTCGACGAGCACCCGCCCGGACGGTATCCCGGCGGCCCGCACCACGTCGAGCGTCCGGCGGGTGCCCGCGGCCTTGTCCCGGTGCGGAGTGTGCACGAGCACCGGGAGATCATTCTCCTGCGCCAGGGTCAGCTGGGCCTCGAACGCCCGTTCCTCCTCCGCCGTCATCGAGTCGTAGCCGACCTCGCCGACCGCGACGACGCCGTCCTTCAGCAGGTATCGCGGCAGCTCGGCCAGCACCGGCGCGCATCGCGGATCGTTCGCCTCCTTGGGGTTGAGCGCGAGCGCGCAGTGGTGGCGGATGCCGTGCTGCGCGGCGCGGTAGGGCTCCCAGCCGAGCAGCGCGTCGAAGTAGTCGAGGAAGCTGCCCACGTTGGTGCGGGGCTGCCCCAGCCAGAAGGCGGGTTCGACGACGGCCCGGACCCCCGCGTTGTGCATGCGCCGGTAGTCGTCGGTGGTCCGGGAGGTCATGTGGATGTGGGGGTCGAAGATGCGCATTCAGATCCTCTCCAGGACGTCGCGCGGGACGGGCCGGCCCGCCGCCCGCAGCTCGGCCGCGTAGTCCGACAGCATCCGGGCCAGCTCGGCGTCGAAGCGGCGGTCCAGCCCGGCCACCGCCGCCAGGGGGATCGACATGAAGACGCACTTGAGCACCCCCTGGCGGAAGGCGTGGTCGTCCAGCCACGCCGAGCCGTACGGGCCGAGTGCCGCGGCGACCAGCCGCGCGTCATTGGTGCGGAGCGCATCCTCCACCAGCGCGACGGCCGCGTCCTCCAGGCCGAGCTCGTGCAGGACGGCCAGGATCGCCAGCCGCTCGCCGCTGTCGCCGGCCTCGTACAGGCTCCGGATCGCGGCGTGGTCGCCGCGCAGCGCGCCGAGCAGCGCGCGCCGGGCGCCCGGACCGCCCCGCCGTTCGGCCTGCGGGAAGAGCCGGTGGATCGCCCGCGGGTCAGCCTCGACCTGCCGGACGGCCGAGGTCCGCCACTCCTGTGCCGGCTCGTTCATGGGCCCTCCTCAGGAACTCGATCGATCGGCGGGCGACCTGCGGGGCCGCATGGCTGTGCCGGGCCAGTTCCACGGCCACCAGACCCGGGTAGCCGCGCAGGGCGGCGAGCACCGGCACGAAGTCGATCTCCCCTTCGCCGAACTCCAGGTGCTCGTGCACGCCCCGGCGCATGTCCTCGATCTGCACGTGCACGGTGTACGGGAGCGCCCGCCGGAGACAGGTGTCCAGATCCTCCGGCTCCACGCAGTGACAGTGCCCGATGTCGAGGGTGAGACCGAAGCGGGGATGGCCGCCGAGCATCCCGCGCAGCCGCTCGTAGCCGTCCAGGTCGGCGACCAGCATCCCGGGCTCGGGCTCGAACCCCAGCGTGACGCCTGCCCGATCGGCCTCGTCGAGCAGCCGCGCGCACTGGCGGGCCAGTCGCGTGTACGCCTCCGCCTCCGGCATGCCGCCGGGCCGGCCGCCGCTCCACAGATGCACCACGGGAGCGCCCAGGTCGGCGGCGACGCGCATCGCCGTGATCAGGAACTCCGCCCGGCGGCCGGCGTCCTCGCTGATGAGGGTCGGGTGGTGTTTGCGCAGGGGGTCGAGGGTGTAGCGCCCGCCCGTCTCGACCACGACGCCGAGGCCGAGGCGGGCGCAGATCCCGGCGATCCTGGACACCTCCCCGGCCAGGCCGGGGGAGCGGGGATCGAGGTGACCGTGGTCGAGCGTGATGGCCGCACCCGTGTACCCCAGATCGGCCAGGACGGCGAGCGCCTCCGGGAGCCGGTGGCCGGCGAAGCCGTTGGTGCAGTAGGCCCAGTTCACGAGGTCGCCACCCGGGATGAGAGCCACCTGCCCGCGGGGAGCGAACACAGCAGCGCGCCCGCCGTCGCGAACCGGCCGCCGCCCGCGACCACCGCCGCCTGGAGCGGGATCAGGCCGAGGATGCTCAGCTGGACGGCCCGTCGTACGTTCCCCGGGTCGGGGAGGGTCCGTAACCCGGCCTGGACCGGGAGGGCAGAGGCGAGATAGCCGGCGATGAGGACGCCCGCCCCGGCCCGGGCGGCGGCTCCGTTGCGTACGCAGGAGGCGGCCGCGAGCCCGGCCGCCACGGTGCTGGCCGCCAGCGCGCGCTCGGCCGTGCCGGGTGCCGCCCCCGTCACCTCGGCACGGCCGAGGACGCTGATCCCGTAGGTGTGCGCGCCTATCGCCAGCGCCGCGGGCAGAGCGGCCCTGGCCTGCTCGCCCGCGCCCAGAAGAACGTCGAGCACGCGGCAGGCCGCCATCGACGCCGGTCCCGCCGCCGTCCGTTTGAGACGCAGGTCGTAGGCCCACACCGCGCCGGCCAGCAGGCCGGCGACGGTGAGACCGCGACGGCCGCCGGTGAGGGCGGCGGTGGCCAGGCCCGCGCCGGTCAGGGCGGCCGCGAGCCCGAGCGCGGCGCCGGGGCTGATCCGGCCCGACGGGATCGGGCGCTCGGGACGCTCGACGGCGTCCGCCTCGCGGTCCGCCCAGTCGTTGAGCGCCATTCCCGACCAGTACATGAGCACCGACGCCAGGGCCAGGCCGGCCGCCGGACGCCGTCCCGCGGCGGCGGCCCCCGCCAGGGTGTCGCCCGGCACCGACAGCGCGGCCGGTGCGCGGACCAGTTCGAGCAGCGCCTTCATGACAGCTCCTCGGCGAAGGCGCGCAACCGGGCGTACTGGGCGGCCAGGGAGTGCTCGTCCGTCCCCAGCGGGCTCTTGAAGAAGTACGCCAGATCGGGCAGGACGCCGTGCCGTCCTTTCTCGTGCGCGCGGGCGACCAGCCGGGCCAGGTCGAGGACGAGCGGCGCGGCCAGCGCCGAGTCGCAGCCCTGCCAGGTGAACTGCAGCGTCATCCGGACGCCGAGAAAGCCCTCGAAGCTCACGTGGTCCCAGGCAGTCTTCCATTCGCCGAGATCCGGGACGTAGTCGATGTGCGTCTCACCCTCCACGGGTTCTCCCAGGACCTTCGCGATGACCTGGTCCTTGGAGAGCCGCTTGCTGGACCTGGCGGCGGGATCGGCGAGAGTCGCTCCGTCGCCGCCGCCGAGCAGGTTGAGACCGGACCAGGAGCGGACCCGGAGCGACCGGTCCGCGAACATGGGTGCCAGGGCGCTCCTGACCAGGGTCTCCCCGGTCTTGCCGTCGCGTCCCGCGTACGGCACGCCCCGCAGGGCGGCGAGCTCCGCCAGGGCGGGCAGGGCCGGCCCGGTGGACGGAGTGAACTCCACATAGCCGCACCCCGCGTGGAAGGCCGCATAGGCGTACAGCGAACTCGGCGGCAGGATGTCGTCCCCCGCGGCGATCCGCTCCTCCAGATCGGCCAGCCTGCCGAACTCCGGGCGCGCGTCCACCGGCGGCTCGGTCGAGGACACGTTGACGACGACCACCCGGGCCAGCCCGTGCCGGGCGCGGAAGCCGGCGATGTCGTCTATCAGCCGCGCCGCGCTCTGTCCGCCGCCGGGGACGTGGCCCGGCCGGATCTCGGCGTCGGCGGCTTCCAGATCGGACGCGAGCAGCTCCGGCAGGTCCGGAGAGATGACCTCCGCCCGGGCCAGTTGTTCGGCGCGCTTGCGTAAGGAGGTCTCGACGACGTCATGGCCGCCGAAGACCAGGGCGGTCAGCGGAACCAGCCGCCCCGGAAAGCCGGCGGACTCGCTCACGCATCCACGGGGGGACGCCGCTCCCGCCCTGATGGCCGCGGCGCCCACCATGGCAGTGGTCGCCACGGACCCTCGTGCCCCGATGAGCCACACACCGAGCTTGCTCATGAAAGCTCCATCGTGTCGGGACTACCCCCGTAGGCAACGGTAGGTGAGTCTGCGCGATGGTAAAAGCCGATTTCGCCGATGGTCAAGCATAAGTAGGCTCATCGTCGTCCGATTCTGCGGTGTCCCCGGCCCATCGCCGCCCGTCATGCCCGCTTCATCCCGATGATTACGCCATTCGGGCGCCTGACTTTTGCTTGACCGTCGATATAAGCCCGCTTAGCATCCCGCACCAAGAGGCTTGGGCCTGAAACTTTCCTACAGCCCCGGGAGGCTGACCGGATGCTGAGCATGCGAGGCATCGGCAAGAGCTTCCTGGGCGTGCGGGTGCTGTCCGGGGTGGACCTGACGGTGACGGCCGGCGAGGTCCACGCCGTCGTCGGCGAGAACGGCGCCGGCAAGTCCACCCTCATGAAAATCATCTGCGGGGTCCATGGGCCGGACGAGGGCACGATCGAGATCGACGGCCGGTCCGTCTCCTTCGGCCATCCGCTCGAGGCGCGGCGCTCCGGCATCGCGATCATCCACCAGGAGTTCAACCTGCTGCCCGAGCGCACCGTCGCCGAGAACGTGTTCCTCGGGCGAGAGCCCGTCCGGCGTGGCCTGGTCGACCGGGCCGCCATGGAGGAGGCGACCGCGCGGCTCCTCGACGAGCTGGGGGAGACCTCCATCGGCCCGCGTGACGTCGTCAAGCGCCTGCCGGTGGCCCGGCAGCAGATCGTCGAGATCGTCAAGGCGCTGTCGGTGGACGCGCGGCTCGTCGTCATGGACGAGCCCAGCGCCGCGCTCGCGGAGCACGAGGTCGAATCGCTCTATCGGCTGATCGGGCGGCTGCGGGAACGCGGCGTCGCCGTCGTGTACATCTCCCACCGATTACGCGAGGTGTTCGATCTCGCCGACCGGGTCACCGTGCTCAAGGACGGCGCCCGCGTCACCACCCTCCCGATCGGCGAGGTCACCCCCGGCGAGCTGATCCGCCTGATGGTGGGCCGCGACCTCGGCACCTACTTCCCGCCCCGCTCGGCGGGCGCCGGCGAGGTACGTCTCAGCCTGCGCGCGGCGGGCAACCACAGACTCCGCGACATCGACCTGGAACTGCGGGCCGGGGAGATCGTCGGCATCGCGGGCCTGCAGGGCTCCGGCAGATCGGAGCTAGCCCGAGCGATCTTCGGCGCGGAGCCGTTCACCACGGGCGAGATGATCCCGTCACGCCCGCGCTCGGTCCGGGAAGCCGTGGCCCTGGGCATCGGACTCGTGACCGAGGACCGCAAGGCCGAAGGGCTCGCGCTGCGCCAGTCCGTACGCGACAACGTCCTGCTCGTCGCCCGCGCGGTGGGCGGCGGGAACCGCGCCGCCGTCCGCGGCCTGCTCGAACGGGTACGCCTCTCGCCCGTGCGCCGGGACCAGGAGGTCCGTTACCTGTCCGGCGGCAACCAGCAGAAGGCGGTGCTCGTCAAATGGCTGACGATGGCGCCGCGGGTGCTGCTGTTCGACGAGCCGACCCGGGGGGTCGACGTCGGGGCCAAGGCCGCGATCCACGACCTGATGCGCGAGCTGGCGAACGACGGCATGGCCATCATGATGATCTCCTCCGAGCTGCCCGAGCTCATCGGCATGAGCGATCGCATCGTCGTCCTGCGCGACGGCCGCATCGTGGGCACGCTGCCGGCCGGTGCCTCGGAGGAGGCCGTCATGCGCCTGGCCGCGGGAGAGGCGGCCTGAATGCACCTGCTCACGCGCGCCCGCCGCCCCGCCCCGGCGCGCCCGCGTGACCCCGCGCAGGTGCTGTTCCTCGCGCTGCTCGGCCTGGTCGCGGCCGGCTGGGCCCTCGTCGCGCTCGACGGCGGTCAGTTCCTCACCCTGGAGAGCGTCGTCGGGATCCAGCAGCGTTCCGCGGCCCTCGGCATCGTGGCGATCGGGCAGACGCTGGCGATCCTGGCCGGGTCGCTCGACCTGTCGGTGGCGTACCTGATCAGCCTGACCTCGCTGGTCGCGGCGGAGATCATGGCGGGCCAGGACGGGAACATCGGGCCGGCGGTCGCCGCGGTGCTGGCCGTCAGCGCTCTGGTGGGGCTGGTCAACGGCCTGATCATCACCGGGCTGCGGGTCCACGCCTTCATCGCCACGCTCGGCGTCGCGCTGATCATCAGAGGCATCGTGGACCACCTATACGACGGGCCCGCGGGCGCGGTGTCCGAGTCGTTCCAGGTCCTCGGCTACTCCCGGATCGGGCCGGTCCCCGTCTCCGCCCTGCTCTGGGCGGGCGTGGCCGTCGCGGCCTGGTTCCTGCTGAGCAGGACCCGGCTCGGCTACCGCATCTACGCGGTCGGCGGGAACGAGGAGGTCGCCCGCCTGTCCGGGATCCGCACCGGCCGGGTCATCGTGCTCACCCACGTGCTGTGCTCCCTCTGCGCCGGTGTCGCGGGCCTGCTGCTGGCCAGCAGGCTCGGCGCCGGAGCCCCCACGGTGGGCACCGACGGCGGCTACGACCTCGAGTCGATCGCCGCGGTCGTGCTCGGCGGGACCGCGCTGGCCGGCGGCAAGGGCGGCGTGGCCGGAACCGTGGGCGGAGTCCTGCTGCTGGCCGTCCTGGACACCCTCTTCAACCAGCTCGAGGTCAACTCCTTCGTCAAGGACGTGGTCCGCGGCGTGGTCATCGTCGTCGCCGTGGCCGTCTACGCCCGGCGTACCCAGGGACGACCGGCATGAGGCGGGCGCTTCCCATCCTCGCGGTCCTCGCGGCGCTGCTCACCGCGATCGCCCTGGTCAACCCCTACTTCCTGGAGCCCGCCGGATTCCTGGCGTTCCTCAAGCGGGCCGCGCCGCTGGTGATCCTCGCCGCGGGACAGTACTTCGTCATCGTCTCCGGCGAGTTCGACCTGTCGGTCGGCTCGCTGGTGACGGCCGAGGTGGTGATCGCCGCACGCCTCATCGACGGCGACGAGTCCGCCACCTGGCCGGTCCTCGCCCTGCTGATCGTCGCCGGGCTGCTCGTCGGGCTGGTCAACGGCGTGGTCACCACCAAGATGCGGGTGCCGTCGTTCATCGTGACGCTCGGCATGCTGCTCGTCCTGTCCGGGGCGGTGTTCCTGTGGACCGGCGGCGCGCCGCGGGGCGCGCTGTCGGAGGGTTTCCGCGTCTTCGGCCGCGGCGGCCTCGGGCCGGTGCCGTGGTCGGTGCTGATCCTCGTGGTCCTGGGCGCGGCGGCGATCCGGCTCATGCGCGCCGACTTCGGCAAGACGCTGATGGCCGCCGGCGACAACGAGCGTGCCGCGGCGCTGTCCGGGGTCCGGGTCGACCGGGTCAGGATCTTCGCTTTCATGCTCTCCGGCCTGGCGGCGGCCGTCGCGGCGATCCTGCTCGGCGGTTTCGCCGGAGTCTCGGCCCAGGCCGGCCAGGGGCTGGAGTTCTCCGCCATCACCGCCGTCGTCCTCGGCGGCGTGACGCTCGGCGGCGGCCGCGGCTCCGTGCCGGCCGCCATGGCCGGGGCCGTCACGCTGGAGGCGCTGTTCACCCTGCTCAACCTGTACGGAGTCTCGGGTGCGCTGGAGTTCACCGTGCAGGGCGTCATCATCATCGCCGCGATCGCGGCAGGAGCCGCCCGGCTTCCCCGCATGCCCACCCCCCGAACAGGAGACGCCCATGCCGCGTCCTAAGGCCGCCGTCGCCGTGCTGGCCGCGCTCGTCCTCACCGGCTGCACGACCGACAGGCCGACCGCCGCCACCCGGCCCGCGGCGTCCGCCGCGAGCACCCAGGATTCCGGTACGGGCGAGCAGTCGAAGTTCTTCGTCCAGGCGGACTTCGACGCCCAGCTCGCCATGCGTTCCCAGACACCTGAGGGCCCCGCGGACAAGCCCTGGGAGCAGGCCATCGCGCCGAAGATGATCGACACGGCGCAGTACAAGAAGGACGGGCCGTACCACCTGTGCTTCTCCAACGCGGCGATCGACAACCCCTGGCGGCAGGTCGGATGGAAGACGATGCAGGCCGAGGTGGGCCTGCACGAGGAGATCGGGAAGTTCACCGCCCTGGACGCCGAGGGCAAGGACGACAAGCAGATCTCCGACATCGCCGAGCTGCAGGCCAAGGGCTGCGACGCGCTGATCGTCTCGCCGAACACCACGGCGACGCTCACCCCCGCCGTCACGGCCGCCTGCGCGAAGGTGCCCGTCATCGTGTTCGACCGGGGCGTGGAGACGGACTGCCCGGTGACGTTCATCAAACCCATCGGCGGCTACGCCTTCGGCGCCGACGCCGCCGAGTTCCTGACCGAGAAGGTGCCCGCGGGCGGGAAGGTGCTCGCGCTGCGCATCCTGCCCGGTGTCGACGTGCTGGAGACCCGCTGGTCGGCGGCGAAGGTGGTCTTCGACCAGAGCGACCTCCAGGTGGTGGGGGTGGAGTTCACCGACGGCGACGCCGCCAAGACCAAGAACATCGTCAGCGACTACATCCAGCGGCACGGCAAGGTCGACGGCGTCTGGATGGACGCGGGCGCCACGGCGGTGGCCGCGATCGAGGCGTTCGAGGACGCCGGCCTGCCGGTGCCGCCGATCAACGGTGAGGACCAGCAGGACTTCCTGCAGAAGTGGAAGGACGCCGATCTCACCGCCGTCGCACCCACGTACCCGACCTATCAGTGGCGCACCCCGATCATCGCCGCACTGAGGATCCTCGGGGGCGAGGAGGTGCCGGAGAACTGGAACCTGCCGCAGCCCAAGATCACCGGCGATAACCTGCGGGACTACCTCCAGCCCGACATGCCGCCGCTGCACTACGCGCTCTGCGGGTGCGAGGACCTGCCCGGGTTCCCGGAGGTCTGGGGCGGGAAGAAGAGCTGACCGGCTCCTTCCCCCGCGAACCGACGACGAGGAGGAACGCCATCTTCTCCATCGGAGTGAACACCTGGGTCTGGGCCTCCCCGCTGACCGACGGCGAACTGGCGCGGCTCGCGCCCCGCATCGCCCGGTGGGGCTTCGACGTCATCGAGCTGCCCGTCGAGCGGCCCGGCGACTGGGACCCGGACCGGGCCGCGGCGGTGCTGGCCGAGCACGGGCTGGCCGCGTCCGTGGTGCTGGTCATGCCGCCGGGGCGCGAGCTCGTGGCCGCCTCCCCGGAGACCGTCCGCGACACCCAGGACTACCTGCGGCACTGTGTCGACGTGGCGGTGACCGTCGGCTCCCCGGTGATCGCGGGGCCGGCTTACGCCTCTGTCGGCCGTACGTGGCGGCTCTCGCCGGCCGAACGCCGGGAGGTCTACGCCGAGTTGCGCGAGCGGCTGCGGCCCGTCCTGGACCATGCGGCCGAGCGCGGCGTGAAGGTCGCCGTCGAGCCGCTCAACCGGTACGAGACCAGCCTCGTCAACACCGTCGAGCAGGCGCTGGACGCACTGCCCGAGGACTGTCACCTGGCCCTCGACGTCTACCACATGAACATCGAGGAGAAGGATCCCGCCCGTTCGGTGCGGCGGGCTGCCGGTCGCATCGCGCACGTACAGGTGTGCGGCACCGATCGCGGCACGCCGGGGGCCGACCGCTTCGACTGGCCGGGCTTCACCCGGGCCCTGCGCGACGCCGGATATCAGGGGCCGCTCGTCATCGAGTCGTTCACCGCGCACAACCGGACCATCGCCACCGCGGCCTCCGTCTGGCGGCCGCTGGCGGAGAGCCAGGACAGGCTGGCCGTCGACGGTCTCGCCTTCCTGCGCACCCTGTGACACCTGAACGTTTCATACTCATCCTGCTGGAGGCGGGATCTCCCAGGACGCTTCGACCTGCTGATTCGTAGCCAAAAGAGGGGAGTGCCCGCCAGATAAGTAGGAAAGACCGGTTCCTGTGCCCCAAATAAGCATGCTTAATAGGTTTGTTGGTGGGCTCGCCTTCACCTCCGAGCCCGACCGCTGCCGGCACCCCCCAGGAGATCCTTCATGCGAAGATCACGCCTGCTCTCAGCCCTGGTCGCCGCCTTGACAGGGCTGTCGATGTCCCTGTCGCCGCAGGTGGCGCAGGCGGCGGCACCGCAGTTCCGGGTGCTGCTGTTCACCGAGACGGCGAGCGGCGCATACCGGCACGACTCCATCCCCGCGGGTGTCGCGATGTTCCAGCAGCTGGCGTCCGAGAACGACTTCCAGCTCGACCACAGCGAGAACTCCGCCGTCTTCACGTCCGCGACCCTGGACACCTACGACGCGGTGATCATGTTCCAGACCAGCGGCATGGTGTGGGACAACGACGCCCAGCGTCAGGCGTTCCAGGCCTATGTGCGCGGCGGCCACGGCGTCGTCGCGGTCCACAACGCCACCGACATGAACATCGAGGCGCAGTTCCCCTGGTGGGACCAGGTCGTCATGGCGGGCGCCCACATGACCGCGCACTCGTCGGTCCTCCAGGGCACCGCCAAGGTCGCCGACAAGGTCCACCCCTCCACGGCGGGCCTGCCGGATCGGTGGGTGCGCACGGAGGAGTGGTACAACTTCGACAAGAACGCGCGGGGCTCGGTGAACGTGCTGGTGACCGCGGACGAGACCACGTACGACGCGGGGTCGAGCCGGATGGGCGCCGACCATCCGATCTCCTGGTGCCACAACCCGGAGGGCGGCCGGGTGTGGGCCACCGCGATGGGCCACCAGTCGTCCTCCTACTCCGAGCCCCTGTTCCGGCAGCACCTGCTGGGCGGCGTGCGGTGGGCGGCGGGCGCGGCGCCGGGCGACTGCGGCGGCACTGTCGCGTCCCGGTTCCAGAAGGTGACCCTCGACGGCGCGCCGGACCAGCCGATGGAGCTGGACGTGGCCGCCGACGGCAGCGTCTTCTACATCTCGCGCTCCGGCAAGGTGAACCTGATCCCCGCCGGCGGCGGGGCCACCAGAGTCATCGGCACCCTGCCGGTGTACGACGGCGGTGAGGACGGCGGCATCGGGCTGGCGCTGGACCCCGGCTTCGCCGCCAACGGCTGGATCTATCTCAACTACTCGCCGGCCAACGGCGGTGAGGTGAACCGGGTGTCGAGGTTCACCTTCGACGGGACCGGCCTCGACCTGTCCAGCGAGAAGAAGATCATCGAGGTTCCCGCGTACCGTGACGTCGACGAGCCCGGCCACACCGGCGGCTACCTCGTGTTCGGGCCGGGCGGGAACCTGTACATCGGTCCCGGCGACGACACCAACCCCCACGCCTCCGGCGGATACACCCCGATCGACGAGCGGCCCGGCCGGGAGCACTACGACGCCCAGCGGTCCTCGGCCAACACCAACGACCTGCGCGGCAAGATCCTGCGCATCCACCCCGAGCCCGACGGCACCTACACGATCCCGTCCGGGAACCTGTTCCCTCCCGGCACCGCCAAGACGCGGCCGGAGATCTACGCGATGGGCTTCCGCAACCCGTTCCGCTTCTCCGTGGACCAGGAGACGGGCTGGATCTCGGTGGGCGACTACGGCCCGGACGCGGGCGCCGCGAACCCCAACCGCGGTCCGGAGGGCACCGTCGAGTGGAACCTGATCAAGCAACCCGGCTTCTACGGCTGGCCGTACTGCGTCGGCGACAACATCCCGTTCAACGACTACAACTTCGCCACCGGCGCCTCCGGCGCGAAGTTCACCTGCTCGGCGCCGGTGAACAACTCGCCCAACAACACCGGCCTGACGAACCTGCCGGCGGCCAAGCCGGCGACCGTATGGTACGACTACCACGCCTCGGCCGAGTTCCCCGAGATCGACTGCTGCGGCGGCGCCGCCGCGATGGGCGGCCCGTTCTACCGCTACGACGAGGCCGGCGACTCGGAGCGGAAGTTCCCCGCGTACTTCGACGGCACGCCGTTCTTCTACGAGTGGAGCCGCAACTTCGTCAAGGAGTTCCGCCTGGACTCCTCGGGGAACCTCCTGAAGATCAACCCCTTCGTGGCGCAGATCGCCCCGCGCGCGCCGATCGACATGAAGTTCGGGCCGGACGGCGCCCTCTACATGGCGGACTGGGGCAACGGCTTCGGACACGCCAACACCGACGACAGCGTCTACCGGATCGACTACGTGGCCGGCAACCGCGCACCTCTGGCCAAGGCGAGCGCCACCCCCGACTCGGGCGTGGCACCGCTCACCGTGGCGTTCTCCTCGGCCGGTTCGGCCGACCCCGACGGCGACGCGATCACCTACGCGTGGGACTTCGGCGACGGCGGCGCCTCCACCAGCGCCAACCCCTCCCACACGTACCAGGCCAACGGCACCTTCACCGTCAGGCTGACCGTACGGGACTCCGGCGGGAAGACCGGCAGCGTCACGCTGCCTGTCGTGGTCGGCAACACCCGTCCCGCGGTGGCCTTCTCGGCCCCGCCCGACGGCGGGTTCATCGACTTCGGCGACCAGGTGGACTACACGGTGACCGCCACCGACGCCGAGGACGGCGCCGCCGACTGCGCCGAGGTCACCGTGATCACGGCGCTCGGCCATGACCAGCACGCCCACGACACCGGCCAGTACACCGGCTGCTCCGGGACGGTCACGACCACCGCCTCCGGCCATGACGGGGCCGCCGACGTCTACTATGTCCTGTCCGCCGACTACACCGACAGTGGCGGCCTGAAGGGCACCGCCGGAATCACGCTGCAACCGAAACACAAGCAGGCCGAGCACTTCACCGGCTCGTCCGGCATCCGCGTGATCGACGAGGCCGGAGCCGAAGGCGGCAGGCGCATCGGCGACATCTCCAACAACGACTGGATCTCCTTCAGCCCGGTCAACCTGTCGGGGATCGACTCGGTGTCCTTCCGCGTCTCGGCGCCGTCCGGCACCGGGGCGTCCATCGAACTGCGCGCAGGCTCGCCGGCCGGGGCGCTCATCGCCTCCAGCCCCGTGCCTGCCACCGGTGGGTGGAACACCTACGTGACGCTGTCCCCGGTGGTGGTCACCGACCCCGGCGGCACCCGCGACCTCCACGTCGTGTTCAAGGCGCCGACCGCGAACGCGTTCGACCTGGACTCCGTCACCTTCAACGGCAGCGGCGTCGGGCAGGACGACGGCCCGCCTCCGGACAGCACGGGCGCGCTGCGAGGCGTGGCGTCGAACCGGTGCCTGGACGTCAACGGCGCCTCCCAGGCCAACGGCGCCCAGGCGCTCATCTGGGACTGCAACGGCCAGGCCAACCAGCAGTGGACCGCCACCAGCGCCGGTGAGCTGCGCGTCTACGGCGGCAAGTGCCTGGACGTGAACGGCGGCGGGACGGCGGACGGCTCCGCAGTGATCATCTGGGACTGCAACGGCCAGAACAACCAGAAGTGGCGGCTCAACGCCGACGGCAGCATCACCGCGATCGGCGCGAACAAGTGCCTGGACGTCAACGGCGCGGGCACCGCCAACGGCACCAGGGTGCAGATCTGGGCCTGCCACGGCGGCGCCAACCAGAAGTGGACCCGCCTCTGATCCCCGAGCCACGCCCCGGCGAGCCGCGACGCCGGCTCAGGCGGATCGGCTGACGGCAGCCGCCGCCGCGGTCCCCGCCGCGCGAGACAGCGCGGCGGGGACCGATTCACCCCCTCCGGAGGAGTGCGAGATGTCTGATCTGTCGCGAAGGCAAGTGTTCAGGTTCGGCGCGGCCGGAGCGGGAGCCGCCATGCTGCCGCCGGGATGGACCGCCGCCGCCCGGCCCGCCTCGGCCCCGCCTTCCGCGGTGAGCGCCGCCGACGACCTGGCCCTGTGGTACGACGAGAGCGCCGGCACGGACTGGCTGCGCGCGCTCCCGATCGGCAACGGCCGCCTGGGCGCCATGGTGTTCGGCAACGTCGACACCGAGCGGCTGCAGCTCAACGAGGACACCGTCTGGGCCGGTGGACCGTACGACCAGAGCAATCCCCGAGGGGCGGCGGCGCTGGGTCAGATCCGGCAACTGGTCTTCCAGAACCAGTGGAGCCAGGCCCAGACGATGATCGACCAGAACATGCGGGGAAACCCGGTCGGCCAGCTGGCCTATCAGACCGTCGGCGATCTGCGGCTCGGCTTCGGCAGCGCCTCCGGAGCCGCCGAGTACCACCGCTACCTGGATCTCACCACGGCCACCACCGCCGTGTCCTATCTGCAGAACGGCGTCCGCTACCAGCGCGAGGTGCTCGCGAGCGCGCCCGACCAGGTGATCGCCATCCGCCTGACCGCCGACAGGCCGGGCTCGATCACGTTCTCGGCGACCTTCGGCAGCCCGCAACGGGCGACGCGCTCCAGCCCGGACGGGACCACGGTCGGGCTCGACGGCATCTCGGGCGACATGGAGGGAGTGGCCGGCTCGGTCCGGTTCCTGGCGCTGGCGCGGGCCGTCGCCGAAGGCGGCAGCGTCACCAGCTCCGGCGGCACCCTGCAGGTCAGATCCGCCGACAGCGTGACGGTGCTGATCTCCATCGGCTCCAGCTACCGCGACTTCCGCGACACAGGCGGCGACTACCAGGGCATCGCCCGCCGCCATCTCGACGCCGCCACGGCCAGGACCTACGGCGACCTGCGCGGCCGGCACGTCGCCGACTACCAGCGGCTGTTCGCGCGTACGACGCTGGACCTCGGCCGGACCCCGGCCGCGGATCAGCCGACCGACGTGCGGATCGCCCGGCACGCGAGCACCGACGACCCGCAGTTCTCCGCGCTGCTGTTCCAGTACGGGCGATACCTGCTGATCTCCTCCTCCCGGCCGGGCACGCAGCCGGCCAACCTGCAGGGCATCTGGAACGACTCGCTCACCCCGTCCTGGGACTCGAAATACACGATCAACGCGAACCTGCCGATGAACTACTGGCCGGCCGACACGACGAACCTGTCCGAGTGCTACGAACCGGTGTTCGCGATGCTGGACGAGCTCGCGGTCAGCGGCGCCCGGACGGCCCGCGTCCAGTACGACGCCGGCGGCTGGGTGACCCATCACAACACCGACGCGTGGCGGGGGACGTCGGTCGTGGACGGCGCCTTCTGGGGCATGTGGCAGACCGGCGGAGCCTGGCTGGCCACCCTGGTCTGGGACCACTACCGCTTCACCGGCGACCTGGAGTTCCTCCGGAGGCACTACCCCGCGATGAAAGGCGCCGCCCAGTTCTTCCTCGAGACCCTCGTACCGGAACCGAACCTCGGGTACCTGGTCACCAACCCGTCGAACTCCCCGGAACTGGCCCACCACGCGGGCGTCAGCGTCTGCGCCGGCCCCACCATGGACAACCAGATCCTGCGCGACCTGTTCGACGGCTGCGCCCGGGCCTCCCAGGAGCTCGGCACCGACGCCGAGTTCAGGTCGCAGATCCTGGCCGCCCGGGACCGGCTCCCGCCGACGAAGATCGGCTCGCGCGGCAACATCCAGGAGTGGCTGTACGACTGGGTCGAGACCGAGCCCGCCCACCGGCACATCTCCCACCTGTACGGCCTGCACCCCGGCAACCAGATCAGCAAGCGCGGCACCCCGGAGCTGTACACCGCCGCGCGGCGCACCCTCGAACTACGCGGAGACGACGGAACCGGCTGGTCCCTGGCCTGGAAGATCAACTATTGGGCCCGGATGGAGGAGGGCAGCCGTGCGCACGCGCTCCTCCGCCTCCTGGTGACGACGGCCCGGCTGGCGCCCAACATGTTCGATCTGCACCCGCCGTTCCAGATCGACGGCAACTTCGGCGCGACGTCCGGCATCGCGGAGATGCTGCTGCAGAGCCAGAACGGCGAGCTGCACGTGCTGCCGGCACTGCCGCCCGCCTGGCCGAACGGCACGGTGCGCGGTCTCCGGGGACGAGGCGGCCACACCGTGGACGTGACCTGGAGCTCCGGCGGGGCCACCGAGATCCTCCTGAGGTTCGACCGCGGCGGGACGGTCGACGTCCGCGCCCGGATGTTCGCCGGGACCTACCAGGTGGTCGACACCACGACCGGCGCCGACGTCCCCGTCGCCGAACCCGAGGACGACGTCATCCGGCTGACCGGCCAAGCCGGTCGTACGTACCGCATGACCGGGTCCGGCCCCGCGCCGGCCGCCTACGTGCGGATCGCCAACGCGACCACCGGCCTGGTGCTGGACAGCGGCGGGAATGTCGCCTCCGGGTCGAACCTCAAACAGTGGAACTGGGACGGCAGCACCAACCTGCAGTGGCAGCTCGTCGAACTGGGCGGCGGCTGGTACCGCATCGTCAACCGCACCAACGGCATGGTCGCCGACAGCTGGGGCGACACCGCCAACGGCGCCACCGCCCGGCAGGCGCCCTGGAACGGCGGCGCCAACCAGCAGTGGAGGCTCGACAGCACGGGCAACGGCCGCCACCGGATCGTCAACAGGGGCACCGGCACCGCCCTGGACGGCATGGGCAACAGCACCGTCGGCTCGGCCGTCGCCCTGTGGACGCCGAACAGCAGCACCAACAACCAGTGGACGATCACGTGACACTCCGTCGCCGGATGACGGTGCGTGGCTGGACCCGCTTTCGCGAAGGTACGGGGTCCAGCGCCGGTACACCTCACCCCACGGTGAGGTTCCCCGCAGCAGGGATACCCGAGGTGAGGCCACGCGACGGTATCTGAGGGCCGTTGGAGGCTCGCGTCGTGGACGAGCCCACAGCGGGCCCCTATCTGCCGATCAGCGCGCCACTCGCGTCCTCGGCCGCCAGTCGGAGAGCCTGGGCCAGTGCTTGGGGGTGAACGTCCTCCGGCGCTGGCTACTCCGCCAGTGCCGCCACCTCCACCGCCAACGGCTTCGGCCGCACGAGTGATGATGTGCGCAGCCTGGACGCCACCATCAAGAAGATCAGGCGAACGCGGCCCTCGCGCCCAAGGGGGTCGACGCGCTCGCCGTCGCGCTTCAGACGCGGTGCCCGACTGCAGATTTTCTGCAGCAGATCTGCATCGCCTTCTTGCGATGCTGGGTGAGCAGAAACGTGCTGCGTGCACCCGGAAGAAGAAGGACGCCACGTGTCGATCAAGCGCGCTGTGCCCCTGTTGGCCGCCGGCTTTCACCGCGGCGCCGCCTTCATGACCGTCGTACGAGGCGCTCTCCGCTGCTGAGGTTCTGTCGTCGCGCCGTCGTGGGCACACATCCTGCGGACGGTCACGGTTCGGGACCGTGACAGAGAGATGACGAACATCTCGGTTCCTCCGCCGGACCTGCTCGGCACGCCTGTCCAGCCACGTTCAGCGCTATGCGCCCGATCCGCAGAGCGGCGCGTTCCCGGTGTGGGACGAGACCGCCGGCGCACCAAGCCGCCGGTTTCTCACGGCGGTGGCGGCAGCCGTTGTCACGTTCCGAAGTGGAGCTGATGACCACTGACCGGATGTCGGACCCTCTTTACCAGGCCATCGGCGCCTGACCTCCACTCGATTCGTACAAGGAGCAACGCAGCATGTCCGTCGCACTCTCCGATCAGGACAAGATCACCCTGTGGACCGGCGCGTGGGGTGCCGTTTCGCTGATCAGCGCCGCCAGTGCCGGCGGCTCCGCGCACAAGGCCGGCACCGACGGCTCACTCGCCCTGACCTCCGCGACCGGCCTGGTCGGGCACGTGCTGGCCGACAAGCCGAAGGGCGCGCGGCTGGTTGGCAAGTCCGCCGCCGCGCTCGCCGACCAGACGCTTCCCGCGCTCGGCGCCGCCATGGGCCTGCTCGGTGAGCACGACCCGGCGGAGGCGAGCAACTACCGTTCCACCGTCCTCGTCGCGGTCGAGGCCGCCCTGCGCGGCCAGCGGTCCGGCCCGGCAGCCGCAGAGATGGCCCGTAAGATCACCGCGGCCCTTGACGCCGCCGAGCAGGACCGCCCGGGGCTGCGGAAGATCATGCAGAAGATGGCCGAATCCGGCTTCGTCGGCGTGGAGCTGCGCGTGCACGACGAACAAGGCGCGTGGGTCGGGAGAGCCGGGACGCGTGAGCTGGGCGGCACGGAGCAGCCGCCGGTGAACGGGCACGTGCGGATCGGGAGCAACACCAAGACCTTCACCGCGGTCCTGGTGCTGCAACTGGTGGCCGAGGGCAAGGTCGGACTGGACGCGCCGGTGGACGACTACCTGCCCGAGTTCGGCCTCGACGGCCGGATCACCGTGCGCATGCTGCTGCAGCACACGAGCGGCATCTTCAACTTCACCGGTGAGTACTACCCCGACGGCACGTTCACGCCGGGGATCGCCGCCACCAACTCGGGCAAGGAGTGGGTGGACAACCGCTTCAAGACCTACCTGCCGGAGGAACTGGTACGGCTGGCGCTGTCCAAGCCGGCCCGGTTCGAGCCCGGATCGGATTGGAGCTACGCCAACACCAACTACGTGGTCGCCAGGCTGCTCATCGAGAAGGTCACCGGAGACTCCTACGCCGAGGAGATGCGGCGGCGGATCTTGGAGCCGCTCGGGCTGACCGGCACGAGGGCGCTCAACACCGAGACCGACATCCCCGAGCCGCACGCCCGCGCCTATTACCGCTATGAGGAGGGCGGCCAGGAGATGATCGTCGACGTCACCCGCCAGAACCCCTCCTGGATCTCCAGCGGCGGCGACATGATCTCGACGAGCGGGGACCTCCACACGTTCGTCTCCGCGCTGATGAGCGGCAGGCTTCTGCCCGCCGAGCTGCTGGCCGAGATGTGCGTGACGTACCCGGGGATCGGCTACGGGTTGGGGGTCATGGCGCAGGAGGCCCCCGGCGGCGGCACGGTCATCACCCACAACGGCGGGATGGCGGGCCACGCGGCACTGATGTACAGCTCGCAGGACGGCGGCACAACCCTGACGGCGGCGCTCAACTACGTGGACGACGCGGCGATGTCGCTGGGCCCGGTCTTTCAGGAGGTCACGCAGGAGCTCGTCGAGAAGGTTTTCGGCGGAGACGCCGGGCGATGAGGCACTCAGGGTGCAGCCTGCGGCTGATCCCACGATTTCCCGCAGCGCTCATGTAACTGAACACACCTAACCATGCGCGTTCGTCGGCGGTCCCGAGGACGGGCAGACATCGAATGAACGGTGTGCCCGCATGCCCATTGATCCGAGGAAAGGGTGCGGGCCTCCAGGCCGATAAGGAAGAACCACCCTGTGAAACATTGCTCAAATCATCCGGCCGAGGCCGATGAGGTCACGGATCCGGATTTCGTGGCGCTCGGCCTTGGCGGCACGAACATGATGGCGATGCTCTGGACGGTCGCCATGGGACGTCGCGCGATAGGCGTCGAAATGAGAGGGGATCCCTTTCTCGGCGTTCACTGGAACCTCCGAGTGGATCTCTTCCACCAGCTGGGCCTCATCGATCGCATGATGCTGGACCAGTACGGCGAGGCGGGCGTACCCCACCACAAGGACGGGACCGTCTTCCGTCTCGCGGAACGGTTCTACAGCACGAACACGGCCTCCGGCGACGTCACGCCGGATGAGGTCATCGACCGGTACGACCGCGACCTGCACCTGGTCGGCACCATCGAACACGTCGAGTTCATCGACGACCGGTGGCGAGACGGGCGGCCGCACCGGGTGGTGACCGTGCTCGATCCGCCGCCCGTGCCGTGTGCTCCGGAACCCGAGGCCATCCGGACCGATCTCCGCGACGTGCTGGACGGCCCCTCCACCTTCCAGGCCGAGGCCGCCTCCATCCTGCGGCTGCTGCGCCGCTATCTCGAAGCCATCGCCGAGATGGACCTCGCCGCGGGGCTCACTCCGCCGCGCGTCAAGCTCTTCACCCAGCACCGGTTGGTGGAAGGGGAGGGCGATGGTTTCGTCCGGCAACCTGACGGCAGGTACCGGATACGCATCATGGAGTTACAGGAATTCGACTTCAAGGGCCGATTCGTCCGGATGCCGATGCCGGGCCGGGAGGCCATCGACCTCGGCGTCCCCGAATTGTTCGTCATCGCCGAAGGCTTCGACTGCGCCGACGCGGCGAAACTCGGTTTCGAGCAGCGCGACGTGTCGGTAGACCATCAGGACGGACGAGGCCCGGTCGTCGCGCAGGCGGATTTCGTAGCCGGCCTGCTGGAGATCCTCATCGACGGGCGGCTGCGCCGGCGAATCTCCTCCCAGTTCGACGCCGACGGCCGTGAGTACTGGGTCCGGCAGATCGCCGTAGGACACGAGAACGATCCCGAGGTCGGGTGGATTCTGGTCCAAGTCCCGGACTTCAAGTCGTTCGACCCCATCGCCGAGGGCCTGGTGCCGACCGGCACCGACCTGCAGTCGGCCGAATACTACGGTGCGTACCAGCACATGCTCTACGAGTTCTACATCGAGCAGGCGGCCGAGGTGCTGGGCATCGACCAGTCGGCACTTCGCCGTGTGCAGATGGCCTACGGCCCGAAGCTGTTCAGCCTGATCGAGAGGATGGGGGAGGACGCCCTGGTCGCGAGCAACGGCGTCGTGGCGGGCGACTCGTTCGGCAATGGTCACTTCCTGACCAGTGGAGGCGCCATGACAGGCATGATCGGGCACAGTTCGCGGATCTTGCGCTATTGGCAGGCACGCAACCTCGGCATAACCCCCGAAGCCGCGATCCGGGACCTGGCGGACAGCATCCGACAGGACACGAACGCGTGGCTTGAGGTGAGCGCATCGGAGTACTCGAACGCGGTCCCCATCAACTTCGGCGCCGAACGCATCGAAGCCATCGTCGCGGCCAGCGGCTATCCCACCGGCGTGCACGACACCCGCATCGAAGCGGCCCGCAGGCATCGGCACGCTCTTCTCCCGCTGGACGCCTCCGACTGGCGACGCCCCATCTTCCGCAACGGAATGGTCATGACGGACCCGCTTCCCGAGCTGTCAACGCACCTCTGATGGTTACCGCGCATCAGCCCGTACGAAGTCGAAAGGTAAGTGCGATGACGCCGCACGCCCACCCCGCCGCCGAAACGGACGTCTTACCTCCCGCTGAATTCTTCGAAGAGATCGGCCGATCGCTGCAGGAATGTGAAGAAGCGGTGACGGCCTGCGCCTCCGTGGTATTCACGATCCCGAACCCCACCGATTATCTGTTCGAGGTGCGCCGGGACATGGACAGCGCCGAGATCCTCCCGGTGACAAGGAGACTTCTGAAAAGGCAGCTCGGATCGAACCGTGAGCTCGCCATCGCGCAGCTCAACGCCTGCGTCATCGCGGTCCAGGCGAGTTACGACTTCTGTGTGACCCACGCGGACGAAAGCGATGAAGCACGCCGCTGCTCCGATGCCACATCGGCTGCGATCCCCGTCCTGCACCGGGCGCTGGCCTACTTGCAACAGGGAGGGTTCGAGCGCAGGCCGGCCCGGCGCTCCTACGGATCTACCGGATGATCCGGGAAGTCACCCCGCCGCCGGCTCACCCTGCCGTCCGACGAAGCCCGGCGATGCCCAGCGCCATCTCCGTGTTCGACGGTCACCTGTCATGTGACAGCGGACTTGAGGTCGTGCCATCGTGGTTTGATCGGGCCAGGGGATTGGTCGTGGTGGACATAGAGCCTGATAGTGCGGCCTGCGCCCCAAGCCGCTCTGCGCCAGGGCCGATGGCCCTTGCGCGGATCTGTCCCACCATCGTTCTACTGGATCGACGACAACGGCGCCGAGGATCCGACCATCGAGGATGGCCGATGGCGCGCTGCACAGACAAGGGAACCGTATGACCACCACCGCGCTCATCGTCGGCGACCTGCAGACGGGCATCGTGGACAAATACCCCTTCGCCGCCGATGTGCTCCCTGTCGTGGAGAAGGTTCTCCCCGCGGCCAGATCCGCCGGAATCCCGGTGATCTTCATCCGTTTCGGGCTCCGGGCTTCAGGCCTTGATGTGGCGGCGGGAAACCAGTTGATCAGTGGCCTGCACGGAGCGGGGACGCTGTTTCACGAAGAATCCCCCGAGACGCTCGTGCACCCGCGCATTGAGCCATTGCCGGGCGAGGCCGTCGTCCTCAAGCGCCGCGCCAGCGCCTTCGCGGCGACCGACCTCGATCGGCTCCTCCGCGCCCAGCACGTCGACTCGATCGTGCTGACCGGTGTCGCGACCGGGGCGATGATCGCCGCTACCCTCTACGACGCTTCCGACCGCGACTACCAAGTGACCGTGCTCAGCGACGCCTGCGCTGACGGGGAAGCGGACGTGCACGACTTTCTGATCGACCGCGTCTTCCCGGCCAGGGGTGCGGACGTCCTTGCCAGTCACCAGTGGACCGCCCGCCTGTGACCAGCCGTCGGCATTCTCGCCCGACTGACCGGGACGACCCGGCCAAGGAGCGGCCATACCGAGCAGCGCTTGGAGGCGTCTGTGTCCATGCCGGAGAAGGGCTCACGGCTCATCACCGTCGACGGAGCCGTCTACCGCTGGCGAGTGCGCCGCAAGCCGGCTTCGGGCCCCGATGGCGGCCAGGCCCCTCTCACCTTCGCCGTCGAACGAGCCGAGGAGTCGCGTGGCGTCCTGGTGGTCGTCCTGCCCTGTGCCCGGCCGGACAACTGGAAAGGAGAACGGACGATCGTGGTCCGTCCCGTCCTCGTCGCCGGCTGCATCCGGCGGGCGCTGGATCGAGGCTGGAACCCGGGGCAGCGGGGCCCGGCGTTCACCCTCACCGTCGCCGAGGACGATCTGCCGGTGATCCTGGGCGAATCGCCGGAGTATCTGGTCCCCTTTCTGTGGGGCATGATCCCGGAGGGCGGCGGCATCAGAGACCTCCTCGGGCGACTCAGATCTGGCCGAGACTGGGTGATTGATTCCGAAGGGTGGGGGGCTCAGTGGTCGCAGGCGGCGCGCAGACGTTTGTCGTGGCCCAGGCCTGGGCGACGAGCCACACCCCGCCCAGGGCGGTGACGGCCCCGCCCAGGGCTACGGCGGCACCTCTCACGGATCGGCCGCGATCAGCGGCACGTGGTCGCAGGTCCGCTGGTGTGCGGCAATCTCATGGCGAAAGGTCACGCCTCATGCTCCCAACCAACGGTGTGATGGGGTTGTCGAACCGCCAAGGCCGTCGAACGATCTCGGTAGCAAGATCGAAGGAGGCACGTGATGGTCGCGGACAACAGTGTGACGCCCGGGCAGTGGCCGGCGAAGCGTCGAACGTAAGGAGTGGCGATGGACCCGAGGGCTGTCGAACGGCTGCGGGCCGCGGCGTCCCGCGCGGATTACCCCTCGATGGCCCGGCTGGCACGGGCGCTGTACGAGACCGGACTCGGCCCGCGTGAGGTGCTCCGCGAATGCTACGGCGTCACGTTTCCCGAGGAGCTCTTCGTCGTCGTCGATGCCGGGCTGTGGTCCCTCGACCTGCTGGCGGACTTCACCAACCAGCCCTGGGAACTGGCCGTCCCCCTCGATCGAGGCGGCCCGAGGGATACGCCTGATCCGACAGCCGGCATCGAGTCGCTCATGTGGGCCCGCGATCCCGATCTGATGCCGCTCCTGCGGATCACCGCCGCCCGGCCCGAGGGCGACCGGATGGTGTGCTACCGGCTGGGGGAGCTCCGGGCGGGTCGTCCGACGGTTTTTCCCTTGAGGTGCAGGACTATCCCGTCCCGGAGCTGTGCGGGAGTGGGGAGGCGGTGGGCTGCGGTGAGTCCATGCTCACGGCCCTGTACGAGGAACACGCCGCCGACCTCCGCTCGCTGGAGGAGGAGTGGAACAGTCCATGGAACCGGGGCGCGGGCTCGGTCTCCTGGGACGAGGTCGAGCAGGCACGCGAGTCCCTGGAGCGGGTCGTGGAACTGCAACGTCTCACCTCGGCATCGACCTCGAAGTCGTCCAGGGAGACCCCGCCACCAGAGGCTTCACCCCATCGCTGACTGGGCGCGGCACTTGCCCGCACCCATTTCGAGCACGACTGACTGCCTGCCGGCAATTCATGGGCTGAGATCACGTCAATAGCTGCCGTCCGCGGAGTTTGGCGGCGTCTGGATGACCTAGATCCTCCAGAATGCGCAGGGCATCGCGCCGAAGTTCATCCGCTCCACTGCGATCACCTGAGGCCAGGAGATTTTCTCCCAGGTAAGTGAGGGTGTCGGCCTCGTTGTATCGGTCACCCAGACGCCTGTAGAGATCGATCGAACGCTGGTAGCAGGCCGTTGCCTTCGTGTATTCGCCCAGGTGGTGATGGGCCAGCCCAAGGCTGTGGTGCGTGTTGGCCTGCCCGTGACGGTCGTCGATCTCAAGATGCAGATCAAGGGCACGCGTGCAACTGTCGATGGCCAGATCGTAGTCACCCAAAAGCATCTGGTACCAGCCAGTCGCATTCAATGCCCTGGCCATTCCCGGCCGATGGCCTGCTCGCTCGAAGAGCTGAAGAGATTGCCGTGCGCAATGCAGCGCCGCATGGTGATCCTCTTGGAGAACATGCACGGCCGACAGGTTTCCGTAGGTGTGCGCCTGCCCCACCACGTCATCCTCGGCGACATAGACATCAAGAGCGGCAGAGTAATGACGGCGGGCATCGTCGTACTGGGTGAGCCGTAGATGTGCGCGCGCGAGATTCCGGAACGCTGCCGCTCGCCCCAGGGGGTGGCCACTGCGCTCTGCGGCCTCGATCGCCAGGCGTTGGCAGGAAAGCTGGTCCTTCCAGTGACCCTGCCGATCCAGGTAGTCGGCAAGACTCCAAGCCAATGGCCAGACGTGCGCGTCCAAGGTGAGCTCAACGGCCAGGCGGACGGCCGCGAGGAGGGCGTCATGCTGCGCCGTGAACCATGAGAGGGCCTCGTCGTGATCGGCGACCGGTTCCAGCCGCACGCCAGGAAGGACAGGAGGCAGAACGATCGGATCGCGGTGCGGGCTCAGAAGCTGTGCGGCTTCGTGCGCGCTGTGCAGGTAGTGCTCAAGCGCTCGACGTGCGGCCGCACGCCGGTCAGCCGGAGCGTCGACGGCTTCGGCCAGCTCGGCCGCGTAGGTGCGGAGAAGATCATGGACGGCGAAGCGGGCCGGCCGGCACTCGTCGATCAGGTGCATGTCGGCCAGTTCGGCAAGCTGAGCCTGCGCCTCCTGGAGCCGCGCCCCGGCCAGCGACGCTGCCGCCGCCGGGGTGAAGGAGGCGCCGCGGTACAGGCTGAGCATGCGGAACAGCCGGGCGGCCGGTTCGCTTAGCGCCCCGTAGGACCAGGAGAACACCGTGCGCAAACATGTCGCCGCATCACCGCAATCGAACGCGGCGAGACCGGCCTGCAGCTGATCGGCGATGGCCCTGAGCGGGAACTCGTGCTGAACGGAGCTGCGGGCCGCGGCGATGCCCAGCGCAAGAGGCAGGTGCCCGCACGCCGTGATGAGTGCCTCGACGGCCGCAGGGTCGGCTTGCAGCCGTTCGCGATCGATGCGGCGTGCCAGCAGTTCGTACGCCTCATCGGTCGTGAAAAGGGCCAGCCGCAGGAGGTGAGCGCCTTCGGCGGCGACCAGGCTGGACATCTGGCGACGGCTTGTGACAAGGACCAGACATCTCCCGCCGCCGGGCAGCAGCGGACGCACCTGCTCAGCGTCACGTGCGTTGTCCAGCACGATCAGCACTCGCCGATGCGCGAGCACACTCCGGAACTGCGCAGCCGCCTGATCCGTGTCGGCCGGTATCTGGGGGGCGGGGACATGCAGCGCATGGAGAAATCCGCGCAGCGCATCGGCGGCTTCCACCGCCTGCGCGAGTCCGTATCCCCGGAGATTGACATAGAGCTGTCCATCAGGGAATCGATCGCGGACGCGGTGCGCCCAGTGCACCGCAAGTGTCGTCTTGCCGATCCCCGCTGTACCCGAGATCGCCACAATGGTGGCGGCGGGCGGCGCGCTTTCATCGGGGAGAAGCGCATCGAGGTGTGTCACATGCTCTTTGCGACCTGAGAAAGATCCGATGTCGGCCGGAAGCTGCATCGGCGGCAAGGACGCGACGCCGGTCAAGGTGAGTGATGGGGATCGAGCGACGAGGGAAGGATCTGCCCGGAGAATCGACAGCTCCAGTTGGATGAGTTCCTCTGCCGGATCGAGACCGACCTCCTCCCTCAGCCTGTCCTTCATCCGCCTGTAGCACTCCAGGGCCTCGTCGCTTCTCCCCTCCCGATGCAGGGCCAGCATGAGCTGACCCGTGATCCGCTGGCGGTACGGGTATGCGGAGGCCAGAGCGGAGAGCCTGCCGATCAGCGAACGGTGCTGGCCGAGCCTGAGTTCGGTGTCCGCCTGGTCCTCAATCGCCCGCAACCGCAGCTCGGCCAGTTCCTGACGCAGATGCTCGGCCGCAACCTCGTGCGTGAGGCCGTCACCGCGCCACAGGCCGAGAGCCTCGGAGTACATGGCTGCCGCCGTGCTGTCGTCGGCGTCTCGCGCGCCGGCGAGCAGGTCGCGAAATCGGTGCACGTCAACCCTGGCTCGATCCACCGTCAAGCGGTAACACGCACCTTCGCGCTCAATGTTGAGTGCCTGATCGATCGTACGCAATCGCGCACGCAGCCGGGAGATCAACGACTGGACGGTGCGCCGGGCGGATTCCGGGACCTCGTCCCCCCAGACCAGCTCGATCAGTCTGCCGAGAGAAACCCAGCGGTTGGCCTCCAGCAGCAGTACGGCGAGCACAAGGCGTTCCTTGCGTGAACCGATGGGAACGCGTTGCCCGGCGGCGAACATCTCCAGCGCGCCCAGCAGCCGGAATTCCATGAAGACCTACCTCAACAGCAGATTTCTCGCAGCCGCCGCGCACATCAGTGCCCAGCATGCTGAACGAGGAGAACGACACCCGCGGCCCGCGGGGTCGAGGAGCCGGTGATTCGGGCGGATCTCTCCGCGGCGATCCTCGGGGCTCAGATGAGCGCCCTGCGTCTGACAGCGGCAAGGCCGGCCCCGACGAGGACAGCGGTGATGCCTGTCATGATCGCGATTCCGGTGGCCGTGAAGGGCTCGCCGGAGATGACCATGGGCAGGTTGGGGTAGGGCACGGCGTACTTGGCGACCCAGTAGTCGATGCCGAGGATCGGGCCGAGCACCTCGCCGAAGAGGTTGACGAAGAGGAAAGCCGCCCAGGAGATCGCGGCGGCGGCGCGCGGGAGCAGGCCGAAGGCCAGGACGCCGACCCCGGCCAGGGTCCAGGTGGCGGGCACCTGCATCAGGGCTCCCGCGAGCACCTTGCCGGGTGCCCCCGCGACCAGGCCCATGGTGAGCCCGGCGACGGCGAGGACCAGGACGGTTCCCGCCAGCGCGAAGAGCAGGTGACCGGCGACCCAGCGTAGGCGGGACACCGGGGCGGACAGGAGCAGTTCGGCGCGGCCGGAGGTCTCCTCGTTGCGCAGCCGCAATAGGGCCAGCAGCGGGTAGAGGGCCGAGACGTAGCCGAGGCTGAGCATGATCAGCCACAGGTAGGCGTCGGTCATGGTGGCCTCGGGCGAGGCGGTGTAGCGGTGGAAGAACTCCTCGACCGCGGCGCCCTGCCGGGCGACCTCCTCGATGGAGGTGGCCAGGGCGCCCAGGACCAGCCCGGCGATCGCGTACCCGGCGATCCAGCCGCCGAGCAGGCCCTTCTGCAGCCGCCAGGCCAAGCTCAGCGGGCTGCGCAGCCGGTCGGACGAAGCCGGTCCCGGGCGTTCGGGAATGAGGCCGTGGCCCAGGTCGCGCCGGGTGAGCAGCCGGTAGGCCACGGCGACGGCGGCGGCGGTGAAGGCGAGGCTCAGCAGCAGCACGGCCGCGTCGTTGTCCCCGTACGGCCGTACCAGGTGTGACCAGCCCTGCGGGGAGAGCCACTTCAGCATGGTCAGGCCGCTGCCGTCGGCGAGGAAGCGCAGAAGGTAACTGACGCCGAGGCCGAGTGCGGCCAGGCCGATGGCGGTGCGGGCGCTCTGCGTGAGCTGGGCGGCCACCGCGCCGAGTCCGGCGAAGACCAGGCCGGCGGCGGTGATCGCGGCGCCGAAGGCCAGTGAGCCGGACGCGTCCGCGCCGACGGCGGTCATGGCACCGGCGGTGAGCAGCCCTGCCAGCACCGCCGAGCCGCAGGTGACGGCGAGTGCGGCAGTCAGCGGCGCCAGGCGGCCGACCACGCCGGCGCCCACCAGTTCGGCGCGGCCGGACTCCTCCTCGCCCCGGCTGTGCCGGACGACGGTGAGAATCATGATCAGCCCGAGGATGGTGTAGATGGCGTCGGCGTTCTTCCAGACCGCCATGCCGGCCAGGGTGGCGGAGTGGACCTCGCCGGCGAACGCGGTCAGTGCCTGGTTCGCGGCCATCTCGCGGGCGAACGCGGCGATGTCGGGAATGCCGGTCGCGTAGCGCTGCACCTGCCCGGCCGCGAGGGTGACGAGCAGCAGCATCCAGAGGGGGGCGATGAAGCGCTCGCGCTTGAGCACGAGCTTGGTCAGGGTCCAGGCGCCGTTCATCGCTCCGCTTTCGCGCTCTCGTAGTGGCGCAGGAACAGGTCCTCCAGTGAGGGAGGGGCGCAGGTCAGATCGCGCACGCCGACCCGGATCAGCTCGGCCAGCGTCGCGTCAAGCCGGGTGCGGTCCACCTCGAAGGAGATCCGGTTGCCGTCGATCCGCACGGCGTGCAGGTCCGGCATCCGGGCCAGGCCGTTGGGCGAGGAGGCCAGCTCGACGCTGACCCGGCTGCGGGACAGGCCGCGCAACTGCGACAGGGGGCCGGCCTCGACCGTGCGGCCGTGCCGGATGATCGTGACGCGGTCGCACAGGGCCTCGACCTCCGACAGGATGTGGCTGGAGAGCAGGACCGTACGGCCGCGCCGCTTCTCCTCGGCCACACACTGCTGGAAGATCGCCTCCATCAGCGGGTCCAGGCCGGAGGTGGGCTCGTCCAGGATGAGCAGGTCGGCGTCGGAGGCGAACGCCGCCACCAGGGCGACCTTCTGCCGGTTGCCCTTGGAGTAGGTTTTGGCCTTCTTACGCGGGTCCAGCTCGAAGCGCTCCAGCAGCTCAGCCCTGCGAGCCGGGTCCAGGCCGCCGCGCAGCCTGCCCAGCAGGTCGATCACCTCACCGCCGGTCAGCGACGGCCACAGGTTCACGTCGCCTGGTACGTACGCCAGCCGGCGGTGCAGCTCGGCCGCGTCCTTCCACGGATCTCCGCCCAGCAGGCGGACCGAGCCGGAGTCCGCCCGCATCAGGCCCAGGAGAACCCGGATGGTGGTGGATTTACCGGCGCCGTTCGGGCCGAGAAATCCATGGACATCACCGGCGCGTACGGTCAGGTCCAAACCGTTGAGCGCGTGCGCGCGCCCGAAACTCTTGCGGAGCTTTTCCACCGCGATCGCGGTACTCACTGTCTTACCTCCGTTGAGGGGGCCGTCGCCGGCTGATCCACCGGCCGCAGCATTTCGCCCCCGGCGCGTGCAAAGCCTGCGGGGATGCCCGTGCCCGATCAACGACGAATGCGGAGGCACTGCGATAACCGGCGGTTATCAAGCGGGCCGGGGGCGGGTTTCGAGCTTCACCACCCTGTGACGCCGTCCGTTGGGATCCTGCCGTTCCAGGCTGTCCCGAGCCTCGTGGGGACTCATTCCAAGGGCAGGGGGCGGCGTGGCACGGGCGCGGTGTGGATGAGGGAGGTGGTCGTGTGTCCGTACGGCGTGAACAGATCGAGGATCGGTTCGAGTTCGTCGACCGACCGCAGATGCATCGTGAAACAGAAGCAGTCGTCACCGGTCATCCGGTAGCACTCGACGATCTGGGGAACCTCTCTGGCTATCTTGGAGATGCGGTGCAGCTCCCGGAACGCCGGACGGATGCGCACCATCACGGTGACCGGGAAGCCCAGGGCCCGCGGGTCGACCTCGGCGCGATAGCCGGTGATCACTCCTGATTCCTCCAGCCGCTGCACCCGATCGCTCACCGCGGGGGGCGACAGGCCGACCCGGCGGCCCAGCTCGGCGAAGCTCACCCGGGCGTCCGCTTGCAGTTCAGTGAGGATTCGAAGGTCGAG
The DNA here is from genome assembly GCF_043198225.1 of Nonomuraea sp. NPDC048826. NCBI lineage: Bacteria > Bacillati > Actinomycetota > Actinomycetes > Streptosporangiales > Streptosporangiaceae > Nonomuraea > Nonomuraea sp. NPDC048826. The sequence continues at coordinate 243,827 of NZ_JBICUQ010000012.1, read as the reverse complement.
TGCGTCCAACTCCTTGGGTTCGTACGCCCGACCGGGTCTGATCTTTCGATTCGCCATTCTCCCAAATTAGGGGCGCACCGAAGATGGGGCCATGCCGCCCATCGGCCCTCGCGCCGTTCTGTCCAAGGCGCCCTCATGGACCTATTTCATCGGCAGCGCCGTCTTCCACTACCTCGGTCCGGCCTTCGCCGTGCTGTTGTTCGCGAGGCTCGACCCGCTCGGGGTCGCGACGCTGAGGATCTGGAGCGCGGCCCTCGTGTTCGCACTCTGGCGCCGCCCCTGGCGGGCCCTGGCCCGTCTCGACGCCGGGGAGCGTCGTACGATCATCGCCTGGGGTGCGGTGCTCGCGGCGATGAACGTCTGCTTCTATCTGGCGATCGCTCGCGTACCCCTGGCGACCGTCGCCGCGATCGAGTTTCTCCCGGTCATCGTGCTGGCGGCGTTCGGCGCCCGTACCGCCCGCAATCTCGTGGCCCTCGTGGCCGCGGTCGGCGGGGTCTATGTGCTGACCGGCGTCCGGCTGGCCGGAGAGCCGCTGGGCCTGGTGTTCGCCTTCGCCAACGCGGCGCTGTTCGCCGCCTACATCGTGCTGGCCCACCGGGCGGCTCGCAGCCTGCGCGGCGTCGGCGGCCTCGACGGGCTGGCCGCGGCCATGCTCGTCGCCGGGGTGTTCGTCGCGCCGGCGGGCCTCTGGCAGGCCGCTCCCGCGATGATCGAGCCGATCACGCTCGCCGCCGGGATCGGGGTGGGCATCTGCTCGTCGGTGATCCCGTACGTGTGCGATCAACTCGCCATGGCACGCATGGCCCGCTCCACGTACGCGCTGCTCGTGGCGCTGCTTCCGGCCACGGCGACGGTGATCGGCATCGCGGTGCTCCGGCAACTGCCCTCACTCCTTGAACTCGCCGGAGTCGGGCTCGTGGTCCTCGCGGTGGCCCTCCACCACGAACACCAGAATGCCGCGACCGACAAGGCCACAAGGTGCGATACGTGAAGCCGGGGCCGAGGGACCGCACGGCGGATCGTCGCGAAAATGGCTCTTGCGGGGCTCGACTCGTCAGTCATACTCAATGACGTCATCGTTCGGATTCCAGGACAGGCGCCGGTTAGGTCACGCGGGGGCAAGACCGTCACGCCGTTCCACTGTCTCCCATCGGACGATCAACGGAAGCTGCTGATGGAACTGCGCGACATCGAAATCTTCTTGACCCTGGCCGAAGAGCTGCACTTCGGCCGCACGGCCGCACGATTGCACGTCACGCCGGCACGGGTCAGCCAGGCCATCAAGCAACAGGAACGCCGCATCGGCGGCGCCCTGTTCGAACGCACCAGTCGCGCGGTCAAGCTCACTCCGCTGGGCACACTGCTGCACGCCGACCTGGAACCGGTCTACCGCGAACTGCGCCAAAGCCTGCAACGGGCACGGATGGCCGCCCAGGGCGTCACCGACACCCTTCGCGTCGGCATGATCCCCGACATCGCCCACGATCTACGCCCGGCCTGGGCGGCCTTTCGCGCCCGCCACCCCGAATGCCGGCTCGAACTCGGGCACAGCGGCTTCATCGAACCGTTCAAATCCTTACGCGACGGCCAGATCGGCGCGCTGATCGCCTGGTTACCGGTCGAGGAATCCGACCTCACCGTCGGCCCGGTCGTCTACACCGAGCCGAGGGTCCTGTCCGTCGCCGTCGATCACCCGCTGGCCGATCGCGGCACGGTCTCGATGGAGATCTTCGGCGACGATCATCCCGTGACCACCGCGCGCCCGCACCTGCCTGAATACTGGGAAGACGCCTACAACCCGTACGCCACCCGCAGCGGCCGGCCCGTCGACAACCGCGTCCAGGTCGCCAGCTACGAACAGATCCAGCGACTGGTCAGCACCGGCCGGATGATCCACCCCATCGGCGCGCACGCCGCCCGCTACTTCCAGCGTCCCGATGTCGTCTACCTGCCCATCACCGATGGGCCCCGGTTCCGGTGGGGGCTGGTCTGGCGCACCGACGACGACAACCGGTACGTCCACTCCCTGGCGCGCATCTTCCGCGACCTCGGCACCCACGTCGCATGAGAGCGGCCACGCCGAGCCCGGCCCGCTCGGCGTGGCCACCGGTGTCGTTCAGGAGAACATGTCGCTGAGCAGCTCGGGGTCGACGGCGATGGGTGCGGGGCGGTAGGCCGGCGGCCGGGTGCCCATCAGCTCGCGCACCAGGAAGTCCCAGCCCCGCGTACGGACGTAGGCCAGGCAGTCGATGAACGCGTGCTCGGCCCCGGGCACGATGAACAGCTCGAAATCCTTCCCGGCGGCGACGAGCCGGTCGGCCAGCCGCAGCGTCTGGTCCGGGTGGACCCGGTCGTCCATCTCGCCGTGGATGAGCAGCAGCTTGCCGGTCAACCGGTCCGCGAGGTCCACATTGGAAGTCCGGGCCCAAGCTTCCGGATTGTCCGCGCCGTCGTAGGCCTCCACGAAGTCCAGGTTGAAGTAGCGGGCCTCGTGCGAGCCGGACAGCGCGACGCCGGCCTTGTAGGTCTCCGGATAGTCGAGCATCGCCCGTACGGTGGCGAACCCGCCGCCCGAGTGACCGAACGCGCCCACCCGGTCCAGGTCCATCCACGGCCGGGTCTCGGCCAGCTGCCGCAGCGCCGCGACATGGTCCGCCATGCCGCCCGCGTCCGCGAGGTGACCGTAGGAGGCGTCGTGGAAGGCCTTGCCGCGCCCCGGGGTGCCCCGCCCGTCCACCGCGACGACCACGAAGCCCAGCGCCGCGAGGGGTTCGGCGTCCATGCCCATCCCACCCGGGTCGAAGCTCGGAGTGACCCGGTTGACCTGCGGGCCGGGGTAGATGTTGTCCACCACCGGATAGCGCTTGGCCGGATCGAACCCTCGCGGCCGGTACAGGACCCCGTAGACGTCGGTGACGCCGTCGGCCGCCTTGACACAGAAGCGTTCCGGCGCCGTCCAGCCGGTGGCGGCGAGCTTGCCGATGTCAGCGCGTTCCAGCTCCACCAGCAACCGCCCGGACCAGTCGCGGACCGTGGTCACCGGCGGGGTGTCCACGGTGGACGCGGAGTCGAGGAAGAACGACGTGTTCTCCGACACCGTGACGGTGTGGTCCAGGTCGTCGCCGATCAGCTTGGCGAATCCGGTGCCGTCCAGCCCGGCCCGGCACACCGCGCGCCGGTACGGGTCGCCGTCGATCAGCCCGGAGGCGGTGAAGTAGACCGTCCGCTCGGCCTCGTCGACGTGCAGGATCTCCCGCACGGCCCAGTCGCCCGAGGTGACCTGCCCGAGCAGCTCGCCGGTACGAAGGTCGTACCGGTACAGGTGCCCCCAGCCGTCACGCTGTGAGTACCACAGCACCTCGCCGGCCAGCACGCGCACGATCGGGGGCTCGTACATCCACTGGTTGGGCTCCACGCGGGTGTCCCCGGTCTCGCTGATCACGGTGGTGACCTCGCCGGTGACCGGGTCGAGGCGGTGCAGGGTGAGCGCGCGCCGGTCGCGAGGCTGGCCGAGGTAGTACACCGCCGAGCCGTCGTCCGCCCACCAGGCCCACCTGCCCATGACCGGTGACATCGTCGGCGTCAGGAGCGGCTCCGCCTGCGCGCGGACCATGGTGCCCGCGGCGAGGTCGAACACCACCAGCTCGCTCAGTGGCACGTGCTCGTCCCCGGTGTACGCGTACCGCTGGGCGTGCAGCTGTGGCGCGCCGCCGTCGGCGGGCCTGGCCTCCAGAAGGTGGGTCAGCCGCACGCGGCGCTCATCGGTCCGGTGCGTCAGCACCTTCGTCGAGTCCGGCGACCAGGCCACCGCGGGCGGAAGATGGGGGAGGCCGAACTTGCGCAGCAGTGTGCCGTTGCCCATGCTCTCCGGTCCGGAGGCGTACTGGTAGGCGGGCTCGCCGTCGGTGGTGAGCGCCCACTCACGGCCGTCGGTGAGCGAGTGGGCCCAGAGGTCGTGCCCGCGCCGCGATACGGCGATCTTCTTGTCCGGTGAGGGCACCGCCAGCGGGTTGCCCGGAGGCGTGAACTCGGCCGGCTCGCAGGCGTAGCTGTCCAGGTCGCATCGCCAGAACGCGCCCACCGCGAAGAACTCCACGGCGTTCCCGGCGTACATGAAGGCCGCGAAGGGCAAGGCCTCGGGGTCGACCGGTTGTCCGGAGGCGGTGGTGAGCGCGGCGGCGAGCCGGGCGTGGTCGAAGGCCGGCTCGCGGGTGCCCGCCGCCGGATCGACCAGCACGAACCGTTTCCCGGCGCCGGTGCTCACCCCGTACCAGAAGCGGGTCCCTCCGTCGATCCATTGCGGTCTGACCTTGTCGCCGACGACCAGCTCGCCGGGGCGGGCAGGCCGGCGGAGCAGCAGTTCCGCGGCCTGGTAATTCTCATTCGTACTCATGGTGTCCCTTCTCGGTCCTGCGGGAGGCTCAGGCTGCGTCGATCGCCTCGGCGATCTTGCGGATCATCTCGGCCATGGTGGGGCTGGGCCCGTCCTGCTGAGTCCGGGTGGCCGCCTCGACGGCGACCATGACGATGCCGCGGAAGTTGCCGGCCTCGGCCGGATCCTGCTTCGTGAGCAGGCCCATGGCCTCCGTCAGAGCCGGCAGGACGCGGTCGGCGAGTTCGGCTGTCGACTTGCCGTTCAGGTCCATGCCGCTCTTCTTCTCGGCGAGCACGTGCCCGACCGGGCCGATCGCGGAGGCCAGGGCGAGGGACCCGTCCGTGGCGATCCTGTGCGGCGAACCACCGGCGGCACCGGCGGCGGCCAGCAGCGCGACGGCGCCGTACGCGGCGGTCCGCAGGGTGTGCTTGTCCTGCTCGGTAAGGGTGATGGACATGGTCGTACGCTCCTTGTGATCGATGGGGAACTTGGGGCGGAAGGACGGATCGCGGGTGCTCACTCCGTCGTGCCGGCCAGCATGTGCCCTGCGGCGGTGGCCGGTTCTGATGGCGCGGCCGCGAGCTTGCGGTCGCGCAGCACGAAGATGGCGATGACGGCCGCCAGGACGACACCGCAGGCACTGGCGGTGAAGGTGAGAGCCATGCCGTTGGTGAACGCCTCCCGGGCGGCGCCCGCCAGCGCCTGGTCGCCGAGCTTGAGCGCGTCGCTGATGTTGCGGCGCGCCGCTTCGGGGACACCTGACGGCATGTTCCTCGTGTACGCGTCTGCCATGACGCTGCCCAGGACGGCCACGCCCAGCGCGGCACCGGCCTGCTGGATGGTGTCGTTGACCGCGGAACCCACCCCGGCATGCTCGGCCGGCACGGCGCCCATGAGAACGTTGATCGCGGTGGGGACGGCCAGGCCGCTTCCCATGCCCACCACGCCCAGGGCGAAGCCGATCAGCCAGAAGCCGTCCCCGGCGTCCACGGTGCCCAGGACGCCGATCCCGGCCGCCATGATGAGCATGCCGGCGGCGACCATGGGCCGGTTGCCGACCTTGCCGCCCAGCACCGCGCCGATGACGTTGAACAGCAACGACATCCCTGCCACCGGCAGGAACACCAGCCCGGCCTGCATCGGGCTGTAGCCGTGGACGAACTGCAGGTACTGCGTCAGGACCAGCAGCAGGCCGCCGTTGGCGACGCTGAGGAGCACGACGGAGAGGCTCGCGCCGGAGAAGTCGCGGTCACGGAACAGGCTCATCGGCACCATCGGCGAGCCGGATCGGATCTCCCAGACGACGAAGCCGATCAGGCAGGCCGCCGCCGCCGCCGACGCCGCGAGGACGCCGGGATGGGCGATGCCGCGGTGGGGCGACTCGATGATCGCCCACACCAGCGCGGTCATGCCCACGACGGACAGCACGGCGCCCACCGGGTCCGGCTTGCGCCACGGGCCCTTGGACTCCGGCATCAGCGCGAGCGCCGTGATGATCGCCAGACCGGCGACCGGCACGTTGATGAGGAACGCGACGCCCCACCAGAACTCGGCGATCAGCAAGCCGCCCACGACGGGTCCGCCGACCAGGCCCGCCATGGTCACCGCGGTCCATGCGGTCAAAGCCTTACGCCGCTCCTCCTCGTCGGTGAAGACCGTGATCAGGATCGACAGCGTGGACGGCATGATCAGTGCGCCGCCGACGCCCATCGCGATCCGGCCGGCCACCAGCTGCGGCGGATCCTGCGCGAACGTCGCCGCCAGGCTCGCCACCCCGAAGATCACCAATCCGAGGATCATGATGCGGCGGCGGCCGTACCGGTCCGACAGGCTGCCGGCGATCAGCAGCAGCCCGGCGAAGACCAGGATGTAGGAGTCGAGGATCCACTGGATGTCCTGGGAGGTGGCACCGAGGTCTCTGGTCAAGGGCGGGATCGCCACGTTGAGCACCATGTTGTCGATGACCAAGACCAATGAGCTCATACAGAGCACCACCAGAATGAGCCATCTCTTGGGACCGCTTCTCTGACTCACCATGACAGACCTCTTTCGGACAGCGGCGCCGGCTCATGAAGGGGGGAGTTCGTACCGGCGAGTTCGCCGGTACGGCTGAAAGCCGAGGTGCCGGCGCAAGGCGAGCAGATGCGACTCGTCCTCCGCGGAGGCGATCTCGATCTCGTTGACGTGCGAGTGCACCTTGCGCAACCGCTGGATCAGGGCGGCGTTGACCCACAGGCCCAGTCGCCGGCCCCGATGGTCAGGCAGCACGACCGGTCCATATTGGCGAGCGCGGGGTTCCCAAGGCGCATCCACCACCGCGACGGCGTACGCCGCCAGCTCGCCTTCCGCCTGCACCGCGGTCAACGTGGCGTTACCAGTGTGGCTCGGGCGTCGGAGCAGCTCTTCGGCACGGATCGTGCCGGCCAGATCGCCGGTCCAGTGGATCAAGCGGTATCCGGGGTGCTCGGCCTCGACCATCTCACCGAGCCATGCCTGGTGGACATCGCCGTAGGAGAGCAGATCATGGCGCCTGGATCCGGTGTACCAGAAGCCGTGCCGCAGGCAGAACGCCTCTCCCGGCGAACCCTCCGCCACGATCGCCACCAGACGCGGCCCGGGGGACTGTCCCCGCACGGCGGACAGAAGCCTGGACCCGAGCCCACGGCGCCGCCACAGCGGCTCCACGTGCAGGGTCAACTCGGCGGCGCCGGCCCCCGTCGCCGGCGCCGGGGATGGCAGGAAATCGTGCCCGAACGGGATGATCCGCCGCAGGCCGGCCACCCCGGCCACCGGGCCGCGTGACACCACCGCCTGCCACCGCGAGCCCCCGGAATGATTCGACACCGCCACGACGTCGATCAACGGTTCGCTCATGAGGCAACCATCGCGGCGGCCACCGGTACGGAACAATGCGAAAGATCGAGCCGCCGCTTAAGCCACCGGTTAACGTTCGAGGCACGACGGTTCGCCGTCGTAAGAATCGCCGATGCCAGTTGACCGTCTTGCGTGGGACCGCGCGTTCTCCACCTCCACCGGCCGTCGTCCGGAGGTTAAAATCACGCGTGGAGCTACGTGACATCGAAATATTCTTGACCCTCGCCGAAGAACTGCATTTCGGCCGGACAGCCGAGCGATTACACCTGACACAGGCCCGCGTCAGCCAGTCCATCAAGAAGCAGGAGCGCCGGTTCGGCGCCGCGCTCTTCAACCGCACGAACCGATACGTCCAGCTCACCGAGTTCGGCGAACAGCTCCGTACCGACCTGGTCCCCGGCTACCGCCTGATCCAGCATTCGGTTTCGCACGCCCTGGCCAGAGGACAGGGCCTCACCGGGATGCTCCGAGTCGGTTTCTCGACCGTATGGTGCGGCAGGCTCGTGCTCGAAGCGGCCGACGCGTTCCAGGCAGAGCACCCCAACTGTCAGGTCGAGATCCGCGAAGTGCCGCTGCACGATCGATTCGGCGCCTTGCGCGCGGGACAACGCGACATACAGCTGACCGAGCTTCCCGGTGAAGAGTCGGACATCGTCAACGGGCCGGTGTTCTTCTCGCACCCGCGCGCCCTGGTCGTGCCCGCCGGTCACCGGCTCGCGGCGGAGAAGACCGTGTCATTGGAGGATCTGGCCGGCCAACCGCTGATCCCTCTGTCCGGCCCGCCGCAGTACTTCGCGGACTACCATTTCCCGTCGCACACCCCCAGCGGGCGACCCATCGCCCGCGGACCATCGGCCATGGTGTGGGAGGACGCCATGAATCTGGTACTCGCGGGGCGAGGCGTCTTCCCCGCCTCGGCCGAAGCGGCGACATACTACGCGCGGCCGGGATTGGCGTTCGTCCCGTTCCGCGATGCGCCGCCGGTGGAGTACGGGTTGTTCTGGCTCGCCGACGGCGAGTCGCCCAAGGTCCAGGCCTTCATCAAAACCCTCGTCGAGAAACTGTCGGCCACAGAGAGCCAGAGCCGACGTGCGGCGGGTCCATAAGCGCGGGTAATCGCGTGGGTCTCGCATCGTCGTTGTCGGACGCGACCGCCGGCCGGAGACTGATCGCGACTCCGATATGGAAGCGAGAAATGATGAACGGCAACCACCATATCGTCGTGCTCGGCGCCGGATACTCGGGCATGATGGCCACGGCCCGGCTCGCTCGCCGGCTGCGGCGTACCGATGCCCGCATCACGTTGGTCAACCCCTCGGCGAGCTTCACCGAAAGGCTGCGGCTGCACCAGATCGCCGCTGGACAGCGGCTGACGGATTTCCGGATCCCCGAAGTGCTGACCGGGACCGGTGTGACCTTCGTAGCGGGAACAGCCACCGCGATCGATCCCGGGACCCGCACGGTGGACATCGACGACGGTACGGAGGCGCTGCGCTACGACACGCTGGTGTACGCCCTGGGCAGCCACCCCGACACCGGCAAGGTTCCGGGGGCCGATGTCCATGGCTTCACCCTCGACAGCCCGGAGACCGCCAGCCGGCTGGCAGCCCGGTTGCGCGACCTCGAGGCGTCCGGCGGCACGGTGACCGTCTGCGGTGGCGGCCTCACCGGGATCGAGGCGGCGACCGAGATCGCCGAGACGTTCCCGCGGCTGGACGTCACGTTGCTCAGCCACGACAAGCCCGGGGCCATGATGGGCGCCAAGGCACGCGCCCACCTTCGCCGTGCACTGGACCGTCTGGGCGTCACCGTCAGATCGGGCGTGCGGGTGACCAAGGTGCTGCCCAACTCCGTCGAACTGGAGGACGGGCGGAACGTCCCGTCGGACGTGTGCCTGTGGACCGCGGGGGTGTCGGTGTCCCCGCTGGCCAAGGACGCCGGAATCGCCACCGACAGGCGAGGGCTCGTCCTGGTCGACGCGACACTCCGGTCAGTGTCCCACCCTGACATTCACGCGATCGGCGACGCCGCCGCGATCCGGCTGGCCTGGGGACAGATTCACGGCACCTGCCAGAGCGGGATACCGGCCGGCCAGTACACCGCCGACACCATCGCCAGACTGTTGAGGGGCAAGCGGGTCAAGCCCTTCCGCTACGGCTACTTCCACCAGCCGGTCAGTCTCGGCCGTCGCGACGCGGTCATCCAGTTCACCCACGCCGACGACACCCCGCGCAGGGCCTACCTCAAAGGCCGCTCCGCCGTCTTCTACAAGGAGAGGCTCGTCAGCAGCACGCCCCTCAAGACCTATCGGCTCCACAGATACATGTACGTCACAGGCACCCTGTCCAAGGGCGGGCGGGCCACCCGGAAGCCGGCCGTCTGAGGAATGCGGCTGCGCGCCGGGGATGTCCTCATCTGGCTCGCGGCGGTGGCGACGGCCACCGCGTGATCACCTTCATCGCCCGCCGCACCCGCTGACCCACCCCGGCGGAGATCGGTTCCGGCGTCATCAACCGCAACCAGAAGTACGGTTCCGCCGGCTCAGGGGTCGCGCAACACCGGCCGTGCCTACGCGGCCCAGGTGACCTTGCCTTCGGCGTTCATGGTGACCAGTTGCCCTGTCTCGGTGAAGCCGGCCGCGACGACGTCCGCGTGCCGCCGCCGTACCTCTCCCTCGGCGTCCAGCAGTTCCAGCTCACCACCGTGGACCAGACCGACCGCGCCGGAAGGATCGGTGATCACGCCGGCCCGAGTCGCGATGTCACGCGACCACCTCTGCCGGCCGCTCGAGTCGATGCCGCGCACCTCGGTGTGATGCACACCGCGGTCATCGACGTACCGCGAGACCACCGCGCCGCCTGCCGTACCGACCACGCATTCCCCCACCTGGTCGAGATCGACCTGGAGCGGAACCACGGCTCCCCCCTTGAGAAGCCCGCCGCGCTCACCGGTCAGGATCGCCCAGTCCCCGCCCACGCAGGCACCCCAATAACCTCCGGAGGGCAGGCGCTCCCCGGTCTCCCGCCACCCGCGAACGTCCCGCCGGAAGCGCAGGATCTCCCCGCCGGACACGGTGGGATCGGCGTACAGCAGCAGGGCAGCCCGCCTGTCCGGGCTTTCCCGCCACAGGGCTTGGCCCGCGTCGGCGACCGGACGGCGGTCCTCCGTCCCGTCAGGACGAACGATCCGCAGCTCGTCCCCCTCGGCGACCACCATGTCCCGCTCGCCCAGCCAGCTCAGCACCTTCCGGGTGGCGGTGGAGAAGGCCGCCTCCGGGCAGCGGGCCGCGCAGATCGCGGCCTGATCGTCCGTCCACACCCGCCGGCCGTCCGAGGAGTATCCGAGGTACGAACCGGCCTCCGGGTCGTACAGGATCGCCCCCGTCGAGGAGGCGGCGACGAAGACCGGGGCGATGCGCTCCTGCTCACCCGTGCCGGAACACGAGGCGACAGCCAGCGCGGCGAGCAGGAACCCGGCGAGTGCGCGGTGGCTCATCGGCCTCTAGATCCGCTTGGTCTGGAAGCTGCACGAGGGGTCGACGGCGTTGGCCTTGTCGAAGGTCACGCCGAAGCGCACGTAGACCTTCTCCTTGGCCGGCGCATTGATGTGGACCGTCTTGCTGCCCGACCCCTTCTTCGCACTCCCCGTGTAGTACCCGCCCTCCCAAGGGTCGACTGCGTTGTTCTTGTCGACGTACACGTCGATGGCCACGTCGTTCTTCGATCCGACGCTGCCGGAGATGTGCCAGTTGAACTTGGTGAAGACGTCGCCTCCGGCGTCGTTGTAGTAGTACCGCGCGGTGCCGCCGAACCTCTTGCTGTCCTTCGAGCACTCACCGCTGAGATACCGATAGCCGGACGCGGACGCGGAGGCCGAGGCACCCGTGGCGCCGCAGACCCCCACCACCAGCCCGACGATCGCCGCCTTCCGCAGAACGGTGGTCAGTCGCATGATGCCTTCTCTCGTCGTCGTTGACCTGTATTGCCTGAGAGACATTAGAGAGCGGCGGTATATCGCCGGTATGCCGCTGACCTGCGCCGGGTCGTCGCATCAGCGGGCATGACGACGTTCGGTCCCGCCGCACACCGGGCCGGGTCACCCGGAATCCCACCGTTAGAGGAGAGCTAGGAACCGGCAGCGGCAGGCCCGTCTCTCGGTGAGGGATCGTCGCCTTCGGTCAAGGGCCGCAGCACCTTGGCCTGCTCGACGTCGGTGCCCTCGGCCCGCATCCGGGCCGCCTCCTGGGCAGTGAAACCCGCCGCACGCCAGGCCGCCACCTCGTCGATCGGCACCCCGGCGCGCCAGAACTCGGTCATCAGGGTGATGGCGTCCTGCCCCGGGACGAGTACGCGTTCGGCCTCACGGGCGGACAGGCCGAGCGCGTCGAAGACCCGCGCCTGGCCAGCCTCGATGCCGCGTTTCGCCCACTCTGCCGCGGTGCCGTCGGTCCAGCCCGCTTCCACGAAGGCGCGTGCCCGGCTCGCTGGGACGCCCGCTCGCAGCAGCTCACGCATGCTGTCGGAACGTTCTTCGTCGGCGAACGCCTCGCCCGGCTTCGCGCCCCGGTGCAGCAGCCGCCACAGCAGGCCCCGAGGGCGCGGACGCTCGCCGGCGAGGTGCCGGTCGGCTGCCTCCTGGGGGGAGTAGCCCAGTTCGCGCCACCGCACCGCGTCCCGTGGGGTCATGCCGGCCCGCAGCCACAGATCCACGGTGTACGGGGTGGCTCCGGCGGTGCGCCAGGGCCGCGCGTCGGCGGCGGTGTAGACGCCGGCCTTGCGCCACCGTTCGGCGTCGTCGACCGAGAAGCCGTCCGCGATCCACCGCCGGGCGTCGGCGATGGTGAAACCGCGTTCGCGCCACTCGTGCAGCGGCTCGGGGCGCGGCTCGTCGGCGTAGGTCGTGGTCATGACCCTCCTCTCGTCGGCACACGCCGCGGCGGGTCCGCCGGAACGCGGGCCGCGGACGCCCACGCGGGCGCGTGCCCGCCATCGCCGATCAGGCAGACCACCACGTGCGCCGCGGGGCGCTGCTCCGGCCACGGCGTTGCGCCGTCGGTCAGCACGACGACCAGGTCGGGCCGGGGCCGCAGGGCCATCGCCGCGGCGAGGCCGGCCCGCATGTCGGTGCCCCCGCCGCCGACGAGCTCGATGTCGCTCGCCCGGCGCACCGCCTGGACCGCGTGGGGACGGACGTCGCAGCAGTACGCCCGCAGCCGCCGGTCCGGCCCGGCCGCGCCCTGGATGATGGCGGTCACCTCGGCGAGCAGCCGGTTCAGCACGTCATCCGTGACGCTGCCGGAGGTGTCGATCACCACTACGGTGTCCGGGACGACACGCACCATCGACGGCGGCACGATGTCGGTGTAGGCCCCGAGCCGGCGCGACGGGCGGCGGTAGCTGAAGTCGGCCTGCCCGGCGGTGCTCAGCCCGCGCCGGATCACTGCTCCCAGGCGGGCCCGCCAGTTCACCGAGGGGCGCAGGCGCTCCTCGGCCCAGCGGCGCCAGCCCGACGGCACCTCGCCGCGCACACTGATCCTGTCCTGGATGCCGGCCGCGATGGAGCGTTCGAGCAGTTCCCGGTCGAGCCGGCTGGGCCCTTCGCCGGAGCCGCCGTCCTCGTACGTGCGCTCCTGCCCGTCCACGACGCCGCCGCAGTCGATCGCATCCGCCAGTGGCCGCCCGCCGCGGCTCACGGCCTGGGCCAGCACCTCGAGCATCGGCACGTACTCCTCGGCGGTGCGGTTGGCCTGAAGGCCCAGCTCGGCGGGCGACACCACGCCCGCCGGGCCACGCAGGTCCTCGGCCTCCAGGTCGTCGTTGATCTCGGCGTCGGCGGCCTGGTTCCAGCGGTGGGCCTCCTCGTCGAGGACCGTGCCCGCGGCGGGGCTCACCTCCCGGCCCGCCTCCGGCCGTACCGGAGAACGGGCCGCGTGGCCGCGCACCAGGTGGCCCACCTGGTGCAGCATCCACCAGCCGACCTCCTCGACCGGCGTGGCCAGCGCGGTGCCCGGCTCCACGTACAGGTTCCATCGGGTGTCGGCGGGAAAGGCGCGGAAGCCCGGGTCGGCGACCGGCTCTCCGGTGTCCTCGTCCCTGGCCGGTTCCAGGATGACCGGGTTGAGTGCGAAGACGGCCGAGGCGAGGTACGGCGCCTGGTGCGCCGCCCACAGCCGCGCGGCGGCGATCCGGGCGCGTACCTTCTCTTCGTAGGCGGGGGCACGGAGGCGGTCGGCGCTCATCGCATCAGCCCCGCCGCGCGCAGCACCGGCGCGAGTTCGAGCATCGTCTTGGGCAGGGTCGCACCCTCGGGCCGGGAACGGGCCAGCGGCCGGGCCGCGGCCGCCGCCACGTCCGGCGCGGTGCGCGCGACCCGGGTCACCACCGCCCACGCCCGCTCCCACGTGTCGGCCGTGCCGTCCGACTGCACGTAGGCCACCACCGCGCCGAGCAGGGCATGCATCCGGTCGAGGCGTTCGGGCAGGCGGGCCCGGGGGTCGTTCAGCAGGGTCTTCGGGTCGGGCAGGTCAAGGTTGCGACGCCAGGAAAGCAGCTCGAACCCGGCCGCCTCACCGACCGCGCCGAGCACCAGCTCCGCCATGACCGGCTCGCCGGCGCCCAGGTGCTCGCACGCGGCGACCGCCCGCGCGGCCATCTCCCAGCTGCGCGGACTGGGCCAGCCGCAGCCCGCCCGGTCAGGACTGTCGGGCACCGCCAGCACGAGTTCCGGCCGTACCCGGAGGAACGCCCCGACCAGTGCCCGCGCGCCGGCCACCGCGGCGGGCCCGGCCGTGTCCTCGACGTCGAACTCCGGTGCCGGGAACCCGCCGGCGAAGCCCTCGGCGATGTCCTCGGCGGAGACCGTCCACTTCAGGTGGATGAGCCGGTTGGCCAGGGGCGCGGACAGCTCCCAGCCGTCGGCGGCCTGGTCCGGCGGGTTCGCCGCGGCCACGATCCGCACCTCGTCCGGCAGCGTCAGGTCACCGACCGTGCGCTCCAGCACCACCCGCAGCATGGCGGCCTGCACGGCCGGCGGCGCGGTGGTCAGTTCGTCGAGGAACAGCAGCCCGCCACCCTCGGCGGCGAGCCGCTCGGCCCACCTCGGCGGCGCGAACCAGGTGCCGCCGTCACGCAGCACCGGCAGCCCGGAGAAGTCGCTGGGCTCGCGGATCGAGCCGACCACCACCTCCACCGGCAGGCCGACCGCCGCGCCGAGCATGGTCACCGCGGATGTCTTGCCGGTGCCGGGCGCACCCCAGAGGATGACCGGCAGATTGGCCGTCACCGCGACCGCGAGAGCTTCCCGTGTCACCGATGGCGCCGCCATGATTCGTCCTCCTCGCCGGCCGCCCTGACCGTTTCCGGGCAGCAGTCGGAACGTCAAGCCGTGATCGCTGACGTTCGGTGTGTTCTGTGTACGGGTTATGGCCGGCCGCGGATCAGGCCCCGGCCGCCGTGCTTATCGGGCACCGCCTGTTCGCTGACGGCCGCGAGTGAGCTGATCGGGTCGTCCGCGTTCGCCGCCTGGGCAAGCGGTGCGATGCGATCGGGCTCCCTGGCGTCATCCTAGGTTGACGCGCGGCGTCGCGTCAACCAAAGATGACGACCCGGCGCCTGGCCCGGATCTGTGAGCCCCTGCTTCGGGAAGCGCACGCGCTCTACGAGCGAACCAGCCCGGCTTCGTAGGCGAGGATCGCCGCCTGGACGCGGTTGCTCAGGCCCAGCCTCAGCAGGATCGCGCTGACGTGCGACTTGACCGTGCCCTCCGAGACGAACAGCTCCCGTGCGATGTCGTGGTTGGACCGCCCACGGCCGACCAGCGCGAGCACGTCGAGCTCGCGCGGCGTCAGCGCCGCGATCTCCTTGCGCGCGGCCTCCTCCCTGGCCATCCGCCCACCGCCGAGCTGGGCGATCACCTTCTGTGCGATCCGCGGTGACAGGTAGGCCGCGCCACCGGCCACCGCCCGGACCCCCATGATCAGCTCACGGGGATCGGCCGCCTTGAGCAGGAATCCGGCGGCGCCGATGGCGAGGGCGCGGGCGACGTACTCGTCCTCGTCGAAGGTGGTCAGCATGACGATGGCGACCTCGGGGACGGCGGCGCGCAACTCCGCGGCCGCGGCCAGGCCGTCCAGGCGCGGCATGCGGATGTCGAGCAGGGCGATGTCCGGCCGGTGCGAGAGGACCACGTCGACCGCCTCGCGACCGTCGGCGGCTTCGGCGATCACCTCGATCTCCGGATCGGTGGTCAGGATCGACCTGACCCCTGCCCGGATCATGGCCTCGTCATCGGCCAGCACCAACCGGATCACCGGCTGACCTCGCTTTCGCTCGGGTTCTCCGGGAGCCGTGCGGTCACCGTGAACCCGCCTGCGCCATCGGGCCCCGCGCGCAACGTGCCGTCCAGCAGCCGGACCCGCTCGCGCAGCCCGGCCAGCCCGCTGCCGCCCCCACTCGACGGATCCGGCGTGTCCGCCGGCGCCTCGTTGGCCACGGTGACCGTGATCCCCTCGGCGTCCCGTACCACCTCGACCCGCACCTCGGCGCCCGGCGCGTGCCGCGCGGCATTGGTCAGAGATTCCTGCACCACCCGGTGCACGGCCCTGTCCACCAGGGGAGGGAGCGGTCCAGCGGAGCCGTGGAGCTCGACGGACAGGCCGGCGGCCCGCGCCCGCTCGACGAGTCTCTCGACGCTCTCGTCCGGCGGCTCGGTCGGGGCCCGGCCGTCCCAGGGCCGGCCGTCGCGCAATACTCCGACGGTACGGCGGAGCCGGTCGGTCGCGGTGACCGCCGAGGCGCGCAGCCCGGCCGCCGCCTCACGATTCCGCTCCGTCAGGTCGGGCGCCAGCTCCAGCGCTCCGGCTCGCAGCGCTATCAGCGCCAGCTCATGGCCCAGCGAGTCGTGCATGTCGGCGGCGATCCTGGCCCGTTCGCGGAGCCGTGCCCGTTCGGCGATCAGCTCCCGCTCCCGTTCGAGCTGCGCGACCCGCTCCCGCCCGGCCTGGACCAGCGCGGCCTGCTGTCCCCGGAAGCGCCCGGCCAGCCAGGGCAGGACCACGAACACGCCCAGCGTCAGCAGCGCGGTGCCGCCGTTCCAGAAGTCCGGCACCATGAAGAGCCCCGTAGGGGCAGCGGAGAGGGCCAGGACCAGCCAGTCGCGCCGGCTGGTCAGATGCCGGCCGTGCAGGTAGGCGGCCACGGCCAGGACGGCGAACAACAGCTGGCGCCAGGCCGGCACCTGCGCCAGGTACAGTCCGTTGGCGACGCAGGCCAGCGCGATCACCGCCAGGACCACCCGGTTCCTCCAGGCGGTCCACCTCCTGCCCGTTCTCATCGCGTGGAGCCTACCGACCGCCACGCGCGCAGCCGCGCCAGCCCCGTCACCAGCCCCGCGACGGCTGCCACCACCAGCGTGATCGTCAGCGGCGCGGCGTGGTAGGTGAGCTGCTCCCAGGTGATCGTCCGGCCGTTCATCAGGAACGAGATCGTCGCCGGGTACAGCGCCAGCAGCACGGTGGGCAGGAGCACCGGGACCAGCCGCAGCGCGACCCGCCGGCCGGATCGCCCGGCCCGCCGCGCCGCCCACGGGCCCGCCCGCCGTACTCCCAGCACGCCGAGCCCCGCCGCGGCCAGCACGACCAGCCCCAGGATCACCTCGATCAGCTGCCGATCACCACCGGGCACCCGCGGCGTGTCACCCTGACTCATGGCGACCAGCCCGGTGAGCACGTCGTAGGTGTCGTCGTACAGGCCCGCGCTGTTGGTCATGACCGCGAAGCCGTACCCCGTCTCGGGGTCGATCGCCTCCACCGCCGTATAGGTGAACAGGTTGCCCGCATGCACCAGCATGTCGGCGCCGTTCACGCTCTGCTTCCCCCAGCCCATCCCATAGTCGTGCACTTCGGACGGCGCGTGCATGGCCGCCAGGCTCTCGGCTCCGACCAGTTGCCTGCCCCGGCCGGTCTGGCTGATCAGCCACTTCCCCATGTCGGCCGCGTTGGTGACGACACCTCCGGCGCCTCCCCCGTACGGGAAGTCCCGCAGCTCGGAGCGCGCCATCCACACCCCGAACAGCGAGTTGAACCCGTCCGCGGGCCTGACCGCCGGATCACCGGCAGCGCTTCCGCTCATCCCCAGCGGCTCGAACACCCGCTCCTTCAGGTAATCCCCGAACCTCCGCCCGCCGGCCACCTCCACCAGCCGCGCGGCCGTCTCATAGTTGGCGTTGCTGTAAGCCCAGCGCGTCCCGGGATCGGCCGCCAGCTTCCCGCTGCCCAACTCCGCGACATACCCCGCCAGCGACGGGGCGCTCTCCGCCGCCCCAAGATCGACCGTCGCGTCCGAGATTCCCGAGGTCTGGTTGAGCAACTGCCTGACCGTGATCTCCTCGGCCCGCGGGTCCGCCATACGGAAGTCCGGCAGCCGATTCACCACCGGCTCATCCAAGGCGAGCTTGCCCTCCTCGACCAGGGTCATCACGGCCATCGCGGTGAACGACTTGGACAGCGAGGCGACCCGCATCGGCGTCCGCTCAGTGACCGGCCTCCCCGCCGCGTCGCGGCCGTACCCGGCCGCGTGCACGACCTTTCCCTGGTACGTCACGACGACCGACATTCCGGGCAGGGCGGTGGATTCCCAGGCTCGGGTGAGATAGGCGTCAACGGCTGCGGATTCGAGCTCCGCGGGGGAGGCCGAGGCGGGGGCCGCGGGCGCGAGAACCAGTCCCGCACCCAGCGCCAGGGTCATGAGCTGCATCTTCTTCATGAGTAGAACCGTAGGAATCACCGGCCTGCCGCCGGATCCGGCGAACGACCACGATCACCCCTGACGAAAGTAGGAGACGTGTCCACAGCACCGGCCGGGTGGGCTGTCCTGAACCACAGAATGCCCTGTTCCGGTACGAATCCTGGAGCACAAATGCCCGCCAAATGCCCTGTCTGTGCCCTGATTTCGCGATCTCCCATGACCAAGACTTAGCCAGGGCCGGTGGGCGGCCCTGTCTGATCTCCGGTTCATCGGCCGGAGAAAAAGGGGTGGTACATGCGCTCTTCATTACGCCGCGGTGGGGCCGCCGCACTGATCGCCGCCGGTGCGGTGGCGATCGCGACATTGCCCGCCGGCTCGGCATCCGGCGTGGCGCGTGGGTCGGCGGCACCCGGTGACGGGTACGGGTTCGTAGCGGACGTCAAGGTAGGCAACGCCGTGCGCGGCTGTTCCGGCGCGCTCGTCGATCCCGAGTGGATCGTGACGGCGAGGGACTGCTTCGTCGAGGGATCCGCTCCGGTGCCGACCGGCCCGCCCTCGCAGCCGACCACCGTCACCGTCGGCCGGGAGGACCTGACCGCCATCGGCAGGGGACAGGTGCGCGGCGCGACCCACGTGGTCCCGCATCCGTCGCGCAACCTCGCGCTGGTCAAGCTGGCCGGCCCGGTGGTCGAGGTGACGCCGGTCAAGGTGAGCGCGACCGCACCGGCCGCCGGGGAGGTGCTGCAGGTCGCCGGCTTCGGGCGTACGGCGACGGAGTGGCTGCCGGAGCGGCTGCACACGGCGCCCTTCTCGGTGAAGAGGGTCAACCCAGGAGCCGTCGAGATCGGCGGCGACCCGTCGGCGCCGGCGAGCATCTGCAAGGGGGACGCCGGCGGGCCGACGGTGCGCAACGTCGCGACCGGCCCCGAACTGGTCGCCCTGCACAGCACCTCCTACCAGGCGGGCTGCCTGGGCACCGCCGCGTCGGAGACCCGTGACCTGGCGATCGAGACGCGGGTGGACAACGTCCGGGACTGGGTACGGCAGACCGTGCGCGGGGGCACCTTCGTCCGCCTGCCCACCAGCGCGCAGGTTCTGGACACCCGGTCGGGGCTGGGCGCGCCCGCCGGTCCGCGGCCCGCGGACAGCCTCACCCCGTTCCAGGTGACCGGAGTGGGCGGCATACCGGCCGGCGGAGTCACCGCGGTGCTGGTCGATGTCACGGCCATCACGACCGCGTCCACCTACCTGACGCTGATGCCGGAGGGCGCGCCCCGCCCGCCGCTCTCGATGCTGAACGCCAGAGGCAACCAGGTCATCTCCAACACCGCGGTGGTGCCCGTGCCCGCCAGCGGGAAGATCGCCGTCTACAGCCACGGCCCAGGCGCGCACGTCTCGGTCGACGTCCAGGGCTACTACACCACCTCGGGGACCGGGCGAGGCTTCGTACCGGTCAACCACACCCGGATCGCGGACACCCGCAGCGATCTGGGCGGTGCGCCCGGCGTCGTGCCGCCCTGGGGATCGCGGACCTTCAAGCTGACCGGTGGTGTCATTCCCGCCGAAGCGTCCGCGGCGCACCTGGACCTGATCGTGACCGGCGCGACGCAGCAAGGCTGGGTCGGCGCCTACCCGGCCGGAGGCGTCAACAATCGCAGCGTCATGGACTTCGTCGGCGGTACGACCGCCCACAGCGTGACGGTGCAACTGGGCACGGACGGGCGCGTGACGTTCACGAACAACAGCAACTCCCAGGTGCATTTCGTGTTGACCGCGCTGGGCTACTACACCGCCAGCGCCGACAGCGGAGCGGGGATGCGCACGATCCCGGCGGCGCGCCGACTGGACACCCGCACGGTCGGCACCGGCGTGCCCGTCCCGGCGAACAGCACCATCGACGTACCGCTCGGCGTGCCCGCGGGCACCACGGCCGTGCTGAACCTGACCGCCGTCGACAACACGGCGAACGGCCACCTCAACGTGTGGCCGCTCGACGGCACCGAGAGCACCACGTCGCTGGTCAACTACGCGCCACCCGGCCAGGGCCCCCGCGCGGGCAACACCCTGGTCAAGGTCGGCACCGGCGGCAAGGTCCGGATCAGGAACGCCAGCTCGGGTTCCGCGCACGTCATGGTCGACCTGCAGGGCTGGTACGCCCCCGACCTCGTACCCGCCGGGGGCACGGCGATGGCCCAGACGGTGCCGGAGCCGGACGACGTGAACGTTCCGGGTCCGACCGTCGAGGATTTCCGCTACCCCGGCGCGGAGTCCATCGACGACATCGAGCTGATCCGCGGCGACGGCCGCATCACGCTGGTGGAGTGCACCACTGACCCGCAACTGATCACGGTGGAGAGCGTCGGCCGGTCGAAGTTCTGCTTCCGGGTCAAGGGCGACACCGGCTGGCTGAGCCTCCGGCTGGACGCCGTCTTCCTGGTGGGCGCCGGCGACCAGGTGGTCGAGGCGACCATCACCGCCAACGGCGAGGAGGAGACGGTCGTCGTGCCCGAGGGCCAGGTACGGCCCACCGGCGCCACCGACCCGAACTTCGCGGTGCTGCTGGAGCTGCGCGCCTCCCCGTGACGGCGCCTGGACGCGGATCCGACTCGGTACACGTTCGGAAGGAGGGCGTCGTGAAGGCGTCCCGACCATGGCTTGGTACGAAGCATCTGCTGGTAGCGCTGCTCGCGGCCGGAGGGATCGCCGTTCCCGCGCACGCGGCGGAACCGGCGGACGGGCGGGCGCGGGCGCTGGAGCTGATGAAGACGGCGGGACCCGGGGTCGCCAGGGCGGCCCAGGTCGCGCTCCTCGGCTCCGACGAGGACGTCCGCCTGTTCCTGGAAACCGACCGGCACCAGCTGGGCGTACAGGACGACCGGGTCCGGACGGCCTACCTCATGGAGGTGAGCGGGCCGGCGATGGTCCAGGCCGGGCAGAGGGCGCTGGCCGGCCCGCCTGAGCAGCTCCGGGAGCTCCTGGAGACCGGCTACCGGCCGATCATGACGCAGGACCGGCGGATCCGTGTCGCCGGCCTCATGGAGGTCGGCGGCCCGTCCACGAAGGCGGCCGGGCGCGCCGCGCTGGACAGCGGCGACGACGCCGTCATCCAGTTCCTGATGGACGGGCGGTACACCGCGGCGGAGCAGGACGACCGGATCGCGGTGACCCGGCTGATGGCCGCCGGCGGGCCCGAGGTCACCCGGGCCGCGCAGGTCGCGCTCCAGGGCACACCGCAGGACGTCCGCGAGTTCCTCGACCACGGCCGGCATGTGGCGCGGGCGCGGGACGAGGAGATCACCACCGTCGCCCAGTTCGCCGAGATCGCGCGGCTGGCGCAGGTGACGGCCGCCCAGGAGACCCAGGCGGCGAAGGAGGAAGCCGAGCGCGCGGTCAACGCGGCCCGGCTGGCGAAGGAGGCGGCCGAACGGGCCGCGGCGGAGACGGCCGCGGCCGGCTCGTCGGCCAAGAAGGCCACCGAGGCGGCCGGCCGGGCCGCCGACGCCGCCCGCCGCGCGGCCTCCGCGGCACAGGAGGCGATCGGGGCGGCGCAGGCGGCCAGCAACGCCGCCCGGGTCGCGGCGAGCGCGGCGTCGCGGGCCGCGTCCGCCGCGGTGCTCGCGGGCCAGGCCTCCGCGCGGGCCTACCAGGCGGCGGCGAACGCGGCGACCGACGCCACCAAGGCCGATGCCGCCCGGCAGGCGGCACAGCAGGCCCGCGCCGTCGCGGCGGCCGCGGAGAAGGCGGCCGACGCGGCGAAGGCCGCCGGTGAGGCCGTGGACCAAGTCAGCGTGGCGGTCGACGCGGCCCGCAGCGCGGTCGGCAACGCGCAGGCGGCCGCGGCGGCGGCCGAGCAGGCCGGCGGCCACGCCAACGTCGCCGCGGCCGAGGCCGCCAGGGCCAGGCAGGCCGCGGCCGAGGCACGCGCCCACGCTGCCCGGGCGGATCGGGCGGCCGACGCCGCCGAGTCCCTGGCCAGGCAGGCGAGGGCGGCGGCGCGGGACGCGGAGCACTGGGCCCGCGACGCGGCGGCCCACGCCAGGGCGGCAGCCGCCGCGGCCGACGAGGCCGCCGCGCACGCGGGGGAGGCGGCGGAGGCGGCCCGGCGCGCTGCGGAGCACGCCAGGAACGCGGCCGTCGCCGCCGCTGCCGCCACCGCGGCGGCCCAGGTCGCGGAAACCGCCGAGACGACCGCCCGGGCGGCCGAGGCGGAGCAACTGCGCTCGTACACCGAGGTGCGGGTCGCGGCAGCCCGCGCGGCGAAGGAGAAGGAGGAGGCACTGCCGGCCGCGATCCCCTGGGACGCGCCCGAACAGGACCGGGTGGACACCGAGACGGCGCGGCTCCTCGCGGCCGCCACCGCCGCCGGCGCCCCCGCCGAGGTCGTGCTCGACAACGGCCGGCGGGCCGCCATGCGCCTCGTGACCGCCGGCGGCACCTGGACCAGGACCGCCGCCGAGGCGGCGCTGGCCGGCTCGGCGGCCGACCTCCGTAAGTGGCTGGAGGCCACCCGCGCCACCGCCGCCGAGCACGACGACCGCTCCCGCGTCGTCCGGCTCGCCGACCTCAGCGACAAGCCGGCGCTGAAGGCGGCCGCCGCGGCGGCTCTGGCCGGTACGCACCAGCAGGTCGTGCGGTTCCTGCGGCTGCCCATGTACGAGGGCAAGATCCAGGACGACCGGATCGCCATCGCCAGAATCATGGAGACCGGCGGCCCGGCGACGGACGCGGCGGCGCAGACGGCGCTCAACGGCACCCCGGCCGACGCGCACCAATTTCTGCGCACCGGGCGCCACGTCGCGGCCGAGCAGGACGACCGCGTCGCGATCGCCCGCGCGATGGAGGCGGGCGGCGCCGAGGTCGACGCCGCCGCGCAGGCCGCCCTCAACGGCCCGCGCCGCTACCTGAGCGAGTTCCTCCGGACGGGGCTGTTCAAGGCCCGCCAGCGCGACCACGACACCGTGCTGCACGTCGCCAACGTCCGCAGGTACGTGAGCGAGGCGGCCGAATCGGCGGCCCGGGCGCGTACGGACGCCGCCGAGGCCGCCCGGGTCGCGGCGATCGCCAAGCAGGCCGCGGACGAGGCGGCGTACTGGGCGGACCAGGCCCGCGCGTCCGCTGACCAGGCCGAGGCGTTCGCCCGGCAGGCGGCCCAGGCCGCCGTCGAGGCCCGCCAGTCCGCCGACCGGGCCGAGGCGTCGGCGCGCACGGCCCGCGAGGCGGCGAACGCCGCCGCCCGGGACGCGAAGGCGGCGGCCCGGTCGGCGGCCCAGGCCGACGCCGCCGCGGCCCGCGCGCAGGCGTCCGCCGCCGCGGCCTACGCGTCCGCGGAGCGGGCCCGGGCGTCGGCGCTGGAGGCCGGCGACGACGCCGCCGAAGCGGCACAGGCCGCCCTGGACGCGCTCAACATCGCGGCGGCCAAGCAGCGCGCCGAGGACGAGGAGCGACTGCGGGCGAACACCCCGCCGCCGACCGGCCCGGAGAGCGGCCTGACCACGTTCGAGACGTACGAGCGGGGAACCCTGCTCGTCGTCTTCGACGGCGCCTGCTATCTCAACGGCTACGAGCTGCCCGGCGATCTCGGCGTCGACTCCTGCGGCGAGCTGGCGAGCGACTTCGACAGGTGGCTGGGCGACTTCGGCGCCTTCTTCGACCTGGCGGGGATAGAGGCGGACGACTGGGCCGCGGTGCTGCTCAAGACGTACTGCACCGGCGAGAACAACCGTGGCGGAGACCCCTGCGGCAACGTCCTGCGCCACGAGCTCCGCGACGTGTCGATGGCGCCGATGGCCGAATTCGGCGGCCCCGGCCTCTTCCCCGGCGTCGGCGGGCGCAGACCGCCGCTGCACAACCTGGCCGCCAGCCGGGCGCTCTTCGAGGAGTACAAGAACATCCTCCGGACCGAGATGGTCAAGCCGTACGTGGTCGACAGCCAGCTCGCCAAGTGGTTCGACGAGCTGTGGCGGCCTGGCGCGACCGTCGGCAACGGCAGCACCGCGGCCGCCGTCCGGTTCGAGCTCAAGTTCGGCGGCTCGGTCGGTGGCGCCCACCACACGCAGAAGGCGAGGAACTACATCGACGCGCTGGAGAAGTGGCTGAAGAACCATCCGACCGCGTCGCCGGGCGACCGCGCGGCGGCGGAAAACGTGATCATCGACCTGCGCAACGCGCTGGCAGGCAGGTGAGACCCGGCCCCGTGACGACCAGGTCGTCACGGGGCCGCCGTCCCATGACCTTTCCGGGAAGAACGTCGGGAGATCCCCCCGCGCACCAGGGGGAGAGGGAACAGCCGTCGCGAGGTGAGCCCGCGGCGACCGTTCCTGTTCAGGGCGCCGGGATCACCCGGGTGGGACCGCGCCGGTCCAGACCACGCGGGCGGCCGAGTAGACCGCCAGCAGTTCGTTGTCGAAGTAGGGGGACAGGCCCGTGTCGTAGCGCAGGTTGCCGTCGGCGTCGGCGACGCTGACGGACAGGCCGTTCAAGTAGCCTCTGGCGCTGGCCGCGTCGTAATTCAGCAGCCAGGAGGAGCCTTGGGCGCCGTGCCCGGTGAACCAGGAGCGCACGGGCAGCAATCGCTCGCCCTTCAGGACGGGGGAGTGGGCGGTGGTCGTGACGCTGCCCACGGTCATCTTGAGGTTCTGTCCGCTGTACGGCCGCACGCCGTCGGGGTGCGGGCCCGCGGGGTAGCCGAAGACGTTCACCGAGTAGTCGAGCGGCTGGTTCCAGGCCAGGCCCAGCCCGCCGACGTTGTCGCCCAGCCTGCCGTAGCCGGTCAGCTCGCCCGTGGCGGAGGGGACGACGCCCTCGTACACGTTGACGAAGGCGTAGCCGCGGTCGAAGTCGCGGTAGACGTCGAAGTCGTAGTGGCCGAAGAGCTGCTTGCCGACGTACAGGCCCAGAGGTGCGGTGCCGTCGGTGTAACGGGGCACGAACACCCACTTGTCGAGCGCGGCGCCGGAGGTCTGCGTGTCGAACGCGCACTGTGCCGCGGTCGCCACGACGTTGCGGTACTGCGAGTTCACGGCGCTGCCCGTGCACCAGTGTGGCTGCCCGTCCGCGCCGATGAAGAAGACCTTGCCCAAGGTGGCCGGGCCGTCGGGTTGCGTCGGAGCGCTGTCGGAAGGAAGCGACGGCGCGAGACGGCCGGGCTTGCCGCTGGGCGTGATGACGGCGCCCGGGAGGGGCGGGTTGACAGCGTCGCGCACGGTGTAGGGGGCGGCGTTGACCAGGTTGGCACCGCCGTCGCCGAGCCAGAACGCGGCGACCTCAGCAGCGTCCTGCGCGGAGGCCAGCGGCTTGGTCACGACGACGGCGTCGACGTCAGCGGCGGTGGGTGCGGCCATCAGAGCGGCCGGCAGAAGACCGGCGGCTAACACACTGAGGGCTCTCCATGACATAGGCATCTCCTGTCTGTTCGCTGTTCTCCAGCCACGATTTCGAACACATTTTCGTGTTCCTGTTGAGACGGTACCTGCCCGGTTAGTGGCGATCAACGGGTTTCACGAACGTGCGGACCGAGCGGGCACGGCAGCCGTTGCGGGAGCGGTGCATCGCGTATCCGCCACCGTGCCGGCTCACTACGATTCCGCCATGCCTCTCGATCTTGTTTTCTACGCCGTCGGAGTGGTGCTCGCCGTACTCGTGGCTCTGCCCCTGATGCTTGCGGCGGGGGCCGTTCCTGCGGCGTTGCTCTCCGCCCCGCCCAACCGCCACGAGTTCACGAGCCGACGAGTCGTCGTCTTGGGACGTCTCACGTCGTTGGCGGGTGCCTTGTTGATGGGGCTCGGAGCGTGGTGGGCGCGTGAAGATCACCGCTACGGCGAAATCGATTTCATCGGGTTCCTGCTGATCACCCTCGTCGGTGCGGGCCTGCTCACCACCGGATTCGGCCCGCTGCCTTCACGGCTGCTGGAGATCCTCGGCCCGTTCTCGGAACGCCTGCCGTCACCCCTCCGCCTCGCCGTCCGTGACCTGTCCGACCGCCGGGCCCGTGCGGTGCTCGCGATCACGCTGGCGATGATGGCGACCGCCTCCGGTCTCTCACTGACGATCATCGCGGTCGGCACAACCGCGCAGAGCAGGGCCGAGTATTCCGCCCGTGGAAGGCCGGGCAGCTTATCGGTCTGGCCAAGCCCTGCGTACCTGGGGCCTTTCTCGGCCGTGGACGTGGCCACCGTTCGGGCAACGATGGAGCGAGAACTGCCCGGCGTGCCGATCGCCCAGAGGGAGATTCTCGCGGACTCGTCCTGGTACTTCGAGGCCACGGCGGAGAGCGTCGAGTTACCGGAGGAGGCCGTCTACTGGGATCAGGCCATCGGTGACGAGAAACTGCTGCGCTACCTCACGGGCGATCAGTCGACGCCGTACGACGAGGGCACCGCCGTGGTGATCACCTCGGCCGACGTGGCGGTCGACTCGGTGACCATCCACTACGAGATCGACGGGAAGCTCGGCGCGAGCAAGACCGTCCGGGCGATCGTCGCCGTGACCTCCGACCCCCATATGGAGACGATCTTCGTCCCCTCGAAGATGGTCCGGGATCTCGGCTATCAGCTCGAACCGACTGAGCTGATCGTCGACCCCGCCCTTCATCGGGTCACGGTCCGGGAGCAGCAGCGCCTCGACGATCGGCTGGACGATGCGGTCGCGGAGGTCCGCGTCGAACGGGGCTTCGTCGCCTCCACCGGGTGGGTGCCCGTCGCTGGGGCGGCGTTCCTCGTCGCTCTCGGGTGCGCGCTGACGCCCGGCTTCGGCCGAACCGCCAACGCGCGCCAGGCGCGGGTCATGAGACGGGCCGGCGGTGGATCGGCCTCGGCCTTCCGGTGGTTCTGCGCCGCCCGCGCCGGCCTGAGCGCCCTGTTCGGAACCGTCCTGGGCGCCGTCATCGGGTGTTCCGCCGGGATGTCGCTGCTGTGGCCGCTGACGATGCGCACCACCTGGGAGGCGCCGGTGCGGGTGCCGTTCGAGACGCCCTGGCCGGCGATCACGGCTGTCGTGGGTGGTCTTCCCCTGATCGCCGCAGCTCTCGGCGCGCTCTTCGCCCGCGAGCATCAGCGGGCATCCGCGCCTCAGCGTTCCGACGCCACCCGCGTTCCCTAGCGCGGACCGTGCTGCTCGCCGGTCTGGAAGCGAGCATCGCCGTCGCGGAGCCGGGCCTCATCGGCCGTCGCGGAGCGGTCTGACCGAGCACCGTCTTGGTCGGCAGGACGATCCCCGGCCAGCAGCAGCCCGAGAGCGGGCCCGAGCGCGAGACCTGCCATGGCCGGCGCGGCCGGAAGGAGCGCGCCCGCCGCGAGCAACGGTGTCACCAGCGCGGTGGATCCGGCCGAGTTGCCGGCCCGTGAGGTGCTCGGTCCCGCGCGCCTGACCGAGCTGGTCAGCCGGTACGGCAAGCCGTTGGCCGTACCCGTGGGCGAGGTGTCACGTACCTTCCGCAGGGCTGAGGCGCTGGCGGAGGCCGGCTCCGGCGGCGTCGAGATCGACTCGGAAGCCGACCCTGGACAGCTCCTCGGCCTGCCGGGGGTCTCGGAGCGCGCCGCCGCCCTAATCCGGATGCGCACCCTCCGCGATCCCGACGCGGCCCTGCCGGGCGTCCCGATCCGTGAGGTGGACCGGTACCGCCCCTGGCGCTCGTACGCGTCACAGCACTTCAGCCCCTGACGGCGTGAACCCGCGCCATGGAGAACGCTGCGGCTCTTTCCCGCATGCGCACGACCTTGCCGATTTCACTTGCATCATGAAAGCGATACCTCTAGGGTTACTTGCATGATGCAAGCGACGCAGCAGAAGCACTTCACCACCACCTTCACGGTCGACAAGACCCCCCGGGAAGCGTTCGAGGCGGTCACCGACGTTCGCGGCTGGTGGTCGGAAGACGTCAAGGGCACCACTGACCGGGCCGGCGCCGTCTTCTACCACCACTTCAAGGACGTCCACCGCTGCACGGTCCAGATCACGGAGCTCGTACCGGATCGCAAGGTCGTCTGGCGGATCCTGGACAACCACTTCAACTTCATCGCCGACCAGAACGAGTGGAAGGGCACCGACGTCGTCTTCGAGATCACCGGCAAGGACGGCGGCGCCGAGGTCCGTTTCACCCACGTGGGCCTGGTCCCGCAGTACGAGTGCTACGAGGTGTGCTCCAACGCCTGGGGCGGCTACATCGACGGCAGCCTGCGCAACCTGATCAACACCGGCAAGGGACAGCCCAACCCGAAGGAGGACGGGGACATCCCCGTCCATCAGCAGGCCGCCACCGCCGCCCGCGCCGTCCGTACGGAGTCGGCGGTCGCCTGAGACGGCTCCATCACCGCTTCCATCCCCGCCTGACACCAGGAGAGACATCATGACCACGTTGAGCCCCGGCAGCATCCTCATCGGCACCACCGACCCGGTGAAGCTACGCGACTGGTACCGCAACACGCTCGCGCCGGAGCAGGAGGGCGAGGGCCCGATCGACTTCGGCGGCTTCCACCTGGTCATCGACCAGCGTGACGACGTCGCCGCGAAGAACGGCGAACCCGGACGTATGATCCTCAACTTCCACGTCGACGACTTCGACGCCGCGGAGGCGAGGCTGCGGGCGGCGGGCGTCGAATGGCTCACCGCCGTCGCGGACCGCCCCGCAGGCCGATTCGGGACGTTCCTCGACCCCGACGGGAACTACCTCCAGATCGTCCAGTTCAAGCAGGACACATAGAACCGGTACGAGGCCCGGCATCCGCAGGAGCTTCGCGGCTCTCCGGCGGAGCACGAACAACGGTCACCCATGGCCGCGCGTCACCCGGCGGCGGCGCCATCAGCGGCCCGGCAGGCGTCCGGTGCCGATGGACGAGCTCGTCGGCCACTATCTGCGTCGAAGGCGGCGACGCGGGCCGCGTCATCCGCGCGTACGGATGACCGCGTGACGCGCACCCGCACGTCACGCGGTCGTCACGATCGTCAGTCGACCAGCGCGCCGCCGGACAGGTTGGCGATGGTTCCGGTCATGACTCCGGATCGGTCCGAGGCCAGGAACGCGGCCGTCTCCGCTATCTCGGACAGCGTGGGCAGCCTCTTGAGCAGCGTGCCCTGGGCCATTCCGCCGCCTTCGAGCAGATCCTGCACCGACTGCCCGGACGCTGCCGCCGTCTGCTCGAAGAGGTCCGCGGTGTAGGAGCCCGCGGCCGGCGCGTCGACGACGGCGTGCGGGCGGATGCCGATGACCCGGACGCCGCCGGGCGCGAGCTCGGCGGCGAGAGTCCGGGTGAAGGCCTCCTTGCCGGCCGCGCTCACGCTGTGCCCCAGGATGCCGCCGATGGCCAGTTTTGAGCCCGGCTCGGACAACGTCAGGATGACGCCGGGACGCTCGCGGCCCATGTGCCGGGCCACGGCCTTGCTGGTGATGAACAGCGTGCGCAGAAAGCCGTCGATCGGCCGCATGAACTCCTCCAGCGAGAGGTCCGCCAGCGGAGTCCCCTGGTCGTGCATGACGCTGACGGCGTTGAGCGCGATGTCGATGCCGCCGGCCGTCGCCGCGACCGCGTCGGCGTGCTTCTCGACCGCGTACGGGTCGAGAACGTCGACGACGGCGGTCTCGGCCTTCCCGCCCGCGGCGGCGATGTCACGCGCCACGGCGTCGAGCTTGGCCCGCGTCCGTCCGGCGATGAAGACCCGCGCGCCTTCCCGGGCGAAGACCCGTGCGACGGCGCCGCCGATGGCGCCCCCGCCTCCGTAGATCACGGCGTTCTTGCCGTCGAGCAGCAGATTACTCATCGGTGTTCTCCAGGTGATCGATTGTCGGGTGTCGAGGCCACCGGGATGGTGATCAACGCGATGTGGCGCCGTGTCCGACCAAGTGTTCTAAAGCCTAACCAGACATGGTTGAAATAAACAACCAGAATTTATTGTGGATTAGGATCGGAGGGGAGGAGGAGGATCATGCCAACCAGCCGCAGCTATCGGGACTCATGCGCCATCGCCCGCGCCCTCGACGTCGTCGGCGAGCGGTGGGCCCTGCTGGTCGTCCGCGAACTGCTCCTGGTGCCGCAACGCTTCTCGGAGCTGCGGCGCGCTCTGCCCCATGTCAGCTCCAACCTGCTCGCGGACCGGCTCCGAGAGCTCGAACAGAACGGGGTGATCCGCCGCAGTCCGGAGCCGGCTGAGGGCCCCCGGGGCTACGAGCTGACCGAGCGGGGCCGGAAGCTGGAAACGGTCCTGATGGCTCTGAGCGACTGGGGGATGGACGCGCCGCAGCCCCCGCCGCCGGCCGCGCTCAGCGCCACCTCTGTGCTGATCTTCCTGCGACGTGCCGCTCGCCCCGACCCCGCGGCGCCGCCCATGAGTTGCCGTCTCGAGCTCGACGGCCGGGTGTGGACGGTCCGCCTGGCGTCCGGACAGGTTGAGGTGAGCCCCGGTGAGACCGCGACGGCGGACGTCTCGCTCCGTACGGATGCCAGGACGTTCAGCGCCCTGTTGACCGACCCCGGCGCACTCGCGTCCGCGTGCGAGGACGGCGGCGTCGCCGTCGTGGGAGATCTGTCGGCCATCGGCCGGCTGCTCCGCGCGGTCACCGACCCGTGGCCTTCCGAGGAGGTCCAGCCGGCTGGCCGGGCGTAGCTCCTGACGGACTCGTCCGGCCGCTCACGCGCCGGCGCGGCGCAGCACGGTCCAGCTGCCCCAGCCGGCCTCGGCCTGGATCGCGTCCCAGGCGCCGCCGAGCGCGGCGATGACGGTGGGCGTGTCCAGGAACAGCGGCCCGTCGGCGCTCAGCTGGTTGGCCCAGATCAGCACGCCGCCGGCGGTCAGCACCCGGGTGATCTCGGCGGGGAACAGCAGCGCGTCGACCAGGACGGCGGCGGCGATCGACCCGGTGGCCAGCGGGAGCCGGGCGGCGTCGGCCTGCAGTCGTGGCGCCAGGTGCGCGGGGGCGTGTCTCAGCATCCGCCGGGGTTCCTCCCGCGGCCGCGCTGTTCCACTCCCTGGCCGACGAGAACCGGCTGCGCATCGTGCAACGCCTGGCCCACGGCGAGGCCCGGGTGGTCGACCTCGTCGCCGAACTCGGCCTGGCCCAGTCCACCGTCTCCAAGCATCTGGCCTGCCTGCGCGGCTGCGGTCTGGTCGACTACCGGGCCGAAGGCCGCCAGTCCTTCTACAGCCTGACCCGGCCCGAGCTGATGGACCTGCTCGCCTCCGCCGAACACCTGCTGGCCGCCACCGGCCGCCCGGTCACGCTCTGCCCCGCCACTCCTCAAGACGGCGGGGTGGTGGCATGAGCGCGGTCGGCCTGCCCGGCCTCGGCCCCGCCCCGGCCCGGCGCGCCGCGCTGCGGCACCGCATCCGCCTGCTGGTCGCGGCGACCATCGCCTACAACGTGATCGAGGCGGCCGTCGCCATCACCGCCGGCGCCATCGCATCCTCCGCCGCCCTCATCGGGTTCGGCCTCGACTCCGTCGTCGAGGTCGCCTCCGCCGCCGCGGTCGCCTGGCAGTTCTCCACTCCCGCCCACGAGAAGCGGGAGAAGGCCGCACTGCGCGTCATCGCGATCTCGTTCTTCGCGCTGGCCGCCTATGTCGCCTTCGACGCCGTACGCGCGCTGCTCGGCGCCGCCGAGGCCGAGCACTCCACGCCCGGCCTGGTCCTGGCCGCTCTCTCGCTGGTGATCATGCCGTTCCTGTCGTACGCGCAGCGCCGCGCCGGTCGCGAGCTCGGTTCCGTGTCCGCGGTCGCCGACTCCGAGCAGACCCTGCTGTGCACGTACCTGTCCGGTGTGCTCCTGGTGGGGCTGGCGCTGAACAGCCTGTTCGGCTGGTCGTGGGCCGACCCGATCGCCGCCCTGGTGATCGCGGCCGTGGCGGTCAAGGAAGGCCGTGAAGCCTGGCGCGGGGACACCTGCTGCGCCGATGCGGACCGCCTGAACCGGTGACGCCGGTATTCGCGCGGTAACCGAGGGACTTGAAAGTGCCGTCTTCCACGCCTGTCCCCAGGGTCCGATGATGCTGTCGGTTACAAGAGGGAACCAGCAGCACGGAGGAAGGCGCGTGGCCAGAGGTCCGCCGGGTCAGGGCTCCAGCGGGTGGAAGTCGACGTCCGGCACCCAGTGCCGCGGATCGGACGGCGACGGCAGAGTGGCGGTGCGCAGGCGGCGGATCAGGGTCTGGAGCATCGGGCGCGTGTTCCGGCGGTGCCACACGACGGACCAGGGCAGCAGCGGTGTCGGATCGACGATCGGGACCCGGCGCAGGCCGCTCCCGCCGGCGTCGATGCTCATCTCGCCCAGTCCTACGGCCTTCTTCTCGCGGTGGAACTGCTCCACCAGGTGGCGCAGGCCGATGGCCGGATCGGTGAAGCGCAGCGGGACGCCGAGGCGGTCGGCGAGCCGCCTGAGGTAGCCGCGCCATTCCGCGGCGCCCGCCGGGTCCGGCATCGAGATGCCCCACTCGCGCAGGTCGGCGGGGCGCAGCTCGCTCCTGTCCGCGAGCAGGTGGTCTTCCGGGAGGAACGCGTGCAGGGGTTCGACATGCACCAGGCGGCGGGCGAGTTCGGGCGGCCACGGCCACGGCAGGTCGTGCACCCGCCCGAACGCCGCGTCGATCTCCCGCCGCCGTACCGCCGGGATCGCCACCGCGAGCCCTTGCCGCATGCTGAGCTCGACCCGCAGCCCCGGCTCACGCTCGCTCGCCTCCCTGAGCAGCCGTAGAGGAGTGAACCGCTCGTCGTAGACGTCCACGCGCAGCGGGTCCCCGCTCGTCCGGATCGCCGCGACGGCCCGGTCGAAGGCCGCCAGGGCCTCCAGCGCCGGCGGCAGGAACCGGTGACCGGCGGCGGTGAGCTCCACGGTCCGGGTGGTGCGCTCGAACAGCGGCGTGCCCAGGGCGGTCTCCAGCCGCCGGATGCGCTTCGACAGCGCCTGCTGGCTGATGAACAGCCGTTCGCCGGCCCGGCCGAAATGCAGCTCCTCGGCGGCCACGGCGAACGCCCGCATGCCCTGGATGTCGGCGTCCATGGACGGAAGCCTGGATAGACAACCAGGCGTTGTCAATTGTGCAGAAATCGCTGTTGGACATCGCCGCTGAAGTGCCGGTTTGCTGGTGAACCATGGACATCGTGGAGATCCGCGCCGACCTGCACCTGCTGATGCTCGGATTCGGTCAGGCGTACCTGTGGAACGACGCCGGGGCGCTCACGCTCATCGACACCGGGATCGCCACCTCCGGCGCCGAGATCGCCGAGGCCGTCAAGAGGCTGGGTTTCCGTACGGGTGACGTACGCCAGGTGGTTCTCACGCATTTCCACGAGGACCACGCCGGCGGCGCGGCCGAGATCAGCTCGTGGGGAGACGTCGTCGTGATGGCTCACCGGCGGGAGGCGCCGGTGCTCCGGGGTGAGGTGCCGGCCCCGCCGCCGAACTTCACCGACGAGGAACGCGCCCTGCACCGCCGGCTCGGCGCCCATCTGCTGCCCCCGGCGCCGCCGTGCCGCGTCGACCGCGAGCTGGAGGACGGCGATCTGATCGACTTCGGCGGCGGGGCCCGGGTGATCGCCACCCCGGGGCACACGGACGGCAGCATCGCCGTCCATCTCCCGGGACCGGGGGTGCTCTTCACCGGGGACACCGTGGCCCACGTGGGCGGGCAGGTCATGCCCGGGGTGTTCAACCTGGACCGCGAGGAGATGCTGCGCTCCTTCCACCGGCTCGCGGCCCTCGGCGCTGAGCTGGCCTGCGTCGGCCACGGCGAGCCCGTCAAGGATGCCCACCTGGCGCTTCCCGCGGTCGCCGCCGGCATCGGCTGACCGGCTCAGCCGGGGTACGGCACGACCCGGTAGTGCGTGGTCAGCCGGCCGTCGCCGGCCAGGACGTGGAAGGCCAGCACCGGCGGCAGTCCGAAGTCGACGCAGTCGTCCATCGACACGCCGCCCTCCCACGGCAGCAGCAGCGTGGAGACCACCCCAGGTGCCACCAGCAGCGGACGCCCGGCGAACGTCGTGGCGGCCGCCGTGTGCGCGTGGCCGACGAGGACGGCGGCCACGTTCGGGTGCCGGCCGACCAGCCCGGCCAGGCGCTCGTCGGGCCGGAGCATGATGGGGTCGACGACCGGGCTGTGCAGCGGGACCGGCGGGTGGTGGAAGGCCACGAAGACCGGCAGGCCCGCGCTGTCGTCCAGGACCCCCGCCAGCCAGGCGATCGTCTCGTCGTCCAGGTCGCCGGAGTCCTGGCCCGGGATGGAGGAGTCGCACATCGCGTACACGGCGGCGGCCGTGCGGTGGACCTGGTTGACCGGGCCGGGCCCCGGGGCCGGATCGCCGAGCAGCACCCGGCGGAACTCCTCGCGCACGTCGTGGTTGCCCGGCCCGACCAGGACGGGGTGGCGCGAGGTCAGCAGCTTGCGCGCCGTTCCGTACTCGTCCGCGGCGCCGTGGTCGGCGATGTCGCCGGTGACGAGCACCGCGTCGAGGTCGCCCGGCAGCGCGTCGAGATAGCGCATCACCGCCTCGGCCCGGCCCGCGCTCGCGGCGGTGGCGCCGATGTGGATGTCGCTCAGATGGGCGATCACAATCATGTGCGGCAGGTTCCTTCCCCGTCCATGTGGCTCTCGCAGCACACGATGCCGGGGGACCGGACCAATCGTAAGATCCGGTTCTGTGCCGAAAAATTGGACCGGTCACGGAGTGGACCTGCACCTGGAGATTTCCGCAGGGAGCGGGCGGCGGCGGGGGCTGGAGGAGGCGCTGCGCCGGGCGATCAGGGACGGGCGGCTGCCGCGCGGCGCCCGGCTGCCGTCGTCCCGCGCCCTGGCCGCCGAGCTGGGGCTGGCGCGGGGCACGGTGATCGCCGCCTACGACCAGCTGGCCGAGGAAGGCTACCTCACCACCCGCCCGGGTGCCGCGACCGAGGTCGCCGCCACGCCCGTGCCACGCCCCCCAGGGCGGGCCGCCGCACCCGCCCTGGGGCCTGCCGACGCGGACGGCGGGTCCGTGCACGACCTGCGGCCGGGGCGGCCGGACGTGTCCGCCTTCCCCGTACGGGCGTGGCTGCGCGCGACCCGGCACGTGTTCACGACGGCGCCCGCCGACGTCCTCGGCCCCTGCGACCCTCGCGGCCGGATGGAGCTGCGGGCCGCGCTGGCCGGATATCTGGGCCGGACCCGCGGGGTGCGCACCACGCCGGACCTGATCGTGGTGACGACGGGCTTCGCGCAGGCGCTCAACCTCCTCGCCGCCGTACTCCCCGGGGGGCCGATCGCGATGGAGGACCCGGGCCACGACTTCTACCGGGAGGTCGTCCGCCGCTCCGGCCGTTCGATCGCACCCCTGCCGGTGGACGCGCTGGGCGCCCGCCCGGAAACGCTCCCGCCGGGGACCGCGGCCGCCGTGGTCACGCCGGCCCACCAGTACCCGACCGGCGTGCCTCTCCACCCCCACCGCCGCCGCGCCTTCTGTGAGTGGGCGGGCCGGCACGGGCGACCGGTGGTCGAGGACGACTACGACGGCGAGTTCCGGTACGACCGCCAGCCGGTGGGCGCGCTCCAGGGCGCCGCGCCCGACCACGTCGTCTACGTCGGCACCACCTCCGAATCGCTCGCCCCCGCCCTCCGCCTGGCCTGGATGGCCGTGCCGCCCGCGCTGATCGGCCGGGTCACCGAGGCCAAGCTGTACGCCGACGCCCACACCGAGGTCATCGGCCAGCTCACCCTGGCCAGGATGATCGAGACGCACGACTACGAACGGCACATCCGCGCCGCCCGCCTGCGGTACCGCCGACGGCGGGAGCTCCTGGTCGCCCGGCTCACCGGCTCCGGCGGCCCGCTCCCCGGCCTCACCGCGCCGGGCGTGGCGGCCGGGCTGCGCGCGCTACTCCTGCTCCCCGAGTACGGTCCCGCGGAGGCCGACGTGCTGGCCGCGTGCCGGCGCCGGGGCGTCGCCCTCCGTGGCGCGGCGCCGCTCTGGCACGACCCGCCGCCGTCGGCGGGCTTGCTCGCCGGGTACGCGGCCCCGTCCGAACGCGCCTACCCGAGCGCGCTCGACGCCCTGGCCGACGCCCTGGCGGACTGCGCCGGGCGGGTCGACCTCGGGTGAAGGCGGTCAGCGCGCCTCCGCGAGCTCCGCGACAGCGGCGGCGACCTCGTCCACCTCCTCCTCGGTGTTGTAGTAATGCGGGGACAGGCGCAGGCACCAGTCCACGTCCTTGTCACCGAAGTCGTACTGGGCGAACTCGCGGAAGCTGAGCGCCGAGTTGATCTTCCGGGCGTCCATGGCGGCCTTGAACGGCTGGGCCTGCCACCCGTCGACGGCGAAGGTGACCAGCGCGCCCAGCTCGGCTCCCCGGTCGAGCACGCGCACCCCCGGCACCTCGGCCAGCGACCGGCGCAGCCGCGCCGCCAGCGCGGGAGTGCGGCCGGCGATGGCGTCGAGGCCGACGCCCCGGGCGTAGCGCGCGGCCTCGGCGCAGCCCAGCAGGGCGGCGTAGGGGAACTCCCAGTCCTCGAAGCGGGCGGCCGTCTCCACCGGTTCGTAGCGGTCCCGCGCCACCCAGCGCGCGCCGTACATGTCGATGAACAGCGGCTCGTACCCGGCGCGCAGGACGCGGTCGGCGACGTAGAGGAAGCCGGTGCCGCGCGGCCCGCGCAGGAACTTGCGGCAGGTGGAGGTGAGCAGGTCACAGCCGATCTCGTGGACGTCGATCGGGTACTGGCCGAGCGACTGGCAGGCGTCGACCAGGTAGAGCAGGTCCAGCTCGCGGCAGTGCCGGCCGATCTCGGCGACCGGCTGGACGAGGCCGGAGTTGGTGGGGATGTGGGTGGCGGCGACCAGCCGGGGCCGGTGCTCCCGCATGAGCGCGGCCATGGCGTCCACGTCCACTCCGCCCTCCGGGACGTCGGGGGCGTGGACCACGCGCACGCCGTGTCGCTTGCGCAGCGACAGGAAGGCGATCTGGTTGGAGATGAAGTCGTTGCGGGTGGTCAGGATGACATCGCCCGGCTGGAAGGGGATCGCCGACAGCGCGGTGGTGTAGGCGTGGGTGGCACTGCCGGCGAAGGCGATGTTGCCGGGGCCGCAGTTGATCAGGGCGGCCACCTCGTCGTAGAAGCCCCGGACCTGCTCGGCCCGGGCGGCTGCCGCCTCGTAGCCGCCGATCTCCGCTTCCAGCCGCAGATGGTCGAGCATCGCGGTCAGCACCGAGGCCGGCGCGAGGCCGCAGCCGGCGTTGTTGAAGTGCACGACGTTCGCGACGCCCGGGGTGTCGGCCCGCAGGGCCAGTAGTGATTCCCGGCTGATCTCAGAAGTGCTACTGTCATCTCTCATGTACGACGGTAGCACTTCTGAGGAGTTGGCGGCCAACCTGCGGACGCTGGTGGCCGGGCTGACCCCCGGCGATCGGCTGCCGAGCAGCCGCGAGCTGACCGAGAGGCACCGGGTCGGCCCGGGGACGGTGTCGCGCGCCATCGCGACGCTGGCCGCCGAAGGGCTCGTGGTGACCCGGCCCGGCTCCGGCACCTTCGTCGCGCCGCGCCGCCGCGAGCCGGGCGACGAGGTCGCCGACACCTCCTGGCAGGCCGTCGCGCTGGCCGGACGCGACTATGACACGGCCAACGCCATCGAAGCCGCGCAGCCTCTCCCGGCCCAGGGGATCGCCATGTCGGGCGGCTACCTGCACGGATCCCTCCAGCCCACCCGGGCCCTGAGCGCCGCCCTGTCCCGGGCGGCACGTCGGCCCGACGCCTGGCATCGCGCGCCCACCGCCGGCCTGGAGTCCCTCCGGACGATCTTCGCCAGGCAGATCGGTTCCGACGTCACCCCGCAGGACGTGCTGATCACCGGCGGCGGCCAGAGCGGGCTGTCCATGCTGTTCCGGGCGATCGTCGCACCCGGCAGCCCGGTCCTGATGGAGTCGCCCACCTACCCGGGCGCCCTGACCGCGGCCCGCGCCGCCGGGCTGCGGCCGGTCCCGGTCCCCATGGACGACGAAGGCGTCCGCCTCGACCTGCTCGCCGACGCCTTCGCCATGACCGGCGCACGGCTGCTGTACTGTCAGCCCACCTTCCACAACCCGACCGGCACGGTGCTGGCGCCCGAACGACGCGCCCACATCCGCGACGTCGCCCACGCCGCCGGAGCCTTCCTCATCGAGGACGACTTCGCCCGCCACCTCGGACACGGCCGCCCGCTGCCCCCGCCCCTGGTCGCCGAAGACCGCCACGGCACGGTGGTCCACCTCACCTCGCTCACCAAACCCGCCTCGCCCAGCCTGCGCATCGGCGCCGTCGTCGCCCGCGGCCCGGTGATGCGCAGGCTGCAGGGCATGCGCTACGTGGACGACTTCTTCGTCGCCCGCCCCCTCCAGGAAGCCGCCGTCGACCTGCTCAGCGCCCCCGCGTGGGGCCGCCACCTGCAGACCCTCTCGACCTCCCTGTACGAGCGGAGCGCCGTGCTGGCGGACGCACTCGCCCGGGACCTCCCCGGCTGGCGGCCCACCCGGCTTCCGGCGGGCGGCCTGCACCAGTGGATCCGCCTGCCCCCCGGAACCGACGACTCCGCCGTCGCCGCGGCGGCCCGCGCCCGCGGTGTCACCGTCGACGCCGGACACCGGTTCTTCCCGGCGGAGGCCCCCGGCGCGTACCTGCGGCTCAGCTTCGCGGCCGCGGCCCGTCCGGCGGAGCTGGCCGAGGGCGTCCGCCTGCTCCGCTCGGCGGCCGCGCCTTGACGCAGCCTGTACGCGTGCGCGGGACCGTTCGAGCCCGCTGCCGTCAGCGGGGCGTCTCGGGGGTCGGCGAGAACGCGGGACCGTGCGGGCCACGACACCGGAGGACGTGCCGACGAGGGTCGTGATGTCCTCATGGGTGTGCCCGGGCGTGCGGATCAACCGTCCAATCCAGCCGATCGGACGGGATGCCGTCAGGCTCATGGACGCGTCGATCCCTCGTCGCCGGTCCCGGCCTTCAGTGCTGGACGGTGACGACGACCTTGCCGACCTGGGTGTTCGATTCCAGGTAGCGGTGCGCCTCCGCGATGTCCGCCAGATCGAACGTACGGTCTACGGCGGGCTTCAGCGTGCCGGCGCGGAGTCCCGCCTCGATGAAG
Organism: Nonomuraea sp. NPDC048826; assembly: GCF_043198225.1. Lineage (NCBI taxonomy): Bacteria > Bacillati > Actinomycetota > Actinomycetes > Streptosporangiales > Streptosporangiaceae > Nonomuraea > Nonomuraea sp. NPDC048826. The sequence continues at coordinate 204,779 of NZ_JBICUQ010000012.1, read as the reverse complement.
GCCCGGGCGCGGCTCATCCGGTCGGGGTCGGCCGTGATGGAACCCACGTTGAAGCCGTGGACGGTGATGGGCCAGTTCATGGGCAGAGGCGCCGGTCGCGGGTCGAGCCAGCCGTAGACGACCAGCAGGCCGCCGGCCGCCACGGTCTCGGCGAGCTCGCTCAGGCCGGGACCTCCGACGGCGTCGAAGACGATCCTCGCCCCCTCGCCGCCGGTGACGGCGTGCACCCGGCTGACGAGGTCGCCCTCGTCGGCGGCGATGACGTGGGCGGCGCCGGCCTCAAGCAGTCGCGTGGACTTGGCGGCGGTCCGGGTGACGGCGACGGGGACGGCGCCGAGGTGGTTGGCGATCTGGATGGCCGCCAGCCCGACGCCGCTGGACGCGGCGGTGATGACGACGCTGTCGCCGGGGTTCGCGCGGCCCACTTCCGCCAGGGCGCCGTAGGCGGTCAGGTACGTGGTCCACACGGCGGCGCCGGTGATCGCGTCGACCGGCGCGGGCCGGGGGAGGAGGGACCGGGCCGGGACGTTGACGCGGTCTGCGTAGACCCCGTGGCGTGACATTTCCTGATCGCTGATGATGCTGACCGCGTCGCCCGGCGCGAAGCCCGTGACCTCCGGGCCGACCTTCTCCACCGTGCCCGCCGCTTCGAAGCCGAGCCGGGAGCCGGGAAGAGTGGGCTGGTAGTAGTAGGTGCCGGCGCGGAAGAGAGCCTCGGCACGGTTGAGCCCGATGGCCTCGACCCGGACCCGGACCTCACCGGGGCCCGGGGCGTCGAGTCGCACGTCCTCGATCTTCAGGACGTCGGGGCCGCCGAGTTCATGAAAGCGCACCGTTCGCGCGTGGATCGCCATGGGAAGGACGCTATCGATCGGCGTACGAGACGCTCCATGTCACAGGATCTCTCCTTTCTGTCTGATCGTCTTAGCTGATGGATGTCCGACTATGATCGACCGCATGGACGTCCTCAGCGATGCCATCACCGCCATGCGCACCGGCGTCCCCCATTCCTCGCGCACGCTCAACGCGGCGCCGTGGGGCATGCGGTTCGCCCCTTCCGACGGGGCCGGCTGCCACATCGTCCTGCAGGGCTCCTGCTGGCTCCTGCCGCCCGGGCGGGAGCCAATCCCGCTCGCCCCCGGCGACGTGGTGTTCCTCGCGCACGGGCTCGGGCACGCGATCGCGGACGATCCCGCGACGCCGCTGGTCGACGTCATCCAGGACCAGGACGGGACCTGGGTGCTGACCGAGGAGGCGCCGCAGGGCACGGGCCCGGCCACGCTCCTGCTGTGCGGCGCCTACCGGCTCAGCCGGGCGCGGGCACACCCGCTGCTCACCGGCCTCCCCGACGTCGTCCACCTGCCGGCCAGGATCGGCACGCACCCCGCGCTGCGGGCCGCCGTGGATCTGCTGGGCGCCGAGCTGGAGCGGCCGGGGCCGGGCTCCGACGCGCTGGTGCCGGCGCTGCTCGACTCGCTGCTGCTCTACATCCTGCGCGCCTGGCTGGACGAGCACGGCGGGCAGGCGGCCACCGGATGGGCCGCGGCGCTGGCCGACCCGGCGATCGCCGACGCGCTGCACGCACTCCACCGCGATCCCGCCCGCCCCTGGACCGTCGAGGAACTCGGCGCGCGCGCCGGCCTGTCACGCGCGGCCTTCGCCCGTCGGTTCACCACGGTCGTGGGCCAGCCGCCCCTTGCCTACCTGACCTGGTGGCGCATGACGGTGGCCGGCCGGCTGCTGACCACCAGCGACGCCCCGCTGCGCGTCGTCGCCGAACGCGGCGGCTACTCCTCGGAGTTCGCCTTCGCCAAGGCGTTCAAGCGGGAGTTCGGGGTGTCGCCCGGCCGGTACCGCAGAGAACACGACGGCAAGCCCGGGTGAGGGCGCCACTTCCCTTGATCACTTGTAGGGTGAGGCGTCCGTACCCACGACTGAGCCCCCCAGGAAGCGCCCCGTGTTATCCCGTCACCGTTCAGCCCTGCCCGCCCCGCTCGTCACCGGCCTGTACGGCGCCGCGCTGACGGTCGCCGTCGCCATCGCCCTGTTCTCCGGGGATCTCGGCCCGTTGCGGTGGCTGACACTGTTCGCGGGCGGGGCCGAAGGCGTCGCGGCGACCGGGCAGAACGTACTCCTCCTGGTCCTGGCCGGGCTGGCCTGGGTCTGGGGAATCTGGCAGATCCTGCGCGTGCCGTCGGCCGGGACCCCGTCCCAGCAGGACCGGAACACTCTGCGGTTGCGCGTGGCCCTCTACGTCGCGACGGCCACGGTGTGGCTGCTCCACCTCGTCCCGCCCGGCATCTGGGCGGTGGCCTCGGTGCTCGACAGCGCGGTGATGTGGGTGGTGGTGTTGCTGTTCATGCGGGTGCTGGGCGGCGACCGGGAGTACGCGAGGGGTGCGGGGGTGCTCGGGTACGGCGGGTTCGCCGTTCTCGGCATATTCGACCTCGTCGGCTGGCGGGTCCCGAGCGGGGCGGAGTCGATCTGCGCCCTGGCCGCCCTGGCCTGGACGGTGCTGGTCCTGTGGGCCCAGGCGCACGACGGCCGCTGGGGGAGGGCGACCGTCGCGTACGGCGTCGCCGGCCTGGTGGTGCCGATTCTGCTGATCCTGGCGGCCATGCCGTTCATGGACGAGGGAAGCGCTGTCGAGGCGCTGGGCGTGGTCTCGAGCGTCCTGATCATGATCTGGCTGGCCCGCTCCGCCCACGACCTCGCCGCCCCACGCCGCCGACCGGCGGCCGTCGAGCCGTCCTGAGGACGACACCCGGCTCAGTCCGGGGCGGGCAGCCGGATCGAGACGAGCTTGGCCGGGTCCACCACGATGTGGACGCCGGTGATCCGGCCTCCGGCGACGGTGAAGGCGATGACCGACCGCGTCCGCCTCGCTACGGAGTCCCGGCCGTTGTCGACGATGCTCAGATGAGACGGCGGCAGTGGCGGCGGCGGGACTCGTCGGCCGCGGCCAGTTCGGCCGGGTCGCTCAGCGTGTCGAGCGTCGCGAGCCACCCGTCGAGGACGTCGGCGATGCGGTGATCGAGCTTCCGGTAGATGCGCCGCGCCACGTGCCACTGGGCGCGGGCGGTGTCCGGATCCTCGTGGACCAGGGCGGAGGCGAGGCTGTCGTGGGCGGAGGCTCTCCGCAGCGGGTCGCCGAGCTCTTCGGCGAGCCGCAGCTGGTGCTCGGCGTGGCGGAGGGCCGCGGGCCGGTCGCCCTCACGTAAGGCGATCTCGGCCAGGTTGTGGTGGGCGTAGCAGGCCTGTTGCGTGTCGTCGACGGCCTCGGCGAACGTGAGGGCCTGCCGCAGCGCGTCGGCCGCCTCCGGATACCGTTCCGAGTCGATGAGCGCGCAGCCCAGGTTGATGTGGGCCGCGACGGCGTACTGAGGACTTTGCCCGTATTCCGGGATGGACAGGGCGATCCGCAGGTGGCGCAGGCCGGCCTCCAGGTCGCCCTCGTTGATGGCGAGGCCGCCGAGGTTGGCGTTGAAGGCGGCGATCATGCGCGGGTTGCCCGCCTCCGCGGCCAGGTCGATCGCCAGCTTGTAGTGTTCGCGCGCCGCGTCGTATTCGCCCAGCTGCTTGTGGACCACCCCGAGGGCGTTCCGCATGTGCGCCATGGCCTCGGGGTCGCCGCTCAGCTCGGCCGACCGCAGGCCCGTGCGGAGCACGCACAGCCACTCCGGCCAGCGTCGCCGGATGATGAAGTAGGCGAGCAGGTCGGCGGTCGACTGCCACGCCCGGCGATGCCAGCCGCGCGCGCCGGCCAGAGCGACGACTCCGGCCAGGTTCTCCAGCTCCTGGTCGTGCCAGTCCAGCGCTGATGTCCTGTCGGCGAAGGCGGGGCGCTCACGCGGGGGATGGACGATCTCCCGCTCGCCGGCCGGCCGGCGGGGCTGCAGCAACGGGTAGGCCTCGTAGACGGTCTCGGCGTAGAAGTCGACCAGGCGCCGGGCCGCCACCTCCCGGGCGGCCTCCGGCTCGTCCGCCTCCAAGGCGCGGACGGCGTAGCTGCGCAGCAGGTCGTGCATCGTGTACCGGCCGGGACGATGTTCGCCGACCAGGTGGCCGATGCACAGTTCCTCGAGCCGGGGGCGCACCTCGGCGAGCGTGACGCCGAGCAGGGCGGCCGCCGCGGCCGGCCCGAAGTCCTGTCCGGGCACCAGGCTCAGCATCCGGAACAGACGCCGCGTCTCGGCGGGGAGTGCCTGGTACGAGAGACGGAACGCGGCGCTGACCGCCCCGTCCAGGTCGCCGTGTTCGTCGAGCACGGCCAGCGTGTCGCCGGTCGTCAGCTGCCGGGCGTAGTCGGCGACCGTCAGGTGCCGCTGGCCGATCAGTTGCGCCGCGGCCAGGCGCAGCGCCAGCGGCAGGTACGCGCACCGCAGGGCCACCTGTTCGGTCGCGGCGTCCGCTTCGGGGTGCGGGGCTTCGCCGGTCATGGCGGCCTTCTCGGCCAGGGCGGCGCGGAGCAGGTCGGCGGCCTCGTCCTCGGTGAGCGGGCCGAGCGGGAGCGGACGGGCGCCTTCGCGGGCCACCAGCGCGCGTAACCGGTTGCGGCTGGTCACCAGGACGGCGCAGTCCGCCGAGCCGGGCAGCAGCGGCCGTACCTGGTCGGCGCCGTGGGCGTTGTCCAGCACGAGCAGCATGCGGCGCCGGGCGAGCAGCGACCGGAACAGGGCAGCGGCCTCGTCCACGTCCTCGGGAACGGCGCCCGGCTCCACCCCCAGAGCGGACAGGAAGCGCCGCAGGATGTCGTAGGGCCTCGACGGCGCTCGATCCTGGTCGAACCCCCGCAGGTTCGCATAGAGCTGCCCGTCCGGGAACCGGTCACGGTGCCGGTGGGCCCAGTGGACGGCCAGCGCGGTCTTGCCGACGCCGGGGCTGCCCACGACCAGCACCACGGGCGGCGTGTCCCGCGCCTCCGTCATGAGGTCGAGTTCGGCGAGCTCGCGGTCCCGGCCGGTGAACCCCCGCACGTCCAGGGGCAGCTGGGCCGGCGCGGCGCCGACGGGTGACGCCGAGACCGTCACAGCCGGGGCCGGCAGGTCGAGGGCCGGGTCGGCGTTGAGAACGGCGTTCTCCAGCGCCGAGAACCGGGCGCTGGGATCGAGCCCCTGCTCCTCGACCAGCCGGTTGCGCAGGCGCCGGGCCGTCAGCAGGGCTTCGGCCTGCATGCCGGCCCGATACTGGGCGAGCATCAGCTGGCAGACCAGGCGCTCGCGCAGCGGGTGTTCCTCGACGAGCTTGCTCAGCTCCGGGAGCAGGGTGTCGTGGCGGCCGAGCGCGAGCTCGGTGTCGGCGAGCGACTCGTGCGCGCTCAGCCGCCGCTCGTGCAGCGCCTGCCGGGCCGCGTGCGCGTACGCCGCCCTGATGTCGGCCAGGGCGTGACCGCGCCACAGCCCGAGCGCGGTGCGCAGTCTCCGGACGGATTCCTCCGGCTGGCCGCGCCGGCGCAGCTCCCCCGCCGCCTCGACGTGGCGGCCGAACACGTCGGCGTCCAGGTCGTCGTCCCTCCGGACCAGCAGGTATCCGCCGGGCCTGGTCGCGATCACGCCGTCCAGCCCCCGCTCCCGCAGGGCACGCCGCAGCTCCGACAGCGCGACGTGGATCTGGGAACGCGCCGAACTCGGCTCGGCGCCACCCCACATCGCCTCGATGAGCTGGCCGGGCGTCACCACCTGGTCGGGGTGGAGCAGCAGATAGGCGAGCAGCGCCCGATGCCTGGGCCGGGCGATCGACCCCGGTCCATGATCCGTCGCCACCTCGACAGGACCGAGGATGCCGAACCGCAACGCCTGCCCCCCGCAGCGTCAGCAAGATCTTGATTTCCGGGCAAGCGTATCCATAAGCGAATGGCAAGTCGCTGTATAAAGTGCCCTGTTTATTGTTCGGATCATGTCAACCTAAACCGCACAGGACGACCTAAAAGCTGATGGTTGTGGCTTTAACCGGATCTGGGCGGTTTGTGGACGGTGGCCTGACGGCGCCGTCTGTGAGAGGAGACGCATGGGTTCGAAACTCAAGCGGGTGCTGCAGGCGGCCGCGATCGGCGGGGTCATGGCCGGCACCATGGCCCTGCCGACGACGGCCGCGCATGCCACGCCCTACAACTGCAGCAGCACGGCGTACGGCCACAACGGCTGGTGGGCCTTCTGCGGCAAGGGCACCGGCACCTACCAGGCGTGGGTCCGCTGCTACAGGATCGGTACGAGCAAGTACACGATCAGGTGGGGCCAGTGGCGCTCGCCCGGCGGCACGCCCTCCACCGTCAACTGCCAGAGCACCGAAGAGGTGGGTGGCGGCGGCTACATCCTCTCCTAGTCGGATCGCGTACGGCACGGCGCCCGTCGGGGTGCCGTCCATGAGAGGAGAGATATGAGGACGAAGGTCGGGCGGGCCCTGCGGGCCGTCGCGATCGGCGGGATCGTGGCCGGTGCCATGGCCCTGCCCGCGACGGCCGCGCACGCCCAGCCCAGCGGCTGTCAGGTGACGACCAGCCTGAAGACCGTGTCCGCGTACTGCCAGACCGGAACGGGGGAGTACCAGGCGGTGGCCCGGTGCTACGAGCCGGGCAGCTCCATCCCCACGCTCCGGTACGGACAGTGGCGGTCTCCGGGCGGCCAGCCGTCCACCGTGAGCTGCCAGTTCGGCGAAGAGTTGCGGCAAGGCCACCTTCGCTTCAGGTAATTCGAGTCTGACGCTCCGCGCCCTGGGGTCTTGGGCGCGGAGCGTCATCCCGACCGGAAGAACTCTGCCACGACCCGGGTGTGCAACGGGAAGGCCGGCTCGCGCGGCCCGTCGATCAGCAGTGCGCCGGAGGGTTGGCCGGTGGAGAGGGCGGGCAGCGAGGCGGAAGGACAACCGCGCGCTCCAGGATGAGACACCGCCCATGAACAAGAGCATCATCGAGGCCGTCGGCGAGGCGATAGACCTGGCCGGAGTCGCGGTCATCGTGATCGGCGCCCTGGTGACCACCGTCCTCTTCGGCCACCGGCTGCTCCGGCGGCGTTCCGTCCAGGACGCCTACCAGAGGTACCGCCGCGGCCTGGGCCGGGCGATCCTGCTCGGGCTGGAGTTCCTCGTCGCCGCGGACATCATCCGCACCGTCGCCATCTCACCGACGTTCACCAGCGTCGGCGTGCTCGCCGTGATCGTCCTGGTGCGTACCGTCCTCAGCTTCTCGCTGGAGGTGGAGCTCGAAGGCCGCTGGCCCTGGCAGGCCCGATCCGTCAGCGGGCAGGACCCGGCCTGATCCTCGGCGAGGTCAGGCGGCTCAGGGCGGCGAGCCGGGCGTGGGTAGTGGCCGCCGGCGGCGATGATGTGGCGGGCGTGCTCGTGCCGGGTGTGCAGAGCGTCGGCGGTGATCACCATGCCTGTCAGGTCCAAGTGGGACAGCAGGGGCGCGAAGGCGGGATCCCCGGGCCTGGCGATGGAGCTGGTGGAGTGGATCCACGCGCGGGAGATCGCCGCGCTGGCCATGGACAACATCGCCGTCGGGGTGGTGCCGGCGCGGCCGTACGACGGCAGTTACCCCGTGCACGCCCGCTATCGGGGAGCCCGCCAGGACGGGGAACGTCCCAGCGCCGCCACGAGCTCGTCGACGAGGGAACCGCCGTCCGGCGCGACGACCGGGGACGCGTAGGCGCGTCCGTGCCCGCGCAACGGGCCGTCGGCGGGCAGCGCCCGGGCGATCGGCACGGCCACGCTCAGCAGGTCGGCAGGCAGGTCGACGGGGTGATCGATGGCTCTGCCGATGTCCCAGTAGTGCGTGAGCATGTCGGCCAGGTGCACCGAGAGAACCTGCCGGCAGGGGAGCCGGATGCCGTACCCCGGCAGGTGAACGTCCTCCTCCAGCACCCCGGGCCGGCCGAATGCCGCTCTCCACCGGCTGGTCGCCTGGGCGAAGGCGACGCGCGGGTCGGCGTCCAGCGGTTCGGAGGCGGGCAGGAGCGCGTGGGTGATCGCCTCGTGCTCCGTGTTCATGTGGTCGACGAGGTCGCGCACGGTCCAGCCCGCACAGGGCGTCGGCGCGGTGAGCTGCTCGTCCGTCAACTTTCCGACCAGGTCGTCGAGGAGGTCCAGGGCCGCCGAGTCTTGTGTGTGAATGTCCACCCCGCCAGAATAACGTACGGTCGTTCGCTAATCGATAGTGAACGCTCGTACGTTATGATGCGGTCGTGAGCCCTCGAAGCTCGAAAGCCGAAGCCGCCGCCACGCGTTCGAAGATCGTCGACGCGGCCCTCGCGGCCGCGCGGATCGACGGGTTCGAGGCGCTCAGCCTCGGCCGGCTGGCCGACACGCTGCACATGAGCAAGGCCGGTGTCGTCGGTCCCTTCGGGTCCAAGGAAGCGCTGCAGGAAGCGGTGTTCCGGGCGGCCGTGGTTCAGTTCGATCGGCTGGTTCTCGGCCGGATCGCGGGCGAGTCGCGGGGGCTGGCGCGCCTCACACGGTTGTGCGACGCGTGGATCGACTACCTGGCCGGCGAGGCCGCCGCGCACGGGGGATGCCTGCTCACCACCGCCGCCAGTGAGTACGACGCCCGGCCGGGGCTGCTGCGTGATCACGTCGCGGAGGCGTCCCGGCTCTGGGAGGCCAGGCTCGTCGCCGAGATCGAGGGCGCGGTCGCCGCCGGTGACCTGCCGGCCGCCACGGACGCCGCCCAGCTGGCCTTCGAGCTGCAGGGGATCGCCCTCGTGACCAACCAGATGATCCAGCTCCACCGGGATCGCTCCGCGCCCGACCGGGCCCGCCGCGCCGTCCGGCGTCTCCTGGGCTGAGCGGCACACCGTCTGGACAGAATGTCCATCATGGACATAAAGTCCCGCCATGAGTGCTTCCGAGGATCGAGATCCCCGGGTGCGGGCGTGGGCGCCGGTCTGCCAGGCGGTCGCCGCGCTGCTCAGCCCGTACGCCGAGGTCGTGCTCCACGACCCGGCGACCGATCGCGTGCTGGAGATCTGGAACCCGATGACCCCGCGTGGCCCGGGAGATCCGTCCCTGCTGGGAGAGCTGGACCAGCTCGACCCCTCTGGCACCGACGTCTACGGCCCGTACGAGAAGCTCCTCGCGGACGGCCGCCGCCTGTCCTCGGTGAGCGCGATCCTGCGGGATGTGGATGGCAAGCCGTCGGCGGTGCTGTGCGTCAACCTGAACCGGACGCCGCTGGAGCAGGCCGCCGCCGTGCTGTCCGCCTTCGCGGCGCCGACGCAGCCGCGCCCAGAACCGTTGTTCGAGCAGGACTGGACGGAGCGTCTCCACCACGTGATCGGCGCGTACGTGCGTGAAAGCGGCCGGCCCGTCGAACGCTTCACGCGCCAGGACCGCCTGGCCGTCATCGGCCGGCTGAAGGAAGCCCGGATATTCGCGGTACGCCGCGCCGCCCCCGTCGTCGCGGGCGCGCTGCGGGTGTCCAGGTCCAGTCTCTACGCCCTGCTGGCCGAGCTGCGGGCGTCACGCGCGGAGGAACAGCCATGACCCGACTTCCCGACTTCCGCCTGGAGACCTACTTCTCCCGGTGGGAGTTCACCGCCCGCCACCACCTGACCGCCTCCGACGCCGAGACCATGACGCTCGCCGAACTGCTCGCCCTGGCCGACGACCAGGACCGGGAGGCGTTCGAGAACCTGTCCCTGGGCTACACCCAGACCTTCGGCGACCCGGGCCTGCGCGAGGCGATCGCGGCCACGTACGAACACGCCGAAGCCGACGACGTCATCTGCTTCGCGGGCGCGGAAGAGGCCATCTACCTGGCGATGAACGTCCTGCTGGGCCCGGACGATCACGCGGTGGTGCTGACGCCGAACTACCAGGCCGCCGAGACGGTGCCGCTCGCGCTGTGCGAGGTCACCGGGGTGGCCCTCGACGCCGATCGGGACTGGGCGCTGGACCTCGACGAGGTGGCGGCGGCGATCCGCCCGAACACCCGCCTGGTCTCGGTGAACTTCCCCAACAACCCCACCGGCAAGGTCCTCGACAGGGCCGACTTCGTCGCGCTGGTGCGGTTGTGCGACGAGCGCGGCATCCACCTGTTCAGCGACGAGGTGTACCGCGGCCTCGAATGCGGCCCGGTCGGCGCCCTGCCGCAGGCGGCCGACCTGTCGGAGCGCGCGCTGTCCCTGAACGTCACGTCCAAGGCCCTGGGCCTGCCGGGGCTCCGCATCGGCTGGATCACCTGCCGCGATCGTGCCCTGCGCGCGCGGCTGGAGCGGGCCAAGCACTACACCACCATCTGCAACTCCGCGCCCAGCGAGGTCCTGGCCCGCATCGCGGTGAAGGCCCGGGAGACGATCCTGGACCGCAACCGGGCGTTGATCAGATCCAACCTGCCGTTCTTCGCGGCGTTCTTCGCGGAGTTCGCGGACGACTTCGAGTGGCGCGCCCCGGACGGGGGATGCGTCGCCTACCCGCGCTATCTCGGCGCCGACGGGGTGGAGACGTTCTGCACCCGGCTGGTCGAGGAGGCAGGTGTCCTGCTGCTTCCCGCGAGCATCTACCGCTCCGAGCTCACCGCCACCCCCGATGACCGGTTCCGCATCGGTGTCGGGCGCCGCAGCGCGGAAGAGGATCTGGCGGCCTTCGCCCGGTGGATGCGGGCGGGCCGGTGAGCCTGCCCGTCTTCGGCGCGGCGGCATCCGCCCTGCCCGACCTCCGGCGGCATGGCGCCGGCCAGGAGTTCGGACGCGGCGAACGCGCTCCCGAACAGCGCCATGGCTCCCGTGAGCACGAGATGGACAGCCAGGGCCGAACCCTGCCGTGGGGACGCAGGCACGACGCCGCCCTTCTCCTCGTGCGTGATGGGGTGCGCGAAGCTGACAGGTGAGGCGGCATCGCGTTGATCGCGTACGGATTCCGCCGGTTCAGCGTGCCTGACGGGTGACCGGGGAGTCCAACGACGGCGCGCCGGTGAACAAACCGAACTCGACGATGGATCCGAACCGCTGATCAGTGATCCCCGGCACCTGACGGACCTGGGCCATCGGCCAGTCCCTGGGCCGGGGACAGTACGCCGTGCCCGCGTACTGAGAAATGCGTCCGGTAGGGCCTGGCTCGTCTCCTCACCACCCATCGGCGTTCGACGCGCTGTCGGTGGCTGTCCGGGAATCCCCGGTCCTCGCCTGCGTCCACCTCAACAGCGACGGGAGGCGAGGCAGTGAACTGGCCACGTTTCCGGGATGCCTTGCGCGAATCGCTCACCTCCGGCCCCTCCATGACCGCCGGCCGGGTACCGATGATTTCCGGGTGGGGTCGGAGTCTGGAACACGAGTGACAGGCCGACAGGCGCTGCCGTACGGGGCGCGAGCGCGCACCCCGGCGGCCCGAGACCACGGAGTTCATCATGCGGCAGCTGGTAGCGACAGTGTTCAACTACTCACTCGACGGTCTGCTGGCCGACGAGGGCACCGACTTCTGGAAGTTCTGTTTCAGCCTGCCGGAGAACAGCTCGCCCGACGACCCGGCGTACCTCGACTTCATCCGGGGCGCCCACGCGCACGTCATGGGCCGTACCGCCTACGAAGGCATGGCCGAGGGCATGGCGTCCTCGCCCGACCACCCGTTCGCCGACATCCTGAACGCCGGGCGCAAGGTCGTCTTCTCCCGGACCATGAAGACGGCCGACTGGGCGCACACCACGGTCGTCTCCGGTGACACGGCGGAAGAGATCGACAAGCTCAGGGTCGGCGGCGACGGCTACGTCATCGTCTGGGGCGGCGTCACGCTCTGGCGGTCGCTCATGCGGCTCGACCTGATCGACGAGCTGCGGGTGGCCCTGTTCCCCTACGTCGCGGGGGAGGGGACCCGGCTGTTCGACGGCGTCCCCGCGTCGTACCAGCTCCGCCTGGTCTCCAGCACCGCCTCCGGCAACGGGATGGTCGCGCTGCGGTACCGGCGGCACCGCTGAGTTCTCGTGGATGCCATGGTGAAGCCGGGACGAGGCTCGCTGCTGTAGGGGAAAGGCGGGCTTCAGGTGGGCAGGTGCGGGCGGTAGGGTGGGTGCTGTGACGACGTTCCGGATCAGTGAGGCCGCGGCGCTGCTCGGGGTCAGCGCCGACACGGTCCGCCGGTGGGTGGACGCCGGCCGGCTGCGGGCCGAGCGCGACGACCACGGCCACCGGCAGGTCGACGGCGCCGATCTGGCCGCCTTCGCCCGCGCCCAGGTCGAGGCGGTCGAGTGCGGTCGTTCGTCGGCGCGCAACCACTTCCGCGGGATCGTCACCGAGGTGATCCGCGACGCGGTGATGGCGCAGGTGGAGATCGCCGCCGGGCCGTTCCGGGTGGTGTCGCTGATGAGCCGCCAGGCCGCCGACGAGCTGGGCCTGGAGCCGGGCGTGGTGGCGGTCGCCGTCATCAAGTCCACCAACGTCGTCGTGGAGGTCCCCGATCACGAACGCGTCGCCGGCCCGTTGTGAGGAGCGCCCCTTGGCCTTCAGTCGTCTTTCCCGGTGGGCGGTCGCCCTGCCCGTCGCGCTCGCGCTGGCGTCGGCGGGTTGCGGATCGGCGTCCGCCGGCGGTGGCGGGCAGGAGGTGACGGTGTTCGCGGCGGCGTCGCTGACCGGGACGTTCACCGAGCTGGGCAAGGCTTTCGAGGCCGCGCATCCGGGCACGACGGTACGGTTCAACTTCGGCTCCAGCGCCACCCTGGCGCAGCAGATCGTGCAGGGCGCCCCGGCCGACGTGTTCGCCGCCGCCAGCCCGGCCACCATGAAGACCGTCACCGACGCCTCCCTGGCCGCCGGGCCGGCCACGTTCGTGCGCAACAAGCTGCGGATCGCGGTGCCCGCCGGCAACCCGGCCCAGGTGGACGAGCTGAAGGACCTCGCCGATCCCGGGGTGAAGGTGGCGCTCTGCGCCGAGCAGGTGCCGTGCGGCGCGGCCGCGGCCAAGGCGCTGGACGCGGCCGGGCTCAGCGTCACCCCGGTCACCCTGGAGCAGGACGTCAAGGCCACGCTGACCAAGGTCGTGCTGGGCGAGGTGGACGCGGCGCTGGTCTACGCGACCGACGTCATCGCCGCCGGCGGCAAGGTGCGGGGCATCGCGTTCCCCGAGGCCGACCAGGCGGTCAACGACTATCCGATCGCCGTGCTGGCGAAGGCCCCGGCCGGTGACGCCGCCCGGCGGTTCGTCGAGCTGGTGCTGTCGGGGCAGGGCAGGGATGTGCTGACCAAGGCCGGCTTCGAGGCTCCCTGATCACGATGGGTTCGTCACCGGAGCAGGTCGATCTCCCCGCCGCGGGCCGGGAGATCTCCGGGCGGCTGCCGTGGATGCTGGTCGTGCCCGCGCTGGCGGGGCTGGTGTTCCTGGTGCTGCCCCTGGCCGGGCTGCTGGTCCGCGCGCCCTGGTCCACCCTGCTGGAGCGGCTGGCCGAGCCGCAGGTGCTGGAGGCGTTGCGGCTGTCGCTGGTGTCGGCCACCGTCGCGACCGTCGTGTGCCTGATCCTCGGGGTGCCGCTGGCCTGGCTGCTGGCCCGGGTCGAGTTCCCCGGCCGGAGGCTGGTGCGGGCGCTGGTCACCGTGCCGCTGGTGCTGCCCCCGGTGGTGGGCGGCGTCGCGCTGCTGCTGGTGCTGGGGCGGCGCGGGCTGGCCGGGCAGTGGCTGGAGGCCACGTTCGGCATCACGCTGCCGTTCACCACGGCAGGGGTGGTCATCGCCGAGGCGTTCGTCGCGATGCCGTTCCTGGTGATCAGCGTGGAGGGCGCGCTGCGCGGCGCGGACCGGCGGTTCGAGGAGGCCGCCGCCACGCTCGGCGCCTCCCGGTGGACGGTGTTCCGGCGGGTGACGCTGCCCATGGTCATGCCGGGGGTGGTCGCCGGGGCGGTGCTGTGCTGGGCGCGGGCGCTGGGCGAGTTCGGCGCCACGATCACGTTCGCAGGCAACTTCCCCGGCACCACCCGCACCATGCCGCTGGCCGTCTACCTCGCGCTGGAGACCGAGCCGGAGGCCGCGATCGTGCTCAGCCTCGTCCTGCTCGCGGTCTCCGTCGTCATCCTGGCCAGCCTGCGCGACCGGTGGGTGAGCGCGCCGTGACCCTCGACGCCCGGCTGGTGGTCACCCGGCCCGCCTTCACCCTCGACCTCGCCCTGAAGGTCGAGCCGGGGGAGGTGGTCGCGCTGCTCGGCCCCAACGGCGCAGGCAAGACCACCGCCCTGCGCGCCCTGGCCGGGCTCACCCCTCTGTCCGGCGGCCGGATCAGCCTGCGCGGCCGGCCGCTGCACGCCCTGCCCGCCGAGAACCGCCCGATCGGCATGGTCTTCCAGGACTACCTGCTGTTCCCGCACCTGAGCGCGCTCGACAACGTCGCCTTCGGGCCGCGCTGCCAGGGCGTCTCCAAAGCCGAGTCCCGCCGTACCGCTGCCGCCCTGCTGGAACGGGTCGGCCTGGCCGACCGCGCGAACGCCAGACCCCGGCAGCTGTCCGGCGGGCAGGCCCAGCGGGTCGCGCTGGCCCGCGCGCTGGCCGTGCGGCCCGAGCTGCTGCTGCTGGACGAGCCGCTGGCCGCGCTGGACGCCCACACCCGGCTGGAGGTCAGGTCCGGGCTGCGCCGCCATCTGGCCGACTTCGACGGCGCGACCGTCCTGGTCACCCATGACCCGCTCGACGCGATGGTGCTGGCGGACCGGCTGGTCGTCATCGAGAACGGCGCGATCGTCCAGCAGGGCCCGCCGGGCGAGGTCGCCCGCCGCCCGCGCACCGACTATGTGGCCAGGCTGGTCGGGCTCAACCTGTATCGCGGGGTGGCGGACAGGGGCCGGGTCAAGGTGGGCGAACTGCTGCTGCACACCTCCGAACGGCTGGACGGGCCCGCCTTCGTCGCCTTCCCGCCCGCCGCCGTGGCGCTCTACCGGACCCGCCCCGACGGCAGCCCGCGCAACCTGTGGCAGGCCACGATCGACGGCATCGAACGGCACGGCGACCACGTCCGCGTGCACCTCGACGGCCCCGTCACCGCCTTCGCCGACATCACCCCGGCCGCGCTCGCCGACCTCGACCTGACCCCCGGCCAGCGGATCTGGGCCTCGGTCAAGGCCACCGAGACCCACGCCTACCCGGCGTGAACCGGCGGCGGAAGCACCGCGCGGCAGGTGGCGGCGATCAGCTCGTCGACCACCGGCGGGGGTGATCGCCGCTCCAGCAGGTGGCGCCGGACCGCGCCGTAGGGGACGTCGATCACGGCGAAGAGCAGCCGTTCGCGGTCGAGGCCGGGGTGGCGGGCGGTGAAGGAGGCGAGCGCGTCCGAGAGCTGAGCGGTCAGCGTGCCGAGGTCCGCGCCGAGCTCGTCAGGCCAGCGGGCCGTCAGGTCCTGACGGCGATGCAGCAGCAGCACCGTGGCCTCCGCGGGGTGTTCGCGGCACCAGCGCGGCGTGTGCAGGGCGGCCGCCAGGGCGTCGTCGGCGGCCAGGGCCGCGGCGAACCCGTGCTGGAACCCGCTGACCACCCGCACCCACAGGGTGGCCAGCAGCAGATCGCGTGAGGCGAAGCGGTGGTACAGCGACCCGGTCGGGGCGCCGAGCCGGGCGGCGATGGCGTCCATGCGGGCGGCGCCGGGCCCGTCCTCGGCGATGATCGCCAGCGCGGTGTCCAGGATCTGATCCTGGCTGAACTTGGCAGGTCTTCCCAACGCCCATCTCCCACGGTAATAATGGCAACGTTCTAGAATGTAGTCTCTATTACGGGGGTGGCCCGTGTCCACAGCGTTCCATGTCGTCGAGCGGTTCTACCGCGCCGCCCAGGAGGGCGACGGGGCCGCGATCCTGACCCTGCTGCACCCGCGGTTCGAGGTGCACACCGCCCCGGGCCTGCCCTGCGGCGCCGGGGGCTCATTCCGGGGGCCGCAGGAGGCGCTCACCCGCGTCTGGGGAGCGGTCTACGCCCATTACGACACCGCTCCGTACCCGGAGTCGTGGCATGAGACCGCCGACGGGCTCACCGTGGTGACGGGCCACTACCGGGGCGCCGCTCGCGGCACCGGCCGCCCCCACGAGGCCGAGTTCGTCCACCTGTGGCGGGTCACCGAAGGACGGCTCTCCTGGCTGCACCAGTACACCGACACGGCGCGCTGGTACGAGGCGCTCGTGCCGGCGGCCGATCAGCCTGGGGTCTCGTCGTAGCGGGTGTAGAGGGCGGCCCCGGTCCGTGACGGGTCCAGCTCGGCCAGGATGGCGTCGCCGATGGCGGTGAGCTGGTCGATCTGCTCGTCGGTGAGCACGTCGACCACGTGGCGCCGGACGGTGACCGTGTGGCCGGGCGCGGCCTGCCGCACCTTCGCCCACCCGTCGTCGGTGAGCCGGGCGTTGATCGCCCGGCGGTCATCCGGGCAGGGGAGGCGCTCCAGGAGGCCGCGGCCCTCCAGGCGGGTCACCACGTGCGAGAGCCGGGGCAGCGTCGCGTTGGTCTGCCGGGCCAGCTCGGTCATGCGCAGGGTGCGGTCCGGCGCCTCGGACAGCATCGCCAGCGTGTAGTACTCGAACTCGGTCAGACCGGCGTCGCGCCTGAGCTGCGCGTCCAGGACCCCGGGGAGCAGTTCGAGCACCGCACGCAGGCGGATCCAGGCGCGCAGCTGCCTCCGGTCGAGCCAGGGTGTGTCCACGGTCGGTTCCTCGCCAGGAATAGTTGTAGCGACAAGTTTGCTCTTTCAGATACCCGTCGTGCGATAAATCAACTATCAAGGCAAGGAGCCCCGCCGTGACCGCACCCACCACGACCGCACCCACCACGACCGCAGCCGACGCCCGCATCCCCGCCGCGCACCCGTTCGCCGCGCACCTCAAGCGCGCCGCCGCCACCGAGGCCGCCGACCCGCACCGGCCGTGGACGGCGCATGACGGGCCGCTGCCCAGCCTCTACCTGTCGCACGGCGGCGGGCCCCTGCCCTTCCAGAGCCCCGAATGGCTCACCCCGCTGCACGACTGGGCCAGGTCCCTGCCCAAGCCGAAGGCGATCCTGGTCGTCTCCGCGCACTGGGAGTCCGCGCCCCTCTCGGTGAGCGCCGAACGTCCCGGTGAGCTGGTGTACGACTTCGGCGGCTTCGACGCGTTGTACTACACCTTCCGCTACGACACGCCCGACGCCGGAGAACTGGCGCGGCAGGTCGTCGGCGTCATGCCGGACACCGGGCAGGTGCACCGGCACACCAGCCGCGGGCTGGACCACGGCGCCTGGGTGCCACTGAAGATCATGTACCCGGCCGCCGACATCCCGGTGCTGCAGCTGAGCCTGCCCACCGAGGACCCCGACCGGCTGCTGGCCATCGGCGAGCGGCTGCGTCCGCTGCGCGAGCAGGGCGTGCTGGTGATCGGCTCGGGCCACATGACGCACGGCCTGCCGTACCTGACCAGGGAGATGTTCCAGGAGAACAAGGTGCCCGGCTGGTCGTCCGACTTCGACGCCTGGGCCGCGGACGCGCTCGCCCGCGGCGACGTCGCCGAGCTCGCCCGCTTCCGCACCCTCGCCCCCGGCATGCCGTACGCGCACCCGACCGTGGAGCACTTCACCCCGATCTTCGTCACCCTGGGCGCGGCCACCGACCCCACCGCGCCGGTGGTCACGACCCTCGACGGCTACGGCGTCGGCCTGTCGCGGCGCTCCTTCCAGGCGGCCTGAGCGCCCCCGGAAGGGGTCACGAGCGGCCGGGACTTGTTACCGGAGCCCATTCGTCGCGGTCGGTAATGCGGCGGGTAACAGAGCGCGATCACGATCCCCCCTAACGCGTCGGGGGGCGCATACCGTGACCAGCCGATGGGACCATCGCCATGCCGAACAGAGCCGTGCCGAACAGAGCCATGCCAAACCGGGTCATGCCGAACCGGGTCATGCCGAACCGGGTCATGCCGAACCGGGTCATGCCCACCAGAACCAACCGCCCCGCCCGCTCCCGACGGCTCGCGGCCGTCGCCCTGGCGGCCTCTACCTTGATCTCGATCGCGGCGTGCTCGGCCGAGGACGAGGTCGCGTCCGCCGCGCAGCCCGCCGCCTCGTCCGGCGCGGCTCCGCTCAAGCTCGTCGGCATCCTGACCGTGTCCGCGCCGTCCGTCGGGTTCCCTGACCAGGCGGCGGCGATCGAGGCCGCCGTGGCCGCGGTGAACGACGCCGGCGGCATCGCCGGGCGCAAGGTCGAGCTGACGGTCTGCAACGACCAGGCCGACCCCAACGTGAGCGCGAAGTGCGCTCAGGACGCCGTCGCCCAGGGGGCCATCGCCGTGATCGGCGGCCTGTCGGTCGGCGGCAGCGGCATGGTGCCCGTGCTCGAACAGGCCGGCATCCCGCTGCTCAGCCACCCGATCAACCCCCTCGAGTTCACCAGCCCCAACTCCTGGCCGATCCCCGGCGGCACGCCGGTGTCGTTCAGCGGGGCCGCGATCGGCCTGGTCAAGACCTACGGCTGCAAGAAGGTCGACGCGATCACGCAGTCGCTGCCGTCCTCGATCGCCTCGGCCGACTTCGCCGACGCGGGCCTGAAGTCGCTCGGCATGAAGCTGAACGCCAAGATCGCCGTGCCGACCACCAACGCCGACTACGGAGCCCCGGTCGCCCAGGTGGTGTCGAACGGCGCGGACTGCGTCGTGATCGCGCTGCCGCCGGGCGAGGCGGGCAAGGCGATCGCGGCACTCGGCGCCGGCGCGCCGGGGGTGAAGGCCGGGCTCGCCGCCGCGTCGCTCACCCAGGCGCTCATCGAGCAGGTGGGCAAGCCCGCCGAAGGCGTGCTGCTGTCCGACTCGTTCCTGCCGGTCAACAGTGACGAGCCCGGCATGGTCGCCTTCCGCGACGCGATGAAGAAGTACAAGCCGGACGCGAATCCGACGTCGGCCGGCGTGGTCGCGTGGTCGGCGGTGGCGGTGGTGAAGGCGGCCGCCGAAGCCATCCAGGGCCCGATCGACGCCAAGGCGATGCAGCAGACGCTGGGCACCCTCGACGCCGTCGAGACCGGTGTCGGACCGGCCATCGACCTCACCACGCCGCTCGGCATCAAGGACTTCAGCCGGATCCTCAACACCAACGTCGTCACGTACACGGTCAAGGACGGCACCTACGGCCCGGCGGCCGAGCCGTTCAGCGTGCTCGACGCCGTCAAGGCGGACGGGTGAGCCGGACCGGCGACCGGACGGAGCCGATCCTCGAGGCGGTAGACCTCGAGGTCGGCTACGGCCATCTCCCCGTGCTCAAGGGGGTGTCGGTGGCGGTGCGTCCGGGTGAGATCGTCGCGCTGCTGGGCGCGAACGGCGCCGGCAAGACCACGACCCTGCTGGCCCTGGCCGGGGTCCTGACGCCGATCTCCGGCTCCGTCCGGCTCGACGGGCGGCCCGCGCCCGAGGGGCTGCACCGCAGGGCCGACGCCGGCATGGCGCTGATCTGCGAGGACCGCTCGGTCTTCATGGGCCTCACCTGCCGGGAGAACCTCCGGCTCGGCCGCGGCGGCGTCGAGGAGAGCCTGGCGCTGATGCCCGAGCTGGAGCCGCTCCTGGACCGGAAGGTGGGGCTGATGTCGGGTGGCGAGCAGCAGATGCTCACCCTGGCCCGGGCGCTGGCCGGTGCGCCGAAGGTGCTGCTCGCCGACGAGCTGACCCTCGGCCTGGCCCCGCTCATCGTGGCCCGGCTGCTCACCGGTCTGCGCGCCGCCGCCGACCGGGGCGTCGGCGTGCTCATCGTCGAGGAACGGGTGCAGCGCGCTCTCCAGGTGGCCGACCGCGTCTGCGTGCTGCGCCGGGGAGAGATCGTGATCGAGGGCACGGCCGCCGAGATGGGATCGCGGCTGGCCGAGATCGAGGCCAGCTACCTGTCGGCGGCGTCCGAACAGGCCGACGACGCGCCCGCCGCGATCGGAGGTCACGGGTCATGAACGGCGCCATCCAGCTCGCGCTGGTCGGGATGTCGTCGGGGTCGCTCCTGGCGTTGACCGCGCTCGGCATCGTGATCGCCTACCGCGGGTCCGGCATCATCAACTTCTCCCACGGCATCGTCGGGACCGTCGCGGCGTTCGCGTACTGGGAGCTGAACGCGGGCCTGGCGCTCTCGCCCGTGCTCGCGGTGCCCGGCGCGCTGCTCGCCGCCGCGCTGTGCGGCTTCCTGACCTACCGGCTGGCGATCCAGCGCATGGCGCGCACGTCGACGCTCAGCCGCACCTGCGTCTCGCTGATCGTGCTCGTGGTCGTGCAGTCGGCGCTGACCTTGAGGTACGGCGCGGAGGAGCGCATCGTCCAGCCGCTCTTCCCCACCGATCCGGTGTCGCTGTTCGGGATCCACCTGGGCCAGGACCGGATCATCACCTTCCTCATCGCCACCGTGCTCGTCGCACTGCTCACCGTCTGCTACGGCCGCACCCGGTTCGGGCTGGCCACCTCGGCGCAGGCGGAGAACCCGATCGCGTCGGCGGCGCTGGGCGTCTCCCCGGTCCGGATCGCGACCGCCAACTGGGTGATCGGCTCGGTGTTCGCCGGGGTCGCCGGTGTCCTGCTCGCGCCGATCGTCGGGGTGCAGATCGTCACCCTGACCCACCTGATCGTCCCCGCGCTCGCCGCCGCGCTCATCGGCGGGCTGCGGTCGTTCCCGCTGACGTACCTGGGCGCCCTGCTCATCGGCGTCACCCAGGCCGAGGTGACCCGCTACGTGGCCACGCCCGGCTGGGCGGACGCGGTGCCGTTCCTGCTGATCGTGCTGGTGATGGTGTGGCGCGGCACGGGCGGCCGGATCCGCACGGCCCTCGTCGAGCGGCGGCCCAAGGTCGGCGACGGCCACGTCCGCCCGCTGATCCTGCTCGTGCTCGTCGGCGCCGCGATCGTGCTGCTCACGACGGTGTTCGACCTGTCGTACGTCACCGCGCTGACGATCACCTGCACGTACGGGATCATCCTGCTCTCCAGCGTCGTCATCACCGGCTACACCGGCCAGTTGTCGCTCAGCCAGTTCAGCTTCGCCGGCATCGGCGCGGTGATCACCGGGCTGTTGCTGACCCGTACCGGGATGCCGTTCCTCCTGGCGATCGCGCTCAGCCTGGTCGCGACGTTCGCCGTCGGCGCGCTGCTCGGCGTGCCGCTGCTGCGCACCCGCGGGGTGAACTTCGCGGTGGCGACGCTCGGCTCCGCCGTGGCGATCCAGGGCGTGCTGCTGCAGAACCCGACGTACTCCGGCGCCTACACGCCGCTGCCGGGGCCGCTGACGGTGTTCGGCTGGCGGGTCGACTCGCTCGTCCATCCCGAGCGCTGGGCGATCGTGTGCCTGGTCGCGTTCGTCCTCGCCGGACTCGTGGTCGCCAACGTGCGGCGCGGCCGCGTCGGGCGGCGCATGATCGCGGTCCGCACGAACGAGCGGGCCGCCGAATCCGTCGGGCTGAACCCGTGGCGGGTCCGCCTCTACGCGTTCGCCCTCTCGGCGGCGATCGCCGCGCTGGGCGGGATCCTCGTGGTGTTCCGGCAGCCGACCATGGTGTTCGAGCGGGGCTTCGCGGCCTTCGACTCGATCCTGGGCATGTCCCAGGTGGTCCTGGGCGGCATCGGATACATCGCCGGGCCGTTCCTCGGCGTGCTCGGGCATCCCGGCGGTTTCATCTCCACGCTGCTCGACTCGGAGAGCGCGACGACGCCGCTGTGGATCGCGCTCGTGGGCGGCGTGCTGTCCATCTGGTACCTGCAGGCGCGGCCGGACGGGGCGGCGGAGGGCCTCGGGCGGCACATCCACCTGCCCCGCAGGTCCCGCCCGGCTCCGGTGACCGCCGCCACCGCCGCCCCGCCCGCCCGTGTGCCGGGGCGGATGCTGCGAGGTCAGGGGCTGACGGTCGCCTTCGGCGGTGTGGTCGCGGTCGACGACGCCTCGCTGGACGTCGCGCCGGGCGAGGTCGTGGGCCTCATCGGGCCCAACGGCGCGGGCAAGACGACCCTGATCGACGCCGTCACCGGCGCGACCAGGCCGAAGGCCGGCACGGTCACGCTCGGCGACAAGCCGATCGGGTCCATGAAGATGTACCGCCGGGTCCGCGAGGGCATCGGCCGGTCGTTCCAGAGCCTCGAACTCTTCGACGACATGACCGTGGCCGACAACCTCAAGGCGTCGGTCGACGCCCGGTCCGGCAGCGCGTACGTGACCGACCTGGTCTGGCCGCGCCCGACCGCCTTCACCGCGGGGGCGCTCGCCGCCGTCGAGCTGTTCGAGCTCGGCCCCGACCTCGACCGGCTGCCCACCGAACTGCCGTACGGCCGCCGGAGGCTGGTCGGCATCGCCCGCGCGGTGGCCGCCGAGCCGTCCGTCCTCTGCCTCGACGAGCCCGCGGCCGGGTTGAGCTCGACCGAGTCGGCCGAGCTGGGCGTGCTGCTCCGGCGGCTCGCCGACGAGCGCGGCATGGGAGTGCTGGTCGTCGAGCACGACATGGAGCTGGTCATGCGGGTGTGCGACCGGGTGATCGTGATGGAACGCGGGCGGATCATCGCCGACGGCACCCCGGGCGAGGTGCGCCGTGACCCCCGGGTCATCGCCGCGTACCTCGGCGACGGGTCGGCGGAGGAGGAACCGCCGGAGCCGGGAGAAGCACCGGACGAGACCGTACGGACGAAAGAGGGAGCCGGGCAATGAGGTCGGACGATCGGATCGACAAGGCGCTCGCCCGCGCCGTCGAGCTGGGCGAGGTGGGCGTGCAGGTCGCGGCCTACCTGGGCGAGGAGCTCATCGTCGACGCGTGGACCGGCGTCGCCGACCCGCGGGACGGCCGGCCGGTCGACGGCGACACGCTGTTCCCTGTCTTCTCGGTGAGCAAGGCGCTGCTCGCGACGGCGATCCAGCTCCAGTGCGAGCGCGGGCTCGTGGACATGGACGAGCCGGTCGCGACGTACTGGCCGGAGTACGGGCAGCGGGGCAAGGAACGCATCACCGTCGGTCAGGTGCTCACGCACCGCGCCGGGGTGCCGCACATGCCGCCGGACCTGGACGCCGCCGGCCTGGCGGACTGGGACGCCATCACCTCCTGGCTCGCGGGCGTCGAACCGCTGCACCCGCCGGGCGAACGCTCCCTCTACCACTCGATCAGCTTCGGGCACATCCTCGGTGAGGTCATCCGCCGCACCGATCCGGG
Source organism: Nonomuraea sp. NPDC048826 (assembly GCF_043198225.1). NCBI lineage: Bacteria > Bacillati > Actinomycetota > Actinomycetes > Streptosporangiales > Streptosporangiaceae > Nonomuraea > Nonomuraea sp. NPDC048826. The sequence goes on along the minus strand of NZ_JBICUQ010000012.1, from coordinate 181,733 downwards.
CCATCGCCCGTACGACCGGTTCCTCCGCGAGGAGCTGTGCCTGCCGATCGGCGCCGACGACGTCTGGGACGTGCTTCCCGCGGAGCACGAGCCCCGGGTCGCCCGGCTGACCTGGGGATCGAACCCGCCCAAGCGGGCGCCGATGACCGGCGTGCCGCTGCTGTCGATGCCGCCGGAGATCCGCCCGGACGCCGACCGCTGGAACGACCCCAGGTTCCGGTCGGCGTCGGTCCCGGCGGCCGGCGCGGTGATGTCGGCCCGGGCCGGCGCGCGGTTCTTCAGCCTGCTCGCCAACCGCGGCGAGCTGGGTGGCCGCCGGTACCTCTCGGCCGACCGGCTGCTCGCCCTGACCCGGCCGCGACCGGGCGCCGGCGAGTTCGACGAGGTCTACCAGGGCCACACCTGGATCGGCACCGGCGGCTTCTGGCTGGGCGGCGAGTCCCCGCCCGCCGACCCGCTGCTCGGCAGGTCGGAGCAGGTGCTCGCGCACGCCGGGGTGGGCGGGTCGATGGGCTGGGCCGACCTGGCGAGCGGCCTGGCCGTCGTCATCACGCACAACCGGATGTTCCTCGGCGCCGCGCCGGGCGCCGAGCCGTTCGTCCCGCTGGCCGATGCTGTGCGCGCGGTCGCGGGCGTGGAGTGAGGAGTGACCGGGATGGAGTACCGGCCGTTCGGGCGGACCGGCGTGCGGGTGAGCGCCCTGGGTCTCGGGTGCTGGATGTTCGGCGACCGGGCCGACGAGGCAGAGTCGGCCCGGATCATCGATCGGGCGCTCGACCTCGGCGTCAACTTCTTCGACACGGCGAACAACTACGGCGGGGCGCCGGGCCGCAGTGAGTCGATCCTGGGGGCCAACCTCGGCGGGTCGTCCCGGCGGGACCGGGTGGTGATCAACACCAAGGCGTACATGCCGGTCGACCCCGACGATCCCAACGGGCGGGGCGTGAGCCGCCGCCATCTGATCCGCCAGTGCGAGCAGAGCCTGCGGCGGCTGCGCACGGACCACGTCGACGTGTTCACGCTGCACCGGTTCGACCCCGGCACGCCGGTCGACGAGCCGTTGCGCGCCCTGGACGACCTCGTCCGCGCGGGCAAGGTCCGTTACCTCGGGGTGAGCACGTCCGCCGCGTGGGAGGTCGTCGAGTCGCTCTGGGTGGCCAAGGAGCTCGGGCTCAACCGGATCGTGGCCGAGACCCCGCCGTACAACATCCTCGACCGGCGGGTCGAGCGTGAGCTGCTGCCGATGGCCGAGACGTTCGGGATCGCGGTCAACCCGTGGGCGCCGCTCGGCGGCGGGGTGCTCACGGGACAGTACCGGCGCGGCGAACCGCCGCCCGACGGCAGCAGGTACGGCGCGGGCGGGGTGCTCGCCGGCTTCGCCGGTGACCGGTTCAGCCACGCCGTGTTCGACGTGCTCGACGTGCTGGAGGAGATCGCTGCGCGGCACGGCGTGACCGTGGCCCAGCTCGCCTTCTCCTGGGTGGTGCGCCGGCCCGGCGTGACGAGCGTGCTGTGCGGGCCGGAGCGGCTGGCCGACCTCGACTCGTGCGCGGAGTCGCTGGCGATCGCGTGGACCGTCGAGGAGCTGGCCGCGATCGACGCGGTGGCCCCGCCCGGTGACAAGGTCGCCAGTTGGTACGAGGCGCTCGGCGGACCGCGGTTCCGGCCGCACCCCGACAGGATCTGACCGGCCACCGCGGCGGGCGGGACCTTCAGGTGGCGTCCGGACCGTCGCCCGGGCACCGGGCGACGGTCCGTTCGACGTCGATCAGGGCTTCGAGCTGCCGGGCGGACAACGAGCCGGTGAAGTGGCGGCGGATCGAGGCGAGGTGGGCCGGGCGGGCTTCGGCGTGGATCTTCCTATCTGGTGGAGGCCGAGCGCCCGTTCGCCGCCGCCTCCCGGCCCTTCGGCGAGGCGGGCATGCGGGCCATGGCCACCCGGGTGGCCGACCGTACGGTGAACGTCGCCGCCCAGGTGACCAACCCGTTCATGATCGACGCCGGGGAGCCGTGGCGGGGCCGGCTCGGGCGGATCGCCGTGCCGACGCTGGTGCCGCACGGCGCCGAGGACCCGATGTTCCCCGTCGAGCACGGCCGCGCCCTGGCCGGGGAGATCCCCGGGGCGCGCTTCCTGGCGATGGAGCAGACCGGCCACGAGGTCTTCCCCCGCGCCCGGTGGGACACCGTCGTCCCGGCCGTCCTGGGGCACACCGCGCCCCGGCGGGCCTGATATAGAGCGGAACGCCTGATCCGCTGGGCCTCTTCTCCGGTGTCAGGCGGATAATATATGCGCCGGTGCGGGTGTCGTACGGCACGCCGCCCCTCTAGGATCTTCAGCGCGACACCCGCCGGGACGGCCGGCGCGAGAGGCGGTGCGATGGGCGCGAGGGCGGCAGAGGCGGGGCGTCCGCAGCTCAGCGAAGACGCCGCCGCCTACGTGCGCAGCATGATCATGTCGGGGCAGTGGCGGCCGGGCGACTCGGTGCGGCCGGAGGCCGTCGGCCAGGCGCTCGGCATCTCCGCGACCCCGGCCCGCGAGGCGCTGCACGTGCTGCGCGTGGAGGGCTTCCTGGAGCTGCTGCCCCGGCGCGGTTTCCAGGTGGCGCCGCTGACCGGGCAGGACGTCCGCGACCTGTTCGAGGCGCACGCGCTGATCTCGGGGGAGCTGGCCGCCAGGGCCGCCGTCCGGGCGACGCCCGATGAGCTCGACGAGCTCGACGCCCTCCACCACGAGCTGCTCGCGGCGGCGTACCGCAAGGACCTGGCGCTGCTGGAGGAGAAGAACCACGCCTTCCACCGGCTGATCAACCTGGTCGCCGGCGCCCGCAAGATCACCTGGGTGCTGACCCTGACCGGGCGCTACATCCCCACCCGTTTCTACTCGGAGATCGAGGGCTGGCCGCAGGCCACCCTGCACGACCATTCGAGGATCCTGGAGGGCCTGCGCGCCCAGGACGCTGAGGCGGCGCGGGCGGCGATGCGCGATCACATCGCCAACGCCGGCGACCTGCTGGCCCGGCAGTTCGACAGGCGGGCGGCGGACGAGCAGCACTCCGCCTAGCCGGACGTCTCTATATAGTTGACCGGCCCTGGAAATCCCTGTTCAGACGATGGTCATCGTGGCAGGTCTGGTGTTTCGTACCCAGATTATATATTTTATTTTGGGACGAAAGGGAAGACGTGCTGCCACTTACAGGGATCACCGTGGTCGCGCTCGAGCACGCGGTGGCCGCGCCGTTCGCGACCCGCCAGCTCGCCGACCTCGGCGCCCGGGTGATCAAGATCGAGCGTCCCGGGTCCGGCGACTTCGCCCGGCGCTACGACGAGTCGATCAAGGGACAGTCCAGCTACTTCGTCTGGCTCAACCGGTCCAAGGAGTCGGTGACGCTGGACGTGAAGACCCCGCGCGGCCGGGAGATCCTGCACGAGCTGGTCGGCCGGGCCGACGTGCTGGTGCAGAACCTCGGGCCGGGCGCGGCCGACCGGCTCGGGCTGTCGGCCGCCGCCGTGCGGGCCCGCGACCCGCGCAAGATCGTCCTCGGCATCACCGGCTGGGGGAGCGACGGGCCGTGGGCCGGCCGCAAGGCCTACGACCTGCTCGCCCAGTGCGAGGCCGGGCTGGTCTCGCTGACCGGGTCCGCGGACGAGCCCGCCCGGGTCGGCATCTCGGTCGCCGACATCGCCGCCGGGATGTACGGCTTCAGCGCCATCCTCACCGCCCTCTACCAGCGGCAGCTCACGGGCGAGGGCGCCACCCTGGAGGTCTCGCTGTTCGAGGCGCTGGCCGAGTGGATGGGCCAGCCCGCCTACTACACCGCCGGCAGCGGCCGCCAGCAGCCGCGCGCGGGCGCCCGGCACGCCACCATCGCCCCGTACGGGCCGTTCACCGCGGGCGACGGGCGCACGGTCCTGATCTCGATCCAGAACGAGACCGAATGGGTGCGCTTCTGCGCGGAGTTCCTCGACGAGCCCGAGCTCGCCACCGATCCACGCTTCGCCACCAACCCGCTCCGCGTGACCAACCGCGACGCGCTCGAAGCGATCGTGGCCGCCCGCTTCGCCGCCTTCGGCTCGGCCGAGGCCTCCGCCCTGCTCGACCGGGCGGGCATCGCGAACGCCGGCGTCAACACGGTCGACGACTTCCTGCGCCACCCGGTGCTGCGGGAGCGCGGCCGCTGGCGGGACGTCGACACGCCGGGCGGTTCCATCCGGGCGCTGCTGCCCCCGGTCTCGCTCGGCGGCGAGGAGCCGCGGATGGACCCGGTGCCCGCCGTCGGCGAGCACACCGCGGCCGTCCTGGCCGAGCTGGGCCACTCACCCGAGAAGATCGCCGACCTGGCGAACGAGAAGATCATCTGACCGCGCCGAAGGAGTACCGATGACGTTGAACGCCGAAGAGACGGCCATGGTCGAGGCGGTGCGCGACTTCGTCGACCGCGAGGTGCGGCCGGTCGTGCGGGAGCTGGAGCACGCCAACACCTACCCGGGCGAGCTGATCGACCAGATGAAGCGGATGGGCGTCTACGGCCTGGCCATCCCCGAGCCGTACGGCGACGTCCAGGTCTCGACCCCGTGCTTCGCGATGATCACGGAAGAGCTGGCCCGGGGATGGATGAGCCTCGCCGGGGCGATGGGCGGCCACACCGTGGTGGCCAGGCTCATCCTGGCGTACGGCACCCAGGAGCAGAAGGACCGCTACCTGCCGCGGATGGCGACCGGCGAGCTGCGCGCGACGATGGCGCTCACCGAGCCGGGCGGCGGCTCCGACCTGCAGGCGATGCGCACCGTGGCCCGGCGCGAGGGCGACGAGTACGTGATCGACGGCACCAAGACCTGGATCAGCAACGCCCGCAGGTCGGGCCTGGTGGCGCTGCTGTGCAAGACCGACCCCGAGGCCGAGCCCCGGCACCGCGGCATCTCCGTCCTGCTGGTGGAGAAGGTCCCCGGGGTCACCGTCACCGCCGACCTGCCCAAGCTCGGCTACAAGGGCGTGGAGAGCTGCGAGCTGGTCTTCGACGGCGCGCGGGTCCCGGCGGACGCGCTGCTCGGCGGCGTGGAGGGCGCCGGCTTCGGGCAGATGATGCGCGGCCTGGAGATCGGCCGCATCCAGGTGGCCGCGCGGGCGACCGGGGTGGCCAGGGCCGCGTTCGACGACGCCCTCGCCTACGCCCAGCAGCGCGAGTCGTTCGGCAGGCCGATCTGGCAGCACCAGGCCGTCGGCAACCACCTCGCCGGGATGGGCACCAAGCTGACCGCCGCCCGCCGGCTGCTGCTGTACGCGGCCGAACGCTACGACTCGGGCGAGCGCAGCGACATGGAGGCGGGCATGGCCAAGCTGTTCTGCTCGGAGGTCGCGATGGAGATCGCCCTCGACGCGATCCGGGTGCACGGCGGCTACGGCTACTCCACCGAGTTCGACGTCGAGCGCTACTTCCGCGACGCCCCGCTGATGATCGTGGGCGAGGGCACCAACGAGATCCAGCTCAACGTCATCGCCCGGCAGCTCGTCGAACGCGGCGGCCTGCCCTCCTGACGGCCTCGCACGGGCCGGGTAACGCCGGACGGCCGCCGGGCGCACACCCGGTTAACGCCGCGTCCGTAGCCTCCCGGCATGGCTGAAGCTTTCATCATCGATGCCGTCCGTACCCCGGTGACCAGGCGCGGCGGGCCGCTGAGCACCGTCCATCCCGCCGACCTGGGCGCCCACAGCATCCGCGCCCTGGTCGAGCGGACCGGGATCGACCCCGGGCTCGTCGACGACGTGGTGTTCGGCAACGTGGACTCGGTGGGTCCGCAGTCGTTCGACATCGCGCGCACCTGCTCGCTCGCGGCGGGGTTCCCGTTGCACGTGCCCGGCGTGACCATCGACCGGCAGTGCGGGTCGGCCCAGCAGGCCGTGCACTTCGCCGCGCAGGCCGTGATGAGCGGGACGATGGACCTGGTCGTGGCCGGCGGGGTGCAGAACATGAGCATGGTCCCGCTCATGTCGGCGGCGAACGCCGGGCAGGCGCTCGGCTTCGACGACCCGTTCTCCACCTCGCCCGCCTGGACCGCGCGGTTCGGCGACGGCGAGGTCAGCCAGTTCCGCGGCGCGGAGATGATGGCCACGCACTGGGACATCTCCCGCGAGCAGATGGAGGAGTTCGCCGTCGAGTCGCACGAACGGGCGCTGCGGGCGAACGCCGCCAAGCTCTTCGAGCCGGAGATCGCGCCGCTGAACGGCGTCAGCGCCGACGACGGCCCGCGCGAGCCGAACTGGGAGAAGATCCGGTCGCTGCCTACGCTGCTGCCCGGCGGGCGCATCACGGCCGCCTGCGCGAGCCAGATCAGCGACGGCTCCGCGGCCCTGCTGATCGCCGGCGAGCGCGCGGTGAAGCACCTCGGGCTGACCCCCAGGGCGCGGATCCACCACATGAGCGTGATGGCCGACGACCCGATCATGATGCTCTCCGCGCCGATCCCCGCGACGGAGCGGGCCCTGCGGCGGGCCAGGATGACACCGGCCGACATCGACGCCGTCGAGATCAACGAGGCGTTCGCGCCGGTGGTGCTCGCCTGGCTGAAGGAGACCGGCTTCGACCCGGCCAAGGTCAACCCCAACGGCGGGGCCATCGCCCTGGGTCACCCGCTCGGCGCCACCGGCGCGCGGCTGATGACGACGCTGCTCAACCACCTTGAGCGCACCGGCGGACGCTACGGCCTCCAGACGATGTGCGAGGGCGGCGGCCAGGCCAACGTCACCATCATCGAACGCCTGTAGTAGCGAGGAACGCCTGTAGGGGCGGGGAAACGAGACGGCCGGGCCGGCGGGGTCACCGCCGGCCCGGCCGTTTCCACCTGGCCACCTGAGGTCGCGTCAGGCCAGGTAGGTCTCCAGGAGGCTGTTCTCGTCGAGGTCGGCGCTGCGGCCGGAGGTGACGACGTCGCCGACGACCATCACGTAGGCCCGGTCGGCCACCTCCAGCGCCAGGCCGGCGTTCTGCTCCGCGATGAGGACGGCGGTGCCGGTGGCGACCACCCGCTGCAGCGCCTCCAGCACGTCGCCGACGACGCGCGGGGCGAGCCCCATCGACGGCTCGTCGATCATGAGCAGCCGCGGCCTGGCCATGAGCCCGCGGGCGATCGCCAGCATCTGCTGCTCGCCGCCGGAGAGCACCCCGCCGAGGTCGTCGAGCTTGCGCCCGAGCACCGGGAACAGGTCGATCATCTCGGCCATCCGGGCGTCGATCCCGCCGGCGGGCAGCCGGTAGCCGCCCATGAGCAGGTTGTCCCGCACGGTGAGCGTGGACAGGATCGCGCGCCCCTCGGGCACGTGGCTGACGCCGAGCCGGGCGATCCGGTACGCGGCCGTCCGTCCCATCACGCGGCCGTCGATCGCGACGGTGCCGGCGGCGGGCCGCACCAGGCCGGAGATGGTGCGCAGCAGGGTGGTCTTGCCGGCGCCGTTCGGTCCGACGATGGCGACGGCCTCACCGGCGCCGACCGTGAGGCTCACACCGTGCAGCGCCTCCACAGCGCCGTAGCGGGTCACGAGGGAATCAACGACCAGCATCGGGTGCCTCCACTGCGTGACGGTCGTGGGTGCCGAGATAGGCCGTCTTCACCCGCTGGTCCTGCCAGACCTCGGTGGGCCCCGCCTCGGTGAGGACGCGGCCCCAGTCGAGCACGACGACGCGGTGGCAGACCGCCGTGACGAGCCGGACGTTGTGGTCGACGAGCAGCACCGTCACGCCCTCGGCGTTGATCGACAGGATCAGCTCGCCGATCTCGTCGGACTCGGTGCGGTTCATCCCGGCGGTGGGCTCGTCGAGCAGCAGCAGCCGGGGCTCGGTGGCCATCGCGCGGGCGATCTCGACGCGTCGCCGCATGCCGTAGGAGAGCTCCGCCACGTCGGCGTCGATCACGTCGGTGAGGCCCACGCGGTCGATGAGCCGCCGGGCCACCTCGTGCTGCTCGGCCTCCTCCCTCGTGCGGGTCCGGCCCATCTGCCAGCGGCGGCCCTTGAAGGACAGGTGGCGGCCGATGAGGACGTTCTCCAGGACCGTGCTCTCCTCGAAGAGCTGCAGATTCTGGTACGTGCGGGCGACGCCCGCGGCGGCGAGGCGATGCGGCCGCAGGTCGGCCGCGTTCTCCCCGGCGAGCCGGATGGTCCCGCTCGTCGGCTTGAGATAGCCGCTGATGAGGTTGACGACGGTCGTCTTGCCGGCGCCGTTGGGCCCGATGAGGCCGCAGACGGCGCCCTGCCGCACGGTGAACGAGACGTCGTCGACGGCTTTCATCCCACCGAAGTGCTTGCTCACTCCGGACAGTTCCAGCAGGGCGGTCATGGGCTCGCCACCTTCTCCGCGGGTTCGTCGATCTTGGGCGGCGGCGGGTTCCCCCGGTCCCGCCATCGTCGTCTCAGCCCCCGGTAGAGCGAGCGGTCGGACAGGCCGTTCGGCGCGACCAGCAGCACCACCACGAGCAGCACGCCGTAGACGATGTCCTCCCAGTGCGAGCCGGCGACCGCCAGGAAGTCGCGCAGGATCGTCAGCCCCCAGGTGACCAGGACCGGCCCGGCCCAGTGCCCGTTCCCGCCGACCAGCACGTACGTGAACACGATCACCAGGGTGGCGAAGCCGTACTGGTCGGGGCTGATCACCATGGTCCGGTGCGCCTCCAGCGCCCCGGCGCAACCGGCGATCGCGGCGGCCGCGGTGAAGGCCACGAACCGCACCCGGAACACGTTCACGCCCAGGCCCTCGGCGGTGCGCTCGTCCAGCCGCACCGCCTTGGCGGCCCGGCCGAAGTAGGAGCGGTGGCCGAGCTCCAGGACGAGGAAGGCCACGACCAGCGCGATGACGAGATACTCGGTCCGCACCTCGACCGGGATGCCGGCGATGCCGTTCGGCCCGTTGGTGAAGTCGCTGATCCGGATCAGCACCACGATGGCCTGCGCCAGGGCGAGGCTGCCAAGGGCCATGTAGATGCCGCGCAGCCGCAGCACCGGCGGGGCGAACAGCGCGCCGATCGCGCCGGCCAGCACCGTCGCGGCGAGGAGGCCGACGGCGAACGGCAGCTCCGACTTGGTGGAGATGAGGGCCGCCGTGTAGCCGCCGACCGCGGCGAACCCCATCGGGGCGAGCGACATGATGCCGACCCGGAACGTGACGTGCACGCTCACCACGAGCAGGGTGAGGATGAGAGCGGTGTCCAGCCGGAAGAGCTGGAGCGGTTCGAGCCACTCAAACACGGGCGGCCTCCTTCTTGCCGAAGAACCCGGACGGCCGCACGACCAGCACCGCGAGGATGGTCGCGAAGGCGATGATCTCCCGGAACACGCTGGAGACGTACGAGGTCGCGTACACCTCGATGACCCCGAGCACGAGGCCGCCGACGATCGCGCCCTTCACCGAGCCCATGCCGCCGAGGATGATGACGGCGAAGGCCACCAGCAGGAGCCCGTCACCGGACGAGTACGACACCTGGGCCGCCGACGCCGCGACGAAGATGCCCGCCACCGCGGCGAGGCCGCCGGCGACGAAGAAACAGACCGAGAAGACGAGCTGGCTGTTCACGCCGAGCAGTTCGGCGGTCTCACGGTTGTGGGCGACCGCCCGCACGGCCCGGCCCGACCTGGTGCGGTTCAGCCAGAAGGCGAGGCCGGCCATCGCCACGACCGCGATCGCCAGCATGACGACCTGGAGCCGCGGCACGTTCTGCCCCGCCACCTCGAAGGCCCCCACCGGGAAGCCCTGCCGGGGGAACGCCTCGGTCTGCGCGTCGGTGTAGGCGCGCAGGATCGTGGTGAGGACGAGGGACACGCCGATCGTCGCGACCACGAAGGAGAACTCGGGCGCCTTCCTGGACCGGAGCGGGGCGAGGACGGCGAGGTCGAGAAGCACCGACAGCACGCCGGCCGCCACCATGCCCACCAGGATGGCCAGCGGCACCGGCACGCCCAGGTGCAGGGCCGCCAGCGCGGCGAAGCTGCCCCAGGTCAGGATCTGCGCGTGCGCGAAATTCAGGATGCCGAGGACACCCCACACCAAGGTGACGCCCACGCCCAGCAGGGCGTACGTACTTCCCAAGGCCAAGCCGTTAATGGTCTGCTGCACACCATCCTCCGCTCCCTCTCACAGCCTTGGGGACCAGGCTGGTTTCGGTGTGACGAGATCGGGGCCCAGCGTTCCGCCTGCTCGTTAACGCCACCGTTACGTGGCTCGTCGCCCCGGCGCGGGCGTTATCCACGGCCGGAACCGAGTTCCGGGAACTCCATGAGGTTCAGCATGATCCCGTCCGGGTCGCGGATCGTGACCACGTGGCGGTGCCGGCCCGGCATGGGGGTGAGCGTGACCGGCCCGGCGACCACGGGCACGTCCAGCTCGCGGATCCGGGCGAGCGTCGCCGTCATGTCGCGGACGCGCAGGCCGAGCCGGGCCAGGCCGGGCTGCTTGGCCGTACGGGGGACGGGCTCGCCGCGTTCGTCGAGGTAGCACAGCAGGTCGAGGTAGGTCGCGGCGTCGTCGTCGCTCCAGGTGAGCAGCGCCGCCTTGCAGCGCACCGAGCCCGTGACGTCGAGGATCGCCTGGAAGTCCGCGCCGGCGTCGAACTCGAAGACCGTCCCGAGCAGGCGGGCGCCGAGCACGCGGGTGTAGAAGTCGAACGACCGGTCGAAGTCCGTGCAGACCACGTTGGCGTGGACGAGATGGCTGATGCCCAAGGTCATGGTGAAGGTCCTTTCTGCGGGCCCGCAACGGCGCCGCCCCGGCACGCCGGGTGGAGTGGCGTGCCGGGGCGGCGGGGGTCGGGGGCGGGGGTGTCGCGGGTGGGGTCAGCTGCAGCTTGTGGCCGTCTGCGGGTCGAACAGCTTGATCGTGCTGTCCACGATCTGGAGCTTGGTGCCCTTGATGCTGGCGGCGCGGTTCTCGGTGAAGCCGATCTTGCCGAACGGCGTGTCGATGCCGTCCAGGGCGGCGAGCGTGTCCCGGACGGTCTTCTTGTCGGTGCTGCCCGCCGTCTTGAACGCGTGCGCCATCGACCAGAGAGACGCGTAGCCCGCCGCCTCGAACACGGTGGCGGAGCGCTTCGCGCCGTGCTGCTGCCAGTAGTCGAGGAAGTGCGGGTTGTTCCCGTCGGTGCTCTGGCCGTTCCATGCCGTCACGTACACGAAGCACTGCATGGCCTTGCCCGCCTGCTCCATGGTGGCGTCGCTCACGTCCGGCGCCATGAAGACCGGGCCGTCGTAGCCGATCTCGTCGAGCTGCAGGTAGATCGTGCTCATCATGCCGGGCAGCGGCATGGTCACCAGCACGTCCGGGTTCGCCTGCTTGAGCTTGGTGAGCTGCGCCCGCACGTCGGTGTCGGTGCCGACGAAGGTCTCCTCGCCCACGGACGTGATGCCCATGCCCTCCAGCGTCTCCTTGCGCTTGCCGATGACGATCTTGGCCGCCTCGGAGTCGCTCTGGTACAGGTAGGCCGCGGTCTTGAGCCCGGTGAACGTCTCGGCGAACTCCTTGTCGGCGGGCGGCATCACGTTCGCCATGTCCGGATAGAGGCGGAACATGTAGTCGCCGACCTCGGTGACGCCGGCCGCGGAGAGCCCCACCGCCATCGTCGGGATGCCGTTCTGCTGGAGCTGCGGTCCCGCGGCGAGGAACGACGGGGTGAGGGTGAAGCCCACGACCGCGTCGACCTGGTCCGCCGCGAGCTTGAGCACCGCCTGCACGGCCTCCTGCTTGTCCGCCTTGGTGTCGATCTCCACGAGCTCGATCTTCGAGCTGCCCAGGAAGCCGGTCTCGTTGATCTCCTTGGCGGCCAGCCGCACGCCGTCGCGCTCGCTGGTTCCCACGCCCGCGATGCCGGCCGCGCCGCTCAGGTCGAGCGGGACGCCGACCTTGATGGTGGCGGGGAGCCCGGCCGCCTGCGCGGTGTCCCCGCCCTCGGCGCCGCCGGAGCCGCACCCCGCCGCCAGCAGTGCCGCGCAAAGGATGGCGGCGAGTGTGCTCTTTCGCGGTTCGCTCTTTCGCATATCAACCTCTCGGGGGGTCGACGACTCCGGCGGAGTCACCTGCAACGTGACGGCGATGCGTCAGGGGGTCCTGATCCTGCGGAACCGTCGTTAACGGGTCCGTTACGCTCAGTCGCCGCCGGGTGGGTTCACAGACCGAGCAGGTTCTCGGCCGGGCGGTTCGCGGTCGCCAGGATCTCGTCGGCGCGCGCGAGGGTCTCTTCGTCGAGGTCGGCCGACAGCCCGCTGAGGCCGTCCGCCACCTCCTTCGCGTTACGGCAGCCGAACAACGCGACATCCGAGTACGGCTGCCGCACCGTCAGGGCGAGGACGAACGCGGCGAGGGAGAGTCCCAGCGGTTCGGCCAGCGCGCGCAGCCGCCGGGCGATCGCCAGATTGGCCGCGAACGCGTCACCGGCGAAGAACACGTTGCCCGACGTGCCGGAACGCCCCTCGCGGCGGCTGCGGCCCCGCCAGTCGTCGGGCTCGAACGCGTGGTCCTCGGCGAAGTCCTCCGACAGCAGGCCGTGCACGTACGAGCCGTAGGTGACGCGCAGGCCGCCGCGCTCCCCGCACGCGGCGAGCTCGTTCAGGTAGCGGTGGTCGAGCAGGCTGAAGCTGTACTCGACGGCCGACGGGATGCCGGTGGCCAGCGCCCGCCTGGCCGCCTCCGCGCCGAAGTTGCAGAAGCCGACCTCGCGGGCGAGCCCCTCGTCCTTGAGCCGCCGCAGGTTCTCCATCTGCTGCTCGGGGGAGAGTGCCGGGTCGAACTGGTGCAGCAGGTAGACGTCGACGTGGTCGGTGCGCAGCCGGGTCAGCGACTCCTCCATGAACCGGCGCAGCGCGTCGTAGGAGGAGTCGCAGACCAGGGTCAGCAGGTTCGTCGGGTCGCTGTAGCGCACGCCACCCTTGGTGCACAGCCGTACCTCGTCCCGGCGGTCCTGCAGGATCTCCCCGACGATCGCCTCCGACCGTCCCGACCCGTAGAAGTGCGCGGTGTCGTAGAAGCGCACCCCCGCCTGGTAGGCGGCCTCGACCGCGCCCCGGGCCGCGTCCTCGTCCACCTGCCCGTACCCTTGCGCGATCATGGTGCCGCTGCCGAAACCGACACGGCCGATCAGCGGGTTCTCCTCCGGCATGACAACCTCTCCTCGCTCCGCCGCGGTCATCGCGCCTCCCCGGACGTGCGCACGACGGCGTTCCCCGTCATCACCACCACGTCCTGCCCGTCGGTCACGGTCAGCGTGACCGCGGCCGTCCCGTCGCCGTCCACCGACGCGACCTCGGCGCGGGCGGTGAGCGACGCGCCGGGGAACACCTGGGCGCGGAACCGCGCCTCGTACCGCAGCAGCGACTCCGGCCCGAACCAGCCGGTCAGCACCCTGGCCGCCATGCCCATCGTGAGCATCCCGTGAGCGAACACCGACGGGTAACCGGCGGCCTCCACCGCGAACCGCTCGTCGGTGTGCACCGGGTTGAAGTCGCCCGAGGCTCCCGCGTACTGGACGATCCGCGTCCTGGTCAGATCCCGGACGAGGACCAGCTCCCTGGTCTCGCCCGCCGTCACCGTCGGCACCGTCGTCATTCGCCGGCTCCCACCGTGGCGGAGGTGGTCACCATCACCATCGTCGCGGTCACGACAGGCTCGCCCCGCTGGTCGCGGTACTCGGTGATCCTCTCGGTGAAGGTGAGCGCGCCGCCGCGCCGCCCCTCCTTCCGCCAGGTCCTGCCGGGCCGGTCCACCGCGCTGAGCACGTCGCCCTCGCGTACCGGCCGGTGGTACTCGTACCGCTGCTCGGCGTGCAGGCCGAGACCCGCACCGTCGTCGACGGGCGCGCCGGAAGGGGTCGCGCCCGAGCCCAGCCAGGGCTCGCCCGGCTTCGGGCGGACGGCGCTGTCCGGGTCGTAGTGGTCGGCCGCCCAGACGAACGTGGGCGGGGCGATCGCCGGAGTGCCGTCCATCGCGCCGTGGTAGGCCGGGTGGGGATCCCCGACGGCCCGCGCGAACATCATGATGTGGCCCCCCTCGACCGGGAACCGCTCGACTGCCATGCTCGTGCCTCCTGGTTGTCCTCGGTGACCCTCCCGCCTCGCCGTTCGCCCCGGGGTTACGGGCGCGGTTCGTAACGTCGGGGGTAACGGCGTGCCCGGCACGCTGGCCGCCCTCTGTCCGCGACGGCGACGCCCTCGCCGAGGAGGCTCCCGTGTCCGCTGCCCCACGCCCGCGCATCGGGCTCAACCTGCCGCTGGGCTTCGCCGCCTCCGGCCCCGACGACGTCGCCGCCTGGCTCCGCGACGTCGAGGCCGCGCCCGTCGACGCGCTGTGGACCCTCGATCAGCTCGCCGGGCGCATGCCCACTCCTGAGCCGATCGCGCTGCTGGGCTTCGCCGCCGCGCACACCCGCCGGGTCCGGCTGGGCATCGCCGTCCTCGTCGCCCCGGGCCGGGGCCCGATCGCGGCGGCGAAGCAGCTCGCGTACCTGGACCACCTCACCGGCGGCCGGCTCGTGGTCGGCGTCGGCAGCGGTGACCGCCGCATGTTCCCCGCGCTCCGGCTGGCGGACTGGGCGGACCGGCCGGGCGTGGTCATCGACGAGTTCCTGACGGCGGTGCGCCGCCTGTGGACCGAGAGCGGCGTCACCCACGACGGACCCATCTGGCCCTTCGCCGACGTCACGGTGACCCCGCGTCCCGCCGCCCCGCCGCCGCTGTGGGTCGGCGGCGGTTCGGTCCCGGCGCTGCGCCGGGCCTTGCGCCTCGGCTCCGGCTGGGTGGCGGCCGGGCGGCAGACCACCGCCCGGTTCGCGGAGCTGGCCGTACGCCTGGACGAGGTCGCCGAGCAGGAAGGCCGCGACCGCGCCTCCTTCAGCGTGGCCAAGCGCGTCTACCTGCTGGTCGAGCCGGACCGCGCCCGCGCCCACCGGAAGATCGACGCCTGGTTCACCGCCTTCTACGGCTCGCCTGACCAGGGCCGCGAGGCCACCGTCCACGGCGACGTGGCCACCTGCGCGGAACAGCTCGCCGAGCTGGCCGGCCTCGGCGTCACCGACCTGATCCTGCACCCGCTGGACGAGTCGCCGCGGCACCGGGCCGTCGTGCTCGGCGAGCTCCTGCCCGCGATCACGACGGCCCACGCCCGGCTAACCGGCTGAACGGCCGAAGTCCCAGCTCGCCCAGCGGTCGGCGTGGACGATGATGCCGACCCGCGCGCCCGACAGGGCCATCTCCCGGTAGTCCGGGCGGCCCGGCTCGGGGAAGTTGCGCGGCACGATCGCCGCACCGATGCGCAGCAGCCCCGCGTCGTCCTCGACCAGCTCGGCGCGGCCGGTCACCGACAGGCCCTTCAGGCTGCGGTAGTCCTCGCCCGAATCCACCAGGCACGCCACGCGCGGGTCGTTGCGCAGGTTGCGTGCCTTCACCGACGTACGCTGCGTCCACATCACGATGGCGCCGTCGAGCACCCCGAACCACATCGTGGCCAGATGCGGCGCCCCGGTCGGGTCCAGCGTCGCGAGCTGCAGGCTCTTGCACGACAGCAGGTAGTCCAGCCGTTCACCCGGCTCGATCGGCGGCGGCCTGTTTCCCATGACGGGCTCCTTTCTCCCGCGCCCACTACAGCCCTGCGAGCGCACCTCCGGCGCGGCGGCGCACGGCGTAACGCGGGCGGTAATGGGGGACCGCGTTACGTGTCGGCGGTGAGCCTCGAACTGATGAGCCCCGCCCGGAGCCGGACGTGCTCCGCCCCGACGGGAGCCCTGCGACGATGATCGTGCCGGCCGACGACGAGATCCGGCTCGACCTTCCGGACGGTCCGCGGGTCGACACCGCGATCGTGCACTTCTACAGCGACGGCCTGCGGCTGACCGGCGTCCTGGTCACGCCGCGGGAGCGGGTGGGCGCGATGCCCGCGCTCATCGCCAGCCACGGCTGGAGCGGCGCGGTCAACTTCCGCGTCCTGCCGCTCGCCGCCCGCCTCGCGCGGCGCGGCTACGCCGTGCTCGCCCTCGACCATCGCGGCTTCGGCCGCAGCGAGGGCGCCCGGCTGCGCTGCGACCCGTACGAGCAGGTACGCGACGTCTCCAACGCCGCCACCTACCTGGCGGGCCGGCCGGAGATCGACGGCTCCGCGCTGGGCGTGATCGGCGCCAGCTTCGGCGGAGCCATCGCGGTCGCCGCCGCGGCCGCCGACGACCGCCTGCGCGCCTGCGTCGCCCTCGTCCCGCTCGCCGACGGGCGGCGGTGGCTGCGCGACCTGCACGGCCCCGACTCCTGGCCCGCCTTCCTCGACCGGATCGCCCGGGACGAGGCGGACCGGGTGCGCGCCGGCGCGGGGGAGCGGGTGCCGCTGGGCACGCTCATGCCGTTGCCGCCGAGCCCGGCCGCCGACGCCGAGGCCGAACTCATCGCCGGCGTCTATCCCGAGGGCTACCCGCTGGAGAACGCCCGGCTCGCCCTCGACTTCTCGCCCGAGAAACTGGTCCCCGCGATCGCCCCCCGCGCCCTGTGCCTGATCACCCCGGGCGACGACACGGTCATCCCGGCCGAGCACTCCCTGGCCCTGCACGCCCGCGCCGGCGAGCCCAGGGAACTGCACCTGCTGCCGCGCGGCGGCCACGGCGGCCCCATGGGCGAACTCGTCGACACCACCGCCGAACTGGCCGGGCGGTTCCTCGCCAGGCACCTGCCGTCGAAGGCGGCGTCATGACCGCCCCGCTCGACGGCCGGGTGGCCGTGATCACCGGCGGCGGCTCCGGCATCGGCCGCGCCACCGTCGAACGCTTCGTCGCGGACGGCGCGCGCGTCGTGCTCGCCGATTTCGCGGCGGCCGGAGCCGAGGTCGCCGCCGAGATCGACCCCTCCGGGGCGACGGTGGTCTTCCAGCGCACCGACGTGCGCCACGCCGACCAGGTGGACCGCGCGTTCCAGGTCGCGGTGGACCGGTTCGGCCGGTGCGACATCGCGGTGAACAACGCCGGCGTCATCGCGGGCGGCCACCTGCACGAGGACGACGCCGACGACCAGTTCGACCAGGTCTGGCGCGTCTGCGTGGCCGGCGTCTGGCACGGCTGCCGGTCCGCCGTGGCCCGCATGCGGCACCACGGCGGCGGCGTCATCCTCAACACCGCGTCCACGGCCGCGCTCTGGCCCACCCCCGCCTTCCCCGCGTACGGCCTGGCCAAGGCCGCGGTCGTGCACCTGACCCGGTCGCTCGCCGGCGCGTACGGCCGCGACGGCATCCGCGTCAACGCCGTGCTGCCCGGACCCACCCGGACCGGCATCTTCGCCGCCGCGAGCGGCGACCTCGACCTGACCGAACTGGAACAGCGCTACACCGCGACCATGGCGCTCGGCCGCATGATCGAGCCGCAGGAGACCGCGTCCGCCTTCGCCTACCTCGCCTCCGACGCGGCCCGGTCGGTCACCGGCGCCACGCTGCAGATCGACGGCGGCTACCGGCCCGGCGGCTGACGCCCGGCCTTCCCGCCTTCCCCGCCTCACCTCTCAGGAGACCCGCAATGACCTATCTGGTCACCGGCGCCACCGGATTCATCGGCTCGTACGTCGTCGAACGGCTGCTGCGCGACGGTCACCCGGTGATCGCGCTCGACCGCCGCCCGGAGTGGGCACACGAGCCGGCCGCCCCCGACCCGTCCGCCCTCACCTACGTCGAAGGCGACGTCGCCGACTTCGCTCTCGTCGCCGACCTGATGAGCACCCACCGGGTGGACCGCGTCATCCACCTCGCCGCCGAACTCCACGACCGCTCCGCCGCCCAGCGCGGCCAGTGCATCCAGTCGAACGTCGTCGGCACCTACAACGTCCTGGAGGCCGCCCGCCTGCTCGGCGTGTCCCGCACCGTACTGGCGAGCAGCGCGGCCCTGTTCAGCCCGGCACACCACGGCTCCGGCGAGCCGATCGCCGAGGACGCCCGCATCCACGGCGGCGACGTGTACGAAGGCAGCAAGATCTTCGGCGAGACCATGGGCGAGTACTACCTGCGCGCCCTCGGCGTCACCAACACCTCCATCAGGATCGGCCTGGCCTACGGCGCCGCCTGTCTCATCGGCACCGCCCGCCGGCTCATCGACGAACTGATCACCAAGCCGCTCGCCGGCGAGCCGGGCAGGCCCGCCTACCACGGCGGCTCGATGATGAACATGGTCTACATCCACGACACCGCCGACGCGTTCGTCCGCGCCAGCCAGGGCCCGGTGCCGTCGAGCCCCGTCTACCACGTACGCGGCGACTACCGCAGCATCGGCGACATGGTGGAGGTCGCCCGCAAGCTCATCCCCGGCGCCGTCATCGAGCCCGGCGACGCCGACCACCGCTGGCCGATGAACTTCGACGACTCCCTCTTCCGCGGGGAGTTCGGCTACACCACCCGCTGGTCCCTGGAGGACGCGCTGGCCGACATCGTCGAGGAGAAGCGCGCCCTGACCGGCTGAGCCCGCCCCGGAAACGAAGAACCCCGCGCCGGGTCCACAAGCGGCGCGGGGTTCGTCGTTCCGGCGGACTCAGCCGCCCAGGCGCGGGAAGCCGGCCAGCGGCTCCGGGCTTTCCAGGGCGGTGAGGTCACCGGGGTCGGTGCCGAGATAGGCGGAGCGGGCGACGCGGCGCATCACCTTGCCGTTGCGGGTCTTCGGCAGAGCCGAGACCGCGTGGATCGCCCGGGGGCGGGTGGCCTTGCCCTCGCGGCTCACGACCGACTCCTCCAGCCGGGGGAGGACCTCGGCCGGGTCGGCGTCGCCGGTGAGGACGACGAAGCAGACCAGCGCCTCGCCCTTCAGCTCGTCGGGCACCCCCACGGCGGCGGCCTCGACCACGTCGGGGTCGTCCACCAGGAGGGACTCTATCTCGGCCGGGCCCACGCGCTTGCCCGCGAGCATGATGGTGTCGTCGGAGCGGCCGAGGAGGAACCAGTGGCCGTCGGCGTCGACGTAGGCGAAGTCGCCCTGCTGCCAGTTGCCGGGGAAGCGGCTCCAGTAGGTGGCCAGATAGCGTTCCGGGCCGTCCCAGAGGCCCTTGGTCATGCCCGGCCAGGGGCCGCGGACGACGAGCTCGCCCACCCGGCCGCGGACGGAGCCGCCGTCGGGGTCGTACACGTCGGCGGCCATGCCGAGCGACGGGCCGGAGAACCCGGCGGGCTTCATCGGGCGGTGCACGGTGCCGCTGACGATGGAGGCCCCGCACTCGGTGCCGCCGCTCATGTTGACGATGGGGGTGCGGCCCTTGCCGACGTGGCGGAAGCACCACCACCAGGGTTCGAGGTTCCACGGCTCGCCGGTGCTGCAGACGACCCGCAGGTCGGGCAGCTCGTGCGCGTCCGGCCAGCGTTCCCCGAACCCGGCCAGGACACGGACCAGGGTGGGGGAGACGCCGAGCGCGGTGACCCGGTGGCGTTCGACGACGGACCAGAGGCGGTCCGGGGTCGGGTGGTCGGGGGTGCCCTCGTAGAGCACGGCGGTGCCCCCGTTGGTCAAGGCCGCCGTCACCAGGTAGGCGCCCATGACCCAGCCCATGTCGGTGACCCACATGAGGCGTTCGCCGACGTCCATCCCGAAGCCGTGCCTGGCCTCCTGGGCGAACCTGAACGGCAGGCCGGAGTGGGTGTGCAGGCAGCCCTTGGGCCGGCCGGTGCTGCCGGAGGAGTACAGCAGGACGCACGGGGTCTCGGCGTCGAAGACCGGCGTCCCGGTCATCGGCTCGGCGGCGGCCATCGCCTCGTCCCACCACTCGTCACGGCCGTCCACCAGGGGGACGTCCCGGCCGAGGCGGCGCACGACGAGCACGGTCCGCAAGGCGGGGGCGTCCGCGGCGGCCTCGTCGGCCGTCTCCTTGAGCGGCACGAGTTTGCTGCGGCGCTCGAACCCGTCGGCGGTCACCATGAGCGTCGCCTTGGAGTCGAGCAGCCGCTCGCGCACCGGGTCGGGACCGAAGCCGCTGAAGAACGGGGCGACGATGGCGCCGATCTTCGCGGCGGCGAGCATGACGACGGCGGCCTCGGGCACCATCGGCAGGAAGAGCGCGACGACGTCGCCGACCCCGACGCCGCGGGCGGTGAACGCGGCGGCGGCGAGGTCGATCTGTCCTTTCAGCTCGCCGTAGGTGAGGGTGCGGACCGCGCCGTCGTCACCCTCCCAGACGATCGCCTCGGCGTCGGCGCGGCCCTGGTCGACCCACCGGTCGACGGCGTAGTCGGCCCAGTTGAGCCCGCCGCCCTTGAACCAGTGCGCGAACTCGGGACCGTCGGACAGGTCGAGGACCTTCTCGTACGGCCGCAGCCAGCGCAGTCCGACGTCGTCGGCGGCGGCGGCCCAGAACCACTCGGGGTCGGCGGCGGCCCTGGCGGCCACCTCGTCGAAGGAGGCGAGGCCGTGCCGGGCGGCCATCCGGCCCAGCGGGGTGCCGGGAAAGGCGTCGGGGTCGGGCTCCCAGGCGATGGGGAGCCGGTTCAGCTCGTCGACGTTCACGGGGATCTCCGGAAAGGGAGGACGCCGGGGGTCATTTGATCGCCAGCGGGTTCAGAGGGGAGCCGACCGCTCTGGTGAACGGCAGCGGCCCGGCGGCGAACATGAACTCGTAGACGCCGTCGGCGGCGCAGTCGTCGGCCAGCTTCTCCAGGTCGAAGATCTCGCCGATCAGCAGGCCGGCGTTGACCAGCAGCACGATGTGCACCGGCTGGAAGATCTCGTCGGTCTCGTTGGGGCGGACCTCCATGCCCCAGGTGTCGGTGGCGACGCCGGCGACCTCGTTGCCGCAGAGGAAGTGCGCGGAGTCGAGGGAGAGGCCCGGGGCGTCGCCGGCCGCGTAGTCGCCCCACGAGCCCCGCTCCCGGCACAGGGCGATGTGCCCGGTGCGGACCAGGACGAAGTCGCCGCGGCCGACGGTGACGCCCTGCGCCTCGGCGCAGGCGGCGAGCTCGGCGCTGTCGATGCCCTGACCGGGCTCCAGCCAGGGCACGCCGCGGTGGCGGGGGATGTCGAGCAGCACGCCCCGGCCGACGACCTTCTCGGTGGTCAGCTCGATGCCGCACTTGGCCGCGCCGGTGCTGGAGACGTGCTCCTGCCCGAAGCCGTTGTACATCTTGCCCTCGTAGAACACGTGCGACAGGGCGTCCCACTGAGTGCCGCACTGCAGCGGCATGTAGACGGCGTCGTCGGCGTAGCGCAGCCGGGCCATGTGGTCCTGGGCGCCGATGACGGCGTCGCCGCCGTCCTGCAGCATGAGGTGGATCGGGTTGACCCGGCCGCCCCAGCCGTTCTGCGGGCCGTCGCCGTCGTACGGCAGCGCGCAGGAGATCACCTTGCCCTGGCGGACCAGCGCCGACGCGGCGACGATCATCTCCGGTTCGATGTAGTTGAGGGTGCCGATCTGATCGTCGGGGCCCCATTTGCCCCAATTCCGATAGCGCTCGCACAGGGCGTGCACGTCGTCCAGCGTCACCTTGCCGGGGACGGCGGCGGGCGCGCCGTCCCCGACGGTGGTGTCAGTCGTGTCAGTGCTCACGTCAGTGTCTCTCCCTCGTCACCGGGCGTCGGGAACGGTCTGCGCGGGCCGCGTGCCGAAGCGCTGGGCGAACCAGTCGGCGATGAGCTGCCTGGCCGGGTCGGGCTCGTCGGTCTGGCAGTGCTCGGCGCCGCCCTCGGCGACGCTGAAGACGCGCAGCGTCTTGTCGGAGGAGCCGGCCGCCTCGTACGCCTTGTACGCGTCCTCGACCGCGACCTGGCGGTCGTTCTCGCCGTGCAGGATCAGCAGCGGCTGGGTGAGCCGGGGCAGCACGTCGACGAGGGTCCACTGCTTGACCCGCTCCAGTCCGGCCTCCATCGTGTCGGTGCCCATCACCCAGGGGAGCTGGAACCACGGCACCGAGACCGTCTTGGACCGGGTGGCCCAGCGCTTCTCCCAGGTGGCGCCCCAGTCCCAGATGCCGCCCCAGGCGGCGCACGCCTTGATCCGCGGCTCGAAGGCGGCCGACCGCGGCGCGTAGTAGCCGCCTAGGCTGATGCCCATGACGCCGATGCGGCCGGCGTCCACGTCCGCGCGGGTCTCCAGGTAGTCGATGATCGCCCCGGTGGGGACCTCGTAGTCGGGCCGGGACGGCACGTTCCGCAGCCGGAGCGGCTCGCCCACGCCGGGGCTGTCCATCACCAGGCAGGTGATGCCGCGGCGGACGAACTCCTCCTCGACGAAGCCGTACAGGATCTCCTTGGTGACGTCGAAGCCGCCGTAGAAGATCACGACGGGGGCGGGCTCCGCGGTGCGTGCGGGGATGAGGTAGCCGGGCAGGACGCCGTCGGGCGAGGGGACCTCGATGCGCTCCACGTTCAGCGGGGCCAGCTCGATCGCCTTCTCGAACGCGTCGAGCGCGGCGCGGTAGCTGGCCGTCTTCTCGGGGCCGGGAGCGATCTGCCGCTCGCCGCTGGCGTGGTAGACCGAGGCGCGCAGGTAGCGCAGGCCGGCGCTGCGGCGCAGCCCCGCCTGAAGATCCTTCTCGGCCTGCTCCTCCTGCTGGCCGGCCATGCCCGCCCACGCCTTGCCCCAGGCCTCGGGCTCGGGCTCGCCGTCGCGCAGCGGCGCCAGCCAGCGGTGCATCTCACCGAGCGAGCCGCCCGCCATGAGGGCGAGGTTGAAGGCCGATGACCACATGTAGTTGTCCGGGAAGTAGTAGAACACCGTGCGGGCTCCGTTCACGTGCGGGTGGTGCAGAGGTCTCCGCGAGTCACCTCATACGGCACGCGTTACCACCGTCGTTATGGCCGTCCAGGGATCGGGCGGGGCGGCTCGGGTGACGCCCGGCGGGCACGATCGGAGCCTGGCGCAAGGGCGATATGGAGGGCCCGCGCAAGCTGATCATTTAAGCGTATATATCGCCCAAAAGATATTAAATGCCCAAAAAGTCTTGACTTTGGGCGGCCGGTAGCACTTTATGGAACACAACATGGCCGTAACGCGGGGATTTCGGCCAAGTGCTTGACGTTACGCTCCGGTGAACTGAGGGTCGGCATGATCTTGAGTCACAAAGTCCTCCCCCCGGGACTGCCTCGCGGCACCATCGCGCGGGACCGCCTCGACGAGCACTTCGCCTCCCTCCTCGAGGTCTACGAGACCATCGTGATCTTCGCGGCGGCCGGGTCCGGCAAGACCGTACAGACCCGGATGTTCGCCGCGCGGTTCGGCTGGCCGCTCGCCTGGCTGACGCTCGACGCCGGCGACCGCAGCCCGTCCCGGCTGATGACCTATCTGGCCAAGGCCCTGGCCGAGGTGAACCCCGAGGCCCCTCACACGGTGGAGACCGCGCTGGAGGAGGGCTTCCCCGCGGACGAGGTCGCGGCGATGCTCGCCGAGAGCATCCACGACTCGTCCCTGCTGCTCGTCCTCGACGACTGCGAATGGCTGGTGACGGCGGACGAGGCGCTCAACGCGCTCGGCGTCTTCCTGGACTACCTGCCGGCGAACGTGCGCACGATCATCCACAGCCGCGAGGACCTGGGCGGCCCGATCGGCCGCATGATGCTGCAGGGCCGGATCGCCCGGGTGAGCGGCGAGGACCTGGCGCTGAGCATGGACGAGGCGCGCACCCTGCTCGCCGCGCACGGCCAGGGCGACCGGGACCCGGCGCCGCTGATGGAGGCCACGAAGGGCTGGATCGCCGCCGTGGCCTTCGACATCGTCCCCGGGCTGCAACCGGGCAACGGGCCTGACGCGCTGGCCGGGTTCGTCTCCCGGGAGATCCTCTCCCGGCTCCCTGCGGAGGAGCAGGAGTTCCTGCTGCGCACGTCGATCCCGGCCGGCGTCACCGCCAGGGCCGCCGTCGCGCTCTGCGGCGAGAAGGGCTACCGGCTGTGGCAGTCGCTGGGCTCGCGGCACCTGCCGGCGACCAAGGTCGACCGGGCGCTCGTCTACCACCCCCGGTTCCGGCAGCACCTGCGCGAGGAGCTGCAGGCCCGCCTGCCCGGCGAACTGCCCGAGCTGCAGAGCCGGTACGCGAGCCTGCTCCAGCAGGCCGGCATGCACGAGGACGCCGTCGAGACCTACCTGGAGGCGGGTGAGCTGGACAAGGCCGCGGACGTGGCCGAGCGGGCCGTGACCGCGCTGGCCGCGCGCGCCGACTGGAAGGTGCTGCTGCGCTGGCTGGAGGCGTTCGGCGCGGTGGAGGTGGAGTCCCGTCCCGTCCTGCTCGGCGCCGCCCTGCGCGCACTGTACGGGGTGCGGCGGATCCCCGAGGCCCAGGCGCTCATCCAGCGGCTGCACCAGGAGGGCACGCTCAGCGACGTCGCCAAGGCCGACCCCGGCGCGGTGGCGTTCGTCGGGTACGCCATGCAGTGGCGTCCGGCCGAGGCCCTGGAGCTGGTCCGCGGCTACGAGGGCGACTTCCGGGCCGAGGCGGTCCGCTACGAGCTGGAGGCCGTGGCGGGCCGCGAGCCGGTGGCGCCGCCGCCCGGCCGCGACTGGGTGGACAGCGAACGCGTCTACTCCTGGGGGCTGCTCGTGCAGGGGCGGCTCGACCAGCTCCTGCGGATGCTCCCCGACGAGGGGGACTGGCCGCCGCGCTCCTTCTTCCGCACCCCGCACCCGCTGCTGGCCCTGGTGTGGCGGGGCGAGCTGGCACTCGCCCGCGAACTGCTGGACGAGGTGCCCGAGGCGATCAAGTTCGGCGCCCACACCGACCTGTGGTTCTTCCACGAGGCGTGGCTGCTCTGGGCCGAGGGCCGGCTGGAGGACGCCCTGGCGGCCGCCGAGTCCGCGGTCGACCACAGCCGCAGGACCCTGTTCGGCTGGGAGCCCTGCTTCGAGGTCGTGGTCGGCGTCCTGCAACTCGCGCTCGGCCGGGTGGACGACGCCCGCATGACCCTCGCCGACGCGATCAGCCGCTCGGCCGCCAGCGGCAACCGCTGCTACGCCGAGTGGGGCCAGACCTTCCAGGGGCTCGCCTACCTGAGGATCGACCGCACGGAGGACGCCGCCCGGGTGCTGCGCACGGCCACCGAGGCGATGCGGGCGGCCGGGCGCACGCTCATGCTGCCGTTCGCCGCGGTGTACCTGGCCGAGGCCGAGGCCCGGCTGGGGAACGCCGAGGCGGCCTCGGCCGCCGTCGAGCTCGCCTACGCGAGCGCGAACGCGATCGGCTGCCTCTTCGTGCTGAAGAACGCGCTGAACGACGTGCCGGGGGTGCTGCGCCGCCAGATCGAGAACGACTCCGGCGGCACCCGCTGGCGTCAGCTCGTCGGGCAGCAGCCGCCGGAGGCGCGCAAGCGGCAGCCGGCCGTCCCCTCCGAGCGGGTGATCGTGGTCGACGTGCAGACGCACGGCCCGGTGGTCGACCTCATGGTGGACGGCGTGCCCCGCTGCTCGCGCCGGACCAAGGTGCTGGAGCTGGCCGCCTACCTCGCGCTGCACCCCGAGGGCGTGGAACGGCACCGGCTGCAGGAGCGCCTGTTCCCCGACGCGGACCCGCGCCGCGGCGGCAACTACTTCCGCCAGGTGGTGCACAAGCTGCGCCAGGCGACGGGGGTGAACCTGTCCAGGACCTCGCACGGTCACGTGCGCTGGGCGGACGGGCTGTACGTGGACAGCACCGACCTGCGCTTCGAGCGGATGATCGGCGAGGCGTACCGGCTGCAGGGCGAGGAACGGCTGAACTGCATCGAGGCCACGCTGGAGACGGTCGAGGGACCATACCTTCCGGAGAGCGAGCTGGAGTGGGCCGAGGAGCGGCGGCACGAGCTCGAGGTGATGATCGTGAACGCGGCGGTGGACGCGGCCGAAGTGGCGATGTCCCTGGGCCTGTTGGAACGCGCCAGGCAGGCGGCCACGTTCGCGATCAACCGGGACCCGTTCTGCGAGTCCGCCTACTGCGTGCGGATGCGGGTGGAGGGCGCGCTGGGCTCACCGCACGCGGTCCTGGCCGAGTTCCAGCGGCTCACCACCGCCCTGGCCGAGCTCGGCGTCGAGCCGACCCCGGCGACCCGGCAGCTCGTCCGCGAACTGCGCGGGACCTGATCGCCGGCCTCTCGACGGGCCCTCGGCGGCTCCTCGTCGGGCCCTCGACAGGCGGAAACGGTGCGGCGGCGGCCCTTCCGGCCGCCGCCGCACCGTCATGCGTCAGGACTTGACGAGGCGGGGGATGTCGAGACCGAACAGGTCGATCGCGTTGTCGTGGGTGATCGCGGACACGACGTCGTCGTCGACGTCCTGGAAGTCGTGGGCGACCTGCTCCTGGGCGAACGGGAAGTTGCCCTCGGTGTGCGGGTAGTCGCCGGCCCACATCAGGCGCTTCTCGTCGAGCATGGGCAGCGTGAGGATGCCGGGGCGGTCGTCCTCGAAGGTGGCCCAGAAGTTGCGGTTGAAGTACTCGCTGGGCTTCATCGACAGCTCGGGGACGGTCCAGCGGTGGTGGTCGGTGAACATGTGGTCCATCGTGTTGAGCTGGAAGGCGATCCAGCCGATGCCGCCCTCCACGAGGATGAACCGCAGGTTCGGGTGCCGCTCGGGCACGGCGCCGTAGACGAGCTGCATGAACACCCAGCCGAGGCTGATCTTGTTGCCGATGGCGGTGGTCCAGAACACGCCGGGCGTGGTCTTGTCGTTGAAGATGGCGACCTGGCCGGCGGCCTGGTGGAACCCGACGGGCAGCCCGATCTCCTCCAGCACGGCCCACAGCGGCTCCCAGTGGGCGTCGCCCCAGGCCATGCCGGGGACCGCCTGGGGGAGCAGGAAGGTCTTGGCGCCGCGGGCGGCCCACCGCTTCGCCTCCTCGATCGCGGGCTCGACCGGGCCCTGGCCGACCGGGAGCGCCACGGCGCCGATCAGCCGATTGGGGTCGTGCGCGCAGAACTCCTCGAAGAGCCAGTCGTTGTAGGCGCGGACGCAGGCGACCTTGAGGTCGAACTCGGGGATGCTGTGCACGATCAGCCAGCCGGGGTAGACGATCTCGGCCTGGACGCCCTGGCTGTCCTGGTCCTCCAGGCGCGCGATCGGGTCGTAGGCGCCCGGCCGCTGGTCCTCGAAGCGGTAGCCGGTGGGCTTGGTGATGACGCCGTTGATCTTGGTGTTGATCATCGCGCCCTCGGTGCCGACCGGCTTCGGCGACATCCCCGTGTTCGGCACGATGAAGAAGTCGCCCTGCTCGGTGGACTTCACCTGCGGGGCCTGGTGCAGGAAGCGTTTCGGCAGCCGCTTGAGCCACAGGTCCTTCGGCTCCACGACGTGGGAGTCGACCGAGATCAGCGGACGGGAGTTACCGGTAGACATCGTGAGCTCTCTCTCCAGGTGGTGGGCGGTCGTCGGAGCTGTTCCGGCTGGTGGGGGCACGTTAGGCCGCGCCCCGTTAAGGCGGTCGTTATCGGGGGGTCGCGCCGAGCCGGTCGGCCAGCCATCGGTTGATCTCGGGTACGGCGATCGACAGGTTGTCCATCTGGCAGTGCTGCGCGCCGCCCTCCTCGGCGGTGAAGATCCGCAGCGTCTTGTCCGGCGAGCCGCACGCCTCGAAGAGCAGGTGGGCGTCGGACACCGGCACCTGCTGGTCGTCCTCGCCGTGCACGAGCAGGAACGCGCCCCGCATCCGGGGCACGACGTCGGCCAGCCGGAAGCCCTCCAGGACCTTCAGCGCCTCCTGCGCGGACGCGGTCCCGGTGGACCACATCAGGTGCGCGCCGGGCACCGGGAGCTGCTTGGCGAAGGCGGACTCGATGCGCTCGCGCCACACGCGGTGGTAGTCCCAGATCGCGCCCCAGGCGGCGCAGGCCTTGAACCGCGGGTCCATGCTGGCGCTGCGGGAGGAGTAGTAGCCGCCGAGGCTGAGCGCGAGCACGCCGATCCGGTCCGGGTCCACGTCGTCGCGCCCCTGCAGCCAGTCGACGGCGGCGCTGCCGGCGACCTCGTAGTCGTGGCGCAGCGAGATGCCGCGGAACCGCACGGCCTCGCCGACGCCGGGGCTGTCCAGCGACAGCACCGAGACGCCGCGGGCGAGCAGGTCCTCGACGCCGAGGAACCAGTTGTGCTCCTTGTTGCCGTCGAAGCCGCTCATGAACAGCACGGCGGGGGCGCGCTCGCCGGGCGAGCGCGCGGCGGAGACGAAGAAGCCGGGCAGCGCGGTGTCCTCGTACGGGACGTCCACGTACTCGACCCGGTACCGGTCGTCGAGTTCGGCGGCCCGCCGGAAGCAGTCCACCATCGCGCGGTAGGCGTCGAGCGCCGCCTCGTCCTTGGGGAAGCGGAAGCGTTCGGCGGCGAAGTAGTAGCTCGTCGCGCGCCGGTAGTGGGCCAGCGCGGCGCGGCGGTCGCCGAGCGTCTCCGCCTCCTCGGCGAGCGCCCGGACCTGGTCTCCCATGGCGCGCCACTCGGCGAACCACCGCTCGTCGTCGCCCACGTGCCCGGCGAGCCGGCGGCACACCCGGTCGACCTCGCCGACCTCGGCCCCGCCTGCCGGGATCACGGCGAGCACGAGCATGACGTTGTACGACCAGCGGTAGTCCTCGGGGAACTGCGCGTACCAGTCGGCCTTGCGGATCGCGGCTACCACGTGTCCTCCATGTCGGATGATCGAAGTCAGAACAGCCGGTAGGCGCTGCGGTAGAACAGCAGCGGCGCGGCCTCGGTGTCGGCGTCGAGATCGAGCACCCGGCCGAGCACCACCGTGTGGTCGCCGGCCTCGTACGTCTCGACGATCTTGCATTCGACGTGCGCGTGCACGTCGCGCAGCACGGGCGCGCCGGTGATGCCGGGCGTGTGCGTCACGCCCGCGAACCGGTCGCCCTTGCGGGCGAACGCGCGCGCCAGCTCCTCCTGGCCGGCCGCGAGCACGTTCGCGCAGAAGTGCCCGGCGGCGCGGATCGCCGGCCACGTGGACGAGGTGTGCGCGGCGCAGAACAGCACCAGCGGCGGCTCCAGCGACACCGACACGAACGAGTTGACGGCCATGCCCACGGGCGGCCGGCCGGGCTCGGCGGCGGTGATCACGGCGACGCCGGTCGCGAAGCAGGCCATCACGCCACGCAGGTCGTCGCGGGCGATCGCCGGGAGCGTGTTCACAGTCCCACCCCGTCCGCGTACCGGGCGCGATGCCCGTCGGGGTGGCCGAACAGCAGCGCCGACGACATCGCCCGCTTGAGGTACAGGTGCGCCGGATGCTCCCAGGTGAACCCGATGCCGCCGTGGACGTGGACGTTCTCCGTGGCCACCATCGTGTAGGCCTCCGAGCAGTACGCCTTGGCCAGGCTGGCGATCACCGGCAGCTCCGGCAGCTCATCCCCGGCGGCGTACAGCGCGTAGTGCGCCGCCGACCGGGCCGTCTCGACCGCCATGAGCATGTCGGCGCACTTGTGCTTGACCGCCTGGAACGACCCGATCAGCCGCCCGAACTGGGTGCGCACCTTCGCGTACTCGACCGCCATCTCCAGGCAGCGCTGGGCCCCGCCGACCTGCTCGGCGGCGAGACCGGCGGCGGCCAGGTCCAGCACCCGCTCCAGCACCGGCTCCGCGCCGCCCTCGGCGCCGATCAGCCTGGCCGGGCTCCGGCCGAACTCCACCACCGCCTGCTTGCGGGTCTGGTCCATGACCGGCAGCGGCGTCCGGGTCACCCCGGTGGCCTCCCCATACACCGCGAACAGCGACAGGCCCGCGTCGGTCCTGGCGAAGACCAGCAGCAGGTCGGCCACGTGCCCGTCGAGGACGAACGACTTGACGCCGGTCAGCCGCCAGATGCCGTCCTCCTTGACGGCCCGCGCCTCGACGTCCTCGCCGCGCCACGACCCGGAGCGCTCGGTGAGCGCCACCGTGGCGATCGTCCCGCCGGCCGCGATCCCCGGCAGGAAGTCGTCCTGCGCCTGCTCGTCACCGCAGTGCAGCAGGGCGTTGGCGGCGAGCACCACGGTGGAGAAGAACGGCCCGCCCATCACCGCGCGGCCCATCTCCTCCAGCACCACGCCGAGTTCGAGGAAGGACGCGCCCGAGCCGCCGAAGCGCTCGGGCAGGGCGAGCCCCTGCAGGCCCAGTTGTTCGGCCATCTGCCGCCACACCTGCGGGTCGTGGCCCCGCTCGTCCTCCATGAGGCGGCGTACCCGGCTTTCCGGCGAGACGCGCTCAACGAACGACCGCACGCTCTCCCGGAAGTCCTCGTGCTCCTCGGCGAGGCCGGTGAACGACGCGGTCGCGTCGGCTAGTTGTTGAAGTCCGCTCATGTCCCAGGACGGTAAAAGCCGCGTGTGCACCGGGCATGAGCGGCGGAAGCCGTAACGCCCGCAGTAACTCCTCACGCGCAAGAGTGCGGCTGGTGCCGACGCCGGTGCGTGCCCGCCGTAAGAAGGAGGAAACTGCCGTGGATCTCAGCTTCGATGGTCGTGTAGCCGTAGTCACGGGGGCGGGTGGGGGCCTCGGCCGGGCCCACGCTCTCGAACTCGGCCGCCGCGGCGCGAAGGTGGTCGTCAACGACATGGGCACGTCCCTGTCCGGTGACGGGGTGGAACAGGACCGCGCCGCTGTCGTGGTCAAGGAGATCGAGGCGCTCGGCGGCGTCGCGGTGCCCGACACGAACTCGGTCGCCACCGTGGCCGGCGGCCAGGCCGTGATCGAGACGGCGGTGTCCGCGTTCGGCAGGGTGGACATCGTCGTGAACAACGCGGGCATCCTGCGTGACAAGACCTTCCACAACACCAGCCCGGACGACGTCGACCCGGTGCTCGACGTGCACCTGAAGGGCGCGTTCAACGTCACCCGCCCGGCCTGGGCGCACTTCAGGGAGCAGGGGTTCGGGCGGGTCGTGGTGACCTCGTCGTCGGCCGGGTTCTTCGGCAACTTCGGCCAGTCGTCGTACGCCGCGGCCAAGCTCGCCCTGGTCGGCCTGATCAAGGTGCTCGCCATCGAGGGCCGCAAGTACGACATCAAGGCCAACGCGATCGGCCCGGTGGCGCAGACCCGCATGACCGAGGGCTTCGACAACCCGCT
Source organism: Nonomuraea sp. NPDC048826 (assembly GCF_043198225.1). NCBI lineage: Bacteria > Bacillati > Actinomycetota > Actinomycetes > Streptosporangiales > Streptosporangiaceae > Nonomuraea > Nonomuraea sp. NPDC048826. The sequence goes on along the minus strand of NZ_JBICUQ010000012.1, from coordinate 150,799 downwards.
CGCCGACCACCTGGACCCCGCGCTGGTCTCGGCGGTGGTCGCGTACCTGTGCCACGACTCCTGCGAGCCGTCCGGCGAGATCCTCAGCGCGGGCGGCGGCCGCGTGGCGCGCGTGTTCATCGGCGTCACCCGCGGCTACCTGAACGGCGACCTGACCGCGGAGGACGTCCGCGACCACCTCACCGAGATCTTCGACGACGCCGGTTACCAGGTGCCGGAGAACAGCATGGCCGAGATGACCCTGCTCGCGGACCTGCTGGGGAAGTGAGATGACCGCGCAGCGCACCCGCCCCGCCTCCCTCACCGGCCGGCGCCTGTCGAGGATCCAGATCGGGGAGTGGATCGACATGGCGGCCAAGCGCTCCCCGGACGGGGACTGCTTCGTCACCGCGTCGGGTTCCCGCACCTTCGCCGAGGTGCGCGACCGGGTGAACCGGCTCGCCCGCGGCCTGCAGGAGATGGGCCTGGCCCAGGGGGACCGGGTCGCCATCCTCGACACCGACTCGCCGGAGTACGTCGAGACCTTCCTCGCCCTGTTCAAGCTCGGCGCGGTCGCGGTCCCGCTCAACTTCCGCCTGTCACCCGCCGAGATCACGACGCTGCTGCGGAGCGCCGAGGCGTCCTGGGCGTTCGTCGGCGACCGGTACGCGGCGGGCGTCCTCGCGGCGCGCGGCGAGCTGGAGCACCTGGAGCACGTCGTCGGCTTCGGCGCGGCCGAGGGCACCGTGCCCCTGGACGAGGTGCTCCGCAGGGGCGCCGCCGGCCCGCCGCGTGAGGCGGTCGTCGAGGACGAGGACGTCATCGCGCTCGCCTACACCAGCGGCACCACGGGCCTGCCCAAGGGCGTCATGCAGTCGCACCGCATGTGGAAGTCGATGGTCTCCAACGCCATCCTGGAGTACCGCTTCCTGCGGGACGAGTTCCGCTACTCGGCCTCCCCGCTCTACCACGTCGCGGGCCTCAGCCTGGTGCTCAACGCGATCTGCCGCGGCTCGGCCTCCCTGATCGTCCCCCAGTGGGACCCGGCCGAACTGCTGCGGTGGTGCCGCAAGGGCCTCACCGACGTCTTCCTCGTCCCCACGATGATCAGCGCCCTGCTGCGCGAGCCGGACGTGACGCCGGAGGACTTCGCCACGCTGCGCTCGGTCTTCTACGGGGCCGCGCCGATGTCGCCCGACCTGCTCACCCAGGCCATGGAGGTGATGCGGTGCGACTTCTACAACGGGTTCGGCGCCGGCACCGAGGCGGGCATGCAGACCGTGCTCACCCCCGAGGACCACGTGCGCGCGCTCAACGGCCGGCCGCACCTGCTCAGGTCGGTCGGCCGGCCCGGGTTCAACATCGACCTGCAGATCTGGGACGCGGCCGGCAACGAGGTCCCGGTGGGCCAGGTGGGCGAGATCGTCAGCCGCAGCGACATGGTCATGAGCGGCTACCACGGCCAGCCGGAGCGGACCGCGCAGGTCGTCTCGGACGGCTGGTTCAAGGGCGGCGACCTCGGCTACCTCGACGACCACGGCTACCTGTACCTCGCCGGCCGCAAGGACGACATGATCATCCGGGGTGGCGAGAACGTCTACCCGCTGGAGATCGAGACCACCCTGTTCTCCTACCCCGGGGTCGTGGAGTGCGCCGTCGTCGGCATCCCCGACCCGCACTGGGGCGAGACCGTGCGCGCCCACGTCGTGCTCGCCCCGGGGACCGAGGCCACGCCTGAAGAGCTGCGCGAGTTCTGCCGCGCGCGCCTGGCCAAGTACAAGGTCCCCGACCACGTCCGCATCCACACCGAGACCCTGCCCAAGAACGCCAGTGGCAAGGTGCTCCACCGCCTGCTTCGGGAGCAATCGTGAGCGACCAGCGCCGGACCCCGGACGAGACCGCGTTCCAGGACGCCGTCCGGGCCTTCCTCGACACCCACGCCAAGCCCCTGCAGGAGTGGGAGGGGGGCTGGGGCAACGGCCCCGACGAGCTGAGCGCGGGCGCCGAGCCGACCCGCGAGGAGGAGCTGAACATGGTCGCGGCCGCGGTGGCCTTCCGCCGCGAGCTGTTCGACGCGGGGTTCGGCTGGCTCACCGGGCCCACCGCGTACGGGGGAGCCGGCCGGGACCAGCGTTACCAGGAGCTGTTCGACGAGGTCGCGGCCGACTACGAGCTGCCGTCCGAGGCGTGCTTCATCGTCGGCCACCACATCGTCGCGCCGACGCTGCTCGCCTGGGGCACGCCGGAGGTGAAGGAGAAGTATCTGCGCGCGCTGTATCGCGCCGACCTCCTGGCCTGTCAGCTGTTCTCCGAGCCCGAGGCCGGGTCCGACCTCGCCGGCGTGAAGAGCAGGGGAGTCCGCGACGGCGACGGCTGGCGGGTCTCCGGGCAGAAGGTGTGGACCTCCGGCGGGCACTACAGCGACATCGGCGAGATGCTCGTCCGCACCGACCCGGACGCGCCCAAGCACGCCGGGCTCACCATGCTGATGATCGACATGCACGACCCGGGGGTCGAGGTCCGCCCGCTGCGCCAGCTCACCGGCGGTGAGGCGTTCAACGAGGTGTTCGTCGACGACGTCTTCGTGCCCGACAGCCACGTGCTGGGCAAGCCGGGCGACGGCTGGAAGGTGGCGATGACCACGCTCGGCAACGAGCGGGCGTCGATGGGCTTCCGCACCGCCTCACCCGCCACCGACCCGGTCGAGCGGCTGCTCGGCCTCATCCAGCACTTCGGCCTCGGCGGAGACCCGCACATCCGCCAGGAGTTCGCCCGGATCGCGATCCGCCGGGACGTGATCCGGTGGACCGCCGCCCGCGCCGCAGGCAGCGGCGAGCCCGGGGCCGAGGCCTCGATCATCAAGCTGCTGGACTCGGAGAACGTGCGCGCCATCGGCGAGCTCGCCGGCCGCGTGCTCGGCCCCCGCATGACGGCCGACACCGGCGAGTGGGGCACCTACGTCTGGACCGAGCTCGCCCTCAGCGCGCCGTCCCGGCGCATCGCCGGCGGCACCGACGAGATCATGCGCAACATCATGGCCGAGCGCATCCTGGGCCTGCCCCGCGAACCACGGCCCGCCTCCTGACCCCTTGACCTCACCGGCCCGCCGCCCGCCGGCGGCGCCGCATCCCATCGCGCACCCGAGGAGACAACACATCCATGGCTGACCGTACGCCAGTGATCGCCGGCATCGGCCTGAGCGATTACCCCAAGGCGCCGCACCTCGACGCGGTCGGGCACCACGTGCTCGCCACCCAGCGGGCGCTCGCCGACAGCGGCCTGAAGAAGAGCGAGATCGACGGGTTCATGTGCGCCCAGGGCGACTTCGCCCAGCCGGACAACGCCGGCACCATGGCGGAGATCCTGGGCATCAACCCCCGTTACTTCGACGGCACCGCCGTCGGCGGCTCCAGCTTCGAGCTGCATGTCCAGCACGCCAAGGCGGCGATCGAAGCGGGCCTGTGCGAGACCGTGCTCATCGTCTACGGCTCGGACCTGTACACCAAGTCGGGCACCAACCCCGGCTTCGGCGCCAAGAAGCCGGGCGAGCAGGTCGCGGGCGTGCTGCAGTACGAGGCGCCGTGGGGCAACACCCTGATCGGCGCCTACGCGATGGCCGCGCAGCGGCACATGCACGAGTACGGGACCACCTCCGAGCAGCTCGCCGCCATCGCCGTCGCCTGCCGCACGCACGCCGGGCTCAACCCCAACGCCCAGTACCGCAAGCCGCTGACGGTCGAGGACGTCGTCAACTCCCGCATGATCGCCGACCCGCTGCACCTGTTCGACTGCTGCGTCGTCTCCGACGGCGGCGGCGCGGTGATCGTCACCACCGCCGAGCGCGCCCGTGACCTGCGGCAGCCCCCGGTGCACATCCTCGGCGCGGCGTCGGCCCAGACCCACTGGAACATCAGCCAGATGCCCGACTTCACCCGCACCGCGGCCGAGCGCAGCGGCAAGGAGGCGTTCGCGCAGGCCGGTCTCACCCCCGACGACGTCGACACCGTACAGCTCTACGACAGCTTCACCATCACCGCGCTGCTCATGCTCGAAGACCTGGGCTTCTGCAAGAAGGGCGAGGGCGGCCCGTTCGCCGCCTCCGGCGCGCTCCAGCTCGGCGGCAGCCTCCCGATGAACACCGACGGCGGCGCGCTCAGCTCCTGCCACCCCGGCATGCGCGGCATCTTCCTGCTCATCGAGGCCACCAGGCAGCTCCGCGGCCAGGCCGGCGACGCCCAGGTGGCGGGCGCCGAGGTCGCGCTCGCGTGCGGCTCGGGCGGCTGGCTCTCGGCGATGGGCACCGTGATCCTCGGAAAGGACAAGGCATGACCGACGTGACCACCCCCCCGACGGAGGGCCGCCCGGTCCCGCTGCTCGACGCGGCCGGCCGCGCGTACTGGGAGGCGACCCTCCGCGGCGAGCTGCTCGTCCAGGAATGCCCGGGCTGCGGCCACCGCCAGTTCTACCCCCGCCAGATCTGCGTCGAGTGCGGTGACACGCCCGGCTGGCTCACCACGGAGGGCCGGGGCACCGTGCACACCTTCTCGGTGGTACGCCAGCAGGGGGCGTACCCGTTCAACCAGTGGACCCCGTACGCGGTCGCCGTCGTCGAGCTCGACGAGGGGCCCCGCATCATGGGCAACGTGATCGGCTGTGACGTCGACGAGGTCCGCGTCGGCATGCGGGTCGAGGTCGAGTTCGTCCCGCTGAACGAGGAGGCGTCGCTGCCGTTCTGGCGGCCGGCGGCCGGCTGAACCGTTCGCCTGCACGCGGAAGCCGGGAGGGGATTCCCCTCCCGGCTTCCGCGTGTTAGGTCTCAGGCGAGCGCGGGCACCGGCGGCTCCGGCAGCACCGGCATGCGCACGGAGAGCCACTCGGCGATCAGGTCGAGCGCGGGACCGGGGTCGTCCGACTGGATGTGCTCCGCGCCCCCGTCGTCGGCGGAGAAGACGTGCAGCCGCTTGTCGGCGGAACCCGCGGCCTCGAAGGCGCGTCGCGCGTCCGCGACCGGGATCTCCCGGTCGTCCTCCCCGTGCACGATCAGCAGCGGCTGCGTCACCCGCGGCCAGACGTCGGCCAGCGTCCACAGCTCCAGCCGCTCCAGCGCCCGCTCGATCGTGTCGGTGCCCGTCACCCACGGCAGGAACCACGACGTCGGCTCGCCGGCCCCGCCCTCGTTCCAGCGCCGCCGCCACAGCGCTCCGCAGTCCCAGCTGCCCGCCCACGAGACGCAGGCGGAGACCCGCGGCTCGAACGCGGCCGAGCGGGCGGCGTAGTAGCCGCCGAAGCTGACGCCGAGCACGGCGACGTGCCGGGCGTCCACGTCGTGCCGGGCCTGCAGGTGGTCGATGATGGACGCGGTGGGCACCTCGTAGTCGGGGCGTGACGGCACCCCGCGCAGCCGGATCAGCTCCCCGGTGCCCGGGGTGTCGATGACCAGGCAGGTGATGCCGCGGCGGGCGAAGGCCGTGCCCAGCGTGGCGTAGAGCAGCTCCTTGGTCAGGTCGAGCCCGCCGTACACGACGACCACCGGCCGCGGCGACGCCGCCTCCGGCGCGATCAGGTATCCGGGCAGCGTCCCGTCCGGGGAGTCGACGTGCACCCGCGTCAGCGGCAACGCCCCGCAGTCCAGGGCGTTGCCGAAGGCCTGCAACGACGCGGCGTAGCTCTCCGACTTCGTCGGCCCCGGCGGGATCAGCCGCTGCCCGGTCGCGTGGTACACCGACGCGCGCAGATACCGCCGGGCGGCCGTCGTCAGGTAGCCCGCGCCGACGTCGCCGGCGGCGAGCGCCTCCTGCTGGTGCGCCATGCCCGCCCAGGCGGCGGCCCAGGCGTCCAGGCCCGCCTCCGGCGCGTCCCGGAGCGGCCCGAGCCAGCGCTGGACGTCGGCGAGCGAACCCCCGGCCATCAGCGCCAGGTTCACGCTCGACGACCGGGCATGGTCGCCAGGGAAGAACTCGAACACGGCGACTCCTCACGGAACATATGACGGCACGTGGCCGCGCCGCGCGGTTTCTGTCTCATCTACAGCTTGTAGAGTACAAGCGGTTGTATTACCGATGGCGTTACTCGGCGCGCTGCCGCCGCAGCGCGGCAAGCACGCCGGACCGGCCGGCGGGTCAGCCGACGGCCCACTGCGCCCGCGGGCGCTCCTCGGGGCCGGACAACCCGCCGATCTCCGGGTAGACCTTCGTGGCCATCAGTTCCATCTCGCGGATCAGGTCGTCGGTCGGCTGCTGCGCCCAGTGCCAGATCAGCACGGAGTACTCGTACGGGACCTGCTCCCACTCGGCGGCGAACTGCGCCCGCGCCTGGTCGACGGTGCCGCCGAGGAACAGGCCGGAGTCCTTGATGGCCTGCACGACATCGCCGTTCACCGGCATCTTCTTCTTGAAGAACTTGGCGTAGAAGTTCTCGAACATGTCCGCGTCGTACTCACGGAGTGCCTGGTCGTACGCCGCCGCGGAGTCGGTGATGTGCGGCCACCGCACCGGCGCCTGGTTCGCGCCGAGCGGCACCGGGTGGCCCGACTTGGCGGCCTCGTCGACGTAGATCTTCGCGAACTCCTCGGTCTTCGACGCGGGGGAGAAGCTGGTGACCACGAAGCCGTTGCGCGCGCAGTACCGGATCGACTCCTCCGAGCTCGACGACGCCACGAACACCGGCGGGTGCGGCCGCTGGTACGGCGGCGGCGTGACCGAGATCTTCCGGATGACGCCGTGCTCGTCGACCTCGTCCACCGCGCCCATCAGCGACGCGGTGTCGGTGGCCGGATAGCCGGTGATGCCGGTGTCGTACGGGAACGGCACCTGGACCTTGGCGCCGTTGAAGTCGAAGGAGTCCTCGGTCCAGGCCTTGAGCATCAGCTCGACCTGCTCCTCGAAGATGACCCGGTTCTCCTTGTCGGCGGAGCCGCCGTCGGAGAGGGTCGCCGGGGTCCCCATGTGCTGGCCGAGCACGTCGGTCCAGCGGGACTGGTAGCCGCGGCTGACCCCGGCCCAGAACCGGCCCGCCAGCATGTGGTCGAGCATCGCGCACTCCTCGGCGACGCGGATCGCGTCATGGGTGCCGAGCACGTAGCCGTTGGTGCCGACGTTGATCCGGCTCGTGTGCGCCCCGAGCCACGCGTTCACCACGCCGGGCGACGGGGCCACCTCGTAGCCCTCGGAGTGGAAATGATGCTCGATCCCGGCGATACCCCAGTACCCCAGGTCCTCGGCGGCCTTGGCGATCTTCGCCCAGTCTCGCATCACCTTCTGGAACTCGTCCCGATCCCGCCCGAGCGGCCGCCGGGCGGCTCGCCCCGCGGCGCCGCCTTCGGCGGGTATGACCGGATAGAGCTGCACGATCGCCTTGACGCTCAAAATCTCGCTCCCTCAGCAGCTGGCTGACCGAATCCTTCGCCGCCATCCAACGGGCGCGTAGTTACCGGGCCGTTCCACGGCGTCGGTAATGAGGGAGTAACGGCCCCGGACATAGAACCTGCCGCACGGACAAACCCGGCAGCCGGCCGCGATCTACGGAGGGTTTCTGATGAGGATATGCCGCTTCACGCCGCATGGCTGGCCGGACGCCGAGGTGCGGGCCGGGGCCGCGGTCGGAGCGCTCGACGCGCCGGTCGTCGTCGACCTCGCCGCGCTCCTCGCCTCGGAGATCGTCGCCGACGGCGGCGAGGCCGGCCGCGCCGCGGAACTCGCCCGCGCCACCTTCCCGGGCAGCACGGTCGCCCTGCTCGGCTCCGGCGGACGCGCGCTGAGCGAGGCGGAGCGGCTCCTCGGCGCGCTCGGCGATCCTGGGACGGCCCGGCAGGAGAGCGGCCCGCTCGGCCCGCACGCCTACTCGCGCGACGCGGTACGCCTGCTCGCCCCCGTCGACCGGCCGCCGGCGCTGCGTGACTTCTTCGCCTTCGAGGACCACATGGTCAACGCCCTGCGCAACCTCGGCCGGGAGGTTCCCCAGGCGTGGTACGAGGCGCCCTCCCACTACGTCACCCGCAGCGCCTCGGTCTTCGGCCCGGACGAGCCCGGCCAGTGGCCCGCCTACACCGAGAAGCTCGACTACGAGCTGGAGTTCGCGATCGTCATCGGCAGGCGCGGCAGGGACATCCCGCCCGAGCGGGCCTGGGACCACATCGCCGGGCTCACCATCTTCAACGACCTGTCGTGCCGCGACGTCCAGCGCCGCGAGATGGGCACCGCGGTCGGCCCGGCCAAGACCAAGGGCTTCGACCGGGGCTGCGCCACCGGGCCGTACCTCGTCACCGCCGACGAGATCCCCCGCCCGTTCGCGGCGGGCATGCGGGCCTTCGTCAACGGCGAGCTGTGGTCGCAGGGCTCCGCCGGTTCGATCCACTGGACCATCGAGCAGATCGTGGCGCACGCCTCGGCGGGGGAGACGCTGCTGCCCGGCGACATGCTCGGCTCCGGCACGGTCGGCACCGGCGCCGGGATCGAGATCGACCGCTGGATCGCGCCGGGCGATGTGATCCGGCTGGAGATCGACGGGCTCGGCGCGCTGGAGACCCGCGTGGAGCGCGCGGGGGAGGCCTGATGCGGCCGGCCATCCTGCGCGAGCGGGACGTGCCGATCCCGCTCCCGGACGGCGTCGTGCTCCGCGCCGACGTGTACCGCGACCCGGCGGCGGGACCGCGGCCGGTGCTGCTGCAGTACACCGCGTACGACAAGTCGAACTGGGCCAGCGTCTACGGGGTGATCGGCCCCGAGCGGGCGGTCGACCACGGCTTCGCCGTCGTGGTGGTGGACGCGCGCGGCCGGTTCCGCTCCGGCGGCGACGAGCCGTTCCGCCCGTTCGCCGGCGCCGGCGAGGACGCCGCCGCCTGCGTCGCGTGGGCCGCCGCGCAGCCGTGGTCGAGCGGCGCGGTCGGCATGTACGGGGCGTCGAACAACGGCGTCCCGCAATGGCAGGCGCTGCGGCATCGGCCGGAGGCGCTGCGGGCGATCGTGCCGCACTTCACCGCGCCCGCGTACGACAGCGGCTGGGTCTGGCGCGGCGGCGTGTTCCAGCTCGGCTTCAACCTGTGGTGGAGCCTGGCGAACCTGGCCCCCGACCAGCTCCGCCGCGCGATCGCCAGGGACGGCGCCGCCGCGCACGAGGACACGGCGCAGGCGCTCGCCCACGCCCTGCGTGACCCCGACGCCGCCTTCCGCGCCTTGCCGCTGACCGGCACGCCCGCCCTGGACGGCATCGCCCCGCACTACCGCGAGTGGCTCACCTGCCCGCCCGGCGACCCGTACTGGCAGGCGCTCGACGCCGGCGACGCCCTGGCCGGCACCGATCCGCCCGTGCTGCACGTCGCCGGCTGGTACAACGTGCACCTCGACGGCAACCTCGCCGCGTACGAGAGGATCAAGGCCGCGGGCGGCCCGGCGGCCGAGCGGCAGCGCCTGATCATCGGCCCGTGGACGCAGTGGGCGCCCGCCCTGTTCGGCGACTCCTGCGGCCCCGAACGGCGCTTCCCCGCCACGATCGACATGGAGGGGCTGCAGCTCGCCTGGTTCGCCCAGCACCTGGCCGACGGCCCCGGGCCCGAGCTGCCGCCGGTGCGGGTGTTCGTGATGGGCGTGGACGAGTGGCGCGACGAGCAGGAGTGGCCGCCCGCCCGCGCCCGCGCCACCCCGTGGTACCTGCACAGCGGGGGAGCCGCCAACACCCGCCACGGGGACGGCCGCCTGACCCCCGCACCTCCCGACGGCTCGCAGCCGCCCGACACGTTCCGGTACGACCCGCGCGACCCGGTGCCCACCCGCGGCGGCGCGACCTACCTGCCGAACCCGGCCGCGAACTCCGGACCGATGGACCAGAGCGCGATCGAGGACCGCGACGACGTGCTCGTCTACAGCAGCGACCCGCTGACCGGCCCGGTCGAGGTCATCGGGCCCGTGCACGCCGTGCTGCACCTGATCACCGGCGCGCCCGCCACGGACGTGACGGCGAAGCTCGTCGACGTCCACCCCGACGGCCGCGCGTTCCTGCTCTGCGACGGCATCCGGCGGGTGACCGCGGCGGAGGTCGCCGCCGCCGGATCCGGCCCGGTCCGCGTCGAGGTCGACCTGATCGCCACCGGCAACGTGTTCCTGCCGGGCCACCGGATCAGGCTGGAGATCTCCAGCAGCTCGTTCCCCAAGTACGACCGCCACCCCGGCACTCCGGACGGCACCGCGGCCACGCCGGAGGATCTGCGCCCGGCGGTGCAGACCGTCGTCCACGACGCGCGCCACCCGTCGGCGCTCGTCCTGCCCGTCGTCCCCTGATCCGGCCGGTAACGCCGCCGGTAACGGTCATGGGACGAGGACTTTCGACGCCCGGTGCGCGCCTTTGCCGCCTATCCGCCGGTCTGCCCGGTGAACAGGGCGCTGATCGGGGCGGGCTCGTGCCGCGTGGCGTCCCCGCCGAAGAGGTCCGCGCGGAAGCGCGCGCTCGTCTCCGGCGACCAGTCGTCCGGCTGCCGGGCCGTCCGCACCGGCGACCACGGGCGCATCCGCTGCACGGTGTCCCCGGCCACGACGAAGACCTGGCCCGTCACGTCCTCCCCGGCCGGGCCGGCGAGCCAGCAGACCAGCGCCGCGACGCGTTCGGGCGGCAGCGCGCCGGCGCCGCCGGGCAGCGTGCCGAACGCGGCCTCGCTCATCGGGGTGCGGGCCCGGGGCGCGATCGCGTTGACGCAGACCCCGTAGCGGGACAGCTCGGCGGACAGGGACAGGGTCAGCGCGGCGAGTCCGGCCTTCGCCGCCGCGTAGTTGCTCTGCCCGGCGTTGCCGTAGAGCCCGGACTCGCTGCTGGTGTTGATGATCCGCCGGCCCGCACCGGCGGGGTGCGCCCGCCAGTGCCTGGCCAGCGCCCGGCACAGCCGGAAGGGCGCCGTCAGGTTGACGGCGAGGACCGCGTCCCAGTCGGCGTCGTCCAGATTGAAGACCATCCGGTCACGGACGATGCCCGCGTTGTTGACCAGCACCGAGACCGGCACCCCGAAACCTTCGGCGGCGGCCACGAGGTCGTCGGCCGCCCCCGGTTCGGTGATGTCGCCTCGCCAGGAGAGGGCCGTGCCGCCCGCGTCGCGGATCTCGTCCACCACCGGCCCGGCGTCGGCCTGGTCGGCGCACAGCACCGCCGCGCCGAGCCGCGCGAGCGCGCGCGCCTCGGCCGCGCCGATGCCCTGCGCGGCCCCGGTGACGACGCAGGCGCGGCCCGTCAGGTCGAGCTCGCCGTACGGGCCGGGTGAAATCGTCATGCCATTCTCCATGCCGGTCGACCGGAAATTCTGGGGCCGATTATAGGCGTATTCGAATGGCTGAATATATTTCTGTGAGTTATTTCACCTGATAAGCGGCGGGCCGGGCGAGAATACGCTCCGCTTTATTTGTCGTGCGTTCAATCGCCTAGGTAATTCAGCTCGCGGCGCGGTCGCCGATGGGGCGGCGGCGCAGGGCGTGGTCGGTCAGGGGCGGAGGGTTCCAGAGGGCGATCGGGTGGTAGACGTTGGTGCCGGGCGGGACGAGCTCGTCGATCCGGTCGAGCGCGGCGTCGTCGAGCGCCAGCGAGGCCCCCTTCAGCAGGCTCTGCAACTGGTCCATCGTGCGCGGGCCGATGATGACCGAGGTGACCGCCGGGTGCGCGGTGACGAAGGCGACGGCCAGCTCCGGCAGGGTGGTGCCCAGCTCGTCCGCCAGCTTCACCAGCTCCTCGACGACGTCCAGCTTGGCCGCGTTGACCGGGATGGACGGGTCGAACCGTTCCGGCGCGCGGGCGGCGCGGCCCTGCGACAGGTCCATCTCCTGCCCCTTGCGGTAGCGGCCGGTCAGGAACCCCCAGCCCAGCGGGCTGTAGGTGAGCACACCCAGGCCGAGCCGCTGCGCCGTGGGCAGGACGTCGCCCTCGATGCCGCGGGCCAGGATGTTGTACGGCGGCTGCTCGGTGCGGAACCTGTACAGGCCGCGCTGCCGGGCCACATGGTAGGCCTCGACCGTCTCGTGCGCCGGGAAGGCCGAGCTGCCGAAGGCCCGGATCTTGCCCTGTCTCACCAGGTCGGTCAGCGCGGCGAGGGTCTCCTCGATGTCGGTGCGATGGTCGGGACGGTGGATCTGGTAAAGGTCGATCCAGTCGGTCTGCAGCCGCTTGAGGCTCGCCTCGACCTCGCGGATGATCCAACGCCGGGAGTTGCCGCCCCGGTTGGGCCCCTCTCCCATCGGGAAGTGCACCTTCGTCGCCAGCACCACCTCGTCCCGCCGGCCACGCAGCGCCTTGCCCACGATCTCCTCCGACTCGCCCGCCGAGTACATGTCGGCGGTGTCGACGAAGTTGATGCCGTGGTCGAGGGCGGTGTGGATGATGCGGATGCTGTCGTCGTGGTCGGGGTTGCCGGCCGAGCCGAACATCATGGTGCCGAGGCAGTGGGTGCTGACCTCGATGCCGGTGCCGCCGAGGATGCGATATCTCATGTCTCGCAACCGTAGGAGCTAGAGCCGACTCCAGGTCAAGCCCGGCGGCCGGGTCAGGCGTTCGCGGCGCGGCGCAGGCGCAGCGCGGAGATGATCCCGCTGTCCGGCAGGTCGCCCTCGGGCGCCGGTGCGGTCACGAGGGCAGGCAGGCCCCCGCCTTCCGCACCTGATCCGGCGGAGGGGGGTCGACGAGCACCTCGGCGCCCCAGCCGGTGAAGTCGGCCTCGATCACCGAGTCCCCGTCCTCGGGGCCGGTGAGGGTGAGGTGCGCCCGGAGGGGCAGCCGGTCCGGCCCGACCCACACCTTCCAGGACACCCGGGTCAGGCGGTACCGCTCGTTCAGCTGCGCGGCGATCACGGGATCGGTGATCGACGCCGGGTCGCCGAACTCCCTCTGCGGGCCGCTCCCGGTGTGCACGACGGTGGGGACTCCGCCGATGGCGTCCCCGGGCGTGGGAGCCGGGGCCGTCAGCTTCCTCAGCACCTCGGGTGAGACGAGCTCGTGGACGCCGAACGAGCCGACGGCCCGCGCCGCCCGCCCGCACGCGGGGTCGTCGCTGTGCAGCCAGGCCTGGCCGGCCCGGTGGAGGTAGGCGCCGGAGCCGGCGATCGTGATCCTCCTGGTCGTCATGTCGGACAGGTCCGTCGGGACGACGTGTTCCAGCTCCTCGGGCACCTCGGTCCGGTGGTAGGTCGTGGTCAGGTCGGACGCGGTCGCGCCGACGACTCCCGTGGTGCGGCTCTCGTCGTACTCGCCGAAGGTGATCTTCCCCCACCGTGGGCCGGCCGGACGAGCACGGCGACCCGCACCCCGGCGGCGCCCTGCATCCGCCGGCTCACCGCCTCGGCGGTGGTCCCCGCCGTGGCCGCGCCGCCGTCTCCGCAGCCGGTCATCAGGGCTGCCACCAGGACGATCGCCGCGATCTTCGGTGAGGACACCCGGTGATCATAAAGGTTGCCGGACGTCTGTAACGTAACGCCGTAACGCCTTAAGTTACGCCGTCGTTTCTGGCAACCTTCGTGAAAGTTTCACCGGGAGTCGGCGGGCCGGATGCTCTCGTACGGGGCGAAATTCCAGGTGGGGAAGCATTTCGGCAAGAGGGCCACAGCGGGGCCGGATGGGCGGCTCATTGACGGGTGACCGGGCCACTGGATGTACTCCGTGACGACGCGTTCGAAGGCATCAGCGCACCGTGCGATGTTAACGCTAACAATGCTGTTCGAGCCGGATGAATCGGAGGACACCGTGAAAGTGAGACCCCGGGCCGTCATGGCGGCGGTGGCCGCCTTGCTGGCGAGCCTGTTCGTCGCCGTTCAACCCGCCGACGCGGCCACCGTCGACCCCAACGCCTGGTACGTCCTGGTCAACCGCAACAGCGGCAAGGCGCTGGACGTCTACAACCTGTCCACGGCCGACGGCGGCCGCATCACCCAGTGGACCAGGAACGACCAGAACCAGCAGCAGTGGCAGTTCGTCGACTCCGGCGGCGGCTACTACCGCATCAAGTCGCGCCACTCCGGCAAGGTCCTGGACGTCTACAACTGGTCGACCGGCAACGGCGGCGCCATCGTCCAGTGGGCCGACCACAACGGCGCCAACCAGCAGTGGCGGCTGGCCGACAGCTCCGACGGCCACGTGCGGTTCATCTCGCGCCACAGCAACAAGGCCCTGGAGGTGCAGGGCGCCTCCACCGCCGACGGCGCGAACATCGTCCAGTACGACGACTGGGGCGGCGCCAACCAGCAGTGGCGGCTCGTCCAGGTCGGCGGCGACCAGAACCCCGGTCCGTGCAGCCTGCCGTCGACGTACCGTTGGACCTCGACCGGCCCGCTGGCGAACCCGAAGTCGGGCTGGGTCTCGCTCAAGGACTTCACCGTCGCCCCCTACAACGGCAGGCACCTCGTGTACGCCACGACGCACGACACGGGGACCAGGTGGGGCTCGATGAACTTCAGCCTGTTCAGCAACTGGTCGGAGATGGCCTCGGCCAGCCAGAACACCATGTCCAGCTCCACGGTCGCGCCCACGCTGTTCTACTTCGCGCCGAGGAACATCTGGGTGCTCGCCTACCAGTGGGGCGGGACCGCCTTCTCCTACCGCACCTCCAACGACCCCACCAACCCGAACGGCTGGTCGTCGGAGCAGGTGCTCTTCTCCGGCAGCATCTCCGGCTCCGGCACCGGGCCCATCGACCAGGCGCTCATCGGTGACGACACGAACATGTACCTGTTCTTCGCCGGGGACAACGGCCGGATCTACCGGGCCAGCATGCCCATCGGGAACTTCCCGGGCAGCTTCGGCAACACCTCGACCATCATCATGAGCGACTCGACGAACAACCTGTTCGAGGCCGTCCAGGTCTACAAGCTGCAGGGCCAGAACCGGTACCTCATGATCGTCGAGGCGATCGGCTCGCAGGGCCGCTACTTCCGCTCGTTCACGGCCACCAGCCTGAACGGCTCCTGGACCCCGCAGGCCACCAGCGAGGGCAACCCCTTCGCCGGCAAGGCCAACAGCGGCGCCACCTGGACCAACGACATCAGCCACGGCGAGCTGCTGCGGACCAGCGCCGACCAGACCATGACCGTCGACCCCTGCAACCTGCAACTGCTCTACCAGGGACGCAACCCCAACTCGGGCGGCGACTACGGTCTCCTGCCCTATCGGCCGGGCCTGCTGACCCTGCAGAACTGACCCGGCACGACAAGACGGCGGCGGGTCCGGTACGAGGCCGGGCCCGCCGCGCCGTGGCTACACTGCGGCCATGACCGCGGAGTCATCCCCCCTCACCATCGCCCAGCTGGCCGAGCTGGCCGGCGTCTCCACGGCGACCGTCTCCAAGGTCGTGAACGGCCGGTCCGAGGTGTCGTCCGAGACCCGCGCCGCCGTCGAGGAGCTGATCCGCCGGCACGGCTACCGGCGGCAACGCCGCCGCTCCACGCCGACGGCGCTGGTGGAGCTGGTCTTCCACGCGCTGGAGGGCGACTATCCGGTCGAGATCACCAAGGGCGTGGCCCGGGTCGCGCGTGCGCACGAGCTCACGGTGGCGATCTCCGACCTGAGCCGCGAGCACACCGCCCCCGGCGCCTGGCTGGAGGGGGTGATGCGACGCCGGCCGAGCGGGGTGATCGCGGTGTTCTCCGGCCTGACCGAGACCCAGCACGAGCTGCTCGCCCGCCGCGAGGTCCCGCTGGTCCTGCTGGATCCGGCCGATCCGCCGAGGAGCATCCCCTCGGTCAGCGCCGGCAACTGGAACGGCGGGCTCACCGCCACCCGCCATCTCATGGAGCTCGGGCACCGCCGCATCGCCATCATCACCGGCCCCGACTCCGCGCTGTCCAGCCGGGCCCGCCTCGACGGCTACCGCACCGCCCTGGACATGGCCGGCGTGCCGGTGGACCCGGAGCTGGTCGGCCGGGGGGACTTCCTCATCGAAGGCGGCCTGGCCGCGGCCTCCCGCCTGTTGCGCCTGCCCGACCGGCCGACCGCCATCTTCGCCACGAACGACGGCCAGGCCATCGGGGTCTACCACGCGGCCCGTGAGCTCGGTCTGCGGATCCCGGACGATCTCAGCGTCGTCGGCTTCGACGACCTGCCCTCGATCCGGTGGGCCATCCCGCCGCTGACCACCATCCGCCAGCCTCTCCCGGAGATGGCCGCCGCGGCCACCTCCATGCTGCTCACGCTGGCCCAGGGAGACGAGTTGCCGCAGAGCCGGGTCGAACTCGCCACCGAGCTCGTCGTACGGGAGAGCACCGCGCCTCCCGCGAGCCCGTCTCCCTGAGCCGGAGCGCGAGCCGCCTACCGGGCGTCGCTTCTGGCGAACGCCTTCATCTCACCGCCGTGCACGGCCAGGGCGTAGATGATGAGGACGTCGATGGCGATGACGATCGCCGACCAGACCGGGTAGGCGGGCAGCCAGGCGAAGTTGACGAGCGCCTGGAGGGCGGCGAGGCAGATGCCGACCACCCGCCCCCAGGTCTTGCCCGCCAGCACGGCGGCGCCGGCCAGGAGGACGACCACACCCATGACCAGGTGCAGCCAGCCCCAGAAGGTGTAGTTGACGGGTACCGCCAGGCCTTCCGCGGTGACGACGTAGAAGTCCGTGTTGAAGATCCCCACCAGGCCCATGAACGCCTGGAAGCATCCCACGATCATCATCCCGACGCCCGCGAGCATCACCCAGCCGACCCAGCCGGTGGGCTGGGTCCTCGCCGCCGCCGTCGGCTGTGATGGCGCCGCCGGCGATTCCTGACGCGCTTGAGGAGGCACCTGGTCCCGGGTGGCTTCCTGCGGTCGCGCGTAACGCGGATTGCTCATGGCTTGCTCCCTCCGCACGACAGGTGCGAGTGGTCCGCGTTCGCGGGCGCCCGCCCTGCGCGCTGAGTTCGTGTGCCGACTGCCGGAATTCGTCGGCAGGGGGCACCTTCACCCTCAGATTAAGCTCGCCGCCTGCCCCCGACCTTCGGCTTTCTTCGTCGATTCTCCCAAGGAGGTCTAAATAGGGTCTTCGGCCCAAAGAGCTTTGCTTTTCCGTGGCGATCGGCGGGCCAAGAAAAGGGGACCAACAACAACGGCCCGAGCGGCTGTGCCGGGGTCCGGGGCCATCACCGAAGGAAGAAGCCCATGAGCATCTCATCGTCATCGCCTATCCCGACGTCGCCATCGACCCCACAGTGGCTGGCCGACATGCGGCGGCAGAATCTGATCACGGTGGCGGACGAGGCCATTGTCGAACGGCGCGCCGACGGCAAGATCAAGCTGCGTCGGGCCACCGACCTGACCGGTGCGGGCGCGGCGGGCGGCGCGCTGTGGGGCGGCCTGATCGGGATGCTGTTCTTCATGCCGCTCCTCGGGATGGCGCTGGGCGCCGGCGCCCGCTGACGGCGCCGGCGTCCGCGTTCCGCCCACAGCCGGTCCGTCGTCTCGGGGAGCCGTCATGGGAGAAGCGCCCGATCCGGCCCGGCCGCCGGCCGGCCGCGTCTACAAGGACTACACCGGCGCCGTCTACGGGTCGCTGCTCGCCGCCTCCGTCGTGGTCGGCGCCGGTTCGCTCGGCAGGTTCCCGCGGCTGGAAATGATCATCCTGCTCGTGAGCACCGGGCTCGTGTTCTGGGCCGCCCACGTGTACGCCCGGCTGTTCGGCGCCCGTACGGTCTTCCGGACCATCAGCCGGTCCGAGGTGTTCAGGGCCTGCGCTGAGGAGTGGCCGATCGTCAAGGCGGCCGGTCCGCCGGCCGTGGCCGTCGCCGTCGGCCCCCTGCTGGGGCTCGGGGGGCAGGGCACCGTCTGGCTGGCGCTCGCGGTCGCCGTGGCCGGCCAGGTCGGCTGGGCGGCCACGGCCGCGGTCCGGATCGGCGCGTCCACCCGGATGGTGGTCGTCACGAGCCTGATCAACCTGCTCCTCGGGCTGGTGATCGTGGCGCTGAAGGCCGTGCTCCACCACTGACCGTTCCCATGTCGATATCCAGGTGAGGTGACTGTGCGTAGCGAGGGCTCGTCGCGGGGGATGCTGGCGCCGCTCGCCCTCGCCCAGTTCATCTGCAGCTTCGCGGGCTCGAACCTCAACGTGATGATCAACGACATCAGCCGCGACCTGGACACGACGGTGCAGGGCGTGCAGGGCACGATCACCCTGTTTCTGCTGATCATGGCGGTGCTCATGATCCCCTGCAGCAAGCTGACCGACCGCTGGGGACGCAAGCGGTGCTTCTTGGCAGGCCTGACCCTGTACGGGGCCGGCGCCCTGATCAGCGCCTGCTCGCCCGGCCTCGCGGTGCTGATCCTCGGCAACTCGATCCTCGAAGGGGTGGGGACCGCGCTGCTGATCCCGCCGATCTACATCCTGGCCACACTGGCCTACGACGACCTGGCGTCGCGGGCCCGGGCCTTCGGCCTCATCAGCGGGCTGGGCGGCGTCGGGGCGGCGGCGGGGCCGCTGATCGGCGGGTTCATCGCCACGGCGATCAGCTGGCGGGCGGCGTTCGTGTTCCAGGCGCTGGTCGTCGCGTTGATCGTCTTTCTCAGCAGGCGGCTGGCCGACCCCCTGCCACCGGATCCGGAGCGCCCGCTCGACCTCGGCGGGGCGGCGCTGTCGGCGGTCGGCATGTTCTTCCTCGTGTGCGGGATCCTGCTGAGCGACGACGACGCGGTCCTGATGGCGGTGTTCCTCGCCGTCGGGGCCATCCTGCTGACCTGGTTCTTCCTGCACATCCGGGCCAGGGAGCGCGCCGGGCGCGATCCGCTGCTGTCGACGGGGCTGTTCCGGAACCGCACCTCCAACCTGGGCCTCGTCACCCAGAACATGCAGTGGCTGGTCCTCATGGGCACGTCGTTCGTCGTCTCCGTCTTCCTCCAGACCGTACGCGGCTACAACGCGATCGAGACCGGCGTGATCTTCACCGGGGCGACCGCGGGCGTCCTCGTCGCGTCGCTGGCCGCGGGGCGGCTCGCCAGGAAGCACACGCAGAAGGCGCTCATCGCGGCCGGGTTCGCCCTCACCGTGGCGGGGATCGTCGTCCTGCTCGTCCTGGTCGGGCAGTCGTCGAGAGTCATCGCCTTCGGGCCGGGACTGCTGCTGATCGGCCTGGGCGTGGGCGTGATGCTGACCCCGTCGGTCAACGTCGTGCAGTCGAGCTTCCCCGAGGACCTGCAGGGCGAGATCTCCGGGCTGTCGCGCAGCGTCTCCAATCTCGGCTCGTCGTTCGGCACCGCCATCGTCGGCACCATCCTCGTCTCCAGGGCGGCGGAGGGGGACACGGCCTACGCGTTCGCCATGGTCGCTCTAGCGATCTTCGCGCTGGTCGGCCTCGCCGCCGCCGTCGCTCTTCCCTCGGGTACGAGACAGCCCGGCTCGCCGTGACCGGGGGTCACACCATCGTGGCGGCCCGCCCGGTCTGGGCCCGGTCCAGGTGCTCGTCGAGCGCCATGGCCGCGGCGATGAGCGCCAGGTGCGTGAACGCCTGCGGGAAGTTGCCGAGCTGCTCACCCGACGGGCCGATCTCCTCGGCGAACAGGCCCACGTGGTTGGCGTAGGTGAGCATCTTGTCGAAGGCGTAGCGGGCCTGCTGCAGCCGTCCGGCGCGGGCCAGGGCCTCGACGTAGAGGAAGCTGCAGAGGTTGAAGGTCCCCTCGCTGCCGCGCAGCCCGTCAGGGGACGCCTCCGGGTCGTAGCGGTAGACGAGGCTGTCGCTGACCAGTTCCCGGTCCATCGCGTCCAGGGTGCTGAGCCAGATCGGGTCCCGCGGAGACAGGAAGCCGACGCGGGGCATGAGCAGGAGCGAGGCGTCGAGCACGTCGGTGTCGTAGTGCTGGACGAAGGCCTGACGGCGCGGGTTCCAGCCGCGGTCGACGATCTGGTCGAAGACGGCGTCCCGGACGCTCGTCCAGCGGGCGAGGTCGGCCGGCCGCGAGTAGGCGGTGGCCATCCGGACGCCGCGGTCGAAGGCGACCCAGGTCATCAGGCGGCTGTAGGTGAAGTCCTGGCGTCCGCCCCGGGTCTCCCAGATGCCCTCGTCGGGGCGGTCCCACGTGTCGGCCAGCCAGTCCAGGAGGCCGGCGAGGGCCCGCCAGCCGCGGATCCCGCCGACCTCCCTGGTCTGGGCCAGCGCTTCGGCGGCCTCACCGTAGATGTCGAGCTGGAGCTGGTCGGCGGCCGCGTTCCCGGCCCGTACCGGCGCGGACTTCTGGTAGCCCTCCAGGTGGTCCAGGACCTCCTCGGTCAGGTACGGGTCGCCGTCGATCCGGTACATGATCTGCAGAGGCTCGCCGGACGTGCCGCCGCCGGCTTCCAGGCGGTCGCGCAGCCACGTGCGGAAGGCCTGGGCCTCCTCGGCGAAGCCGAGGTCGATCAGGGCACGGACGGACAGGGACGCGTCGCGGATCCACGTGTAGCGGTAGTCCCAGTTGCGCTCGCCGCCGATCTGCTCCGGCAGGCCCATGGTGAGGGCGGCGATCGGCGCGCCGGTGGGCGCGTAGGTGAGCAGCTTGAGGGTGATGGCCGAGCGGTTGACCATGTCCTGCCAGCGGCCGCGGTACCGGGAGGCGCGCAGCCAGTCGTGCCAGAAGGCGACGCAGGATTCGAGGCTCACGCGCACCGCGGCCATGGTCAGGGGCGGCTCGGCGGTCTCTTCGGCGCCGGTGGTGCTGGTCAGGGCGACGAAGGCGGTCTCCCCGGCGTTGAGCGTGAAGTCGGCGCGCAGGTCCTCGCCCTCCGGGCGGAGCGGGAAGGACGAGGTGACCCGCAGGTCCGTGCCCGGGCCGTGGAAGAGGGCCGAGCCGTCGTCGGAAAGGGTCAGCGTGTGCGGCGCCCGCCCGTAGTCGAAGCGGGGCCGGCAGACGAAGGAGAACGGCAGGCTGCCGCGGACCACGCGGACCGCGCGCACCAGGCGGTGCCGGCCGGACGGGGTGGGGGAGGTGTCCGGCTCCATGAAGTCGGCGACCTCCCCGACGCCGCCGGGCGCCATGTAACGGGTGACGAGGACCGCGGTGTCCGGCAGGTAGAGCTGCCGCGAGGTCACCGCCGCGACCTGGCCGGCGTCGGCGGCGAGCCGGCAGTGGCCGCCGCGCCGGCTGTCGAGGAGAGAGGCGAAGAGGCTGGGTGAGTCGAACCGGGGCGTGCACCACCAGTCGACGGTCCCGGCCCCCGAGACGAGTGCGGCGGTCTGCAGGTCTCCGATCATGCCGTGGTCCGCGATCTGCGGGTAGCCGTCCATGGATCCCCCCGTCGTCAGCCGGGTGTGTGTGCCGGGCTCCGGGCGTGCCGGGTGACCGGCTGCCGAGGGGACGGAGCAGTTTTCCTCCAGGCTACTCACGGCACATGCTGAGAAGTGGTGCGGGTACCGGGGCCCGTGGAATGTCCTTGACGCGCGGAAGGTTGAAGGACGCATGAAGAAGATCGGTTTCCTGAGCTTCGGCCACTGGTCGTCCTCGCCGTACTCCCAGGCCCGCAGCGCGTCCGACACCCTGCTGCAGTCGATCGAGCTGGCGGTGGCCGCCGAGGAGCTCGGGGCCGACGGCGCCTACTTCCGCGTCCACCACTTCGCCCAGCAGCTCGCGAGCCCGTTCCCGCTGCTGGCGGCCGTGGGCGCGCGGACGAGCCGGATCGAGATCGGCACCGGCGTCATCGACATGCGGTACGAGAACCCCCTCTACATGGTCGAGGACGCCGGCGCGGCGGACCTCATCGCGGGCGGGCGGCTCCAGCTCGGCATCAGCCGCGGATCACCCGAGCAGGTGATCGACGGCTGGCGGCACTTCGGTTACGCGCCCGCCGAGGGCGAGACCGACGCCGACATGGCGCGCAGGCACGCGGAGGTCTTCCTCAAGCTGCTGGAGGGCGAGGGGTTCGCCCAGCCGAACCCGCGGCCGATGTTCCCCAACCCGCCCGGCCTGCTGCGCCTCGAACCGCACTCCGAAGGGCTGCGCCGGCGGATCTGGTGGGGGTCCGGCTCGAACGCCACCGCGAAGTGGGCCGCCGGGCTGGGCATGCACCTGATGAGCTCCACGCTCAAGGACGACGAGAACGGCAAGCCGTTCCACGTGCAGCAGGCCGAGCAGATCGCGGCCTACAAGGAGGCGTGGAAGGAGGCCGGCCACGAGGGGGAGCCGCGGGTGTCGGTGAGCCGCTCGATCATGCCGATCGTCAACGAGACCGACCGGGCGTACTTCGGGCGCGAGCGCTCCAGCACCGACCAGGTCGGCTTCATCGACGCCACCACCAGGGCGATCTTCGGGCGCACCTACGCCGCCGAGCCCGACGTGCTGGTCAAGGAGCTCGCCGCCGACGAGGCGATCGCCGCGGCCGACACGCTCCTGCTGACGGTGCCCAGCCAGCTCGGCGTGGACTACAACACCCACCTGCTCTCCTCGGTCCTGACCCACGTCGCCCCCGCACTCGGCTGGCGCTGACGACCACGTCGCGGCCGCCGTTGCGCCCGCGCCCTGCGCGACCTGGGCCTCGCCTAGCCGGCCAGCACGGACAGCACGGACTTGGTGACCACCTCCGCGGCGTCGTGCGGGGCCAGGCGGCCCGCCCGGAGCTCGGCCGCCGCGCCGTGCAGGATGTACTGCACGACGCTGACCAGCCATGAGGTGGGCAGGTCGGTGCGGAAGTGACCCTGATCCTGGCCGCGGCGGATGAGCTCGGTCATGCGCTGGACGGGTTTCTCGTGCAGCTGCCGGATCCGTCCCGGCGGGAGGACCTCCTCGGCCGCGGCCAGCAGCGCCGCGGACTCGGCCACGATCTGCCAGCTTGACGCCAGCAGGCGCGTCATGGCCTCGCGGGCGTTCCCTGCCAGGTCGATGGCCGACAGGGTCTCGTCGCCCGCCTTCAGCGCGTCCATGAACGCCGCTTCGACGAGCTCGGCCCGGGTGCCGAAGTGTCCGTACAGGGTCATCCGCCCGACGCCCGCGGCTTTCGCGATGTCGTCCGTCTTCGCGGTCGGATCAGAGCTCAGCAGGGCGCGTGCCGCGGACACGATGCGGGCGATGCTGCGCTCGGCATCGGCCCTGCGCTTGGGGCGCACGGATGGATCGACCATGCCAACACACTAACGCGTACGGCCATGTACGAGTTATAGTCAGGGCAAAGCTCGTATATGGATGTACGAGTTCTTGGCATGGAGACCTCATGAACCAACCAACCGCACAGCCCGGCGCACACCCCACGCGCTGGCGCATCCTCGGCCTGCTCGGGGTCGCGCAGCTCATGCTGATCCTGGACGTCACCGTCGTCGCGATCGCGCTGCCTCACATCGAGACGGATCTCGGGCTCACCCGTGAGGCGCTGACCTGGACCGTCAGCGCCTACACGCTCACCTTCGGCGGGCTGATGCTGCTCGGCGGGCGGATCTCCGACCTGGTCGGGGCCAAGCGCGTCATGCTCGCCGGGCTCCTGCTCTTCACCGCCGCCTCGCTGGCCACCGGGCTGGCGGACTCCGGGGCCATGCTGGTGGGCGGTCGCATCGCCCAGGGGGTCGGCGCGGCCCTGCTGTCGCCGTCGGCGCTGTCCCTGGTGGTGACCCTGTTCGACGGAGACGAGCGGAACAAGGCGCTGGGCATCTGGTCCGCGCTCGGCGGCGGCGGCGCCGCCCTGGGCGTCCTGCTCGGCGGCCTCCTGACGGCGGGACCCGGCTGGTCCTGGGTCTTCTACGTCAACGTGCCCATCGGGCTGGTGATCGCCGGGGTGCTCGCCGTCCTGGTGCCGAACCAGCGGGCGTGGGCGGCGGGACGGCCGCGGCTGGACGTCCTCGGCGCGGTCCTGGTGACGGCCGCCACGGCGTCGCTGATCTACGCGCTCATCGACGCCGGTGAGCGGGGCTGGCTCACGCCGTTCATCGGCTGGCTCGTCCTGGCCGCCGTGGTGGGCTACGTCCTGTTCGTCGTGTGGCAGAGGCGGGCGCGCTCGCCGCTGATGGACGTCCGGCTGCTCGTGCGGCGGCCCGTGGCGACCGGCGCGTTCCTCATCCTGATGGCGACCGCCCTGATGATCGCCGTCTTCTTCCTGGGCACCTTCTACTTCCAGCAGGCCCAGGGATACGGCGCGCTGCACACGGGGCTGCTGTTCCTCCCCGTGGCGGTGGCCACGATGCTCGGCGCCAATCTGACCGGCCGCCTGATCGGCCGCTGGGGCGGGCGCGCTCTGGCCGTCGGCGGTCTGGCGGTGGCGGCCGTCGGCATGGCCGTACCCGCCGTGTCGCTGCACCCGGTCGCCGTCGTGATCGGCGTCTCCGTCGCGGCCTCGGGCACCGGTGCGCTGTTCGTCGTCGCCTCGGCGATCGCGCTCGGTCAGGTGGCGCCCCAGGAGGCCGGGATCGCCTCCGGCATCGTGAGCACCTTCCACGAGTTCGGCGCGTCCCTCGGCGCCGCGATCGTGTCCAGCGTCGCCGCCGCGAGCCTGACGGGGACCACGCTGAGCGGTTTCGCCGGCGGGTTCACCGTGGCCGCCGTCGCGGCGGCGGTCGCTGTCGTGATCGCCGCGCTGATGACGCCCGGCAGGCCGCGACAGGAGGAGCCCGCGCTTTCCTGATGCTGACGCCGCCGCAGGTCGCCCGTTCGCCGCCTTACGTCAAGTCTGTGCCACTTTTCCCCGAATCTGGTCCGTTGTCCGATTCTCGGGTAGGGCACGCCGCGGCGAGCGGGCGCCGGCGCGTTCGGGGTCTGTTCCGCCTGCACGGGACACGTGCGGGTCGAGATGGTGAGCGGGAAGGAGCGCTGATCATGTCGGACAGGTTGCAGGTGGCCTTCGCCGTACTCGCGGGGTACTACCTCGGAAGGCGCCGCAAGCTGCGCACGGCGGCGGCCCTGGCGGCGGCGGGGCTGGCGGGACGCGCGAGCTGCGGCGAGGGAGGAGCGCTCGGGCAAGGCATCAAGGCCCTGGGTTCCAACGTGGAGCTGCAGCAGATCACCGGCCGCCTGCGCGGCGAGCTCATGGAGGTCGGCAAGGCGGCGGCGCTCACCGCGGCGAGCAGGCAGATCGACTCCCTGAGCCAGAGGCTGCAGGCGCGCGCGGAGACGCTGACGGAGTCCGGCGAAGCCGAGGAGCAGACCGCGAAGAAGCAGGAGTCCAGCGACGAGGACGCGGACTACGACGAAGAGGATTACGGCGAGGAGGACTACGCGGAAGAAGCCGAGGAACCGCCGCCGGCCAGGAAGCGGGCACAGCCTGAGGAGAAGCCCGCGCACGGCAGGCCGCGGCGGGCGCGTCCGGTTCGGCGGGTCAGCCAGTCACGGGGGTGAGTGAAGTGGCTGAGGCGAAGACAGTGCGGAAGGCGGCGACCGGAGCCGTCCGGAGAACGGGGGACAAGGCCGCGAAGACGGCCCGCCGGGGTGGCGAGGCCGCGACGGGCGCGGTCGAGGACCAGGTGAAGGACCAGGCGAAGGACGTCGCCGACAAGGCCGGAGAAGCCGGGGAGGGCATCACCGGCAGCCTGCCGGTGAACCGGCTGGTGGAATCCGCTCAGGGTCTCCTGCAGGCCGCGGGCACCCGGGTGCTGTCCTCCGCGGGAGACAAGATCGAGGGACTGACCGGCCGCCTCACCGACTACGTGGAACACGGCGGCAAGGGCTTGATGGGCGCCGTGACCGGCTCGGACAAACCGGGCGGCTTTGTGAGCGGAGCGCTGAAGGGCGGCCTGAAGGGCGGTCTGAAAGGCGTCCTGCAGCGGATCACCGGAGGCGGCGGCGGGAAGGGTGGCCACGAGAAGATCACCAACATCGTCGAGGCGATCGACATCGGCGCCCCCAGGACCCTGGTGTACAACCAGTGGACCCAGTTCCAGGACTTCCCGACGTTCATGAAGAAGGTCGAGAACGTCAAGCAGGAGGCCGACGAGGAGCTTTCCTGGAAGGCGCAGGTCTTCTGGTCCCACCGGAGCTGGAAGGCGCACATCGTCGAGCAGATCCCGGACCGGCGGATCATCTGGCGCTCCGAGGGCCAGAAGGGCCATGTCGACGGAGCCGTGACCTTCCACGAGGTCACTCCCGATCTGACCCGGGTCCTGGTGGTGCTGGAGTACCACCCGCAGGGCCTGTTCGAGCGGACCGGCAACCTGTGGCGCGCCCAGGGCCGGCGGGTACGGCTGGAGCTCAAGCACTTCCGGCGGCACGTGATGGCGCACCTGCTGCTGAACCCGGACGAGGTGGAGGGCTGGCGCGGCGAGATCCGCGACAGCGAGGTCGTCAAGGACCACGAGACCGCCGTCCAGGAGGAGCAGGAGGAGCAGGAGGAGGAGCCCGAGGAGGGCGGGCCCGAGGAAGGCGAGCCTGAGGAAGGCGAGCCCGAGGAAGGCGAGCGGGCGGAAGCCGAGGAGCCTGAACAAGAGGAAGAGGAAGAAGAGGAGCCCGAGGAAGAGGAGGAGGAACCCGAAGAAGAAGAGGAGCCCGAAGAAGAGGAGCCCGAAGAAGAGGAAGAGCCGCCTGCGGCTCCGGCCACCGCGCGGCGCCGGGCCGGGACGTCCAGGCGTTCGGCCTCCGAGCCGGAGCGGCCGGTACGCCGCCGTCGGGGCCGAGCCGAATAGCCGGTGGCCGAAGGCCCGGCCGGCGGAATCAGGGGGATGACATGAGCGTGCAACCAGCCGGTCGCGGCGCACCGGCCGGTGGCGGCGCCTCGGGGACGAACCTGGCGGACGTCATCGACACCATTCTTGACAAGGGCCTGGTCATCGACGCGTTCGTCCGGGTCTCGCTGGTCGGCATCGAGGTGCTGACCATCGACAGCCGGATCGTCGTGGCGAGCGTCGACACCTATCTGCGGTTCGCTGAGGCGGTCAACCGGCTCGACCTGGGGGCCACGCAGAAGGGGCTGCCGGAGGTCGTCCAGGAGGTGACCCAGGCCAAGGCCGTCGACGAGGGCGACGAGCCTGCGCTGGAGGCCGCCGTCGACGAGGTGGAGGACGTGTCCGTCGAGGAGCGGCCGCGCGCGGCCCGGCGCAGAGGGGGTGGGTGACGTGTCGGCACGGGGAAGGGCATCGCGGTCTGGAGAAGGCGTGAACGGCAGCGCCGCGTACGTGTACGGGATCGTCCCCGTGGACGTCGAGGTGGAGCCCGGGACCGAGGGCGTGGGGGAGCCCGCGGGCGAGGTCCGCCTGGTGCCGTTCGGCGAGATCGCCGCCCTGGTGAGCGACGTCGAGGTGAGCCGTCCGCTGGGGCGGCCGGGAGACCTCAGGACGCACCAGCGGCTGCTCGACCAGACCTCGGCGGAGGTGCCGGTGCTGCCGTTCCGGTTCGGTGCGGTGCTGACGGACGCCGACGCCGTGGTGGAGGAGCTGCTCAAGCCGTACCACGACGACTTCGTCGGCGCGCTGCGCGACGTGGAGGGCCGGACCCAGTACGTCGTCAACGCGCGGTACGACGAGCAGGCGATCCTGGTCGAGGTGCTGGGGGAGAACGGGGAGGCCGAGATGCTCCGCCGGCGGATCGCCGGGCAGCCCGAGGCCGTGACGCGCAACGAGCGCATGCGGCTGGGGGAGATCATCGAGGGCGCCATCGCCGAGAAGCGCGAGACCGACACGGCCACGGTGGTGGAGGAGCTTTCCGACCTGTGCGAGCAGGTGGTGGTGCGGGACCCCGGCCACGAGCGCGACGCCGCGCACGTGGCCGTGCTGGTGACGCAGGACGGACAGGCCGAGTTCGAACAGGCCGTGGACGAGCTGGCCGGCCGGTGGCAGGGGCGGGCCGAGGTCCGCCTGCTCGGGCCGATGGCGCCGTACGACTTCGTGGGCACGAGCTGACCACGGAGAGTGACGTCGTTGAGGAGTGAACAACGATGGGACTGGGGACGCTGCTTTTTGGCTGGCCGCTCATGCCGATCTACACGGTCGTCAAGCTCGGTGAGCTCCTGAGGGAGCAGGTGGAGCGGGAGCTGCACGATCCGGCCGTGGTCCGGCGCCGCCTCGAGGAGGTGGAGCAGGCCAGAGCCGCCGGCCAGATCTCCGAAGAGGAGGAGGCCAGGGCGGTGGAGGAGATCTTGCAGGGGATGGTCGGCTGGTGAGGCGTCAGCGGGGGGCCGCACCGGGGGATACGGGGGTGATGTCGTGCCTGCCAGGCAGGAGACCGAGAGCCGACGCGCGTCAGGCGGCGGGAGAGCCGACGCGGGCGGCGGGGAGCCGGCCGACCTCACGGCGGTCGTGGCGGCCGAGGTGGGGCTGCGGATGGCGACCGAGCTGACCGGCAAGGAAGCCGAGTGCGTCACGCTGGTCGAGCCGTCAGACGACGGATGGCTGGTGGGCGTCGAGATCGTGGAGGACCGACGCATCCCGTCCTCCGGCGACACCCTGGCCCTCTACGAGCTCGACCTCGACATGGCGGGCGGCCTGCTGTCCTACCGCCGGGCGCGCCGCTACAAGCGGGGCAGCGGCGATCCCGCCGAGGGCGCGCGGTGAGCGCCGCCGTGCGGCCGAGCCCCTACGTCCCCGGGTCAGCGGCCCAGCCTTCCTACGGCGGCCGCGACTCGGCCAACCTCGGCGACATCCTGGAACGGGTGCTCGACCGGGGCGTGGTGATCGCCGGTGACATCCAGGTCAACCTGCTCGACATCGAGCTGCTGACGATCAAGCTGCGCCTGCTCATCGCGTCGGTCGACACCGCCCGCGAGATGGGCATCGACTGGTGGCAGCACGACCCTTGGCTCACCGGCGAGACCCAGGAGCTGGCCAAGGAGAACCGCAAGCTGCGCCGGCGTCTCGCCGCACTGGAGGAGATGGTGGCCGCGCGGGTCGTGGAAGGCGGCGGCGCGCCCGGCCACGGTCACGGTCACGGTTCCGGGACGGTCGAACATGGCCGATGACCAGGGCGTCTATCTCTACGCGGTGACGCGTGACGAGGGTGAGGGGCCTGACGGGCTGACGGGCGTGGCGGGCGCCCCCGTGCGCCGTCTCGCGTACCGGGGGCTGGCCGCCTTCCTGGGTACGGTGCCGCTGGCGGAGTTCGGCGAGGAGCCGTTGCGGCGCTCGATGGAGGACCTCGCCTGGCTGGAGGAGACCGCGCGCGCCCACCACCGGGTGGTGGAGGCCGTCGCATGCCTGCGGCCCACGGCGCCGGTGCGGCTGGTCACCGTCTACACGGCGGAGGCGCAGGTGCGGGAGCTGCTCGACGAGCGGTACGACCAGTTCGACGCGGTGCTGCGCCGGGTCGCGGGCCGGTCGGAGTGGGGCGTGAAAGCCTACGCCGCTCCCGCCGAGCCCGTCGTCGCCGCCGCGGAGCCGGACGCGACGCCCGGTGCGGCCTACCTGAATCGCCGCCGGGCGGCCCTGCGCGGCCGGGAGGCCGATTGGCGTCGGGCCGCCGAGCACGCCGAGGCCGTGCACGAGGCGCTGATGGGCATCGCCGTCGACGGCAGACGTCACCGCGCCCAGGATCCGCAGCTTTCCGGACGACCGGAGCAGATGGTGCTCAACGGCGCCTACCTGGTGGACGAGACGCGCGCCGCCGAGTTCGCGCGGGCGGCCGAGGAGGTCGCCGGGCAGGGCGTCGTGGTGGAGCTCGTCGGCCCCTGGGCTCCCTACTCGTTCGCCGCGCTCGACCACGACGGTGAGCGGTGACGCGTCCCGCGCCGAGAGGGGCCAGGCTCGCCGCCGAGGGCCGCCTGCCCGAGCGGCGGGTGGCCCTCGTCGACCTGCTGGACCGCCTGCTGGCGGGCGGGGTGGTCGTGACGGGCGACGTGGTGCTGTCCATCTCCGGCATCGACCTCGTACGGATCTCGCTGCGGGCGTTGCTGGTGTCCGTGCGGGAGGACGACGCGATCCAGGGAGGGATGCGACATGACGGACCCGACTGGCTCCCGGCCGGTGAGGCCTGGGGAGTGGCGGCTGGAAACAGACCCTGACTCGGTGCAGCGTGACCTGAGCCGCCTGGTGCTGACGCTGGTCGAGCTGATCCGCCAGCTGGTCGAGCGCCAGTGCGTGCGCCGGATGGACCGCGGCGAGCTGACGGGGGAGCAACTGGAGGCGGTGGGGCTGACCCTGCTGCGGCTGGAGGAGGCCATGACCGAGCTGTGCGAGCGGTTCGGCCTGACCCCCGCCGACCTCAACCTCGACCTCGGGCCGCTCGGCACCCTGCTCCCGGCGGACTGAGGCGCGGGGTCAGGCCTGCCCGGCGGGGACGATCCCGTCGGAGTGGACGACCTCGTGCTGCCACCGGTCCCGTGGCTGGGTGTGCAGCCGCCAGTAGTGCTCGGCGATGTCGTCGGGGTCGAAGGCGGTGCCCGGCGCGACCGCGCCGTCGACGGTGACGCTGGCCACGTGCACCCCTGAGGAGCCGTACTCCTGGTCGAGGAGGGTCACCAGGGTGCGCACCCCGGCCTTGCCGAGCGAGAGGCTGACATACTCCCGCTTCGGCTCCGGCATCCCGCCGGTGATGAGAAAGGAACCGCTCCCGCGCCGTGCCATCGCGGGCGCGACGTGGGCGGCGGCGGTGAGCGCGCCAACCACGTTGACCGCCCAGGCGTCCAGGTGCCGGGAGGCCGGAAGCTGCCCGGGCGCGTCGCCCTGGATGACCGCCGCGTTGTAGACCACGACGTCGGGGAGGCCGTGCTCGCCGGACGCCGCGTCCAGGGCGGCGCGCAGCGCCGTCTCGTCGGTGCTGTCGGCGGTCAGCGACACGACCGGGACGCCGAAGGACGCGACCGCTTCGGCCGTGCCCTTGACCGTCTCGGGGCTCCGGGCGACGAGCGCGATCGGCAGGCCCTGCTGGGCGAACCGGCGGGCGACCGATCGGCCGATCCCCGGACCGGCCCCGATGACCACTGCTCCCGGCATGACTGACTCCCTCGATAGACGATGTCCGGCCATCGGAGACCCTAAAGATTCACACCGGTGTGAAGGTCAAGCCGGGACGCAGAATGGCAGCTGACGGATCGGCGGCAGATCGCCCGGGAGGCTCGCCTGGCCAGGATTCCCTACGACGACCGGACGGCGGCCGCGTACAAGGAGGTTCGTGAGGTCTCCCGGGACGGGCTCGCGAGCTGGCGTGAGGCGGTGCGGCGTCACCTGGACCCGTCCCCCGGAAGGCCGTGGCCGACATCGGGGCGGGGACCGGCGTGTTCGCCGCCGCCTTCCACGACTGGTTCGGGATCGACGTCGTGGCGGTGGAACCGTCGGCGGCGATGCGGGCCCGGATCCCGCCCCACCCGGCCGTCCGGGTGCTGGAGGGCCACGCCGGCGACCTCCCGCTGCCGGACGGAAGCCAGGACCAACGGGCTCGACCTGCTGGTCCTGCGCTGAGGCCTCAGGCCCGCAGCGGGTGCCCGGCCGCGTCGTCGACCAGCCCGGAGACGTCGACGGAGTCGAGCGGGACGGGCGTGAACATCGGCGGCTCCTCCTCCGGCGTGAGCGCCGTGGGACCGTAGATCCAGTCGATGAAGGAGTAGTCGTAGGTGTCGCGGGCCCGCAGCAGCGCGTTGCGCTGGAGGCGGGCGACGCCGTCCAGGTGCCACAGCTCGCCCCAGGCGCGGGCCGTGTCCAGGACGCGCCGGCAGTGCTCGGGCCGGACGGCCTCGTAGGCCGCGAGCGCGCCCTGCCAGTCGATCGAGCCGTCCTCGGCGCGGCGCGCGGCGACGTGCCTGGCGAGCACCCAGCCGTCCTCGATGGCCATGATCGCGCCCTGCGCCATGTACTGCAGCGGCGGGTGCGCGGCGTCGCCGAGCAGCGCGATGTTGCCGTCGACCCACGTCATGACGGGGTCGCGGTCGAACATCCGCCACCAGCGGTCGCGCCACATGAGCGGGATGCCCGCCCGGACCTCCTGGCAGGTCGCGGCGAAGGCGTCGTCGAGCTCGTCGGGGGTGCCCCAGTCCTGCTCCCCGGCGAGCGCCTTGGGCGACTGGAAGACCGCGACCTGGTTGAGCATCTCGCCGCCGCGCAGCCCGTACCGGACGAAGTGGCAGCGCGGCCCGACGTGCACGGAGACCTCGCTGAGGTCGACGTTCCCGCCGGCCTCCTGGATGGGGATGGCGGCGCGGTAGGCGACGTACGAGGAGCTGACCGGCTCGTCGTCGACCAGGAGCCGGCGGGCGACGGAGCGCAGGCCGTCGGCGGCGATGACGATCCGGCCCTCGTCGGTGCGGCCGTCCGCCAGCCGGACCCGGGCGCCGGACGGGGTGTTCTCGTACCCGCTGACCTTGGCGTCGGTGATCAGGTCCACGCCCGCGCGCCGGCAGGCGCGCAGGAACACGCCGTGCAGGTCGCTGCGGTGGATGACCATGTACGGGAAGCCGTACACGCGTTCCAGGTCGGCCAGGTCCAGACGGGTCAGCTCGGTGCCGTCCACGGCGTCGCGCATGACCATGCTCCCCGGCAGCACGCCGAGGCTCTTGACCTCGTCGAGCAGGCCGTAGTCGTGCAGGATCCTGGTGCAGTTGGGCGCGATCTGCAGACCGGCGCCGACTTCGCCGAACTCGCCGGCCTGCTCCAGCACGCGCACCCGCAGGCCCTCGCGGGCGAGTGCGAAGGCGGTGCTCAGGCCGCCGATGCCGCCCCCGACGACCAGGACGTCGACGGGGTCATGGGACGTGGGAGTCATCACGATCTTCTCCTTGGAGCCGGGAGGCTCACAGCCACGCCGGCAGCGCCGGAGCGGGAGAGCCGTCGGCCGCGGTCAGGACATGCGGGCGGCCGGCCAGGTAGGCCGCGACCTGCGCGAGCGGGCCGGTGACCGCGGTGGGCCCGCCTTCGCCGGGCAGCTCCCATCGGTCCCCGGTGTCGGTGGCGGTGAGGACGACGGCGGGTCCCGGCGCGTTGCCGCGCTTGGCCGCGACGTCGTCGGCCAGAGCGGTCAGGAAGCCGGCGGGAAGGTCGGCGAAGGTGACCCCGGCGGCCAGGTCCACGGCGTGCACGCACACCTCGCGGGCGCGCATCCACAGGATCTCGGTCGCCGGGACCGTGCGGCCCTGCGCGGTGACCACCTCGGCGTTCCACTGGCCGGCGCTCAGCGCGGCGGCGCCGGCGGCGAGCCGGTCCGCGGACTCGGTGAGCCAGGCGGACAACTCGGCGGCCGGCTTGACGGAGCCGGCCTCGATGTCGGCGTCGCGCTGCTCCATCGAGGAGTACATCGGGGTCTTCTCGCCGGTGGCCGCCCAGCGCACCAGGTTGCCGAGCGCGTCGGCGTTCGCCGCCACGTGCGCCACCACGTGCTTGCGCGTCCAGCCGGGGAGCCCGGACGGGGCGAGGAAGTCCTCCTCACCCCAGCCGCCGACGACGCCGAGGATCAGCTCGGTGCCGGTCTCGCTCCAGGTCCGCGCGTCCTCGAAGGTGCGGCGCATCAGGACGCGCCCTCCTTGGCCACGGTGTTCGCCAGCCGGCCGATGCCCTGGATCTCGGCCACGACGTGCTCGCCGCCGGTCAGGTAGCGCTTGGGGTCGCGGGCGTGGCCGACGCCGCCGGGGGTGCCGGTGGCGATGATGTCGCCGGGGTTGAGCCGTACCACCGTCGAGACGTACTCCACCAGCGCGACCGGGTCGAAGAGCAGGTCGCCGGTGGTGTCGTGCTGCATGACCTCGCCGTCGACGCTGAGCTTGACCGCCACCTCGGGGCGGACGCCGCCGGGCAGCTCGTCAGGAGTGACGACGTACGGGCCGACCGGGGTGGTGGAGTCCCACATCTTGCCCTGCAGCCACTCGCGGGTGCGGAACTGCCAGTCGCGGCAGGTGATGTCGTTGAGCACGGTGAAACCGGCGATCGCGGCCTCGGCCGCGGCGCCCCGCACCCGGCGGACCGGCGCGCCGATCACCACGGCGAGCTCGACCTCCCAGTCGAACTCGGCGGTCTCCTCGGGCCGGACGATGTCGTCGCCCGCGCCGACGAGGCTGTCGGCGAACTTCGCGAACAGGGTCGGGTGCCGCGGGAGGTCGCGCCCCATCTCCTGGATGTGGTTCTTGTAGTTGAGCCCCACGCAGACGACCTTCGAGGGGTTCGGGACGACCGGCGCGAAGTCCGCGCCCTCGGCCGGGTAGGTCGTGGCGGTGCCGGCGTCGGCGGCCGCCGCCTTCGCGGCCCAGTCGTCCTGGGCGAGGAACGCGCCGAGGTCCGTGGCGCCGAGGTCGACCAGCCGGTCGCCGTCGACCCGCACGGCCCTGGTCGAGCCGTCGACGCGGAGAGTGGCGAGCTTCATCGGGTGGTCCCTTCGGTACGGGTGCGGTCGAGCCGGAGAGCTTCGAAGATCGGGGAGTCGCTGAACCGGAACAGGTCCAGCCCGCCCGAGTCGGAGTCGGTGGTGCCCGACTCGGACCGGGCGGAGAAGGGCTCCCAGGACGGCACCACGAACAGGTCGCCGCGGACGACCGACCAGGTCCGGTCGCCGACGGTGACGGTGCCGGAGCCGTCGAACACCTGGTAGACCGACGACCCGGTCTCCCGTACCGGGGCGGTCTCAGCGCCGCGGGCGACGCGGTGCATCTCGACCCGGATGGTGGGCAGCACGTCGCCGCCGGTGGCCGGGTCCGTGTAGCGGACGGCGGCGTGGCCGGGCTCGACGGTGCCGCCGTGGCCCTCGGACTCCAGGGAGAGCTGGTCGGCCAGGGCGCGGTCGGTGAACTCCCACTTGTAGGCCAGCAGCGGGCTGCCGGGGCCGGGCGGGCCGGCGGACAGCGGGCGCAGCCCCGGGTGGGCCCACAGCCGCTCGGATCGGGAGCGCTCGGGCGTGACCCGCTCGGCGTCGCTGATCTCGTCGCGGCCGAACTCGAAGAACTGCGCGTCGGAGGCGTACTGGAAGGGGATGTCGAGGCCGTCGATCCAGGCCATCGGCTCGCTGGTCGCGTTGTGGTGGGCGTGCCAGTTCCAGCCGGACTGCGGCAGGAAGTCGCCGCGGCGCATCGGGACGGCGTCGCCGTTCACGACCGTCCACACCCCTTCGCCCTCGACGACGAAGCGGAAGGCGTGCTGGGTGTGGCGGTGCTCGGGGGCGTCCTCGCCGGGCATCAGGTACTGGATCGCGGCCCACAGCGTGGGGGTCGCGAAGGGGCGGCCGCCGAGGCCCGGGTTCGCCAGCGCGATCGCCCTGCGCTCACCGCCGCGGCCGACCGGGACGAGCGCGCCGGCCTGCTCGGCGAGCGCGCGCAGGTTCTCCCAGTGCCACAGGTGCGGCACCGCGCGCGACCGGGGATGCGCCGGCATCAGGTCGCCGATCTCCGTCCAGAGCGGCACCAGCAGCTCCTGCTCGAAACCGCGGTAGAGGGTCTCGAGCGCGGGTGTGACGTCGGGCTGGCCAGGCGCGCTGCTGGCCTGCAGCCGCACCGGGGACTTCTGCGTGGTCACTGGGGTGCTCATGCGGCTATTGTCGCTGTTGACGTCCCTCCAGAACGAGTAATTCTGCTCTGCGGAACCGAGAGAGCCGATGGACAAGCCGCTCAAGAACCCGCCGACGTACATGATCAACAGTGTTGATCACGCCTTGCGGATCGCCACCATG
Organism: Nonomuraea sp. NPDC048826; assembly: GCF_043198225.1. Classification (NCBI taxonomy): domain Bacteria; kingdom Bacillati; phylum Actinomycetota; class Actinomycetes; order Streptosporangiales; family Streptosporangiaceae; genus Nonomuraea; species Nonomuraea sp. NPDC048826. Next base: position 115,465 of record NZ_JBICUQ010000012.1, on the reverse strand, counting down.
CTGCAGCTGGAGGGCGAGCTGACCGTCTCCCAGGTCGCCGAGCGGCTGGGCGTGGCCCGCTCCACCGCCCACCGGCTGCTCGCGATGCTGGTCTACCGGGACTTCGCGGTCCAGGACGACCGGCGCGTCTACCACGCCGGCCCGGTCCTGGAGCTCGCCGCCCACTCGCCCTCGCGCGCGTCCCGGCTGCGCGCCGCCACCCTGCCCCACCTGCACCGGCTGGTCGACGCGCTCGACGAGTCCGCCAACCTGGCCGTGCGCACCGGCGACACGGTCCGGTTCATCGCCAGCGTCGAATGCTTCCAGGCACTGCGGGTCAGCTCCCGCGAGGGCATGGTGTTCCCCGCCCACCGCACCACGGCCGGGCTGCTCCTGCTGGCCGAGCTGACCGACGAGGAACTGGAGGCGGTCTATCCGGCCGGGCGCTACGCCGACCGCCCCGCGGACCGGCCCGACCTCGGCCGCCTCCGCGCCGAGCTGGCCCGGGTGCGGCGCAACGGCTTCGTGCTGAACCAGGGCCGGTCCGAGCGCGGCGTGGTGGCCGTCGGCGTCCCGCTCCGCGCCCCGGACGGGGAGGCCCTGGCCGGCCTGTCGGTGTCGATGCCGAGCGCCCGCTACCACCGCCACCGGCTGCCGTCGCTGGTCGAGGCGCTCTCCCGGGTCGCGGGCGCCATCGAGGCCGACCTCGCCACCTGAACGGTTCTCACTCCCGGGCCAGGGCGCGGCGCAGGAAGTCCAGTTCGAGCAGGAGCAGGTTCTCGGCGACCTCCTCCTGGGCGGCCATGTGGGAGACGCCCGCCAGCGGCAGGACGGTGTGCGGGCGGCCCGCGGCCAGCAGCGCGGCGGACAGCCTCAGGGTGTGCGCGGCGAAGACGTTGTCGTCCGCCAGGCCGTGCACGAGCATGAGCGGGCGGCGCAGGTTGGGCGCGTCGGCCAGGATGGAGCTGCGGTCGTAGGCCTCGGGGTGCCGGTCGGGGTGGCCGAGGTAGCGTTCCTGCCAGTGGGTGTCGTACAGGCGGGCGTCGGTGACGGGCGCGCCCGCGACGGCGGCGTGGAAGACCTCCGGGTGGCGCAGGACGGCCGCGGCCGCCAGATAGCCGCCGTACGACCAGCCGCGGATCGCCACCCGGTCCAGGTCCAGATCGGGGAAGCGGGCGGCGGCCGCGCGCAGCGCGTCGGCCTGGTCCTCCAGCGCCGCGCTCAGCTTGTCGAGGTGGATGGCCCGCTCCCAGGCCGGACCCCGGCCCGGGGTGCCGCGCCCGTCGACGACCAGCACGGCGAAGCCCTGGTCGGCGAACCACTGCGGGACCGCGTAGTCGTCCAGCCAGCGCAGGACCAGCGCGCCGCCCGGCCCCGCGTACGGGCAGAGCAGGACGGGCAGCCGCCGGGAGCCCGGCACGTGGCCGGCCGGGAACAGGAGCGCGCCCCGCAGCTCCCGCTCGCCCAGCGTCACCAGCTCCACCGCCGGGCGCACCACCGGCGTCGCGCCGTTCGAGCCGATCGGCGTGGCCGCCCGCCCGTCGGTCACCGTGACCCGGACGCCGTGCTCTTCCAGGGTGCGGCTGACGACCAGGGTGACGCCGCCGCCGCGCGTCCCGGTGTGCACCCCCGGCCCGGAGGTCACCGCGCGCAGCCCCTCGGCCCTGGAGTAGCTGAACAGGTGGCGTTCGGTCGGCTCGTCGCAGCCCTGGACGAGCACGGTGTCGCCGTCCACCGCCAGCACCTGGAGCACCTGCAGGCCGGGCGGCGTGACGAGGTCGTCGCCGACCATCAGGCGGCGGGTGTCGTCGCGGTCCACGGTCCTGACCAGCTCCCCGGCCGCCGTCCTGGCGGGGGCGCCGGGCACCAGTTCCAGCCAGGCGTCGTCGGTGTCCTCGCACAGCGTCGTCGTGACGCCGGTGACGGGGTCGGCCTCCAGGACGCGGGTGGTGCGCTGGTCGCGGCTCTGCACCAGGATCAGCGGGCGGGGCCCGGTCCACGACACCGCCGCGACGTACTCGAACGCGGCCCGGTCCCAGACCACCTCGGTACGCTCCCCGTCCGGCGTGGTCAGCCAGAGCGTCACGCCGGCGTTGGCGGTGCCCGCCGCCGGATAGGCCATGGTCCTGGGCGGCCTGCCCGGATCGGCGGGCTCCGACAGGTGCCACCTGCTCACTCCGGAGTCGTCCACCCGCGCCACCAGCAGGCGGGCGCCGTCGGGCGCCCACCAGTAGCCGCGGTGCCGGCCCATCGACTCGGCCGCCACGTGCTCGGGCAGCCCCCAGGTCACCTCGGGGCCGTCGGGGGTCAGCAGCGGCTCGCCGTCGAGATGCAGCGCGCCGCCGGACACGTGGGCGACGCGCCGCCCGGCCGGGTCGAGGCGCGGGTCGGCGCCGGTCGTGCCGAGCGCGGTGATCGCGCCGGTCAGCAGGTCGACGGTGTGGAGCGCGCCGTCGAGCGCGTAGACGGCCGTGGTGACGGCGGCGTCGGTCGCGTAGGCGACGATGCCTCTCGCGCGCTCGCGGGTGCGTTCCCTGCGCGCGCGTTCCGCCTCGGGCAACGGGCCGCCCGACGGGGCGCCGGGGTCCACCAGCAGCCGCTCCTCACCGGTGGCCACGGTCAGCGTCCACAGCCCGTTGACCGGGTCGTCACCGGCCGACGACCGGAGGAACACCACCCGCGCGCCGTCAGGGGAGATCGTGAAGTCCCGGGGGACGCCGAGCTTGAACCGGGCCGTACGGGCATGCTGACGCGGAAGTGTGAGAGGAGGCATGAGGCGGATCATACGCACGGCCGCCGAACCGCCCGCAAGGCGTTTTGCCGGCCCGCTCGTCGGAGCCGCGTGCCAGGTATTGCGCCACCTCCCCCGACAGCCCAGAGCACCTGTACCGGCTCTGGGACGACGCGGTCGCCCGCTCCCGCCCTCCGGCTGGCGCCCGGTGAGCTGAACCCCGGCGGGACGGGCCCGGCGGATGGTGGAATCATGAGCTCATGAAGCCGATCTTGCTCGACACGCGCCTCCGTCTCGACCGGATCCGTGCGGCACGCCAGGTGATCGACCCGATCTACCTGGACACGCCGCAGTACGAGTGCGACGCGCTGGGGCGGCGGCTCGGCTGCGCCGTGACGGTCAAACTGGAGACGGCGAACCCGGTCCGCAGCTTCAAGGGCCGGGGCACCGAGCTCGTCGCGAGCCAGTTGACCGAGCAGGGCCGGACGGCCGTGGTGTGCGCCAGCGCGGGCAACCTCGGGCAGGCGCTCGCCTGGTCGGGACGCCGCCGCGGCCTGGAGGTGACGGTCGTGGCGCCGCGCTCGGCGCCCGCCGCCAAACTCGACCGGATCCGCGCGCTCGGCGCCGAGCTGGAGCTGGTCGCGGGTGACTTCGAAGCGGCCCGCGAACGGGCCGTGAGCCTCGCGCGGGAGCGCGACGTCCGGCTGGTCGAGGACAGCCTGGACATCGAGACGTGCGAAGGCGCGGCGACCATCGGCCTGGAGCTGGCGAGCCGGGCGGCCCCGGTCGACGCCGTCCTGATCGCCCTGGGCGGCGGCGCGATGGCCACCGGCGTCGGCTTCGTCGTGAAGAGCCTGCTGCCCGGGGTCGAGGTGATCTGCGTGCAGCCCGCCGGCGCCCCCGCGATGACCCGTTCGTGGCACGAGCGCCGGGTCGTCACCACCGAGTCCGCCGACACCATCGCCGACGGCGTCGCCGGCCGGTACCCCATCGCCGCGGTCCTGGACGACCTCCTGGAGGTGGCCGACGACGCCGTCCTCGTCCAGGAGGAGTCGATCGTCGCGGGGATGCGGCTGCTCCTGGAGCACGCCGGGCTCGTCGTCGAACCGTCGGCGGCGCTCGGCGTCGCCGCCGTGCTGGAGGACCGCGACCGGTTCGCCGGGCGGCACGTGGCCACCGTCGTCTGCGGCAGCAACGTCGACATGGACGCCTACCGCCGCTGGGTCCGCGTATGAGCGGTCGCTCATGGGGGGCGCGGGGCCCGGCATGGCGCGCAGGCCCGCGCCCGCAGCATAGTGAGGGCTCATGAAGCGATCCCTACGCGTCGCGGTCATCGGCGACCACGACCCCGCGGCCCTCACGCACCAGGCCACCGACGAGGCGCTCCGGCACACCGCCGCGCACCTCGGCGTCGAGGTGGACGTCCGCTGGCTGGCCACCGAGCCGCTCGCCGCCGACCTGACCGAGGTCGAGGCCGCCGACGTGCTGTGGTGCGCGCCGGGCAGCCCGTACCGCAGCCTGCGCGGCGCGCTCGCGGCGCTCCGGCACGGCAGGGAGCACGGCGTGCCCACGCTCGGGACGTGCGGCGGCTGCCAGCACATGGTCATCGAGTACGCCCGGCACGTGCTGGGCGTCGAGGACGCCCAGCACGCCGAGTACGACCCGTACGCCTCCACCCTGTTCGTGTCGGCCCTGACCTGCTCGCTCGCGGGCAAGACCATGCCCGTCAAGCTGGTCGCCGGCTCCCGGGTGGCGGCGCTGTACGGGCGGACCGAGGCGGAGGAGGAGTACTACTGCAACTTCGGCATCGCCCCCGACCGGCGGGCGGCCCTGCACGAAGGCGGCTTCGCGGTCACCGGCGTGGACGACGACGGCGAGCCCCGGGTGCTGGAGATCCCCGATCACCCGTACTACGTGGCCACCCTCTACGTGCCGCAGGCCCGCTCCCGTCCAGAGGCCCCGCACCCGCTGGTCGCCGGCCTGCTGCGGGCCGCGCTGTGACGCTCGCCCAGCTCCGCATCCTGCGGGCGGTGGCGCGGATCGGCAGCATGACCAGGGCCGCCGAGGAGCTCGGCACCACCCAGTCGGCGGTGAGCCACGCGCTGCGCGCACTGGAGAGCGAGCTCGGGGTCCCACTGCTGGTACGGGGCAACCACGGGGTGAGCCTGACCGCGGCGGGGCGGGCCGTGTGCCGCCGCGCCACCCTCATCCTCGCCCAGGTGGAGGCGCTGGAACGGGAGGCGGCCGCGGCCCGGGAGCAGGAGCGCGGCAGCCTGCGCGTCGGCGCCATCCCCAGCGCGAACGTCCGGCTGCTGCCGCCGGTCCTGCGACGGTTCGGTGACGCGCATCCGCGGGTGCGGCTCACCGTGATGGAGGGCTCGGACGACGAGGTGCTGGAGTGGCTCGAAACGGGGGCGGCCGACATCGTGACCGTCTCCGCCGGCCCCGGGGCGGCGCTGCCCGCCGGGCCGGTGACGCGGCCGCTGGCCGAGGACCGCATGCTGGCCGTCCTGCCCGCCGGACACGAGCTGGGCACGCGTCCCGGGGTGCGGGTGGCCGAGCTGGCCCGGCATCCGTTCATCATGTCCACCGGCGGCTGCGAGCCGCTGATCACCGCGCTCGCGGGCGCGGCGGGGGTCGGCCTGAAGTGCCACTACCGGGTACGCGACGTCACCAGCATCCTCGCCATGGTCGCCGAGGGGCTGGGCGTGAGCATCATCCCCGAGCTGTCCCTGCCCGGCCACCGGGAGGGCGTGCACGTGGTCCCGCTGGACCCGGCCGCCGGGCGCACCGTCCTCCTGGCCCTGCCCGCCGACCCGCTCCCCGCGGCCGCCGCCTTCGCCGACCTGGCCGTGGCCCTGACCCCCTTCCCCGCCTCCGGGTAACACGTTCGTCACTTTGCGTGCTCACGCGAGCAACCTGGAGGCATGAGGAAGGCGACGGGGAACGGGCCGCTTCCTCGACGGCGCGCAGCACCACCTTGACCCGGTCGGAGAGTCGCGGCCTTCCGGAGTGAGCTCCGGTGCCGGTGGAATGTCCTCATGGTTACCGAGACTCCCGCCGACCTGCTGGCCCGGCTGATCGCCATCGACTCCGTCAACCCCGACCTCGTGGCCGGCGGCGCCGGTGAGTCCGCCGTCGCCGGCTTCTGTGCCGCATGGCTGGCCGCCCGCGGCTTCGAGGTGCGCCTCCTGGACAAGCGCGGCGGCCGGCCCTCGGTCGTCGCGGTCGCCCGCGGCACCGGCGGCGGCCGGTCCCTCATGCTCAACGGCCACCTCGACACGGTGGGCCTGACCGGCTACGAGGGCGACCCGCTGGAGCCGTGCGTCCGCGACGGCAAGATGTACGGCCGGGGCGCCTTCGACATGAAGAGCGGGCTGGCGGCCATGATGGTGGCGGCCGTCAGGGCCACCTCAGGCGGGCGGCCGCGCGGCGACGTGATCCTCGCCTGCGTCGCCGACGAGGAGCACGGCAGCTCCGGCACCGAGGAGGTGCTGGAGTCGTACACCGCCGACGCGGCCGTCGTCACCGAACCGTCCCATCTCGAAGTCACCCTCGCGCACAAGGGCTTCGCCTGGTTCGACGTGGAGATCGAGGGCCGCGCGGCTCACGGTTCGCGGCCCGACCTGGGCGTCGACGCCATCGCCAAGGCGGGACACTTCCTGGTCGCGCTGGAGGAACTGGGGGCGAGCCTGGCCCGGGGCCCGGCCCACCCCCTTCTCGGCACCGGCACGGTGCACGCCTCCGTGATCCACGGCGGCCAGGAGGCCTCCACCTACCCGGCGCGCTGCCGCGTCACGCTGGAGCGCCGCACGGTCCCGGGGGAGGACGCCGCCACGGTCGAGGCCGAGCTGACCGCCGTGCTCGGCCGCCTCGCCGCCACGGTGCCCGGCTTCCGTTACCGCCTGGTGCCCGGCCTGCACCGCGACCCGTTCCAGGCCGACCCGGAAGGGGAGATCGTCCGTACGCTGACCCGGCACGCCGAGGCGGTGCTCGGGCATCCGCCGGTGGTGCGCGGCGAGCCCTTCTGGACGGACGCGGCCCTGCTGGACCGCGCGGGCATCCCCAGCCTGCTGTTCGGCGTCGACGGTGAGGGCGCCCACGCGGCCTCCGAGTGCGTGGACCTGGCCTCGCTGGACCGCCTCACCGCCGTGCTCGCCGCCACCGTCACGGAGTTCTGCTCCTGACTCGGCGGGACTCAGTGGGGGACGACGCGCAGGATCCCGGCCGCCGGCCACATGGCCGCCGCGTGCTCGCGCACCAGGTCGTGCATCCGGTACCGTCCCGGCCCGGTCTCCTGCAGCAGGTGGACGTCCGTCAGCTCGTCCAGCAGCCGGGCCGCCTGCGGTGCGGGCATGCCCAGCACCGCGGCGGCCGCGCCGACGCCGAAGTCGGCCGACGTGACCGCGCCGCCGCCTGAGCCCAGCAGCCGGTACGCCCGCCGCTGCTCGTCGGGCAGCCGCTCGTACGACCGGTCCAGGGCGTCGGCGACCCCGTACCGTCCGTCGGTCAGCTCGGCCAGCCGCCCCCGCGCCAGCCGGTCGAGCAGATGCCGCACCTCCCAGGCCGGGCGCGTCCGGAGCCGGGCGGCGGCGATCCGGACGGCGAGGGGGAGCAGCCCGCAGCGCCGCACCACGTCGGCCAGGACGCTCACGGGGGCGTCCGCGCCCCGCCCGGCCACCCGGACGAACAGGTCGATCGCGTCCGCGAGCGGCAGGACCCCGAGTGTCAGGCCGCGGGCATCGCCGTGGCAGGTCAGCCGGCGACGGCTGGTGACGATCACCCGGCAGCCGGGCGCGGCGGGCAGCAGCGGCTGGATCTGGTGCTCGTCGGCGGCGTCGTCCAGCACGATCAGGAACCGGCGCCCGGCCAGCACGCTGCGGTAGAGCGCGGCGCGGTCGTCGTGATGCCACGGGATGTGCTCCCCCGGGACGCCGAGCGCGCGCAGCACGCGGGCCAGGACCGGGCCCGGCCCGACCGGCGCCGTCCCCCGCGCGTGCCCGTGCAGGTCCACGAAGAGCTGGCCGTCAGGGAACAGCGGCGCCAGCCGATGGGCGGCGTGCACGGCCAGCGCCGTCTTGCCGATCCCCGCCATGCCGTCGACGCAGACCACCGGCACGGCCGCGCCGCCGAGGCGATCCGTCATGACCGCCAGCTCCCGATCCCGCCCGACCAGCGCGACCACGTCGGCGGGCAACTGCCGGGGCACGGCCACCGGTGTCCCGGCGGGCGCCGCCGGGCCGTGGACGGCGGCGTTCAGCGTCGCCCGCTCCGCGCCGTCCAGCCCCAGCGCGTCCGCCAGCAGCAGGATGGACGCGGCGCGAGGCCGGGAAAGCCGGTCGCCCTCCATGCGGCGCACCGTTCTCACATTGAGACCGGCCCGTTCGGCGAGCCGCTCCTGGGTCAGCAGCGCCCTCAGCCGCCACCTCCGCAGCAGCGTCCCCAAGGACGGCCCGGCACAGGGATCCCCCACGGTCCCGACACCCCCGTTCGATCGCGCCGTCCTGTCGGTACGGACGGACGTGACCATCGAAGCCGCGTCCACGCTGTTCAGGCCATGGGTGGGACGACATCGGACAGAATCGGACGGACCGGCCTGCCGCCTTTCTCGATTGAGGGGATCGGTGACCCTTCGTCAGAATGAGCGTCATGGGCGAACGGGAGGAGAACGGTCATCTCCACGAGGTGTGCCCCTATCAAGGGCTCGTGCCGTTCGAGAGCGGCAAGGCGGAGCTGTTCTTCGGGCGCACCCGGGCGACCCGTAACCTCCTGGACCGCCTGGCCAGGCGGCTGACGGAGCAGGGGTCGATCCTGCTCGTCTCGGGCGCCTCCGGAGTGGGCAAGTCGTCGCTGCTGCGGGCGGGGCTGATGCCGGCGCTCGCGGACGGGACGCCGCCGCTGGCCGGGGCCCAGGGCTGGCCGCGCCTGCTCGTCACCCCGACCGCGCGGCCGTTCCGGGCCCTCGCCGAGGCCTGGGCCCGGGCGTTCGGCGGGGACGTCGAGAAGATCGACAGGACGTTACGGGACGACCCGCTGGCGGTCCTCCCGCCCCACGGCCGGCTCGTCCTGGTGGTCGACCAGTTCGAGGAGCTCTTCACCCTGGTGGGCGACGAGCGCGAGCGCGGGGGGTACGTCCGCGCCCTGCACGCCCTGACCGTCGGCCCCGCGGCCGCCGCCGTGATCATCGGGGTGCGCGCGGACCACTGGGACCGCTGCGCCGCCTATCCGCACTTCGCCGAGGCCATCCAGGACGGCCAGGTCATCGTCGAGCCGATGACCGAGCCGGACCTCCGGCTGGCCATCACCGGGCCCGCCGCCGCGGCCGGGCTGAAGCTCGAACCCGGCCTGGTGGAGATCATCCTGGACGAGCTGCGCGCCGGACCGGCGCCCGCCGACCGCTACGGGGCCGCGGCCCTGCCCCTGCTCTCGCAGGCCCTGCGCAACACCTGGGAGAGGCGCGAGGGCGGCACCCTCACCATCCGGGGCTACGAGGAGTCCGGCCGGGTCCGCGACTCCGTACGCCGCACCGCCGACGAGGCGCTCGCCGAACTGCCCCCGGACGACCGCAAGGCCGCGCTCCGGATGTTCCGGCGGATGACGGTGATCACCCCGGGTGGCGGCCTCGCCCGCCGCGGAGCCACCCTCCCCGAACTGCACGCCGCCGCGTCGCCGTACGCCACCCTCCCTCAGGGGGAGGGGCGGGAGCGGAGCGCGGCGCTGTTGTCCGCGTTCGCCGACCGCCGGCTGATCACCCTGCACGAGGACGCCGTCGAGATCGCCCACGACGCCCTCCTGACGGCCTGGCCCGCTCTGCGGCGGTGGCTGGACCCCGACCTCGCCGCCCAGGCCGTGTACGACCGGCTCCTGGACGCCGCCGAACAGTGGGCCGCCAACCACCGCGATCCCGCCTTCCTCTACCGGGGCGCCCGCCTGCTGGCCGTTCAGGACAGCAGGCCCCGATGGGACCGCGACCCCGGCAGCTTCCCCCCGCCGGGGCCGACGGCGGAGCGCTTCGTCACGGCCTCCGAGCGGGAGTCGCGGCGCGCGACCCGCCGCCGCCGGCTCGTCATGGCGGGCCTCTCGGCGCTGTCGGTGCTCGCCGTCTGCGCGGCCGGGGCCGCCGTCACCGCCGCGGACGAGGCCGTACGGCAGCGCGCGGTGGCGGTGTCACGCCAGCTCGCCGCCCAGAGCGAGGTCACCGGCGACTCCGCCCTGTCGTCCATGCTGGCCGTGGCCGCCTGGAAGATCGCCGAGACCGGCGAGGCCCGCAACCGGGTCCTGTACGCGGCGACCCGCACCAGCAGGGGAACCCTCACCGGGCACACCCGCGGCATCAGGTCGCTCGTGTTCAGCCCGGACGGCTCGGTGATCGCGACGGGCAGCGACGACGGCACCGCCCGGCTGTGGGACACGGCGACGCGGCGGCAGCTCGGCCCGCCGATCACCCGGCCGAAGTACGACTGCTCGGAGGTCAAGGTGGCCTTCAGTCCCGACGGCAGGACGCTGGCCACCGCCTGCATGGGGGTCGTCCGGTTCTACGACGTGGCCACCCGCCGCGAAGCCGGACCCCCGCTGGAGCACCAGGAGATCGTGTCGGCCCTCGTCTACCACCCCAACGGGCGGACGCTCGTGACCGGCGACTTCAAGGGCGTCGTCCGGCAGTGGGACGCGGCCACCCACCGGCCGCACGGCCCCGCCATGGGCCGCCCCGACCACGGGGTCGAGCGGGCCGAGATCGTCCGCAAGGTGACGTTCAACCGGGACGGCACGATCATGGCGGTCGCCAGAGGAGGGAGCGTACGGCTCTGGGACCCCGCTGCCGCCCGCCCCCGTGGCGCCCCGCTGGTCGACCATGGCAGCGCCCTCCTCGACGTCGCGCTCAGCCCGGACGCCACCACCCTGGCGACCGTCGGGGTCGACAGGACCGCGCGGCTGTGGGACGCGGCCACGGGCGAGCGGAAGGGCGCGCTCGACGACCGCGGCGCCGGTTTCCGCGCGATCGCCTTCAACCCGGACGGCACCCGGCTCGCCACCGCGGGAGACACCGGCCGCACCGTCCTGTGGGACGCGGTCAGCCGCCGGCCGATCCTCGCGCTCTCCGGCAGCACGGGCCTCGTCGACTGCGTGGCCTTCAGCCCGGACGGCAAGCTGCTCGCCGCGGCGGGTCACGACGGCGTGGTGCGCCTGGCTGACCCGCACATGCGCCTGCAGATCGGCACCCACATGCCCGCGCGGTCGGCCGTCGCGCCGAGCCCCGACGGGCGGACGCTGGCCACCGGGGCGTCCGGACGGAAGGATCCCGCGATCCAGCTGTGGGACGCCGCCACCCAGCGCCCCGACGGCCCGCCGCTGAGACCCCGGGGCGTCCGCGGCCTCGTCTCCACGATCGACTTCACCCCCGACGGGCGGACGCTCCTCACCTCAGGGCCGGACGGCCTGCGGCTGTGGGACGTCGCGAGCCGCCGCGAGGTCGCCCACGACGAAAGCCTCGACGGCGTGGCCGAGCTCAGCGCCGACGGCAGGTTCGTGGCCGTCGGGGTGGACGAGGCGATCGCCATCTGGGACGTCGCCCGCCGCGCGGAGACCGGGCCGCGCATCCGCGTCCCCGGCCACACCGACGTCATCACCGGGCTGGCGATCAGCCCCGACGGCACGACGCTGGCCAGCGCGGGCTTCGACAACCGGGTACGGCTCTTCGACGTGGCCACCCGCCGGGAGATCCCGGGCTCGCCGCCCTCGGCCGCCGGCGGGTTCGTCAACGACCTGGCCTTCAGCCCCGACGGCGCGACGCTGGCCTACACCGCCGCCGACGACGCCGTCCGGCTGTGGGACGTCGGACGCCGCCGGCCGGTCGGCGTCGCCCTGATCAGCGAGGACGGCCCGCCCGCCACGCTCGCGTTCAGCCCCGACGGCGGCGTCCTCGCCACCGGGTCCATGGGCGGCGGCGTGCGGCTGTGGGACCTGCGCGTGCATCGGGAGCTCGGGCCGCCGATGACCGGCCACACGGACGGTGTGGCCCACCTGGCCTTCACCTCGGACGGTGCGTCCCTGGCGACCGTGGGCGGCGACGGGACCGCGCGGCTCTGGGACGTCCGCACCCCGGCCGACCTGGTGGCCGCGGCGTGCGCCAACGCGGGCCGCGGTCTCACCCGGGAGGAATGGGAGAACCTCGTACGGGAGGAAGAGTACCGGCGGACCTGCCCATGACCCCGGGCGTCAAGGAGAGAGCGCGCATGTTCCTGCGAGGCTTGCGGCGGCGGACCGGCAGGCCCGTTCCCGACCTGGTCGCGCTGTTCCGGTCGATCATCGAGGGCGGCCGTGACGTCCACCCGATCGCGTCCGACTTCCTGGAGCACTTCATGGACGGCGCGGGCGCGTCCAGGAAGATGTCACTACGCTGGCTCCGCTCGTTCAAAGTGATCAAAAAGGCCGAGCGCAAGAACCAGCGCCGGTTCGAACGGCAGCTCATCCGGGAGGCGACGCGGTTGCGCGACGGCAGATCGAGCTGGCTGCACGACTACTGGGACGCGCGGATCAACGCGTTCATCGGCACGGAGCTGTTCTACGTCAGCAGGATGAGCCTGCTGCGCTCGCAGGGATCGTTCGTCCTGACCAGGGACGGGGCGGAGGTGCGGATGTCCGGCACGGTGCGCCACCGCTGGTTCGACCCCTACGACTGGGACCGCGGCCGATGGGTCTACATCCCCCGGCACGGGTTCGTGCCGATCGCGGTCGGCCGCGAGCTGGTGGAGGCCGACGAGGCGCGCGACTTCCTGATGGAGTCGCGGCACGTGCAGACCGTGGAAGGCCGGCACGTGCCCGGCCGGTGGCCGCGGCGCGGCGGCGCGAGCTTCACCTGGTCGACGGTGGGGAACGGATGACCACGGAGCGTCCCCGTCCGCCCGGCCCGCCCGAGGCCGCCGACACGGCCGACTTCGTGCGGTCGCTGGCCACGCTCAGGCAGTGGGCGGGCGAGCCGTCCCTGAGCAGGCTGCGCACCCTCGGCGGCCAGACGGCGACCGCCGACGGCACCAAGGTCGACGCGCTGCCGAGGAGCACGACCTCGCACGTCCTGCGCCAGGTCGACCGGCTGCCCCGGTGGGACTTCGTCCGGGCCTTCGTCACCGCCTGCCTCCACTATTGCGACTATCCGCCCGAGCTGGTCCCGTACGAGCTCGAACGCTGGCGGGCCGCCAGGACGGCCCTCGTGGAGCCCGCGGCCCCGGACCCGCCGGAGCCCCCGGCGGAGACCGCCGTGACCCTGCCGCCGGATCCGGCCGCCGAGCTGCTGGCCCGGCGTGTGCTCAGGGAGGAGGACCGGGCCCGCAAGGGGCTGCTCGGCGGCTACAACCTCGCGCCGCTGCGCTTCGGCCCGTCCGACCAGGCGGAGGAGCACGACCTGCACGCGATCGGCCGGTTCTTCGGCGGCCTGCGCCCGCAGCGCCTGCTGGTCGTGGGGGAGTCGGGGGCGGGCAAGACCGTGCTCGCCATCGAGCTGGTGCTGCAGCTGCTGGAGCCCGTGCTGGCCGCCGGACGGCCCGGCCGGGACCGGCAGGTGCCGGTGCGCCTGAACGCGGCCCGCTGGACCCTGGGCAGGCCGTTCGACGCCTGGCTGGCCGAGCAGCTCGCCCAGGAGTTCGGGCTCGCGGCCAGGGACGCGCAGCGGCTGGTGCGCGACCGCCGGGTGCTGCCCGTGGTGGACGGGCTGGACGAGCTGGACCCCGAGCCGTCGCCGGGGCCGCCACGGCGGGCGATCGGACTGCTGGCCGAGCTCAACCGCTACAGCGACTTCTCCGGGCGGCGGCCGGGCGCGGTCGTCGTGACCTGCCGCGCCGATCGCCACGCCGAGCTGCGCGCGGCCGGCGCCGGGCTGGACGACGCCATCCTGATCAGGCTGCACCACCTGAACACCGAACAGATCGGCACCTACCTGCGCGCCCGCTGGCCCGACGGCCACCCCCGCGCCGCGCACCGCGACGCCGTACGAGCGGCGCTGACCGGGCCGGAGGGCGAGGCCGTGCACGCCGCCCTCGGCACCCCCTGGCGACTGCTGCTCACCGTCACCGCCGTGGAATCCGGCGCCGACCCCGCCACCCTGCTCCGAGCGGCCCCGGAAGCCGGTCCGGGAACCGGCCCGGGTGGCGGTGCGGATCCTCGGGAGGGCGCGGCGCGGATCGCCGGGAGATTGCTGGAGGCGTACGTGCCCGCCGCGACGGCGCTCGCCCCGCGCGCGCACGGCACCCCCTACCAGCCCGACCAGGTACGGGTGTGGCTGGTGAACCTGGCCGCCCACCTCGCGTGGCAGGCCGGCCGCGAGGCCGGGAAGGGCCGGCCGCCGGGGCTGACGGCGATCGACCTCGTCCCTCACCTGCTGTGGCCGATCGGCGGCCGGCGACGGGTCCGGGTGCTGCACAGCCTCGGCTGCGCGATCTTCGCGGTGGTCGCGATGCTGGCGTTCTGGACGGGCTCGGCGGCGGGCGAGCTGGGCGACCCGGCGCTCACCTCGGGGCTCATGGCGGCCTGGGTCGCCATCGCCGTCGGCCTGTCGCTGGCGCCCTGGCCGGCCGCCGCCGGTGGGCGGGCCGAGGCGCCGCGCCGGCGCCGGGTGACAGGCGGCCTGCTGGGGGCGCTGGCGGGGGTGCCGGTCGGCGTGCTGGGCGGCCTGGCCGGGCTCGCGCTGACCGGAGGCAGGGTCTTCGGCCCGGGCTTCGCGGTCGCCGCCGGCGGCATCGGAGGGCTGGTGCTGGGCGTGGTCATCGGGCTGACGGCGGCCGGCCGGCGCGGGGCCGAGCGCATGACGGTGCCCGAGGCGATCCGCGCCGAGCCGCTCACCCTGCTCGGGTTCGGCCTGTGCGGCGCACTCACCGGGCTGCCGCCGCTGCTGATGGCCGACGCCGGCCCGGTGCCGCTGACCGTGGGACTCGCCGCCGCCTTCGGCCTCGCGTTCGCGCTGGGCGTCGCCTTCAAGATCGCGAGCGGGGGCTGGAGCAGGGACGCGGAGCTGGCCCACCCGAGGGAGGCCCTGCACCGCGACGCGGTCATCGGGCTGGCCTTCGGCCTCATCGGCGCGGTCGCCGCCTTCCTGGTGTTCGTCATGAGCCACGACGTCGCCCGGTCGCTGCTGTGCGCGCTCGTCGGCGGTGTGGCGTTCGGCCTGGCCTTCGGCGCCATCGCCTGGGCCCGGGCCATGATCGGCCTGGGCGCCGCGGCGGCGCGCGGGCTGCTGCCGCTGCGGTTGTGGGCCTTCCTCGACTGGGCCTGCGAGGCACGGCTGCTGCGCGTCAGCGGCGCCACGTACCAGTTCCGCCACCGCGAGCTCCAGGACTTCCTGACTCCACCCGGCGACAGGTGAGCCCTTCAGCGCGCCGTCGCTCCCCCGTACGGGTTCCAGCCCCGGCCCGCGCACAGCACCAGGCCGGCCGCCGCCGCCCCGGCCGGGGCGGCGTCGCACCCTGGTGTCACGCGCCGCCCCAGACGGTCATGTCGACGACGTCGTCGTGCTTCCAGGTGAGCTTGTCCACCACGTCGACCACGCCGTTGACCCGGCGGGTCATGCGGACGGCGATGGCGGTCTCGGAGCGGCGCTCCATCCAGCCGGACAGCGTCACGACGCCGTGCTCCACCTCGACCTGGACGCCCGAGGTCTCCACCCACAGGGCGCGGTCGAGGATGTCGTCGCGGACCTCGGCGGCGATCTCCCCGTCGCCGCGCAGGAACAGCTTGACCAGGTCGCGGCGGCTGACGATGCCGAGCAGCCGGTCGTCGGGGTCGACGACGGCCAGCCGCTTGACGTCGTGGGCGTCCATCAGGCGGGCGGCCGCGACCGCGGACGCCTGAGGGGACACGGTGACGGCGGGGCTGGTCATGAGCTCGGCGGCGGTGTCGCCCTCGGCCTTCTGCCTGCCCTTGGGGTGGCGCAGCCGGGCGCGCAGCGGCGGCCGGTAGCCCTCGCGGTAGAACTGCTCACGGAACTCCTCCTTGCGCAGGAGGTCGGCCTCGGACACCATGCCGAGCACGTGCCGGTCCTCGTCCACGACCGGGACGGCGCTGATGCCGCCGGTGATGAGCGCTTCGGCGATGTCCTTGAACGGGGTGGGGGCGGTGACGGCGACGACCTCGGTCGTCATCACGTCCGCGACGGTCATCCGCATCGGAGGATCTCCTTTCGGTCACCTCTATCGGACCTCGCGGGGCGGGCGCGGGGCAGGGCCGGAAGTCCTCCGCGCGGCGGCCGTTGGTCAGCGCCCCGCGGAAGGCATACGGCCGGGCTCCCGGGGCAGAGGCGGGGTACCCGTTTGCTCCTCGGTGGAAGGCAGTGGTGATCCCATGACCCCCGGCAGCCGGTCGCAGTGGCCGATCACCCATGAACTCACCGCGCTGCGCGCGCGGGTCCACGCCTTCGGCGCCGGAGCCGGTCTGAGCGGGCAGCGGTTGCAGGACCTGGCGATCGTCGCCCATGAGGCCGCCACCAACGTGCTGCGCCACGGCGGCGGCCGGGGCACGCTCATCGCCTGCAGGGACGCGTCCGGGGTGAGCCTGGAGGTCGTCGACACGGCCGGCACCCTGACCGAGGCCCATCTGCGCACCGAGCCCGACCTCGTCCACGGCGGCGGCGCCGGGCTGTTGCTGGTCCGCAGTCTGTGTGACGAGGTCAGCGTGGAGCGCGCGCCCGAGGGCGCCCGGCTGCGCCTGCGCATGCGCACCGCCGACCCTTGCGCGGCCTGACCGTCCCACTGGCGCGGCCACAGAAAATCTATACTCGCCGCAGTAGACATTCGCGGCCACGGGTGCTAATTTTTCTCGCATAGCCAAGGTACGAATCCACCGGGCAGCAGAAGCAGGACCGCACCACGACGCACTGCCCGGTACGAGGATGAAGTCGGTAGTGAAGTGAAAGGAGTGTTGAACGCCATCGGAGGATCGCCCGTCGCCGGCTGAGTCTCGCCGCACGGGTGCCGCAGTTCCACAGGATTGGAAGGTGGTTCTCGGTCACACATTCGCGATCCCCGCATCACCGCCGCAAGTCAGGGCGGTAGCGGAATACAGTGGACCGGCCTCCTGGCCGGTAGATGGTGTTGAACCTCTTCGGGCCCCGGCGCTTCAGGCGCCGGGGCCCCTGTTCGCGTGATGAAAGGCATCTATGGATCGAACTCACCCACCTCACCCCCGCCCCGGCGGGAAGCAGACGCCGCCCGCGCCTCCATCGGGCGACCGGTTCGACGATGAGGACTACCCCGCCTACAGCATGGGCGCCGCCGCCGAGCTGCTCGGCGTCACCCCCACGTTCCTGCGGGCCCTGGGCGCCGCCAAACTGATCGAGCCGAAGCGCTCCAGCGGCGGCCACCGACGCTACTCCCGCTACCAGCTCCGCCTCGCGGCCCGCGCCAGAGAGCTCGTCGACCAGGGCACTCCCGTGGAAGCCGCCTGCCGGATCATCATCTTGGAAGACCAGCTCGCCGAGGCGCTGCGCATCAACGCCGCGTACGAACGCGAGCGCGCCGCCGGAAACTGACCGGGCCACGCCGCCGGGGCGTCCGCCCGGCGGCTACCGCGGCGAGATCGGGGAAGCGTCCGCCATCGGGGCGAGGCCGAGGTCGTCGAGTGCCGCCGCGCCGCGCCGGGCCTCCTCCCCGCCGGCCAGCACCAGGGTCCGCGCCGACTGATAGCGGCAACCTGCGGCGTCGAACGCGTCCGCCGTGGCCAGCAGCGACTCCCGGTCACCGTCGAGCAGGGCCTCCGCCCGCGCCACGACGGCCCCGGCGACCGGGTTGCCCGCCACGACGGTCCGGGCCCGCGCCAGCCGGTCGCGGGCGCCGGGGCTCCCGGCCAGCACGGCCGCCTCGGCGCGCAGCGCCACGTACCAGTGCAGCCAGATCCAGGTGACCCACTGCCACACCTCGCCGGGCTCGGGCGCCAGCCGCTCCAGCGCCTCGGCCGCCCGCCCCTGGTGGAGCAGCGGCATCGCGTCGAAGATCGCCCCATAGCCGCGGGCGTTCCCCGGCGTGTCGTCGAGCCGGGCCAGCACCTCGCACCACTCACGCCGGGCAGCCTCGTCGCCGCGCAGCCCGTGGACCGCCGCCACGGCGGCCGCCGGCGGGCCGAGCACGGACCTGGCGGGACGGCCGGAACGCTGCCACGCGTCGAGGAACCGGACGCTGCCGGTGAGGATCTCCTCGACGTCGCCCGCCAGCGCGCCGGCCACCAGGAGCCAGCCGGTGGCGCGGTGCCCGACCTCCGCCAGCAGGGGATGGTCCGCGAGCCGCCGCGCCCACCGGCGGGCGCCCGGCAGGTCGCCGGTGCCGATGGCGGCCTCGGTGACCTCGCCCAGCGCCTCGACCAGCTCGTGCGTACCGGCCGGGGTGCCGGGCGCGGACGAGAGCAGCGTGATCCGGCGGCGGGCCGTGCCGGCGGCGGTGAACGCGTCACCGGCCCAGCTCTGGGCGCACGTGAGCGTGTCGAGGGCGGCGGACTCGATGACCGGGTCACCCGCGCGGCGGGCGAGCTCGACCGCCCGTTCGGCGCGCGTGATCGTCACCGGGACCGCGTCGTCCAGGCCGTCCCCGGCCCCGATCTCCGTGAGCGCCCGGCCGGCCTCGGCCACCGCCACCGCCGCCAGGGCCGCCGGGTCGTCACCGGCCAGCTCCCGCGCCCGGGTGATGAGCGCGCCCACCTCGTCGCGTGGCAGGTCCCGTACGAACTTGCCGGAGAACCGGTAGGCGTTGGACGCGGCCGTCGCCAGGTCGCAGGCGGCGCCGGCGGCGTCGCCGGACCGGAGCGCGGCGTCCGCGGCCGCGACCTGCAGGCGGTACATGTCGTCGCCGAGCATCCGGCAGCCCGCCACCGCGGCGGCCTGCCGGAGCATCGCCGCGCCGGCGGCGGCGTCGTCGGCGAGCGCCGCGGCCTGCTCGTAGCGTCCTTGGGACTCGCCGATCAGGTTGCGGGTGAAGGTCAGCCCGGCGAGCGACCGGGCGAGCAGGTGCGCGTCCGTACGCTGCTCCGGCCGGTCGGCGGCCCAGGCCAGGGCCGCGCGCAGATCGTCCGCCACCGCGTCGAACCCGGCCCGCCAGCCCTCCCGCGCCACCGCCAGGCCGGCGGCCCGGTCCAGGCACCAGCGGACGTGGCGGGACCGCGTGCCGGCCAGCTCGCCGGTCTCCGTCAGCCGTTCCAGCCCGTACTGGCGGATGGTCTCCAGCGCACGGTACTCCGTGCCGTGCGGAGACGCCGTCACCACCAGCAGGCTCTGCTCGGCGAGCCGGGCCAGGCCCTCCGCGACGATGCCCTCGTCGTCCCCGGCCACCCGCGCCGCCGCGGCGACGCTGAACGGCGCGACGAACACCGACACCCGCCGCAACAGCGTCCGGTCGGCCGGTTCCAGCAGGGCGTGGCTCCAGTCGAGCGCGCCCCGGACCGAACGGTGCCGCTCGTCGGCGCGGGAGCCGCCCGTCAGCATCCGCAGCGGGTGGGACAGGGCGGCGGTGATGCCGTCCAGCCCGAGCGTGGAACACCGGGCGGCGGCCAGCTCGATCGCCAGCGCCATCCCGTCCAGCCGCGAGCAGACCGCGGCGACCTGGTCGCGCAGCGCGGGATCGAGCGGCCCGCCCACCGCCGCGGCCCGCTCCGTGAACAGCGCGACCGCGTCCGACTCGCCGTCGAGCGACAGCGGCGGAACCGGGTACACCCGCTCGAACGGCACCATCAGCCGGGCCCGGCTGGTCGCCAGCACCGTCACCCGCGGGCAGGCTCCCAGCAGCCGTTCGAGGAAGAGCGCCACCCCGTCCACCAGGTGCTCGCAGTTGTCCAGCACCAGCAGGGCGTGCCGGTCGGCCAGCGCGGCGAGCACCGAATCGGTCAGGTCGTGGCCGGGCTGCTCGCCGAGGCCGACCGCGACGGCGACCGCGGTGGCGATCAGGTCCGGGTCGGTGACCGGCACCAGGTCGACGAACCACACGCCGTCGGCGTACGCGCCGGCCGCCTCGGCGGCCACCGCCAGCGCCAGCCTGGTCTTGCCCACCCCGCCGGGACCGACCGCGGTCACCTGGCGGTGCGCGGCGACCAGCCGGGCCAGCTCCGTCCGCTCGCCCGTCCGGCCGACGAACGAGGTCAGCGGGGCGGGCAGCACCGGGGGCGGCGCGTCCGGCACGGCCGGCCGGGGCGAACGCCTGGCCAGTGCCCGCCGGTCCGGCAGCTCCAGCTTGCGCAGCAGTGAGGACACGTGGCTCTCCACCGTACGCACCGAGATGCACAGCCGGGCCGCGATCTCGGCGTTGCTGAGATGGGCCCCGACCAGTTCGAGTACCTCGGCTTCCCGAGGTGAGATCTCCACTTCTGTCACCACCGTCCAAGTCTGCCGCATTTCCCGTCCTGGGCATCCGCAGTGGCCACGGTGGACGGTACGTGCCCGGACTCCGTGGTCAGGTTCCGTGGTCACCACGGATGTGGCCGGGCCGGGCCGCGCGACAAGCTGTGCGTACTTCGACGAACACGCCGAACCGCAAGGAGAGAACATGACCGGCTCCACCACCCAGGGCGTCAAGACCGTGCTGCACCCCGTGTCCGACCTGGGCAAGGCGAAGGCCGTCTACACCGCGCTGCTCGGCATCGAGCCGCAGGCCGACTCGCCCTACTACGTGGGCTTCGACGTCGAGGGCCAGCACATCGGGCTGGTGCCGGACGGCGGACCGCAGAACATGACCTCGCCGGTGGCCTACTGGCACGTGTCCGACATCGAGGCGAAGCTCGCCGCGCTGACCGCCGCGGGAGCCACCGTGCGCGAGGCCGCGCACGAGGTCGGCGGCGGCCGCCTGGTGGCCACCGTCACCGACACCGACGGCAACGTCCTCGGGCTGATCCAGGACCGATGAGCTCCGCGCCCTCCCCTTCTCGGAAAGGAACTGACATGACCGCCTTCGCATCCGTCACCCTGGAAGTCGCCGACCCCGCCGCCGGCGCCTTCTACCGGGCCTTCGGCCTGGAGCCGTACGTGAACGTGCGCTCCTCGGACACGCCGTCGACCGGCTTCCGCGGCTTCACGCTGTCGCTCGTGGTGTCCCAGCCGGGCGACGTCGACGCCTTCATGGCCGCCGCGCTCGACGCCGGCGCAACGTCACTGAAGCCGGCCACGAAGAGCTTCTGGGGCTACGGCGGCGTCGTCCGCGCCCCCGACGGGACCATCTGCAAGATCGCGAGCTCGAAGAAGAAGGACTCCGGCCCCGTCACCCGGCACATCGACCAGGTCGCCCTCCTGCTCGGGGTGGCGGACGTCAAGGCGAGCAAGCGGTTCTACGCCGAGCGCGGCCTGACCGTGGCCAAGAGCTACGGCGGCAAGTACGTCGAGTTCGACACCCCGGCCTCGGCCGTCACGCTGGCCCTCTATCCGCGCCGCGCCCTCGCCAAGGACGCCGGGGTCCCCCAGGACGGCACCGGCTCCCACCGGCTCGTGATCGCCGGCGAGACGGGCCCGTTCACCGACCCGGACGGGTTCGTCTGGGAAACCGCGTCCGCCTGAACCCCCTCCAGCACCGACGAGAACAAGGAAGATCCGCCATGAGCACCACCGGGAACAGCACGTACGAGGGATTCACCGCCGAGGAGCGGGCCGCGATGAAGGAGCACGCCCAGGAGCGCAAGAAGGCGGCCCGGCGCACCTCGCGCGCGGACAAGGCGGCGGAGGCGGCGCGGGACGTGCTCGCCAAGATCGCCGAGATGTCCGACCCGGACCGGGTCATGGCCGAGCGGGTGCACGCCGTCGTCCTGGCCGCCGGGCCGGAGCTGGCGCCGAGGCTCTGGTACGGGATGCCCGCCTACACGCTCAACGGGAAGATCGTCTGTCACTTCCAGCCCGCGGAGAAGTTCAAGACGCGCTACGCGACCCTCGGGTTCAGCGACCCGGCGAACCTCGACGACGGTGTCATGTGGCCGGTCGCCTACGCGCTGACCGAGGTGACACCCGAGGTGGAGGCCCGGATCGGCGCGCTGGTGAAGCAGGCGGCGAACTGACGGGGAGCGCCCGGACGGGTATCGGTGCGATCATGGTGCGAGCCCCCGATACTCGACGGCGCGGGGCCAGGGAAGGGAACCTCATGCGTACCGCTCTCGTCACCGGCGGAGCGAGCGGCCTGGGCAAGGCCGCGGCCGTCCGCCTGGAGGCCGACGGCGTCCGGGTCATCACCCTCGACCTCGCCGGCGAGGCCGACCTCGTCGTGGACGTCACGGACGCCGCCGCCGTCCAGGCGGCCGCCGCCGAGGCCGGACCGGTCGACATCCTGGTCAACTCCGCGGGCGTCGTGGGCCCCAACGTCCCGCTGTGGGAGGTTCCGCTCGACGGCTGGCGGCGCACCTTCGCGGTGAACGTCGACGGCGTCTTCCACACCTGCCGCGCGTTCGTCCCCGGCATGCGCGAGCGCGGCTGGGGACGCGTCGTCAACATCGCCAGCATGGCCGGCAAGGACGGCAACCCGAACATGTCGCCCTACTCGGCCACGAAGGCCGCCGTCATCGGGCTGACCAAGTCGCTCGGCAAGGAGCTGGCCACCAGCGGCGTGCTGGTCAACGCCATCGCCCCCGCGGTGATCGAGACCCCGATGAACGCCGACACCGGCCCCGAGGCGCTGGCGCACATCACCGGCCTCATCCCGATGCGCCGCCTGGGCCGGCCCGAGGAGGTGGCCGAGCTGATCGCCTGGCTGGCCTCCGACAAGGTCAGCTTCTCCACCGGCGCCGTCTACGACATCAGCGGCGGCCGCGCCACCTACTGACCCCACCCGATCCCCGGCCGTGCCCCGATCGTGATCATCATGCTGCAGGCTCTCCGTACATGAGGAAGATCATGATCACGGCACTGGTGGCCTGCGGCTGCCTGCTGGTGGGAACCGCGCCCGCCCAGGCCGCTCCGAAGGACCCCGTACGCGCGCTCAAGAGCAAGCTCAAGACCGGGCACGGCGTACGGTTCACCGAGACGACCGTGCTGGTGGGCGGCGGGAAGACGAAGATCCAGAGCCGCAAGGGCACGTTCCGGTTCGACGCCAAGGGCGTGGCGGCCTCCGACATCACCGCCACCGCCAGGCACCGGCCCCGCGAGCGCACGATCAGCATCGGCAAGGTCAGCTACACCTCCGGCGGCATGTGGGCCGCCCGCCTCCCGGAGGGCTCCTGGGTCAAGAGCAACGCCCTGCTCGGCGGCGGCAGCGGCTTCTACGGCCAGGTCATCAACCCCGCCGAGCCGAAGACCCTGGCGGCCCTGGTCAAGAAGGGCAAGCTGCGCGGCGGCAAGCTCACCGGGACGATCACCTTCAAGGAACTGGGGAAGGTGTCACGCTGGTTCGACGCGTCGATCCCGCTGCGCATGAACAACGGCACCAAGGTGTCCTACACGCTCACCCTGAACTCCGCCGGGCTGGTCAACCGGGTGCGGTCGTCGTACGCGGCCACCGGGGTGCTGGCCACCGACCAGCACGAAGGCAAGACGATCACGATCGACAGCCGCTTCACCGGGTGGGGCGCCAAGGTGTCCATCAAGGCGCCGCCCTCCGACCAGGTGACCACCGGCATGGACGGCTGACCCGCTCGCACCCGGCCTACGCCGGTCGCCGTGCTCCTGAGGGCCCGCTCGGATGGACGGCGAGACGGCGGATGCTCCCGCGCTCCTGGTTCAGCGGAGACATACGGTCGTGGAGCCGGGGAAGCGTGATCTCATGCTTGCCACCGATGTGAGCGGTGATGGGCCGCCTTTGGTCCTGCTGCACGGTTTTCCCGAGACCAGAACGATGTGGCGTGACGTCGTCCCGATGCTCGCGACCGAGTTCACGGTGGTGACCATGGATCTGACCGGATACGGGGACAGCCCGTGCCCGCCGTCGGACCACACCCATGCCCGCTATACGAAGCGGGCCATGGCCGCGGACGTCATTCAGACGATGGAGACTCTGGGTTACGAACAATTCGCTGTGGCGGGACACGACCGCGGCGGCCGGGTCGCCTATCGGATGGCACTGGATCATCCGGCCCGCGTCCGGAAGCTCGCCGTTCTCGACATCATCCCCGCGGCGGCGGCCTGGGAACGCTTCGACGCCGAACTCGCCCTGTCGTTCTGGCCCTGGTCGCTGCTCGCCCAACCGGCTCCGCTGCCCGAGCGTCTTCTCACGGCATGTCCCGAGGCGATCGTCGACGACGCGTTCACCCACTGGGGCTCGCCCGCCGACGCCTTTCCCGAACAGGTCCGGGACCGGTACGTCGCCCAGTTCCGCGATCCCGGCCACGCGCATGCGATCTGCGAGGAGTACCGCGCCGCCGCCACGCTTGACTGTGAACACGACGCCACCAGCCGCGCCATCGGGCAGCGCATCACCTGCCCGACCCTGGTGCTGTGGAGTGCCGAAGGCGGACTGGCCACCTGGTATGCCGACGAAGGCGGCCCCCTGGCCATCTGGCGCCAGTGGTCCGACGACGTGCGCGGCCACCCTGTCGACGGCGGTCACTTCTTCCCGGAGGTCCAGCCGACGAGGACGGCCCACGACCTGCTCGAGTTCTTCAGGTGACGACACGTTTCTGAGCCGGATGCCATTCACGTCGGCCTCCGGCCGTTGCCGAGATCTTCGGGAGGCGACTCAGCCCTTCCCGACCTGGACCAGGTAGTCGGCCAGCTCGGCCGGGCGCGACAGCATCGCCATGTGGCCGCCGGGTATCTCGTCCGGGACGATGCCGAGCCGCTCCCCGACGTGGCGGCGGACGAAATCGGGGGTGAGGAACCGGTCGTCGCGGCAGAGCAGGTATCTCGTACGGACGTCGGGCCAGGCGTCCAGGGGCCAGGGCTCGCGGCCCGCCCGGTCCATGCTCACGTTCGCGGCGAGCGCGTTGTCATGGGCCAGCACCCGCTCGGCCAGCTCGCGCGGCACGTCGTGGAAGTACAGCTCGAACTCGTCGTCGAGGCCGGACGAGGGACGGCCGCTCCGCTCCCACCAGTCGTCCGGCGCCTCACCCGGGCTGGGGATCATGGCGGTCAGCAGCACGAGCGCGGTGGCCCGGACGCGCGCGCAGACGAGCGGCGCCACGAAGCCGCCCCACGAATGCCCCACCACCACCAGGTCCCGCCGGTCTCCGACAGCCCGGACCACCGCGTCCGCGTAGTCCCAGAGCCCTTCCTCCGGGTCGGACATCGGCAGGTCCACCGTCACCGGATCATGTCCGCGAGCGCGGAGCTCGGCCGCCACCAGGTGCCAGTCGAACGAGCTTCCGCCGCCGCCGTGGATGAACGCGAAGGTCGTCATGACAGTGAGGACTCCAGACGGCGCGGAAACTCATCGGCCGCGTTCGCTGGAATGTCGGAGATGATCTCTAGGGTGCCCGGCATGACGTGTTCACCTCTTGCGACGGGGGTTCCCTCATGACGGCTTGGACGCTGGTCCGCGACCGCATCATCGGCCGTGACGCGCGAGGTCTGGCCGACCTCGTGATCACCCTGTCCGACGCCGACCGCGCCGAGGTCGCGCGCAACCTGCCGGCCCTGCGCAAGGAACTCCGCGAGACGGCCCAGCGGCGCGCGTGGGAAGGCTGGTCGCCCGACCCGGACGAGTGGGACGAGGACGCCCCCGATCCGGAGCCGTGGGACGGTGGCGACATCGGGCGTCCGCCGGGGTCGTGGGACGGTGGCGACGTCGGGCGTCGGCCGGGGTCGTGGGACGGTGGCGACGTCGGGCGTCGGCCGGAGTCGTGGGGTGGGACGGGGGACGGGGCGGGGGACGGCGTCGGTGGGTACGGGGAGATGCTGCGGATCGCCGGGGCGGGGGTGCTGGGCGGTCCCGCCGCGGCGGCCGGCTGGCTGACGCGGCGCGAGTTCGCCGGTCCTCGCGCCCGGCTGGGTGAGCTGCTCCGGGTGCTGGCCGCCCGTCCGGAAACCTGGCAGGCCGACGTGGCGACCCGCCTGGCCAGGAAGATCCGTACGGCCGACGACCGCAACGCGCCGCTGGCCCTGGCCGTACTGCGGGCCTGCGGCACACCGCCGCCGGATCACGACCCGCTGGTGACCGCCTGGCTCCGGGCCCGCCCGGTCGCCGACGACCCGCTGATCGGCCCGCTGCTGCCGAGGATCTTCGAAGCCGAGGGGGTGGGCCGGTTGCTGCGCGAGGAGCGTCTGGAACCGGTGCCCACCCGCTGGCTGTCGACGATCGGTGAGCTCATGGCCGCCGGGCGCGTGTCGCGGGCGGAGGTGCTGGACGGCTGCCTGCGCCGTTTCCTGCGCGGCGGTGACGCGATCGGCCTGCGCTTCTTCGTCCGGCTGCACCGGATGCTCGACCCCACCCCGCAGGAGGCCGCCGACCGGGTCCGCGACTACCTGCGGCTGCTGCCCGTCGCCCCCGGCCCCGTCGCCGAACTGGCGCTGGCCCAGCTCCGCCACGCCGGTCTGCTCGACCCGGCCGACACGGTCGAGGCCATCGAGGCCCTGACCTTCCGCCCCGAAGCCAAGCTGGCCTTGGAGGGCCTACGCCGCCTGGAACGCCACCTGACCCCCACCCGCCCGTCCCAGTCCCACCGACGCTCCGGGCCTGGGCATCCGGCCGAGACCCCGCAGCCGCCTGGAGCCGTGGGCCCGGCAGGGGTTCCGCCGCAGCCTGGGTCTGCGGCTGGTTTGTCGTTGTCTGGGGAGGTTGCGTTCGCGGGCGAGTTCGCGTCTGCGCTGGCTGCCGCGTTCGGGCATGCGTCGTACGAGGTGCAGGGGCGGGCGGCGAGGATCGCGCTCAAGTATGCGGACGCCTTGGCCCCGGCTGCCGGAACGTTGGCCGATGGTGTGCCTCTGTTACCGGCGGCGCTCGGTGCGAAGGTGGCAGCGGTGTACGGCGGGGAGGTGGCGGCGGGGGAGGAGCCTGGAGTGTTCACCGCGCCTCCGCCGTCGCTGCCCGAGCCGCCGGCGCCGGAGCCGTTCCCCGAGCCCACGCTGGATGTGGCCGACAGCGTCTACCGGTGGGTGGACGGCGAACGATGGCTGGCGGCGCTCGTCCGGCAGGCCGCCGTCGACCCGGAGAAGTTGCGGGCCGGGCACGTCAGCCCGCAGGTGTACGGCCACGAGGAATGGGTCGACGTCAGCCAGTGGATCGCCGCCCTGGCCGAGGCGGCGGCCGAACACGCGGGGTCTGAGCGCGCTGGGCACGGGGGTGCTGGGCACGG
Organism: Nonomuraea sp. NPDC048826; assembly: GCF_043198225.1. Lineage (NCBI taxonomy): Bacteria > Bacillati > Actinomycetota > Actinomycetes > Streptosporangiales > Streptosporangiaceae > Nonomuraea > Nonomuraea sp. NPDC048826. The sequence goes on along the minus strand of NZ_JBICUQ010000012.1, from coordinate 88,599 downwards.
GGGTGCTGGGCACGGGGGTGCTGAGTCCGAGCGTGCCGGGTCCGTGCGCGCTGGGTCTGAGCGTGCCGAGCCGTGGGCTGCCGATCTGTGGGCCGCTGCGGGGGCGTGGACGGGGGGACGGGACGACGAGCACGGTGGTGGGCTGGAGCGAGCCTTCGGGAGGCTGCTGGATGCGGCATGGAAAGAGGCCGGGCGGTTGCTGGGCCTCGATGCCCCGGATGGGCGAAGGTCCGTCACGCGACCGTACCTCCCCAGGCCGGAGACCCTCCCGCCGCCGCACCTGTTTCTGCTGCGCAGGCTCGACGAGCTTCACCGGGCGCTGCGGGCCGGCACGCTGCCACCGGTGCTGCTGGCCACGCCCACGCTGATGACCGGCCACCTCGACCCCGCCGTGCTGGTGGAGCGGGTGGCCGAGTGCGCCGCCACGGGCGTCGAGCCGTTGCCTGCCGACCTGGTTCAGGCATTGCTGCGGCTGCCACGCGGACGGCATCCCGAGGCGGCCGAGGGCGCCGCGCGGATCGGCTCGGCGGCGGCCCTGACCGTGGCGCGCTGGTTGGCGGACGGCGGGCTGCCCGATCCGGAGACGGGGGTGCGCTGGTCCTATCTGGAGGGCGCCACCACCTACCTCTTCGACGAGCGCGAACCGGCGCACCGGCCGTACGACATCCGGCTGGAGCCGGTGCTGCGGCCGGCGCCGACCGGCCTCGACGTCCTCGACGAGTTGCTGGGCGAGCAGGCTCGCTGGCGCTGGGGCCACCATGACCATGGCATCCACTGGTGGCCGGCGTTGCTGCCCTCGCACCGTGAGGTCGTCGCGGCCGACTTCCTGCCGTACCTGTTCACCTCGTCCGGCCCCAGGGTGTCGATGGACACCCTGGTCGACGCCGACGGGCCAGCGGGGGAGGCGACGGCCCTCACCCTGGCCGTCCACGTCGCGCGGGCGCAGCCGGAGGCGGCGTCGCTGCTGGTGCGCATGGCGGCCAGAGGTGACCTGCCGGCCGAGGAGGTGGGTGCCCAGTTGGCGCTGCTGCTACGGCGTACGCCCTACGTCCAGGTGCGGCCGCTGGTGGGCGTGCTCGGCGAGGCCGCGCGGCAGGGCGCGTACGCGGCGGTCTGGCGCATCATGGCGAACCTGCTGCCCGCGCTGCTGCCTGACCCGGGTGAGCGGCCCGGCGTGGCGCACACCGAGGCGGTGACGCTGGCGGCGGACGTGGCCGCCTGGGCGGGCGCCCGCGGCGCGATCCCGGAGGTGTCCGCGTACGCGACAGGCGGCGGCAGGAGCAGGTTCGTACGCGAATGCGCCCGTTTGCACAACCAGCTGGGGTGAGGGGGGAGCGGGGGCAACGGTCGCGGAATGAGGGCAGCCAGGGACACGGCCTCGGTACTGGGGAACGCGGGGCGCGCCCTCAGAGGGAAGACGAGACCCGCCGGCCCCATGATCCCGAAGCACGCGATGATGGAGATCACCACGCGGGGCCTCCTGGTCGGCGCGGTGGGGTTCGAGGCGGGCCCGAATGCCCTCCCGGTGACCGGCTAGCGGGCCGGTGCCGGGAAGCTTCCGGCTCGTCCCAGCATCGCGGGTGGTTCGGACTTGCCCAGCCGTTCGCAGATCCAGGTGCCCGCCGCGGCGGTGGCGTCGAGGTCGAGGCCGGTGCGCACGCCGCTGCGGTGCAGGGCGTAGATGAGGTCCTCGGTGGCGATGTTGCCCGTGGCCGCGGGGGCGAAGGGGCAGCCGCCGATGCCGCCGGCGCTCGCGTCCAGGACGCGCACCCCGCTCTCCACCGCCGCGAGGGCGTTGGCGTACCCGGTGTTGCGGGTGTTGTGGAAGTGCATGCGCAGCGGCGTGCCGGGGGCGGTCCGCGCGACCAGGTCCGCCAGGTCGCGGACCTGGCGGGGGACGCCCACCCCGATCGTGTCCGCGAGCGCGAGCTCGTCGGCGGGCGTGGCGAGCGAACGTTCGACGATCTCCCGTACCCGCTCGGAGGGCACCTCGCCCTCGAAGGGGCAGCCGAAGGCGGCCGACACCGTGAGGCTCACCCGCACCCCGGCGGCCCGGGCGGCGGCGGCGATGTCGTGCCAGGCCGCGAGCGACGCCTCGACGCCCATGCCCTGGTTGCGACGGCTGAACGTCTCCGTGGTGATGACCACGTAGTTGACCTCGTCGACGCCGGCGGCCAGCGCTCTGTCGAGGCCGCGCCGGTTGAGCACCAGGCCGATGTACGAGACGCCGGCGTCCCTGGGCACGGCGGCCATCACGGCTTCGGCGTCGGCCATCTGCGGCACCCGCCGGGGGTGGACGAAGCTCACCGCCTCGATCCGGCGCGCGCCCGCCCGGATCAGGCGCTCGATGTACGCCACCTTCGTGCTGGTGCCGAGCACCGTGGGTTCGTTCTGCAGGCCGTCGCGCGGGCCGACCTCGACCACGTCGACGGAGGCTGTCGCTCCCAAGGTCAGTCGCTCTCCTCGTCGGGACTCTGGCTGATCAACGTCGACCGGGCGCTGTAGATGTGGGACTGCATGATGGACTGCGCCCATTCCCCGTCGCGGTGCGCGAAGGCCACCAGCACCTCGCGGTGGTGGGCCATGCTGCGCGACAGGGAGTCCCTGTCGTACTGGCGGAAGGTCCGGTAGACGAGGGGGACCTGCACCATCGCCGAGAGCAGGCTGCTGAGCCGCTGGTTGCGGCTGGCGTTCATGATGATGTGGTGGAACTGCCCGTTCAGCTCGGCGATGCGGTCGAGGTGGCCGGGCTCCGCCGCGTCGGCCAGCTCCTCCATGCGGCTGCTGAGCTCCTGGAGCCGCGCGCGCTCCTCGGCCGTGATGCGGTGCGCGGCCCGCTGGGCGACGGCTCCCTCAAGCGTGGCGCGCACGGTGAACAGGTCCCACAGGTCCTCGGCGCTCCACTCGGGGATGCGGGCCCCGATGTTGGTCTCCCACTCCACGAAGCCCTCGGTGTGCAACCGGCGCAGCGCCTCCCGGACCGGGGTGCGGCTCGCTCCCACCGCCTTGGCCAGGCTCGCCTCCGTGAGCTTGTCCCCGGGCTTGTAGGCGGAGCTCAGCAGGAGATCGCGGATGAGCTCATAGGTACGTTCAGCCTTGGCCACGCCGGCACCTCAACCTTCACGTTCGGCACAGTAGGAGCGACAGACAGGTGGCCGCCACGGCGGGCCAAGACCGGACGGCTCATCTGGCGGCGGCGGGCCGGCCAGAGCGAGTTCGCACGATGTCGACCGGCACCGGGACGGACTTCCGGTTGGCCACCAGCCGTTCCCGGCCGGCCGGGGTCATCCGGCTCTCGTCCCACTCCGTGCTGTCGCCCCACGTGATGTCGACATGCCCGAGACCGGGCATTCTGCCGGCCAACTCGCGGCGGACACTCTGTTCGAAATAAGGACTGTACATGCACATCGGAGCGGTCGTGATGAGCTTGAGCTCGACCCCGGCCGGGCGTCCGTCGGCGGTCCGGCGCACGTCGACGGACGTGACCAGACCCATGTCGACGATCCCCATCGGCTGCCCGACCCCGAGGCTGCACGGGTCCTGCACCGCGTTGCACGCCTCGAGTACCTGGGTCACCACGTCGTGCCGTTCGGCTTCCATGTCTGTCTCCTCGCGTGGGTGGGGTCTCAGGCGGCCAGCCGCTCGCGGTGCAGCCGCCACGGGTGCCCGCCGTCGGCGAGGTACGCGGCGCGCCGCTCGGCGATGCCGTCGGTGCTGATCCGCTGCTTGACCTCGGCCGCGTCCAGGCCGTGCAGCCGCAGGGCGTTGCCGCTGAAGAGCTTGGCCTTGATCTCGTCGGTGAGCTGGGGGAAGCCGTAGCCCTCGACCAGGTCCTCCGGCATGGTGAAGTCGCGCAGCGTCTCCAGGATGGGCTGCGGGTGCGCCGACGGGACTCCGGTGGCGAACAGGATCCGATCGGTGCCGCCGTGGGCCATGAGGGTGCCGACGATCTCGGCGAACTTCCGCGGCTTGCGCACGATCATGTTGGAGACCGACTCGATGGTCGCGTAGATGTTGCTGTGCGAGCGCAGCTGCAGCGCGCAGTCCTCCAGGAAGGCCCAGCCGCTGTGCACGACCTCGAAGGTCATGTCGGGGAAGGCGATGGCCGCCGTGGTCACGTCGTCGACGTGGTTGAGCACCCGGGGGCCCGCGCCGGCCGGCACCGCCTTGTGGATCGCGACGTGCCGGATGCCCAGCTCGCGCGCCTTCTCCAGGTACGGGAAGACCAGCTCGCGGTCGTTGAGCAGCATCAGCTTCGAGGAGTTGATCTCCGGGTCGATCACGCCGTTCGTCGGGTAGAACTTCAGGCCGTCGATGTCGTCCTCGCGGATGCGCTGCTCCATCAGCTCCAGCTCGGCGGGTCCGCGCAGCGGGTCGACCGGGGCGTACAGCACGACGCGGCCCGGATAGGCGCGCTTGAGCGCCTTGCCCAGCTCGTAGGGCGAGGCGCCGCCGGAGAAGAATCCGTCGATCTCGACCCCGTGGTAGAACATCATGTCCACATCGCTCTCCACGAAGACGATGTCGGCGAGCTCCTCGGCCGTCCAGCCGGCGGTGAACTCGTCCTTCGACATCAGGTAGCCGGGCTTGCTCGACTCCACCGACGTGTGTCCCACGCGGTAGAGGAAGTCGACCATCCCGTCGTACGAAGCCTGCGGGCAGTTCGGGTTCCGGTTCTCCGGGCGGAAGTCGTATCCGTGGACGACGGCGTCGATGACGAGCGTGTCGCCGATCATGGAACCTCCAGCGTTGTATACAGGCGCGGCACTTGTCACGGTCCACACCACGAAGTGTGTGCAATCTAGGCCGGACTCTTCGAGGGCGTCAAGACTGCCGGGGTGGGTGAACCCGTTCTGACAGGCGGTCGGAATGTCTCGGTTTGACAACGAAAACCGCTCTGAGCTGGGAATTTATCTTAGAATCACTGATCATAGATCTGTCCAGCTGTGAAGGTCCGAACCTTTCCGAACCTTGCTCTCCCGAGTAATATTCCGGTGACCCCTTGACAGATTGCATACGATCCAGCCGATACTCAAGCCTCATGAACGGCGACACAGCGGCTTCCCCCGCACCAACGCTGCAGGACGAGGCCCGGTCCGGCGGCAGCCCCGACAGCACGTCCGTGCTCGTCGCGACGGATCTCAGGAAGAACTTCGGGGCCGTCGCGGCGCTGGCGGGGGCGTCCCTGCACCTGCGCCGTGGTGAGGTGATGGCCCTGATGGGCGACAACGGGGCCGGCAAGTCGACCCTGGTGAAGTCCATCGCCGGCGTGGTCATCCCCGACTCCGGGGAGATCCGGATCAACGGCGAACCCACCCGGTTCGCCGGACCCGGCGACGCGCTGAAAGCCGGAATCGAGACCGTCTACCAGGATCTCGCCCTCGTCGACTCCATGTCGGCCAGCGAGAACGTGTTCCTCGGACGCGAGCCCGTCAGAACGGGCCTGCTCGGCCGGCTCTTCAAACTCGTGGACCGCCGCCGCATGGCGGACGACGCAGGCAAGGCGCTGGCCGGCATCGGGGCCAAGATCCCGTCACTCGCGGACTCCGTCTCCGCGATGTCGGGAGGTCAGCGCCAGGCGCTCGCCGTCGCGCGGGCGATGCTCTGGGGCAAGAACATCGTCATGCTCGACGAGCCCACCGCCGCTCTGGGGGTGCAGGAGTCGGAAGGCGTCCTGGAGATCATCACGGCACTCAAGTCACAGGACGTGTCCGTACTGATGATCTCGCACAACCTGGAGCACGTGTTCAAGGTCGCGGATCGGGTGACCGTGATGCGGCAGGGCCGGACGGTGGGCGAACGGCACATCCGCGATGTCGTGGCCAACGACATCGTCGGACTCATCACCGGGGGATCAGAGGTGTCCTGAGCGGCACCGATCGGGAAAACCGCGTCAAGTCCCACTGGTGTGGGCGAGATCGGAGTACGAATGTCAACGTCCAGACTACGACGATGGCCGCTGCGGGTCGCGGCCATGATGTCGCTCACCCTCGCGGTGGCGGCATGCGGCGGCTCCACGGACACCGCCGCTCCAGCCTCGGGCGACTCCCCGGCGGAGAAGAAGGTGTTCATCGGCTTCGCCAACTTCGCCGAGCCCGAGAGCCCGGTGCTCAAGGCGCTCGACACCGGCATGCGCAAGGAAGCCGCGAAGCGGAGCTGGGACCTCGTGGTCCTCAACAACGACCGGGACGGGCCCACCGCCGTCTCCAACGCGGAGACGATGGTCGCCCAGGGCGTCACGCACGTGGTGGAGTTCCAGGGTGACGGCAAGGTCGCGCCCCAGCTCATGGACACGTTCAACGCGGCGAACATCCCGGTCATCGCGATCGACATCGCGCACCCCGGGGCCCACTTCTTCGGCATCAACAACGTCGAGGCCGGCCGGCTCAGCGGGCTCGCGGGCGGCAACTACGCCAAGGAGAAGTGGGACTGCAAGCCCGACCTGGTGACCCTGCTGGAGAACGAGGCCTCCGGCGACGTGGCGCTGCTGCGCACCGAGGGGATCCTCAAGGGCCTCAAGGAGGCCTGCCCCGACATCTCCGACGACGTGATCCAGCGCCGCAACTCGCCGACCACGCCCGACGGCGCCCAGGGCGTCGCCCGCGACATCCTGGTCTCCAAGCCGGACGCCAAGAACATCCTGGCGCTGGGCGGCAACGACAACATGGTGATCGGCACCATCAACGCCGCCGAGCAGCTGGGCCGGGCCGGCAACATGTTCGGCTACGGGCTGGGCGCCGACCTCATGCTGTTCGGGGTCGACACGCCGGGCCTGGGCGGCTCGACCGCGTTCTGGTACGAGGGATACGCCAAGGAGATCTTCAAGCTCCTGGACAAGATCGTCGCGGGTGACGCTCCCGCGGTGGTCGACTCGCCGACCGACCCGAACGCGCACTTCAACCCGGCGTGCCAGTTCCCCATCGAGCACGTGAAGAGCATCCCCAGCCTCGACCAGCGGATCGAGGAACTGTACGCCGACGGCTCTGGCGACGCTTCGGCGGCCGCGAAGTACTGCCCCGAAGGCGTGGAGACGTACGGGCTCAAGGGTTAGCCGATCATCGTGTCAACTTCAGGCATCACACTGACGAACCGGTGGGCGAGGGTCTCGGCTCTCGCCCCCCGGGGGCACGGCGCCACCACGCTGGTGCTGCTGCTCACCTGGCTGGCGCTCGTCGTGGCGACCGGCCTGCGGGCCCCCGGCTTCCTGTCCGGACAGACGGTCGTGGCCGTGGCGTTCAACATGGCCTTCGTCGGAATCATGGTGACCGGTGTCGGCATCGTCATGTTGTCCGGTGCCGAGTTCGACCTCTCCGTCGGGGTCACCGCCGTCACCTCCGCGCTGATCGTGGCGCAGCTGCTCGTCGAAGGCTGGGCGTTCCCGCCCGCGATGCTGGTCGCGCTGCTGTTCGGCGTGCTGGTCGGCGCCGCCAACGCCTGGCTCGTGCTGGGGCTCGGCATCCATCCCATCGTGGCCACGCTGGGCATGATGTTCCTGGTCAGCGGGGCCACCCGGATCTTCGTGGACTTCGTCGCCATCCCGCGCGACTCGTTCCTGCGCCAGCAGGCCGCCGGAGCGCTGCTCGGCATCCCCCGGGTCTTCTGGCTGATGCTGGTGATCTTCACGATCGCCGGGCTCGTGGTCAGGAGCACCCGCCCCGGACGGCATCTCGTCGCGGTGGGCGGCAACGCCCAGGCGGCGCGGGCCCGCGGCATCAGCCCGCGCCGCGTGCAGGGCGTCGCGTTCGTCCTGTGCGGGCTCTGCGCGGGGATCGCCGGGCTGGTCCTCGCCTCCCAGGGCGACATCGTGCAGTCCAGCCTCACGGCCGGCACCGAGTTCCGGGTCATCTCGATCCTGCTGCTCGGCGGCATGGCCCTGACCGGCGGGCGCGGGCGGTTCAGCGGGGCGTTCGCGTCGCTGCTCCTGCTGAGCACGCTGCCGACGGCCATCGTCACCTGGGGCGTGTCGTCGAGCTGGCAGCCCGTCATCGAGGGTCTCGTCCTGGCCGTCGCCCTGGCGGTCAACTCGCTGCGGGAGAAGAAGAGGTGAGAGTGTTGACCAGTCGCCCGAAAGCCGGGGGAGCCGCGCTGCTGAGCCCCATGGCCACCAGTCTCGCCTTCCTCCTGATCGTGATCGGGTGCGGCATCGTGTTCGCGCCCAGCTTCCTGTCGGTGGCCAACCTGGCCAGCGTGTCGAGCGGGATCATGGCCCCGGCCATCATCCTGCTGGCGGCCTGCCTGGCGATGACGGGAGGAGTCGCGGACCTGAGCCTCGGGTCCGTGCTCGGGCTGGGCGGGGCCGTGTACGCAGCGGTGTTCCAGCTGTCGGAGTCCCCGCTCGCCGGGGTCGCCGCCGCCGTCGCGGCGGGCGTCGCCGTCGGCGTCTTCAACAGCGTGCTCTCGGTGCGGTTCCACATCTGGCCGCTGATCGCCACCCTCGGCATGCTGGTGGCGGCGCGCGGCCTGGTCAGCGTCATCAACGGCGGCAGCTCGGTGTCCGCCTACACGCCGGAACTGAGCGCGGCGCTGAAGACCGCGGTCGGCCCGGTGCCCGTCGTCCTGATCGGCGTGGTCGGCATGGCCCTGCTCGTGACCTGGGTCATCAGGAACACCCGCTGGGGCAACCACCTGCGCGCGGTCGGCGGCGACGACGTCGCGGCCCGCCGCGCCGGGATCCCGGCCGACCGCATGCGGATCTGGCTGTTCGTGGTGGTCGCCCTGGTCGCGGCGCTGGCCGGATCGCTGCAGGTGATGCGGACCGGCGCGTCCGCGGTGAACCTGGGCGAGGGCGTCGAGCTGCTCGTGTACGGAGCCCTCCTGATCTCCGGTTACCGGCTCGCCGGCGGCGGCCGGGGCAGCGCCCTGTCCGGCCTGGTGTGCCTGTTCGCCCTGGAGCTGATCAGGAACATCTTCCGGCTGCGCGGGCTGCCCCTGCCGCTGACCGACGTGCTCCTCGGTCTCACCCTCATCGGCGCGGTCTCCCTCGACCTGGTCCGCGGACGGGTGCGCCGGCCGTTGATCGCCCAGCCCGCGACCGGATGACGGCCGGACCGCATCGTGAAAGGTGAGTGAAAGACATGGAAGCGTTCTCGCACGGTCCGTTGACCGGCGTGCGCGTCATCGAGACCGGTGTCCTGGTGGCCGGCCCGTTCTGCGGCCAGCTCCTGGGCGACCTCGGCGCCGAGGTCATCAAGGTCGAGGACCCCGCCAAGGGCGACCCGATGCGGCAGTGGGGCCGCGAGCGCCCGCACGGCAAGTCGCTCTGGTTCCCCATCCTCGGCAGGAACAAGCAGTCCGTGACCTGCAACCTCCGGGTGGAGCCGGGCCAGGCGGTCTTCCGCAAGCTGATCGCGGACGCGGACGTCCTGATCGAGAACTTCCGCCCCGGCACCCTGGAGCGGTGGGGGCTCAGCCCCGAGACGCTCTGGGAGATCAACCCCCGCCTGGTGATCGTCCGGGTCTCGGCGTACGGACAGGACGGCCCCTACGCGGGCCGGGCCGGCTACGGCTCCATCGGCGAGGCCATGGGCGGCATCCGCTACATCACCGGGGACCCCAAGGCGCTGCCCAGCCGGGTCGGCATCAGCCTCGGCGACGCGCTGGCCGGCACCTTCGCGGCGCTCGGCTGCATGGGCGCGCTCCGCGTGGCGCAGGCGACCGGGCGCGGGCAGATCGTCGACAGTGCCATTTACGAGGCGGTGCTGGCGCTGATGGAGTCGACGGTGCCCGAGTACGCGATCGGCGGCTACGTCCGCGAGCGGACCGGGTCGATCCTGCCCAACGTCGCGCCGAGCAACGCGTACCGCACCAAGGACGAGGAGATGGTGCTGATCGCGGCCAACCAGGACACGGTCTTCGGCCGGCTCGCCCAGGCCATGGGCCGCCCCGAGCTCGCCGAGGAGCCGGACTTCGCCACGCACGGCGGCCGGGGGGTCAACCAGGAACGGCTCGACGGGATCATCGCCGACTGGTGCGCGACCATGCCGGCCGAGGTGCTCCTGGACCACCTGCACGGCCACGGTGTGCCGGCTGGAAAGATCTACACGGCCAGGGAGATGTTCCAGGACGAGCACTTCGCCGCACGTGAGGCCATCGTCCGGCTCCCTCACACCGAGTTCGGGGAGTTCCCCATGCAGAACGTCTTCCCGCGGCTGTCCGCCACCCCCGGCGGGATCCGTTCGCTCGGCCCCGAGATGGGCGAGCACAACGAGGCGGTGCTGACCCGGCTGGCCGGGCTGGACCCCGAGGAGCTGTCCGGCCTGCGCGCGGACGGCGTCATCTGACCCCCCAGTGAGAAAGTGAGATCCGACATGCAACCCGTCAACAAGCCGTCGATCAGCTACGAAGACGCGCAGCGGGCCGTCACCGCCGCCGTGGAGAAGGCCCGCGAGCAGGGGCTCGCCATGGTCGTGGCGGTGGTGGACGAGAGCGGCGTGCTCAAGGCGTTCGCCCGCATGGACGGCGCCCCGCTGCTGTCCGTCCAGGTCGCCAAGGACAAGGCGTACTCCGCCGCGGGCTTCGGGATGCCGACCGACGGCTGGTACGACTTCATCAAGGACGACGGGCCGCTGGCCCTCGGCGCCCCCACGGGCATCGACCGCCTGGTCGTCTTCGGCGGCGGCTACCCGATCACGGCCGACGGCCGGACCATCGGCGCCATCGGCGTCAGCGGCGGCCACTACAGCCAGGACATGACCGTCGCCCAGGCCGGGCTCGACGCGCTGGCCTAGCCCCCGGCCCGCCGGGCGGCCGCGTGCCGCCCGGCGGGCATCCGCGCGTCCTCGATCCAACCTACTCAGTAGTATGTAAGGAGTCCCCGTGGCGGTCATCTGGCAGCCGAAGCTCGACGCGGAACGGGAGAAATGGGTCGGCATCGCCGCCCGGCTCACCGACGACCACTTCGCCCCGCTGGCCGAGGAACTCGACCGTGACCAGCGCTATCCGTGGGAGAGCGTGGAGAAGCTGGTCGAGGCAGGGCTCGCCGGGCTGTTCGTGCCCCAGGAGTACGGCGGGCAGGGCGCCGACCTGCGGACCACCTGCGCCGTCATCGAGACGGTGTCGCGCGGGTGCACCTCCACCGGGTCGATCCTCGCCGCGTACGCCCTCGGCGGCACGCCGCTCCTGCTCGCCGGCACCGACCGGCAGAAGGCCACCTACCTCGGCGGCCTGGCCGCCGGCAAGGCGATAAGCTTCGCGCTCAGCGAGGAGGGCGCCGGCAGCGACGCGGCGGGCATCAGGACCACCGCCGTCCGCGAGGGCGACCGCTGGCGCCTGCGCGGCGAGAAGATCTTCATCGGCAACGGCGGGGCCTCCCAGTACTACGTGGTGTTCGCGCTGACGGACCCCGAGGCCGGCACCCGCGGCATCACCGCCTTCCTGGTCGACAAGGACGCCGACGGCGTGCTGATCGACAAGTACGAGGACAAGATGGGCATCCGCGGCACCCTGACCAGCAACCTCAAGCTGGACACCGTCGTCTCAGACGACGACATCCTCGGCGAGCTCAACCGGGGGATGCGCCTGGCCATGCGGACGCTCGACGCCGGCCGGATCTCCGTGGCGGCCCAGTCGGTCGGCGTCGGCCTGGCCGGCTACGACGCCGGCAGCAGGGAAGCCGCCCGCAGGCGGACGTTCGGCAAGGCGATCATCGACAACCAGGGCATCTCCTTCCCCCTCGCCGACGTGGCCACCCAGCTCACCGCCGCGCGCATGATGACCGCCGAGGCGGCGCGCGCGTACGACGAGGGCGAGAACGTCAGCGTGCTCGGCGCGATGGCCAAGCTCTACGCCAGCGAGGCGGCGCACCGCAGCGTCGACCTGGCGGTGCAGATCCACGGCGGCGCCGGCTACTGCAAGCCGTGCCCGGCCGAACGGCTCTACCGGGACCAGCGCATCCTGGAGATCTACGAGGGCACCTCCGAGATCCAGCGCCTCGTGCTCGGGCGGTTCATCAAGGCCGAGGCGGAGGAGGCGGACCGGTGACCTTCACCGACCACTGGACGCTCGACGTCGCGTGGCCGCAGCCCGGCCCGTCGACGGTCTACGACCTGGCGCACCGGCTGCGCACCGGGATCCCGCACCACCCCAACCACCCCCCGTACTCCTTCACTCTCACCAAGCGGCACGGCGAGGTGATGTATCCCGACGGCGTGTCCGCCGCCGCCGAGATGATCACCACAGGCGGTCACGTCGGCACCCACATGGACGGGTTCGCGCACGTCTCCAGGTTCGGCAAGATCTACGGCGGCCTCGACGTGACCGAGAACCAGTCGTACGCCGAGGGCGTCACCGCGCACTCCGTGCACGAGATGCCCCCGGTCCTGGCGCCGGGCCATCTCGTGGACGCCACCGTCGCGCTGGGCCGCGACCTCACCCCCGACGACGGGGTCGGCGCGGACCTGCTCGACGCCTGGTTCCGGACCCGCCCGCGGCCCGCTCCCGGCTCGGTCGTGCTGATCAGGACCGGCTGGGACCGGCACTGGGACGACAACGCCACCTTCCTCGGCACCTCGACCGGGGCTCCCGGGGTCACGCTGTCCGGGGCGGAATGGCTGACCGACCATGGGATCATCGCCTCCGGAACCGACACCGTCGCCTACGAGCGGATGCCGGCGGCGACGTTGCCGGTCCACTGTCATCTGCTGGTGGACCACGGCGTGCCGATCATGGAGGCGATGAACCTCGCGCCTCTCAGCGAGCGGGAGGCGTGGGAGTTCTTCTTCATCGCCGCGCCGCTGCCCATCCTGGGCGGCACCGGCTCGCCGATACGTCCACTGGCCCTCGTACCTCGGACGTAAAGGGCGGCACACCCGTTGAGCAGCAGTGAGATCGGCCGGCCGGCGCTGGGCCGGCCGGGACCCGGCGAGGACGGCCGCAAGGCGATCCTGGACGCGGCGGCGCGGGCCTTCGCTCGCAACGGCTACTTCGCGACCAGCATCGACGCGATCGCCGACGAGCTGGGCGCCACCAAGGGCCGCGTCTACCACTACTACCGGGGCAAGGCGGAGATCTTCCTCGACGTGGTGGTCACCGGGATGCGCGATCTCATCGCCGCCGTGGAGCCGATCGCCCGCCAGGACGCACCACCCGGCGAGCGCGTGTACCGGATGGCCCGTGTGCACGCGTCCCTGATGATGCTCCGCAACCACGCGCAGCGGGTCTCGGTGCAGGCTCTCGAGATGCGCTCGGTCGCCGAGATCGCCATCCACCACGAGGTGCTCGCCGACGTGTTCGCGCTGCGTCGCCGGTACGAGCAGCTCTTCATCGACGTGGTGGAGGAAGGCGTCCGGCTGGGCGACTTCGCCGCCACCGACAGCGGCCTGGTCGTCAAGTCGGTGCTCGGCGCCCTGAACTGGATTCCCATCTGGTACGCCCCCGGCCGCGGGCGGGACGACGTGGAGCACGTCGCCGACACCTTCGCCCGCTTCATCGTGAACGGTCTGAAAGGAAGCTGAAGATGGAAAGCCCGAGCTCGGCCCGATACTGGAGCGAGGTGGAGACCTGGCCCCGGGACCGCATCGCGGAGTTCCAGCTCACCGCCCTGCGGCGGCAGCTCGCCCACGTCGGGGCGAACAGCGCGTACTACAAGGCGGCCTGGGGCGAGATCGGCTTCGAGCCGGGCGACCTGCGCTCGCTCGACGACCTGCGTTCCCTGCCCTTCGTGCGCAAGGCGGACTACGTGGCCGACCTGGCCGAGCGGGAGCCGTGGGGGTCGATGCTGGCCGTGCCGCTGGAGGACGTGGCCCGGGTGCACTTCTCCTCGGGCACCACCTCCACGCCCGCGCCGGTCTGCTGGACCCGGGCCGACCTCGACCGCTGGGCGGACCTGTACGCGCGCTTCGCCTACAGCCAGGGCGTGCGCCGCACGGACGTGTACCAGGCGCTGTTCGGCTTCGCCTGGTTCGTCGGCGGGCTCGGCGTCACCTCCGCCTACACCAAGATCGGCTGTACGGTCATCCCCGGCGGCTCCGGCGACACCGAGCGCCAGATCGACGTCATGGCCAGGTACGGCACCACCGCCGTCAGCGGCACCCCGTCGTTCATGCTGCACCTCGCCGAGACCGCCGAGCGGCTCGGCCGCCCTGTCACGGGCAACCGGGTCAGCCGGATCCAGGTCGGCGGCGAGCCCGGCGGCGGCATCCCCGAGACCCGCGCCCTGATCGAGGAGCGCTGGGGCGCCAAGGTGTTCGACGGCTACGGCTCCCTGGAGTTCCAGCCGATCGCCTGGGAGTGCGAGGAGCAGGCGGGCGGCCACTTCGCCGAGGACTTCGTGCACGCCGAGGTCGTGGACGTCGAGACCGGCGCCCCGGTCCCCGACGGCAGCCCGGGCGTGCTCGTCCTCACCCACCTCGACAAGCAGGCGACGCCGTTCGTGCGCTGGTGGACGGGCGACGTGGTGGTGCGGGACCCGGACCCGTGCCCGTGCGGCCGCACCCACGGCCGCCTGCGCGGCGGCGTGCTCGGCCGGGCCGACGACATGCTGGTGGTGCGGGGCGTCAACTTCTTCCCCAGCTCGGTGGAGAGCCTGGTGCGCGGCACGCCGGGCGCCACCGGCGAGTACGTGATCGTGATCGACGAGGACGTCGTCGACCGGGCCACCGGCTACCTGACGGGCGTCAAGGTGCGGCTGGAGACCGAGGAAGGCGCCGCCGAGGCCGCCGTGGCGCGGCTCGCCCACGCCATCCGCGCCGAGCTGACGGTCCGCGCGGTGGTCGAGCCGGTGCCGTCCGGATCGCTCACCCGCAGCACGCACAAGGCCAAGCGCCTGGTACGCGAGATCTGAGGAGGAGGAGTGAACGTGGCTGACGACGTCTACATCGTGAGCGCGGTGCGCACCCCGCACGGCAGGTACGGCGGTTCCCTCCAGGACGTCCGGCTCGTCGACCTCGGCGGGCTGGCCGGGCGGGCGGCGCTCGAGCGCGCCGGGGTCCCGCCCGCCGACGTCGGCGAGCTGGTGCTCTCCACCTGCAGGCAGGCCGGCAACGGCCCCAACCCGGGCCGCCAGGTCGCGCTCAAGGCGGGCCTGCCGGAGCCGGTGCCCGCCCAGACCGTCAACATGGCGTGCGCCTCCGGGCTCAAGGCGCTCCAGCTCGCCGCGCACCCCATCCTCCTGGGCGACAGCGAGCTGACCCTCGCCGTGGCCGCTGAGAGCATGTCGACCATGCCGTACCTCGCCCCGTACACGCTGCGCTGGGGCGGCGTGCGGCGCGGGGACATCCTCCTGGCGGACGGCTGGAAGGACGGCGGCACCGATCCCATCTGCGGGATGAACATGGGCCAGACGGCCGAGAAGGTGGCGCGGGAGTACGGCGTCACCCGCGCCGACCAGGACGCCTGGTCGGCGCGGAGCCACCGGCGCCTGGCCGAGGCGTGGGAGCGGGGCCGCCTGGACGGGCAGATCGTCGAGGTGGCGCACGAGGCGGGGTCGCTCGCCAAGGACGAGACGTTCCGCCCGGGATCGACCGCCGAGAAGCTCTCGACCCTGCGGCCCGCGTTCGAGGACGGCGGCACGGTGACCGCGGGCAACTCCAGCCAGATGGCCGACGGCGCCGCCGCCGTCGTGCTCGCCGGCGGCCGGGCCGCCGCGGAGCGGGGTCTGGCCCGGCGCGCCCGGCTGGTGTCCGTGGCCGCCGTCGGCGTCGACCCCACCATGATGGGCATCGGCCCGGCGGCGGCGATCCCGCTCGCGCTGAAGAAGGCGGGCCTGTCCGTGGCCGACATCGACCTGTTCGAGATCAACGAGGCGTTCGCCGCGCAGATCGTGCAGAACGTCCGCGTCCTGGACCTCGACGAGGACCGGGTCAACGTGAACGGCGGCGGCATCGCGCTGGGCCACCCGACGGGCCAGAGCGGCCTGCGCGTCGTGGTCAGCCTGCTGCACGAGCTGGAACGGCGCGACGCCCGCTTCGGCGTCGCCAGCCTGTGCGTCGGCGGCGGCCAGGGCATCGCGGCGGTCATCGAACGGGTGTCCTCATGACCCCCGCCTCCCGGCCCGGCGTTCTGGCCGCTGATGCCTGCGCGGGATTGTCCGCGCTGGTCACCGGGGCCGGGAGCGGGATCGGGCGGGCGATCGCGCTGCGGCTGGTCGAGCTCGGCGCCCGCGTCACCGGCCTCGGCCGGCGCGCGGAGACGCTCGCCGAGACCCAATCGCTCGCCGCCGGCCGGGAACGGTTCGGCTACGAGGTGTGCGACGTGCGCGACACCGCCGCGGTGGTCGCCGCCGTCGAGCGGACCGGCGCCCGCCACGGCCTCGGCCTGCTGGTGAACAACGCGGGCGGCCAGTTCTTCGCCCGCGCCGCCGACATCTCGCCGGGCGGCTGGCGGGCGGTGATCGACCTCAACCTCACGGCCAACTTCACCGTCACCACGGCCGCGTACCCCTTCCTCGCCAGGTCCGGCGGGAGCGTCGTGAACATCTCCCTGTCCGGCGTCGAGCGGGGCGGCATGGGCCTGGCGCACTCGATCGCCGCGCGCTCCGGAGTGCTCGGCCTGACCAGGACGCTCGCCCTGGAGTGGGCCGGCGACGGCGTCCGGGTCAACTGCGTCGGCCCCGGCACCGTGCTGACCGGCGCGCTGAACGACGAGGCGGGCCGCCACGTGCTCGACAACCTGGTCGCCAAGGGCACGCCGATGCGCCGCGCCACCACCCCCGAGGAGGTGGCGGAGCTCGTCGCCTTCCTGGCCGGCCCCGCCGGTGCGATGATGACCGGCCAGCTGATCCAGATCGACGGCGGCGCGCACCTGGGCGCGGGCCTGCACATGCTCCCGGAGGCGTACCCATGACCGGCGGCAAGCTGCTCGGCCTGTCCGAGGCCGTCACCGCGCACGTCAGGCCCGGCCGCACGGTGTACCTGGGCAACTTCGGCGCTCAGCTCTTCGCCGTCGGCCACGAGATCATCCGGCAGCGCCGCACCGGGCTGCACGTGGTGATCGGCTCCGGCGGCATCCTGCTGGACCAGCTGCTCGGCGCGGGCGTCCCCGACTCTGTCACGTTCGGCCACTGCTGGAGCCCCGTCGGCCCCGGCCCCACGTGGAACTTCCGGCGCGCCGCCGAGAGCGGCGACCGCACGGTGACGCTGCACGAGCTGAGCCTCGGCCTGCTGACCGCGGCGCTGACGGCCGGCGCCTGGGGCGTGCCGTTCATGCCGGTGCCCGGGCTCCCCGGCACCGGCTACGCCGACGAGGACTGGCCGAACGGCAGGCTGTCCCGGGTGGACACCGTCTTCGGCGCCGCCGACATCGTCGCCGCGATCACGCCCGACGTCGCGTTCGTGCACGTGGACCAGGCCGATGCCGAGGGCAACGGCGTCATTCGCGGCCCGCTGGGCGAGACGCCGGTCGCCGCCCAGGCGTCCCGCGCCCTCGTCCTGGTCGCCGAGGAGATCGTCGACACCGAGACCGCCCGCCGGGCGGGCATCGCCATCCCCGGGCTGCTGACCAGCGCCGTCGTGCACCACCCCGGCGCGGTCGCCCCCGACGGCGCCATCGGCCGCTACGAGCGCGACGTCGCCGCCTACGAGCGCTACGTCGCCGGCACCGCCACCCCGGAGGGCTTCGCGGCATGGCTGACGGAGCATGTGACAGGAGGCCGCGATGCCTGACGAACCGAGCGTGATCGGCTTCCTGGTCCGCGCCGCCCGCGAGTTCCGCCGCGGCGGATGGGTGTTCACCGGCTTCCACTGGCCGGTGCTCGCCGGTCAGCTCGCGTACGAGCTGGAGGGGGAGCCGTTCACCCAGGTCTTCGAGGCGGGCGCGAGCGTGCACGGCCCCGCCGCGTCGATCCCCACGAGCACGACCGACTTCCCCTCGTACGCGGACGTGCTCGGCTTCACCGGCACCACGGCCGACGTGCTGCTGGGGATGGCCCGGCGGTTCGACCGGGTGATCCTCGACGCCGGGAACGTCGACGTGCGCGGCCGGGTCAACTCGTCCCTGATCGGCCCGTCCGGGGCGCCGAAGGTGCGCCTGCCGGGCGGGGGAGGGGCGCCCGACATCGCGGCCCGCGCCCGCGAGCTCGTCTGGCTGTCCGGCGGGGACGACCTGCGGCGCATCCAGCGGAAGGTGGAGCACGTGACCGCCGCG
Organism: Nonomuraea sp. NPDC048826; assembly: GCF_043198225.1. NCBI lineage: Bacteria > Bacillati > Actinomycetota > Actinomycetes > Streptosporangiales > Streptosporangiaceae > Nonomuraea > Nonomuraea sp. NPDC048826. The sequence goes on along the minus strand of NZ_JBICUQ010000012.1, from coordinate 70,521 downwards.
CCGCGGCCCGGCGCCCCCGTCCGGCTGCACACCCGGTGGGGTGTCGCCCGGCTCGGCGCCGCGCCCGTCCTGGAAGAACTGGCCGACGTCCCCGGGACCGACGCGTTCGTGCGTCACCTGACGGCGCTCGGCGTGCGTACGGACGTGCCCGTCCGGCGGCGGCGGCCCGCGACGCCGGACGAGAGCGCGGCCGCCCGGCGCGTGCTGCGCGCGGCATCGGAACGCGGCTATCAGGTGGCGAGACGAGCGCTCGCCGAGATGTAGAGGTATCAGACATGGACACCAAGGAACTCGCCGAAGCGCGAAGGACCACCCGCGAGCTGGTCGACGCATGGCTGCGGGAGGGCAGGTTCGCGCCTTCGTGCGACGCCTGGCTGCGCGGCTACGACCTGGACTTCACCCGGGCCATGGCCGCGCGCGGCCTGATCGGGATCTCCTGGCCGGCCGAGTACGGCGGCGGCGGGGGGTCGGCGCTCACCCGGCTCGTCGTGACCGAGGAGCTGCTGCGGGCCGGCGCGCCCGTCGCCGCGCACTGGATCGCCGACCGTCAGATCGGGCCGTCCATCGTGCGCCACGGCAGCGACGCCGCCAAGGCGACGTTCCTGCCCGCGATCGCGTCCGGGGCGGTCACCTTCTGCCTGGGCATGAGCGAGCCCGACTCGGGGTCCGACCTGGCCTCGGTCCGCACCACGGCCACCCGGGCCGAGGGCGGCTGGCTCGTCACCGGCAGGAAGATCTGGACCAGCCACGCGCACCGGTCGACCCACGCCTACGTGCTGGCCCGTACCGGGAAGGGGGAGCGGAAGCACGACGGGCTCACCGAGTTCATCGTCGACATGGCCGCGTCCGGGGTGGAGGTGCGGCCGATCCACGACCTGGCCGGGGAGCACCACTTCAACGAGGTCACCTTCGACGCTGTGTTCGTCCCCGACGAGCACGTGCTCGGCGCGGTCGGCGAGGGGTGGCGGCAGGTCACCGAGCAGCTCGCGCTGGAGCGCGGCGGCGTCGAGCGGGTGCTGAGCACCTACCCGCTGCTGGCCGCGGTGATCGAGACGGTGGCCGGCGGCACGGTGGGTGACGGCGCGGTGGGCGACGGCGCGGTGGGCGACGGCGCGGTGAGTGACGGCGCGGCGGAGCGGATCGGGGAGGTGCTGGCCAGGCTGGCCACCCTGCGCGCGATGGCGTTCGACGTGGCCGGCGCGATGGACGCGGGCCGGGCGCCGGTGCACGAGGCGGCCATGCTGAAGGACCTCGGCACCACGCTCGAACGCGACATCGACGAGCTGGCCAGGAACCTTCTCGACACCGAGGTCGACCCCGGCGCGCCCGGCGCCGAAGGGCTCCTGGCCCAGGGCATCCTGGCGGCGCCGGGGTTCACCATCCGCGGCGGCACCACCGAGGTGCTGCGCACGGTCATCTCGCGGGGCGCCATCGCGGCCGGGGGCGGCAGGTCCGCCGGCGGCTCCGACCTCGGCGCGGTGGTCGACGAGGTGCTCGACGGCCACGGCGGCGAGCCGGGCGACGACCTGCCCGCGATCTGGCGCACGGTGCGGGAGCTCGGCTGGCCGGCCGTCGGCGTCGACGAGGCGCGCGGCGGCGAGGGCGGCGACCTGTACGACGTGGTGACGATCGTGGAGGGGCTCGGCCGGCACCGGGTGTCCGTCCCGGTCGCCGAGACCATCCTGGCGCGGCGCGCCCTGGCCGTGGCCGGGCGGGACGCGGCCGGTGAAGTCGCCACCGTGGCCCTGCCGCCGCGCGGTCACGGCGTCCGCCTCACCGCCGACGGCCGGCTGCACGGCACCGTCCCGAAGGTGCCGTGGGGCAGGCACGCCGCCCAGCTGGTGGTGCCGGCCACGCTCGACTCCGGCGAGCAGGAGCTCGTCGAGGTCCTGGCCGGCGCGGCGGGGCTGAGCTGGACCGCGGGCGCGAACCTGGCGGGCGAGCCCCGCGACGCCCTGCACCTGGACGGGACGCCCGGCACCCCGCTCGGCGGTCCGGGGGACGTGCTCGCCGAGGCCGCGCTGCTGCGGGCCGCCGCCCTGACCGGCGCCCTGGAGACCGCGCTCGGCCAGACCGTCAGCCACGTGACCGTGCGCGAGCAGTTCGGCAGGCCGCTCGTCAAGTTCCAGGCCGTGGCCGCCCTGGTGGCGGCGATGGCGTCGGAGGCCGAATCCGCCCGGGTCGCCGTGCGCCGCGCCACCGGGGCGCTGGCCGAGGGCCGCCCCGACGCCTGGACCAGGGTCGCCGCGGCGCGCGTCATCACGGGCCGCGCCGCGACCGAGGGCGCCCGCATCGCCCACCAGCTGCACGCGGCGATGGGCATCACCCGCGAGCACCCGCTGCACCTGGCCACCCGGCGGCTGTGGGCCTGGCGCGACGAGTTCGGCACCGCCCGTCAGTGGAGCGAGCGGCTCGGCCGGACCTTCGCCGAGCGCGGGCCGGATCGGCTGTGGCGGTGGATCACCGAGGACGAGTCGTAAGGAGCACGAGATGGACAAGGTCATGGACAAGGTCATGGACAAGGTCATGGACAAGGTCATCGTGGAGTCGGACGGCGGGCTGCGCGTCCTGACGCTCAACCACCCGGACAAACGCAACATCATCGACGACGCCATGCGCACCGAGCTGGTCGAGGCCGTGACCGCGATCCGCGCCGACCCGGACGCCACCGCGCTGGTGGTCACGGGGGCGGGCTCGGCCTTCTGCGGCGGCGCCGACCTGCCCGCCCTCTTCGGCGACCGCGACCGCGACCTCGCGAGCCTGCGCGGCGACCTGCAGAAGGTGTACGAGAGCTTCCTGATCCTGCGTTCGCTGGCCATCCCCACCATCGCCGCCGTCCAGGGGCCGGCGATCGGGGCAGGGCTGAACCTGGCGATGGTGTGCGACCTGCGCGTCGCGGGCCCCCGCGCCACGTTCGGCGCCACGTTCTCGCAGATCGGCCTGCATCCCGGCGGCGGCTGCACCTGGTTCCTGGTCCAGGCGCTCGGCCGGCAGCGGGCGTTGAAGCTGCTCCTCGACGGCGGCACGCTCACGGCCGCCGAGGCGGTGGAGGCGGGCCTGGCGCTGACGGTCGAGGACGATCCGGTGGCCGCCGCGACGGAGCTGGGCCGCACGTACGCGCGGATGGACCCGCACCTGGTGAGGCACATCAAGAGCGCGGTGCGGACCGCGGCGACGGAGGGGTTCGAGGCCACGGTCGAGTTCGAGTCGTGGGCGCAGGCGTACTCGGCGACGCAGCCGCGGGTGCACGAGTTCCTCGCCCGATTCCGCAAGTGAGCCCCGTCGGGTGATCGCCTGTCCCCTCGCGGGCCCGGCCGGTCCTTACTATGATCTTGCCGGGCCCGTACCGGGGAAGCTCGCCCGCGACCTGGGGTGAGAGCCTGTATCAACCGCTATGGTTAGCATGGATTCATACCCTCGGGCGACCACTCCCACGAAGGGGCGACATGACGAACGGTACCCGGCCGCCCAAGGCCGCGATGCTCGTGGCCCAGCGGATCATGCGCGATGTCAGCCGGGACGACCTGCACCCCGGCGACATGCTCCTGCCCGAGCGCATCATGCTGGAGAAGTACGAGATCGGGCGCGGCACGCTCCGTGAGGCGCTGCGGCTGCTGGAGTTCCACGGCGTCATCGCGCTCAAGCCCGGGCCGAAGGGCGGCCCCGTGCTGCTCGACCCCGACCCGTCCCACCTGGCCAGCACGATGCTGCTGCTCATGCAGGTCAAGCAGGCCCCGTTCCGGGCGATCATGGAGGTGCGGGCCACGCTGGAGCCCAAGACGGGCGCGCTGGCCGCCGAGCGCATGAGCGACGACCAGATCGCCGAGCTCGGCCGGTGCCTGGCCGACATGCGCGACAACATGGACGACGACTACATCTTCTTCGACACCAACCAGCGCTTCCACGACCTCATCGCCTGGGGCTCGGGCAACGCGCTGTTCGGCTACATCGTCGACTCGCTCCTCGGCATCCTCGACGGCACCGTGGCCGCCGTCGACTACAGCGCCGTGGGCAGCGACTACCCGCAGCGCAGGCGCAAGGCCATCCTCAAGGCCCACGAGGAGATCTATGCCATGATCGCCAACCGCGACGCGGAGGGCGCCGAGGCCCGGATGCAGGAGCACATCGACGCTTACGTGCGCTACGTCGAGCGCAAGCACCCGAAGCTGCTGGAGCAGACCATCCGCTGGGACGCGCGCGCCTGACCCCGCCCTGGGACGTGGTCACCTTCCCCTATGGGGATAATCTGTATTCATGATTAGTATGGTAACCATCTGTCCTGTGCTGAAAGGGTGAGAGCGTCATGAAGGTGTCGGTGCGCTGCTTCGGGTTCCCGCTCACGTGGTACCGGCCCATCGCCGAGACGGCCGAGCACGAGGGGTTCCACGGGCTCTGGATCCCGGACCACGTGGTCTCGCCGACCCTGACCGACGGGAAGTATCCGTACAGCTCGCACGGCCGGCCGAGCTTCGACCCGGCGACGCCGTTCGCGGACCCGATGGTGATGGCGGGCCACCTGGCGGCCGCCACGTCCCGCATCCGGCTGGGCATCGGCGTCTACGTGCTGCCCCTGCGCCACCCGCTCGCCGCGGCGCGCTCGGTGATGTCCGCCCAGGAGCTCTCCGGGGGCAGGCTCGTGCTGGGGGTCGGCGTCGGGTGGATGCGCGCCGAGTTCGAATCCCTGGGCCAGGAGTTCTCCGGGCGCGGCGGGCGCACCGAGGAGATGCTGGGCGTGATGCGCCGGGCGTGGACCGGCGAGCCGGTGCGGCACGAGGGCCGGTGGTACTCCTTCCCCGAGCTCACCGTGGCCCCGGGGACGACCGAGCCGGTTCCGGTGCTCATCGGCGGCGCCAGTGAGCGCGCACTCGTCCGGGCCGTCCGGCACGGTGACGGCTGGTACGGCCCTCCCGGCACGGCCGACCAGACGAGCGCGTACGTCTCCGCGCTCCAGGCGGAACTGGAGCGCCAGGGCCGCGAGCGCTCCACCTTCCGCCTCGTGGCGCGGGCCCCGGAGGACGACCCGCTCGCGGGTGTCCGGGCGCTGGCCGAGCGGGACGTGGACGAGGTGGTGCTCAACCTGCCCAGGAACGTCGAGAAGCCCGGCGAGGTGACCGCCTGGATCACGGCGGCGGCGGGCCGGCTGCGCACCGAGGGCGCCCTCGGCTGAGCACTGGCTGACGTGTCGCTTGTCCATGCGCATGACGAATCATGCGAAGCAGGCGAAGCCATTGGCGGCCACCATGCCCGCGGGCGACCGGTCGCCCGCCCTCGTTATTGAAGATCACATCAACTGGGCGATAGCGTGCGGGTACCGCTCGCGCCCGCTCCGGGCGCCCGAAGGCCCGGCCGTTGGCCCGTTCCACGCCAGGGGCGAACCCCCGCATGGCCGTCGACGGGGTCTATTGATGATAACTATTTCTATCGTCGAAGGTGATCGTCCGGCTGGTGGCGCATCGACCCGGAGCATCGCCTACCCTGCCTTCATGGGAGACCTGCCAGGTCGGAGGGGTCGGATGATGATCCATAACGGCTGCTGACGGGCGTGCCGGTGATGTCGACCCGGCGCTGCGAAATCGTTGACGTTGCCTTCTACCGTCACTATCGTTATCAGGAATTATTGAGGCCTACCTGTACGCCCCCCGGAGATGAGCGCTCCTATGGTTCGTTCCACAAAACTCGTTGCCTCGGCTCTCGCGGTCCTGCTCGCGGTTCTGCTCGGCGGCTGTGCCTCGTCCGCGCCGGAAGGCGGTGACGCCGCCGCGTCCGGCGGCGACGGGCTGACCACGATCACCTACATCGACGCCGGCTCGGCCTGTCTGTGCAGCTATCCGAGGTTGCAGGCCGAGGCGCAGGGCTATTTCGCCCAGCAGGGCATCCAGCTCGACAACAAGACGTCCATCTTCAACGCCAACCAGCTCATCCAGGCCGTCGCCCAGGGGCAGGCCGACATCGCGCTCACCGGCGGGACGGCCCCGCTGGCCTCCGCCGCGGCGGGCAAGCTGGTCAAGGTCGTGGCGGTGCTCGGCGCCCCGGCGCCCGAGCAGGTCACGCTCAACAACCAGACGCTGGAGAAGCTCGCCCAGCAGGGCGTCACGCCCGAGTCGCCGTACGCGGAGAAGCTCGCCGCGCTCAAGGGTTTGAAGATCGCTTCAGCGGCCACCGGATCGACGACCGACCTGCTGTTCCGGCAGATCCTCACCCTCGGCGGCCTCAAGCCCGACAGCGACGTGACCATCCAGCCGTTCAGCGACGCCGCCGCCGGCACCGCCGCCGTCAAGCAGGGCGCCTCCGACGGGCTCGCCGGGTTCCCCAGCCAGACGACCGGCCCCGAGGCCGACGGGTGGGGCAAGGTGTTCATCGACATCGTCAAGGACGCCCCCGAAGCCGCGAACATCCCGTACATCGTGGTGGCCGTCAACCCCGACTTCCTGAAGAACCAGCCCGAAGCGGTGAAGAAGTTCCTCACGGCGCTCAAGCAGGCCCGCGACGACGCCAAGGACTTCAGCCAGGAGCACAGCGACGCCCTGCACCAGAAGTTCTTCGCGAGCACCAGCGACGCCGCCTGGAAGACCGGCATCGAGGCCATCCTGCCCGTCTTCACCGGCGACCTGGTCCCGACCCGGGAGCTCGCCGACAACCTGATCAAGGTCTACAACATCGGCAAGCCCGACCCGGTCTCGGTGCCGTTCGAGGAGCTGTACGACACCGCGCTCGTCTCCGCCCTGCCGGACGCCTGAGTGAGGGAGACCGACGTGTCCAGCATCGGAACCACGACCGAGACCGCCTCCGTCGCCGGGACCGGGGACGACGACCGGCCGATCGCGGTGAGCTACCGCCAGGTCGGCCGCACCTTCACCACCGCCAAGCGGACCTTCACCGCGGTGCAGGGGATCGACCTCGACATCCGCAAGGGCGAGTTCATCTGCATCATCGGCCCCAGCGGCTGCGGCAAGAGCACCCTGCTCAACATGGCGGCCGGCCTGCTCACCCAGAGCACCGGCGAGGTCCTCTACGACGGCAGGCCGATCCGCGGCATCAACAACGACGTCGGCTACGTCACCCAGAAGGACACCCTGCTGCCCTGGCGGACCGTGGAGAAGAACGTCTCCCTCCCGCTCGAGGTGCAGAAGGTGCCGCGCCGCGAGCGCAAGGAGCGGGTGGCCGAGGTGCTCGACCTGGTCGGCCTCGGCCAGTACGGCAACAGGTACCCGTCTCAGCTGTCCGGCGGCATGCTCAAGCGCGCCGCCCTCGCGCAGACCCTGGTCTACCGGCCCAACACGCTGCTCATGGACGAGCCCTTCGGCGCTCTCGACGCCCAGCTCCGGCTCAACCTGCAGCGCCAGACCCTGGAGATCTGGGAACGCGAGCGCAAGACCGTGCTGTTCGTGACCCACGACCTCGAAGAGGCCATCCTCATGGCCGACCGCGTCGTCGTGTTCGGCGCCAACCCGGGCCGGATCATCCACGTCGAGCCCATCACCTTCGCCCGGCCCCGCGACTTCGGATCGCTGCGCTCGGACCCCGAGTTCGCCGCGGTCTGGTCTCGGCTGTGGGCGCTGCTCAGCCCGCAGATGGAGGATCACTGATGTCCACCTCCGACACGATCGAGGCCGGCCGGGCGGACCAGGCGGGGGCCGCGCCGCGGCCGGTCGACCAGCCGGCCGTCTCGGGCGGGCTCAACCCGCGGCTGGCCCGCCGCCTGATGATCACCGTGATCCAGTGCGTGCTGCTCGTCGCCGGGCTCGTGACGTGGGAGTACTTCGCCGGCAAGCCCGGTGAGCCGCACGTCCTCATCGACCAGTACTACGTCAGCAAGCCGTCCCTCATCTGGGAGGCGATGACCCTCTGGCTCACGCAGAACCTGCTCTGGCCGAGCCTGTGGGTCACGCTGCAGACGACGGTGATCGGGTTCGTGCTGGGCGCGCTCGCCGGCCTCGTGGCCGGGTTCGTCCTCGGCGTCAGCCCGTTCCTCGCCGCCGTCTGCCAGCCCTTCGTGGACGCGATCTACGCGATCCCGCGCCTGGCCCTGGTGCCGCTGTTCATGCTCTGGTTCGGCATCGGCATCGGCTCCAAGCTGGCCCTGGTCATCAGCGTGGTCGCCTTCCTCGTCTTCTACTCGACGTACGCGGGCGTCAAGGACGTCGACCACCTCCTGGTCGACAAGCTCCGGCTCATGCGGGCCAGCCGCATGCAGGTGCACCTGAAGGCCACCCTGCCGTCCGCGATGACGTTCATCATCTCCGGCCTGAGCGTCTCGGCCCCGTACGCGCTCGTCGTCGCGGTGACCGCCGAGATGATGTCGTCCAACCGCGGGCTCGGCTACCTGCTCGTGCAGTCGGCCAACCAGTTCGACACCGCGGGCACGTTCGCCGCGATCTTCGTCCTCATGATCGTGGGCATCGTCCTGATGCTGCTGATCCGGCTCATGGAGATGTGGCTGCTCCGCTGGAAGCCCAAGCGGCCGGCCGGGCGATCCTGATGGAGACGTTCATCGCGCTCGGCCCCGCCGAGATCCTGGGCGCCGCCGGCGGGGCCGTCTGGACGCTGGCCCGCGACATCGGCGAGAACGAGAGCGTGTTCGCCGCCCTGGCGCTCACCCGCGCCGCCGACGCCGGCACGCTCGGCCACGCGCTCAGGGACGTCGCCTGGCGGGCCGTGCCGCAGACCGGCTGGGTCGGCCCCGAGGGCGCGGCCGCCGAGGTCGCGCCGGAGGACCAGCGGGAGGTCTTCGTCGTCTTCAATAACGCCGTCCCCGGCAAGGAGGACGAGTACGCCCGCTGGTACGACCAGGTGCACCTCGGCCACACCTTCGAGCACATCGGGTTCGCGGGCGCCCAGCGCTTCGCCCTGGAGCCGGTCGGCGCGCAGAGCCCGCCCTACCGGTACGTCACCGTGTACGCCGTGCCCGAGGGCGGGATCGACCGGTGCGAGGCCCGCCGGGTCGCCGTGGGGAGGCAGCGCGAGCACGCGCTCCGGGCGGGGGAGGAGCCCCAGGTGCCGGTGAGCGACGCGCTCACGGGTCCCCGTCACGCCAACTACTTCAGAAAGGCCACCGCCGATGTCTGATGTGTCCGGCCTGCGGTTCCTCATCACCGGTGGCGCGAGCGGCATCGGCGCCGAGACCGCGCGCCTGGCCGCGAGCCGGGGCGCGACCGTCGTCATCGCCGACATCGACGACGAGGCCGGCAAGCGGGTGGCCGCCGAGATCGGCCCCCGGGCCGACTACGTGCACGGTGACGTGAGCGATCCGGCGTCCATCACCGAGATGGTGGAGCGGGCCGCGGCGCTCGCCGGCGGCCTCGACGTGCTGCACAACAACGCCGGCGTGTCCGACGCCGTGGTGAGCCGCCGCCTCGGCATCGAGGAGTTCGGCGCCGAGGAGTGGGACCGGGTGCACGCGATCAACCTGCGCGCACCGTACCTCGCCGCCCGCGCCGCGCTGCCGTACCTGCGGCGCAGCGAGAACCCGTCGATCATCAACGCCGCCTCGATCGCCGCCGGTCTGGCCCGGCCGCACACGCTCGCGTACGCGGCCAGCAAGGCCGGGGTGGTCCAGCTGACCCGCAGCCTGGCCCTGGAGCTCGCCCCCGACGGCATCCGGGTCAACTGCTACGCCCCCGGCATGATCGAGACCGAGATGGCCGCCCGCTACCTCGCCTCCAGGCCCGATCCCGAGGCCACCCGCAGGGACGTCATGGCCAACTACCTGAGCCGGTCCGCCGGCCGGCCGCGGGACGTGGCCGAGGTCGTCTGCTTCCTGGCGAGCCCGGCCGCGGCGTTCGTCAACGGCGCGGCGTGGGGCGTCGACGGCGGGTTCACCGCCTGGAAGGCCACCGGGGCCGAGCTCGAATCGTGAGGAGTTGTGATGACTGATCGTGGTCTTCCGGAGCTGTTGTCCCCGGAGGTCGCCGCCGACCCGCACGCGTTCTACCGCCGGCTGCGCGCCGAGGCCCCGGTCGTCTGGGACGAGAGCGTGCGCGCCTACCTGGTCAGCAGGTACGAGGACGTCGCGCGGGTCTACAGGAACCCGGTCTTCAGCACGAAGGCGTACGAGTGGCAGCTCGAACCGGTGCACGGCAAGACGATCCTGCAGATGGACGGCACCGAGCACGCCAGGCACCGGGCCCTGGTCTCGCCCGCGTTCCGGGGCAGGAGCCTGGAGCGGCTGCACCCGATGCTGATGCGCAACGCGGCCGCCGTCATCGACGAGGTCGTGCTGCGCGCCGCCGAGGACCTCGCCGGGCCGCTGGCCGACCGTCACCGGGCCGACCTGGTGCGCGACTTCGCCAACTACTTCCCGGTGTACGTGATCGCCGACCTGCTCGGCTTCGACAAGGAGGACCACCCGCGGTTCCTGCGGTGGTACACCGCCGTCATCCGGGTCATCTCCAACCTGGGCCGCGACCCGGGGATCATCGCCGAGGCGGCGGCCGTACGAGCGGAGATCAGCGCCTTCGTCACCCCGTTCATCGCCGAGCGGCGCGCGAACCCGGGTGAGGACCTGCTCTCGGTGCTGGCGAGCGCCGAGATCGACGGCGAGCCGCTCACCGACGACGAGATCAGGGCGTACGTCAGCCTCCTGCTGACGGCCGGCGCGGAGACGACCGACAAGACGTTCGCGAGCCTGTTCCGCAACCTGCTCGCCGACCCGGACCAGTTCGAGCGCATCAGGAAGGATCGCTCGCTGGTCATCAGGGCGATCGCCGAGACGCTCCGGTTCTCCCCGCCGACGCAGATCAACACCCGGGAGACCACGGAGGACGTCGAGCTCGCCGGCGTGACCATCCCGTCGGGCTCCACGGTGCTGGTCCTCATCGGCTCGGCCAACCGGGACGACCGGCGCTACGCCGACCCGGACCGGTTCGTCCTGGAACGCGAGGACCTGGACGCCGGCAAGGCGTTCTCCGGCGCGGCTGACCACCTGGCCTTCGGCTCCGGGCGGCACTTCTGCCTGGGGGCGATGCTGGCGCGCGCCGAGCTGGAGATCGGCGTGAACCTCTTCCTCGACCGCTTCCCCGACATGCGGCTGGCCGATCCCGGCGCGGCGACCGACGTCGGGCTGAAGATGCGCGGGCCGCAGACCGTGCCCGTGACGCTGTAGCGGGCCCAGTGGAACCGGCCGCCGGGACCGTCCGGACCGTCCGGACCGTCCGGGCCGTGTGGGCCTCTCGGGCCTCACGGCCGGGAACGGCCGCGGGGCGGGCGTGGCGGGCGTGGTGGGCGGCCATCCTCATGCTCGCGGCGGTGGTGTCCACGCCGATCCTCGTGGGCGTGCTCGCCGTCCAGATCCAGGCCGGCCTCGGCATCGGCGACGCCCTGCTCGGGCTCTGCGTCACCGCCTTCTGGGCGTGCACGGGGCTCAGCGCCGTGATCGGGGGCAGGCTGATCGACCGCGCCGGCTGGCGGCGGGCGGCCCTGGCGGGGCTGACGGTGAGCCTGCTGAGCCAGATCGGCGTCGCCACCAGCGGGTCGGCTCCTGCGCTGCTGGCCTGGCTGGTCGTGGCCGGTCTGGGGTACGGGGTGGTCTCGCCCGCCAGCAACCTGGTGGTGGTGAAGGAGATCCCCGCCCGGCTGCGGGGCACGGCGCTGGGCGCCAAGCAGTCGGCGACGCCCGTCGTCGCCCGGCTGGCCGGGCTCGCCGTCCCACTGGTGGCGCTGACCATCGGCTGGCAGTGGGCCTTCGCGATGGCCACCCTCCTGACCGTGGCAGCGGCCACCGTCAGCCTCCCACCCCGCCCCGCGACCCCCACCCCGCCACCCCCGAAGGGCCCGGTGCCGGGCACCGGTGACGGGCCGGCGCCTCGCACCCCCGTCCCGGCCGGTCCCACGCCGACAGCCCCTGACGGGTCGGTGGTGGGCACCCCCGTTCCGGCCTGGCCTGCGCCCACGGACGCCGGCGGGCCGGTGGTGGGCGCTCCTGTTCCGGGCGGTCCCACCCCCACAGGCCCTGTTCCGGCCTGGCCTGCGCCCACGGACGCCGGCGGGCCGGTGGTGGGCGCTCCTGTTCCGGGCGGTCCCACCCCCACAGCCCCTGTTCCGGCCTGGCCTGCGCCCACGGCCGGTCACGGGCCGGTGGTGGGCGCTCCTGTTCCGGGCGGTCCCACCCCCACAGCCCCCGACGAGCTGAGGTCGAGGACCCGGATCCCGGGTGGGTCGGGGTCGGTGGCGGGGGGTTCCGGGCTGGGGATCTCGCTCGTGCGGGTGTCCGCGATCGCCGGGTTCGGCACGGTGGCGATCGGGTCGCTCACCACCTTCACGGTGAGCACGCTCACCCGTACCGGTATCGACGTCAGCACCGCCGGGCTGATCATCTCCGGCACGAGCCTCGCCTCGCTGGGCGTGCGGCTCGGCGCGGGACGGCTGGCCGACCGGCGCGGGTCGGACGGGTTCCGGCCCGCCGCCGCGATGATCCTGGCCTGTGCCGCGGGCACGCTGGCGATGGCGTCGGGCGTCACCGCGATCACCGTGGCCGGCGCCGTCGTCGCCTTCTGCGGGGCCTGGGGCTGGCCCGCGCTGCTGCTCATGGGCGTGCTGGGCCGGCATCCGGAACGGCCGGGGGTGGCCGGGGCGAGGTTCCAGCTGGGCACCGCGCTGGGCGCGGCCACCGGTCCGCTGCTGTTCGCCGGCGTGTCCGGCGTCGCGGGACAGCCCGCCGCCTGGCTCGCGGTGACGGCGTGCACGGTGACCTCGGCGGCTCTCGTGCCCCGGCGGGACCAGATTGGCGAAACAGGATAATCATATGCAACAATACGAATCCGCCTGAGCCGGACGTCCCCCGCCCGAACCTGGAGTGCCCGCATGAACCTGGAACTCGACGGCAAGGTCGCCATCGTCACCGGAGCGAGCCGCGGCCTGGGCGCCGCGGCCGTGCGCAGCCTGGTGGCCGAGGGCGTCAACGTGGTGGCCGCCGCCCGCTCCGGCGACGAGCTGGACAAGCTGGCCGCCGAGGCGCCGGGCCGGATCGCCGGCGTGGTGTGCGACATGCGCGACGCGGCGGGGCTGTCCGCCCTGCCGGAGCGGGCGCTGCGGGAGTTCGGCCGGCTGGACATCCTCGTCAACAACGCCGGCATCGCGCCCGCGGGGAAGTTCCTGGACGCCACCGCCGAGCTGCTGGAGGACGTCTTCGCGGTCAACGTGGTGGCCCCCGCCCTGCTCGCCCGCGCCTGCGGCGAGATCTTCGTCGGGCAGGGCGCGGGCAAGGTCATCAACGTCGCCTCCATCTCCGGGGTGCGCGGCAAGGGCAGCCTGGCGGTCTACTCGGCGTCCAAGGGCGCGCTGGTCCGGCTCACCGAGGCGCTGGCCGCCGAGTGGTCACGGCACGGCGTCCAGGTCAACGCGATCGCCCCCGGCGCGTTCGCCACCGAGGCGCAGCGCGCGGTGCTGGACGACCCCGAGACGCTGCGCCGCCGGGTCGCGAAGATCCCGGCCCGCCGGGTCGCCGACCCCGCGGAGATCGGCGCCCTGGTCTGCTACCTGGCCTCGCCGCTGAGCGGTTTCGTCAGCGGGTCCACGTACGTCATCGACGGCGGCGAGACCGCCAAGATCTGAGGAGAGTGTTGTGAACGGCTTCCGGCTCAGCGAAGAGCAACTTCACCTGCGTGAGGTCGCCGCGAAGGTGGCCAAGGAGGTGTACGCCCCCCAGGCCGCGCGGTGGGACCTCGAACGCGCGCCGCTGCCCGCCGAGGAGGTGACCCGCCTGGCCGAGCTGGGCTTCCTGGGCCTGGCCCTGCCCGAGGAGTACGGCGGCGCGGGCGGCACCCTGCTGGACGCGCTGATCGTGATCGAGGAGCTGGCCAAGGAGTGCCGCTCGGCCGCGTTCCAGGTGTTCGAGGCGAACGTGGGACCGGCCCGGGTGCTGGAGTTCTCCGGCACCGAGGAGCAGCGCAGGACTTACCTGCCGAAGGTGGCCTCCGGCGAGGTCACGATGGCGATCGGCATCTCCGAGCCCGACGCCGGCTCCGCCGCCACCGACATGACCACCCGGGCCGTGCTGGAGGGCGACGCGTACGTCATCAACGGCACCAAGCGGTGGATCTCCAACGGCGGTCACGCCGACCACTACCTGCTCTACTGCCGGCTCGATGACGAGCCGGGGTCCAAGGGCATCGGCGCGATCATCGTCCCGGCCGACACGCCGGGCCTGTCGTTCGGGCAGCGGGAGCGGCTGATGGGCTGGCGGACCATCCCGTCGGCCGACCTGATCTTCGAGGACGCCCGGGTGCCCGCCGAGAACCTGGTGGTCGGGCCCGGCGGTTTCCGCGACCTGTTCGGCGTCTTCTCCATCGAGCGGCTCGGCAACTCCACCATGAGCCTGGCCATCGGGCAGGCCGCGCTGGACCGGGCCGTCGCCTACGTGCAGGAGCGCAGGCAGTTCGGCCGGCTACTGGTCGAGTTCCAGAACGTGCAGATGACCGTCGCCGACATGGCGCTGCAGGTGGAGGCGGCGCGGCTGCTCATCTACCGGGCCGCGGCCAACGCCGGGCGCGGCCTGCCGGATCCGCTGGAGGTCTCGCTGGCCAAGTGCTTCGCCAACGAGATGGGCAAGCGGGTCTCCGACCTGGGCATGCAGATGCACGGCGGCAACGGCTACACCGAGGAGTTCGGCCTGGAGGCGCTGCACCGCGACGCGCACGGCTGGGCCATCGCCGGTGGCACGCCCGCCATCCAGCGGGTCAGGATCGCCTCAGAGCTGTTCGGCCGGGGCTTCGACCAGCGTCCGGCGGCCGTCCGATGAGCGGGGCCGAGTTCGAGCTGCCCGAGCGCTACCACGGGTTGCGCGAGGAGGCGGCGGCGCTCGCGGCGTCGGTCGCGCATCTCGCCGACGGGGCGGACGAGGCCGACGCGATCGACCCCGGCATGCGGGCGGCGCTCGCGGCGAGCGGGCTGGCCGCCGTCTGCGTGCCCGCCGCGTACGGCGGCCGGTACGAGCGGATCGACTCGCTGGCCGTGGCCGTCGTGCGCGAGCAGCTGGCCGCCGAGAGCGCCCACCTGGACTCGCTCTTCGCCATGCAGGGCATCGGCAGCTACGCGCTCGCCCAGGGCGGCGCCCCCGAGCTGCGCGAGCGGTGGCTGCCCCGGGTGGCCGCGCTGGACGCGATCGCCGCACTCGGGCTGACCGAGCCCGGCATCGGCTCCGACCTGCGCGGCACCGCCACCACCGTGGTCGAGGACGGCGACGAGCTGGTGGTCACCGGGCACAAGTCCTTCATCACCAACGGCGGCGACGCCGACTTCTACTGCGTGCTCGGCGCGGAGGACGCGGGCCTGACCATGGTGCTGGTGCCCGCGGACGCGCCCGGCCTGACCACCACCCGGCCGCACCAGATCATCGCCCCGCACGTCCTCGGCGACGTGCTGCTGGACGGGGTCCGGGTGCCGCGGGCGTGGCGGCTGGGCGAGCCGGGCAAGGGCATGAAGCTCGGCCTGGCCACGCTGGCGACCTTCCGGGTCTCGGTGGCCGCCGCCGCCGTCGGCACCGCGCAGGCGGCGCTGAAGGAGGCCACCGTGCACACCGCGAACCGCGAGCAGTTCGGCCGCCCGCTGATCCGGCTCGGCGCCGTGGCCGACCAGCTCGCCCGGTCGTGGACCGAGATCGAGATGGCCCGCTCGTTCACCTACCGTGCGGCCGCGGCGGCCTCCCGCGACCCGCTGGGCAGCCTGCACCTGTCCTCGATGGCCAAGGTGGCGGCCACGGAGACGGCCGGGCGCGTGGTGGACCGGTGCGTCCAGGTGATGGGCCGGTTCGGGCTGGTCAGGGGGTCGAAGATCGAGCGTCTCTACCGGGCGGCCCGGCCGATGCGCATCTACGAGGGAGCCACCGAGGTCATCTTCGACTCGCTCTCCCGCAAGCTGGTCAAGGAGCTCGCCACATGATCATCGACGCGCACGCGCACGTCTGGCCGGACGAGATCGCCCGCAAGGTGCTGGCCGACCGGCCGGTCGGCCTGGACCCGGTGCACGACGGCACCCTGGACGGCCTGCGGGCCACCATGGACGCGGCGGGCATCGACCTGGCGGTCTGCCTGGCCGTGGCCAACGTGGCCCGGCACGTGGCCGGCACCAACCGGTTCATCGGCGGCATCGACCGGAGCAGGTTCATCCCGTTCGGCACCGTGCACCCCGAGCTCTCGGTCGAGGAGAACCTCGCCTCGCTGAAGGACAACGGGATCCCCGGCGTGAAGCTGCACCCGCTGTTCCAGGAGCTGTCGCTGGGCGACCCGCGGGTGGTGGAGCTGCTGTCCGCGCTGGCCGAGGAGGGCATCGCCGTCATCACCCACGTGGGCGCGGGCGGCGACGAGGCGGCCAACGAGCGCGGCGCCTCGCGGCACGTGCCCGCCCTGGCCGAACGGATCCCCGGGCTGACCCTGATCGCCTGCCACTTCGGCGGCTATCACCGGCTGGAGGACGCCGAGGACGTGGTGGCCGGCTCCGGCGCGGTGCTGGAGACGTCCTGGCCGCCCAGCCTGGCGACCCTGCCGCCGGACAGGGTACGGAAGATCATCGAGAGACACGGGGCCGGCCGCGTGGTGTTCGGCTCCGACTGGCCGATGACCGACCCGGCGGCGGAGATCGCCGCGGTGCGGGCGCTGGGGCTGCCGCCGGAGGACGAGGCCGCGATCCTCGGCGGGAACCTGGCGCGGCTTCTCGGCCTCTCATGACCGTGGTGCCGCCGCGTGTCCCCCGGCCCGCGGCGGCACCACGCAACCCCGCTACCAGGAGGGATTCCCTGGGCCCGGTCGATTGACGCCACTGAATCTATGCGTAAGATTAGCATCAAGAAAGATTGTGATGGGGAGCAGCGAGTGAAGACTGTCCGGCTGGGTGCGGGAATGGCTTTCTGGGGGGACAGCGTGCTCCCCGCCGTCCAGATGGTGGAGCGCGGAGAGATCGACTACCTCTGCTGCGACCATCTGGCCGAGCTGACGATGTCGATCCTGAGCAAGCAGAGGTCCCGCAACCCCGAGTACGGCTACACCCGCGACGTGCTCGACCTGCTGCGCCTCAGCATCCGCCAGTGCGTGGCCAACGGCGTCAAGGTCATCACCGACGCCGGCGGCGCCAACCCGCGCTCGTGCGCCGAGCGGGTCGCCGAGCTGTGCAAGGACCTCGGCCTGACCGGCGTCCGCATCGCGGTGGTGACCGGCGACGACATCAGCGGCGACATCGACCGCCTGATCGCCCAAGGCGTCTCGTTCACCAACATGGACACGGGGGAGCCCTTCGCCTCGGTCCGCGACCGGCTCACCCACGCCAACGTCTACACCGGCGCCGACGGCATCGTGACAGCTCTGGAGCAGGGCGCCGACATCGTCATCTGCGGCCGGGTCACCGACATCGCGCTCTACCTGGGGCCGCTGCGGCACGAGTTCGGCTGGGCCGCCGACGACTGGGAGCGGCTCGGCATGGCCACCGTCGTCGCGCACGCCATCGAGTGCGGCGGCCAGGCCACCGGCGGCCTCTACGACGGCGGCTGGTGGAAGACCCCCGGCCTGGAGAACCTCGGCTACCCCATCGCCGACGTCAGCGAGGACGGCACCGCCGTCATCACCAAGACCCCCGGCAGCGGCGGCAGGGTCGACATCGGCACGGTCAGCGAGCAGCTCGTGTACGAGATCCTCGACCCGGCCAACTACCTCACCGCCGACGTCACCGCCGACTTCTCCGGTGTCCGGCTCACCGAGGTCGGCCCCGACCAGGTCCGCATCACCGGCGGCACCGGCCGCGCCCGGCCGGACACGCTCAAGGTCAACATGGGCTACCGGGCCGGGTTCATCGGCGAGGTGCAGTTCACCTACACCTGGCCCGACGCCTACGCCAAGGCCCGCCGCGGCATCGAGTTCCTGGAGAACCGGCTCGCCCGGGCCGGCTTCAAGGCCGACGACGTGAACATCGAGCACGTCGGGCGCAACTCCATGTGGGGCGACCGGGTGCCCGAGCCCGACCCGGCGGACGACGACCTGCTGGAGCTCGTGGTGCGCTACGCCGCCCGCTGCCCGGACGAGACAGAGGCGCGCAAGGTCTTCACCGAAAGCGTCCCGCTCTACAACAACGGCCCGGCCGGCGTGGGCGGGATCGGCACCCGCCCGCCGCTGAAGGAGCTGTTCTCGCTCTGGCCGTGCCTGATCCCGCGTGAGCACGTGACCGCGGCCGTCGACATCCTGGAGGTCTGAGATGGCGAACATCAGGGTCGCCGACATCGCCCACGGCCGCTCGGGCGACAAGGGCGACGTGTGCAACGTCGGCCTGGTCGCCTACGACGACGCCGGATACGCCACGCTGAGGAGCGAGCTCACCGAGGAACGGGTCAAGGAGCACTTCGGCTCCCTCGTCCGGGGCACCGTCACCCGCTACGAGCTGCCCGGCATCAAGGCGCTCAACTTCGTCCTCACCGGCGCGCTGGACGGCGGGGGCACCCGCTCGCTCCGCTCGGACCACCTGGGCAAGGTCATGTACGCCTGGCTGCTGCGCATGGAGATCACCGCCGCCGACGGCGTCCCCACCTACCCGACGGGACCGCGGCCGGAGGAGGTCGCGTGATCACCGTCACCGGCGCCGAGGCCGCTGTCCAGACGCTCTTCCATCCCCGGTCCGTCGCCGTGATCGGCGCGTCGAGCAAGCCCGGCACGCTCAGCTGGTGGCCGCTGCGCCTGCTCGTCCAGTACGGGTTCGCGGGCGGCGTCTACCCGGTCAACCCGTCCCGCAGCGAGATCGAGGGCGTGCCCTGCGTCGGCTCGCTCGCCGACGTCGGGGAGCCCGTCGACCTCGCGGTCATCGCGCTCAACGCCAAGAACACCGTCCAGGCGGTGCGCGACTGCGCCGCCGCCGGGGTCAAGGTCGCCGTGCTGCCCTCGCAGGGCTTCGGCGAGACCGGCGAGGACGGCCGCGCGCTCGAACGCGAGATCCTGGCCGCCGCCGGGCAGAGCGGGCTGCGCATCGTCGGCCCCAACACCGACGGCGTCGGCAACCTGGCCACCGGCGCGCTCGCCACCATCCAGCCCATCTTCGGGGAGGGCGTCCTGCCCGGTCAGGTCGCGGTGATCACGCAGAGCGGCGCCACCGCCGCCTCCCTGATCAGGCGGCTCAAGGAGGAGGGCATCGGCACCCGGCTCTACGCCAGCGCCGGCAACGAGATCGACCTGGGCCTGGCCGACTACCTGTCGGTGGCCCTGCAGGATCCCGAGGTGTCGATGGTGGTCTCGTTCGTCGAGGCCATCCGGCGCGCGGACGACTTCGTCCGGGTGGCCGAGCTGGCCGCCGAACTGGGCAAGCCGATCGTGCTCATCAAGGTCGGCAGGACCGAGCAGGCCGCCCGCCGGGCCGCCGCCCACACCGGCGCGCTGGCCGGCGCCGACGAGATCTACCAGGCGGTCTTCGACTCGCTCGGGATCATCCGGGTGGACGAGCTCGGCGAGGTCGTGGCGGTCGCCAAGTTCTACCTGTCGCGCGGGCTGCCCCAGGACGACGGCGTGGCCATCATGTCCGTCTCCGGCGGGCAGGCCGGCGCGCTCGCCGACCGCGCGGCCCGCTCCGGCGTGACCGTGCCCGACCTCGGCCCGGCGGCCACCGCCGAGCTGGAAGAGCTGCTGGACTTCGGCACCGCCATCAACCCGTGCGACCTGACCGGCGAGGTGGCCAGGAACAGCGGCCTGGCCACCGCCGCCTACACCGCCTTCGACGCCGACCCGGCCGTCTCCACCGTCGTGTACGCGCGCAAGGAGCTCACCGGCGACGCCGGGCGGCGCGCCTCCGAGCGGATCGCCAGGGCCGCCGCGCCGAAGGAACGCACCCCGCTGGCGATCTACTCCATGGACGGGCGGCTCAACGACGAGGAGAAGACCGCGTTCGCCGAAGCGGACATCCCCGTCTTCACCTCGGCCGCCGAGCTGTTCACCGCGGTCCGCACGCTGGCCGCCCACCGGCGCGCCGCCGCCCGCGCCCGCGCCAGGAAGACCGTCCGGGCGGCTCGCGGGCCCGTACCCCGCGAGCTGCCCGGCCGCTCCGGCCCGCTGGACGAGGCGGAGACCAAGGCGCTGCTCGCCGAGTACGGGATCGCCGTCCCCGCCGAGGCCCTGGCCACGACCGCGGACGACGCGGTGGCCCACGCCGGCCGGATCGGCTATCCGGTCGTGCTCAAGGTGGCCGACGCCCGCGTCCCGCACAAGACCGAGATCGGCGGCGTCGCGGTCGGCCTGGCCGACGCCGGCGCCGTCCGGGCCGCCTACGCGGGGATCGACGCCCGCGCGCGGGCGCACCTCGGCGACGCGCCCGCGGGCGTGCTGGTGCAGCAGCAGATCGTCGACGGCGTCGAGATGATCGCCGGTCTCGTGGTGGACCCCCAGTTCGGCCCGTTCGTGCTGCTGGGCAGCGGGGGAGTGCTCACCGAGCTGCTCTCCGACGCGGTGCTCAGGCCCGCGCCGGTGGAGCCGGACGAGGTGCGCGACATGCTCGGCGAGCTGCGCGGGCGCAAGCTGCTCACCGGCTTCCGCGGCTCCGCGCCCGCCGACGTGGCCGCCCTGGCCGACACCGTCAGCGCCCTGTCCAGGCTCGGCGCCGACCACGCGGGACGCATCGCGGAGCTGGACCTCAACCCCGTGCTCGTCCGCCCCGCCGGTCACGGCGCGGTCGCGGTCGACGCACTGATCATTCTCGGCGAAGCGGAGGAGAGCCGATGAGCACCGGCGAGAAGATCCTGGTGACCAGGCGCGGCAGCCTCGGGCTCGTCACGCTCAACCGCGCCGGGGAACGCAACCCCCTGGACCAGGAGACGGCGGCCGGGCTGCGCGACGCCCTGGGCGAGCTGTTCGCCGACCCGGGGGTCCGCTCGATCGCGGTGACCGGCGACGGCGACGCGTTCTGCGCCGGAGGCGATCTGCGGCAGATGCGCGCGCTCGCCGAAGGCGACGTCGAGGACGCCTACCTGTGGCCCGGCGCCATCGTCGACCTGCACCGGCTCATGCTGGAGGCGCCCAAGCCGGTGATCGCCGCGGTCGACGGCCCCGCCTACGCCGGCGGCATGGGCCTGGCCGGCATGTGCGACGTCATCCTGGCCACGCCGAAGGCCCGGTTCGCGTTGCCCGAGGTGAAGATCGGGCTCTTCCCGATGATCATCGTGGCGCACCTGGCCCGGTCGCTGCCCCGCAAGCGGCTGCTGGAGATGATGCTGACCGGCGAGAGCATCGACGCCGGCGAGGCGCACCGGCTCGGCTTCGTCAGCAAGATCTACCCCGACCGCGAGGGCCTGATGGCCGGGCTGGACGCGTACGCGGGGAAGTTCGAGGCGGTCAGCCCGGCGGCCGTCCGGCTCGGCAGGCGGGCCTTCACCCTGCTCTCCGACCTGCCCGCCGGACAGGCCCTGGACGCCGCCCAGTTCCTCAACCTGCCGTTCTTCCTCGGCGGCGACCTGCGCGAAGGCGCCCAGGCGTTCTTCGACCGGCGCCCGCCCCGCTGGACGGACACCCCCGACGAGCTGGAGAAGACCTCATGAGAACCGCTGTGGTCGTCGACGCGGTCCGTTCGCCGATGGGGAAGGGCAAGCTCGGCGGCGCGCTCGCCGAGCTGCACGCCGTCGAGCTGCTCGCCCAGGTGCTGGCCGGGCTCGTGCACCGTACCGGCATCGACCCCGGCACCGTCGAGGACGTGATCATCGGCTGCGTCAGCCAGGCGGCCGACCAGTCCGTCACCCCCGGCCGGATGGCCTGGCTGGCGGCCGGGTTCCCCGAGCACGTGCCCGCCACCACCATCGACCGCCGGTGCGGGTCCAGCCAGCAGTCCCTGCACTTCGCCGCCCAAGGGGTGCTCTCCGGCGCCTACGACGTGGTCATCGCGGGCGGCGTGGAGTCGATGAGCCGGGTGCCGATGGGCTCGGCGCGGATGGGCCGCGACCCGTACGGGCCCTCCGTGACCGAGAGGTACGCCCCCGGCCTCGTCTCCCAGGGCGTCGCGGCCGAGCTGGTGGCGGCCAGGTGGGCGCTGGAGCGCGAGGCGCTCGACGCCTACGCGGCCCGCTCGCACCAGCGGGCCGCCGCCGCGGCCGAGGCGGGACACTTCCACGACGAGATCGTGCCGATCACCGTGCCCGGCGGCACCGTCGTCGACGCCGACGAGACCATCAGGCCGGGCACCACAACCGAACGCCTGGCCGGGCTCAAGCCCGCCTTCCAGGACGAGGAGGCCGCCCGGCGCTTCCCGGAGATCGGCTGGCGGGTCACCGCGGGCAACTCCTCGCAGATCACCGACGGCGCCAGCGCCGTGCTGGTGATGAGCGAGGAGCGGGCCGAGCGGCTCGGCCTGACCCCGCTGGCACGCTTTCACGCCTTCTCGGTGTGCGGCGACGACCCGGTCATGATGCTCACCGCCCCCGTCCCGGCCACGGCCATGGTGCTGGAGCGGGCCGGGCTCGGCATCGGGGACGTCGACCACGCCGAGGTCAACGAGGCCTTCGCCTCGGTACCCCTCGCCTGGCAGGCCGAACACCCGGTCGCCGACGAGGTGCTGAACCCGGTCGGCGGCGCCATCGCGCTCGGCCACCCGCTGGGCGCCTCCGGCACCCGGCTCTTCACCAGCATGCTGTGGAACCTGCGCCGCACCGGCGGACGCTGGGGGCTGCAGACCATGTGCGAGGCCGGCGGCATGGCCAACGCGACCGTCGTCGAACGTCTGTGAACAGGAGTTCAACCCCGTGAAAGTAGAAGGATCCGTCGCGCTCGTCACCGGAGGCGCGTCCGGCCTCGGCCGGGCGACCGCCGCCCGGCTCGCCGAGGGCGGCGCGCAGGTCGTCATCGCCGACCTGCCGGGCTCGCCCGGCGAGCAGGTGGCGGCGGAGCTCGGCTGCCGGTTCGCGCCCGCCGACGTCACCGACACCGAGCAGGTGACGGCCGCCCTCGACGCCGCCGCCGGACTCGGCCCGCTCCGCGTGCTCGTGCACTGCGCGGGCCGCGGCGGCTCGGTGCGCGTCGTGGACCGGGAAGGCGCGCCCGGCTCGCTGGAGGACTACACCCGCATCGTCACCACCAACCTGATCGGCTCGTACAACGTGGTGCGGCTGGCCGCGGCCCGCATGTCCGCCGCGGAGCCGGTGGACGGCGAGCGCGGCGTGTGCGTGCTGACCGCCTCCGTCGCCGCCTACGAAGGCCAGATCGGCCAGGTCGCGTACGCCTCCTCCAAGGCCGGCGTGGTGGGCATGACGCTGGTGGCGGCCCGCGACCTGGCGCGGCGGCTGATCCGGGTGTGCAGCATCGCCCCCGGCGTGTTCGACACCCCGATGCTCGGCAGGCTGCCGGAGAACGTGCGCACCTCGCTCGCCGCGGCCGTGCCGCACCCCAGCAGGCTCGGCGACCCCGCCGACTACGCCGCCCTGGCCGAGCACATCGTCACCAACCCGATGCTGAACGGCGAGACCATCCGGCTCGACGGCGCGATCAGGATGGGCCCCCGATGAGCGCCCCCGTCCTGGTGGCCGACGAGGGCCCCGTCCGCGTGATCACCATCAACCGGCCGCAGGCGCGCAACGCCGTCGACCTCGCCGTCGCCGAGGGCATCGAGCGGGCCGTCGACACGTACGAGGAGACTCCCTCCCTGCGTGCCGCCGTCATCACCGGCGCGGGCGGCACCTTCTGCGCCGGCATGGACCTGAAGGGCTTCCTGCGCGGCGAGCGTCCCTCCACGGCCAGGAGCGGGTTCGCCGGGCTGGTCGAGCGTCCCCCGAGCAAGCCGCTCATCGCCGCGGTCGAGGGCTACGCGCTGGCCGGCGGGTTCGAGATCGTGCTCGCCTGCGACCTGATCGTGGCCTCCGAGTCGGCCGTGTTCGCGCTGCCCGAGGTGGCGCGCGGGCTCGTCGCGGCCGGGGGTGGGCTGCTGCGCCTGCAGCACCGGCTGCCCTACCACCTGGCCATGGAGCTGGCGATCACCGGCAGGCGGCTGAGCGCCGCCGACGCCGCCGCGCACGGCCTGCTCAACCGGCTGGTGCCCGAGGGCGGGGCGGCCGAGGCCGCGGTGGAGCTGGCGCACGCCGTGGCGGCGAACGGGCCGCTGGCGGTGGCGGCCAGCAAGAAGATCATGACCCAGTCGGCGTACTGGCCGCCGGAGCAGGCGTTCGACCGGCAGCGCGAGATCTCCGAACCCGTCCGGTCCTCCCAGGACGCCATCGAGGGCGCCCGCGCCTTCACCGAGAAGCGGGCCCCCGTCTGGCAGGGACGTTGACAGGAGTGACCATGCGAGAAGCCTTCATCGTCGGCGCGGTGCGGTCCGCGGTGGGCCGCCGCCGCGGTGGGCTGTCCGGCATCCATCCGGCCGACCTCGGCGCGGAGGTCGTGGCCGCGCTGCTGGAGCGCGCCGGCATCGCCGGCGAGGACGTGGACGACGTCGTGTTCGGCTGCGTCAGCCAGATCGGCGCCCAGTCGACCAACATCGCCAGGATCGTGGCGCTCTCGGCCGGACTGCCCGAGTCGGTGCCCGGCACCACCGTCGACCGGCAGTGCGGCTCCTCCCAGCAGGCCGTCCACTTCGCCGCGCAGGCCGTCGCGTCCGGCGCGCAGGACCTCGTGGTCGCGGGCGGCGTCGAGGTGATGAGCCTGATCCCGATCGCCTCCTCCGCCCTCGTCGGCGCCGACGCCGGCCTGGGCATGCCCAGGGGCGGCCGCAAGTGGGCGGAACGCTACGGCGACCAGGAGATCAGCCAGTTCCACGGCGCGGAGCTGATCGCCGCCAAGTGGGACGTGAGCCGCGCGGAGATGGAGGAGTTCGCGCTGGCCAGTCACCGGCGGGCCGCCGAGGCGGCCGGGGCCGGGCTCTTCGCCGACGAGATCGTCCCGGTCGCCGGGCTGACCGCCGACGAGGGCCCGCGTCCCGCGACCACCCTGGAGAAGATGGCCGGACTCCAGCCGCTCGTCCCCGGCGGCCGGCTGACCGCCGCCACCTCCAGCCAGATCTCCGACGGCGCCGCCGCGCTGGCCGTCGCCTCCGGCGAGGTGGTGCGCAGGCTCGGGCTCACGCCGCTGGCCCGCGTGCACAGCACGGCGGTGGTCGGCTCGGACCCGGTGCTCATGCTGACCGGCCCGATCCCGGCCACCGACGCGGTGCTGCGCCGGGCCGGGCTCCGGCTGGACGACATGGACGTCTTCGAGGTGAACGAGGCCTTCGCCTCGGTCGTCCTGGCCTGGCAGCGCGAGACCGGGGCGCCCGCCGACCGGGTCAACCCGCTCGGCGGCGCCATCGCGCTCGGCCACCCGCTCGGCGCGACCGGGGCGCGGCTGATGACCACCCTCGTCCACCACCTGCGCCGCAACGGCCTCCGTTACGGCCTGCAGACCATGTGCGAGGGCGGCGGCATGGCCAACGCCACGATCGTCGAGGCGCTCTGACGGTCATGCCTCCAGCGTGACGATCTCGCGGATCCGCAGGTCGCCGTGCGCGTCGACCACGCGGGCGCCGTCGGCGTCGCGGACCAGCGTGCCCCAGCCCGTCGGGAGCAGGAGCGGCAGGCGGCCGTGACCGCGCGGAGCCAGGGTGAGCCGCTCGCGGGTGGCGTCATAGGACGCCCCCGCGAGCGCGTCGAGCACCGACCACCCGGCCATGGCCCGCACGTAGTGGTCGCCGCACTCGACCTGGTTGTACGGGTTGCGCCGGGTGCCGTCGTAACGCCGCCAGAGCCCGTCGAGGATCGCCCGCGCCTCCTCCTCCAGCCCCTCCCAGAGGCAGTGCGCCGCGACCTGGTACTCGCTGCCGGTCCACACCTCGTCGCAGTAGCGGGTGGGCACGGCGGGCCGGCCGCCGAGCGGCCAGGTGCACATGAGCAGCCCGGTGTCGTCCTCGTCGGCGAACACCCGGTAGGGATGGTCGAAGTCGCGGAAGCCCTTGCGCAGGTTGTGCGCGACCACGGCGCGCAGCGCCGAGACGACGTGCTCGCGCGGCAGCAGGTGGCCGAGGCCGAGCTGGTGCGCCCACCACTGGCCGATGAGCTGGTCGGCCAGGCAGCCTTCGAGCCACTGGAACTCGGAGGAGTCGCCTTCCTCCAGCTTCTGCACGTAGTACGAGCCGTTGAAGAGCGCCCGGTCGTAGCCTGCGCTGCCGCGGGCGAACAGCTCGCGCAGCTCCGCGGCGAGCTCCGGCTCACCGGCGAGCACCGCCATCTCCTCGGCGGCGCGCAGCGCGGCCAGCCAGAGCGTGCCCATGAACGGGTTGAGCCCGCACAGGTCGATGTCGTGGGTGGACGGCTGGATCCCGTGCAGCGAGCCGGTGCCCTCCGGGTCCCAGGTCGTCCGCACGTGCGCCAGCAGGCGCTTCACCCCGGGCCAGTACGCGCCCGGCTCGGCGCCGTGCCGCACCTCGCGGTAGGTCTTGAGCACCGCGCCGAGCATGCCGTCGAGCGCGGGCTCGCCCGGGCCGCCGATGGGCACGCCCCACAGCTGGCGCAGGTAGGTCGGCGCGATCACCCGGTGCGGCAGATAGCCCTCCGGCGCCTGCATGACCTCGAACTCGGTGGCGCGCATGCTCCGCTCCAGCGACGGGAAGAGCTTGGCCACCGCCTGCGCGTAGTTCCAGACGTGGGTGCAGTTGAGCGGGCAGGAGCCGCCGACGTCGCCCGACCACATCACGGTCGAGGCGCCGAGCACCCCCTCGAAGCCGAAGAACGCCCCGTCGGCCGTGCGGAAGCACGACGGGCTGCGCAGGATCGACGCCTGCGCGGCCAGGTGTTCGACCGCCCCCGGCGGCAGGTCGGCGTCGGCCAGGGTGCCGGTCCAGGACAGCGAGGCGGCGCGGAGGTCGCCCCAGCGTTCGCGCACGTGCGCCGTCACGTCGAGGGCGTCGGCGAAGCGGGTGGCGTAGGCGTTGCCGAGCCAGAACCGGGTCGGCCCCCACTGCGGGTTCGGCGGGCCGAACTGCACGAAGTCCGCGTACCGGTTCGGGAAGTGCCACGCCAGGCAGAGCCGGACCTCGCGCGACTCCCCGGGCGGCAGGATCATCGGCGCGACGACGCCGCCGTTCCACGTCTGACCCGCCGGGCTCGGCCCGAACGCCTGCTGCGGCCCGCTGGCCTGGTAGTCCGCCAGCCAGGACGCGTGCCGGGCCCGCTCGGCGTCCCCGTAGACCGCGCGCCCGGCCAGGAAGCCGAGGAACTCGTCGGGATGCGTCCACTGCGGCAGCACCGCCGCGTCGGCCGCGTCCACGGTCAGCACCGCCTGCCCCGCACCGGCGGCGGCCGGGTCGGCCGCCGGGTTCTCCATGACCAGCGAGGTCCAGCCACCGGCGCGGCGCACCCGGTTGACGTTGCCGCCGTAACCGGCGGCGCGCACGCCGTCGACCGGGGTGGTGCCGTCGTGCCCGACCGGGTTCTGCACGGCCGCGGCCAGCCACACCTGCGCGGTCAGCGGACCGGGATTGGTGATCGTGAAGGTGAACAGCGCGGCCGGGATGGAGCTCTCGTCCACGTCGAGCGGGATCAGCGGGTTGAACGCCTCCAGCCCGACCTCGACGGGCAGGCCGTGGTACTCCAGGTGGGCGAACGGGTACAGGCCGCGGAACGTCGTCCCGCTCACCGCCCGCCGGGTGCGCAGCAGGTCGCGCTGCCACGCGGGCACGTGGTCGTCGTTCACCAGCGGCGTGGCCGGGCCGTCCGGGGTGCGCGCCTGCAGCACGAACAGCTCGTCGGAAGGCGGCTCCCACGTGCTGACCCGCAGTGCGAAGAAGGTGTACGGCAGCACGCCGCGATGGTTGCCGCAGTTCTGCAGCTGCCACTGGCGCAGCCCGCCGTCGGCGCAGATGGCGACGTTGCCGGTGCCGATCCCGCCCAGGGGCATGGCCACGTGCCTGCCCTCGTCGTGCGGGACGGGCCGGGCCGCGCCGAGGCCGCCGCTCACTTGAACCCCGCGATCCGCACGCCCCGGATGATGTGCCGCTGGAAGATCAGGAACAGCAGGATGACGGGCAGGGCGGCCAGCGTGGACCCGGCCATGAGCAGGCCGTGCTCGCTGCTCCGCTCCGAGCGGAAGGTCGCCAGATACTGCTGGATCGGGAAGAGCTCAGGTTCGGTGATGGTCAGCACGGGCCAGATGTAGGAGTTCCAGAACAGCAGGAACGAGGTGGCCCCGACGACCACGAACGCGCCCTTCGACAGCGGGATGAAGATGTGGCGGAAGATCCGCCACGGCCCCGCCCCGTCGAGCTGGGCCGCCTCCTCCAGCGACGCCGGCACCGCCAGGAAGAACTGGCGCAGGAAGAAGACCTGCACGCCCGCCGCCGCGCCGGGGAGCACCAGCACCGCCAGGCTGTCCAGCATGCCCAGCTGGGTGACCACGATGAACGAGGTCAGCAGGATCGCGATGCCGGGGACGAACATCGTGGTGATGACGATGACCCACACCGTGCGCTTGAAGGCGAAGTCCAGCCGGGCGAAGGCGTAGGCGCCCAGCGCGTTGACCACCAGGCTCAGCGCCGCGAACAGCGAGGCGCCGACGAACGTGAACCCCAGCGAGCGCACGAACGCCTCGTCGGCCAGCAGCTGGGCGTAGTTGTCCCAGCGCCACATCTCGGGGAAGAACTGGAACGGGGTGGCCACGACCTCGGTCTTCGCCTTGAACCCGGCCATCGCGAGCCAGGCCAGCGGGAACAACGTGGCGACGATGAAGACCACCGCCACGCCGTACCTGAGGATCCAGCCGAGCGAGCCTCTCATGCGTCCATCGCCTTCTCTGACTTGACCAGCCGGAAGATGATCGCCGACACCGTGCCGAGCACGGCGAACAGCAGCAGCGCCGCGGCGATCGAGTATCCGACGTACAGGTCGGTGTTGAAGTGCTGCAGGATGAACAGGTTCGGCAGGTTGGTGGAGTTCACCGGCCCGCCCTGCGTCATCAGCAGCGGCAGGATGAGGAACTGCAGCGACGCCGCGAACCCGGTCACCAGCAGGAACAGGATGACGTTCTTCATCAGCGGCAGCGTGATCCTGAACATCTTGGTCAGCGGGCCGGCCCCGTCCAGCGAGGCGCACTCGTAGTAGGTCTCCGGGATGTCGAGCAGGCCGGCCAGCATGATCAGGGAGGCCACGCCCATGCCGATCCAGATCGCCGGGACCGCCATCGCCGGCAGTGCGGTGGCCGTGTCGCCGAGCCAGGGGATCGCCTCGATGCCGAAGAAGTCGAGGAACCAGTTGAGCAGCCCGCCGCGGTGGGTGTAGATGAGCGTGAACACGATGGCCGCGATCACCTCGGAGATCACCGCGGGGATGTAGATCGTCACCTTCATGAGGGTGGCCATCCGCCGGCTGACCGACTTGACCAGGTTGGCGAAGATGAACGCGATCGTGATCTGGATCGGCACCACGATGGCGGAGAACAGCAGGCCGCGCGACACCGAGTTGACGAACTCCGCGTCGGTGAGCACGTTGAGGTAGTTCTCCAGCCCGACGAAGACGGCCGGGTCGTAGAAGCTCCAGGTGAAGAAGCTGATGTAGACCGCGTGGATCAGCGGCCAGATCACGAAGACGCCGAGCAGGATCAGCAGCGGGGCCAGCAGGATGAAGGCCGTCCGGTTGTTCCGCCGCGGCCGGGCGCGGGCGGCGGCGCGGTCCCTGACGCGGGTGGCCCGCAGTGACGTGACAGCCACGGGCACTCCTTTCTCCGCCGCCGGTCACGCGCTGACCGGCGGCGGGCTGTGACGGGTCAGGAATTCTGGCCGGCGAGCTTGTTCTTGGCGATCAGGTCGGTGATCTCCGCGTCGGCCTCCTTCAGGGCCTGGTCGATGTTCTTGCCCTGCAGGGCCTTCTCGATCGCCTTGCCGAAGGCCAGGCTGACGGCCCAGTCGTAGCTCGGTTCCGCCTTGGCGTACTTGACGACCTGGTCCTCGATCGTCTTGGCCCACGGGTTCTCGGCCACGGCCGGGTCGCCGGAGATCGCCTGGGCGACGGCCTCGCGCGGGGAGTACTTGGAGAACTTGGTGTTCTTGAAAAACTCGACCAGCAGGGTGGTGTCACCGGCCAGCAGCCAGGAGATGAAGTCGGCGGAGCCCTGGGCGTTCTTCGACTTGGCGTCGACGACGAGGGTCCAGCCGCCGAGCGTCGCGGTGGGCTTGGTGGCGTCGCCGTCGAAGGAGGGCAGCGGCGCCACGCCGATCTGGTCGACCAGCTTCGGGTAGTCCTGCAGCAGGACGCTCGCCGCCCACGAGCCGCAGATCATCATCGCGGTCTTGTTCTGGCCCAGCGGGTTGGCGTCGGCGTACGGCGCCAGCGGCTGCTTGGGCATGATGCCCTCCTGGTAGAGGGTCTGGTAGACCTGCAGTAACTGCTTGTACTTCGGATCGTCGGCGCGCGACTCCGACCAGTCGTCGCTGATCGGCAGATGCCCGGCCGCGTTCCACTGCAGGCCCCACGACGACCAGGCCATGTCGATCTGGTTGGCCGCGGTGACGACGCCCGCGACGTCCTTGCTGGTCAGCTTCCTGCCGTAGTCGATGAGCTCCTGCCAGCTGGCAGGCGGCCGGTTGGGGTCGAGCCCGGCCTTGGTGAACATGTCCTTGCGGTAGAACAGCACGGCCGACGGCTCGACCAGCATCGGGTAGCCGTAGCTCTTGTCCTTGTACTGCACCGACTCCAGCACCGACTCCTGCAGGCCGGTCCACTTGTCAGCCGGGATGAGCGGGTCGAGCGCCTGGATCACGCCGGTGCGGGCGAAGCCGGGCACCTTGCTGTAGTTCACCGTGTAGACGTCCGGCGCCTTGCCCGCGGCCTGGGCCGCCTTCATCTTCTGGTCCCAGGTGTCCGCCGGGACGATCACATGCTTGATCGTGACCTTGTCCTGGGCCTTGTTGAACGCCGCGACGGCCTTCTTGTACCAGGCGTCCTCCTGGTCGGTGAACTTCTGCTGCCAGAGCGTGATCTCGGCCTTGCCTCCCTGCGCGGGTCGGTCCGCGCCCGATCCGCAGCCGGCGGCCAGCACGGTCGCGCCCGCCACGGCGGCGACCAGCCGGATGAGTTGTGTGCGCACGTCGTCTCCTTAAATGACACGTCGCCGATCCCGGCGATCACACGATGGGCAGCCGGGCCCCGACCGGCGGGAGGGTGAACGGCCGGTGCGGCAGTTCCTGGTACCAGTAGGCGACGGAGGACAGGTCGTCCTGGCGGCGGTTGGCGTGGCCGTGCTCGATGGTGACCTTGATGGAGCTGGTGAAGGGCACCGGGTCCTCGATGTGGAAGCGGTACATCGAGATCTGGCCCGACCAGTTCTCGCCGCCCGGCAGCGTGAGGCCGTGGTACGGGGCGTGGTAGGACTGGCTCGGGCACCAGGCGGTGTTGAAGTAGTCCTCCGTGCCGGTGCCGTGCAGGCTCGGTGGGAACGCCTCGCCGTCGATGAAGATCATGTCGTCGCCCTCGCCGTACCAGTTCCAGTCGGAGGTGCGGCGCAGGTTGGTGACGTTCAGGACGCAGCCCACGTAGTGGCCGCGGCCCTCGGCCTCGAGGATGACGTAGTTGCCGGCCCCGTCCAGGTTGGTGCCGCCGAACAGGTACTCGGCGTTCGACATGCCGCCCTGGTCCACGCCGTCGGCGGGGTTCTCGCGCCGCCACTGGGCGTGGAAGCGGCCGAGGCCCTCACCCAGCTCGTCGAACTCGTCGTAGTCGATGTAGTAGTAGAACCAGAGCACCTCCTCCTCACACTCGCTGGTCAGCTCGAACCGCGCCCGGCTGCCGAAGGGCATGTGGAAGAAGGAGTTGAAGGCCTTGCCGTCCTGCGGGCTCATCTGCAGCGGCGCGGACACGAAGTTGGCGGTGCGGGCGTGCCCCATGCCGAAGAAGTCGCCCAGCGGCACCAGCACGCTGGGGTGCTCGTTGTCGTCCCAGAAGACCCGCAGGACGAGCTTGCGGAGGAAGTCGCGGTCGGCGGTCTCCGGCGTGCCGGGGTCGCGGGGCGCCACGGTCATCCAGATGTGGTTGACCGAGCCGGCGCCCCGGATGTCGGCCAGGGTGACCGTTTCCCCCGGCGCGACCGTGACGCGGTCGTCGTTGCCGCCCGAACGGTCCCAGCTCGACACTCTCCTGCGGCGGTGCGAGCGCAGGCGCGGAAGGTCGCGCAGGCTGCTGCCGTACTGGCCGTACGTCACGGTTCCTCCTATAGGTGAGAAATCGATTGCTGCTTCCTATCGCCCAGCCGGTGACAGGTCAATGCGTGTTACGCAATCGATGTACGGGTCTGATCCATCGGTCAGGACTTCACCAGGGCGAAGTCGTCGAGCTGCAGCCACATGTCGCCGTTGTCCGTCCAGATCCCCGCGAAGACCTCGACCGAGCTGCGGCTGCCGCTGTTGAAGGTGACGGTCTGCCTGGTCCACTGGCCCAGCGCGCGGAAGTTCCGCTCGGCGAACGGCGCGCCGCCAGGGGCCCGTACGCCGAAGAAGCCGTTGTCGTTGTTGGGCGAGGTGCGCAGCCAGCCGGTCAGGGTGTAGGCCGTGTGCGGGGTGACCTGGACGACCTGGGAGATGTCGTGCCAGCCGCGGTTGTAGCGGACGAAGGCGTTGCGGTCGGCGGTGAAGGACCAGGTGGCCTGGTCGATGCCGCCGTTGCCGCGCAGCGTCCAGGGGGCCGCGACCGCGGCGGTGCTCTGGCGCTCGAAGCTCGGGTCGCGGATCAGGTTCGGGTTGGTGATGGTGCCGTCCCGGTTCAGCCGCACCCGGATCAGGTAGACGTTGTACGGGGTCCACTCCGACAGCGCCAGATAGAGGTCGGGGCCCGACGACCAGGGATGCATGAAGCCGCCGTAGAGCCCGGGGAAGTCGGCGAAGCTGGCCACCACCGACGGGCCGCTCCACGGGCCGGTGGGCGCGTTCGCGCTCCTCAGCACGAGATCGCTGCCCTGCAGGTAGGTCATCAGCCACTTGCCGGTGTAGGCGTTGAACTGCACCGACAGCTCCGACACCGGCGCCGCGACGATCGGCGCGGCCTGTGTGTCGGAGCCCGGCCGCCAGGCGCTGCCCGTCCAGTACTGGTAGGCCGACTTGGTCAGGACCTGGGACTCGGGCACCCGGGCCAGGTAGGCGGAGCCGTTGCGGCCGTTGGGGGTGCCGAACATGTAGACGTGGCCGTCACGGCGGACGAAGGCCGCCATCTGGAAGTGGTTGTCGCCGCCCGGGTTGTCCCAGCGAGGGCCGCCGGTCACCCAGTTCTGGCCGTTGTCGTCGGAGTAGGCGATGGAGGAGTGGTTGGTGTCCCAGAAGCCCGGGGCTCCCCAGTGCCGCACCGACATGTAGGCGAGGTACTGCCGGTTCCCGACCGACACGCCGGCCGTCGGGATGACGGTGATCTCGTCACCGTCGATCTTCCTGCTCGGGATGAGCTCCTTGGCGTGGCCCGGCGCGTCGGTCGCCGCGCTGCTGAAGGACATGCCGTCGGACAGGTCGCGGTCGGTGCTGCGCAGCAGCACCTGGCTGCGCCAGTCGCCGCCGTTGGCGCCCGGCGGCTGCCAGGAGTCGCCGAACGTGTCGCCGAAGGCGGCCAGGATCTCACCCCGGCCGTTGTCCCACATGATGCCGAGGTCGGTCGCCTTGACCTTCCAGGCGGTGTCGG
The DNA here is from genome assembly GCF_043198225.1 of Nonomuraea sp. NPDC048826. Lineage (NCBI taxonomy): Bacteria > Bacillati > Actinomycetota > Actinomycetes > Streptosporangiales > Streptosporangiaceae > Nonomuraea > Nonomuraea sp. NPDC048826. Next base: position 36,977 of record NZ_JBICUQ010000012.1, on the reverse strand, counting down.
TGGCGCTGAGCGACCCCGGACCGGTCATCTTGCCCACCACCACGGCGGGGGAGCGGGCCGACGAGGCCTGCGTGGGCGCGGCCGGCCCGATGAGGGCCAGGCCGACGAGCGGGATCAGCGCGATGCGTAAGGGCTTCACGGGCCCCTCCTTCTAGGAGATTCCGCACAGATGCACGTGCACGCCGAGCTCGGCGAAGGCCGCCGCCTTGGCGGCGAGCGCGCGGTCGGCGCCGTCCGCGTCGTCGGCGTAGGCGACGTTGAGGTGGTTGGCCCGGTGACGGGCCATGAACTGGTTGCGGGAGACGCCGTGCAGCACCGCGTGCATGATCGGCCACTGCGGGGTGGTGGCGTCGAGCCTGCGCCGGGTCTCCTCCTCGGGCAGCTCCACGACGGTCGCCCGGCCCAGGTCGGCGTGGAGCTCGCCGTCCATGATGAACACCCGCGACCAGACGATCTCGCCCGGCTTGGAGACGCCGCTCAGCGTGCCGCCGCCGAGCGGGAAGTACATCGGCGGCTGCCGCATGCTCCACGACTGGTCGTAGCCGCCGTGGTGCGAGGCGGGCACGGATCCCGAGATCTCGAAGACCCAGACGAAACGCCCGTCGTACTCCTCGCCCCAGCGCACGTCGTGCAGCGTGGTCGCCGGGTCGAGGCCCATCGCCGTCCAGATCCGGTTGGTGATCAGCGAGTCCACGGCGACGCCCTCGTCCACCTCGTTGAAGTGGGGGAGCGGCCGTCCCGCGTAGAGCTCGCGGGAACCGTCGCGGCTGCGCACCGGCGGGCGGGAGACGTTGTTGAGCAGGCCCTCGGCCAGGTCGCTCGCCGGGACCACGTCCTTGAGCCCCTGCTGGTACTGGATGCCCACGGCGTCGAGCCCGAAGTCGTCGGAGATGCGCAGCGCGGCGATGTACATCTTGAACTGGCTGATCAGCTGCGCCTCGGTCAGCTCGGTGGCCTCGTCGTCGCCGAGATGGAAGGTCAGCCCCTCCCGGTCGAGCCAGGCGCGCACCTCCCGGGCCTCGTCGTCGGAGACCTTCCCCATCTCGGCGACGAGGGCGCTCTGCGAGAGGCGCTCCTTGTAGATGCCGAGGGGGTTGAGCAACTCGTCGTCGATGATGGCGTTGTACATCCCCATGCAGCCCTCGTCGAAGACGCCGATGATGGCCTTCTCGGTGGCGAGCTGCCGGGCGACGGCCTTGCCGAGGGCGACCTCCTGACTGTCCTCCTTCTGCCGATATTTCGTGACGTGGCTGGTGTCGTGGGTGAGCTCGCCGCTCTCCAGCCACGTCTTCAGGCCGTGCCGCGACCACTCGTCGGTGAACGTCTCGCTCCACAGCACCGAGTACGGCCGGCCCGCCTTGGTCAGGCTCCCGGCCAGGTTCAGCAGGCCGACCAGCCCGGGCCACTGGCCGCTCCAGTTGGCCACGATCAGGATCGGGCCCCGATGGCCGCGCAGCCCGGCCAGCACGTGGTGGCTGTACTGCCAGACCGCCTCGACCACGATGAGCGGCGCGTCGGGCGGCAGCGTCTTGAAGATCTCGATGCCGGCCCGCTGGCTGTCGATGAATCCGTGGCCCTTGACCGGGTCGACCTCGTGGCCCCGCCGTACCGACCAGCCGAGATCCTCGAGCGCCCGGGTGAGATCGGCCTCCAGGCGCTCCTGGACCGGCCAGCAGGTCTGGTTGGCGCTCTGCCGCAGGTCGCCGCTCGCGACCGTGTAGACGACGCCGGGTTCGGCCGCGGGCGGTTCGACGAGCTGGGGAAACTGATACATGTCTGCCCTTCAACGATGCTGACGATCGGCGAGCCCGTGGGCGAGGCTCACGGTGCTGGGGTAGAGCTGCAGGTAGAGGGGATAGAGCTCGCGGTATGCGGCGACCGCCTCAGGCCGCGGGTCGATCACCCGGCTGACCGGGTTCCAGGCGTCCACGTCCGCCTCGCCGACGAGCCCGGCGGCGAGCAGGGCGCTGCCGTACGAGGCGCCGATGGAGGTGACGCGGACCTCCTGGGGCATGCCGGTGACGTCCGAGACGATCTGGGTCCACGGGCCCCGGGTGCCGCCGCCGACGGCGACGATGCGGCGGATGTCGCCGCCCGCCGCCCGGAGCGTCTCGATGTTGTGCCGGACGGCGAAGCCGGTCGCCTCCAGCGCGGCCCGGTAGAGGTCCCCCCGGGTGTGCGACAGGGTGAGCCCGGCGATCACGCCCCTGGCCCGCGGGTCCATGACCGGGGTCCGCTCGCCGGCGAAGTAGGGCAGCATGAGCAGGCCGTTGGCCCCGACGCCCGACTCCTCGGCCTCCCGCAGCAGCTCGGCGTAGTCCGCGCCGACCAGGTCGCGCAGCCACGTGGTGATCGCGCCGGAGGTGGCCATGCCGCCGGCCAGGTTGTAGGTGCCGGGCGTCGCCCCGACCGTGCCCCACAGGCCGGGCCAGGTGCGGTGCTCGGCTGCGGTGTGGATGAGGAACATGGTCGTGCCGTACATGAGCATGAGGTCGCCGGCGTTGTGCGCGCCGACGCTCAGCGCCTCGGCCCAGGCGTCGATCGTCCCGGTGGTCACCGGCACGCCCTCGGGGAGCCCGGTCTCCGCGGCGGCCCGCCGCGTGATCGTGCCGGCCCGCTCGCCGGGCCAGCGCAGCGGCGGCAGCTCGATGCCCGGCGCCACCGCGTCGGCCCACGGCCGGTGCCAGTCGAGCCGGCCGACGTCGTAGAGCGGGGTGCACTGGCTGGCCGAGTGGTGGTCGAGCAGGTAGGCGCCGGTCAGCCGGCGCATCAGCCAGGAACTCGGCATGTACAGCCGGCGTGCCCGGACGTAGGCGTCGGGCTCCTCCTCGGCGACCCAGGCGATCTTCGGGCCGGCGGCCTGGCTCGACAGGTCGGAACCGCCCCTGCGGCGGATCTCGGCCGCGCCGAGCTCGCGTTCGAGCCTTTCCACTTGGCCGGTGGAGCGGGTGTCGACGCCGTAGAGGATCGCGGGGCGCACCGGCTCGTCCTCGGCGTCGGCGAGCAGGACGCACGGCCCCATGCCGCTCACCCCGACCGCCCCGATCTCCGCGTCCTGCCCGAGCTCGCGGGCCAGCTCGGTGAACTCCCGCCACCAGAGCCCGCCGTCCATCTCGAACCGGCCGGGCCCCGGACGGTCCACCGCGTGCTCGCGGACCGCCGACCGCTTCACCGTGCCGTCCAGGCTGACGAGCACGCCTTTGCTGCTGGAGGTCCCGATGTCGACGCCGAGAACGTGCACGGGCAACTCCTCGGGAAATCGATTGCTGACTTCGCCGACGGTAGTGAACCCGGCCGATGGAGTCAACAGCTCAGCGGCGCGAGCTCTCCCGGACGTGCAGCTGGGTGTGCAGGGTGACGCTGCTCGCCGGGCGGGCCGGCTCGATCATCCGCTCGGCCAGCAGCAGGGCGGCGGTACGGCCCAGCTCATAGGTGGGCTGGTCCACGGTGGTCAGCGACGGGCGCACCAGATGCGCCCACGGGATGTTGTCGAACCCGGCCACGCCGACCTCCCCGGGGATGCGCACTCCCTGGTCGACCAGGCATTCGACGGCCCCCACCGTCATCAGGTTGTTGGCCGCGAAGACGGCGTCCGGCCGGGGATCCTGCCGCAGCAGGTCGGCCATCGCGGCGTAGCCGCCCTCCTCGCGGAAGTCGGAGAACCTGACCAGCTCGCTCCTGACCGCGCGGCCATGGGCACGCAGCGCCCGCTGGTAGCCGCGCAGGCGCTGGGCGGCGGTCGACAGCTTGCGCGGGCCGGTGATGCAGGCGATGCGCTCGTAGCCCGCCTCGACCAGGTGCGCGGTGGCCAGCTCGGCGCCGTGCTCGTTGTCCACCAGCACGGTGTCGACGGTGACCCCGCGCGGCTGGCGGTCGATGGCCACGACCGGGACCTTGGCCTCCACCAGGCGGTTGACGTGCGTGGCCCGGCCGGACGGCGAGATGATCACTCCGGCCATCTGGCCGTCCAGCGCGGCGGTGACGTACCTGCCCTCCTTGGCGGGGTCCTCGTCGCTGTTGCACAGGACCACCGAGTAGCCCGCCTTCTGCGCGACGTCCTCCACGCCGCGGACCATCGCGGTGAAGAACGGGTTGCCGATGTCGGAGATGATGACGGCCCACAGCGTGGTCCGGCTCTTGCGCAGGCTGCGCGCCACGGCGTTGGGCCGGTACTTCAGCTCGCCCATCGCCTGCCTGACCCGCTCCGCGAGCACCGGGTCGACGCTGGAGCGGCCGTTGACCACCCGCGAAACCGTCGCCGCGGACACGCCCGCGTGGCGCGCCACGTCGTAGATCGTCGTCATCCCCGTCCTCGCTTCGGCTCGTCTGGAAGGAAGCGTAGCGGCAATCGATTCCCCGGTCCGTAGGCACCTCGGGAGACCGGCTCACCGCGACGGCGGTCAGAGCCGCACCCGGGCGGCCCTGGCCTCCAGGTAGCGCTGCTCGGCGAGGCTGGCGGTGGCCTTCGCGGCGCGCCGGTAGTGCGCGTGGGCCGCGGCCGCGTCGCCCGCCTTCTCCAGCAGGTGCGCCCGTACGGACAGCAGCCGGTGATGCCCGGCCATCCGCTCGTCGTCGTCCAGGCCCGCCAGCAGGTCCAGCCCGGCCCGCGGACCCTCGACCTCGGCGAGCGCGACGGCCCGGTTGAGCGTCACCATCGGGTTGGGCGCGATCCGTTCCAGGATCAGGTAGAGCGCGTGCACCTGCGCCCAGTCGGTCTCCTCGGCGGTGGCCGCGTCGGCGTGCGTGGCGGCGATGGCGGCCTGCAGCTGGTAGGGCCCGAGCGACGGGCCGGCCAGCGACGCCTTGACCAGCTTGGTGCCCTCGCCGATCATGCCGTGGTCCCATGTCGTCCGGTCCTGTTCGCTCAGCGGCACCAGGTCGCCGGTCGCCGTCGTGCGCGCCTCGCGGCGGGCGTCGGTCAGCAGCATAAGCGCGAGCAGCCCCGTCACCTCGTCGTCGCCGGGCAACTGGGCGTGCACCATCCGGGTCAGCCTGATCGCCTCGCGCGCCAGGTCGGGACGGTGCAGCTCGCTGCCCGACGAGGCGGTGTAGCCCTCGTTGAAGATCAGGTAGAGCACGTGCAGGACGACCCGGAGCCGCTCCTCGCGCTCCGCGCCCTCCGGCAGGGTGAAGGAGCTGCCCGCCGCCTTGATGCGCTGCTTGGCCCGGCTGATCCTGGCCGCCATCGTGGCCTCCGGCACCAGGAACGCGCGGGCGATCTCGGCGGTGGTCAGCCCGCCGACCGCGCGCAGCGTCAGAGCCGTCTGCGAGGCGGCGGTCAGCGTCGGGTGACAGCACAGGAACAGCAGGACGAGCGTGTCGTCGCTGCCGGGCACCTCGTCGCTCGGCACCTCGGCCGCCGCCAGAGCCGACTCGCGCTCGCGCCGCGCGCGGTCGCTGCGGATCCGGTCGATGAGCCGCCGCGACGCCACCGTCATCAGCCAGCCGCGCGGGTTGTCCGGCACGCCCTCGGCCGGCCACTGCAGGGTGGCGGCGAGCACGGCCTCCTGCACCGCGTCCTCGCACCCCTCGAACTGGTCGTGCCGGCGGATCAGCGCGCCGAGGACCTGCGGCGCGAGCTCGCGCAGCAGGCCCTCGAAGGAGGAGCCGGTCACGCCTCCCATTGTCCGTCAGCGAACATCACCTGCCGCACCTCGATCCCCAGCCCCTCGATCGCGGCGTCCGGGATCCGGGCCGCCAGCTCGATCGCCCGCTCCTTGCTCTCGCAGTCGACCAGGTAGTAGCCGCCCAGGTGCTCCTTCGCCTCCAGGAAAGGGCCGTCGGTCACCACCGGGCGGCCGTCACGCACGGACACCACGACGGCCTGCGACGGGTCGACCAGCGCCTGGGTCAGGACCAGCTCCCCGGACGCCTTCAGTTCCTCGATGAACCTGCCGTGGCCCGCGCCGATCGCCGCCCTCTCCTCGTCGGTCAGCGAGTCCAGCACCGCCGGGTTGATGTGCATGCTGATCTGGAACTTCATCGCGTACTCCTCCCGTTGCGGCACCCCGGCCGGGGTGCTTCGACGACAGGTCGGAGCCGCCGCCGTCGTCTTGACATGGCATCACCGCTTCCGCCCCTCCGACAGCAAAATCGAGGGCACGGTCTAGTAATCTCCAATCGGCTGTTGAAGAGGGTGATCGCTCTTTATCGCCGGACATTCGTGAGCCTGTGGGTCTCTATCGGATTCCATGCTCACGCGTACGACTAGAGCACGAGGATGACATGAGTGACATGAGGTCCCGCGGCTCGGCCGGTGCGACCCACGGCGGCGATGTCAGCGAGCCCCAGTTGCGGCAGCTGCTCGACGGCCTCACCGCGGTGCGCGACGGCGACTTCCGCACCAGGCTCCCTGAGGACGACGACGGCCTGCTCGGCGAGATCGCCTCGGTCTTCAACGGGATGGTCGACCAGCTGTCGCAGTTCACCTCCGAGGTGACCCGGGTGGCCCGCGAGGTCGGCACCGAGGGCAGGCTGGGCGGCCAGGCCGAGGTGCCGTCGGTGTCGGGCACCTGGAAGGACCTCACCGACTCGGTGAACGCCATGGCCGGCAACCTCACCGACCAGGTGCGCAGCATCGCTCAGGTCACCACCGCCGTCGCCAGGGGCGACCTGTCGCAGAAGATCACCGTGGACGCCCGGGGCGAGATCCTGGAGTTGAAGAACACGGTCAACACCATGGTCGACCAGCTGTCGTCGTTCGCCGACGAGGTGACCCGGGTGGCCCGCGAGGTCGGCACGGAGGGCCAGCTCGGCGGCCAGGCCGACGTCAAGGGCGTGGCGGGCACCTGGCGCGACCTCACCGACTCGGTCAACTTCATGGCGGGCAACCTCACCGACCAGGTGCGCAACATCTCGCAGGTGGCGACCGCGGTGGCCCGCGGCGACCTGTCGCAGAAGATCACCGTGTCCGCGCGGGGCGAGATCCTGGAGCTGAAGAACACCCTCAACACCATGGTCGACCAGCTCAGCGCGTTCGCCGCGGAGGTCACCAGGGTGGCCAGGGAGGTGGGCACCGACGGGCGGCTGGGCGGTCAGGCCGACGTCAAGGGCGTGTCCGGCACCTGGAAGGACCTGACGGAGTCGGTCAACGTGATGGCCGACAACCTCACCGCCCAGGTGCGCAGCATCGCCCAGGTCACCACCGCCGTCGCCAAGGGAGACCTGACGCAGAAGATCCGGGTGGACGCCCGCGGCGAGATCCTGGAGCTGAAGGAGACCATCAACACGATGGTCGACCAGCTCTCCGCGTTCGCCGACGAGGTGACCCGGGTGGCCCGCGAGGTCGGCACCGAGGGCAACCTGGGCGGCCAGGCCACGGTGCGGGGCGTGTCGGGCACCTGGGAGGACCTCACCGACAACGTCAACGTCATGGCCTCCAACCTGACCAGCCAGGTGCGCAGCATCGCCCAGGTGGCGACCGCGGTGGCCAAGGGCGACCTGTCGCAGAAGATCACCGTCGAGGCGAAGGGCGAGGTGGCCGCGCTGGCGCAGACCATCAACACGATGGTCGACACGCTCTCCGCGTTCGCCGACGAGGTGACCCGGGTGGCCCGCGAGGTCGGCACCGAGGGCCAGCTCGGCGGCCAGGCCCGGGTCCCGAACGTGGCGGGCACCTGGAAGAACCTCACCGACAACGTCAACTCGATGGCCGACAACCTGACCAACCAGGTGCGCAGCATCGCCCAGGTCACCACCGCGGTCGCCAAGGGAGACCTGACCCGCAAGATCGACGTCGACGCCCGGGGCGAGATCCTGGAGCTCAAGACCACGATCAACACCATGGTCGACCAGCTGAGCGCGTTCGCCGCGGAGGTCACCCGCGTCGCCCGCGAGGTGGGCAGCGAGGGCCGGCTCGGCGGCCAGGCCGAGGTCGCGGGCGTCTCGGGCACCTGGAAGCGGCTGACGGAGAACGTCAACGAGCTGGCCGGCAACCTCACCCGCCAGGTGCGCGCCATCGCCGAGGTGACCAGCGCCGTGACCTCGGGCGACCTGACCAGGTCGATCACCGTGGATGCCGAGGGCGAGCTGGCCGACCTCAAGGACAACATCAACTCGATGGTCAAGTCGCTCCGCGAGACCACCCGGGCCAACGAGGAGCAAGACTGGCTCAAGTCCAACCTGGCCCGCATGTCCAGCCTCATCCAGGGGCATCGCGACCTGTCCACGGTGGCCGAGCTGGTGCTCGACGAGCTGGCGCCGCTGGTGGCGGCCCAGTACGGGGCGTTCTTCCTGGCGGGCGACGACGAGCTGCGCCTGATCAGCGCGTACGGCTACCAGGCCGACCGGCCCACCAGCTTCCGCATGGGCGAGGCGCTGGTCGGCCAGGCCGCCAGGACCCGGCGCACGATCGCCATGACCGACATCCCGGCCGACTACCTCACGGTCGCCTCCGGGCTCGGGCGGACCGGCCCCGTCTCGGTGATCGTGCTGCCCATCGTGGTCGAGGAGCAGGTGCTCGGCGTCATCGAGCTGGCCTCGGTCTACGCCTTCACCTCGGTGCACCGGGCGTTCCTGGACCAGCTCATGGAGAGCATCGGCGTCAACCTCAACACCATCGTCGCCAACGCCCGCACCGACGAGCTGCTGGTGGAGTCGCAGCGGCTGACCGCCGAGCTGCAGACCCGCTCCGAGGAGCTGCAGAACCAGCAGGAGGAACTCCAGCGCTCCAACGCCGAGCTGGAGGAGAAGGCCCGCCTGCTGGCCAGCCAGAACCAGGACATCGAGACCAAGAACCTGGAGATCGAGCAGGCCCGCCAGGAGCTGGAGGACCGGGCCCAGCAGCTCGCCCTGGCCTCCAAGTACAAGAGCGAGTTTCTCGCCAACATGAGCCACGAGCTGCGCACCCCGCTCAACTCGCTGCTCATCCTGGCCCAGCTGCTGGCCCAGAACCACAGCCGCAACCTGACCGCCAAGCAGGTCGAGTACGCCGGCATCATCCACTCGGCCGGGTCCGACCTGCTCCAGCTCATCAACGACATCCTCGACCTGTCCAAGGTCGAGGCGGGCAAGATGGACGTCAACCCCGAACGCGTCCCGCTGCGCCGCCTCCTCGACGACATCGAGGCCACCTTCCGCCCGCTGACCACGCAGAAGGGGCTCGACTTCAGGATCGTGGCCGCTCCCGGCATCCCGCTGGAGGTCCTGACCGACGACTCGCGGCTGCGCCAGGTGCTGCGCAACCTGCTCTCCAACGCGGTCAAGTTCACCGAGACCGGCGGCGTCGAGCTGCGGATCGAGACGGCGGTGCAGTCCGAGCTGCCCGCGTCGGTGCGGGCCCACGGCGCGGCCGTCGCGCTGAGCGTGGTCGACACCGGCATCGGCATCCCGGAGCAGCAGCTCGAAGTGATCTTCGGCGCGTTCCAGCAGGCCGACGGCACCACCAGCCGCAAGTACGGCGGCACCGGGCTCGGCCTGTCGATCAGCCGCGAGATCGCCTACCTGCTGGGCGGCGCGATCACCGCGAGCAGCACCCCCGGCCAGGGCAGCACGTTCACCCTCTACCTCCCGATCGCCCGGCCCGACTTCGACGTGACGGAGCCGGCCGCCGCGCAGAGCGCCGCGCCGCAGGAGTCCGCCCCGCAGCGTCCGGCCGTCCACCGCAACCGCCGGCTCCTGGTCATCGAGGAACGGCCGCGCGGCCTGCTGTCCCTGGTGGCCGAGAGCGTGCTGACCGAGCTCACCCCCGCCGGGCACGAGGTGGAGATCGTCTCGGCCCTCGGCGCCCAGGAGGCGGCGGCCACGCTCGCGGCCGAGCCCTGCCACCTGATCGTGATCGACCTCGACATGCCCGGCCAGGCCGCCTACCAGCTCCTGGAGGCGATGGACGGCGACCCCGCCCTGCAGGCCGTGCCCGTGCTGGCCTACAACAACTGGCGGGCCAACCCGCAGCGCGAGGCGCAGCTGCAGGCCCGCGACGGCGGCCGGCCGCTGGAGCTGCTGTCCAGCCTGGACGAGCTGCGCGAACGGATCGCGCTGCACCTGACCGCCGACCAGCCGGGCGACGTGCTGCCCCTCACCCGGCCGCAGCAAGCCGGCCCGCCGGCCGCCAGGACCGCCGACGGCGCGCTGACCGGCCTCACCGTGCTGGTCGTGGACGACGACACGCGCAACCTCTACGCGCTCACCAGCATGCTGGAGATCCACGGCATGCGGGTGCTGCACGCGGAGAACGGCCGGGAGGGCATCGACACCCTGATCGCCCATCCCGAGATCGACGTGGTGCTGATGGACGTGATGATGCCGGAGATGGACGGCTATGCCGCCACCGCCCGCATCCGGGCCATGCCGCAGTACACCGGCCTGCCCATCATCGCCGTGACGGCCAAGGCGATGCCGGGCGACCAGGAGAAGAGCCTGGCGGCCGGGGCCACCGACTACGTCACCAAGCCGGTCGACGCCGATCACCTCATCACGCGCATCCGGCACTGGACCACCTCGTAAGTCAGAGTCGCGGCGCCATCGCCAAGGAGCAGCGAAGTGCACAGCCCAGAGCCGGACGACGTCTCCCGTCCGCAGGACGTACCGGAGACGCGCGTAGGCCGGCTGGCGGCCACCATCGAGCGGCTGCGTGAGGAAGTGCGGCGGGCCCAGCGGGCCGCCGAGGGACGAGCCCTGATCGAGGTGGCCAAGGGCATCTTGATCGAGCGGCTGCACTGCAGCGTGGCCGGAGCCGCCCAGCAGCTCGCCGGCCTGGCCGAACAGGCCGGGGCGTCGCAGCTGGAGCTGGCCGCCGACATCATCGACCAGGCCGCGCAGGACCGGATCAGCGAGGCCGCCCGCGCCTTCCTCGACGCGACGCGGTCGGAGGAGCCGGACCGGGAGACGGCGGACCTGTCGGTACGTCTGCGCAGCGCGGAGAGCGGGGCGCTGCGGGCCGGCGATGTCCAGGCGGTGGCCGAGTCGCTGCTGGAGCACGCGCTGACGCCGCTCGGCGCCACCGCGGTCGCCATCTGGGAGGCCGGCTCCGACGCCTCGCTCACCCTGGCCGGATGCGCCGGGCTCACGGCCGAGGAGGCCCGGCGGTGGCGGTACGTCCCCCCGGGAGTGGAGACGCCGGCCCGCCGCGCGCTGGTCGACCGGCGAAGCGTCTGGCTGCGGAGCCTGTCGGAGGCCGGGCTGCCCTCCATCGGGCAGCGGGAGACGCCCGGCGGCCGGGTCACGGTGCCGTCCGGCACCGGCGGCCAGATCTTCGCCGTCCTGGAGATCGCCTGGCCGCACGCCCTGCCGCCGCAGCCCCCGCAGATCCACAAGCAGATCGAGGCGCTCGCGGAGCTGTGCGCGGCCACCCTCGACACCCCGGACCGGCCGGCGGCGCCCTGCGGTCCGCAGGCCGTCTCCGAGCTCGTCGACCTGATCGACACCCTGCCCGACAGCGCGCTCCTGCTCCGGCCGTACCTCGACGGGGAGGGCAGGCTCCGTGACTTCCGCATCCAGCACGCCAACGCCCGCTTCGCCGACCCGGCCGGCCGGCCGCGGCACATGGTCGTCGGCTCGCTGCTGCTGGAGGCGTACCCGCTGGCGGCCGCCGACGGCGGGCTGTGGGACCGGATCGAGCGCGTGCACGCCACCGGCGAGCCGTTCCACGCCGACCAGATGGCCATGACGGCGCTGGTCGACCAGGTGCCGCTGACCAGCGTCGCCATGGTGGGCATCACCCGCCATCGCGACAGCGTGCTGCTCATCTGGCGGCTGCGCAACGAGGCCGCCCAGCTCGCCAGCCTGCTCCAGCACGCGCAGCGGCTGGGCCGCATCGGCGGGTTCGAGGAGAGCGCGGTCACCGGGCAGATCGTCTGGAACAGCCAGCTGCACGACCTGTACGGGCTCGAGGACGGCGAACGGCCCATCCCCCTGGAACGGCTCGCCGAGCACGCCCACCCGGACGACGCCGTGGCCATCGGCCGGTTCCTGCGCACGGTGCTGCACCACCGCAGGCCCGCCTCGACGGCCTTCCGCCTGCGGCGCTCCGACGGGATCGCCCGGCACATCCGGGTCGTGGCCGAGCCGGATCTCGGCCCCGACGGCCGGCTGCTCACGATCCGCGGCGCGTACCAGGACATCTCCTCCCAGCACTGGACCGAGGTGGCGCTGGCCGCGACCCGCGACCAGCTCGTCCAGAGCGAGCAGCAGGCGGCCGAGCGCAACCGGCTGGCTCTCCAGCTCCAGCAGGCGATCATGCCGCCCACCCAGGGGACGCTGGAGGTCCCCGACCTCGACATCGCCGTCCGCTACCGGCCCGCGGAGAAGGAGCACCTGGTCGGCGGCGACTGGTACGACGCCGTCATGCTGCCGAACGGGGAGGTCCTGCTGTCGGTGGGCGACGTGGCCGGTCACGGGATCGAGGCCGCCACCGGCATGGTCGTGCTGCGCAACGCGCTGCGCGGGCTGGCCGCCACCGGGGCCGGGCCGGGGCAGCTCCTGACCTGGCTCAACCTGGTCGCCCACTACCTGACGAACCGGGTGACGGCCACCGCGATCCTCGGCCTGTACGACCCGGGGACCCGGGTGCTGCGCTGGGCCAGGGCCGGGCACCTGCCGCCGATCCTGATCAGGCGGGGCGAGGTGGCGGAGCCGGACGCGGTCGGGGGAGTGCTGCTGGGCGCCCTGGCGGACGCCTCCTACGAGGAGGGGCGCATCGAGCTCGCCCCGGGCGACGTGCTCCTCATGTACACCGACGGCCTGATCGAGCGCCGCGACCGGACCCTGGACCACTCCCAGGGGCAGTTGCTGCGCATGGCGGGCCGACCGGCCGAGAGCCTGGAACACCGCCTGGACCACCTGCTGACCCACAGCCATTCCGACACCGACGACGACACCTGTCTCATCGGCATCGAGCTGCGCTGACCGTCAGGCGGGAGGCATGAGGGGCCTCGGCGGCAGCGGGGACGAGTAGACGACGCTGGTGGTGACGCCGCCCAGCGTGCCGACCCGGCCGCTGACCTGTTCGAGGTGGCGCATGTCGGTGGCGACGACCTTCAGGATGAAGCAGTCGTCGCCGGTGACGTGGTGGGCCTCGATCACCTCGGGGAGCTCGGCGAGCAGTTTGTGCAGCGGCCCGTACGTACTGCTGGGGTAGCGCAGCCGCAGGAAGGCCATGATCGTGAACCCGAGCCGCTCGGGGTCGACGTGGGCCCGGTAGCCGGTGATCACGCCGGACTGTTCGAGCCGCCGGATGCGCTCGGCCGTGGCGCTGTGGCTCATGTTGACGCCGCGCGCCACGTCCGCCACGCTCTGCCTGCCGTTCGACTGGAGGGCGTCCAGGATGGCCGTGTCGACCTTGTCGATCTCGACAGGGATATTGAAGGTCATTGCCCGGATATTGCCACAGGATAACACCCTTTGGCGAATGATGCCGTTGATCGGCTCTTCAAATCGGCTCACCGCCGTCAGTATCGTCTTCGCATGACGCTTTCGCTTTCCGCGGCGGCCCACTTCGCCGCCAGACTTCAGTTCGAGACAGACGCCTCCGACGTGCACGCCGACCAGGAGGACGGCGCGCGGTTCGTCCTCGTCGACTCCCGAGGAGACGCCGCCTGGGCGCAGGGCCGGATCGTGGGCGCGACGCACCTGCCGACCGCGGAGATCGCCCTGCGCGCGCCCCTGGAGATCCCCGCCGACATGCCGGTCGTCACCTACTGCTGGGGGCCGGGCTGCAACGGAGCCACCCGGGCCGCGCTGGAGTTCGCCAAGCTCGGTTACCAGGTGAAGGAGATGATCGGCGGCTTCGAGTACTGGGCCCGCGAGGGTTACCCGGTCGAGAACGACCACGGCCGCGTCGTGCGCGCCCTGGACCCGCTCACCGCCCCCGCCGACGCCATCGGCTGCGCCTGCTGACTCATGATCGTGGGCCGAGGTAGGATACGGAACCCGCCCTCCGGGAGTCCTCATGGCACCTCTCCGCACCCCGCGCTGGCCCGCCGTGGCGATGGTCGTCTGCTGGTTCGCCGGCATCGCGTGGATCGTGCTGTTCTACCTCGACCCCACCCTGCCCGTCCTGTCCGGGCTGCAGAACTGGAACCTCCTCGTGGGGATGTTCCTCTTCGGGCTGGGCTGGGTCTTCCTGGTGGTCTTCGTGGTGACCGCCGTCATGGCGGCGCGCCGCCGCTGACCTGGCCGCTTGCCGGTGCCGTGGAGCCTGGGTGACAGTGGGGGAATGAACCGGACGGACGCCGAGGGCCCCGACGGCCTGCTGCAGGAGCAGGTCGGCTACTACCGGGCGATCGCGGAGGAGTACGGGCACCTCGCCCTGCCCTTCCCCGGAGCCGACGAGCTGACCGCCGCGCTCGACGCGTTCCGCCCGACCGGCAGCGTGCTCGAACTCGCCTGCGGCCCCGGCCGGTGGACCGCCCAGCTGCTCGGCCACGCCGCCGACGTCACGGCCGTGGACGCGTCACCGGAGATGATCGCCCTCGCCTCGGCCCGGGTGGGCGCCGAGCGGGTGCGGTTCGTGCGGGCCGACCTGTTCCGGTGGCGGCCGGACCGCCGCTACGACGTCGTCTTCTTCGGGTTCTGGCTGTCGCACGTCCCGCATGACCGCTTCGCGGCCTTCTGGGAGCTCGTGGCCGACTGCCTGAAACCCGGTGGGCGGGTGTTCTTCGCCGACGACGCGTACCGCACCGCCGACGAGCTCATCGAGGGCGAACGGTCCACGACCATCCGCCGCCGGTCCATGGACGGGACCGCGTACCGGATCGTCAAGGTTCCGTACGAGCCCGCGGACCTCGAACGGCGGCTGGCGCGGCTGGGCTGGCGCGTCGCCGTCCGCCCGACCTCTGGGCCGTTCTTCTGGGGCTCGGGACACAAGGAAGCCGGCTGACCAGGGGAGACTGGTCAGCCGGCCTTGACGCCGGGGGAGCATGGTCGGACCCCGGGGGCGTCATGCCTGAGAGCGGTCCGCGGCGTCACACCCGGAGGGCGGAGGCCGCTTCGCGGGCTTCCGCGCCGGCCTGCCCGGCGGGCGGGACCCGCTTCGCGTGCTCCAGCGCGACCGCCGCGAGCCACAGCCAGGCCAGGACCGCCGCCGCGTAGAACGCGACGCCCGTCGGGATCAGCACCGCCATGCCCGCGACGATGAGCACCGGCAGGGCCACGCCGACGGCGATTGAGGCGATCTGCCAGGCGCGGGCACGGTCACGACCGTACGCGCGCCCGTACACGAAGGTGGCGGCGATCAGGGAGGTGAACGCGATGTTGAAGGCGACGGAGTGCATGATCGCGGTGGTGGTCATCACCGGCTGCAGGTCCTGAGGGGTGCCCGCCGGGAATCCGAGGCCGGCGGGGGCAGGGAAGATCCCGGCCAGGATCAGGCCGACGCCGAAGACCGCGGTGAGGACGGGACCGGCGACCGCGCCCGGGCGGCCGGCCCGCGCCCCGCGCAACCCGGTGGCCAGCGCGATGACCAGGATCCCGGAGACGACGAAGTCGGCCGCCATCACCCAGCCGCGGTCACCGAGGCTGAGCATGCTGATCGCGTGCCTGGTCAGGTCGAAGGCCGGCCGGGTGAACGCCTCGAACGTGGCGACGGCGATGAACAGGGCGGCCGCGAGAGGGCCGAGGGCGAGGGCGAGCCGGGGGCGGGTCATGGAGGAATCCCTTCGAGTGGGTGGTACGAGATCATGGAATCACCGACAAATCAGTTTGTCAAGGAGACGATCGTTGTCTGGACAAGATGAATCATCCGGTGCAGACTGTCCGCCATGAGAACGGAGTTCACCTCATGAGCAAGGACTTCCGGATCGAGCGGGAGAGCGACCTGCCCGCCGAACCGCAGGACGTCTGGGACGCGGTCACGCGCGACTCCGCCGCCTGGTCGATCCCGATGGACCTGTCCCGGAGCACGGTCCTGCTCTGGGAGCCGCCCCGGCGGAGCGTGGTGCGGGCGGAGATCGGCGACTGGTACAACCAGATCGAGTTCGACATCGCGCCCTCCCCGACCGGCTCGTACATCCGCTACGTGCACAGCGGGATCTTCGTCGACGACTGGGAGAACGAGTACGAGGGCGCGCGCCGCCACACCGAGCTCTACATGCACACGCTCGGCCAGTACCTCAGATACTTCCGCGGCCGCGGCCACCGCCGGTTCGAGGCGCTCGCGCCGGAGTCGTCGATCACCGCCGACGCCCTCGACAGGGTCCGCGCCGCCTGGGGTATCGCCGCGGACACGCCCGTGGGCGCCGAGATCACCCTGCCGGTGCCCGGCGCCGCCGCCAAGTCCGGCGTGCTCGACTTCCACGACGACGCCTTCATCGGCGTACGCACCGAGGACGCGCTCTACCGGGTCTTCGGCCGCAACCACTTCGGCTCCCCGGTGGCCCTCGGCGGGTACGAGTACGGCGTCCAGGCCCGCTCGGAGCAGGACTCGGCGCAGTCCTGGTCCGGCTGGCTGCGCGACCTCTACGGCGCGGTGGCCGCACCATGACGACCGAACCCCAGGTGACGGCCCGGCGCGCGCCCACCGGGAAGGACTGGCTCGGCCTCCTCGTCCTCGCCCTGCCCGCGCTGCTGCTGTCGATCGACGTGAGCGTGCTCTACCTCGGCCTGCCGACCATGACCCGCGAACTCGGCGCGACCGCGACCCAGCAACTGTGGATCCTGGACATCTACTCGTTCCTGCTCGCCGGGTTCCTCATCACGATGGGCTCGCTCGGCGACCGGATCGGCCGCCGCAAACTCATGATGATCGGCGCCGCCGCCTTCGGCGCCGCCTCCACGATCGCCGCCTTCTCCGTCAGCCCCGAGATGCTGATCGCCGGCCGGGCGCTGATGGGCGTCGCGGGCGCGACGCTGATGCCGACGACACTCGCCACGATCCGTACGATCTTCGCCGACACCGGGGCGATGCCGGCGGCGATCGGCGTCTGGTTCGGCTGCTTCATGCTCGGCATGCTCGCCGGGCCGGTCATCGGCGGCACCCTCATCGACGGCTTCGGCTGGGGCTCGGTGTTCCTCATCGGCGTGCCGGTGATGGCGCTCCTGCTCGTGGTGGGGCCGTGGCTGCTGCCCGAGTCCGGTGACGACGGACAGGGCATGATCGACCTGCCGAGTGTGGGCCTGTCCCTGCTGGCCATCCTGCCGCTCGCCTGGGGCGTCAAGGAGCTCGCCAGGGCCGGGTGGACGCCGACTCCCATCCTCGCCGTGCTCGCTGGACTGCTGGCCGGCTACGTCTTCCTCCGGCGGCAGCGGCGGCTCACCCGGCCGCTCGTCGACCTCCACCTGTTCAGGAACCCGGTGTTCAGCGGCGCGCTGGCGCTGACCGGCCTCGGCGGCATCGTCATGTCGGGCACCTCGCTGGTCGCCGCGATCTACCTGCAATCGGTGGCCCAGCTGTCGCCTCTCGAAGCGGGGCTCTGGCTCATCCCGCAGAACATCGCCATGATCCTCGGCTTCGTCGCGGCCCCGATCCTGGCCAGGGCGCTGGCTCCCGCGGTGGTGATGGCGGCCGGTCTGGTCGTGGGCGCCGTCGGATTCGTCCTGGTCGCCCAGACCGAGACCGGGGGATTCACCCCGCTGCTGATCGGGATGGGGCTGGCGGCGTTCGGGGTGGCCGCGCCGATGGCCCTCGGCGCCAACGCGCTGCTCGCCGCCGCCCCCGAGGAACGGGCCGGCTCCGCGGCGTCCATCTCCGAGACGAGCGGCGAGCTGGGCGTGGCGGTCGGCGTCGCGGTCCTCGGCAGCCTCGCCACCCTGGCGTACCGCACCCACCTATCCGGCGGGTCCCCGAGCGCGCTGGCCGGACTCGAAAGCGCCCTCGCCGAGGCCGCCACCCTGCCGGAAACCGCCGGGCAGGCGCTGGCCCAGGCCGCACGGGAAGCCTTCACCCACGCCGTGCACCTCGTGGGCTGGGTCGCCGCAGCGGTGTTCCTCGGCCTCGCCTTCCTGGCCCACCTCACCCTCCGAAACGCTCCCACCGAGGCTGACCGCTGACCGGTCGGGTGATGTCGGGTCATGTGATGGCCGGTCGGCGTCATGGCGCCCTACGGCCTTGGCCCGTCATGGCCCACCGGACCAGCATGCTCGACGTCCACCGGGGCGGCGCGCACGCCTCGTAGTCTCCTGCTGAGGTGGGCGTGTTCGCCCCGCCGCGCTGGCGGGGTGGCGCCTGGCAGGGCCGTTGGGCCAGCGCTTGCCAGATAGCGGTCAGCCGGGCAGGCTCGGCCAGGAATGTGCCGACCGGGACCGGCGTGCTGCCTGGCGGTGCCACCGGATCAGGCGCGCTCGATCGGGGCTGTTCCGACTGGGCCGTAGGCGTTGTTCGCCGGGTGGGCTTGCTTATGAGAATCGCCCGAGAACGCCGGCAGGCGGACCGCTTCTCGGGCGATGTTGGAAATCTTGTGAAAAGGCTCCCTAGTGGGCGGCCTCGTACTTCTCCACCACGGAGGAGGCGATGCGGCCGCGCTCACTCACCGGCAGGCCCTGGGTCCTGGCCCACTGCCGGATCTCGGCGGACTTCTCCCGGCTCAGGGCGCGGGCGCTGACGCCGGAACCGCGGCGGCCACGCCCGGTCCGCTCGCTCTTGACCGGCCGGGCCTTGGTGATGAAGGGCGACAGAGCCTTGCGCAAGGCTTCTTCGTTCTTCTCTCTCAGATCGATCTCATAGGAGACGCCGTCGAGGCCGAACTTGACGATGTTCTCCGAGTCCATCGGGGTTCCGTCGAGGTCGTCAATGAAAATCTCGCGAATCTGCTTTGCCATGGTGCAGCTCCATAGTCATAGGTCTACGGTCTACTGTAGCGGTCTTCAGTAGAGGAGATGTCCTCCGCGAGTATGACGTCTGCGAAACGAAGCAGGCCAACTCGTGGCGAACACGAAGTCATCCGCAGGCGCATTCAACCATGCTCGACCGTACTGACGCACCTACGGGAGAACCGGCCCGTTTCATGACCCGTGATGTCTTCGGGAAGGGGCGCGCGGCAAGGCGGCCCGAGTCCGCGGGTTCCTGGCCTCACCCGTCTCACCTGGTGATACCCGCCCATCGGCGTGACGTGTGTTTCCGGTACGGTGGCGCGCCTCGTCGTGGCAATTACCTGCCGTAATGAGAAAAGCACGGTCCCGGTGGGCGGTGGATTCGGCCGGTTCTAGGGGTGCGGTCCCGCATAGGCCCGGGCGATGGTTATGGCCGGGGAGGCCGCCGGTGGACCGGGGCGGCCGGGTCGGCGCTATCGAACTCGAATTCAGAGAGTTTTCCCGCCGGGGCCGCACATAGACGAGCCCGCCCTCGTGAAGGGCGACGCTTCCCAGCCCGGTTGGATCGTTCCCCACGGCTCGCCCGGGCCGTTCCTATGGCGATGCCGGGCCGCGGCTTGGGAATGCCTCGCCGCGGCCATGGAATGCCGGGCCGCAGGAATGACCCCAGATCGTCCGGTGCGGTGGGGCTTCATCGCATAAGGTCTCCGCGACGCAGACGATTCCGGAGGTCAGGTTGGGCCAGGAGGAGATCCGCCGGCACAACGTCGGCACCCTGCTCCGTCACGTACATCTGGGCGGGTCCGTATCCCGCACGGTGCTCACCGAGCGGATGCGGCTGAACCGGAGCACGATCATGGCGCTGATCGCGGAGCTGGCCGGGGCGGGGCTGGTCCGTGAGGAGCTTCCGCCGGGGACCGGCCGGGCGGGGCGGCCGTCGCTCGTGGTCCGGCCCGAGTCGGGCCGGGTGTACGTCCTGGCGTTCGACGTCGCGGTGGACCGGCTGGTCGCGGCCCGGGTGGCGCTGGGCGGCGGTGTCGTGGAGCGCAGGGAGGCCGTCCGTCCGCGTGCCGGGGCCGACCTCGACCGCGTGGTGGAGGTGCTCGCCCGGTTCGGCCGCCAGCTGTACCGGACGGCGCCGCGGGACTCGGTGTGCGTCGGCGTCGGCGCGTCGTACTGCGGGATGATCCGCCCCGGCGACGGCATGGTGCGCTTCGGCCCCGACATGGGCTGGGTGGACCAGGCGTTCGGCGCCGAGCTGGGCCGCCGGCTGGGGATCGGCCTGCCGGTGTCGGTCGGCAACGAGGCGCACCTGGGCGCGCTCGCCGAGCAGCGGCGTGGCGCGGGCACGGGCTTACGGAACCTCATCTACCTGCACGGCGACGTCGGGGTGGGCGGCGGCATCATCGTCGGCGGCAAGCTGCTGGACGGCGACAGCGGGTACGGCTGCGAGCTCGGCCACATGGTGGTGAACCCGTACGACGGGCGTGCCTGCGGGTGCGGCTCGCACGGTTGCCTGGAGGCGGAGGTCGGCGAGCGGGCGCTGCTCGACGCCGCCGGGCGGCCGGCGGAGTCGTTCGGCCGTGACGCCGTGCGGGCCGTGGTGGACGACGCCGATCGCGGCGATCCGGTGGCTCAGGCGGCGCTCGAACACATCGGTGACTGGCTCGGCATCGGGGTCGCCAACCTGTGCAACCTCTTCAACCCCGGCATGGTGATCTTCGGGGGCACGCTGCGCGAGATGTATCCGGGCGCAGCGGCCCAGGTACGCGCCCGGATAGCGGCCAACGTGCTGCCCGTCGCCCGGGAGCGGGTGCGGCTGCGCGTCTCGGCCCTCGGGGACGACGCCACTCTCGTCGGCGCCGCCGAACTCGGCTTCTCCGATCTGCTGGCCGACCCGCTGGGCGTGCTCGCCCGTACGGCGTCGTGATCGTCGCGTACGGGTGTCCCTACCATGGGTACGTTCGTACGCCTGGAGGCTGACCCCGACGCTCGCACGACCTGCTCGGCTCGCCGCGAGCGTGCGGTCCTCGCGCTGACCTGATCGGAAGAGAGATGTCCACCGCAGCGCCACAGACTCCGCCTGTCCGCCGGGCACGCCTGGCCCGCGTCGCCGTCGCGGCGTTGTTCCTCACCAACGGGGCCGTCTTCTTCAACGTCGTCCCGCGCTACCCGCAGATCAAGGCGGACCTGGGCGTGGGCAACGCGATCTTCGGCGCCGCGCTCGCCGCGTTCCCGCTCGGCGCGCTGCTGGCCGGGCTCCTCGCGGGCGTGGCCGTCCGGCGGTGGGGCTCCGCGCGCGTGGCGGCGTTCGGGATCGTGTTGACCACCGCCGCGACGCTGGGCATCCCCTTCGCCCCGAACTGGGTCGCGTTCGGCGGCGCGCTGTTCGTCGTGGGCGCGCTCGACGCGATCGTCGACGTCGCGCAGAACGCCCACGGCCTGCGGGTCCAGCGGCTCTACCGGCGTTCGATCCTCAACTCGCTGCACGGCGTCTGGAGTGTCGGCGCGGTGCTGGGCGGTCTCATGGGCGCGGCGGCGGCCGGTCTCCACCTGCCCCTGGAGATCCACCTGAGCATCTCGGCGGCGTTGTTCGCGGCCGTCGCCCTGGTCGCCTACCGGTTCCTGCTGCCGGGCCCGGAGGACGCCGAACGCCCCGCCGGGCCTCGGGACGCCGCGACACCGGCTGACCATCGGCCGCCCCCGCCCGCCGGTCAAGACAACCGGACACCGGACCCGCCCGCCGCTCACGACAACCCGACGGGTCCGGCCGCCGGTGCTCGCCGTCGTTCGTTCACCTGGGCGGCCGTGCGGATGCTGGCCGCGCTCGGCGGGCTGGCCGCGTGCGGCGCGCTGGTCGAGGACGCCGGCGCGTCCTGGGGCGCCCTCTACCTCAGCGGCCTGCGGGCCGACGCCGCGACCGCCGGCCTGGCCGTGGTCGTCTTCCAGATCGCCATGACCGCGGGCCGGCTCACCGGCGACCGCGTGGTGGACCGCTTCGGCCGGCGTACGGTGGCGCGCGCCGGGGGAGTGCTGGCCGCCGTCGGCATGGGGGCCGCGCTCGCCGTGCCGTCGATCGGGACCGCGCTGGCCGGGTTCGCGCTGGCCGGGCTCGGCTTCGCGACGCTCGTCCCGGCCACCATGCACACCGCCGACGAACTGCCGGGGCTGCCCGCCGGGACCGGCCTGACCGTGGTCAGCTGGCTGCTGCGCGGCGGGTTCCTGCTCTCCCCGCTCCTCGTCGGGCTGGTCGCCGACCTCGTCAGCCTGCGCGCGGGGCTGCTCTCGGTCGTCGTGGCCGGCCTGGTCACGGTCGTCCTCGCCCGGGTCCTGGTCAACCGCACCGCCGTCTAGGTACGGGACGGCATGTCCTTGACGAAGACGATCCCGTCGATCTCCGTCAGGTGGGCCGGGTCCAGCGGGGCGTACCCGAACCAGGAGGACACGCGGGGAACGGGCCGCGCGGCCGCCACCTGGCGGGCGTCGACGAGGTAACGGTCGTCCGGCAGCGCGTACAGGAGCCCTTCGAGGGTTTCGGAGGGCGGCGCGTCCACGCCCTGGTGCCGGATGGTGCCGAGGGCGGTGGACAGGAAGGCGTACTCCTCACCCAGGTGGGCGGCCGCCAGCGCGCCGGCGCTCCACCACTCCGGCCGCAGGTCGCCCATCCGCATCGAGCTCTTGCTCCGCTGGAGATGGGAGTTGTGGGCGTGGACCAGCGCCGGGCCCCGCTCGGCGACGGCGAGCAGGTTGGCGGCCATCATCGAGTCCCGTACCGCGCACAGCCGTGACATCCGGGCCGGCGACGGGTCGGCCATCCAGAAGTGGTAGCGCAGCAGGCCGGTGGCGGTGCGCCCGTACAGGCGCGCCCGGTCCCAGCTCTCCCGCGAGGACGCCGCGATCAGGTGCGGCATCTCCGCGTCGAGCAGCGCCACCAGGTCGTCGGCGAGCACCCGCAGCTCCCTGGCCGCCGCCGACTGCCCGGCGGATCGGGAGGGGTCCATCATCGCGGCGGGTTCGGTCCACCGGTCGTCGGGGCCGAGCAGGCGGTCGAGCGTCTCCTCCGAGCAGGGGAGCAGGCCCGCGCCGACGTGGGCGGCGAGATAGCGGTGGAGCGCGACGAGGACAGCCCGGGGGCTCTCGGGACCGGTGATCTCCAGCGGGCCGTCACACCCGGCGAACCGCACCTGCTCGGACGCGGGCCGGCCGTCGTTGTACGCGCGCATCCACCGGACGAGCTCGCGGTTGGCCGCGGACGAGCCGAGCCCGTGGCTGAAGCCGCGCTCCATCACCTCGTCGAGGCTGCCCGTGCCCGAGGTGACGTAGTCGTCCACGACCAGGCCGCTCAGGCAGTCGCTCTCGATCGCGATCGACCGGTAGCCCTCCTGTTCGACGAGCTGCCGGAAGAGCTCGTTCCGGAGGTCGAGCAGGAGGTCCTCGCCGTGCGTCGGCTCGCCCAGGGCGAGCAGCCGGGGCCGGGTGGGCAGCAGTCTCATGACGGCGGCCGCGTCGTAGGGGTGGGTGGCGTCCTTGATGCCAGTTGTCATGCCTTCGACGGTATCGTTGAAGGTCCGGTTGAAACCTGGGCCGATCTCCCGGCGGAGACACGGGCGAAACCCTCAAAGCAGCGGCCTACGCATACCGGTTGACCAGGCGGGGTCGTCGCCAGGTGGCCCGACGGTGAAACTTTCAAGGCCCGCCGCCGACCCGCCGCACGTCCTCAGCGTGCCGGGCGGGGGCCGTCCGGGTGCGCGCTTGACCGTCGCCGTGGCCGCGCTGACACTGGGTCGCGCATCCCACCTCCGGTCTCCCTTCCCCATCCCGCTGCGTGTTAGCGCTACCACCGAGAGGCGCCCGATGAACAGACCCCCCAACCTCCGCCGCACCGTCATGGCGGCCGTCGTGGCGCTGCTGGCGATGGCCCAGGCCCTCGTGGCCGCCGCGCCGGTGGCCGCCGCGACCATCGACACCAACGCCTCGTACGTGCTGATCAACCGGCACAGCGGCAAGGCCATGGACGTGTACGAGCGCGCCACCGCCGACGGCGCGTCCATCGTCCAGTGGGCCCGCAACGACGGCGCCTGGCAGCAGTGGCAGTTCGTGGACTCCGGCGGCGGCTACTACCGGCTGCGCTCCCGCCACAGCGGCAAGGTCCTCGACGTGTACGACCACTCCACCGCCGACGGCGCGACCATCGTCCAGTGGAGCGACCACAACGGCGCCAACCAGCAGTTCCGCGTCACCGACACCGACAACGGCCACGTCAAGCTGATCAACCGCAACAGCGGCAAGGCCCTGGAGGTCTGGGAGTGGTCCACGGCCGACGGCGGCCGGATGTCGCAGTACGCCGACCTGAACGGCGCCAACCAGCAGTGGCGGCTCGTCAAGCTCGGCGGCTCGACCGGCTACCCGAACCCCGGCCCCGTCACCGGTGACGTCAACGTGCACGACCCCGAGGTGGCCAAGACCCCCGCCGGCGGCTACCTGCTCGCCCACACCGGCGCCGGCATCCCGCTGAAGACCTCCGCCGACCGGACGGCCTGGCGCAACGCCGGGTCCGTCTTCCCCGGCGGCGCTCCGTGGGCGCACCCGTACACGAACAACAGCAACACGCTCTGGGCGCCGGACATCACCCATGTCGGCGGCCGTTACGTCATGTACTACTCGGCCTCCACCTTCGGCTCCAACCGTTCGGCGATCTTCCTGGCCACCAGCACGACCGGGGCGTCGGGGTCGTGGACCAACCAGGGCCTGGTCATCGAATCGCGCACCTCGGACAACTTCAACGCGATCGACCCCAACCTCGTCATCGACGACCAGGGCCGCTGGTGGCTGAGCTTCGGCTCGTTCTGGTCCGGCATCAAGATGGTCCAGCTCGACCCCGGCACCGGCAAGCGGCTCGACTCCACCGTCCGCGCCATCGCCGGCCGCAACGGCGGCGCCATCGAGGCCCCGACCGTCTACCGGCACGGCGGCTACTACTACCTGCTGGTCTCGTTCGACACGTGCTGCCGGGGCGCCGCCAGCACCTACCGCGTCATGGCCGGCCGTTCCACCTCGGTCACCGGACCGTACGTGGACCGCAACGGGGTGGCCATGACCGCCGGCGGCGGCACGGAGATCCTGGCCGGCCACGGCGACATCCACGGCCCCGGCCACCAGGCGGTCCTCCCCGACACCGACGGGGACGTCCTCTTCTACCACTGGTACGCCGGGGACAACTCGTCCAGGCTGGGCATCAACAGGATCGGCTACGACTCGGCCGGCTGGCCCTACGTCCACTGACCCAGCCGTAAGACGCGAGGGGTGGCCGTCCGCGTACGGCCACCCCTCACCGCTGCCGGGCAAAGAGAACCCGTTACCGTTTGGCGCCCCTTCGACGGCCGGCCAGGACCGGCAGGCATCCGCTCCACTCTTGACAGATGTCCCCGGACGGACGAGCCTTCCGTAAACAGAACGTGTTACTGAACGGTCGCGCCCGGCCGTCACCATCTCCGAGAGGAACGCGGATGACGTCGATCGATGAGTTCCGTGCCCGGGCGCGAGCCTGGCTCCGGCAACACGCCAAGCCCTTCGACGAGGCGGCCGGCGCCGATCTGGAGGGCGGCTCCGTCCCGCTCGAGGAGTCCAAGCGGTTCCAGAAGGCGCTGTGGGAGGCCGGGTTCGCCGGCATCACCTGGCCGAAGAAGTACGGCGGCCAGGGCCTGGGCGCGGAGGAGCTGATCGCCTTCAACCAGGAGGCGGCGAACTTCGAGCTGCCGACCGGCCCGTTCGTCATCGGCCTCGGCATGCCCGGCCCGACGATCCTCGAACTCGGCACCGAGGAGCAGAAGCTCCGCTACCTGCCGCCGATGCTGCGCGGCGACGAGATCTGGTGCCAGCTCTTCTCGGAGCCCGGCGCGGGCTCGGACGTCGCCGGCCTGCAGACCACGGCCACGCGGACCGAGACCGGCTGGATCATCAACGGCCAGAAGGTGTGGACCTCGGGGGCCCAGTTCAGCAGCTTCGGGACCATCATCGCCCGCACCGACCCCACGGTGGCCAAGCACCGGGGCATCACGATGTTCATCGTCGACATGCGCCACCCGGGCGTCACCGTCCGGCCCCTCGTCGTGGCCACCGGGCACGCGCCGTTCAACGAGGTGTTCTTCGACGACGTCGAGGTGCCCGCGGACGCGGTCATCGGCGAGGTCGGCGAGGGCTGGGGCGCCGCGGTGGTGATGCTCCGCAACGAGCGGGTCACCATCGGCGCCGGCGGGCGCACCCGCTCCAACCCGCTGGGCTTCGACTCGCTCGTCGAGCTGGCCCGCGCCCGCGGCCTGCACACCGACCCCGCCGTCCGCCGCAGGCTGGCGCTCCTGTACGCCCGTGAGTCCGCGCTCGGCGCGTACGCGCGAGTCCTGCACGAGGAGACCACCGCCGGCATCGAGATCGGCGCCCGCGGGTCCGCCGCCAAGCTCGCCGGGGCCGAGCTCGCCCTCTGGGCGGCCGACCTGGCCCAGGACATCATCGGCAGCGACATCGCGCTCGGCGGATCCGACCTGGAACGGGTCGTCACGGCCATCGTCGCCGCGCCCGGCGGGGCCGTCGCCGGCGGCACCAACGAGATCCAGCGCAACATCGTCGGCGAGCGCGTGCTCGGGCTGGCCAAGGATCCCGGCGTCGACCGGAACACCCCCTTCAACCAGCTGAAGCTGTCGCGCTGACCGCCCTCACCTCAGGAGCTCATGTGTCACTCATCTTCACCGGCGATCAGAAGAGCCTCGCCGAGACGGTCAGGCGCTTCGTCGCGCAGCGCACGCCCATGCCCAAGGTCCGCGAGGTCGTCGGCGGCGACCGGGCCTACGACCAGGAGGTCTGGTCGCGGCTGGCCGGCGACCTCGGCCTCGCCGGTCTGACCATCCCGGAGGAGTACGGCGGCGTGGGCGCCACCCAGGCCGACCTGTCGGCCGCGCTGCGCGAGCTGGGCGCGGGGCTCGTGCCCTCGCCGCTGGTGGCCTGCGTGCTGACGGCCGGGGCCCTGCTCGCCCTGGACGACGAGGAGGTCAAACGCGAGCTGCTGCCCCGGCTCGCCGAGGGCGCCCTGGTCGGCGCGGTGGCGGTCAGCGAGCCGGGCGACCGCCGGTGGATCCCGGCGCAGCCGGCCACCACGGCGACCGGCTCCGGCGACGGCGTCACGCTGTCGGGGGCCAAGACGGCGGTGCTGAACGGCGCCGAGGCGGACGTCCTGCTCGTGCAGGCCGCCGGCCCGGACGGCGTGGGCCTGTATCTCGTACGGAGCTCGGCGGACGGGCTCACCGTGCGCAAGGACAAGGGCGTGGACCCCACCCGCAGCTCGGCGACCGTGACGTTCGACGGCACCCCGGCCCGGCTCGTCGCGGGTGACGCGGTCGCCGCTCTCGACCACGTGGCCGACCTGGCGAACCTCGCGATCGCCGCCGAGCAGTGCGGCGCCATGCTCGCCTGCCTCACCATGACCACCGAGTTCGCCAAGGTCCGCTACACCTTCGGCCAGCCCATCGGCGCCTACCAGGGGGTCAAGCACAAGCTGGCCGACATGTACAACCTGTGGGCGCTGTCCGACGCGGCGCTGCGGGAGGCGGCGCGGGCCGCCGACGAGGAGCCGGCGAAGCTCGGCGTGGCGGCCGCGGCGGCCCGGACGCTCGCCTCGCCCGGCTATCTCGCGGCGGCCAAGAACACCATGCTCCTGCACGGCGGCATCGGCTTCACCTGGGAGCACGACGCGCACTTCTACTACAAGAACGCGATCGCCGGCAACGTGCTCGCCGGTGACGCCGATTACCAGCAGGACCGGCTCGCCGACAAGCTCGGCGTCTGACCCGTCGAAGCGAAAGGTGAGCGCATGCCGCAGATCGTCGACCTCACGGGCCAGACCGCCGTCGTGACCGGATGCTCCTCCGGTCTCGGGCGGCGGTTCGCCGTCACACTGGCCGAGCACGGGGCGCGGGTGGTGGCCGTGGCCCGGCGGGCGGACCGGCTCAAGGAGCTCGCCGGCCAGATCGAGGCGGCCGGCGGCTCCTGCCTGCCGCTCGGCGCGGACCTCACCGACGACGCCCAGCTCGGGGGCGTGCTGGACGCGGCGGAGGAGCGGTTCGGCACCGCCACGATCCTGGTCAACAACGCCGGCATCCCTGACGCCCAGTACGCCACCAAGATGCCCGTCGAGCTGGTCGACCGCGTGCTGGGCACGAACCTGCGCGCCCCCTGGCTGCTGTCCTGCGACTTCGCGCGCCGGCTGATCCGCGAGAAGACCGGCGGCCGGGTGGTGAACATCTCCTCGATCGGCGCCTTCGAGTACCGGGGCGGCGGCGCGGCGCTGTACTCGGTGACGAAGTCCGCTCTGGTCCGGATGACGGAGGTGCTCGCCGTCGAGTGGGCCAAGTTCCACATCAACGTCAACGCCATCGCGCCGGGGGCCTTCGCCTCGGAGATGATGGACGGGATGGTGCAGCGGACCGGCGACCCGACGGGCTACTTCCCGCGCGGCAGGATGGGCGACCCCGCCCAGCTCGACAGCACGCTGCTCTATCTGGTCTCGCCGCACTCCGAGTTCGTCACGGGGACGGTGATCAAGGTCGATGACGGGCAGGGCGGGCGCTGACCTGGGGCTTAGCCGCCGGCCTCCGGCTCCGGGGCCAGCAGGCGCCTGGCGGCGAACCTCAGCCGCTCCTCGACGTACTCAGGAGTCATGTGGTCGTTGAGCCAGCCGATGACGCTGCTGCTCCACAGCGACTCCAGCATGTGCAGCGCGCGGTACTCGGCGGGGGTGGTGCGGTGCGACGGGCCCCAGGCCGCGAGCGCGAGCAGGTCGGCGAGGGTGGTGGGCAGGGACGTCTGCACCAGCGGCGCCGCGTCGTCCGGCCGCTGCCCCAGCGGCTTGGGGATGTGGTAGGCGCTGAGCGCGGCGTGCGCCCAGCCGCGGTTGTACTGCATCGCGCGGAAGGCGCGGTTGAGCACCTCGGCGGCCCGGCCCTCGGGGGTGCGCTGCCGGGGCGGGCGCCTGATCACGTCCTGGCGCAGCTCGTCGAGCTGCACCGCGATGGCGGCGCTGATCAGCGCGTCCTTGGACGGGTAGTAGCGGTAGAGGGTCGACAGGGCGACGTCCGCGATGCGGGCGACCTCGCGCATCTGGACCGCTTCGTAGCCGCCTCTGGTCGCCAGCGCCATCCCGGCGTCCAGCACGCGTTCGGCCCGGAAGGCCCGGGCTTCGGGCGTACGGCCCTTCTTGCTGACACGGCCCACGTGGAACTCCCTTCCGGACGGTGAAGGACGCGACAGCAACCCCGCCGGGGTGCGGGGGCCACGGGTGGAAGCTGGAAGGAAAGAGTACACGTCATCGGCGAAGGCCCGGGGCTCCGGACGGATCCCGGCGGAACAACAACAACGTGTTTCTTTTAGCTCCAGAGTCGAAGCTGGAGCGGCCTGTGTCAAGAGCCGCCGACCCTTGTCCTGCTAGCCGTAACGTGTTCTACTTACGTCAGCCGGGATCCTGCGGTCAGATGATCGGCGCGGTGCCGCCGCGCTCACTCCTCCATCTCCTCCACACCGGGAAGGACATCCCATGGGCTCTCTCGACGGCAGAGTCGCCATCGTCACCGGCGCGGGCCGCGGCATCGGCGCCTCCATCAGCCGGGCGTTCGCGCGGCAGGGCGCACGGCTCGTGCTCAACGACCTCGGCGCGGGCCCCGACGGCACCGGCGGCGACGCCGGCCCCGCCCAGGACATCGCCAAGGAGGTGGCCGCGCTGGGCGGCGAGGCGCTCGCCGACGGCGGCGACATCGCCGACACCGCGACCGGCCGGCGCCTGGTCGACATGGCCCTGGAGGCGTACGGGCGGCTCGACGTCGTCGTCAACGTGGCCGGCATCCTCCGCGACAAGATGATCTTCAACCTGCCGGAGGAGGACTGGGACGCCGTCATCCGGGTCCACCTGCGCGGCCACTACAGCACCATCAAGCCCGCCGCCGCCCACTGGCGCGCGCAGCGCAACCCGGACGGCCACTACCGCATCATCAACTTCACCTCCGACTCCGCCCTGCAGGGATCACCGGGCCAGCCCAACTACGCGGCGGCGAAGATGGGCATCATCGGCCTGACCGCCTCCCTCGCCAACGGCCTGGCCAGGTACGGCGTGACGGCGAACGCCATCGCCCCCGGCGCGGCCACCCGGCTCACCGCCACCGTCCCCGACGACAAGAAGCTCAGCGCCGACCCCGGACGGGCCGACGTCATGTCGCCCGACAACATCGCGCCGATCGTCACCTACCTCGCCGGCACCGAGTCCGACTGGCTGTCCGGCCGCACCCTCGGCGCCGCCGGCCACGAGATCCGGCTCTGGAACAACCCCGAGGTCATCGAGACCATCACCTCCGACGGGCCATGGGACCCCCAGGACCTCGCGGCCAAGCTCACCACGTCGTTCCGCCCCAAGGCGGACGGCCTGCACCCGTCGATCTTCATGGCGCAACTTCCCAGGTGAGCCTCCGCCTCCCGGCAGGAACAGGTGGCTAGGCCGTACGCGCGCGCCGGGAGTCCAGCACGGCCACACCGCCGACGACCAGCGCGGCCAGGACGGCGAGGGCGAGCGGCGGGACCGCCGCCGGGATGACCAGCGCCACCAGGCCGGCCGCCGCGAGCAGGCCGACGGCGGCGAGCCGGCCCGCGGGCAGGACGCCGAACACCACCCGCTGGAACATCGCGTGCCCTGCCAGGAAGAGCGCAGGCCCGCCGAGCACGGTCAGCACGGTGCCGGCGGTGCTGCCGCCGAGCGGGTGCGCGATCGACAGCTCGTCGCCCACGGCCGCGACGATGACGCCGGCCACGATCGGGATGTGGCAGTAGGTGTAGGCCGACCGGCCCAGCCGCCCGGTGTCGTCGGATGCGGCCACTCGCTCGGCGGCCTCCTCCGCCGTCCGGTCGAAGTACACCCACCACATGGCCACGCTCGACAGGAACGCCACCGTGAACGCCGCCGCGGTCGCCACCGACAGGTGCTCGCCCCGGGCCAGCGTCAGCCCCGTGACCAGGATCGACTCGCCGAGGGCGAGGATCACGAAGAGCCGGACGCGTTCGGCCATGTGGTCGCTGTCGATCGCCCAGTCGGCCGTCGTCGCCCGGCCGAGGAACGGCACCCGATAGCCGAGCCACGGCGCCGCGTACTCCACCAGCAGCGCCGCCACCCAGAGCACCGCCTGGGCCGTCCCGCCGGCCAGCGCCCCGGCGATCCACAGCACGCCGCCGGCCACGTGCCAGGCCAGGATGAGCCGGAACGTCAGCCCGATCGGCGTGGCCCGGGTCGCCACCGCGACCACCGCCGACCTCCCGACCTGGATGACGACGTACGAGACCGCGAACCACAGCGCCCGGCCGCCGAACGCCTGGGCCAGCGCGGCGGCCATGGCCAGGCCCGCCAGCATCAGCACGGCCAGCGTCAGCCGCATCGCCGGATGGTCGGGGTCGCAGTAGTTGGCGGCCCAGGTCGTGTACATCCAGGCCCACCAGACGGCCAGGGTCAGCAGTAAGGTCTGGGCCGCTCCGCCCAGGTCGAGATGGTCCAGGAGCAGGTGCGACAGCTGAGTGATGGCGAACACGTACACGAGGTCGAAGAAGAGCTCGATGGGCACGACCTGAGCCGTCTGCCCCCGGGGCCGGAGTATCCCTGCCATGTCGTCCGCGCTCCTTTGATCGGTCAAGGGTGTAGGGAGGTTACCTGCGAACCCCGGGGGTAGGCGGGCCGGAACCGTCGTCACCTTCGGGGGAGGATTCATGACAACGGGTGAGTTCTGGAACTATGGCTACGGCCCCATGGACGATCTGCTCGCCAGGTTCTTCGGGTACGGCCAGCCGGCGTTCTCCCGGCGCGTGGACATCGGGAGGCTGCTCAGCGAGGACGCGATCGAGCTGCTGCGCACGGCCACGGAGCAGGCGGCCGCGTGGGGCGCCGACTACGTCGACACCGAGCACCTGCTCTGGGCGGCCGCCCAGAGCGACACCGGCCGGCGGGCGCTGGAGCAGGCCGGGGCCGACCCGGCCGCGCTGGCCGCGGAGGTCGAGCAGAACGTCGAGCAGCGCGAGCCCCGGCAGGGCCCGATGTCGCTCGCCCCGGCGGCCAAGCGCGCGCTGCTGGACGCCCGGCAGGTGGCGCACGCGACCGGCGCCTCCTACATCGACGCGCAGCACCTGATCCTCGCCCTGGCGGCGAACCCCCGGTCGGCGGCCGGACGGATGCTGCGCGAGGCGCACGTGACCCCGCAGTCGTTCGTCCAGGAAGGCGCCGCGGAGCCGCTGGCCGGGCAGCCGCCGCCCACCAGCACGCCGACGCTCGACCAGTACGGGCGCGACCTCACCGCGGCGGCCCGGGAGGGCGGCATCGACCCCGTGGTCGGCCGGGACGAGGAGATCCTGCGCGCGGTGGAGGTGCTGTCGCGGCGGACCAAGAACAACCCCGCGCTGATCGGCGAGCCGGGCGTCGGCAAGACGGCGATCGTCGAAGGGCTCGCCCAGCGGATCGTGGACGGCGAGGTGCCCGACACGCTCAAGAACAAGCGCGTGGTCCAGCTCGACCTGCCCGGCCTGCTCGCGGGCACCAAGTTCCGCGGCGAGTTCGAGGAACGCCTGACCAAGGTCATGGAAGAGATCCGCGCGCACAGCGAGGAGCTCATCGTCTTCATCGACGAGCTGCACACCGTCGTCGGCGCGGGCGGCGCCGAGGGCGCGATCGACGCCTCGAACATGCTCAAACCCGCCCTGTCCCGCGGCGAGCTGCACGTCATCGGCGCCACCACGCTCGACGAGTACCGCAGGAACGTGGAGAAGGACGCCGCACTCGAACGGCGCTTCCAGCCCATCCTGGTCCCCGAGCCGAGCGTCACGGACACCATCGAGATCCTGCGCGGCCTGCGCGACCGGTACGAGGCACACCACCAGGTCAAGTTCTCCGACGAGGCGCTGGTGGCCGCGGCCGACCTGTCCGACCGGTACATCTCCAGCCGGTTCCTGCCCGACAAGGCGATCGACCTGATGGACGAGGCCGGCGCCCGGGTGGCGCTGCAGAACGGCACCGCCCCGACCGGCACCCGCGAGCTGGAGGAGGAGCTCGACCACCGGCAGCGGGAGAAGGAGCAGGCGGTGACGCGCGAGGACTACGAGCGCGCCCGCGAGCTCCGCGACGAGATCGCCGGCCTCCAGTCGAGGATCGAGCAGACCCGGGGCGGCCGCAGGGGAGTGGCCGAGGTGACCGTGGACGACATCGCCGCGGTCGTCTCCCGCGCCACCGGCATCCCCGTCGCCCAGCTCACCCAGGAGGAACGGGACCGGCTGCTCGGTCTGGAAGAGCACCTGCACCAGCGCGTCGTCGGCCAGGACCAGGCGGTCGAGGCGGTGGCCGAGGCCGTGCGCCGCTCCCGGGCCGGCCTGAGCGACCCCGACCGGCCGATCGGCTCCTTCCTCTTCCTCGGCCCCACCGGCGTGGGCAAGACCGAGCTGGCCCGCGCCCTGGCCGAGGCGCTCTTCGGCGAGCAGGACCGGATGATCCGGCTCGACATGAGCGAGTTCCAGGAACGGCACACCGTCTCCCGGCTCGTCGGCGCGCCGCCCGGATACGTCGGCTACGAGGAGGCGGGCCAGCTCACCGAGCAGGTCCGGCGCAAGCCGTACGCGGTGGTCCTGCTGGACGAGATCGAGAAGGCCCACCCGGACGTGTTCAACCTGCTGCTGCAGGTGCTGGACGACGGGCGGCTGACCGACGGCCAGGGCCGCACGGTGGACTTCAGGAACACCGTGCTGATCATGACGTCGAACCTCGGCGCCGACGTCATCATGGCGCACCACGGCGACGACCCGCAGGGGCTGCGCGGCCAGCTCTCGCGGCTGCTGCGGATGCGGTTCCGGCCGGAGTTCCTCAACCGCGTCGAC
This sequence comes from Nonomuraea sp. NPDC048826, assembly GCF_043198225.1. Classification (NCBI taxonomy): domain Bacteria; kingdom Bacillati; phylum Actinomycetota; class Actinomycetes; order Streptosporangiales; family Streptosporangiaceae; genus Nonomuraea; species Nonomuraea sp. NPDC048826. The sequence continues at coordinate 3,365 of NZ_JBICUQ010000012.1, read as the reverse complement.
GAGATCATCGTCTTCCGGGGGCTCGACGCCGAACAGCTCCGCCAGATCACCGTACTGCTGCTGGAGGACACCCGGCGGCGGCTGCACGCCCAGGGGGTGGCCCTGGAGGCCGAACCGGCGGCCGTCGACTGGCTCGCCCAGGAGGGCTACCAGCCGCACTTCGGCGCCCGGCCGCTGCGCCGCACCATCCAGCGCAAGCTCGACAACACCCTGTCGCGGCTGCTGCTGGACGGGACGCTGCAACCGGGCCAGCGGGCACACGTCGGCGTCAGGAACGGCGACCTGGCCATCACCGTGCTCGACCCGGGCGCCGAGCCGGGACCCGACGTCGAACCGCAGGTCCTGTCCAGCCCCGAACCCCGCCCGGCCGAGGAGACCCGCCGCCGCCAGGACGACACCGGTCTCTACCTCTGACTCCGACGGCACGCCGGATGCGTGACCAGATCGTGACCATGGGTCAACGTCAGCCCGTCGATCGCCGGGATCATCCTGGGAAAGGGGAGTGAATGGGGGTTCTGCGTGGGGTCCTCGGAATCATCCACGTATCTGGTCCATCTGGTGACCTATTGGCGGGAGTGGCGCGGATGGGAGCGCGGGGGCGGTGAGGCCGACGACCGCATCATCAGGGAGCTGCTGGAGTCCAACACCGGCGCCCGGCCCGGGGTGTGGCTGACGACGTCGGCCGACGGCCTGCTCGACCAGGTCGAGTGGCGCACCGGCGACGCCGCGCTGAAGGAGCTCGGCGACGGCAACAGGGAGGTCGACGAGGCGTACCGGCGGATCGAGGCCGGCTACCTGGACGCGGCCGACAGCCTCGACTGGTACCACGTCCTGATCCACCCCGACCACGAGGTCGGCTCGTTCCGGCGGGAGGGCGCGGGCAGGAAGCCGTGGATCCTGTTCGACATCCAGTTCCGCAACCGCTGGAGCTCCCGGATGATGGTCATCGGCGTCAGCTTCTGGGTCGGCGACCCGGAGTGGGCGCCCGCCCGGGCCGGGGGCTGGACGCTGCCGGACGAGGGCGACCGCACCTGGCACGAGTGGTTCACCCGCTACGAGCGGCAGGCGCGCACCCACGTCGGCGATCACTTCCGCAAGGCCAAGCAGGACATCAGGGAGTACGAGGCGCCGGAGTGCTGGATCGCGCTCGAAGGCGACGGCGTCGTGCGCGAGCGGCGGGGCCTGCACAGCGCCCGCGACCTGTACGAGACGATGCACGGCGGCGACCCCTCCGACGGGGTGCGGAAGCGTCCCCTGCTGCGCCGGCTGTTCGGCGGCGCCGCCGACGACCCCGAGCTGAGCAGCGCCGACGTCTGCGTGGTGCCCACCCGGCGCGACGACCGGACCGTACGCGAGTGCTACGTGGTGCTGCCGGACACCCAGCACCTCAACGGCACCGTCGTCGGGGAGCGATTACGCGCCGCGGTGGCGGGGCTGCTGACCCTGGAGGCGCTGGCCGCGGCCGGCAACGACATCCGCGACCAACTGGAGGTCTGGCGCGAGCACGCCATGATCTACCAGCACGCCGCCCGCACGGCCGGCGCGCTGTGGGACGGGGTGGCCACGCATCTGCCGATCCGGCGCTGGCTCAGGCTCAACAGCACGCACCGCGCGGTGGAGCTGATCCACCTGATGCTGCTGCAGGGCATGGCCGACCTCGCCGACGTGGCGAGTCACGTGGACGAACGGGTGAGCCGGATCGAGCGGCTGGAGCACCTGGCCGACGAGCGGTTCGCCGTGACGCTCGGCTGGGCGGGCCGGGGGCTGCGGGAGGCGCTGGACGACGTCAGCCACTTCACCGACCTCAAGAGGTTCGGCACCCGGGCCAGGGACGTCGCCGACCGCGCCACGGAGCAGTACAAGAACCTGCTCGAATCGATGGCGCACGCCTTCGACGAGCGCCGCGTCCGCGAGGTCGAGGTGCTGCAGCGGGCGAGCTTCTGGCTGAGCGTGACGGTGGGCGCCTTCACCGTCTTGACGTTCATGGACTTCTTCCTGAAGGTCGAGCAATCGTCCGTGACCGAGTACTTCATGACGGGCGACCGGCGGCCGGACGGCGGGCTCGACCACGTCCGGCTGGGAGCGGGGGCCTGGGCCTTTCTCGTCCTGCTCGGTACGGGCGTGCTCGGTTCGTGGGCATACTCGCTGTATTCGCAGCGGATGGGCACCCGCTGGTACCACCGGACGTTCCGGCAGCTGGAGTGGTACCTGCGCCGCTCGTCCACCCGGGACCTGGAGCTGCTGCGCGGCCAGCTCGGCGGCCACGGCTGGGTGCCGCGGCGGAAGCCGGAAACCTGGGAGGAGCGCGACCAGGAGCTCGCCGCGCGGTTCGCGAAGCTGTGGGACGCGTCCATGAGCAGGGTCGCCCGCAGTTCCTCGGCCAGGGCCCGGCCCCCGCGCCCCGCCGACCGGCGGCCCTGGCCGCTCGGCCGGTTGGCGGCGGTCCGGGCGGCTCTATGGGGGCACTGGTGGGCGGGCCGCGACCTCAGCGCCCAGCGCAGCGACATCGAGGCGCTGATCATGCGCACGCTCCTGCTGGCCGAGCGGACGCCGACGCTGCGCAGGTACGGGCTGGCCCGGCTGGCGCTGCTGCACCGCCACTGCGGGCGGCTGCCCGGCAACTGGTTCGGCGAGTTCGACGGGGTGTCGAAGGCCGAGCTGCGGATCGTGTTCGCCACCGCCGGGCACCCGCCGGGGGCCGCGGACGAGGTCGACGGCCTGATCGCCGACCGGATCGCCTACACCGTGGCCCACGGCGCGGGCCGCACCGGGGACGAGGAACGGGCCCGGAGAGAGAACGACCTGATCACCACGGCCGCGGACCTGCTCCGGGTGATCGATGAGGCCCTGGCCCGGGCCTGATCCGGGCGGGTTTCAGCCGATGCGCCAGGTGTCGCCGCCCGTCAACAGCCCGGCCAGGTCACCCGGGCCCTGCTGCGCCACCGCCTCCTCCAACTGGGCGGCCATCAGCGAGTCGTAGGACGGCCGGTCGACCTGGCGGAAGATGCCGATCGGCACGTGCTGGAACGCGGGCTCGTCCAGGCGGGACAGGGCGAAGGCCGCTGACGGGTCGGGGCGATGCGCGTCGTGCACCAGGATCGCGCTGGGATCCACGCTGTCGCGGGCGACGACTTGCAGGCTGCCGTCGGCGGCCCGCACCACTGCCTTCGACGCCGAGGCGATCGGCCGGCCGTGTTCCAGCCGCAGCGTGATGTCGTCTCTGGTGGTGGCCTCTTTGAGAGGCTCGAAGGCGTTGTCGTTGAAGATCGGGCAGTTCTGGTAGATCTCCACCAGCGACGCACCCCGATGCGCGGTCGCCTCCCGCAACACCGCCTGCAGATGCTTACGATCCGAATCGATGGTCC
>NZ_JBICUQ010000011.1:234835-344630 GCF_043198225.1 Nonomuraea sp. NPDC048826 | reverse complement strand
GCGACCCGTTACGACAAGCTCGCCGTACGCTACGAAGCCGTCGTCATCATCGCTGCGATCAACCAGTGGCTCAATGCCTTATGAAACACGACCTAGGTGTACTGACCACGGACGTTGGTGACAGCGGGGCCAGATCCGCGACCCGCCGTCGAAGATCTTGAAATGGGTGAGGACCTCCTGGCGTGGTGGGTAAGTACGTCCTGTGGCCGTGACGTCTCACCTGACGTCCCAGTCCTCCCGGCGGGGCGGGTAGGCGAAGGTCTGGGACTCCGCCCAGTCCTCCCCGACGTTGCTGTAGTCGTGGGCGGCCTCGCTGGCCGTGTGCTCCGGGCCGATGTCGACCATGTCGACGACCGACCAGACGCCGCCCACCCGCTGCTCCACGATGTAGTGGAACTCGTTGTAGCCCGACGAGGACACCGACGTGTTGACGATGGTGAGCGAGCTCCGGCCCGCGGTCAGGTCGGGCGGGAGCTCGACGATCTGGTTGCGCCACTTGTAGGTGCTCTCGCCCAGCAGCGGACGCCACTCGGCCGCCGGCCGGCCGTTCACGGTGATGGTGGCGTGCTGCAGGGCGACGCCCACGTCCAGGCGCCGGGTCAGCCGCACGGCGGTGTTGGCCGGGTCGACGGTCACGGTGAACCGGCTCGACCCGCCTCGGGGGAACGCGCGGCCGTCGTCGGTGACGACGTGGCCGGGGTCCGGCACGCGGCCGGGCTCCTCGGGCCCGCCGGTCGGCAGTGCGGCGATGACGCCCCACGTCGCCACGGAGATGATCGCGGTGGCCCCGGCCGCCTGGCGCAGCCCCCGCCCCCTGACCGACGCGACGACCCGGCGCAGCGGCCGGGCCGTCGCGAGGTCGCCTGGGCCGGCCGGGGGCCCGGCGGGCTCCTGGGCGGCCGGGAGATCTGTCTTGGCGTCCTCCCCGTAGGCCATCCGGGTGACGCGCACCCGCTCCCACGCCCGTTCCCACGCCGGGATCCGCGCTGCGGGAACCCGGCAGGCGTGCAGGAAGGCCAGCATCACCGCCTTCTTCGGGAAGCGCCGACCGGCCAGCATGTCGGCACAGGTCGCCCGCGGCAGCCGGGCCCCGCCCGCCTTGTCGGCCCGCGCCTGCAGCTCCCGCAGGGACGCGTCGGCCCGGGCGAACTGCTCGGCCAGCACCCGCACCAGGTCAGCGTGGCTGCTCACCCGCTCCAGCTCATCGTCGACGGACCGGAAATCTCGGCCGTCCTGGGAGTCCGCATTCATCGAAGCCCTGACCCCTGCCCTCTCCTGACCCGGGGACACCCATCTGATTACTTTCAGTGTACGAGCAATCACTCTCCGGGCCAGGCCGGGCGCCGTCAGGGTTCGAGCAGCTCGCCCCGCATCCGGCTGATCAACTCCTTGTCCAGGCCGAGCCGGTCCGTCACATAGGCGTGGACGGACCCGTACGTCTCGGCCAGATCATCCAGGAACAGGCGCATGATGTCGCCCGGCGCCCGCCCGTACCCCGGCCAGCGCGGCTCGCGGCCGGGGTGGGCGGCGCGCCAGACGGCCAGCAGGTGATCGGTGGCCAGCTCGGTCAGCGCGAAGTCGGCGACGATGTCGTCCTCGGCCACGTCCAGCAGGGACAGCACCAGGGCGGCCACCATCCCGGTCCGGTCCTTGCCCGACTTGCAGTGGAACAGCAGCGGCCCGGGGGCGGTGGCGACGACCTCCAGCGTCCGGCGCAGCTCGGCCACCCCGTCGACGGCGACCTCGGCGTAGCGGTCGGCCAGGTAGCGCCACGGGTCGACGTCCGGGGAAATCTCCGCCTGGTCGTAGGGCCGGTGCTCGACGCTGAGGTTGACATAGGTCAGGCCGTCCTGCTCGGGCACCCGCCCGTGCTTCTCGATCTCCCACGGGTACCGCAGGTCGATCACCGTGCGGACGCCCAGCTCACGGAACCTCTCCAGGTCGCGTCCCGCCAGGCGGACCGGCGCGTCCGACCGGTACAACCGTCTCCACCGTACGAGCCGGCCGCCCGCTCCCCGGTAGCCGCCGAGGTCCCGGAAGTTGCGCAGCCGGTCGAACGCGATGTGTCTCTCCACGGACGATCACCCTAGGGCCTCACGGAGCAGGGCCTCGACCCTGTCGTGCCCGGGGCTTTCGCCGGGGCGGCCGCGGCGGCACCACTCCAGGGCGGTGCGCTGCTCGACCGGGTCGCGCAGCCGGGGGTCGGCGCCGCGGCGCAGCAGGTGCGCCACGCTCGCCGCCCGGCCGTTGGCCGCCGCCAGGCGCAGCGCCTGACGGCGGTAGGCGTGGTCCTCGGCGTCGACGGGCGTGCCCGCGTCGAGGAGTTCGTCGATCACGCCCAGCCGCTCGTGGTCGGCGGCCATGGCCAGGGCCCGGACGCGCTCGATCAGCGGGGCGTCGGCGGGTGACCGGCCTGACAGGTCTCCGGCCGCGGCGGCCTCGGCGAGACCGCCGACCCGCGCGCCGGCCGCGAGCAGCACGTCCAGCACCTCGGTCATGCCGAAGACGGCCGCGTGCACCAGGGCCGTGCCGCCGGGGACGCCGCCCGCGTCCGGTGCGGCGGTGGCCTCCAGATCGGCTCCGGCCCGGACGAGCACGGCGGCCACCTCGGCGTCGCCGTAACTGGCGGCGGTGATGAGCGGGGTCTCCGGGTCGCCGGGCAGGCCGTCCACCGGCGCACCCGCCTCGATCAGCAGGCGGGCGGCGGCGCCGGTGCCGGGCAGCGGCCCGGCCAGGCCCAGCCGGGCGGCGTCGAAGCGGAGCATCGCGAGGTAGCCGAGCGGGCCCGCGCCCCGGGGATGGTCGCGCCAGCCGCGCATCATCTGGGCGGCCTGACCCGGCTGCCGGGCCAGCAGCGCCCTCAGCCCGTCGAGATCGCGCCGGTTGAGCAGGTCACGCCGTTCGACCTCGGTCTTCAGCGCGGTCCAGCCGGGGAAGCCGTACGCGCGGGCGATCGCGAGCTGGGCGGCGCTCAGCGTGGGCTGTTCGGTGATCGCCGCGAGCCGGGCGGCCGCGGCGGGCTCGCCGGCCCTGGCCGCGCGCAGCAGTTCCTTGGCCTGGCGGCGCAGCTGGGCCAGGTCAGGGCGGGCGGGAAGATCCATGACGTCTCCCTGGCGGTCCGGTGGTCCGCGTACCAGGCCGGAGGAGAGCGTCGGCGGGAAGATCGGGGTCGTGCGGCGAGGTGGACTCTGTCCTGCCCGCGGACCCGGAGGCGTCCTCGTACGCCTGGGCTCCAGGATAGACGGGCAGGACAGTCGTCGTCAGGTGGCCTTCTCCAGGCCGGCGGCGGACAGCGGGGTGGCGATGTCCTCCAGGCCGCGCCGTTCGGCCTTCACCCCGAAGATCAGCTCCACGATGCCCGCCAGGATCATCAGGATGGCCCCGATGGCGAAGGCGATCGCCGTGTCCCCCGGCACCCCGCTGGCCACCAGGTTCGCGAAGATCAGCGGGCCGGCGATGCCACCGGCCGCGGTGCCGATGGCGAAGAAGAAGGCGATGGCCATCGCCCTGGTCTCCATCGGGAAGATCTCGCTGACCGTCAGGTAGGCCGAGGCGGCCCCGGCCGAGGCGACGAAGAGCACCACCGACCAGCAGGCGGTGAGGGTGACGGCCGTGAGCATGCCCTCGTTGAACATCCAGGCGGTGCCCAGCAGCAGCAGGCCGGAGCCGATGTAGGTGGCCGAGATCATCGGCACCCGGCCGACGGTGTCGAAGAGCGGGCCGAGGATCAGCGGGCCGAGGAAGTTGCCGACGGCGATGACGGCGAAGTAGTAGCCGGTGTGGGTGTCGATCTGGAAGAACGTCGACAGGATCTGCGCGTACCCGAAGGTGATCGCGTTGTAGAGGAACGCCTGCCCGATGAAGAGCGACAGCCCCAGCACGGTCCGGGTCGGGTAGAGGGCCACCATGGTGTGCGCGATGCGGATGAACCCGATCGACTTGCGCGTGTGGATCGTCATGGCCTGGCCGGGCTCGGGCAGCTCGCGACCGGTCTCGCGGTGGACCTCCTCCTCGACGCCGCGGACGATGCTCTCCGCCTCGTCACCCCGGCCGTGGATGAACAACCAGCGTGGGCTCTCCGGCACGTGCCTGCGGACGAGCAGGATGGCCAGGCCGAGGACGACGCCGAGGCCGAAGGCGACCCGCCAGCCGATGTTGACGGGCAGGTTGTTCAGCAGCGGCACGGTGAGCAGCGCGCCACCGGCGGCGCCGAGCCAGTAGCTGCCGTTGATGAGGATGTCGATGCGGCCGCGGTGCTTGCTGGGGATGAGCTCGTCGATGGCGGAGTTGATCGCGGCGTACTCGCCTCCGATGCCGAACCCCGTCAGGAACCGGAACAGGAAGAACCACCACACGCTGAACGAGAACGCCGTGGCGAGCGTGGCCGCCAGGTAGACGATCAAGGTGATGATGAAGAGTTTCTTCCGGCCGAACTTGTCGGTCAGCCAGCCGAAGAACAACGCCCCCGAGCAGGCCCCGGCGACGTAGAGGGCGGCGGCGAGACCGGCGACCTGTTCCTGGGTGATGTCCAGGCCGCTGCCCGGCTTGGCGAGCTGGGCGGAGAGGTTACCGACGATGGTGACTTCGAGCCCGTCGAGGATCCAGACGGTCCCGAGCCCGATGACGATCATCCAGTGCCAGCGTGACCACGGCAGCCGGTCCAGCCGTGCGGGCACCTTGGTGGTGATGGTGCCGGTCTCGACATCGCTCATGAGCACCTTCGGTTACCCGTCGCCGGGCCGTCAAACCCGGCTAGAACTTGCGGGCCTCGACCATGCAGGTCGTGAACCACGGGCCGCCGTACCAGTACCGCCAGCCGAGGTCGCGGCAGCGCACGTCGCGGGCGCCGACCTCGCGCAGCGCGGCCTCGTACGCGGGCGCGTGCCGGAAGTCCGCGACGAGGATCAGCCCGCCGGGGCGGACGACCCGGTACGCCTCCCGCAGGGCCTGCTCGCGGGCGGCGGCGTCGGGGAGGTCGTGCAGGGCCAGGGCGGAGACGACGACGTCGAACTCCTCGTCGCCGAAGGGCAGCGCGCGCAGGTCGGCGGTCACCAGGCCGACGCGGCCGGAGACGCCTTCGGCCTCGGCGTTGGCCCGGATGGCGGACCGGTCGGCGCCGCGGCGTGCGTCGACGACGCCGGTGGCGTGGCCGGAGTCGAGCCGTTCGGCGGCGCGCAGGAGCACGGCGCCGCGCCGGCTGCCGAGGTCGAGCACGTTCTCGTGGCCGTCGAGCCGGTCCAGTTCGGCGCGCCAGACGGCGAACTTGCCGCGCCGGGTGGTGTGCAGGTGGCTGGCCGCGCTGGCGAGCGTGTAGAGCGCGCCGAGGAGGAAGATGACGGCGGCCATGAGGATGCCGGCGGCGGCGGAGGCGGCCATGAGCGCGAGCAGGAGCAGGGCGCCGAGAAGGAGACCGGTCAGCGCCCAGGGTGCGTCGAACCCGTACTTTCCGCGTCGATTGGCCACATTCACGTTATAACGCAAAGACTCTCTTGACCTCATGTTGACCCGCCTTCGGTCGTGGACACGGTCAATCAGCCGCAAACCGCATTAGCGTTGGTGGGATCGGCGCACACTGGGGGGTTTGACCAGGCATGACAGACCGGGAGCGTGACTTCGGACTCGGCCCCAGCCTCGGGCTGACGCTGGGGTCCGCCCTGCTGTGGGGGGTCGCCCATCTGGCGACCCACCGCCATCGGACCGCGTTCGTCCTCATGTCGGCGCAGATCCTGCTGATCGCCGCGATCCTCACCGTGGTCACCGCGTTCAGCACGCAACTGCTGTCGCTGGCCGTGCAGCCGGGGTGGATGACGGGGCTGGCGCTCATCCTCGCGGCCGTCGCGGTCGCCTGGGTCACCGTGATCATCTGGTCGTACATGCTGGTGCGGCCCGCCGCGTCGGGGATCCCGGCCCGGGCCCTGGCCGCCGGCCTGGCCGTCTCCCTGTGCGCGCTGGTGCTGGCCCCGACCGCGTACGCGGCGCGGATGGCGTACGTGTCACGCGACCTGGTGCACCACCTGTTCGCCGGCAACATGGGCGGCCCGGTCGTGGCCGAGGACCCGTGGAGCGGCGCGCAGCGGGTGAACTTCCTGCTCGTCGGGGCCGACTCGGCGCCGAACCGGCCCGGGGTGCGCACCGACAGCATGACCGTGGCCAGCGTGGACACCGCCACCGGCGCGACCACGCTGCTCGGCCTGCCGCGCAACCTGGAGGAGGTGCCGCTGCCGGCCGGCCCGGCCCGCGACCGGTTCCCGTACGGCTTCACCGGCGACGGCGGCAGCACCCCCGGCCTGCTCAACGAGGTCTTCCAGTACGCCGAGGACCACCCGGAGCTGGTGCCCGGCGTGGCGACCGGACGGCGCGGGCCGGCGCTGCTCAAGGAGACGGTCAGCGGCGTGCTCGGCATCCCGGTCCGCTACTACGCCATGGTCGACATGAAAGGCTTCGCCGAGATGATCGACGCCGTGGGCGGCGTGCGGATCACCGTCGAGGAGCCGATCGTGTACGGGAAGTACCGCGAGGGGCTGCTCCAGGCGGGCACCCGCAGGCTGAGCGGCGAGGAGGCGCTCTGGTACGGCCGCTCCCGCACCGACAGCGACGACTACGTGCGCATGGGCCGGCAGAAGTGCCTGATCAACGCGGTGGCCAGGCAGGCGGACCCGCTCACGCTGCTCAACAGCTTCGAGGGCCTGGCCACGGCCACCAAGCGGGCCATCTCCACGGACGTCCCGCAGGATCTGCTCCCCGCCCTGGTCGAGCTGGCGCATAAGGTGCGGGACACCCCGATCCGGAGTCTCAACTTCGTACCGCCGCTGATCAGCACCGCCGACCCGGACTGGCGGCTCATCCGGCACAAGGTCACCGAGGCGCTCAGGCCCGTGACCCGCAGGCCGGCGACCACGGCCGCAGGCGGGGCGACCCCGACCGCGTCCCCCGAGGACCCGGTGACCCTCGACAAGACCTGCGGGTAAGCCCGGCCACATGTTGCTTACCGAGGGGAGGAGGGCGCTTTCCTGGGTAGGGTCCGGGGATGACGCCCCCTGCCCGTTCTGGACTTTCATGACTCGACTATCGATCGCCGTCGACCGGCATTCCGGCTACAGCGTCGTCTCCCTCGACGGCGAGCTCGACCGAAGCACCCGGCAGGCGCTCAGCCTGTCGCTCGACGGGCTGCTCGACCGGGAGGAGTTCCGGCTGGTGGTCGACACCGGTCAGCTCCTCTTCTGCGACTCCCGAGGGCTGTGGCCGCTGATCGCCGGTCAGCTGGAGGCCGAGGGCGCGGGTGGGGCGCTGCGCCTGATCGGCGTGCACGGCGCGCTGGCCCGGCTGCTGACGGTCAGGCACCTGGTCGACCGGTTCCCGCCGTACGAGACGCTGGCACAGGCGGCCCGCTGGCGGCGCTGATCCTCAGGCCCGGTAGGCCCCCGGCGGCGTGTCGGCGCCGTTCGCCGTCGCCTCGTCCTCCGGTTTGCCCGTCACGGGGAAGCGGACGTTCATGCGCAGCACGACGGTGTCCTCGGACCGTTCGAGGCGGACCTCGTCACAGATCTTGCGGATGATCCACAGGCCGTAGCCGCGGGAGGCCGCGGGGGGCGGATCGGCGCCCTGCCGGTAGAGGTGGCCGGCCGTGAGCGTGCCCGCCGTGTCGGTGATGTCGATCCAGATGCCCCGGTCGTCGGCTCGGGCGTGCAGCGTGCCTGAGCCGCCGCCGTGTTCGAGCGTGTTGTCGGCCGCCTCGTTCACGGCGATCACGAGGTCGTCGAGGCGGGCGCCGGTCAGCCCCTGGGAGGTCGCGAAGGACCGTACGTGATCGCGCAGCAAAGCAAGATCGGCGGTGATGGGGCAGCGTAGCGCTGTCTCCTCGCCCATGCTCATCTCCCGGCATGATTCGGCCCGGCTGCCTGCTGCCCGCTCTTCGCGGACCCATTCACCCGGCCATCCTGACCTGGCCTCACGCGCGCGCGGGATGCGCTCACACGGAGACTCCCCGACGTCCGGACCACAGCGGAAGTTACACGGTCTGAAACCGGTTTTCTGCGCATTAGGGGAGAACGCCGCCCGATTATCAATATTTCTGCATTTTAGCGACCCGACACGACACTCTATTCCCTCCTCACACCACCGGCTCCTGTGACATGATGAGTCGCGGAATGGAAACGGTTTTCATAATCGTGATCAGGAGGGACAAACCGTGAGAGTGGCGTTCGTCGGCAAGGGTGGCAGCGGCAAGACCACGCTGTCGGCGCTGTTCGCGAGATACCTGGCGAGCCGAGGCGCCCCGGTGGTCGCCGTCGACGCCGACATCAACCAGCACCTGGCCCTGGTGCTCGGCCTCGACCGCCCGCCCGAGCCGCTGGGCGCCCACCTGACCGAGATCAAGGACCTGCTGCGCGGCGACAACCCGCGCATCCCGTCGGCCGACGCCATGGTCAAGACGACCCCGCCCGGCCGCGGCTCCCGGCTGCTCCGCTTCCGCGACCTCGCGGCCTACGAGCACGCGGTCACCACCCCCGAGGGCATCCGGCTCATGGCGACCGGCCCGTTCGAGGAGGGCGACCTCGGCGTCGCCTGCTACCACTCCAAGGTCGGCGCGGTCGAGCTGCTGCTCAACCACCTCGTCGACGGCCCCGGCGAGTACGCCGTGGTCGACATGACGGCCGGCTCCGACTCGTTCGCCTCCGGCCTGTTCACCCGCTTCGACCTGACCTTCCTGGTCGCCGAGCCGACCCGCCAGGGCGTGAGCGTCTACAAGCAGTACCGCGACTACGCCGCCGACTACGGCGTGGCCCTGGCCGTCGTCGGCAACAAGGTGCACGGCCCGTCCGACGTCGACTTCCTGCGCGAGCACGTCGGATCCGCCCTGCTCACCTGGATGGACCACTCCGCCGCCGTACGCGCGATGGAGCAGGGCCGCCCGTTCACCCTCGACGACCTGGAGCCGGCCAACGCCGACGCGCTCGCCGTGCTGCTCAAGCACCTCGACGAGCAGGAGAAGGACTGGCCCAGGTTCGGCAGGCAGACGGCCGAGTTCCACCTGCGCAACGCCAAGGCGTGGGCCAACGCCAAGACGGGCGTCGACCTCAGCGAGCAGATCGACCCCGAGTTCGTCTACGGACCATGACCACACGACTGTCGCCCTCTGGTCATCTGGAGCGTTTCCGGATGCTCACCTAGCGTCAAAGGGCGATGCTCTTCCTGAAAGGAGACAGCATGTCGCTGACCGTTCCGAACGATCTGCTCGACCGGGCCCGGACAGGCGACGTCGACGACGCGGCCTTCGTGGCCTGCGTGCGCGACTCCCTGCCCTACGCCTGGTCGGTGATCAGCGAGTTGGTCGAGCAGCGAGACAAGACCGGAGCCGAGTTCGCCGACAATCAGGTGCCGCCGCCGGACGAGCAGGCGCGCGGGGAGCTCCTGCGCTGCCTGGCCAGCGATGCCATGCGCGGTGCCCTGGAGCGCCACTTCGGCGTGCGCCTCGCCTTCCAGAACTGCCACCGGGTGGCGGTGTTCGCGCCGTCCGCCGACGAGGCACTGCGCGAGTTCGTCACGCCGCGCGCGCAGATCCTCAACCAGAAGCCGGAGCTCGTCGACTGCTAGCTCCGCGCGCCTCCGGCGGGCGGGTCCGCCTGCCGGAGGCGGGGCAGCACCTCCGCGCCCAGCCGCCGCACGTTCTCCAGCACCCGCTCCCGGTCTCCCGCGCCTTCCACCATGAGCAGGAATCTCCCGATGCCGGTGGCGTGCGCCGTGCGGGTCAGCCGTTCGACGCACAGGTCGGCGGAGCCGACCGGATGGATGCGGGTCAGCAGATCCACGTACGCGCCGACGTCCCTGGGCGGGCGCGGCGCGCCGTCCACCGCGACGTAGCCGGCCAGCCCCGGCTCCAGCCAGGCGGGCATCGCCCGCTTCAGCTCCTCGACCGCCCGCGGGGTGCTGTCGGCCACGTGCGCCACCGCCGCCGCCACGTGTCCGGGGTCGGCTCCCCCGGCCCGCTCGGCGTAGCCGCGCACCATGGCGGCCTTGTCGGCGTCGCCGACGTGCAGGCCGAGCAGCATCGGCAGACCCCGGTCGGCCGCCAGCGCGGCGGTGCCGGCGGAGGTGCAGGCCACCACGGGCCGCATCCGGGCGGCCGGCACCACGGTCACCTCGCGGAAGGCGAAGAACTCGCCATCGGCCTTGACCGGCCCGCCCGCCAGCGCCGCGACGAGCAGGTCCAGCGACTCGGGGAACCCCCGCTCGAACCGCGCCGGACCGGTGCCGAACACCTCCAGGTCCACCCACGGCCCGCCTCTGCCCACCCCCAGCGTGAACCGGCCGCCCGACAGGTGGTGCAGCATGGCCGCCTGCTCGGCCAGCGCGATCGGGTGCTGGGTCGACAGCACGCTCACCGCGGTGCCGAGCCCGATGCGCGAGGTCCTGCCGATCGCCACCGCGGCCAGCGTGGTGGGCGACGGGCAGACGCCGTAGGACATGAAGTGGTGCTCGGCGATCCACGCCTCGTCGAACCCGGCCCGCTCCGCCGCCACGACCAGCTCGACGGTGTCGGCCAGGACCCGCCCCGGCTCCCGGCCGGGGAAGCCCGCCGCGATGAGGAAGACGCCGATGCGCACCTCTCCGATGATGTCAGCCGAAGAGGCTGACCTGACCCTCCCCCACGGACGGATCCCGGTGTCGCTTCAGATGCCGCCACGCGGGCAGGTCGTCGAGATAGGACCAGGAAAGCCGGTGGTGCGGCGTCGGCCCGAGCCTGGCCAGCGCCTCCTGGTGGAGCGGTGACGGGTAGCCGGCGTTGTCGGCGAACCCGTACTCGACGCACCCGATCCCCGCCATGTAGGCGTCCCTGCGGACCTTGGCCAGCACCGACGCGGCGGCCACCGACACGCTGGCCGCGTCCCCCTTGACCTCCAGCCGCACCCGCCAGGGCGGGCCGATGTAGTCGTGCTTGCCGTCCAGGATCACCGCGTCCGGCCTGACCGACAGCGCCTCCAGCGCCCGTCTGGCCGCCCTGCGCAGCGCCTCGGTCATGCCCAGCCCGTCGATCTCCAGGTGGGACGCCTCGCCGAACCCGACGCCCGCCGCCCACGACCCCAGCTCGGCGGCCACCGTCTCGCGCCTGGCCGCGCTGAGCCGCTTGGAGTCGGTCAGCCCGGCCGGCGGCTCCGCCTCGCCCGCGACCACGGCGCACACGGTGACCGGCCCCGCCCAGGCGCCCCGGCCCACCTCGTCGACGCCCGCGACCGTGCGGATGCTCGGCTGGGACTGCAGCAGGCGCTCGATGGCGTACGTGGGCGGCACGGGGGGAAACGCTACCGGGCCGCGAGTCGTACGTGGGCGAGGTCGGCGGCGATGAGCCGGGCCGCGACGTGCATCGCGCGCAGCGTCACCGAGACCGACGGCCGGTTCACGCTGGAGGAGCGGGCCACGGCGAGCACCTCGCGGCCCACCGGGTTGCCGGGGAAGTGGCGCACCGACAGGCCGCGCACCCCTGCCGCGAGCGCCAGCGCGGGCACGGCCGCGATGCCGATGCCCTTGGCCACCAGCGACAGGATCGTTCCCAGGCCCTCGAACTCCCACGGGACCGGCTTGGTGCCGCCGACGTCCACCAGCAGCCGGTCCACCGCCAGCCGGGACGGCTCGCCGTCCGGGGTGGCCATCCACGGCTCGTCACGCAGCTCGCGCAGGTCGAGCGGCACTTCCGGGTCGGCGAGCCGGTGCCGGCGCGGCACCACGAGCACGAGCGGGTCGGACAGCAGCGGGAAGACGCGCAGGTTCTCGCTGGCGGCGGCGAGCCCGTACCAGTCGTCGACGAGCGCGATGTCCACCTCGCCCGACTGCACTTCCCGCATGCCCCGTCCGGACCTGCTCTGCCGCAGGCGGAGCGTGAGTCCGGTGTGGCGCCGGAGCGAGCGGGCGAGTGCCGGGGCGAATGCGACCGCCGCTGTGGGGAAGGCGGTGACGACGACGCGCCCGGCGGGACTCCCCGCGTGGGCCGACAGGTCCGATTCCGCCTCTTCCACCATCGAAAGGATGCGTTCAGCGTGGGCCACGAGCCGCCGACCGGCGTCGGTGAGTTCCGCACTTCTGGCCGTACGGTCGATGAGGGCGGTGCCGGTCTCCCGTTCCAAGGCTGCGAGCTGCTGGGAGACCGCCGAAGGGCTGTAGCCGAGAGACTCGGCCGTCGCGGCGATGCTCCCCCGGCGGGCGAACTCGCAGATCACCGTCAATCGCCGCAAATCAAGCATCAGACTTCCTTATGCCTACCCACAACAAGCCTCGCTTGTACTGATGCCTTCATCCAACCACCCTGGGAACGTGACAACCATGGCAGTGACACTCTCCGCCACCCTGGCGGCGAACGAGGACATCGAACGAAGACGACGCGCCGGGGAACGCGTGCTGAACCTGGCCTTCGGTGAGGCCGGTCTGCCCGTCCACCCGGCGCTGCGCGGAAAGCTGGTCGCCGCGTCCGATCGCAACGGCTACGGGCCGGTCGCGGGGGCGGCCGGACTCCGCGGGACGGCGGCGGGCTACTGGACACGACGGGGGCTCCTCACCGACCCCGAGCAGGTCGTCTGCGGGCCCGGCAGCAAATCGCTGCTGTACGGGCTGCTGCTGGCGATCGGCGGCGACGTCGTCCTGCCCATGCCCAGCTGGGTCAGCTACGCAGCGCAGGCCGACCTGGTCGGCTCCCGCCCGATCATGGTGCCCGCTCCCCCCGGTGAGGGCGGCGTGCCGGATCCCGACCGGGTCGCCGAGGCCGTGCGGGCCGCCCGCGCCCAGGGCAGGACCGTGAGCTCCGTCCTGGTGACGCTGCCGGACAACCCGACCGGCATGCTCGCCCCGCCGCGGACCATCGGCCGCCTGGTGGAGGTCGCCCGCGAGCTCGATCTGCTCATCATCTCCGACGAGATCTACCGCGACCTGCTGCACGACCCCGCGCTCGTCTACACCTCCCCGGCCGACCTCGCGCCCGAACGCACGCTGATCACCACCGGGCTCAGCAAGAGCCTGGCCCTGGGCGGCTGGCGGATCGGCGTGGCCCGGCTCCCCGACGGCGCCGGCGACCTGCGCGCGCGCCTGCTCGCCGTGGCCAGCGAGATCTGGTCGGCGCCGGCCGCGCCGGTGCAGGAGGCGGCCGCGTACGCCTTCACCGACCCGCCCGAGCTGGCCGAGCGCATCGCCCGCAGCAGCCGCCTGCACGGCGCCGTCGCGCACGCGGTCCGCGACCGGTTCGTGGCGATCGGCGGGTCCGTGCCGGCCCCCCAGGGCGGCTTCTACCTCTATCCCGACCTGGGCCACCTCGGGCTCGGCGGCTCCGCCGAGGTCACCCGGGCCCTGCTCGACAAGCACGGCATCGGCGTCCTGCCCGGTCACGCCTTCGGCGACGACCCGGCCGCCGCCCGGGTCCGCGTCGCGGTCAGCCTGCTGTACGGGGAGACGAGCGAGGAACGGACGGCCGCGCTCGACAGCGACGACCCCCTCCAGCTCCCGTGGATCAGGGCCAGCCTGGATCATCTGACTCTCGGGCTCACGGAGCTCTCGCTCAGCGTGCCCGAGTCGCGCCCCGCGCTGGTCTGACCCTCATCCCCCATACGTGCGGAGGCCCCGCCCTGTCCCCCCAGGGCGGGGCCTCCGACGTCTCGGCTCATATCCCGCTCGGATGCGGCCGCCCCCGCGGACCACACCTCGTATCTCCTCCAGAGTGGCCTCGAAGGCTCAACAGGGAATCAACGGGGGATCAACGGGAGAATTAACGAATCGGTACCTTCCTAGGTGGGGGCCCAGGATGGATCTATTATTTGGTACCAAATCGATCCATTGCTGTGGAGACAGGCGGCATGGCTGGTCAGGGCGTCGAGGGCGGGCTTCGGTTCGCCGTGCTGGGTCCCGTCCGCGCGTGGCGCCACGGGCAGGAGCTCGACCTGGGCACTCCCTTGCAGCGTTCCATTCTCGGCATGCTGCTGCTCAAGGAGGGGCACGCGGTCACCCCGGCCGAGATGATCGACGCCGTCTGGGGTGAGGAGTCGCCGCCGCGCGCGCTGGGCGCGCTGCGCACCTACGTCTCCCGGCTGCGTACGGTGCTGGAGCCGGACCGGCCCGCCCGTTCGCGCCCCGAGCTGCTGACCTCCGTCGGCAAGGGCTACGCGCTGCGGCTGCCGCCCGGGTCGCTGGACCTGACCCGGTTCGAGCGGGCCGTCGCCGAGGCCGAGACCGCCCGCCGGGCCGGCCGGCTGCCCGTCGCCGCCGAACGCATGCGGTCCGCGCTCGCCCTGTTCGAGGGCGAGCCGCTGGCCGGAGCCGTCGGCCCGTACGCCGAGCACCAGCGCGACCGGCTGATCGAGCGGCGGCTGGGCGTCATCGAGGCGCTCATGGACGTCGACCTGGAGCTGGGCGACCACGCCTCGGTGGTGGCCGAGCTGGTCGCGCTCACCGCCGACCACCCGCTCCGCGAACGGCTGCGCGCCCAGCTCATGCTCGCCCTCTACCGGTGCGGGCGGCAGGGCGACGCCCTCGCGGTGTTCACCGAGACCCGCCAGGCGCTCATCGACGAGCTCGGCGTCGAGCCGGGGCCCGAGCTGACGGCCCTGCACCAGCGCATCCTGGCCGCCGACCCCGCCCTGGCCGCCCCCGCCCCCGCGGAGGACGCCCAGGAGACGCCGGAGCCCGAGGCGGAGCCGGCACTCGAACTACCCAGGCCCGCCCAGCTCCCGGCGGCCGTAAACGACTTCACCGGGCGCAGGGAGATCGCCGGGCGGCTGCGCTCGCTGCTGTCGGCCCAGTCGTCGGCCGAAGGCGTGCCGGTCGTGGCGATCTGCGGCATCGGCGGCGTGGGCAAGACCGCGCTGGCCGTGCACGTGGCCCACGCAACCGGCGAGCTGTTCCCCGACGGTCAGCTCTACGCCGACCTGCGCGGCTACACCGACGAGGCGGCCGACCCCGCCTCGACGCTGGGCTCGTTCCTGCGCGCGCTGGGCATCCCGGCCGACGTCATCCCCGAAGGGCCCGCCGACCGGGCCGCGCTCTACCGGTCGATCCTGGCCGACCGGCGCATCCTCGTGCTGCTCGACAACGCCCGCGACGCCGCCCAGGTCAGCCCGCTGCTGCCGGGCTCGCCGGGCTGCGCGGCCATCGTGACCAGCCGGTCCAAGCTCGCCGACCTGCCGTCGGCCAGGCTCGTCGACCTGGACGTGATGGAGCCCGACGAGGCGCTGTCGCTGTTCGCCGCGGTGGCCGGGCCCGAGCGGGTGGCGGCCGAGCACG
This sequence comes from Nonomuraea sp. NPDC048826, assembly GCF_043198225.1. Lineage (NCBI taxonomy): Bacteria > Bacillati > Actinomycetota > Actinomycetes > Streptosporangiales > Streptosporangiaceae > Nonomuraea > Nonomuraea sp. NPDC048826. Next base: position 329,375 of record NZ_JBICUQ010000011.1, on the reverse strand, counting down.
GCGCCGCCATGGACGTGGTCGCCGCCTGCGGGTTCCTGCCGCTGGCCGTGCGGATCGTGGCGGCCCGGCTGGCCGCCCGCCCGTCGTGGACGGTGGCCTCGCTGGTGCCCCGGCTGGCCGACGAGCAGCGCCGGCTGGACGAGATGCGGGTCGGCAACCTGGCCGTGGAAGCCACGTTCGCGCTCGGCTACGGCCAGCTCGACCCGGCCCAGCAACGCGCCTTCCGGCTGCTGTCCCTGCCCACCGCGCCCGACATCTCCGTCGGGGCGGCGGCCGCGCTGCTGTCGACGACCGTGATCGAGGCCGAGGACGTGCTGGAGTCGCTGGTCGACGCCAGCCTGGTGGAGGCGCCCGCGCCCGGCCGCTACCGCTTCCACGACCTGCTCAAGCTGTTCGCCCGGCGGGAGCTGGAGAAGGCCGAACGGCAGCAGGCCCGCACGCTGGCGCTGCGCCGGCTGCTCGGCTTCTACCTGGCCTCCACCCAGTCGGCGCACCGGCTGGCCTACGAGGGCAGCATGATCTCCGACAACCTGGTGGTGGTCGGCACCGGGCTGACGTTCGGCACCGCGGAGGAGTCCGTCGCCTGGCTGATCGTCGAGGGCGACGCGCTGTTCGCCTCCATCAACCAGGCCGCCGCCTCCGCCCGCGCCGGGGAGCAGCTGCTGCCCGCGGGCGACCTGCTGGTGGCCATGGAACCGCTGCTGGAGTCCGGCACCCACACCCGCGAGTTCGACCACGGCACCCGCGCCGTGCTGGCCACCGCGCTCCGGCTCGGCGACCAGGGCAGCGAACTGCGCGCCCGGTACGTCCTGGGCCGGGTGCTGTTCGCCGGCAACCGGCTGCCGGAGGCCGAGGAGCAGTTCACCCGGGTCTACGAGCTGTCCGCCGCCCGCCAGGAGAAGATCGTCACCGGCGAGGTGCTCAACGCGCTGGCGGTCGTGGTGGGCCGGCAGCGCCGCCACACCGAGGCGCTGACCTGGTTCGACGCCGCCATGCGGTGGTACCGCGAGAACGGGGTGCCGGCCGGCGAGGCGCTGGTGCTCAGCTACTCCGCCCGCGACCATCTCGGCCTGGGCCGGCCCGAGGACGCCATCGCGGCGGCGGAGAAGGGGCTGGCACTGTTCACCGAGATCGGCAGCGGCGCCGGCACCGCCAGGGCCCGCTACCACCTCGGCATCGTGCTGTCGCGGGTGGGCCGGCTGACCGAGGCCGTCCACCACCACGCCGAGTGCCTGGCGTTCTTCCGCGCCGGCAAACAGCGGGTGTGGGAGCAGCGGGTGTGCTCGCGGCTCGCCGAGACGTTCATCGCCGCCGAACGCTACGACGACGCCGTCCGCCACGCCGAACAGGCGCTGATCGTCTCCCGCGAGATCGGTCATCCGTACGGGGAGGCGCTGTCGCTCACGGTGCTGGGACGGGCGCTCAAAGGGCTGGGCAGCGCCTCCAGGAGCGCCGAGTGCCTACGGCAGGCCCTCGACCTCTTCACCCGGCTCGGCGCGCCCGAGGCCGACGACGTCAGGAGCCTGCTCGGGACCATCCCCGTCGGCGGGAACGTCGTCGAGTCCTGAGTACAGCTCGTCGTCCAGACGTGTCATCCACACATGGTTAAACAAGGCTGTCCTTTGGGAGTCGGTCACGAACCCCCGTGGTCCGTACAGGTGGATCGGCCCGGCCGGCCGCCTGACCACCGCGCGTCGCCAGGGGGCCCGGTCATCCGGATGCTCCGCGCGGCGGCTAGCCGCCTCACAACGGCGACCGGCCGGACCCGACACGGTCCTCGAACCCCCCAGGGCCGTGTCGATGTCAGAAGCTTCCACCACGCCGGTCAACAACCAATCAACGCCCGATCAACGGGAGGGGCGGAACCTCTGAGGAGGTGTTCAGAGGAGGAAGTAGCCCTCGGCGATGAGGGGGCGGATGGCCTCGGTCTGGGGGGCGGCGCCGTCGCCGACCAGCTCGGCGATGACGTTGAGCAGGGGCCCGAGCGCCAGCTCGCCGTCGCACACCCCCGCGAGAGCGGCCTCCACGGTGCCGACCTCGCGCGTACGGCGCAGCCCCGTGGTCTGGCGCAGCACGATGCGCATCGGATCCTCGGCCCCCGGCAGCCCGATCCGCTCGTCCAGCAGGCCCTCGGCGGTGCGCAGCCGCGCCGAGGGGAGGTCCTGGACGCGGTGGGCGGCCGCGATCGCGTCGAGCACGCCGTCCACGTAGTCGCCGACCGGCAGCGACACCCGGTGGGTGAGCTGCTCGACGCGGACCACCGGGTCGAGCGTGCCGGTGTTGCGCATGCTGATCCAGCCGAACCCGACCGCCTCGACCTTGTGCTCCTCGAACCAGGCCAGCCACCGGTCGTAGCGCTCGGTGTATCCGGGGGTGCCCTGCTCGGCCGCGTCGCGCAGCCACAGCTCGACGTACTCGGCCGGGTCCTGCACGTCGCGCTCCACGACCCAGGCGTCGCAGCCGCCCTCGCGCAGCCAGCCGCCCACCCGGTCGCGCCAGTCTTCCCCCTCCACGTGCAGCCAGCTGGCCAGGAAGTGCGCCTGACCGCCGGGTGCGAGGTGACGCGGCGTCTCCCGTACGAGATCGCGGCAGAAGGCGTCGCCCTCGGCGCCGGTCTCGCGGTAGGTCAGGGCGCCGCCCGGAGAGATCACGAACGGCGGGTTGGCCACGATCAGGTCGTAGCGTTCGTCCTGGACCGGCTCGTACAGCGAGCCGACGCGGGCGTCCACGCCGGAGATGCCCGACAGGCGCCAGCTCAGCCGGGCCAGCTCGATCGCCCGGGGGTTCACGTCGGTGGCGGTGACGTGGGCGGCCCGGCCGGCCAGCGACACCACCTGCACGCCGCAGCCGGTGCCGAGGTCGAGCGCGCGGTCGGCGGGGCGGCGGGTGACGAGCTGGGCGAGGTTGGCGGACGCGCCGCCCGCGCCGACCACGTGATCGGGGCGGAGCGCGGGGTCGCCGGGGCGCACCTTGCGGTCGGAGACCACGTAGCCGTCGCTCTCCCAGGGCTGCAGGTGCACGTCGGCGCGGACCTTGTCACCTTGAGCGCTCACCAGTCCGGACTCCAGCACGGCCGCGGGCAGGCGCGCGGCCTCGACCGGGACGCCCAGCCACCAGAGCCGGACCAGCGCGCCGAGCGGGTCGTCGCCGACGGTCGCCCGCAGGGCGGGAACCAGCTCCTCGCGGGCGAGCGCGGAGGCCGCCACGTCGCCCAGCCGCTCGCGTACGCCGTCCACGGTGTATCCGGTCTCGAGGAGATGATCGCGCAGTCGTTCCACGACACCATCCTTTCACCGCGAACCAACACGCATGATCCGATACTGTCAGTGATCATACTGTTACCGAGGTAAGTCGGCATTCTCCAAGCGAGACACAAGTGCCGCACGGTATTTCTTGGATGGCTCTCCCCTGCCGTTCGAAGAGGAGCGGATCCCGTGTTCATCCCCTGCCTGGCCTGCGAGGCCCGCTTCGCTCCCGACGAGTACTTCGGCGCCTGTTCCGACTACAACCGAGGGCTCGACCTGGTGTCGTGGACGTGCCCGCGCTGCGGCAACCGCGACGACCTCCGGGTGCTGCCCGGCGAGCTGGGGTTCGGCTACCCGCGGGGCGGCCGCTTCGACGTGCAGGGCCGCATCCGCGTGCCGGGGCTGCGCCGCCAGCGGGGGGACCTGCGGCTCGACATCTCGCTCCACACGTCGAACTGGAGAGTGCGGACGCGCCTGCGGCAACCCGCCTGAGGCTGGCGCGACGGCTCCCCTGACGGTCTAGGCGTCGTCGCGCTGGCGCAGGCTGTGCCAGGCGGCCTCGGCCAGGCCCCTGACCTCCTCGTCGCTGGGCGTGTGCGCGCCGGCGAACCAGAGCCGGCACATCTCCTGCGCCGGCCCGAGCCACAGCACGTAGCACATGGTCGGGGAGACGGGCTGGAGCATGCCGTTGCGCATGTGGGGCCGCCACCAGTCGGAGACCTGCCGGAAGAACTCGCGCCGGGCCTCGGCCACCTCGGCCCCGCCCGGCTCCTGCTTGCGCGGCGGGCGTTCGCTCACGAGCAGCCTGGCCCGCTCGGGGTGCTCACCGGACCAGCGCATGTGGAAGGCGACGACCGCCTCCACGCCGGAGCGGGCGTCGTCGTGACGCCTCAGCTCGGCGACGAACTCCTCCTGGTAGGCCCGGAGGGTTTCGGCGTAGAGCACGCCGAAGACATGCTCTTTGCTCGCGAAGTGGTGGTAAAAGCTTCCGACGCTCACACCACTCTCGTCACGGAGGCTGGCCAGGGTGGTGGCCGACACCCCATCCTGGCTGAATCGGCGGAGGGCCCCTTCGATGATCCGGGTCCGGCCGTCGCGTCCGTTCTTGGCACTCTTCACGCTGTCAATGGTGAGCCACCAGAACCTTGTTCCGCAAATATCAGGGCCTCTGGGATCATAGCGGTCACCTCCACCGATCCGGCGGACACTTTCATCGCCGCGTCCGGCCAGATCTTGCGGATCATGCCCAGCACCCGGCGGTTCTCCCCCATCACGTCCATCCCGACGGTGGTGGCCCCGCGCACGACGGCCCTGGCCAGCAGCCGGTTCACCAGCTCGGGGCCGAGGCCGAACCCCTGCCACTGGTCGGTGACCACGACCGCGATCTCCACGTCGGCCACGCCGCCCCGGTAGCTCATGGCGTGGCCGACGATCTCCCCTTCGTGCACGGCGACGAGCACGTCCCTGGCCTCGGTCACCTCGGTGAGCGCGCGTACCAGGCTCGCCGCCGGCCTGCCGACGCCGGCGAAGAAGCGCAACGTCTGGGTGTGCAGCGACAGGCCCGCCAAGAAGCGCCGGACGCGCTCGGTGTCGTCGCGGCGGCCAGGACGGATCAGCACCCCGTAGAGCTGAGTTCCAGACATGAACCCAGACTCCTCCTCCGCCCCTGAGTCTGTCAATCGAACTCAGGTAGAATGTGCGGCATGATCGTGCCTTTCCGGGTGGACAACTGCTCGATCGAGCGCACCCTGGACGTCGTCGGGGAGAAATGGACCTTCCTGGTGCTGCGTGAGGCGTTCAGCGGCGTACGACGGTTCGCCGACATGCAGGCGCACACCGGCGCGCCACGACAGGTGCTCAGCGCCCGGCTGACGCGCCTGGTCGAGGAGGGGCTGCTGCGCAAGGTGCCCTACCGCGAGCCCGGCCAGCGCCAGCGTGACGAGTACCGCCTGACCGACAAGGGCCGCGACCTCTATCCGCTGCTGGTCGCGCTCATGCACTGGGGCGACAAGTACCTCTCGGACGACGAGGGCCCGCCGACGCTGCTGACCCACCGCGACTGCGGCGCGCCCGTCGAGCAGTACCTCCGCTGCGCCGAGGGCCACGAGGTGGGCGGCCCGCGCGACGTCACGCCTCTGCCCGGAGCAGCGCGGAAGACCGCCTGAGCCGCGTGCGGGAGCACCTGCCGCGCTGCCTACCCTTGTAGCGTGTACCGGTTCCTGCTGACGCCCCGCTGGGTCGCGCTCCACGTCGTCGTGCTGCTCGTGATCCCCGCCTTCGTGCTGCTGGGGCAGTGGCAGTTCGGGCGCTTCGAGGAGCGCTCGGCCAACAGCGACCTGGTCACCCGCAACATGGAGAGCGCGCCGGTGTCCCTGGAGACCCTCGTCCGGCCGGGCGGGCCGGCCGCGGAGTCCGACCGGTTCAAGAACGTCACGGTCACCGGCACGTACGATCCCGCGCACGAGCTGGTCGTCCGGAGGCGCCCGCAGAACGGCCGGCCGGGCTACTACGTGATCACTCCCCTGGTCACCGGCGGCGGCCACGCCGTGCTGATCAACCGGGGCTGGGTCAAGGCGGGCGCGAGCGCCGACGAGTATCCCGAGGTGCCCCCGCCTCCCACGGGTGAGGTAACTGTCACCGGGAGGCTACGTCTCAGCGAGACCGAGGAAAACAGCGGCGTCAGGGAGCGGCCCGGGCTCCCTCCCCGGCAGGTGCTGCTGATCAACCCCGCCTCGATCGGCAAGTCCCTGACCTATCCCCTGCTCGACGGCTACGTCGAACTGACCGATCAGGAGCCCCCGAGCGCCGCCGCCCCCGAGCCGGTGCCCGAGCCCGACGTGGGCTCGGGCGGCGGGCTCAACCTCGCCTACGGGGTGCAGTGGTGGCTGTTCATCGGCATCGCGATCGGCGGCTGGGCGCTGCTCATCAAGCGCGAGGTGGCCGACAGGAAGGCGCAGGAGTCCGTCCCCGAGAAGGAGGAAGTTCGCACCGATTAAGGTGTTGAACGTGATCCGGCATATCGAGTTCGCCAATATCCACAATTTTCGTGACGTTGGCGGATATGCCACCGCCGACGGCCGCTCGGTCCGCTGGCAGCGCCTCTACCGCGCCGACTCGCTCGGCTGGCTGGCCGGTGACGACATCGAGACGTTCCGGGCGCTGCGTGTGCGCACCGTCATCGACCTGCGCCATCCCTTCGAGGCGGAGAAGTACGGCCGGGTGCCCGAGGAGCACGGGCTGGCCTACCACAACCTGCCCATCGAGGGCCGCCGCTGGGACGTCGCCGTCTTCGACGAGGACCTCGGCGTGGCCCGCTACCTGGCCGACCGCTACCTCGAGGTGACCGAGGACGGCGTCGACAACCTGCGCACGGCCATGGAGACCATCGCCCGCGCCGACTGCGCCCCGGTGGTCATCCACTGCGCCGCCGGCAAGGACCGCACCGGCCTGCTCTCGGCGATCGTGCTGTCCCTGCTGGGCGTGGCCGACGACGACATCGTCGCCGACTACGCGCTGACCGGCCTGGCCACCGAGCGGTTCATCGCCGCCTGGCAGGCCCGTCACCCCGGCGGCACGGTCTGGCCCGGGTTCGGGCTGGCCCCGGCGGAGGCGATGCGGATGTTCCTGACCGACCTGTGCGCCCGCCACGGCTCCGTCGAGGGGTACGTGACGGAGACGATCGGGCTCGGCCCCGGCGTCATCGGCGAACTCCGCGAGCATCTGCTGACTGGATCGGGGCCCGGCGGGTAGGTGCGGCGCCGGGGTTCGCAGGGAGCGGCACCCTTGCACAGCGGACCCCCTCGGCCCGGGGTCGTCCGCGTCCCCCTCTCGGCGACTCCGGGCCCCCGGTGAGCCGTCGGAGACCCGGATCCCTGCGCCCGGACGGCTCGTGATCCGGCACGGAGACCCAACGGATACGTCGCAGCTTGTTCGGCGTTATCCCGCCGTCGTACGGTTACCTGCGTGACTACGCCGCTGCTTCCCGACCCAGAGCCGAGGCGGCGCGACTACGTGATCATTTCCGCCGACGATCACCTGATCGAGCCACCTGACCTTTTCGAGGACAGGGTGCCGGAGAAATACGCCGACGTCGCGCCCAAGGTGGTGGAGACCGAGGCCGGTCACCAGGTGTGGCGCTACGGCGGGGCCACCTATCCGTGCGCGGGGCTCGACGTGGGCGCCGGTCTGCCCCGCGAGCAGTGGACGCTCGACCCGGTCAGGTTCGAGCACATGCGCCCTGGCTGCTACGACATCGAGGCCCGCGTCAAGGACATGGACACCGCCGGCATCTGGGCCGCGCTGTGCTTCCCCGCCACGGTGGCCGGCCAGGCCGGCATGGCCTTCGCCAGGACCCGCGACCAAGAGCTCGGGCTGGCCCTGGTCAAGGCCTACAACGACTGGCACATCGACGTCTGGGCCGGCACCTTCCCCGAGCGGATCATCGGCCTGCAGCTCCCCTGGCTGCCCGACCCCGACGTGGCCGCCAAGGAGATCAGGGCCAACGCGGCGCGTGGCTTCAAGGCCGTGGTGTTCCCCGAGTTCCCCACCCGGCTGCGGCTGCCGTCGATCCACAGCGGCCACTGGGACCCGTTCTTCGCGGCCTGCGAGGAGACCGGCACCGTGGTCTGCCTCCACACCGGCTCGTCGGGCTGGTCGCCGGTGCCGTCGCCCGACACGCCCATCGAGGCGATCACCACGCTGATGCCGACCAGCGCCATGTTCGGGTGCGCCGACTGGCTGTGGTCGGGGCTGCCGCTGCGCTTCCCCAACCTGCGCATCCTCATCGTCGAGGGCGGGGTGGGCTGGCTCCCGATGCTGGCCGAGCGGGCCGACTACGCGCTCGACCACCCGGTGGCGGGCGGCGAGACGTCGTGGGAAGGCGGGCTCAAGCCCAGCGAGGTGCTGCGCCGCAACTTCTTCTTCGGCACGCTCAACGACCACGCGCTGTCGGGCGTGCGGCTGGCGGTCGGCCTCGACCACGTGCTGCAGGAGAGCGGCTACCCGCACTCCGACTCGACCTGGCCCGACACGCAGCAGGCGGTCGCGCGCAACCTCGGCCCGCTGCCGCCCGCCGACATCGCCAGGGTCGCGTACGGCAACGCCGCCCGGTTGTTCGGTCACCCGCTCCCGTCACGTGCCTGGCTGCGGATGGAGGAGATCTAGCCTTCCTGCGGCAGGGCCTCCACGCGACCGGTGATGACCTTGCGCTCCCAGTCGACGTATCTCCCGCTCTCGCCGAGCAGCGAGGCCATCAGCCAGAGGAACACCCCGAAGTCGTCGGCCACGCCGATGAGGACGAGGAAGTCGGGCACCAGGTCGATGGGCGAGATCATGTAGACCACGCCCATCGCCATGAGCCCCAGCTTGCCCTTGCCCAGCCCTTCGTAGCGACCGCGCATCGCGGCGCCGATCATGCGCGGGATCGCGCGTACTCTCGTCATGAGCCCCGGCGAGCCCGGCTTGGTCACTTCGCGGTACGTGCGCCACGCCGCCGCCGCCCGTGCTGCTTTCGCCATCATGAGATCCCCTTACCCCGTCTCTCACGACATAACGTGTCATCCGGGGGGATTGGTTCCTCACGATCGCCGCATCGCTCCGTGCTCGAACGGCGCGGCAGCCTCGACCTGGGCGGCGATCCTGACGAGCAGGTCCTCCCGGCCCGGCGCCGCGATCAGCTGGACTCCCACGGGCAGCCCGCCGGCCGTCCGGTGCAGCGGCAGCGAGATCGCCGGCTGGCCGGTGGCGTTGAAGGGCGCGGTGAAGGCCACGGCGTGCGCGGTCCTCTCCTGCGCGAGCGCGGGGTCGTCGGGCGGTATCCAGCCCAGCGGGAACGGCGCCACACCCAGCGTGGGCGCGAGCAGCAGGTCGTGCTCCGCCCACCAGGACGCCATCCGCCTGCGGTAGCCGTCGATCCACTGGGCGGCCAGGATGTAGGACGTGGCGCCCAGCCGCCTGGCGGCGTCGACCAGGGCGGCGTTGCGCGGCTCCAGCTCGTCGAGCTCGACCGGCTTGCCCCTGATCAGGCCTACGGCCTCGGCCGTCGCCCCCACGTTGGCCGCCACGATCGCGCCGAAGGCGGGCGCGAACCCGGGGTCGCCGAGCGGTTCGGGGTGACCGGGCTCGACGTGGTGTCCCAGCGACTCCAGCAGCGCCGCGGCCCGGGTGACCGCCTGCGCCGGCTCGGCCACGTCGGGCACCTGCGGCAGGGGGTGGTCGGTGACGAACCCGATCCGCAGCCGCCCGGGATCGCGGCCCGCCTCCGCCGCGAGGGGCCCGGGGAGCGGCGGCGCGTCGTACGGGTCGCCGGGCGTGAACCCGGCGATCAGGTCGAGCGCCGCCGCGGCGTCGCGCACCGTCCGGGTGACGAAGCCGGAGGTGGAGAAGCCGTTCCAGGCGTCGCCCATCGACGGCCCGTTGCTGACGCGCCCGCGCGACGGCTTGAGCCCCACCAGGCCGCACGCCGCCGCGGGGATGCGGATCGACCCGCCGCCGTCGCTCGCCGTGGCCAGCGCGACCATCCCGGCCGCGACCGCCGCCGCCGACCCGCCGCTCGACCCGCCCACGGTGTACGCGGGATCGTAGGGGTTGCGGGTGGGCCCGTACGCGATCGGCTCGGTGGTGATGGTGGTGCCGAACTCGGGGGTGTTGGTCCGCCCGAGCAGGACGAACCCGGCCGCGCGCAGCCGGTCGACCCCGTAGGAGTCCCGGGCGATCGTCACGCTCTCGTACACCCGCGAGCCCGCCCCGTACGGCTCGCCCGCCTGCTCCCAGCCGAGGTCCTTGAGCAGGATCGGCACGCCGCGGAACGGGGCGCCGGGCGGGAGCGCGTCCGCTTCCTCCAGCGCCCGCTCGAACCTGCGGTACACCACGCTGTTGAGCTCGCCGTCGAGCGCCTCGACGGCGGCGATGGCGGCCTCGGCCAGTTCGCGCGGCGACACCTGCCCGTCGCGGACCGCCTGCGCCTGCGCGGTCGCGTCCAGCCCCAGCACGTCCATGGGATCAGCCCTTCGGCGCGAGGTCGCGGACCGCCTGGGCGATCGGGGTCTCGCCCGGGATGGGCGCCAGCACGGGCGTGTCGAGCCCGTTGTCGACGTACTCCTGGATCCTGGCCCGGCAGGTGGCCGCGTCGCCGTGCACGATGAGCGCGTCCACGACCTCGTCCGGGATGGCCTGGAGCGCGGCCTTGCGGTCTCTTGCGGCCCACGCCTCGTGCAGCGGCCGCAGCACCTCGCCGCGGCCCAGCCAGTCGTGGAAGGCCGCGTAGGCGGGCACCGTGAGGTAGCTGGCCAGCATCCAGCGGCCGCGCTCGCGTACCGCGTCGGCGTCCTCGCTGACGCAGACGAACAAGCGGGCGATCAGCTCCGTCTCCGGCCGGATCTCGGCGCGCACCTTGCGCACGTCGTCCGGGGAGAGCCAGTTGGTGATCGCGCCGTCGGCCTCCTCGGCGGCCAGGCGCAGCATCCGGGGCCGGAGCGCGGCCAGCACGATCTTCGGCGCCACCTTCGGCGCGCGCTCCAGCTTGAACCCCTTGACGGTGAACGTCTCGTACGTCTCCGAGACCTTCTCGCCCGCCAGCGCCGCCCGCAGGAAGCGCAGCGTGTCGCGGGTGCGGGCGTACGGCTTGGTGAACTCCATCGCGTTCCAGCGCTCCACGATGGCCGGCGAGGACGAGCCGATGCCCAGCACGAAACGCCCCGGCGCCAGGTCGGCCACGGTCGCCGCGGACATCGCCAGCAGGCCGGGGCCGCGCGTCGAGACCGGCACGATGGCGGTGCCGAGCCGCACCCCGGGAGCCCACTGCGCGGCCAGGGCCAGCGGCGTGAACCCGTCGGCGCCGTTCACCTCCGCCGACCAGAGGTCGGTGTACCCGAGCGAAGGCAGCTCCTCGATCAGCTCCTGCGACGCCGCGAGTGAACGGTCGTAGAAGGGGATGGTCATGCCCCAGTTCTGCGTCATGAACCGCACCATACCAACCGGTATGTCGTACGCCTATGCCCGCAGCTCGTGCACCGCCGCGATGAAGTCCTTGGTGATCCCGCGCAGCCCCGGCAGGTGCGACAGCCCCACGAGCCGGTCCACCAGCGGCACGGTCACCTCGATCAGCCGGTACGTGCGCGCGCACCCCTCAGAGGTGTCGTGCACCCAGAACAGCACCATGCCCATGGACAGCAGCCAGAGCAGCTCGGGCAGCTCCTCGCGCAGCTCGGCGTCCATGCGGTCGGTCGCGCCCTCCACCACCTGGCGGTAGATGGCGATCGACGCCTCGCGGGCCGGCGAGGACTGGGCGCTGAACGGGCTGAGCGGGTTGGTCGGCTCCGCCGCGTGCTTGAAGAACTTGACCGCGAACGCGTGGTACGGCTCCGAGACCCGCACCCACTCCCGCAGCACGCCGCTCAGCCGGGCGGCGAAGGCGGTCTCGGTGGCGAGCAACGCGCGGCAGGCCTGCTCGTGCTCCGCCTGGGCGCGGTCGTAGTACGCCTGGATCAGCGCTTCCTTGCTGTCGAAGTAGTAGTAGGCGTTGCCCACCGACACCCCGGCCTCGGCCGCGATGGCCCGCATCGTCGTCGCCTCGAAGCCACGCTCCCGGAACAACCGCAGGGCCGTCGCGACGATGACCTCCCGGGTGCTCTCCGATCCACGGTTTCGGGCTTCGGACACGTTCGTCACTTTACGGCTTGATGCCGGGTTAGGTCATGAACCCGCACGGTGATCGGAGACACAGGGCAAAGATGCCCGTGCGACAGGGGTCATCCCGCGTGAACCGTGGGATTGATGTTTCCAGCGGAAGGGCTATTCCGCGAATAGGCACAGACATGTGGATACGTAGGACAGTGCGGCTCTGCGTGGTCGCGCTCTTTGCTATCGAAATCTCCATAATCGCCATGGCCACCGCCGCCTCCGCCAGTCCGACCACACCCGGGGAGGACCCGGGAGAGGAGTCCGGATCGGCCATGCACATCGAGGACGCGTTCCCGGCTCCCCGCTGGATCGCCGGCCTTGAGACAACCGACGACGTCATGGACGACATGGACGTCATGGACGAGATGGACGACGCGTACGGGTACCGCCCGTACGGCGGCGCCCGCTCGGCGGTCCCGCGCCACGAGCACCGGGAGTACGCCGGGCAGGCCCGCGAAACCGGCCGGTACGACCGGCCCGCGGCCGAGCACCGCGTGTACGAGGCGCTCGACGAGGCCGGCGACCGCGCGCGGGGCGCCGGCCGGGCCAAGGTGAAACTGCACCGGGCCAAGCCCCGGCAGGCGACGGTCACCCTGTCGCACCGCCACGCCGCCCGCCGCCTCAAGGAGGCGGGCCTGCGCTGGACCTCGTCAGGCCGCTGCGCCGACCGGCGGGTGCGCCACTGCACCTCGCTCGACTCCGTACGCACCGCGACCGTGCAGCGCGTGGTCGCGCTCAAGAAGCGCAGCGGCTGCCCCGTCACCGTGACCGGCGGCACCGAGACCGGGCACGCGCCCGGCCGCTACAGCCACGGCAGCGGTCACAAGCTCGACATCGGGCACAACAAGTGCATCGACCGGCACATCAAGAAGATCGCCGACCCGGCCGGGGTGCGGGGGGACGGCGCCCGGTTGTACCGTTCGCCGTCAGGCACCGTCTACGCCGACGAGGGTGACCACTGGGACATCCTCTTCCGGTGACAGGGCCCGCACCCCGGCCGTCGACCGTGTCAGAACTCGGTGGCGACCAGCTCCGCGATCTCGGCCGCGTTCAGCGCCGCGCCCTTGCGGAGGTTGTCACCGCAGACGAACAGGTCGAGCGTGTTGGGGAAGTCGATCGCCTGGCGGACCCGGCCCACGTAGGTGGGGTCGGTGCCGACCACGTCGGCCGGGGTGGGGAAGACGCCGTTGGCCGGGTCGTCCATCAGCACCACCGTCGGCGCCGCCTCCAGGACCCGGTGCGCGTCGGCCACGGTGATCTCACGCGCGAACCGGGCGTGCACGGCCAGCGAGTGGGTGGTGATCACCGGCACCCTGACACAGGTCGCGGAGAGCTTCAGGTCGGGGATGCCGAGGATCTTGCGGGACTCGTTGCGGAGCTTGAGCTCCTCGGAGGCCCAGCCGCCGTCCTTGTAGGAGCCGGCCCACGGCACCACGTTGAACGCGACGGGCGCCGGGAACGGCGACTCGTCGGGCAGCTTGTTGGCCAGCGCCTTGCGCACGTCGCCCGCCGCCTGGCCGATCGACCGGTCGCCGGCCAGCGCCTCGACCTCGTCGTAGAGCCGGGCCGAGCCCGCCACGCCGGCCCCGGACACCGCCTGGTAGGAGGCCACCACGAGCTCCTGGAGGCCGTACTCGGCGTGCAGGGCGCCCATGGCCGCCATCATCGACAGGGTGGTGCAGTTGGGCGTGGAGATGATGTTGCGCGGACGGTTGCGCGCGTCGGCGGGGTTGACCTCCGGGACGACCAGCGGGACGTCGGGATCCATGCGGAACGTGCCGGACTTGTCGATGACGATCGCGCCACGCTCGGCGGCGAGCGGCACCCACTCGGCCGACACCTCGTCGGGCACGTCGAAGATGGCGATGTCGACACCGTCGAACACCTCGGGCGCGAGCGCCCGCACGACCACGTCCTCGCCGCGGACCCGCAGCACCTTGCCCGCCGAGCGGGGAGAGGCGACCAGGCGGATCTCGCCCCAGATGTCGTCACGCGTCGAGACGATGTCGCGCATGACAGTGCCCACGGCGCCGGTCGCGCCGATCAGGGCCAGGGTGGGCCTGCTCATCGTCCAGTACCTCCATACACAACGGCTTCGACCTGGTCGGCGTCGAGGTCGAAGGCGTGGTGGGCGGCGGCGACCGCCGAGTCCACGTCGTCCTGGCCGACGATGACGGAAATCCGGATCTCCGACGTGGAGATCATCTCGATGTTGACCCCCGCGTCGGCGAGTGCCGCGAAGAACGTGGCCGTGACGCCGGGGTGGGAACGCATGCCGGCGCCGATCAGCGACACCTTGCCGATCTGGTCGTCGAAGAGCAGCGACTCGAAGCCGATCCTGGCCTGGATCTTCTTCAGCGCCGCGAGCGCGGCCTGGCTGTCGGTGGTGGGCAGCGTGAAGGAGATGTCGGTGCGGCCCGTGGCCGCGGCCGAGACGTTCTGCACGATCATGTCGATGTTGATCTCGGCGTCGGCCAGGGTTTTGAAGATCGCGGCAGCCTCACCGACCTTGTCGGGAACCCCGACAACAGTGATCTTGGCCTCGCTCCGGTCGTGCGCCACGCCGGAGATGATCGGCTGCTCCATCTCGGTTCCTTCGGAGTAGGGGTCGGAGACGACCCACGTGCCTTCCCTGGTGCTGTATGAGCTGCGTACGTGAATCGGCAGGTGGAAACGGCGAGCGTACTCGACGCAGCGCAGGTGAAGGATCTTCGCTCCGCAGGCCGCCATCTCCATCATCTCGTCGTACGAGATGCGCGGGATCCGCCGGGCGGCCGGCACGATGCGCGGGTCGGCGGTGAAGATGCCGTCGACGTCGGTGTAGATCTCGCACACGTCGGCCTCGAGCGCCGCCGCCAGCGCGACCGCGGTGGTGTCGGAGCCGCCGCGGCCGAGCGTGGTGATGTCCTTGGTGTCCTGCGAGACGCCCTGGAAGCCGGCCACGATCGCGATGTGGCCCTGGTCGATGGCCTCCTGGATGCGGCTGGGCGTCACGTCGATGATGCGCGCCTTGCCGTGGGTCGAGTTGGTGATCACACCCGCCTGCGAGCCGGTGAACGAGCGCGCCTCGTGGCCGAGGTTGGCGATCGCCATCGCCAGCAGCGCCATCGAGATGCGCTCACCGGCGGTCAGCAGCATGTCGAGCTCGCGGCCCTGCGGCAGCGGCGACACCTGCTCGGCCAGGTCGAGCAGCTCGTCGGTGGTGTCACCCATGGCGGAGACGATCACGACGACGTCGTCGCCGGCTTTTTTCGTCGTGACGATCCGCTGCGCGACGCGTTTGATGGAGGACGCGTCAGCGACGGACGAACCACCATACTTCTGCACAACGAGGGCCACGAGAGTCTCCCGGTCTGGACTGTGAAAGCCCAGTCTACTTGGGACGTCTCATGCCACAGATGCGCCAACCACTATGTGGACACCTACCCGGTCGTGACCTCTTCCGCCACGTCGAGCCGCGAATGCGCGGCCAGGGCCTGCAGCGCGCGCATGGCCGCGCCCGCGTGGTTGCCCCAGGTGTTGAAGTAGGAGTATTGCCACCACCACAGCGCCTCGTGCGGCCGACCGGCCTGATAGTGGCGGAGCCCATGGATGAGGTCGGCGGCGACCGCGGTCAGGTCGTCGGAGAGACGGTAGGGAGTCACTCCGGTGTCCTTGTACGGGTCGAACACCTCGGCGTAGTCGTCGACCGGGCCCAGCCGCTCGGCCAGGGCGGTGCGGACCTCGTCGATGTCGGGATCCTCGCTCAGCGGCGGCTCGTAGTTGCCCGACAGGATCACGTCGCGGTTGGCCCCCAGCTTGGCGCCCGCCAGGCTGACCTGGGCGACCTCGACCAGGAGCAGCGACCAGATGGCGTCGCCCCCCTCGCCGCCCGCGACCCTCTCCAGGCCGTCCACGTAGTTCTGAGCGTGGCCGGCGATCTCCTCCGCCAGCACTCCCCACTCGTCAGACATCCAGCAGCCTCCGTCCTTCGAACGCGCGGCCCAAGGTCACCTCGTCGGCGTACTCGAGATCACCGCCCACGGGCAGACCGCTGGCCAGTCGTGTCACTTTGATGCCCATCGGCTTGACCAGACGGGCGAGGTAGGTAGCCGTCGCCTCACCCTCGAGATTGGGGTCCGTGGCGAGGATGAGCTCCGTCACCCGGCCGTCGGCCAGCCGGGTCATGAGCTCGCGGATCCGCAGGTCGTCGGGGCCGACGCCGTCGATCGGGCTGATGGCCCCGCCGAGCACGTGGTAGGTGCCGCGGAACTCGCGCGTCTTCTCGATCGCGACGACGTCCTTCGACTCCTCCACCACGCAGATCACATGGGTGTCGCGGCGCTGGTCGCGGCAGATGCGGCACTCCTCCTCGGAGGCCACGTTGCCGCACACCCGGCAGAACCGGACCTTCTCCTTGACCTCCAGCAGCGCGTGCGCCAGCCGCCTGACGTCGGCCGGGTCGGCCGCCAGCAGGTGGAAGGCGATGCGCTGCGCGCTCTTGGGACCGACGCCGGGCAGCAGGCCCAGCTCGTCGATCAGGTTCTGGACGACCCCTTCGTACATCGCTAGAACCCTGGCAACTGGCCGAGGCCGCCGCCGCCCAGCCCCTGGGCCAGCGGGCCGAGCTTCTCCTGCTGCAGGTCTCCGGCCGCCCTGATGGCGTCGCGCACCGCGGCGATCACCAGGTCGGCGATCGTGTCGGCGGTGTCCTGCGGGTCTCCGGCGTCGATGACACTCGGATCGATCTTGAGCTCGAGCAGCTCGCCCGAGCCGTTGACCACGGCGGTGACCATCCCGCCGCCGGCCGAGCCCTCGATCTGCGCGTCGTTGAGCTCCTGCTGGGCACTCACGAGCTGCTGCTGCATGAGCTGGGCCTGCTCCAGCAGCTGCTGCAGGTTGACATCCCCTGGGTTCACCGTCGTGCGCTCCTCGTGGCTCCGCGTTCTTGACTGCCACGAGCCTACGGTGTTTGGGCCTCGGCATGTACTGGAGGCATACAGGTGTTTCGCCCGTGAACCATGATTCCGGGCATGATCTTGGCCGGGTCCCGGCCCCCCTCCAGCGTCCGGGACCCGGCCAGTCGCGTCGACCGGAGCGGCCGCACCACGCCGACGCGGTACCCAGAAACGCTATCCCGAGCTAGGTTGCACACACGTTGCTATCGTTCAATCACCCTCAGCAATCCCCCGAACCGCTTGCGCGGGCGGCACCCCAGCACGGATGCTCCCTTAGGGGGACGATTACTTGGAGTGGCCGATGAGTTACGCTCACCTTGACGCATACTCCCGCCGCCTGCGGGCCGCGCACGAAGTCATGACCGCCGCCGCCCCGATCCCCGGAGGCCCGCGCAAGCTGATCCGCGACTCCTGGCGACGCTCGCTGGAAGCCGGCATCGACCCCGACGCGCCGGGCGCCCCGGCCGGCCAGAACCCCGTGCGGGTGCAGGGCCTGTTCGAGTCCCACGCCCTGCGGCCGCTGCTCCCGCTCATCACGCAGACCCTGCGCACCGTGGCCGACGAGGGCGGGCACATCATGATCCTCACCGACCACGACGGCAGGATCCTGTGGCGCGACGGCAACGCCGCCACCATGGACCGCGCCGACGAGGTCGGCCTCGCCGACGGCCACCGCTGGGCCGAGGAGGCCGCGGGCACCAACGGCATCGGCACCGCCCTGGCGCTGCGGCGGCCCGTGCACGTCTACTCCGAGGAACACCTCATGCGCGTGCTGCACGTCTGGTCCTGCAGCGCCGCCCCCATCCTCGACCCTGAGACCGGCGGGCTCCTCGGCTGCGTCGACGTCAGCGGCACCGCGACGAGCCTCCACCCGGCCACCGTCGCCCTGGTCAACGCCACGGCGAAGCTGGCCGAGACCCAGCTCGCGCTGCGCATGCACGAGCGTGACGAGTCGCTGCGCCGCCGCTACGAGTCGCTCCGCGCCCCCGCCGTCCTGCTCTCCGCCAGCGGCCGGGTCATCGCCGGCGACCCCGGCGGCCACCTCGGGCCGCGCGTCCAGCTCCCCGCCGCCGGCGAACGCATGATCCTGCGCGACGGGCGGGTCGCCCAGCTGGAGCCGTTCTCCGACGGCTACCTGCTGCGCGCCACCCAGACCTCCGGCCCGTCGGCGCTCGCCCTCACCTTCCTCGGCGACGGCCCGCCGACGGCCATCGTCGACGGCCGCACGGTGCTGCTCTCCCTCCGGCACGCCGAGATCCTCGCCATCCTGGCGCTCTACCCGCGCGGCCTGACGGCCGAGCAGCTCTCCTTCCACCTGTACGGCGACGACGGCAACCCGGTCACCATCCGCGCCGAGATGCACCGCCTGCGCACCCATCTGGAGGTGCCGATCGGCGCCAAGCCGTACCACCTGACCTGCCCCGTCGAGGCCGACTTCCTGGACCTGCGCCGCCTCCTGGCCGCCGACGACCCCGCCTCCCTGGCCCGCGCCTACCCCGGCCCCCTGCTGCCCCGCTCCGAGTCGCCCGAGATCCGCCGGGAACGCGACGAGCTGGAGGTCCAGGTCCGCACCTGCCTCCTGCAGCGCGGCTCGCCCGGCGACCTGTGGGCGTACGCGCAGACGGCGAACGGCCGTGAGGACTTCCAGCTCCTCGAACGCCTCGCCCTGAGCCTCCCTCAGGCGGACCCCAGAGCGGCTGCCGCCCGCGCCCGCCTCCGCGCCCCCTGACGCATCCGCCGGACCTTCACACCCGAGGTTCACACCGGGCTTCACACCCCCTCGGCACGCCCACACCCGGCCCGCCGTTCACACCCCACGCGCACACACCCCATAACGGCGCCTTGGCACCCCTTGTGCCCGTTGAGCCCTTCCCCGCGACCTTGCGACCTTTGCGCCGGTGGAGCCTTCCCCGCGACGCCCCGACTCGCCTCCACGCACAGCCAGCCCGCCGCACGGCCTCCCGCGCACGCCGCAGTCGAGTACGCCACCCCAGCCGTACGGCCTGGTCACATCCCGCCGCCCGAGACGCCGCGAGCACCCGCACCAGCCTGCCACGAGCACCCACCGGTCCCGCGAACCACATGAAGTCGCCGCACGTCCGTCACCATCGCCCCACCCGCGGACGGCTCGGCCGCAAAGAAACCCGAGCCGAGGACCGGGGTCAGATGTCCTCAGCCCCCCTCCCGGGACCGCGGGCTCAGGTATGGCCGATCTCCCCCGCCTGGAACCGCCGGTTCAGGTGTGGCCGAACTCCCCCGCCCGGAACCGGGGCTTCAGGTGTGGTCGATCTCTCCGATGACCTTGGCGCCCAGTTCGCGCTCCAGCAGTGCCATCCCCGAGAGCTCGTCCACGTCGGCGTCGGCGTCGTTGAGCGGGTCCACCTCGTCTGCGTCGGCCGCGGGGCCTCGCTTCGGGATGGCGCTGGGCCATCCGGCCGAGCCGCCGCCTCCCTGCCGAGCGGCCGGAACCCGAGGGCCCGCCTGAGCCGCCGCCCTGGCCGCCGACCGAGCCGCGGCCAGCCCAGCCCCGGCCATCCCTCCGGCGGGAACCGCCTGCGAGGGATCCGGCGTGGGCGGGGAACCGAGCCCGGGATCGTCAGGTGCCGACGGCCAGGACTCATCCGTCGTAGGCCGCTGCGACCCACCGCCCGCCTGAACGCCTCCCGTCCCAGCGAGCCCACCTGGTGCACCGCCCGCGGCCCCGCCCTGAGCATGAGCCGACCCCAGACCGCCCTGAGCGCCAACCGACCCGACACCGCCCTGAGCACCAGCCGTCCCGACGCCACCAGCGGCCCCGCCCCGGCCGGGCAAGGCACCACCGGCAGTTCCGGCGGGACCGTCACCACCGGCCGGCCCAGCAGGACCGCCGCCGGCCACCCCGGCAGAACCGCCGCCTGCGGCCCCAGCCGGACCGCCGCCATCGACCGCCCCGCCCTGGGGAGCCATGACGCCACCGGTCATCCCACCCTGGGCGGCAGCGCCACCGGCCATCGCGCCCTGAGCCCCGACCGGCTGTGCGCCGACAGCGGTCACAGCCCCGCCGACCCCGGCCGAACCCCCGAGCCGCCCGATGGAAGCACCGTCGCCCCCGGAGCCGCCATGCGGTCCGGGGCCGTCGTCAGCGGACGGCCCGGCACCACCCCCTTGGCGTGCCTCACCACTCTGCTGCCCGCCCGCAGGACCCTGGGAACCCCCGTACGGCCCGGCGGGAGCGCCCGGATGACCACCGCGAGACGGCGGCGGCCCGTTGCCGACCACGGCCTCGACCCGCCACGTGCCCCCCAGCACGTCGGCGAGGGCCGTGGCCACGACGGCGTCCTTGCCGCCGCCGGTGAAGTTCTTCATCGCGCCGATCTGGGTGAACCCGAGCGTCACCAGGTTGCCCTCGACGCCGACCACCTGGGCGTTGGTGCTGACGTTCGCCCACACGACGATGCTGCGTTGCTTGAGCGCGGCCAGCACCGCGGGCCACTGCTGCTGCAGCCCCGCCGTGGCCGACCCGCCACCCGGCTGCCCGCCATGGCCACCGGACGCCGCCTGCGACGGCCCGCCATGAACCTGACCCGACCCGGAATGCGACGGCCCGCCATGAGCCGGACCACCGGACGCGGCCTGCGAGGACCCGCCCTCTACTTGGCCAGGCGCGGAAGAAGACCCGCTCTGGGGCTGTCCGGGAGCACCCGCGGACTGCGCGCCCGGACCGCCGCTGCCCGGCCGGACCGGCTCGGGCCAGTCGTCGTCGGCCCGTCGCCCCGCCCCCTCACCGGCGGCCTGTCCGGCTCGCCCCTGCTGGGACCGGTCCTGCGCCTGACCACCCGCCACCGCGGCGTCCAACGCCTGCCCGCTGGGGGTGACCACCGTGCCGGGCGCGGAGCCTGCCCCGCCCCCCGCCGAGGCCACGCTCTCCGGGTAGCCGGGAGCCGGGGCAACGCCACCACCCGCGTGTCCCGTACCGGAGCTTCCGGGCGCATTCCCCGTACCCGCAGGAGCGTGAGCGGCCGGGACCGCGCGGGCGGCCATGCCCGCGACGGCGCTGCCGCGTTCGAGGCGCTCCAGGCGGGCCAGCAGCGCGGCCTCGCCCTGCTCCGCGGCCGGGAGGAGGACCCGCGCGCACATCAGCTCCAGGAGCAGGCGCGGCGAGGTGGCGCCGCGCATCTCCGTCAGCCCGGCGTTGAAGATCTCGGCCGCGCGGGTCAGCTCGGCGGGCCCCATCGAGGACGCCTGCTGGACGAGCCGTTCCAGCTCGTCGGCAGGACGGTCGAGCAGGCCGTTGGTGGCCGCCTCGGGGACGTTGGCCAGGATGACCAGGTCACGGAAGCGTTCGAGCAGGTCGGAGGCGAACCGGCGCGGGTCGTGGCCGCCTTCGATGACCCGGTTGACTGCCTGGAAGACCAGGGCGCCGTCGCGGGCGGCGAACGCGTTGACCACCTCGTCCAGGAGGTCGGCGTCGGTGTAGCCGAGCAGGGAGACGGCGCGGGCGTAGGTGATGCCGTCGTCGCCCGCGCCGGCGAGGAGCTGGTCGAGGATGGACTGCGAGTCGCGGGCCGAGCCGGCTCCGGCGCGCACGACCAGCGGCAGCGCGGCCGGCTCGTAGGGGACGTCCTCGGCGACGAGGATCTCCTCCAGCAGGGCGCGCAGCGTCGCCGGAGGGATCAGCCGGAACGGGTAGTGGTGCGTACGCGACTTGATGGTGCCGATGACCTTTTCCGGCTCGGTCGTCGCGAAGATGAACTTCAGGTGAGGCGGCGGCTCCTCGACGAGCTTCAGCAGCGCGTTGAAACCCTCGCGGGTCACCATGTGCGCCTCGTCGATGATGTAGATCTTGTAGCGCGCCGACACGGGGGCGAAGAACGCGCGTTCGCGCAGGTCGCGCGCGTCGTCGACGCCGCCGTGCGAGGCCGCGTCGATCTCGATGACGTCGAGGTGGCCGGGACCGGTGGGAGCGAGCGCCACACACGACTCGCACACGCCGCACGGGTCGGGGGTCGGGCCCTTCTCGCAGTTGAGTGACCTGGCCAGGATGCGCGCGCTGGAGGTCTTGCCGCATCCGCGCGGGCCGCTGAACAGGTAGGCGTGGTTGATGCGGCCGGTGCGCAGCGCCTGCCGCAGCGGGTCCGTGACGTGTTCCTGACCCTTGACCTCCGCGAAGGTGCCGGGTCGGTACTTGCGGTACAGCGCAAGGCTCATACGACCATCCCGCCTGCGAGGGGCTCCCAACGAAGGAACCCCTCGCACACCCGCCAGAGCCCGCTTATCCTTGCTGCCTTCCGGCCCTGGGGAGGTTCACAGGATGACGCCGCGCGAGGGGTCCGGGGACAGTCTATCCACACCCGGCAGTGCTCGCTGCCACCAAAATGGTGGTCCCGGGACCCCGAGGAGTCCGGTAAGCTCGTCGGCGGAGGATTCGCCTAGTGGCCGAGGGCGCACGCTTGGAAAGCGTGTAAGGGGCAACCCTTCGGGGGTTCAAATCCCCCATCCTCCGCGCCTGGTTGAGGCAGTTACGCGAAGGGGCCGACCCTACCCAGTCGGCCCCTTCGTCGTTTCCTGTCTCAGTTGGAAGCTCGTGACCCTCCTCGCCTGCCTCCCGGAGCAGGCCGCCGACCTGCCTGGCCACCGTGTTCAGGATGCTGTCAGTCACCTGCCGGCACCGGCGAGCCACGCCGCCGCTGGACCAGCCATCACGGTTCGCTCGGAACTCCAAGGGCCAGAAGGGGCTGACGGGGCGACCGGTGGTCTGCTGCAGCGCCAGGCGGCTTCGTCAGGCTTCTGAGCCGGATTCCTGCTCGAACTCGGCCTTGCGTCGAGCGAGGTAGGCAGGCCAGTCGGCGCGCGCGGCGATGACGTCATCGATGGAAAGTTTGATCACTCCGCAGAAGCCGACGGAGCAGGCGCGCGGCATGGAGGCGTCGATCAGGGATATCCCCGCGATCTGATCGTCATCGTTGAAGGTGCAGAGTACGGGGTGGAAAGCGCAGTCCTCGTAGATATCGCCGGGGCTGATACGGCCGGGCCGGTCTCTGGTCACAGAAAAGAGTGTTACAGCAGATCTTGCGCCAGGCAGGCTCGATTCCGTCTCAGTTCATCCCGTACGGAGGCGTTCGCCGAGAGCCGCTGCCGCAGCTGGAGACCCTGATGACCGGCGGTGAACGAAGGTCAACAGACTTGGAAGGCGTGTATAGGGGCAACCCCTCGGGGTCCCGAGCTGATCCCCATCGTCGAAGGGGCAGAGATCGCGTTCGGTGAACCGGTGGCGGACCCACCACGTCATAGACGCGTGAGGCCCCTCCATTGGATCAGCGTCGTCGTGGCGGCGGTCCTGCTTCCCGCCGGCGTCGTCCTGGTCCGGGACACGGTCCGCGAGCCCGCGCCGCCGGCGCCGGCCCCGTGTCCGCAGCGATGGGACAGTGACGAGATCGGCCGCTGGGTCCCGGAAGCCGCCGACGTCGACGGGGCCGAGGACTCTCTCGTGCCCGGGAGACCGGCGAGCGCGTTGATCTGCGCCTACCCCGGGCAGAACGCGAAGCCGGGCGGGGAACCCCTGGCCGGATCACGAATCTTGACCGACCAGGCCGCGTCGATGGCCCGCGACCTGGGGTATCTCCCGGTCACCACTGATCGTGTCGAGAACACGTGCACGTTGGTGGGCGGACCGATGACCAACTACCTCATCCGGTTCACCTACCCCGATGGCCGGACGCTGTGGGTGGGCAGTGCCGAAGAGGTCAACTCCTGCGTCACGACCACCAACGGCACAGTCGTCAGCGCTTCCTCCATCGGGCCCGGCATCACCGCCGCCTACCGCACCGGGACCTGGACGCTCCCCCCGCCCAGGAATCCTTGTGACCCCGCGACGGGACGGCGGGGACAGGGTGAGCAGATGGCGCCCGACGGCGCGATCAAGGTGCTGGTCTGCCGGCAAGAACAAAGGGGAAGCTCCACGCCCCGCCCGTCTCGCGGGCTGGAGCATGGGGAGCAGCAGGCGCGTGCGCTGGCGGCGGAGCTGAACGCGCTGGACGCCGGACCGGGCGGGAACACGTGCACGGAAGTCGACGGCAGACGACGGGAGATGCTCCTTCTGCACTTCGGTTATGCGGAGGGACCGCCGGCCTGGGTGCGGATCCTTCCCCGTTGCCGGCCTTCGGTGAGCAACGGCGTGCTCGTGGGTGACGCGGACGATGCGCTTCTCGATCGGGTGGGCCGGCTGGCGCCGCCTGCCTGAGACCCCGCGGTCTGTCGGTGGGGGCTGCCATGATGCCGCTCACCCCCCGACCCGAGGAGCGCACCATGGCGGAGACCCCCGGCTTTCCCGGATACGACACGTTGGGCGAGATCTTCTGTGTGTCCTTCGTCCGCGACGTCTCACCCGAGGAGGTCCTGCGCCGGTTCGGAGTGGACGAGGACACCATGGAAGAGGTGACGTTCGACGAGTTGGACGAGCGCTCGGCGGACACGATGAGGGAGGACGCGGCCGGGTTCATCGGCGCGGCCAGGGTCGGCGACTGGACCGTGGTGGTCGAGCCGGGCGGATGGCAGCTCGCCGTCGACGCCTCGATCTACGGCAGGGTTTCACGTGGAACCGAGGTCGTGTCGGTCTGCCGTCACGACTACGCCCAGGACACCTTCGCCTACATCGTCGACGGCGTGCCGGTCGTCTCATTCGATCCGATGTGCCCGAACCACCGGGCAGGCAGTGATCCGGACCGGTTCGTCGCGAAGATGCGCGAGGTCGGGCTGGATCCCGGCCACGACCTCGACGGCCCGGGCATCGAGCATCGGATCGAGGCCTCATTCGCGCTGGCGAGCAGCATCACCGGTCTCACCTTCCCCACGGACGCTACGTTCCTCGGCGCCGAGACCCTTGAATGTTGACCGGCACGGTTGTCAACCCGATCAGGAATCGAGAAGCACCGTTCACCGTGCCGCGCTTAGCGTGAGGGACATGGACATCACCATTCACGCGAGTTTCCTTCCCCACGACGACCCCGACGCCTCGCTGGCCTTCTACCGCGACGTCCTGGGCTTCGAGGTGCGCAACGACGTCGGCTACGACGGGATGCGCTGGATCACGGTCGGCCCCGCCGGCCAGCCTGACACGTCCATCGTCCTGCAGCCGCCCAGCGGTGACCCGGGGCTCACCGAGGACGAGCGTCGTACCATCTCGGAGATGATGGCCAAGGGCACGTACGCCGGGGTCGTCCTGGCCACCACCGACCTCGACGGTCTCTTCGAGCGGCTGCGGGCCAACTCCGTGGAGGTCATCCAGGAGCCGGCCGAGCAGCCGTACGGGGTGCGTGACTGCGCCGTCCGCGACCCCGCGGGCAACATGATCCGCATCCAGGAAGCGGGCTGAAAGGGTAGTCAGACCCCCCGAACAGAACAAGACCGCTCGAAGCCGACGATGCCACCCGAGCGACCGAGCGGAACAGATGGAGAAGCGATAGGCATGAGCACGAGAACGGAAACGCGGTCGCCCGAGTCGCACGCCGCCGACAGTCACGACCTGATCCGCGTGCACGGCGCGCGGGTGAACAACCTCAAGGACGTCAGCGTCGAGATCCCGAAGCGCCGGCTGACGGTGTTCACCGGCGTCTCCGGCTCGGGCAAGAGCTCGCTGGTGTTCAGCACCATCGCCGCCGAGTCCCAGCGGCTGATCAACGAGACCTACAGCGCTTTCGTCCAGGGCTTCATGCCGAGCCTGGCCCGCCCGGACGTCGACGTGCTCGACGGGCTGACGACCGCGATCATCGTCGACCAGCAGCGGATGGGCGCCGACCCCCGCTCCACCGTCGGCACCGTCACCGACGCCAACGCGATGCTGCGCATCCTGTTCAGCCGGCTCGGCGAGCCGCACATCGGCTCGCCGCAGGCCTTCTCCTTCAACGTCCCGACCGTACGGGCGAGCGGCGCGATCACGGTCGAGCGCGGCGCGCGGAAGACCGAACGGGCGACCTTCACCCGCATCGGCGGCATGTGCCCGCGCTGCGAGGGCCGGGGCACGGTTTCCGACATCGACCTCAGCCAGCTCTACGACGACTCCAAGTCGATCAGCGAGGGCGCGTTCACCATCCCCGGCTGGAAGTCCGACAGCTTCTGGACGGTGCGCGTCTACGCCGAGTCGGGCTTCGTCGACCCGGACAAGCCGATCCGCGAGTACACCAAGAAGGAGCTCCAGGACTTCCTCTACAAGGAGCCGGTCAAGGTCAAGGTCGACGGCGTCAATCTCACGTACGAGGGCCTGATCCCGAAGATCCAGAAGTCGTTCCTCTCCAAGGACAGGGAGGGGATGCAGCCGCACATCCGGGCGTTCGTGGACCGGGCGGTCACGTTCACCACCTGTCCCGAGTGCGACGGCACCCGGCTCAGCGAGGAGGCCAGATCCTCGAAGATCGGCGGCGTCAACATCGCCGACGCCTGCGCGATGCAGATCACCGACCTGGCCGACTGGGTGCGGAGCCTCGACGAGCCGTCGGTGGCGCCGCTGCTCGGCAAGCTGCTGCACACGCTCGACTCGTTCGTGGAGATCGGGCTGGGCTACCTCTCGCTGGAGCGGCCGGCGGGCACGCTGTCGGGCGGCGAGGCCCAGCGCACGAAGATGATCCGCCATCTCGGCTCCGCGCTCACCGACGTGACGTACGTCTTCGACGAGCCGACCATCGGCCTGCACCCGCACGACATCCAGCGGATGAACGACCTGCTGCGGCGGCTGCGCGACAAGGGCAACACGGTGCTGGTCGTCGAGCACAAGCCGGAGACGATCGCGATCGCCGACCACGTCGTGGACCTCGGCCCCGGCGCCGGCACGGCGGGCGGCGCCATCTGCTTCGAGGGGACCGTCGAGGGCCTGCGGGCCGGCGGCACGGTCACCGGGCGCCACCTCGACGACCGGGCGTCGCTCAAGCCGGCGGTGCGCACCCCCACCGGGGCGCTGGAGATCCGCGGCGCCAACCGCCACAACCTTCGCGACGTGGACGTCGACCTCCCGCTCGGGGTGCTCTGCGTGATCACCGGCGTGGCCGGCTCCGGCAAGAGCTCGCTGATCCACGGCTCGATCCCCGCCGACGCGGGAGTGGTCTACGTCGACCAGAGCCCGATCAAGGGCTCACGCCGGAGCAACCCGGCCACGTACACCGGCCTGCTCGACCCGATCCGCAAGGCGTTCGCCAAGGCCAACGGCGTGAAGCCGGCGTTGTTCAGCGCCAACTCCGAGGGCGCCTGCCCCACCTGCAACGGCGCCGGGGTCGTCTACACCGACCTGGGGATAATGGCCGGCGTGTCCACCACCTGCGAAGACTGCGAGGGGAAGCGGTTCCAGGCCGCGGTGCTCGACTACCGCTTCGGCGGGCGCGACATCAGCGAGGTGCTCGCGATGCCGGTGACCGAGGCCAGGGAGTTCTTCGGTGCGGGCGAGGCCCGCACGCCCGCCGCGCACGCCATCCTCGACCGGCTCGCCGACGTCGGGCTCGGCTACCTCAGCCTGGGCCAGCCGCTCACCACGCTGTCCGGCGGTGAGCGGCAGCGGCTCAAGCTGGCCACCCACCTGGCCGAGACGCCGCCGCGCTCGGGCTCGCGGGCCGCGCGCCCCGGTCCTGTGTACGTCCTGGACGAGCCGACCACCGGCCTCCACCTCGCCGACGTCGAGCAGCTGCTCGGCCTGCTCGACCGGCTGGTCGACGGGGGCCGGTCGGTCATCGTCATCGAGCACCACCAGGCGGTCATGGCGCACGCCGACTGGATCGTCGACCTCGGCCCCGGCGCCGGTCACGACGGCGGCCGGATCGTCTTCGAGGGCACGCCCGCCGACCTCGTCGCCGCCCGCTCCACGCTCACCGGCGAGCACCTCGCGGACTACGTCGGCGCGTGATCAGGAGGTCGCCGGTTTCACGTTCGTAGCACGCCGGACATCCCGGGGCAGGACAATGCCTCATGCCCGAACGCGAGCAGCCCACCGGCGACCCCGAACTCGACCGCCTCATGACGGAGTTCCGGGCCAATTCCCAGGAGTTCTCCGACGTCATGGGCCAGGTCGGCGAGGTGGTCGGCCGGGCGGCGACCCAGGACGACAGGATCCAGGTACGGGTCTCGGCGTCCGGCCAGCTCACCGCGCTGCACATCGACCCGCGGGCCATGCGGATGGGCTCGCGGGAGCTGGCCGACACGATCATGGACCTGTCGCGGCGCGCGGCGGAGGACGCGGCGCGCCGCCTCATGGAGGTGACGCGCCCGTACCTCGGCGAGTGAGCCGGCGGGCTAGAGCCGCGGGATCAGGCTGCGCGTGCCGTGCACGATGAACTTCTGGTACATCTCCTGCTCGGTCAGCCCGTGCTCGGTGCCGGGCAGGGGGTTGTCGCCGTGCTGGGCGTCCAGGGTCATGGAGTACGTCGTCGAGGCGGCCAGCCGGGGCAGGAAGTTGCCCGTGTTCAGCTCCTTGCCGTTCGGCAGGCGGACGTTGGTGGTGACGGCCCGCAGCCCTGGCACCTTCGCCATCAGCGCCATCGAGCCGTCGATGACCCCGTTGAAGGCCATGTTCGCGACGAAGTGCTCGCGGAAGGCCGTGAGGTTGTAGCCGGCCGACCTGACGTCGTTGCCGGACAGATCGGTCTTGATGCCGCCCACCTGGTTGAGCGCCAGGGGCAGCACCACCTCGCCCGTCGCGTACGCGACGCTGTCGGCCACCCAGTAGGCGAACATGGGCAGCAGCATGGTGACGAACCGGTGGGCGCTCAGCTTGAGCAGGATCGCCTGCCGCTTCATGATGGCCTGGAAGAGCTTCCAGGTGAACACCTGATAGCCGATGGTGTACATCATGTCGACGGTCAGGATCCAGCACAGCACGCGCAGCGCGTGGTTGACCTTCTCGATCATGTCGGCGTACGCCCGGCAGGCGTTGGCCGCGTTGCGGTGTTTGAGGGAGATCGCGAGCATCGCGGGACCGTACTCGTTCTCCCAGAACTTCTTGAACTCGTCGACCGCCGGGTCCGCGCTCTTCTCCCAGACGGTCTTGGCGGCCTCGTTCGCCTCACGGAAGTGCTCGTCGACGGCGTCGGCCATGTCGTCCAGGACGTCTGCCGCCCGGCGGATCATCGCCGGGTCGCCTTCGAGATAGGAGATGCCGAACAGCACCTCGGGCGCCAGCGCCCCGGCGAGGCCGGCCCCGGCCATGCCGCCCAGGGCCACCTTGGTGGCGAGACCGACGGCCATGCGCGTCCCCTCTCAGGCTCGCTCGACGGGGGTGGTGGGCACGCTGATCTCGTCGTCCTCGCGCTTGCCGTAGGCGACCACGTCACGCACGGACGCGTTCTGGTCGACCATGCTCGCCCAGTCGGCCGCCTTGACGTTCTTGCTCATGGCCACGACGGCGGACCCGATGCTCCGGTAGGCCTGGACGATGTTGTCGATGGCCGTGCCCAGGTCTGCGTAGGCGCTGTCGAAGCCGGGGTGGCCGTCGGCGCCCTTGCGGAAGATCCTTGCGGCCTCGTCGCTCTCCGGGTTGCCGAAGTACGGGATGAGCGGCTCCAGCTCCGTGCGGAGCCGGCCGATCTTGCGGCCGATGTCACCGCCCTCGGCGTATATTGCCTGGCCGCTGCTCTCCATGCTCGAGTGGTCGATGTCCATGGCGGTCGCCTCCCCAGACGGGTGATCGCGGCCAGCCTTCACCCCTTGTGTTACCCGGAGATGACTGAGCAGTTGCGGTTGCGCACATACTGGGGCCGCGGCTCAGGCAGGAAGCACCTCCAGCGCGCCCGAGTCGCTGCGCACGCTGATCGTGCGCGGCGCGCCCGCGTCGTGGGCGGCGTCGATCCGCTTGCCGCCCGAGTCGGTCGTGGCGGTGATGGCGTACGGGCCCCCGGGCACGCGCACGACGCTCGACCCGGAGTCGGACTGCGTCTCGACGGTGTCCGGCGGCGCCTTGAAGGACAGGGTGATGCCGCCCGAGTCGGTCTGGGCGACGACCTTCTTGCCGGTCAGCTCGGTGGCCTCGATCCGGCCGGAGTCGGAGGTCGCGTCCACCTCGCCCGACAGGCCGCGCAGCGTCACCGCGCCGGAGTCGGTCCCGGCCTTGACCCGCACCCCTCGGGGCACCTCGACCTTGTAGCCGACCTCGCAGTGGAACGCGCCCAGTCCGGTCGGGCAGGCGAAGGCGAGCACCAGGGTGCCGTCCTTGACCTCGTGGCTGGTCTCGGGCTGCCGGTCGCTGCTCCAGGTGAGGGCCTCGGTGACGTGCACGCCCTCACGGTCCGACTCGATCACCTCGATCGCGCCGGAGTCCGCCTCGACCTGGAGTGCGTTCACCGTGTCGGTGACCTCGTAGGAGGCCGTGTCCGCGTTCCTGGGGCCGCCGATCCCGCACGCCGTCGTCATCGCCGCCAGCCCCAGCAGACCCGCGATCACTCCCGCTCGTCTCAGGTTCATGTCCCGATTGTCGTGACCCGGGGCCCGGCCGTCCTCAGGTGAGTCCCTGAGACCTGCCCTGAGAATCATGCCGGGACCGTCAGGGGCGGTCGAGGAATCATGCCTTGTCCAGGGGGAAGCAGTAGAGCACCCTCCAGGGAAGGACCTCCGGCGATGGACTTCAAGGACAATGTCAACCTCGACGCCTCACAGGTGGAGGATCGCGGCGGCGGTGGAGGCGGCGGCGGCAGGTTTCCCGGTGGCATGGTCGTCGGGGGCGGCGGGATCGTCAGCCTGATCGCGCTCGTCCTGGTCTTCGTGCTCAACAACATCGGCGGGGGGACCGAGCCCGGGCAGCAGCAGCCGCCGGCCAACCTGGCCCAGGAGTGCCGCACCGGCAAGGACGCCGACCAGAGCGAGAAGTGCCAGGTCGTCGGCGTGGTCAACAGCATCCAGGACTACTGGAAGACCGAGCTGGCCGAGTACCGCGCGGCCAAGACCGTGCTCTACTCCGGCGGTGTGCGCACCGCCTGCGGCGCGGCCGACTCCTCCGTCGGCCCGTTCTACTGCCCCGGCGACCAGCGGGTCTACCTGGACCTGACCTTCTTCGACGACCTGCAGTCGCGCTTCGGGGCCAAGGGCGGCCCGTTCGCGCAGGCGTACGTGATCGCCCACGAGTACGGTCACCACGTGCAGAACCTGCTCGGCGCCCTGGAGTCCGGCAGCTCGGTGGCGGTGGAGCTGCAGGCCGACTGCTTCGCCGGGGTGTGGGCGAAGAAGGCGTACGAAGGCGGCTTCTACGAGAAGGAGTTCACCCAGACCGACATCGCCGAGGCGCTCGACGCGGCGGCCGCGGTCGGCGACGACCGGATCCAGCAGCGCAGCGGCGGCCGGGTGGATCCCGAGTCGTTCACGCACGGCAGCTCGAAGCAGCGCATGGCCGCGTTCCAGCTCGGCTACGACACCGGGAATCCGGGCCGTTGCGAGGGCTCCGAGCTGGGATGAGCAGCGCGGAGAGCGCAAGCGTGCGGAATCTCTCCTAAAATCGGTGGGGTGATCTTCAAGATGGTCGGCGACGGACGGCCCTATCCCGAACATGGATTGTCCAACCGCGATTGGGCCCAGATACCGCCGCGGCAGGTCCGGCTCGACTCGTTGATCACCACCAAGGCCATGCTGGACCTGCACTCGCTCCTCGCCGCCGATTCGACGTTCTACGGTGATCTCTTTCCGCATGTGGTGCAGTGGCAGGGCGAGCTGTATCTGGAAGACGGTCTGCATCGGGCGCTGCGCGCGGCGCTGCATCAGCGGTCCATCTTGCATGCGCGAGTTCTCGAACTACCTAGTTAGTGAAAAAGGCCGCTAATCGCGGCCTTTTTCTTTTCTTACCGGCAAACCGGATGGCCCGTTCGCGCGTCTCTCCAGCACCTTTCACCCCACACGCGGGAGAGATCACGTGTCATATCCCCCAGGACCACCACCCGGACAGCAACCGCCTTATGGGTACGGCGGATACGGGCCGCCACCGCCGCCCCCTCCGCGCAAGTCCAACCTGGCGCTGATCCTGGTGCTGGCCATCGGACTGCCGCTGCTGCTGCTGGGCGGGTGCGCCGCGGTGCTCCTGACACTGGCCTCCTCCGACGCCGGCCGCACCCCGGTGGCGACGGACACCGCGACCCCCGAGGACGAGGCGCCCACGCAGGATCCGTCACAGGACCCCTCGCCGGAACCGTCGGGCGACGAGCAGCCCGTGCAGGGCGGCAAGGCCGCGTTGGGGGAGACGCTCACGCTCACCGGCTTCGAGGGCGCCGAGGTGGCCGTCACGGTCGAGAAGCTCATCGCGCCCGCGACACCGGAGAACGAGTACATCAAGCCCAAGGCAGGCCACCGGCTGGTCGCCGTCCAGGTGACGCTCGCCAACCAGGCGCAGAGCCCGTACGAGGACGCGCCGTACAACGGGGCACGGCTGATCGACGCGGAGGACCAGCAGCACAGCCCGGCCTACCACGACGTGCGGGAAGGGCAGTCCCTGGCCGGGAGCGTGACGGTGAGCGCCGGAGACAAGCGCAAGGGGCTGATCGTGTTCGAGCTGCCCGACGGGGCCGAACCCGCGACGTTCCAGTTCGGGCTCAACAGCGGCTTCGCCGACCAGAAGGGCGAGTGGGCGCTGCGCTGAACGGCGAAAGGCCCCCGCTCGGTGCGGGGGCCTTCCGGGTGGCGGTGGTGGTGGGATTTGAACCCACGGATGAGTTGCCCCATCACACGCTTTCGAGGCGTGCGCCCTCGGCCACTAGGCGACACCACCGTCGACGAGCTTACCGGATCCGGCGAGTGCCGAAGAACCTCTTTAGTACGGCCGCGCACTCCTCGGCGAGCACCCCCATGACGACCTCGGGCCGATGGTTGAGCCGGCGGTCGCGGACGACGTCCCACAGGGAGCCCACGGCCCCGCCCTTCTCGTCGACGGCCCCGTACACGATCCGGTCGACCCTGGACAGGACGGCGGCGCCCGCGCACATCGTGCACGGTTCGAGCGTGACGACGAGGGTGCAGCCGTCGAGCCGCCAGGTGCGGCGGCGGCGGGCGGCCTCGCGCAACGCGAGGACCTCGGCGTGCGCGGTGGGGTCGGCGGCGGACTCGCGGTCGTTGCCCGCGGCGGCGAGCGACTCGCCGGACGGGCCCAGCACCACCGCGCCGACGGGCACCTCCCCGCGCTCGCCCGCGGCGGCCGCCTCGGCGAGCGCCAGCCGCATGGCGGCGGCCCAGGTCACCGCAGGCGGTCGAGCTCGTCGGCGAACGCCATCCGCTCGGCCAGCACCGAGATGACGTCGGCCGGCAGCATTCCCTCTTCCATGCTGAGCTCCAGCAGCTCCTCGGAGCTGACGCCGAGGTCGCTCAGCAGCTCGAAGTCGCCGGCCGGGCGCACGCCCAGCTCGTTGCCCTCCTTGTCGGGCGCGACCCCGGCGAACTCGGCGAACAGCTCGCCCAGATGGTCGGACAGGATCGCGTGGGCGTCGGAGAGGAAGACCCGGGGCTCCTCCTCGTCGCGGTAGCGCACGATCGCGAACCATTCGTCCTCGACCTCGACGCAGAGCAGCGCCAGCTCGTCACCGGCCAGCCCGAGCGCCTCCGTCACGGCGTCGCCGAAGTCGTCGACGATCTCGACGCCGGTCAGGTCGACCTCGGCGCCGCTCCAACCGTCAGAAGTCTGGACGAAAGCCGCGGAGAAGGTGTTGGCCGCCATGTCGCTCCAGAGTCAGTCGAAGACCGATTCGATGGCGCGCTCGAACGGCTCCGAGAACCCGAGCCGCGCCGCGATGCTGGACAGGACCTCGTCCGGCAGCAGGTCGACGTCGCCGGAGAGGATGCCGAGCTCCATCTCGTCGAGCCCGAGATCCGCGAAGATCGACAGGTCGCCGGCGGGCAGGGCGGTGTCCTCGTCCTGGAGGATCTCGTCGAGCTCCTGCTCGTCGGGCACGGGCACGTCGAGATAGTCGAGCACCTGCGTGGCCAGCGGGAAGTCCCACGAGGCGGCGATGTCGGACAGGAAGACATCGACCCGCTCACCCAGGACCCGCAGCGCCACGAAGAACTCATCCCCCACGGCCACGAGGCCAACCGTGCCGCTCTCGCTCGGCTGCTGGCGGAGCGCCTTGATCAACCCCTGCAGGTCGGACGTGAGCGCGACGGGGAGCAGCTCGGCATCCCAGCGGTCATCCTCTCGATAGACCACGATGGCGAAATCGAGCGCCTCTTCGTCTGTCATCGCGATCCCCCACCCGACCCTGATCCCAGAGCCTCTCCAGTTTTCCAATCGTTCCAGAACAGGCTGCCCGCCGTGAGCCGCTCCGACCAAATTGTGATCAAAACCGGGACCACGACGTGCTGGTACGTAGCACACAAGATAGCGTTGTCCGTTATGGAAACCCTCGTCGTGGACCATCCGCTCGTGGCGCACAAGCTCACCGCGCTGCGCGATGTCCGCACCGACTCCCCCACCTTCCGCAGGCTCGCGGACGAGCTGGTGACGCTGCTGGCATACGAGGCCACCCGGGACGTCCGCGTCGTCGAGGTGACGGTCGAGACCCCCGTGTCCCCCGCGCGCGGCCTGCGGATGGCCAAGCCGCACCCGCTGGTGGTGCCGATCCTGCGGGCCGGCCTGGGCATGCTCGACGGCATGACGCGGCTGCTGCCCACCGCCGAGGTCGGGTTCCTGGGCATGATCCGCGACGAGGAGACGCTGCAGGCGGAGACGTACGCCACCCGGCTCCCCGACGACCTGTCCGGCCGGCAGTGCTACGTGGTGGACCCGATGCTCGCCACCGGCGGCACGCTCGCGGCGGCGATCAAGTTCCTGTTCGACCGGGGCGCGGTCGACGTGACGGCCATCTGCCTGCTGGCCGCCCCCGAGGGTCTGGCGTACATGGACAAGGTGTTCGCCAACTCGGGCAAGCCCATCAGGGTCGTCACGGCGGCGCTCGACGAGCGGCTCAACGAGAGCGGCTACATCGTGCCGGGGCTCGGCGACGCCGGGGACCGGCTCTACGGCGTCGTCTGACCTGCGCCAATTCCCCACCCCACGTGGCCACTTCGTTACATACTGTGATTGCATGGGTACGAAGAGTCAGGAAGACACTGGGTGTGGGGGATCACCATGAGCGTTTGTCTGACCTCCGGGGTGTGCTCGTGAACGATCACACCGAGCCGGAGTCGAGCCCGTACGCGGAGGTCGAGGCGGCGCTGCGCGAGGAGTTCGCCGGCGTCCACTCCTCGGCCACCGTGACGCGCTGCGTCGAGGCGGCCCACTACGGCGCGCTGGAGGTCACCGGCTACGCCCACCCCAACCTGGTCGAGCGGATCGCCCGCAAGCATCTCCACGTCCTGGCCCTGGTGGCCAGCGACCGTGGCTAAGCAAGATCCAAACTAGCTCGTCGTGTCACCTTTACCCCGGCTTGGGGGTGGGTAGTGTATACGGCGGGTGGAGTGGGAAGTCGGTACGGAGGCGACAGTGCAGGTCAAAAAGGTCCTCACATACGGCGGCATCGGTTTTGTCGCGTACTACCTGTTCGCACGGCCCGCTGACGCCGCTGACGCGGTCAGAGGGGCGTTCGACACCATGTTCACCGCGGCCGACTCACTGGCCCAGTTCGTGAACAATCTCGCATGAGACTTGTGACCCACGGGGACTCTGCGCCGTCGTCGGTCAACCGCTACCTACTCCCCCACGAGCAACAAGTCATCATGGTGCGGCGCCACCCCGCCGTGCTGCTCCGCCCCGTCGCCGAGGTCTTCGGCGGCCTGATCGTCGCCGGGCTTCTCAGCCGGTTCTTCAGCGGCGAGGGCGGAGGCGGCACCGCCCTCGTGGTCGTCTGGTGGTTGTGGCTGCTGCTGCTGATCCGATTTGTCTGGAAGGTCGCCGAGTGGTCTGTTGACTACTTCGTCGTCACGTCCAAAAGGATGCTTCTGACAACCGGTCTGATCACGCGCAAGGTCGCGATGATGCCCCTGGGAAAGGTCACCGACATGAGCTTCCAGCGATCTCTGCTGGGACGCATGCTCGGCTACGGCGAGTTCATCCTGGAGTCCGCCGGCCAGGACCAGGCGCTCTCCACGGTGGAGTACATTCCGTACCCGGAGACCCTGTACCTGGAGGTCTGCTCGATGCTTTTCCCTGGCAAGGACGACAGCGACGATTAATCTCCAGGTAGAGAATTCTTCACGCGGGTATACCCCATTCGGCTACTTCATGCAATCATTGCGGAGTGTTGACCCTTCCCCGCCTTGAGAGATGAGATGCCGAGTCAGGGAACCATCGGTGACCGCGTCCGAGGATTGCGGCTGAACAGGCGGATGTCGCAGGCCCAGCTGGCCGGACCCGACCTGTCGGACAGTTATGTCTCACTCATTGAGTCGGGCAAGCGCACGCCGACTCCTGTCGTCGCCCGGCTTCTGGCCGAGAGACTCGGCTGCACGACCGAGTTCCTCCTGCATGGCATAGAGCCCCGCCAACGTATCGACACCGAGCTCGGCCTGCGTCATGCCGAGCTCGAACTGCAGCACGGCGACCCCGCCGTAGCGGCCGACCGTTACACAGAGATCGTCAAGGTCGCCGACGAGGAGAACGCGATGCTGACGGCGCAGGCCCGCTTCGGCAGGGCTCGCGCACTGGAGGCTCAGGGGAGGCTCGGGCAGGCCGTCGAGGCCTTCGAGCGGCTGCGTAGGGAGGCAGCCGCTCACCCCGAACGCCTCGCCGACCTGCCGATCACCATCGCGCTGAGCCGCTGCTACCACCGGGCGGGCGACCGGCTCCGGGCCCGCGACCTGGCGTCCAAGGCGCTGGAGCAGGCCGAGCGGATGTCGATCGAGCAGGGCGAGATCGCCACCGACCTGGCACTCGCGCTGGTCGAGGCGCACTCCGACCGGACGGGCGACTCCGCCGAGCTCGCCTTCGTCAAGAGGGTCCTCGACGTCGCTGGCTTGGGCGAGATTATGGACCGTTCCGGAGAGGTCCGAGCCCTGTGGCGGGCGAGCGCCACGGCCGCCGCGGGAGAGGACTCCGCGCTGGCCGTGCGCCTGGCCGACGACGCCATCGACGCCGGTCGCGACCAGCGGATCGCACTCCAGGCGGCCCGTGCGGCCATGCGCTGGGCCCGGCTCGACTGGGCTCCCGTCGACGAGGCGGAGCGGTTCTCGTCGGCGGCCGAGCGCGTGTTCGCGTCGGCCCACCGCGAGCACGAGCGCGGCGAGGCCCTCATCGTGCTGGCCCGCGTCATGCTGCGCGCGGCTCAGCCGGAGCGGGCCGAGACGCTGACCGGCGAGGCGCTGGGGCTGCTCGGTGGCGGCACCGCCGCGGCCGAGGCGCATCTGGTGCGTGCCACGCTCGCCGTGGCCCGCCAGGCG
This sequence comes from Nonomuraea sp. NPDC048826, assembly GCF_043198225.1. Classification (NCBI taxonomy): domain Bacteria; kingdom Bacillati; phylum Actinomycetota; class Actinomycetes; order Streptosporangiales; family Streptosporangiaceae; genus Nonomuraea; species Nonomuraea sp. NPDC048826. The sequence goes on along the minus strand of NZ_JBICUQ010000011.1, from coordinate 292,225 downwards.
AGCCCGGCCGACCACCTCAACGCCGCCCGCATCGTCCTCGACGGAGCAGGCCACCAGGCGTACGGCACCGACCGGACCGTCGCCAGGTGCTGGCGTGAGCTGGGCGATCTGTATGGCCAGGTCGGTGACAGGTCGCAGCAGACCGCCGCGTATCGTAAGGCCCTGGAAGCAGCCGGGGTTCGTTCGATGATGGCGGGCCTGCCGGTCGACGCGACCATCGCCCGCTGATCTTGGGGGGTTCCAGACTCGGGCATCCCGAGTCTGGAATACACTGGGGTTCACCAGTCATTGACTCATAGGATGATTGGTTTCCCCAGAGGAGGCGGACTGTGAGTCTGCGTACGGCGCAGCGGGCTTCGCTCGTCGACCAGGTGATCGACCAGCTCAAGGAGCAGATCACCACCGGCACGTGGCAGATGAACGGCAAGATCCCGACCGAGACGGTGCTCGCGGAGCAGCTCGGGGTCGGGCGCAACACCGTTCGTGAAGCCGTACGCGCGCTGACTCACGCCGGTCTGCTGGAGTGCCGTCAGGGCGACGGCACGTACGTCCGCGCGACCAGCGAGCTGTCGGGGGCCATGCTCAGGCGGCTGCGGCAGGCCGAGCAGCTGGAGATCTTCGAGGTCCGGCGCGCGCTGGAGGTGGAGGCGGCCCGGCTGGCCGCCACCCGGCGCACCGACGAGGACATCAGGCTCATCGAGGCGGCCCTGGCCGAGCGCGACCGCGCCTGGGAGCAGGACGACCCGACCCGGTTCGTGGAGACCGACCTGGCCTTCCACATGGCCGTCGCGTACGCCACACACAACCGGGTGCTCATCGACCTGTACGAAGACTTCTCGGCGGCGCTGCGGGTCAGCATCACCGCGGCCGGCACCTCACTCAACAAGACCTACATCCCGCACGACGCGATCGCCCGCGCCATCGCGGCCGGTGACGCCGCCGCCGCCGAGCGGGCCGGGCACGCCTGCATGGAGCACATCCTCATCGCGCTCACCGAGGACTGAGGCCCAGCAGGTCGGCGTGGTCGGCGGCGAACGCCTCGAACGCGCGGGCGTGGTGTCCCATCACCTCGGCGAAGTCGCCGGTCGCGTAGTCTCCCCAGCCGCTCGCGTACGCGCGGGCGTACTCGACGTTGACCGCCGCGTCCCACTCCGGCAGGCCCGCCTGGAGCATCGCCTGGTGGGCGTCCTCCGGGGCGACGGGCTGGTAGCCGACGCCGATCCTGGCGGCGGCCTCGCGCAGGGAGATGCTCTCCGGGCCGGTGATGGTGTACGTCCTGCCGTGGTGCGGCCTCGGGTCAGCGAGCACCCGGGCGGCGAAGGCGGCGATGTCGCGCACGTCGATGAGGCCCATGCCGCCCTCACCCGTCGGGCCGTACAGCGTGCCGCCGCTGACCGACCCGAAGAGGTTCTGCATGAAGAAGCCCGGCCGGATGACGGTCCAGTGCAGCCCGGAGGCGGCCAGCTCGACGTCGGACATCGCGTGCAGGCGGCCGTTGCGGGTGGGCGCGTCGTGCGCGGCGCCGATAGCCGACATCCGCACCACGTGCCGCACACCTGCCTGGCGGGCCGCCCACACGGCGTTGGAGCCGGCGTGCGGCGCGTCCGGCCCCATCGCGGTCAGCAGCCATAACGTGTCGACGCCCTTGAAGGCGTCCGTGAGCGTCTCCGGCCGGTGCAGGTCGCCCACCGCGACGTCCACCCCGCTCGGCGCTCTCGCCTGGTCACGGACGAGCACGCGCACGTCGTCCGTACCGGGCAGGGCGCGCAGCAGCGCGCCGGACACGGTGCCGGTGGCGCCGGTGATCAGCAGGGTCATGTCAGCTCTCCCTCTTCGCTGGAAACCAGCTCGTCGATCAGGTCGAAAAAGGCCCGGATGCCGGGCAGATCGCCGCCCTTGGCGCGCGAGGCGGCCAGCTGGGCGGGGCTGCGCCACTCCACGATGTCGAGCCACTCGCCGCCGGGCAGGCGGACGAGGCGGGCGCCGAGGAAGCCGTCGCGACCGGACCGGAAGCCTGCCAGCATGCCGGGACGGGCGGCCAGCAGCTCGGCGGTACGCTCCGGGGCCACACGGAATCTCGTCAGTTCCACTGTCATGGTCATTCCGTGAGCTTAATAGTAAGAATCAGTGACAGTCAATATTTGTTACTAAATGGAGGATGGCATGCGCCGGAGCGAGTGCAAGAAGATCGACCCCGACCTCGGCGTCCTGAGCAGCCGCACCCTGTTCGCCCTGCAGAAGGACCTGTTCGCCACCCTGGCCGAACAGGGCCACCCGGACCTGCGCCCGCGCCACGGCGCCGTGCTCGCCTACCTCGACGAGGAGGGCACCCGGGCCACCGACCTCGCCACCCAGTCGGGCCAGCACAAGCAGGTGATCGGCACCCTGGTGGACGAACTGGCCGAGCTCGGTTACGTCGTGCGGGAGCCCGACCCGGCCGACCGCCGGGCGAAGCTCATCGTGCCGACCGGCAAGGGCCTGGACCTGATGGCCCGCTCCGACGCGGTCGTGGCCGCCATCGAGCGGCAGCACGCCGAAGCCGCGGGCGAGGCCGACTACGCCGTGTTCAAGCGGGTTTTCCGGCTCGTCGCCGCGCGCCAGTCAGGTCAGGCGGAGTGACATCACCAGGTAGCGGAAGGCGGGGTCGGCGTCGCCGGGCACGTCCTGGATGAGGGCGGGCCGGGTCGGCGACTCCATGTGGATCGCCACCGTCTCGGTCTCGATGCCGGTGAGCCCGTCGAGGAGGAACTGCGACTGGAAGGCGATCTGGATGTCGTCGCCGCGCAGGTCGCACTCCACCACCTCGGCGCCGCGGCCGATGTCGCCGCCGCCCGCCTGGATGAGCACCTGGCCCTGACTGAACGACAGCCGGATGGCGGTGTTGCGCTCGGCCACCAGCGCCACCCGCTTGACGGCCGCCACGAACGGGGCCACGCGCACGTCGGCCCTGATCGACCACTGGGCGGCCAGCCGGCCGCGGTAGTCGATGAACTGCTCGTCGAGCAGGCGCACGGTGGTGCTGCGGCCCACGCTCTCGAACCCGGCCACCCCGTCGCCGAGCGCGACCTGCACCTCGCCGCCGCGCAGCGACCTGGCCACCTCCACCAGCACCCGGGCGGGCACCATGGCGGACACCGCGGTGCCGGGGCTGACCGGCCGCCACTCGAACTCGCGGGCGGCGATGCGGTAGCGGTCGGTGGCGGCCATCGTCACCGACTCGCCCTCCACGTCGACCCGGATGCCGGTGAGCATGGGCAGCGTGTCGTCGCGGCTGGCCGAAGGCGCCACCTGGCCCACGGCCGAGGCGAACACGCCGCCGCCGATGGCGCCGATGGCGGGCGGCATCGTCGGCATGGTCGGAAAGTCCTCGACCGGCATGGTCACCAGGCCGAACTCGGCGCTGCCGCAGGTCAGCACCGCCTCCTGGCCCTCGGTGACGATCTCCACATCGTCTTCGGGCAGGCTCCGGCTGATCTCGGCGAGCAGGCGGCCGGGGATCAGCACGCGGCCGGCCTCGGCCACGTGGGCGTCGACCTCGGCCCTGGCCGAGACGTCGTAGTCGAACGCGGACAGGCTCAGCTCCTCGCCCGCCTCCAGCAGCAGGCCGGACAGCACCGGGGTCACAGGGCGGCTGGGCAGGACCCTGGCGGCCCAGGCGACGGCGTCGGCCAGAACGTCACGGTTAACCCGGATCTTCACCTGATCGAGCCTTTCTTCTCGGCATGCCCTTAGAAGGTATCCGAGGCCACCGACAAAGCCCTCCGGTCAGCGGCTGTTCAGGTAGGCCAGGACCGCCAGCACCCTGCGGTTGTCGTCGTCGGACGGGGCCAGGCCGAGCTTGCCGAAGATGCCGGCGGTGTGCTTGGCCACGGCGCTCTCGCTCAGGTAGAGACGCTGGGAGATCGCGGCGTTGGAACGCCCTTCTGCCATCTGCTCCAGGACCTCGCGCTCACGCGGGGTGAGCGCGGCCAGCGGTTCGTTCTTGGCGTTGCTGGCCAGCAGCTTCGAGATGACCTCCGGGTCCATCGCGGTGCCGCCTGCCGCGACCCGGCGCACCGCGTCGACGAACTGCTCGGCGTTGAACACCCGGTCCTTCAGCAGGTAGCCGATGCCGCCGGAGCCGCCGGCCAGCAGCTCGCGCGCGTAGAGCTGCTCGACGTGCTGCGACAGCACCAGGATCGGCAGCCCCGGCACCTTCTTGCGCGCCTGGAGAGCCGCCTGCAGCCCCTCGTCGGTGAACGTCGGCGGCAGCCGCACGTCGACGACCGACACGTCGGGACGCAGCTCCACCAGGCCCTTGAGCAGCTCGGGCCCGCTCTCCACGGCGGCGACCACGTCGAACCCGTGCGCCTGCAGCAGGTGGACCAGCCCGTCCCTGAGCAGGTAGAGGTCTTCGGCGACGAGAACCCTCTTCATCAGCAGAGCCCCATGTCCCCGGCAAGCGGCTGGGGCGCCCGCGGACTTCCCTTGTGGTGGGCCGGGATGGCCACCGCGGCCACGTACATGGCCGTACCGAGCAGGATCATGAAACCGACGGCCGGCCACCGCCACGCCTCGGGCAGGTGCAGCGCGAGGAACCAGCTCTTGTGCTCGAAGTCGATCGCGGTGAAGATGCCGGCCACGATCCCCTGCGGGAACAGCGGGCACCAGGCCGTCGCCCACAGCGTCACCACCGTGACCGTCTTCCAGCGCGGCAGCTTGGGCAGGTCGCCGGCCCAGTGCTGGGGCAGCACCTTCGGCAGCTCCATGGTCACCGTGGTCGGCCCGCCCGGCGGACTGTTGAACGCCATCACGCCGTCGAAGGCCGCCAGCCGGGTCTCGATCCCGGCCAGCCCGCTGCCCTTGGCCGGGTCGGCGCCGCCCCAGCCGTCGTCGGTGACCGTGATGCGGAGATTGGGGCCGTTGCTGCTGATGTCGATCGCCACCGACTCGGCCCCGCCGTGCCGGGCGGCGTTGGACAGCAGCTCGCTGACCGCGAAGTAGGCGGCCGCCTCCACCGGCGCCTCCGGCCGGTGCGGCAGGTCGACCTCGACCGACACCCGCAGCGCGCTGTCCATGGCCAGCGCCCGCACCGCGTCGCCGAGCCCGCGCTCGGCCAGCACCGGCGGGTGGATGCCGCGGATCACCCGGCGCAGCTCGGTGAGCGTCTCCGCCGAAGCCTCCCTGGCCTTGGCCATCAACGCCCTGGCCGCCTTCGGGTCGGACTCCATGAGCTGCTCGGCGGCGCCGATCGTCATGCCGAGCGCCACCAGCCTGGCCTGCGTGCCGTCGTGCAGGTCGCGCTCGATCCTGCGCATCTCGGCGGCCTGCGTGTCGACCGCGAGGTTGCGTACCCGGTTGAGGTGGTTGACCTGGCCGACCAGGCGGCTGGACGCGGTCGCGGCGAGCAGCAGCTCGCACCAGAGCCCGTACACGCGCAGGCCGCGCCCCGGCAGCAGGATGAGCAACGGCAGCAGGATCACCTTGATCAGCGGGTCGAGCAGCAGCCACAGCGCGTCACGCCAGGTCGCCGGGTCGGTGACCAGCCAGCTCCAGCGGTCGTTCCAGGCCGGCATCCGGGGCGTCTTGTAGAGCGTGCGGTGCGACCGGTAGAGCCCGTCGGCCTGCGGCTGCGGGGGCGGCGGCTGCGGCAGGTAGGGCGGCTCGATCACGATCCCGGACGAGGCGCCCACCAGCCGGCGCGTCGTCGCCGTCACCCACCTGATCATCCGCACCTGCGGCGGGAACAGGAACACCATGCCCAGGCCGAAGGACAGGACCAGGCTCAGGAACGAAGACACGATGGCCAGCAGCTCGGCGGCGACGAGCGCCAGCAATCCCAGGACGTGACCGAACTTCCGCACCATGCCTCCAGTGTGGAGGATCAGCCGAGGCCCGCACAGTGCACCTAAGTACACCCTTGCCCGGCAACCAGCACGATTCCTCCCCGGAACCGGCGTCCCTAGCGTCTTCACCATGAACGTCATCGAGGTGAAGAACCTCCACAAGCGCTACAAGGACCACGTGGCGGTGGACGACGTGTCGTTCGAGGTACAGGCCGGAGAGATCTTCGGCATCCTCGGACCGAACGGGGCGGGCAAGACCACCACCGTCGAGTGCGTGTCGGGGCTGCGCGTCCCCGACGGCGGCACCCTCCGGGTGGCCGGCATCGACCCGGTGCAGGACAGGGACGCGCTCCGCAAGGTGCTGGGCGCCCAGCTGCAGAGCGCCGCGCTGCCCGAGAAGATCAAGGTGTGGGAGGCGCTCGACCTGTACGCGTCCTTCTACCCCGACCCCGCCGACTGGCAGGAGCTGCTGGAGCGGGTCGGGCTGGACGCCAAGCGCGACACCATGTTCGGCAAGCTCTCGGGCGGCCAGCGCCAGCGGCTGTCCGTCGCGCTCGCGCTCGTCGGCAAGCCGCGCATCGCCGTGTTGGACGAGCTGACCACCGGGCTCGACCCGCAGGCCCGCCGCGACACCTGGGAGCTGATCGAGCAGGTGCGCGACTCCGGCGTGACGATCGTGCTCGTCACCCACTTCATGGAGGAGGCCGAGCGGCTCTGCGACCGCGTGGCGCTCATCGACTCCGGCCGCGTCGCCGCCGTCGACTCCCCCGCCGGGCTCGTCGCCGGGATGGGCGGCACGCAGACCGTGCGGTTCCGGCCGTCCGCCCCCGTGGCCGACTCCGTCCTGCTGGCCCTGCCCGAGGTCACGGAGGTCAGGCGCACCGGCGACCAGGTGGTCGTCACCGGCACCGGCAACCTGGCCCCCGCCGTCACGCTCGCGCTCGCCGAGCAGCGGATCGTCCCCAACGACCTGCGGATCGAGCAGGCCACGCTGGACGACGCGTTCCTCGCACTCACCGGAAGGAAGCTGGCATGAAGAAGATCCTGTTGGTCGAGACCAAGCTGCTCGCGCGGGAGTTCCAGATCGTGTTGTTCGCCCTCGCGCTCCCCGTCAGCCTGCTCGTGGTCCTGGGGCAGATTCCCGCCCTGCGCAAGGCCGACCCGAACCTGGGCGGGGAACGGTTCATCGACGCCCAGCTACCTGCCCAGATGATCCTGCTCGCCCTGCTGACGACCGCTTTCACCGTGCTGCCCGGCGCGATGGCCGCCTACCGGGAGCAGGGCGTGCTGCGCCGGATGTCGACCACGCCGATGCACCCGGCCCGGCTGCTCGGCGCGCAGCTCCTGCTCAATCTGGCCATCGTCGTCGTGAGCGCCGTCGTGGTGATCTTCACGGGATGGCTGGTGCTCGGCTCACAGATTCCGCAGCAGGTCTTCGGTTTCCTGCTGGTGTACCTGCTCGGCACCGCCGCGATGCTGGCCCTCGGCCTGGTGATCGCCTCCGTCGCGCCCAACAGCAAGGCCGCGCCCGGCATCGGGTCGCTGGTGATGTTCCCGCTGCTGTTCGTGGCGGGCATGTGGATCCCGCGCGAGATCATGCCGGACACGCTGCGCACGATCAGCGACTACTCCGTGGTCGGGCCGTTCGTCAACGCGATGCGCGACACCTGGGCGGGCGACTGGCCGCAGCTGCCGCACCTGGCCGTCATGGTCGCCGGGCTGGTGCTGTTCTCCGGGCTCGCCGTACGCCTGTTCAAGTGGGAGTAGCTTGTGGCCATGGTGACCTTCGCGCAGATCAGTGACATCCACATCGGCGGCTCGCCGGAGAGCGTGCAGCGGGCCGCCGCCGTCCTGCGCCACGTCGACGCGCTCGGACTCGACGCGATCCTGGTCACCGGCGACATCGCCGACCACGCCCTGCCCGAGGAGTACGACACCGCCGCCGCGCTGATGCGCGTCCGCACCCCGCTGATCGTCTGCCCGGGCAACCACGACTCGGTCCCCGAGTTCGACAAGCGGATCGGGCCCGCCGACCAGGTGCTCAGGCTCGACGGGGCGACGCTCGCGCTGGCCGACTCCAGCGTGCCGGGCCAGGCGTACGGGTTCCTCGCCGACGAGACGCTGGCCTGGCTCGACGAGGTGCTCGCCGAGCGGCCGGGGGTGCCGGCCTTCGTGGGCCTGCACCATCCGCCCGTCCCGCTCGGCATCCCGTACGTCGACGGGATCGGCCTGCGTGAGCCGGAGCGGCTCGCCGCGCTGCTGGGCCGCCACCCGCACGTGGCGGCGGTGCTGACCGGTCACGCGCACACCGCCGTCCAGGCCAGGTTCGCCGGGCTCCCCCTGGTCGTCGCGCCGGGCGTCATCTCGACCTGCCTCACGACCTGGGAGACCGCCGAACCGGTCCCGATCTCGTACGAGCTGCCACCCGCGTTCGCGCTGCACCTGTTCGACGGCGACGACCTGGTCACCCACTTCCGGACTGTCAGCCTCACGTAAGCTCCAGGTCGTGACCAAGGTTGCCTGGAACTCCAAGGAACTGACCGTCGGCCAGCTCGCCGAGCGCAGCGGCGTGGCCGTGTCGGCCCTGCACTTCTACGAGGCCAAGGGCCTGATCTCCAGCCGCCGCACGACCGGCAACCAACGCCGCTACAGCCGCGACACGCTGCGCAGAGTGGCGTTCATCCGGCTCTCCCAGCGCCTCGGCATCCCTCTCAAGACCATCAAGGACGCCCTCGCCGAGCTGCCCGAAGGCCGCACGCCCAACCGCGACGACTGGGCCCGGCTCTCGGCCGCCTGGCGCGGCGAGCTCGACGACCGCATCGAGCAGCTCCAGCGGCTCCGCGACGACCTCACCGACTGCATCGGGTGCGGCTGCCTCTCGCTCGACCGCTGCCTGCTGGCCAACCCGCACGACCGGCTCGGCGCCGAAGGGCCGGGGGCCAGGCGCATCGACACCCACCTCTGCTCCTCCGGCGCCAACCCCTGCGTCTAGCCGTCTCTCCACCGCCACCGCAGCACCGCCCCGGCCACCACGATCAGCGCCAGCAGGCTCAGCGTGTACGGGTCGCTCGGGTTGCCGCCGAGGTCGCGGTCCACGATGTGCGAGATCGCGTGCACGACCGTACCCGCGGAGCCGCCCAGCAGGGCGACGAAGAGCGCGTCCCGCCAGAGCAGCGAGCCCAGCAGGGCCGCCGCGATGCCCAGCTGGAACGCGCCCGCGTCGTGGAACAGGTGCAGGTTGAACGGCGGGTACGGGGCGACCGTGTCGTAGAAGTGCCGCGGCCAGCCGAACGCCCACACGCCGGCCACCAGGAACACCGCGCCGGCGAGGATCACGACGGCGCGGACGATTCTCTCTTGAGTCATGCGTAGAGGACTCGCGAGGATCGGCTTTCGTGACACTTCCGCCGGTGCCCCGTCTCGACGTCGCCTCCGCCCTGCGCGAACTGGACCTCACGTACGACGGTCCCTGCCCCGGCGGCCAGGTCGGCGCGGCCTACGTCCGGTGGCCCGACGGGCGCCGTTCCGTCCTCACCCGTGGTCCCGACGTCAGTGACCTCCTGGACGTCGCCCGCGCCGCCGGCATCCCCGCCCCGCGCTACGAGGCCGTCCATCCGCCGCTGGTCATCCAGGAGCTGCTGCCCGGGGCGCCCGCCCGAGTCCCTTCGGCGGACACGATCCGGTCCATGGTCGCCCTGAACCGGCGCACCCGTGGGCTGTTCGCCGGCCGCCCCGATCCGCCCGCTCTCCCGCTCCATCTGCGTACGGACGGCCCCGGGTTCTGCCTGCACGGGTCCCTGCGCACGTACGACGCCCGCACCCGGAAGCTCCTCGCCCAGGTGGAGGAGATCGGCGCGGCGGTCCCCGACACGTTGGAAGGGGACGATCTGGTCCACGCGGACTTCCACCCCGAGAACGTGCTCGTCGACGACTCCGGCGCGATCACCGGGGTCGTCGACTGGGACGGGGCCGGGCGCGGGGACGCCGGGTTCGACCTCGTCGCCCTCCGGTTCGACCTGGCGCGCAGGGCTCCTGAGCTGCTGCCGCTGGTGCCGGACGAGACGACCCCGGCCTGCTGGGCGCACATGGCGCTGCGCCAGGTGGACTGGGCCATCCGGCACTTCACCGCCGCCGAGGTCACCGTCTGGCTGGGCGTGGCCGAGCGGCTGCGTCCGGGGCGTCGGTAGAGAGGCGTCGGTAGAGAGGCGTCGGTAGAGAGGCGGCAAAAAGGTCAAATAACACCTGTCCGGATTAGGGGTAAGGGCCCCGGAAAAGAACCCACGAGGACCCGGGAGTCACGCCCAAGGAGGAACCATGGTCGATACCCAGACGCCACCGTCCACGGAGCAGCCGAAGACGGTCACGCTGGACCTGCCCATGGTGTCCATCCAGCTCCACAAGCCCGAGATGAAGCTGCCGCACGTCCCCCTGCCGCACATCAGCAAGCAGGAGATGGGCCACGCGGTCGACATCGCCAAGTCGTTCCTGCCGCCGCCCGAGCGGATCGCCTACTACGGGGCGCTCGGCGCGCTCGCGGTGTTCGGCGTGGTCGAATGGCCCGTGGCGGCGGCCATCGGCATGGGCGCCGTCATCGCCCAGCGCGCCCGGCGCGACGGCGACGGCCACCGGGACGAGGACCGCGCGCCCGCGAAGCCGCCCGAGCGCAGGCAGGAGACGGCCACCAAGGCCGCGACCGCCGCCACGGCGAAGCGCAAGGCCGCCGCGGTCAAGGACACCATGAACCGGCAGAAGGACGCGGTCGAGCGCAGCCGGACGAGCTGACGCGACAGGGGGCGTGAAGCGGTGTTCGGCCTGTTCTCCGTTGACACCTTGCTCGACATCCTCCCGGAACCCGTACGCGGCCTCGTCCCGCGCGCCCGCCGGGTGCGGCCGTGCCCCGGCGGGGTCCGGGTGGAACTGCGGTACGTGGGCGGGCCGGGGACGGACGAGCGCGCCCGCGCGCTGGAGGACCGGCTGCTCGCCCAGGGGGTGCGGCGGGCCGAGGTGAACGGCGCGCTCGGCTGCGTCTTCCTCGGCTGCGACCCGGACGACACCGACGTGGACAAGCTGGTCACGATCGTCGAGGAGTACGACGTCGCGTGCCCCGGCGCCGACCCCGGCGTCCCCCGGGTGCTCGGCGGTCCCGAGCAGCACGCCAAGGCCGCCGTGAACCTCGGGCTCCAGCTCACCGGCTCGGCCCTCGCCCTGACCGGCCAGATCGCCCGCGTGCCGCGCCTGTCCGAGGCGGTGCCCAGCTTCGTGGCGCTCGCCGACGAGATCCCCCGGGTGCGGCTGGAGCTGGAACGTCGGATCGGCGTCCCGGCCGCGGACGCGATCCTGGGCGCCACCAAGATCGTCTCCACCACGCTGGCCGCCCGCCCCGTGACGCTGTTCGTCGACTCCGTCGCCGCCGCGGGCCGGTACGTCGCCGCGCGGGCCGGGCACCGCGCCTGGGCGGCGCACGAAACCGAGCTCGCCCGCCACGACGGCGCCTACCGGCACATCCGACCGGAGACCGCCGCCCGGCCCGCCCCGCTCCCCCGCGGCCCGCTCGAACGCTACGCCGACGTCGCCGGCCCGGCCGCGCTCGCCGCCCACGGCGTCGCCGCACTCGCCGGGCGCGACCACCGGCGGGGGCTGCCCCTGCTCATCTCCGGGATCCCCAAGCCCGCCCGGCACACCCGGGACGCCTTCGTGAACGCGGTCGCGACCGCGCTGGCCGAGCGGGGCGCGCTGGTGCTCGACCCGCGCGGGCTGTCCCGCATGGACCGCGTCGACACGATCGTCCTCGACGCCGCGGTGCTCACCACCGGCCGATGGACGATCGACCGGGTCGAACCCCTCGATCCCGGCGTCGACCCTGACGAACTGCACGCCCGCCTGTACACCCTGCTCGACCTCACCGACCCGGGAGCGCGCCGCGAACTGGACGGCTGGACCGCCGTCCCCACCGACCCGAACAGCCCGAGCGGCGTGAACGGTTCCGACGGCCCGGAAGGCGTGGACGGTCCCCATGGCCCTGCCGACGCGGACGGCTCGAGCGACGCGGCCGGTCCCGACGGTGTGGACGGGGCACGCGGCCCGGACGGCGCGGACGGCGCGCGACTGGACTGGCTTGACCAGGGGATCCGGCCGGTCACGGTGTCCAGGGACGGCACGGTGGTCGCGCTGGTCGGGCTGGCCAGAGAGCCGCACCCGATGGCCGCGGCGCTGGTCGCGGCGGCCAAGGACGCGGGCACGGTGATCCTTTCCGGCGACGACCCCGCCCTCGCCCGTCGCCTCGGCCTCCCCCACCATCCCGACGCGCCACCCACGGCGGAGGCGCCCGGATCGTACGGATGGCAGGACGAAGACCCGACCGAGGCGACGGAGGGACGGCGAGGCGGAACGACGCGCGCCGCCGTACCCGGATACGGACAGCGAGGCGGAGCGACGCGCGCCGCCGTACCTGAATACGGGCGGGGCGGAGAGGGGCGCGCCGCCGGATCGGTGAACGGACGGCAGGGGGTAGAGGCACGCGCGGCCACACCGACCTCCGTGCGGCAGGGCGGAGAGGCGCGCGTGGCCGGACCGGTGGACGGGCGGCGGGGCGGAGAGGCCACTGGGCACCGGCAGGGGCGGTTGGTGGGGTTGGTGCGGGAGTTGCAGGCGGCCGGGCGGGGGGTGGCCGTGGTGTCGCATCGGTCGCGGCGCGGGCTCAGCCGGGCCGACCTGGGGATCGGTGTGCTGGAGCCGGGGCGGAGGGTGCCGTGGGACGCCGACGTGGCGGGCGGGCTGGACGCCGTTCACCTGGTGCTGCGCGCCCTGCCGACGGCCAGGAAGGCGAGCACCCGGGGGGTGTGGCTGGCGGCATCCGGCGCGGTGGCCGGGACCGGGCTGGCGTTCGTCGGCCCGTCCGCCGGGGCGTCGCAGCGCGCCGGCTGGGCGCGGGATGCCACGTCGACGATAGCGATGATCACCGGGTACGCGATGGGCCGGGCCGCCGGGCGGGCCGCGCCGCCCGCCCAGGCGGACCCCACGCCCTGGCACGCCATGGCCGTGCCCGACGTGCTCACCCGGCTCGGCACCTCGCGTAAAGGGCTGACCGAGAAGGCCGCCGCCGCCCGCCGCACGACCGGGAGGGCCGCGCACGACGGTGGCCCGGTGTCGCTGGCCGGCGCGGCGGTGCGGGAGCTCGCCAACCCGCTGACGCCGGTGCTCGCCGCCGGCGCGGGGCTGTCGGCCGTCGTCGGCTCGGTGCTGGACGCCGGGCTGATCGGCGGCGTGATGGTCACGGACGCGGTCCTCGGCGGCGCGCAGCGGCGCGGCGCCGACCGCGCGCTGCACCGGCTCTCCGACCTCACCACGGTCACCGTACGGGTGCGCCGCCCTGACGGCACCGTGGACTGCGACGCCGACACCCTCGTCCCGGGGGACGTGATCGAGCTGCGGGCCGGCGACGCGGTGCCCGCGGACGCCAGGCTCGTCAAGGCGTCCGGCCTGGAGGTGGACGAGTCGACGCTCACCGGGGAGTCCCAGCTCGTCGCCAAGACCACCGCCCCCACCGCCGCGCCGGCCGTCGCCGAGCGCGGTTCCATGGTGTACCAGGGCACCACGATCGCGGCGGGCAGTTGCCGCGCCGTGGTCGTCGCCACCGGCGAGCACACCGAGGCGGGCCGGACCGCCCTGCTGGCCGGGCAGGAGCCGCCGCCGAGCGGCGTCGAGCTGCGGCTGCGCGAGCTGAGCAGCCGGATCCTGCCCGCCGCCGTGGGCTCCGGTGTGCTGCTCATGGCCATCGACCTGCTGCGCGGTTCGCCGCTGGCCACCGCGCTCGGGCCGGCCGTGAGCATGATGGTGGCGGCGGTCCCCGAAGGGCTGCCGTTCGTGGCCACCATCGCCGAACTGGCCTCCGCCAAGCGGCTGTCGCGGCGCAACACGCTGGTCCGCAACCCGTCCACGATCGAGGCGCTGGGCAGGGTCGGCGTGCTCTGCTTCGACAAGACCGGCACCCTCACCGAAGGGCACATCAGCCTCGGCCAGGTGTCGGACGGCCGGCACTCGGCGTCGCCGGACGCCCTGACGGCCGAGTCGCGCGCGGTCGTCGGCGCGGCGCTGCGCGCGGGTCCGGCGTTCGGCGGCGGACGCCGCATCGCCCACCCCACCGACCGGGCCGTCATCGAGGGCGCGCAGGCGCTCGGCATCGCCCCCGAGGAGGGCCTGCGGACCTGGGAGCGGGTGGACGAGCTGCACTTCGAACCCGCCCGCGGCTATCACGCCGTGCTCGGCCGGTCCGAGCGCGGACACCTGCTGAGCGTCAAGGGCGCGCCCGAGGTCGTGCTGGGCCGGTGCTCCACCGTCCTGCGCGACGGCCGTCGCGTGCCGCTGAACGGCCGGACCAGGCGGGCGCTGGAGCAGGAGGTGGACCGGCTGGCCCGCCAGGGTTACCGGGTGCTCGCCGTCGCGGAGCGGACCGCGTCCAGCCGCGCCGACCTGGACGAGTCCCGGATCGAACGGCTGTGCTTCCTCGGGTATCTCGGCCTGGCCGACCACGTCCGGCCCACGGCGAAGGAGAGCGTGCGGCGGCTCATGGGCGCGGGCGTCCGGGTCGTCATGATCACCGGCGACCATCCCAGCACCGCAGAGGCGATCGCGGCCGAGATCGACGCGCTCAACGGCCGGCGGGTCATGACCGGGCCCGAGGTCGACGCGGTCGACGACGAACGGCTCGGCGCGCTGCTCCCCGACGTCGCCGTCTTCGCCAGGACCACCCCCGAGCACAAGGCGCGCATCGTCAACGTGCTGCGCGCCGCCGGCGAGGTCGTCGCCGTGACCGGTGACGGCGCCAACGACGTGCCCGCCATCCGCCTCGCCGACGTGGGCGTCGCGCTCGGCTCCAAAGCCACCCCGGCGACCCGCTCGGCCGCCGACATCGTCGTCCTGGACGACCGCATCGAGACCATCATCGACGCGATCGTGGAGGGCCGGGCCATGTGGGGGTCGGTACGGGACGCGCTCGGGATCCTGCTCGGCGGCAACGTCGGCGAGATCGCCTTCACCCTCGGGTCGAGCCTGCTGACCAGGCGCAGCGCGCTGAACGCCCGCCAGTTGCTGCTGGTCAACCTGCTCACCGACATGCTGCCGGCGATGGCCGTGGCCATCCGGCCGCCCAGCGCCGCCGGGCCGGGCAAGCTGCTCGCCGAGGGCCCCGAGGCCTCGCTCGGCAGCGCGCTCACCCGCGACATCTACCTGCGCGCCGCCACCACCGCCGGGGCGGCCACCGCCGCGTGGCTGCTCGCCCGGGTGACCGGGACCCGCGGCCGCGCCGACACCGTCGGGCTCATCGGCCTGGTCGGCGCCCAGCTCATGCAGACGCTGGCACTCGGCCACCGCGACCGCCTGGTCGTGCTGGCCTCCCTGTCGTCGCTGGCCGCACTCGGCGTGACCGTGTCCGTGCCGGGTCTCAGCCAGGTCTTCGGCTGCCGTCCGGTCGGCCCCGCGGGCTGGGGCGTCGGGCTCGGCTGCGCGGCCGCGGCCACGCTGGTCGCCGTCGTGATCGAGCACTCCCGTACGCGCTAGTCATCGATCGTTCGGCCCCGGTTCATCCCAGCTATAGCCATTTGGGGCTTTTATGGTTGATTATGCGGGTAACGCTAACCATGCCCCCGTGAGGTAACCCATGTCCGACTTCCTGGCCTCCGTGCTCGCCAAGGCGGCCGTCCTGCTCCTCGAAGCCCTCATCACCCGGCTCGTCCAGGCCCTCGTCGCCGCCGTCGCCCGCCCGGCGGGACTGCGCCTGGCCTAGTGCTGGGCCATGTCGACGAAGCGGCTGTAGTGACCCTGGAACGCCACGGTCACCGTCGCCGTCGGTCCGTTACGGTGCTTGGCCACGATCAGGTCGGCCTCGCCGGCCCGCGGTGACTCGCGTTCGTAGGCGTCCTCCCGGTGCAGCAGGATGACCATGTCGGCGTCCTGCTCGATGGAGTTGTGCAGGCTGATGCCGTTGGCGACGAAGTTGTGCGTGCCCAGCACGGTGGCGTCGTAGACCGGCTGCTCGCCGAGCGGCTCGACGGAGGCGATCTCGTCCCAGAAGACGTCGTTGGTGGCGAGGAGATCGAGGTCGGAGGAGTCGAGCACCGCGGCGACCCGGCCCAGGCGCTCCCCGCGAGCACGCGTGGCGGCGGCGAACGCGGTCTCCCGTTCCTCCATCGCCGCGCGGACGCGGGTCCACACCTCGCCGGGCACCGCGTCGACGTCGGGCTCGCCGGTGATCAGCCGCAGGCGCTCGGCGCACGCGCGGGCGGCCGGCTCGTGCCCGGCGATCTCGTCGAGGAAGCGCAGCTGGTTCTCCGCGCCGTGGACGACCACCCGGCCCTCCTCGACCCGCGTCATCACGTTGAAGCGCAGCAGGAGTCGTGCCACGTCGTCGAGGAGGCGCCGGTCGGCGGACGCGTAGGAGACGCACGCCTCCCCGGCCCGCTCGTCCCAGGCCAGGTGTCCGCCGGTGGCCCACAGCCGCCGCAGGAAGAGCGCGGCCTGCCGTTTCGGCAGCGCGAACAGGCCCTCCGGCAGGCTGCCCGCGGAACCGGCCACCTGGGCGAGCGAGATCAGCACGTCCTCGTCCCATGGCTCGAGGTCGAGAGGGGCGGGCACGTGGCGCGGCACGGCGACCCGGGCCCCGGCGGCGCAGTCGGCCAGGGCCCGCCAGCCGTCGTACGTCAGGAACGGGTGGTTGGCCGTCGCCTCCACCTCCCTGCCCGACCGCAGCCGTACCCGGTAGACCTGCTTGACCCCGCTCGGGAAGACGTGGGTCATCGTGCGGGGCACGAGCTTCAGCCGCTCGTCGAGCGACCAGACCGGGATGTCGCGGGCGCCCGACGCGAGCAGCTCGCCCAGCGAGACCTCGGCGCCCGTGTCGGCCCGCATGACGCGGGTGGCCGCGGTGAGGCATCCGGACTCACGCAGGTCGCTGACCTGGGGACGCTTGTCGGTGCGTTGCTCGGGACCTCGGTTGAGCTGGGAGATCGCGATGACCGGGACCTCGAGCTCCTTGGCCAGCAGCTTGATGGCACGGGAGATCTCCGACACTTCGTTCTGACGGCTCTCGGTCTTCTTCGGCGAGCTCATCAGCTGGAGGTAGTCGATGACCACGAACCGCAGGTCGTTGCGCTGCTTGAGGCGTCGGCACTTGGCCCGGATCTCCATCATCGACATGTTGGGCGAGTCGTCGATGAACAGCGGCGCCTCCGCCACCTCGCTCATCCGGCGGGCCAGGCGGGTCCAGTCGTCGTCGGTCATCATGCCCGAGCGCATGGCGTGCAGCGCCACCCGCGCCTCGGCCGACAGCAGTCGCATGGTGATCTCGTTGCGCGACATCTCCAGCGAGAAGATGACGGTCGTCATGCCGTTCTTGATCGCCGCGGACCGGGCGAAGTCGAGGCCGAGCGTGGAGTTGTGGGTGGGGATCCAGGTCCGGCCCGCGAGGTAGAGATGGTCGGCGTTGTCGACCTCCACGCACCGCACCGGCACCGACGGCACCGGCCGCACGTCGGCGATCCGCCGGTGGGCGGTCTCGGGGTCGCGGGCGTCGGCGAGGGTGAACGTGATCGTGTGACGGGTCGACTCGGGGCTTCCCCGGTCGGGCTCCGGTGTCAAGGACGCCGTGTGGCCCAGGCTGAGGACCAGCTCACGGACGTCTTCCGCCAGGCGGCGGCTCGGGGCCACGAACCGGACCGGCGAGCTCGCGTCGAAGTGACCGCCGCCCTCCAGCAGCCCGGCCAGCAGCGCCCTGCGCTGCCCCGCGGACGCGCGCAGATAGGCGACCGGGATGTGCTCCACCGGCTCCACCGGCTCCACCGGCTCCGTCGCCAGGCTGTCGTCGTCGCGGCGGTCCTGAAGCGTGACCGGCCCGTGCGGGCTGATAGCCCGCTCGCCGGTGGCGAGCAGCGCGCTCTCGGGGTGCTCGGCGGCGAGCCTGACGCCCAGCGCGTAGGGATGGACCGGCAGCTCGCGGTCGGGCAGGTCGAGCGGCTCGGCGTTGCCGACGGTGTGCTGGAGCCGCTCCCCGGACCGCGACGCGGCGGCGATCTCCTCGGTCGTCCGCACCCGCGTGCCCGCCGGCGTGCCGGTCAGCCACTGGTGCCGGGCGTCGGCCACGATCACGGTGCCGTCGCTGAACTCCATCTCGTAGCACGGACGCCCGTGCAGGACGTCGGTGGCCGCCACGACGCGGGTGGGCCTGCCGTCGGCCCCGATCAGCTCGTCGCCCACCCGCACCTCGCCCATGGTGGTCCAACCCGTGGGCGTGGGCAGCGGGGTGTCGAGCGCGAGCGCCTTGCCGATGGCGGGCCGGGCGGCCACGACGATCATCTGGCCCGGGTGGAGGCCGTTGGTGAGCTGGTCGAGGTCGGCGAAGCCGGTCGGGACGCCGACCATCTGGCCGCCGCGGCTGCCGATGGCCTCCAGCTCGTCGAGTGCGCCGGGCATGATGTCGGCCAGCGCCGCGTAGTCTTCGGACGTGCGCCGCTCGGTGACCTTGTAGATCTCGGCCTGGGCGCGGTCGACGAGGTCGTCGACCTCTTCGTTCTGGCCGCCGTAGCCGTAGGAGACGATGCGGGTGCCGGCCTCGATGAGGCGGCGCAGCACGGCCTGCTCCCTGACGATCTTGGCGTAGAAGCCGGCGTTGGCGGCCGTCGGGACGACGGCGGTGAGGGTGTGGAGGTAGGCGGCGCCGCCCACGCGCGCCATCTCGCCGCGTTTCTGCAGCTCGTCGAAGACGGTGACCGCGTCGGCCGGCTCGCCCCGGCCATAGAGGTCGGTGATGACGTCGAAGACCATCTGGTGGGCGGGACGGTAGAAGTCGTCGGAGCGGATGATCTCGATGACGTCGGCGATGGCGTCCTTGGACAGCAGCATGCCGCCCAGCACCGACTGCTCGGCCTCGATGTTGTTGGGCGGTGTGCGCTCGAAACCCGGGCCCGCACCGATCTCTTCGTCAATGCTCACCGCGCCCCCTCAACTGCTCGCAGCGGTCGCACCACCCCCACTTGTAGTCGACCGGTCTGACAGTTTCGCGGCTCCGCGCCGCATCAGCAACGCGGCCTGTGGACAACCCTGTGGTCAAGCTGTGTACGCAGGCCCCTCAGGGTGTGAAAGGCCTGTGGACGAGCCTGGGGATAACTGTGGACACCTTCATCCACAAGCGGTCCGACCTGCGGATATGCTGTCCACCGGCTGTGGAGGGAAGAAAGTTGGCCCCACACTTCCGGTAAGGGCCATAATGGGTGGATGCCCATTACGCCCCGAGATAGGGAGATATTGCGGCTGGCCGTGCCTGCTTTCGGGGCGCTGGTGGCCGAGCCGCTCTTCCTGCTGGCCGACTACGCGATCGTCGGCCACGGGCTGGGCACCACCGCGGTGGGCGCGCTGGGCGTGGCCGGCACGGTCCTGACCACGCTGGTGAACCTGTGCGTGTTCCTCGCGTACGGCACGACCGCGTCGGTGGCGCGGCAGACCGGGGCGGGGCGGCACGAGCGGGCGATGCGCAACGGCGTGGACGGCATCTGGCTGGCGCTTGCCATCGGCGCGGCGCTGATCGCGGTCGTCTGGCCGCTCGCGCCGCCGGTCGTGGACCTGTTCGGAGCCGCTCCCGAGCAGGCGGAGCAGGCCGTGACGTACCTGCGGATCAGCCTGCTCGGCACCCCGGGCATGCTGGTGGTGCTGGCCGGTACGGGCGTGCTGCGCGGGCTGCAGGACACCGTGACGCCGCTGGTGGTGGCGGTCGGCTCGTTCGCGCTCAACGCGGCGCTGAACGCCTGGTTCGTGCTCGGCCTCGACTGGGGCATCGCCGGGTCGGCGTGGGGCACCGTGCTGGCGCAGACGGTCGGCGCGGCGGTGTACGTGGCGGTCGTGGTCAGGGGTGCGCGGCGGCTGGGCGTCCCGCTCCGGCCGCATCCGGCGGGGATCCGGCAGGCGGGCACGGCCGGGTTCGCGCTGCTGATCAGGACGGTCTGCCTGCGGGTGGTGCTGGTGGTCGCCATGGTGATCGCCACCAGGATGGGGCAGGCCGAGCTGGCCGCGTACGCGATCGCCACCCAGGTGTGGACGATGCTGGCGTTCGCGCTGGACGCGATCGCCATCGCGGGGCAGGCCATCACCGGCCGGGCGCTCGGCGCCGGCGACGTCGCGGCCGCCCGGGCGGCCACCCGGCGGATGGTCGCGTGGGGTGTCTGGTCGGGCGCGGTGCTGGCGCTGCTGGTGCTGGCGGCGCGTCCGTTGCTGCCGGGCGTGTTCGACGCCGACCCGCAGGTGACCGAGCAGCTGCTGGCCGTGCTCTGGCCGGTGGCGCTGTTCCAGCCGATCTGCGGGGTGGTGTTCGTGCTCGACGGCGTGCTGATCGGCGCGGGTGACCAGCGCTATCTGGCGTGGGCCGGGGTGTGGACGACGCTGGCGTACCTGCCCGCCGCCGTGCTCGCCTCGGGGCTGGGCATCGTGGCCCTGTGGTGCGCGCTCGGGGTGTGGATGGTGGCCCGGCTCGTCACCCTGGCCTACCGTGCCGCCGGCTCTGCCTGGCTGGTGGTGGGCGCGTAACCGGACCGGTCGCGGGCATCTCATGGCATCGCACCGTGACGCTTCCGTGCTTGCTGTCACCTGAAGTGATGAGGCACTGTGGGCGCGTCCCGTGAGTGGGGTGTGACACTTTGTCCAGTATGACCCGAAGGTTGCCGCCCGCCGAGGCGACCGAACTCCGCACCGGCGCACGGCATGCGCTGGCGCCGGTGTACCGCACGGCCGACCTGGTCGTGCTCGGGCTCGGCGTGATGATCGGCGCCGGGATCTTCAGCATCGCCGGTCAGATGGCCGCGACGACGGCCGGCCCCGGCGTCATCCTGTCCTTCATGATCGCCGGCATCGCCTGCCTGCTGGCCTGCCTCTGCTACGCCGAGCTGTCGTCCACGATGCCGGCCTCCGGCAGCGCCTACACCTTCACCTACGTCATCTTCGGCGAGATCTGGGCGTGGATCATCGGCTGGGCGCTGATCCTGGAGCTGCAGCTGGCCGCCGCCGTGGTGGCGCGGGCGTGGGCGCGCATCACCGTGGGCGCCATCGGCGACTTCGGCATCCGGGTGACCCGGCCCGAAGTGGTGGAGAACGTCCTCGTGCTGGTCATCCTCGTGCTGCTGACCGGGGTGGTGGCGGCCGGCGCGCGGATCGGCCTGCGCGCGCTGTGGGTGATGGTGACGGCGAAGCTGCTGGCCATCGGAGCCGTCATCGTGGTCGGCGCGGTGTACGTGGACGTGGCCAACTTCGGCGACTTCCACGCCGACCCGCAGCCGGTCACCACCACCTCGACGGCGACCGTGCTCGACCTGTTCGTCGGCCAGAGCCAGACGTTCGGCTGGTTCGGCGTGTTCGCCGCCGCGCCGGTGATCGCCTTCGCCTACATCGGGTTCGACATCGTCGCGACGGCCGCCGAGGAGACGGTGAACCCGCGCACGGTGGTGCCGAAGGGCATGATCCGCAGCCTCGTGGTGGCCACGGTGATCTACATCGCGGTGGCCGTCGTCATGGTGGGCATGGTCCCGTACACGCGCATCTCCGTGGACGCGCCGTTGTCGAGCGCGTTCCAGGCGGTGGGCGCCGGGTGGATGGTGCACGTCATCAACGTCGGCGCGGTGCTGGGGCTGACCACGGTGATCCTGGTGCTGCTGGTGGGGCAGACCCGGGTGCTGTTCTCGATGGCGCGCGACGGGCTCATCCCGCGCGGGCTGGCGGTGATCAGCCGGAACTATCACACGCCGTCGCGGGTGACGCTGGTGATCGGCCTGGTCGCGATCGTGCTGGCCGAGTTCGTGCCGGTGCTCACCATGCAGGAACTGGTCGTCATGGGGACGCTGTTCGCGTTCGGCTTCGTGGCGGCCGGCGTGATCGTGATGCGGCGCCGGATGCCCGACCTGGAGCGCGGCTTCCGGGTGCCGCTCTCGCCGCTGGTGCCGATCCTCTCCATGGCCGCCACGCTCTGGCTCATGGTCAACCTGCAGGTGCTCACCTGGGCGTGGTTCGCGCTGTGGATGGCCTTCGGGGTGCTGGTCTATCTCGCGTACGGGAGACGCAAGAGCCTGCTGGCCGACCCCGGCCGGGCCGCCGCGCCGCCGCCCGGCCGGGGCAGGCACCGGCGTTAGAAGCGGCCCGACTCCAGCACGCTGCTCAGGAAGGCGCGGGTGCGGTCGTGCTCCGGCTCGGAGAAGATCTTCTCCGGCGGGCCCTTCTCCAGCAGCACGCCGCCGTCCAGGAAGCACACGGTGTCGGAGATGTCGCGACAGAACGACATCTCGTGGGTCGTCAGGATCATCGTCATGCCCGACTCCTTGAGCTCCCCGATGACCGCGAGCACCTCGACGACCAGCATGGGGTCGAGCGCCGAGGTGACCTCGTCCAGCAGCATCACCCGCGGCTTGGTGGCCAGCGCCCTGATGATGGCCACCCGCTGCTGCTGACCGCCGGAGAGCCGGTCGGGGTAGGCCCCGGCCTTGTCCGCCAGCCCGAACCGCCGCAGCAGGTCGTGCGCCTCCTGCTCGGCCTGCTCGCGGCCGACCCGGTGGACCTGGCGCGGGGCCAGCGTGATGTTGTCCAGCACGGTCATGTGCGGGAACAGGTTGAACGCCTGGAAGACGGTGCCCAAGCGCTTGCGCACCGCGTCGACGTCGACCCGCGGGTCGGTGATCTCCTCGCCGTCGAGATGGATGGTGCCGTCGTCGGGCGTCTCCAGCAGGTTGACGCAGCGCAGCAGCGTCGACTTGCCCGAGCCGGACGCGCCGATCAGGCTCACCACCTCGTGCTGCTCGACCTCCAGGTCGATGCCGCGCAGCACGACGCTGTCGCCGAAACGTTTCCACAGGCTGTGGACGGCCAGCACGCTCATGAGCCCTGCCTCTTACGCGCCTTCGCCGACAGGTGGTCGGTGTACCGGGCCAGCGGGATCGTCAGCAGGATGAACAGCAACGACGCCACCACATAGGACGTGTAGTCGAAATGCCGTGAGGCGATGATCTGCGCCTGACGGACCGCCTCCATGAGGCCGATCGTGGCCACGAGCGAGGTGTCCTTCTGCAGCGAGATGAAGTCGTTCAGCAGCGGCACCACCACCCGGCGGGCGGCCTGCGGCAGCACCACGAACCGCATCGTCCTGCCGTGGCTGAGCCCCAGCGAGCGCGCCGCCGCCACCTGGCTGGGGTGGATCGAATCGATGCCCGACCTGAACACCTCCGCGACATACGCCCCGTACGAGAGCGTCAGGGCGATGACGCCGAGGGTGACCAGGTCGTTCGGGATGCCCTGCAGCTTCAGAGCCGGGAGCCCGAACCCGACCATGAGGATGACCAGCAGCGTGGGCACGCCGCGGAAGACGTCGACGTAGAGCGTGGCCAGCGCCCTGAGCGGGAAGAACACCGGCTTTGTAGTGCCCCTGACCAGCGCCACGAGCACGCCCAGGACCAGGATCAGCGGCTCGGCGATCAGGAAGATCTTGATGTTGATCAGGAAGCCCTCGGCGACCGCCGGCGCCGATTCGAGCACCATTTCCGGATCGAAGAACGTCTCCTGCACCCGGGGCCAGCCGGGTGCGGTGACGACGACGGTGACGATCAGGGCGACGCACAGGATCGTGGAGATCGTCGCGATCGAGGCCGTGCGGCGGCCCTGTGACGCGAGGATCCGCTCGCGTTCTCGTTGCCGTTCGCTCTTGACCCAGACCGGGTCGGTCACTTCAGCTCCGGCGCGCCCGCGGCCTCGCTCAGCCACTGCTGCTCGATCTTGGCCAGGTCACCGTTGGCCTTGAGCGCGTCGATGGCCTTGTCGACGCACGACTTGAGCCCGTTGCCCTTCTCCATGACCAGGCCGAACTCCTCGGGGGCGGCGCCGCCGGTCGAGCTGAACTGGCCGACGATCTTCGAGCCTTCGACCTGGGCCGCCGTCACGTAGAAGGCCGTGGGCAGGTCGAGCACCAGGGCGTCGATCTGCTCGTTCTTCAGCGCGTTGATGGAGTCGATCTGCTCGTTGTAGACGTTCGGGTCGGCGGCGGGCTGGACCACTTCCTTGACGGCGTCGAGCGCGGTGGTGCCGACCTGGACGCCGATCTTGGCGTCCTTGAGGTCGGACAGCGAGGACGCCCCGGCGAACTTGCCGTCGCCCAGCGTCACCACGGCCTGCTTGACCGTGTAGTAGCCGTTGCTGAAGTCGACGACCTCGGCCCGGTCGGCGGTGATCGAGACCTGGTTGATGTCGAAGTCGAACCGCTTCTCGCCCGGCGCGAACGCGGTGTCGAACTTGACCGTCTCCCACTGCACCTCGTCGCGGTCGAAGCCCAGCTCACCCGCTACGGCGTACGCCACCGCGCTCTCGAACCCCTGCCCGTTGCTCGGGTCGTCGTCCTTGAACCACGGCTCGAAGGCCGGCTTGTCGGTGCCGATGGTCAGCTTGCCCGGGGTGATGAGCGTGAGCTGGTCCTTGGTGCACGCCGTAGCCGTGCTCGCCCCGGTCGACGCGGTCGGACTGGCCGCCGCCGTCGTCGCCGTGTCGTCGACGGGCGCACAGGCGACGGCCGCGACCGCCAGCGCACCGAGCGCGATCAGCATCGAGGGACGGGCCATGGGGAGCCTCCAGGGGGAACGCGAGAGGAAGAACGGGAAAATTCTACGCGGATTCTGTAGGGAATAAGCCCCCACCTGCACGTACGAACCCACGAAGCAGCACAGAACGGGCGGAGACCCGCACAAGCACGAACCAGCGAAGCGGCACAGGACAGGCGGGGGCCCGCGCACAGCAGGAACCCGCGAAGCGGCACAGAACAGGCGGAGACCCGCACAAGCAGGAACCCGCGAAGCGGCACAGGACAGGCGCGGCCCGTGAACCGGCACAAGACAGCAGCGGGCCGTACAAAAGGCTGGCCCCCTTCCCGCGGACGAGAAGGGGGCCGGTGAGGCCGGGGCCTGGTGTCAGCCCGCGACGACCTCGACGTCCACGGACGCCGAGACCTCGGGGTGAAGCTTGACCGTGACCTTGTGGGAGCCGGTGCTCTTGATCGCGTTGACGATCTCGATGCGGCGGCGGTCGAGGATCGGGCCGCCGGCGGCCTTGACCGCGTCGGCGATGTCGCCCGTGGTGACCGAGCCGAACAGGCGGCCGGACTCCCCGGCGCGGGTGGCCAGGCGCACGCGCAGGGCGCCGAGCTGGCCGGCGACCTCCTTGGCGGTGCCGAGGTCGCGGATCTCGCGAGCGTCGCGGGCCTTCTTGATGGACTCGATCTGGCGCTCGGCGCCACGGGTCCAGCGCATGGCGTAGCCGCGCGGGATGAGGTAGTTACGGCCGTAGCCGTCCTTGACCTCGACGATGTCGCCAGGGGCGCCGAGGCCGGAGACCTCGTTGGTGAGGATGAGCTTCATGTCGACAGACCTCCTTAGCGCGCGGTGCTCGTGTAGGGCAGCAGAGCCACCTCACGGGCGTTCTTGATCGCCGTCGCCACGTCACGCTGGTGCTGGGTGCAGTTGCCCGTCACCCGACGCGCACGAATCTTGCCGCGGTCGGAGATGAACTTCCGCAGCAGCGCCGTGTCCTTGTAGTCGACGTAGGAGATCTTGTCGTGGCAGAACAGGCAAACCTTCTTCTTGGGCTTGCGCAGTGCCGGCTTGGCCATCGTGGTGCTCCTCTCAGAGCCCCGCCGTCAGAAGCGGGAATGGACTCGGACTGGATCGGATGGGTTAGAAAGGCGGTTCGTCGCTGAAGTCGCCGCCGCCGCCGAAGCCGCCGGAGGAACCGCCGCCCTGCTGGCCGCCGCCGCCCTGGTAACCGCCGCCGCCGCCACCGAAGCCGCCGCCCTGGGGCGGGGCGGGCGTGGCGGACGCCCAGGGGTCGTCGGCCGGGCCGCCGCCGAAGCCGCCACCGCCGCCACCCTGCCGGGAGGTGCGGTTGACCTTGGCGGTGGCGTTGCGCAGGGACGGGCCGACCTCGTCGACCTCGACCTCGTAGACGGTGCGCTTCTCGCCTTCCTTGGTCTCGTAGGACCGCTGCTTGAGCCGCCCCTGGACGATGACCCGCATCCCGCGCTGCAGGCTCTCGGCGGCGTTCTCGGCCGCCTGGCGCCAGACGTTGCAGGTGAGGAAGAGGCTTTCGCCGTCTTTCCACTCGTTGGTCTGGCGGTCCATGAAGCGCGGAGTGGACGCGATGCGGAATCGAGCCACCGCTTGCCCCGTGGGGGTGAAGCGCAGCTCGGGGTCGTCGACGAGGTTGCCGACGAGGGTGATTACGGTGTCGCCTGCTGCCATGGCTAACGCTCGCCTTCCTGCACGTCTTCGCTTTGGGTTACGGCTCAGACTACGGTCGCGGCCCGACAGAAACGCCGGGCTACGAGCGGCTGCTTCAGTGGACGTCCGGACGCAGGACCTTGGTGCGCAGAATCCCCTCGTTGAGGTTCATCTGCCGGTCGAGCTCCTTCACCGTCGCCGGCTCGGCGGACAGGTCGATGACGGCGTAGATGCCCTCGGACTTCTTGTTGATGTCGTAGGCAAGACGGCGACGGCCCCAGACGTCGACCTTCTCCACGGTGCCGCCGTCGTTGCGGACCACGGTGAGGAACTGGTCGAGGGACGGCGCCACAGTGCGCTCATCGAGCGAAGGGTCCAGAATGACCATTACTTCGTAACGACGCATGCGGGACTCCTACCTCCTCTGGACTGTTGCGGTCACGACACTCTGCCGTGACAGGAGGACGCTGACGCTGGGCCCGGGCGCCCCTTTCGGCACTCCGGGGTGACGGGTCTCCCATCACAACGCAGCCCGTCCAGGTTACCAGCAGCTCATCGATGGGAAAGCCTGACAGAAAGCAAGGGGGTGCTCCGCATGCCACACTTCCTCCAGCCCACGGAGGGCCAGCGGTTCCGGCTCACGCTCAACTCGGACGGCCATCGGCATCCGGTGGAGAACGCCCTCGCCATCACCTCCGTGGTGTGCGGGATCGTCGCGTTCGTGTCCCTGTTCTTCCCCGGCGGGCACGTCATCGCCTCGTGGGTGGGCACGCTCGGCTTCGGCGTGGGCCTCTACTCGCAGTACGTCTCGGCCACCACCCCGCAGCGCACGCTCAACATCGTCGGCCTGGTCGGCTCGTTCCTCGGCGTCGCGCTCGGCATCGCGGGCGGCGGCTTCCTGCCGTGAGAAACGGCCCCGGCAGGACCGGGGCCGCTCCTCTATATGGTCATCCTCCGATGTGCAGGTCCACGCCCAGCAGGACCAGGAACCAGAGGAAAATGGCGAGCAACGCCTCGGCGACGTCCCTCAGAATGGCCGGGGTGATGTAGTCGTACACCCACGCGATATAGATGCCGATGACCACGTAAACGAGCAGGATCAGCGACCGCCAGCGCCAGCGGCTCATGTCTTCTCCTTGGGGTAGGGGGCCCACATCGCATGCCCCACCCCAGGTCAATCAAACGGATAGGCTCCCTGACATGGTCCGAATCGGAGCTCATGTCCATCAGGACGACATCACGGCCCACGCCGAGGCCGTCGGCGCCGAGGTCGTGCAGTTCTTCCTCGGCAACCCCCAGGGTTACAAGAAGCCCGTCCTGCCCGACAAGCCGGTCGAGGGCGTCGACATCTACATCCACGCCCCTTATCTGGTCAACGTCGCCACGACCAACAACCGGATCAGGATCCCCAGCCGCAAGCTGCTCGCCCAGCACCTGGAGGCGGCGGCGAGCATCGGGGCCAAGGGCCTGATCGTGCACGGCGGCCACCTCGGCAAGGACGACGACCCCCAGGTCGGCTTCGACAACTGGCGCAAGGTGTTCGAGCGCATGGAGTGCCCGATCCCGGTGCTGATCGAGAACACCGCGGGCGGCGACAACGCGATGGCCCGCCGGCTGGAGAGCATCGCCCGGTTGTGGGACGCGCTCGACGGCTTCGACGTCGGGTTCTGCCTCGACACCTGCCACGCACACGCGGGCGGCGAGGAGCTGCTCGGCCTGGTCGACCGGGTCAAGGCCATCACCGGCCGGATCGACCTGGTCCACTGCAACGACTCGCGCGACGACTTCGGCTCGGGCGCCGACCGTCACGCCAACCTCGGCGGCGGGCGGATCGACTCGGAGCTGATCCTGGAGGTGTGCCGGGCGGCCGGCGCCCCGATCGTGGTCGAGACCCCGGCGGAGGGCCAGGCCGACGACATCGCCTTCCTGAGGAAGAATCTCTAGGGAAAATACACAGCCTGTGGATAACTTCCCTGGATTACCGATGCCGTAGAACGGGTATGGAGATCATCCTGCCCAGGCGCCTTCCAGGAACCGCGCCGTGTTCAGCACCATGAGCGGCCCCGACACGAGCGCGTACGCCACGATCACCCACCGCCTGCGGGTGGCGAGCCGCGCCAGCGCCACCCAGAGCGGAAACCACAGCAGCAGCGAGCGCGGCAGCGACAGGTAGTACGCCGACGTCATGAGCGCGCCCGCCTGCAGCCCCGTGTAGACGGCCTCGCTCCACCTGCGCAGCGCCAGCAGCCAGACCAGTCCGAGCACGGCCAGCACGGCGCCGGCGATCTCCATCCGGAAGGCCGGCGCCATGTCGCCGGTGCTCATCGCGTTGTCCCAGGTGACCGCCCACGCCTCCCAGGGCCAGACCATCTCGCGTCCCCACCCGGCCTCCTGGGCGTGCTTCCACGCCAGCCAGTCGCCGGTCCGCGTGTAGTGGTAGAAGGAGTAGCCGATCAGCGGCAGGAACGGCACCGCCAGCCAGGGCGCCCGGCGCAGCGGCGCCCGCCCCGCGGCGAACTCCACGATCAGCGCCAGGGCCAGGAACAACCCGGTGATGCGCACGCACGAGGCGCCTGCGGCCAGGGCGGCGGCGGCCGGCCAGTTGCCCTGCCGGGCGGCCAGCCAGGCGGGGATCGCGAAAGCGAGGAACAGCGACTCGCTGTAGCCCGCCGCCAGGAACACCGCCATGGGGAAGAGCACCAGCCCGAGCACCGCCATCCAGCCGTTCGCGCCCTCGTGCTCGGCCAGCCTGGCCAGCGCCATCGCGGCGACCGCCCCGGAGACGAGCGAGACGATCAGCCCGGCGGCCGACCAGTCGGGCACCACCCAGTGCACCAGGCGCAGCGCCGCGGGCAGGCCGGGGAAGAACGCGGGCAGCCCGTCGTCGACCGGCTGGGCCGGGTCGCCGTCGTAGCCGAACCGCGCGATGGTGACGAACAGGTGCGCGTCCCACCGGTCCCACCGGCCGAGATACTCGTGCAGCGCCACCCCGAGCAGGGTCGTCACCAGCAGGCCGGCCCGCCAGCCGAACCAGATCAGCAGCGCGTCCCGGCCCGCCGATCGGGTGATCATCGGTAGCCGGCGCTCCGCAGCGTGAACCGGTCGGGCGCCTCGTCGAACACCCCGCCGATCTGGTCGTCCACGCCTCCCTGACGGACCACGTCCTTGTCCGGCCGCAGGATGTCGCGTACCACGAACGCCATCATGATGGCGATGGTGATGATCCGGCCCCACACGGCGGTGAAGTACGTGTCGTCCCCGATGCCCAGGTCGGTGCGCGACAGCGGCGCCTGGTTGAGCAGGTAGAGCCAGATCGCGAAGAAGTACCAGACCTCGGCCACCTGCCACAGCGCCAGCGGCTTCCAGTTCGGCCTGGCCAGCACCGCGAGCGGCACCAGCCACAGCACGAACTGCGGCGACCACACCTTGTTCGTCATCATGAACGCGGCCAGCGCCAGGAAGCAGATCTGAGCCAGCCGGGGCCGGCGCGGCGCGCCGATCGTGAGCACCGCGATGCCGAGGCAGAGCAGCGCCAGCGACACCATGCCGAGCGTGCTGACGTCGACCTCGCCGAGCACCGGCCAGCCCTTGGACTGGAAGAACAGCCAGGGCGAGCCCCAGTCGACGCCGCGTTCCTGGGAGAACACGTAGAACCGGCGCCAGCCGTCCCAGGCGAGCACCATGAACGGCAGGTTGACCACCAGCCACGCGGCCGCCGCCGAGCCCATGCTGACCAGGAACGGCCGCCAGCGGGCGGTGCGCAGCGTGAGCAGGAACAGCGCGCCGACGAACATCAGCGGGTAGAACTTCGTGGCGATGGCCAGCCCGAGCAGCACCCCGGCCAGCACCTGGCGCTTGCGCGCCCAGGCCAGCAGCGTGCCCATGGACAGCGCGCCGGCCACCAGGTCCCAGTTGATGTAGGCGGCCAGCACCACCGCGGGCGCGAGCGCGTACCACAGGGCGTCCCAGCGGCGGGTCGGCCCGGCGGCGGCGGCCATCAGCAGCACGCCGGCCACCAGGCAGAGGCCCATGAGCACGACCGTGATGTCGTAGAAGCGCACGGCCTGTGCCGCTATCGCCTCATGGGTCACGCCCGGCTCCAGCCACCGCGCGATCCACGCGACGACCTGCATCACCTCGCCGAGCACCACCGGGTACTCGACGTGCTTGTCGAAGACGACCTCGGCGAAGTACGGGTTCTGGGTGGCGAGCTGCCGGTCGAAGTAGAGCGGGAAGATGTCGGTGTAGCAGAAGTTCGTGTAGACGGTGACCTGGTCGTTCCAGCCACCGGTCCGGCACGGCAGCCTGACGACGTACGCGAGCGTCGCCCCCAGGGCCGCGAACAGCCCCAGGGGGAGATACGGCACGGCCCGCGACAAGAACGGGCCGCGCCCCAGGATCGTCATCACTCTTCGCGCCTGCCCGGCGGGGAGCCCCAGTCGCCGTCACGGCCGCCCTGCGTGAAGCCGTCGTCGACCTCGAAGTCGTCCTGGTTCGGGTCGACCGAGACGTTGTCGTCCTCGCCGTCGCACGGCCCGACGAGACAGTCGTCGTTGACGCTGGTGTCCTGGTCGTCCGGGTCGCCCGTCTCCAGCTCCAGCGAGTCGTCCGGCGTCGGCGACGGGGTGGGCGTCGGCTTGGGCACGATGTTCTCGGCCACGCCGGTGTCGGCCCGATCCGGGAACGGCACGACCTTCTGACCCTTGGTCGCCTCGGTCATGAACGTCTTCCAGATCGCCGCGGGATAGGTCGCGCCCTGGAACGCGCTGCCCAGCGGGATCTCGTACGGCTTGGAGTACGGGTTCTGCATGGTGTACTTCTTGCTCTTGCCCCTGGCCCAGGGGCAGTTGTCGTTCACCGGCTTGACGACCTTGCCGCTGGCGGTACGACACTGCTGCCTGAACATGCCGACCGCGGTCGACACCTGCGGGGTGAACCCGACGAACCACGCTTCCTTGTTCTCGTTGTTGGTGCCGGTCTTGCCGGCCACCGGGCGGTCGTAGAGCGCGGCGTTGCGGCCGGTGCCCTGCTTGACCACGGCCTCCAGGGCGGTGACGGCGTCGGCGGCGGCCTCCGGCGAGATGACCTGGTTGTAGGACTTCTTCTCCGACAGGACGGTGTCGCCGTTCTTGTCCTTCACCTCGACGACGACGTGGTTCTCGTAGTGCCTGCCCTGGTTGGCGAAGATCGAGTAGCCGCCCGCCTGCTCCACGGCCGTCACCTGGCTACTGCCGATGGTGATCAGGTAGTGGTGGCGGTCCCTGGCGTCCTTCAGCCGGCTCTCGTTCAGCCCCGCCTTGGAGGCGACCTCGATGACCTTGTCGAGGCCGACCTTCTCCCCCATCTTCGCGTAGGCGGTGTTGACGGAGCTGGCGGTGGCGGCCACCACGTCGACGGCCGAGGTCTTGAACGCGTGGTCGTTGTCGATCGGGGTGGTGCCGGGCAGCTTGACCGGGCCCTTGGTCGGCACGTAGCTGCGCAGGCTGTAGCCGGAGTCGAGCCACGCGGCGAGCACGTACGGCTTGAACGCCGACGCGGCCTGCTTCTGCGACTGGAAGGCGTCGATCCACTGGTCCTTGGCGTAGTCGTCGCCGGCGTAGAAGGCGAGGACCTGCCCGTTGCGCGGGTCGACGGCCGCCAGCGTGGAGTTGATCTCGGGGTCGAGACCGCCGGTGTGCTTGTCGACCGCGGCCTTGGCGGCGCGCATGAGCTTGAGGTCGAGCGACGACTTGATGCGGTAGCCGCCCTTCTCGACGTCCTCCCTGGGGATGTCGAGCGACTCCAGCTCGTCCAGGATCACCTGGACCATGTAGCCCTTGATGCCGTTGAACGGGTTCTTCGGCTTGAACTTGACGCGCTTGGGAGCCGTGGGCGTCTTGGCGGCGAGCTGACCGTACGCCTTCGGGTCGAGCTTGGCCATCTGCTCGATCACGTAGTCGTAGCGGAACTCGGTCGGGCCGAGGTCGCCGGCCTTCTCCTCACGGTCGAAGCGGTCGGGGTTCTGGATGCGGCCCGCGAGGTAGGCGCCCTGCTCGGGCGTGAGCTTCTCCACCTTCTTGCCGAAGAACGCCTCGGCGGCCGCGCCGATGCCGTGCGCGCCGCGGCCGAAGTAGATGGTGTTGAGGTACTGCTCCAGGATCTGCTCCTTGGAGATCTTGTCGCTCAGCTTGACCGCGACGAAGATCTCCTTGACCTTCCGCTGGATCGTCCTTTCCTGGGAGAGGCCGTCGTAGTAGGCGCGGGCCATCTGCTGGGTGATGGTGGACGCGCCCTGCACCTGCTGACCGCTGACCGTGTTCCACAGGGAGCGGACCATGCCGCTGAAGGAGATGCCGGAGTCCTCACGGAAGGTGTCGTTCTCGGCCGCGATGACCGCGTCCTGCACCGCGCGCGGCACCTGGTCGTAGGTGATCGGGATGCGCTTGGTGCCGAGCCTGGCCAGCTCCGTGCCGTGCCGGTCGACGATGACGCTCTCCTGGTCCTCCACGCCGTCCTGGACCTGGTCCTGGGTGGGGACGGGCGTGTTGGCGTACGCGACCGCGATCATGCCGAAGAGACCGGCGGACAGCACCACGAAGCTGGCCACGACGATCTTCCAGCTCGGCAGGAAGCGCCGCCACTTGGGCCGCTCGTCACCGGGCTTGCCGGGGCCGCCGGGCGGCTCGGAGGGACCGCCCGGACCGCCGGGGCCACCTGGACCACCTGGGCCACCGGGACCGCCGCCGGCCCGCCGCGAGCGCCGCGGGCCGTCGCTGACGGCCGTCTCCTCGTTGCTGCGGGCGCGGGTCTCCTGGTCGGCGGCCCGGCGCCGGGAGCCGGGCGCGCGCCGGCGCCCGGGCTGACCGGGCTGACCCGGTTGCTGGCCCGGCTGCGGGCCTGGCTGTCCAGGCTGGGGGCCGGGCTGGCCGGGGTACGGACCTGGCTGCGGGCCGGGGTGCTGACCCGGCTGCGGGCCCGGCTGCTGGGCGGGGCGCTGTCCGGGAGGGCTCGGCTGGGGGCCTGGCCGCGGGCCCGGCTCGACCGGGTAGCCGCCCCGGGCGGGCGGCTGGCGCGGGGTGCGGGCGGGCGGCTCGTTGTACGGCTGCGCGGCCATGGCGCCGGTCTGCTCGTACGCGGCCTCGGGACGACGGGCGGGCGACGACCCGTCCCAGCTGGATTCGCCGGTTTGCGGCGGAGGCTCCTGGGGCACGGAACGAGTTGAGCCGGAGCGGCGGCGCCTTCCCTGGCGGGCCGTCCCTTCATTGCTGCTGTAACTCACGCGTCCTCGCATCGTCGTCGGATATCACGGCGGATTGGGGCGTGACTCCTCGCCGTCCTCGGGTTGTGTTGTGCGGCCGCTTGCTCAGCTCTGGCCGACAGTGTCCGGCGGCCCGTTCCCGAGGACGAACGAGACCGTCAGGTGATTCCAGGAACAACCTTGGCAGACCTCGACCACGTAGACCCGGAACTCCTCGTAATCATGAGCCATCTCGGCCAGCTCTGACGCGGCCTTTGCCTGACCGGCATGACGCCCGAGAGAGTCCCCGTACACATAGGTCACGTTGGTGACGTTCCCCCGCTCGCACACAGGGCAGGGGCGGTCGGTCGGCTCGCCGAAGTGGCGGGCTGCCCGGAGGAGGTACGGCTGTGCGTCACAGACGTCGCCAGGCGGAGTCCGCCCGGCGCGCACGGCGTGAACCACCGCCCGCTTCGCGAGGCCGTAATCCACCACCCTTCGCTGTGACCACATGGGCGCCAGACTACGGCTTTTTTCCGATTGATCCCAACGACTTGGGGAAGTCGTCGATTGCTCGATATAGCGGCACGACGTATCCTCTGGATGTATCGGCTCGATACATCGACGCGAGAGGAGGGCGGTTCCCATGGCCGGCGGACAACGCAGGGTGCTGGAACTGGCCGTGCTCGGGTCGCTGCACGAGACGCCGCTTCATGGCTATGAGCTGCGCAAACGGCTCAACACGCTACTGGGTATGTTCCGCGCGTTCTCCTACGGGTCCCTGTACCCGTGCCTCCGCTCGCTGCTGGAGCAGGGGCTCATCGCGGAGGAGCAGCCGGCCCAGCCCACGATCGTGGGCGGCCGATCGAAGATCGTCTACAAGCTCACCGCGGAGGGCAAGGAGCGACTGCAGGAGCTGCTGACCCAGGCCGGTCCGTCCGCCTGGGAAGACGAGAGCTTCGGCGTCCACTTCGCGTTCTTCCGTCACACCGAGGCCGAAGTCCGCCTGCGCATCCTCGAAGGCCGCCGCAGCCGCCTGGAGGAGCGACTCGAAGGCGTGCGCACCGCCCTGGCCCGCACCAGGGAGCGGCTCGACAGCTACACCCTCGAACTCCAGCGGCACGGGCTCGAGTCCGTCGAGCGCGAGGTCCGCTGGCTCAACGAGCTGATCGCCACCGAGAGACGGGCCTCCCAGGAGGGCCCCGCAACAGATACGACGTCACATAATGAGTAAGGGAGCGAGTGCGATGGGTTCGGTTCGCGTGGCCATTGTCGGTGTCGGCAACTGCGCGGCGTCACTGGTCCAGGGCGTCCACTACTACAGGGACGCTGACCCGGCGGTGCGTGTGCCGGGCCTGATGCACGTGACGTTCGGCGACTACCACGTGGGTGACGTCGAGTTCGTCGCGGCTTTCGACGTGGATGCCAAGAAGGTCGGCCGCGACCTCTCGGAGGCGATCGTCGCCAGCGAGAACAACACGATCAAGATCACGGATGTGCCCCCGACCGGGGTGATCGTCCAGCGTGGCCACACCTACGACGGCCTGGGCGAGTACTACCGTGAGATCATCGAGGAGTCCGACGAGGCCCCCGCCGACGTGGTCCAGGTGCTCCGCGACAACCAGGTCGACGTGCTCGTCTCCTACCTGCCGGTGGGCTCCGAGGATGCCGCCCGCTTCTACGCGCAGTGCGCACTCGACGCCGGGGTGGCGTTCGTCAACGCGCTGCCGGTGTTCATCGCCTCCGACCCCGAGTGGGCCGAGAAGTTCACCAAGGCGGGCCTGCCGATCGTCGGCGACGACATCAAGTCGCAGGTCGGCGCCACCATCACGCACCGCGTCATGGCCAAGCTGTTCGAGGACCGCGGGGTCGAGCTGCTGCGCACCTACCAGCTCAACTTCGGCGGCAACATGGACTTCATGAACATGCTGGAGCGCAAGCGCCTCCAGTCGAAGAAGATCTCCAAGACGCAGTCGGTGACCTCGCAGATCCCGCACGAGATGGCCAAGCCCGACGTGCACATCGGCCCGTCCGACCACGTGCCGTGGCTCGACGACCGCAAGTGGGCCTACGTGCGCCTCGAGGGCCGCTCCTTCGGCGACACCCCGCTCAACCTGGAGTACAAGCTCGAGGTGTGGGACTCGCCGAACTCGGCCGGCATCATCATCGACGCCGTCCGCGCGGCCAAGATCGCCCTCGACCGCGGCATCGGGGGCCCGCTCCTGAGCGCTTCGTCGTACTTCATGAAGTCGCCGCCCGTCCAGTACTCCGACGACGAGGCCCACGCGCAGGTCGAGAAGTTCATCCGCGGCGAGGTCGACCGCTGACCTCCCCACCCCGACGGCGCCGCACCCTGCGGCGCCGTCGCATCTGACCCCGCCTTCACGGCGCCGCACCCCGCGTGCGGCGCCGTCGCGCGTTCGAACCCCCGCCCTCACGGCCCGCACCCCGTGCAACGCCGTCACGCGTCCGGGGTCCCGTCGTGACAGGGCCGCACTCCCTGCGGCGCCGTCGCGCGATCGGCCTCCCCCTCACGGCCCTGCACCCCGGTGCGGCGGCATCGCCGCGTTCGCCCCCGGCTCAACCGCGCCGCACCACGTACGGCGGCGTCGCGAATCTGACCCGCCCACCCGCGGCAGCGGGCCTCACACCCCCGCCCCGACGGGCGCCGCATCCCGTACGACGACGCGTCTCACACCCCTTGGACGGTGCTGCGCCCCGTACGGCGGCCCGACCCTCACCCTGCCTTGACGCCGCCGCACCTCGTACGACGGCGCGTCTCACACCCACCGCCTTGACGGTGCTGCGCCCCGTGCGGCGGCCCGACCCTCACCCTGCCTTGACGGTGCTGCGCGCCGTACGGCGGCGCTTTCTATGGGTTGTACGGCTGGCGGGCGGCCGGGGGGAGATCGGCGAGGGGGGCCGTCGGCCATCGGAGGGGGTCGGGGCCGAGGGCGGACAGGAGCGGCACCTGTTCGCGGCACCACGGCGAGATGGAGATGTGGCCGCTGAGCACGCCCTCAGCGAACTCGGGCCACGGCATCCACCGCGTCTCCCCCACCTCGTCGGGGTTGGGGCTGGCGGAGCCGTCGACCAGGACGCGGTAGACGGGGCACAGCTCGTGCTCGACGATGCCGTTGCCCATGACCGCGCGGTAGGAGAAGCCGGGCAGCACCAGGTCGGCCCGCTCGACGGTCAGACCCAGCTCGAAGGAGAGCCGGCGCAGGACCGCCTGGTCGAGCCGCTCGCCCGGCAGCGGGTGGCCGCAGCAGCTGTTGGTCCACACCCCCGGCCAGGTGAGCTTGTGACCGGCGCGCCTGGTCAGCAGCACGCGGCCCGCGCGGTCGAAGGCGTAGCTGGAGAAGGCCAGGTGCAGCGGAGTCTCCCGGCCGTGCACGGACAGTTTGGGCGCGGTGCCGAGCGCATGGCCGGAGCCGTCCACGAGTACCACGTGTTCCACAGTCGTCACGCTATGAAGCGTACGTGATCATGTGCGTCACCAGAACCCGAACGCCCACCTGATGCGCCAACCTCTCCCGTCTCCGCGCGTGCGGGCGCGGGCTAGGCTGGCGAGGTGTCTTTCGTCGCCGATCTGCGCGTGGTCCTCCAGGGGCGCGATTTCCGACGGCTCTTCGGCACGCGTCTGGTCTCCCAGTTCTCCGACGGGATCTTCCAGTTCGGCGTCCTGGGGTTCGCCTTCTTCAACCCGGAGAGCCAGACCACCGCCCTGGGCGTGGCGGCCGGCCTGGCCGTCCTGCTGCTGCCGTACAGCGTCCTCGGGCCGTTCGTCGGGGTGTTCATCGACCGCTGGTCGCGGCGGCAGATCCTGATGATCGCGCCGATCGTCCGCGGCGGCCTGCTGCTCGGCGCGGCGGCGCTGGTGGCGGCCGATGTGCCCGACCCGGTGTTCTACGTGGCGGCGCTGGCCGTGCTGGGCGTCAACCGGTTCTTCCTGGCGGCGCTGGGCGCCTCGCTGCCGCACGTGGTGCCGAGAGACCGGCTGATGGCCGCCAACGCGGTCACCCCGACCTCCGGCACCGTCGTCACCTTCGTCGGCGTGGGGGCGGGGTTCCTGCTGCGCGGGCTGTTCGGCAGCGGCGACGCGGGGGTGGCGCTGCTGCTGGCGACCTCCGGCGTGGTGTTCGGGTTCAGCGCGCTGATCGCGCGCACGATGGAGCGCTCGCTGCTCGGCCCCGTGCACGACCCCGACCGGCCGCAGACGCGCGAGGCGCTGCGCAACGTGGTGGCCGGGCTGGCCGACGGCGCCCGCCACCTGGTCGGGCACCGGGTGGCCGCCGCCACGATGGGCGCCATGGCCGCCCACCGCTTCTTCTACGGCATGGCCACCGCGCTGGGCATCATCCTCTACCGCTACTACTTCACCGACGGCGACCCGGAGGCGGCGCTGAGCGGGGCCAGCCTGGTGGTGGCCACTTCCGGGGTGGGCTACTTCCTCGCCGTGATCATCACCCCGTACGCGACCGAGCGGTTCACGATCACCCGTTGGGTGCCGATGGCGCTGGTCGCGGCCGGGCTGCTGGCGGGGGTGCTGGTGGCCCCGTTCCAGGAGTGGGGGCTGCCGGTGGCGGGGTTCGTGCTCGGCCTGGCCGGGCAGAGCGTCAAGATCTGCGCCGACACGACGGTGCAGCGCGACCTCGACGACGCCTACCTGGGCCGCGCGTTCTCCGTCTACGACATGCTCTTCAACGGCATGTACGTGCTCGCGGCGGCCCTGTCGGCGGCCATCCTGCCGGCGAACGGCAAGTCCTACACCGCCGTGGTGATCATCACGGCGGGCTACCTGCTGAGCGCCCTGGCCTACGCGATGATCACCCGGTCGCGGGAGCCCGTCAGCCGGTGACGTTGGCGCGGGCCCAGTCGCGCAGCGCCTCGGTGGCCGCCTCCTTGCCGATCACGCCCTTGTCGAGCCGCAGGTCGAGCAGGAACTTGTAGGCCTTGCCCACCACCGGCCCCGGGCCGACGCCGAGCACCCGCTGGATCTCGTTGCCGTCGAGCTCCGGGCGGATCTTGGCCAGCTCTTCCTCCTCGGCCAGCCGGGCGATGCGCTCCTCCAGCTGGTCGTAGGTGCGCGACAGGGCGGCCGCCTTGCGCTTGTTGCGCGTGGTGCAGTCGGCCCTGGTCAGCTTGTGGAGCCGGGCCAGCAGGTGGCCGGCGTCGCGCACGTAGCGGCGCACGGCGCTGTCGGTCCACTCGCCGGTGCCGTAGCCGTGGAAGCGCAGGTGGAGCTCCACCAGGCGCGACACGTCGGCCACCACGTCCTTGGGGAAGCGCAGCTCGGTCATCCGCTTCTTGGTCAGCTGCGCGCCCACCACCTCGTGGTGGTGGAAGGACACCCGGCCGCCCTGCTCGTGGCGGCGGGTCTTGGGCTTGCCGACGTCGTGCATGAGCGCCGCCCAGCGCAGGATGCGGTCGGGCTGGCCGTCGTCCTCCTGGGCGATCGCCTGGTCGAGCACGGTCAGCGTGTGCTCGTAGACGTCCTTGTGGCGGTGGTGCTCGTCGATCTCCAGGCGCAGCTTGGGCAGCTCGGGCAGCACGTGGGCGGCCAGGCCGGTGTCGACGAGCAGGCGCAGCCCGTCACGCGGGCGGCCGCCGCAGACCAGCTTGTCGAGCTCGTCGCGGATGCGCTCGGCCGAGACGATCTCGATGCGCTCGGCCATCTCGGTCATCGCGGTGACCGCCGCCTGGTCGACGGTGAAGCCGAGCTGCGAGGCGAACCTGGTCGCGCGGAGCATGCGCAGCGGGTCGTCGTCGAACGACCGCTCGGGCGGGCCGGGGGTGCGCAGCCGCTTGGCGGCCAGGTCGGTCAGGCCGCCGTAGGGGTCGACGAACTCGTGGGAGGGCAGCCGGATCGCCATCGCGTTGACCGCGAAGTCGCGCCGCTCCAGGTCGGCCTCCAGGGTGTCGCCGTACATGACCTCCGGCTTGCGCGACTTGGGGTCGTAGCTCTCGCTGCGGTAGGTCGTGATCTCGATCAGCCAGCCGCCCTTGCGCAACCCGACCGTGCCGAAGTCGATGCCGATGGTCCAGACGGAGTCGGCCCAGTCGCGCACGAGGTCGAGCACCCGTTCGGGGCGGGCGTCGGTGGTGAGGTCGAGGTCCTTGCCGACCCGGCCGAGCAAGAGGTCGCGCACGGGGCCGCCGACGAGGGCCAGCTCGTGGCCGCCGTCGGCGAACAGGCGGCCGAGCTCGTCGGCCACGGGGGCGATCTTGCGGAACAGGTCACGCATGGCCCGCTGCTGGTTTTCGGTCAGATTTGAGTCGGACAAGCTGGGTAGGTCCTTCGATTCCGGAACATATCCCCCGAGCCACACCGGGTCCGGGTTACCTTCGGTCAGGGGACCGACGGCGCGATGGAACGAGGCAAGGAGGTCTTATGAAGGACGCCCTCGCGATCCACCGCTGGCTCCTCGCACACCAGGTCCACCATGAGATCGTACGCCTTCCGCGCCCCATCACTTGCGCGGACGAGCTTCCCGAGACGATCTCCGCCGCACCCGAGCGGTGCGTGACGGTCACGGTGTTCGAGGTCGCTCCGAGGATAGGGCGCGAGTTCGTCGTCGCCGTCGTCCACACGCTCGCCACTCCTCCGCGGCCGGGGGCCGTCGGAGGCCTGCTCGGCGTCCGCACGGTGCGCGCCGCGCCCGCGCACCTGGTCAACGAGGCCACAGACTACGCGGCCGGGCTGGTCGGCCCGCTGCTGCTGCCGGAAGAGCTGCCGCTGTTCATCGACGACAGGTTCAGCGCCGACACCGATCCGGTGTTCTCCGCCACCGGCGAACGTCACGCGGTGCTCACCATGCGCGCCCTGGACCTGCTCGCGCTCCTGTCAGGGAAGACCGTCGACCTCCGGGTGCCGAGCCCCCGGGGAACCCTGGAGGCGGTCGCGCCGGGGCACTGAGCCCGTACCATTGCGGGCGTGCGTCGTACTCCAGCCCGGGCAGAAGCGTGATCGGAAAGGCCACGCTGCTCGCCGTGCTCTCGGCCGCGCTGCTCGCCCCCTGCACGGTGGCGGCCGCGCCGGGCGCGGCTGCCGCGAGCACCGCGACCAGGCAGGGCGTCGACCTGACCCTCACCTCCGTCACGCCCGACTACGCCACCGAGCGGGCGACCGAGATCAAGGTCACCGGCACCGTGCGCAACGGCGGCTCCGCCCCGCTGCCGGGCCTGCGGGTCAGGGTGCGCTACTCCTCCCAGCGCTTCACCGACCGGGCCGCGATGAGCACGTTCGCCGGCGACACCACGACCGCCACCCAGCCGTCCAACGTCTCGACCCAGTCGAGCATGGTCATCCCCGAGATGGCCGCCGGCTCCTCCGTCCCGTTCGAGCTGACCATGTCGCCCGCCCAGTTCGGGCTGACCTCGTTCGGCGCCTACCCGCTCGCCGTCGAGGTGGTGCAGTGGGACGCCGTGCAGCTCGCCTCCCAGCGCACCTTCCTCACGTACGCGCCCGCGACCGCGCAGCCGCAACCGGTGCGCAACCGGCTGTCGTTCGTGCTCCCGGTGATCGACCAGCCGCGCCGGGCCGACGACGGCACGTTCGTCGACGACAAGCTGGGCGCCGCGCTGACCGGCAAGGGCCGGCTGGCCGACCTGGCGCGTATCGCCGAGATCGCGCCGGAGAGCGTCACCTGGGTCGTCGACCCGGCGCTCTTCGACGACGTCGAGGCCATGACCAAGCCGTTCCGGGTCAAGGACGGCGACAAGACCGACGAGCGGCCCGCCGAGCCCGCCGCCTCCCAGTGGCTCACCTCGATGCGCGCGGCGCTGGCCGACAACGCCGTCATCGCCACCCCGTACGCCGACCCCGACGTGACCGCGCTGGCCCACCGGGGCCTCGACCGGCTGCCGGCCCGCGCCCTGGAGCTGACCCGGCAGAAGTCCTCGCTCATCAAGAACGACGTGCCGGCCACGACCTACTGGCCGGTCGGCGGCGTGCTCGACGCCGACGCGCTCGACCTGCTCGCGGTCGGCACGGCCGGCGGCACCCGCGTCGACAAGGTGCTGCTCGACCCGGCCAGCCTGCCGACGGCGCAAGACACCGCCGCGGCCGCCGCCACGCTCGCCACCGCCACCCCCGACGCCGCCACCACCCTCGACACCGTCATGGGCCCCGTCACCGCGCTGGTGGCCGACGCCGAGCTGAGCCGCGTCCTGGAGCCCGCCCCCGGCACCCGCGGCGCGACCCTGCTGAGCAAGCAGCGGTTCATCGCGGAGACTGCGACGATCTCCGCCGAGCCGGGCCAGACCCGGGCGCGGTCCCTGGTCGTGGCCCCGTCCCGGCGCTGGAACCCCAGCCCGACGATCGTCTCGACGCTGCTGAAGACCGCCGGCACGCTGCCGTGGCTGTCGCTCACCCCTCTCGACGCGCTCAAGGCGCCCGGCTCCCAGGTGCCGCGCGCCGGGCTGACCTACTCCGACAAGGACCGCAAGCAGGAGCTCAGCGGTAAATACCTCGAACCCGTGCGGGAGGTCGCCGCGCAGGCCGAGCTGACCGCCCGCATCACCGGTCAGCAGCAGTCGTCCTTCGACGCCGCGGTGCTCAGGCTCACCTCCTCGGCCTGGCGGGGCAACACCAAGGCCGGGCGCGCCGTCGTCGAAGAGGTGAGCGACGCGGTCGAGAGCCGGACGCGGCTGGTGTCGATCACCGGCGCCGGCCCCGACCGGCCGCGCACGCTCGCGGGCAGCGACGGCGAGGTCCCGATCAGCGTGCGCAACGAGCTCGCCACTCCCGTCTCGCTGCTCGTCCAGGCCAAGTCGGACGACCCCGACCTGCTGGAGAGCGACTTCCGGCACCCGCTGCAGATCGACGGCGAGCAGAGCGGCACCGTCCAGATCCCCATGACCGTGACATCCCCCGGCGGCGGCGACGCCTCCCTGACCGTCCAGTTGATGACCCTCGACGGCCGGCCCTACGGCGAGCCGGTCAAGCTGATCGTGCGCACCACCGGCTACACCGGCATCGCGCTCGTCATCGTGGGCGGCGCGCTGACCGTCATGCTGGCGGCGGTGGTGACCCGGATACTCCGGCGCAGGTCGCAGCGACGCGGCGCACGGGCCGCCAGGACTCGTGAAAGTGAGACCGTATGAGCCGCCTGCTGCGGGCCAGCGCCATCATGGCCGCAGGCACGATGGTGTCGCGCGTCACCGGGTTCATCCGGACCATGGTGCTGGCCTACGCCATCGGCACGGCCTTCCTCGGCGACGCCTACAACGCCGCCTACGCCATCCCCTACAGCATCCTCGACCTGCTGCTGCTCGGCGTGCTCAGCAGCGTCGTGGTGCCGATGATCGTCAAGGCGCAGCAGAACGACCCCGACGGCGGCCGCGCCTACGAGCAGCGGCTGCTGACGATCGCCACCATCACGCTGATCGTCGTGGCCGCGCTGGCCGTGCTGGCCGCCCCGCTGCTCATCGACCTCTACACCGGCTGGGACCGCGGCGAGAAAAAGTTCGAGGTCGCCGTCCGGCTGGCGCAGTTCATCCTGCCGCAGCTCGCCTTCTTCGGCATCGGCGCGGTGGCCGGGGCGATCCTCAACACCCGCGACCGGTTCGCCGCCCCGATGTGGGCGCCGGTGGTCAACAACCTGGTCGTCATCTGCGTCCTGGTGGCCTACGCGATCATCGTCACCGACG
Source organism: Nonomuraea sp. NPDC048826 (assembly GCF_043198225.1). Lineage (NCBI taxonomy): Bacteria > Bacillati > Actinomycetota > Actinomycetes > Streptosporangiales > Streptosporangiaceae > Nonomuraea > Nonomuraea sp. NPDC048826. The sequence continues at coordinate 249,257 of NZ_JBICUQ010000011.1, read as the reverse complement.
GCTCCGACCTCGACAGCGTCTCCAACGGCGAGCTGGCCCTGCTCGGCCTCGGCACCACGGCCGGCATCATCGCCCAGGCCACCGTGCTGGTCATCGCGCTCAAGCGGGCGGGGTTCCGCTTCGTCGCCCGCTTCGACCTGCGCAACGCCCGCCTCGGCGAGATGGCCAGGGCCGGTGTCTGGACGATCGGCTACGTGGTCGTGACCCAGCTCGGGTTCCTGCTCACCACCAACCTCTCCAGCGCCGCCGGCGACGAGGTGCCCGGCCACGGCATCTCCCCCTACACCCTGGCGTTCCAGCTCTTCCAGCTCCCGTACGGGGTCGTTGGCGTCTCGGTGATCACCGCGATGCTGCCCAGGATGAGCAGGGCCGTGACCGCCGGGCGCTTCGACGAGGTGCGCACGGAGTTCAGCTCCGGCGTGCGGCTCATCGGCGCGGTGATGGTGCCGGTGTCGCTGCTGCTCATGGTCCTCGGGCCGGCGATCACCGTGCCGTTGTACGGTCACGGCGCCAACACCGTCGCCAACGCCATCTACATCGGCAACGTGCTGCAGGTCTACGGGCTCGCGCTGGTGCCGTTCGCGGTGTTCCAGCTGCTGCTGCGGGTCTTCTACAGCTTCGGCGACACCCGCACGCCCGTCTTCGTGGGCGCCGGCACCACCGCGGTCAACGCCGGTCTGATGGTGCTGTTCTACACCTTGCTGCCGGCCCGCTACGCGGTCATGGGGCTGGCACTGGCCTACGCGATCGCGTACGCGCTCGGCGCGGTGGCCGCCTGGATGCTCGCCAGCCGCCGGGTCGGCGGGCTGGGCGGCTGGCAGGTCGGCATGGCGATGACCAAGATGTACCTCACCGCCCTGCCGACGGCGGTGCTGGCCCTGGCGACGGTGTGGGCCGTGCAGGAGATCTTCGGCGGGCTGGGCTTCCTCAACTCGGCCATCATCCTGACCGTGGGCGGCGGGGTGGGGATGCTCCTTTATCTGTGGGTCGCCCACCGCGCGCGCATTCCGGAGGTCAGCTCGGTCGTTGGGATGGTCGCCGGGCGGGTACGCCGCTAAAGAGCGGGGGGAGCAACCTCGCCGGGCACTAGCATGGTGCCGACACGCGCGAATGGAAGCAGGAGGGGCGTGGGCGGATTCATCCGGCATAGCGTGCCTGCGCACCACCCCGTCACGCAGGCGCGTACAACGGTGACCAGGGATGATCGGGCCAGCGGGGTGAGCCAGTGAGCACATCGGCAGTCGAGCCCGGCACCCGCCTCGCCCAGCGGTTCCGGCTGGAAGACCGGGTCAGCGAGTCCGACGGCGCCACCTACTGGAAGGCCATCGACGAGATCCTCGCCCGTCCCGTCGCCGTCCTGACCTTCGCGCCCGACTTTCCGCGGGTGCACGAGGTCGTCACCGCCGCCAGGGCCGCGAGCCGGCTCACCGACCCCCGCCTCACCCAGGTCTTCGACGCCGGCGAGGACGCCGAGCACGCCTACGTCGTCAGCGAGTGGGTCACCGGCGACACCCTCGCCGACCTGCTGTCCTCCGGCCCCCTGGAGCCGGAGCGGGCCGCCGGGCTGGTCGCCGAGGCGGCCGAGGCGCTGGCCCACGCGCACGAGGCCGGCCTCTACCACCTGTGCCTGCGCCCCGGAAACCTGGTGTGGACCACCGGCAACACGGTCAAGGTGCTGGGCGTGGCCGTCGACTCCGCCCTCTACGGGCTGACCACCGACCAGCCCGCGCTCGACGACGCCGAGGGCCTCGGCCGCCTGCTCTACGCGGGCCTGACCGGCCACTGGCCGGGTGACGAGGAAGAGGGCACGCTCCCGGCCGCGCCGATGACCGACGGCCACTTCTGCACGCCCCGTCAGGTGACCGCGGGCGTGCCCGGTTATCTCGATACGGTCACGATCCGGGCCTGCCTTCCCGAGTCGCGCAAGGGTCAGGGCTCGCTGTCCAGCCCGGCCCAGATCGCCGAGGCGCTCGCCGACGTGGCCAGGCCGATGCCGATCTCGATCCCGTACTCGTCCTCACCGCCGTCCGTGACGTCGGCCTCCCCCAGCGAGGGCCTGGAGACCGAGGCGCGCCACAGGCCGCCGGCGGCGCAGCCGGTCCTCCAGACCGTCCCGCAGGGCGGCGGCAACACGCTCAACCGGGTGCTGATGACCGCGGTGGTGCTGCTGGTGATCGTCGCGGTGGGCATCGGCGCCTGGACGATCGGCCGCAGCCTGGGCAGCCCCGACGGCCGCGAGGCGCAGGCCTCCCCCACCACCCCCGCCACCTCGGCGCCGGCTCAGGTCCAGGAGGTCAAGCCCGAGGAGGCGACCGGGTTCGACCCGCTCGGCGACAAGGAGGAGAAGGCCGAGCTGGCCGCCCTCACCATCGACGGCAAGCCGAGCACGTTCTGGAAGACCGACAACTACAACAGCGCCGAGCTGGGCAACCTCAAGGACGGGGTGGGTCTGCTCCTCGACATGGGCAAGTCCATGCAGATCAGCGACGTGGTCGCTACGCTGGGCGAGTCCTCGGGCGCCAATGTGGAGCTCAAGGTCGGCGACGAGGCCGATCTCTCGTCGCTGAAGACCGTGGCCAAGGCGAAGGGCGCTTCTGGGAAGACGACCTTCAAGCCTGATCAGGCGGCAAGCGGCCAGTACGTTTTGATCTGGTTTACGCGCCTTCCGGCAGACGCGGGCAAGTTTCATGGCACCATCTATGAAGTAGTGGTGCACTCTCCAGGATCGGCATAACCAGGAACCCCTCTTGTGAACTCTCCACCCGAGACCCCCTCGCCAGCGGATCGGCCAGCGGTCAGCGACGCCGACCTGCTGACCGCGCACATCAAGGGGGATCCTCACGCCTTCAGCGAGATCGTCAAGAGGCACCGTGACCGGATGTGGGCCGTCGCGCTGCGCACGCTGGGCGACCCTGACGAGGCCGCCGACGCCGTTCAGGACGCCTTCGTCTCCGCCTACCGCAAGGCCGGCTCGTTCCGCGGCGAGGCCGCCGTCACCACCTGGCTCCACCGCATCGTCGTCAACGCCTGCCTCGACCGGATGCGCCGCAAGTCCGTGCGCCCGGTGGCCGACGACGAGCTGATCGAGGCCGCGGAGCGCGACGCCCAGCTGCCCGACCAGACGGTCGAGCGCGAGGTGTCGATGGAGGTTTCGGCCGCGCTCAAACTGCTCCCCGCCGACCAGCGGGCGGCCCTCGTCCTGGTCGACATGATGGGCTACTCGGTCGAAGACGCAGCTCAGGTGCTGCAGGTGCCCAGCGGGACGGTGAAGAGCCGCTGCGCCAGAGGACGCGCGAAACTTGCCCCGATTCTTTCGCATCTGCGGAACCGATCTGACTTGAGTCGCGTCTCATCCGCGAAGGGAGCAGAACTTCGTGACGGGTGATACGCACTACGATCTGGACGCCCTCGCCGATTTCGCCGAGGGTCTCCTGAACGCCGACAGCGCCGGCCGGATCCGCGACCATCTCGCGGTGTGCCCCCCATGCGGGGAGCTGCTGGCCGACTTGGCGGCGGTTCGCGAGGTGCTCGCGGCGACCCCCACGCCGGCCATGCCGATGGGTGTCGCACTGCGCATCGACAAGGCGCTGGCCGCCGAGGCGGAGTCGCGCCGCGGCGGGATCGGTCTGGCCGAGGAGCCTGACTGGGACGAGCTCATGCGTGACGCTCCATGGGAGCGGCAGGAGCCCGAGCCCGTGCGCCTCGGAGTGGTCTCCGACGACGGCACCGTGGTCCCGGCGCGGACGCGCACGACCCGGCGGCGCAGGTGGGCGATGCCCGCGGTGGCGGCCGCGGCCGCGGTCGCGGTGGTGGGCACCGCCGCGGTGTCGGCGAGCCTGCTCGCCTCCGGCGGCGGCGGCGAGCCGTCGGCCCGGCAGTCGCAGCTCGCGGCGTCGAGCCAGCCGACCCGGCAGGAGACGAGGGCCAGGGCCTACACGCTCACCGACAGCGGCTACAACTACAGCGACCAGGAGCTGCGCCAGAACCTCGGCGACTTCCTCGCACCGGCCCCGATCGTCGGCGGCGACTCCGACGGCGACCAGGTCGACCACTGTGTGGGCAAGGTGTCCAGCCGGGCCAAGCTGGAGGTCTTCGCCGTCGACCAGGGTCAGTACAACGGCCAGGAGGCCATCCTGGTGGCGTCGTGGAAGAACAAGGAGACCAAGCGGCTCCGCATCGACGTCGTCGACCCGTTCAACTGCAAGAACCTCCGCAAGCCCACATTGGGCCGCTGGTAGTCCGTAACCTGCGAAGAGCCCGCTTCGGCGGGCTCTTTCGCGTGTGCGCCGTGAGCCCGGGAATGGCGACGGCTTAGGATCTGTTGACGCCAACGGCACCATCAGACTAGAGAGGCGTGGGAGCGTTGAACGACGTTCGGAACGTGATCATCATCGGCTCCGGCCCTGCCGGTTACACCGCGGCCGTCTATTCCGCACGCGCCGAACTCAAGCCTCTGGTCTTCGAAGGCTCCGTGACCGCCGGCGGCGCGCTCATGAACACCACCGACGTGGAGAACTTCCCCGGGTTCCCCGACGGCATCATGGGCCCCGACCTGATGGGCAACCTGCGCAAGCAGGCCGAGCGGTTCGGCGCCGAGCTGATCGCCGACGACGTGGTGGAGGTCGACCTCAACGCCGAGCCCAAGGTCGTCAAGACGTACGACAAGACCTACTACGCGAAGTCGGTCATCCTGGCGATGGGCTCCGGCTACCGCGAGCTCGGCCTGGAGAACGAGAAGCGCCTGTCCGGCCGCGGAGTCTCCTGGTGCGCCACCTGTGACGGTTTCTTCTTCCGCAACAAGGACATCGTGGTCGTGGGCGGCGGCGACACCGCCATGGAAGAGGCGACGTTCCTGACCCGCTTCGGCCGCATGGTGACCGTCGTGCACCGCCGCGACCAGCTGCGGGCCAGCAAGATCATGCAGGATCGGGCGTTCGCCAACGACAAGATCCGCTTCATCTGGGACAGCGAGGTCGTGGACGTCCTCGGCGACACCAAGGTGGAGGCCGTCAAGCTCCGCAACGTCAAGACGGGCGAGGAGTGCGAGCTGGCCACCGACGCGCTGTTCCTGGCGATCGGCCACGATCCGCGCACCGACCTGGTCAAGGGCCAGATCGACCTGGACGACGAGGGCTACATCAAGGTCGCCCACCCGAGCACCGCCACCAACATCGACGGCGTGTTCGCCGCGGGCGACGTCGTCGACCACATCTACCGTCAGGCGATCACCGCGGCGGGCACCGGCTGCTCGGCCTCGCTCGACTCCGAGCGCTGGCTCGCCTCAAACGAGAAGTAAGGGAGCGCATCCGTGAAGGCAGTTACCGACGCCACGTTCGAGGCCGAGGTCCTCAAGAGCGACAAGCCCGTTCTGGTCGACTTCTGGGCCGAGTGGTGCGGCCCGTGCCGGCAGGTCGCGCCCATTCTCCAGGAGATCGCCAACGAGCACGGCGACAAGCTCGAGATCGTCAAGCTCAACATCGACGAGAACCCCGAGGTGCCCCGCCAGGCGGGTGTCCTCCAGATCCCGACGATGAACGTCTACAAGGGCGGCGAGCTCGTCAAGCAGATCATCGGCGCCAAGCCGAAGGCCATGCTGCTGCGGGAGCTCGACGGCATCATCTAGGCCCGTCCGCCGAAAGCCCTCCGCCCTGGTGCGGAGGGCTTTCGCGTTTTCACAGCTCACCCCGGTACCAGGCGTCGGCCTCGGCTCTCAGTGCCCTCTCGTCCGGTTCCGGGGACGGCGCCCCGGCGATCCAGGCGGTCAGGGCCCGTACGAACCGGTCCGGATCGTACGGAGGTGCGAAGGACGCGACGAGAGGGTGGCCCGCGTCGCAGCGGGCGCACAGGAGCACCTCGCTGACGACCCTGACCTCCTTCCCCGAGGCGTTCGTCCAGGCGTGCGGCAGGCGCAGCACGGCCAGGACCTCGCCGGTGCGGCACCGGGGGCAGGCCGGCGTCATGACCCGCCGATCGCGTCGGCGCCGAGCAGCGCCTTGACGTCGCCGTAGAAGGCGGGGTCGGCGGCGACCCGGAACGGCCGGAGGTCCAGCAGGACGGTCCCGGCGCCGCGGCGGCGCACCCGCACGTGCACCGGCGCCCCGCCGGGATGGGCGGTCAGGATGTGCTTGAACTCCCGGACCAGCCGCGGGTTCAGCCGGCTCTCCCTGATCGAGATCACCACGGGTGGCTCGGTGTCCGTCAGGGAGACGTCGAGCAGGATGATGTCCTCGGCGTAGACGCTCGTCGTCTCGTCGCGCACGTTGACCCGCCCGCGTACGGAGATCACCCGGTCCTGGGCCAGCGTCTCCTCGTACAGGAGGTAGGTCTTGGGGAAGACCAGGCACTCGACGGCCGCGTCGTGGTCCTCCAGCGTGACGATCGCCCACGGGCTGCCCTGTTTGGTGACCTTGCGCTGCAGGCCGGAGACGATGCCGCTGACCCTGGCCGCCCCGTCCTGCCGTCCGGAGGCCAGCAGCTCGGCGATCGTGGTGTCGCGGTGGGCGTCCAGGACGTGTTCGGCGCCGTCGAGCGGGTGGCTGGAGACGTAGAGGCCGAGCATCTCGCGCTCGAAGGCCAGCAGCGTGGCCTTGTCCCACTCCCCCTCCGGGATCGTGATGGAGAACGCCGCGCTCGTGCCCCGTTCCCCGAAGAGTGAGTCCTGGCCGCGCGCCTCGTTCCGTTTGACGTCGGCGACCAGGTCGACGGCCTGCTCGTGCACCTCGACCAGGGCCTTGCGGTGATGGCCGAGGCTGTCGAAGGCGCCGGACTTGGCCAGCGACTCGATGACCCGCTTGTTGCAGACGGCGGCGGGGACCTTGGCCAGGAAGTCGTCGAAGTCGGCGTAGGGCCCCGCCGTCTCCCGGGCGGCGACGATCGCGTCCACGGCGCCGGCGCCGACGTTGCGGACGGCGCCCAGCCCGAAGCGGATGTCGGAGCCGACGGCGGCGAAGTCCAGCCGGCTGGCGTTGACGTCGGGCGGCAGCACCTTGATGCCCAGCCGGCGGCAGTCGGCCAGGTAGACCGCCATCTTGTCCTTGTCGTCGCCGACGGAGGTGAGCAGGGCCGCGAGATACTCCTGCGGGTGGTTGGCCTTCAGGTAGGCGGTCCAGTAGGAGACCAGGCCGTATCCAGCGGTGTGCGACTTGTTGAAGCCGTAGCCGCTGAACGGCACCAGCACGTCCCAGACCGCTTCGACCGCCTCGCCGGAGAAGCCGCGCTCGCGCATCCCCGCGGAGAAGCGCCCCCACTCGGCGTCCAGGACCTCTTTCTTCTTCTTGCCCATGGCCCGGCGCAGCATGTCGGCGGCGCCCAGGGAGTAGCCGGCCAGCTGCTGGGCGATGGCCATGACCTGCTCCTGGAAGACGACCAGGTGGTAGGTGTCGCCCAGGATGGGCTCCAAGGCCCCTTCCAGCTCGGGGTGGATGGGCTCGACCGCCTGCCGGCCGGTTTTGCGAAGCGCGTAGTTGGTGTGCGCGTTCATCTCCATCGGGCCCGGACGGTAGAGCGCGTTCACCGCGGCGATGTCGGTGAACGTGGTGGGCCGCATCAGCCTCAGCAGCACCCGCATCCCGCCGCTGTCGAGCTGGAAGACGCCGAGCGTGTCGCCGCGCGCCAGCAGCTCGTACGTGGCCGCGTCGTCCAGCGGGATCTCCAGGATGTCGAGGTCGACGCCCTTGTTGGCGCGGACGCCCGCGATCGCGTCACCGATGACGGTGAGGTTGCGCAGGCCGAGGAAGTCCATCTTCAGCAGGCCCATGTCCTCGGCCTGGGTGAACGGGAAACCGGTGATGACCGGGCCGTCGGCCTTGGGCTTGGCCAGCGGGATCACGTCGATCAGGGGCTCGCTGGAGAGGATCACGCCCGCGGCGTGGACACCGGTGCCCCGGGTGAGCCCCTCGATGCCGACCGCGGCGTCGATCACCCGTCTGACGTCGGGATCCCGCTCGTACATCTGGCGCAGCTCGCTCGCCTCGCCGTGCCGCGGGTGGCCGGGGTCGTGGATGGCGGCGAGCGGGATCTCCTTGCCGCCGTCCGCAGCCGGGAAGGCCTTGGTGATGCGGTCGCCGAGCGCGTACGGCAGGCCCAGGACCCGGCAGGAGTCCTTGATGGCGGCCTTGGCCTTGATGGTGCTGAAGGTGACGATCTGGCAGACCCGGTCGTCGCCGTACGTACGGGTGACGTAGTCGATCATCTCGTCCCGCCGCCGGTCGTCGAAGTCCAGGTCGACGTCCGGCATCGTGACGCGCTCGGGGTTGAGGAAGCGTTCGAAGATGAGCCGGTGCTCGATCGGGTCGAGCTGGGTGATGCCCGTGCAGTACGCGACCATCGAGCCGGTGGCCGAGCCGCGGCCGGGGCCCAGGCCGATGCCGTTCTCTCGCGCGTACCGGCAGATGTCGGCGACGACCAGGAAGTAGCCGGGGAAGCCCATCGCGTCGATGACAGACAGCTCGTAGTCGATGCGGTCGAGCACGTCCCGCGGCGGGTGGCCGCCGTAGCGGCGGCGCGCGCCCGCGAGCGTCTCCGCGCGCAGCCAGCTGGACTCGGTCTCGCCCTCGGGTACGGGGAAGCGCGGCGTCAGGTCACGGTGGGCGAACACCTCGTCGTAGTCGCCGACCCGCTCCGCGATCAGGAGCGTGTTGTCGCACGCGCCGGGCACTTCGGCGTCCCACAGCGCGCGCATCTCGGCGGGTGACTTGATGAAGTAGCCGCTGCCGCCGAAGCGGAAGCGGTCGGCGTCGGCCAGGCGCTTGCCGGTGCCCACGCAGAGCAGCGCGTCATGCGCCCCGGCCTGGTCCTCCGTGACGTAGTGGGAGTCGTTGGTGGCCAGGGGCGGCAGCCCGAGCCGCCTGCCGAGCCGCAGCAGGTCTTCCCGGACCCGGCGTTCGACGGCCAGGCCGTGGTCCATCAGCTCCAGGAAGTAGTTGTCGGGGCCGAACAGGTCGCGGTAGCGGGCGGCGGCCTCGACGGCCTGCTCGTACTGGCCGAGGCGGAGCCTGGTCTGCACCTGGCCGGACGGGCAGCCGGTGGTGGCGATGAGGCCGGGGGCGTGTTCGGCCAGCAGCTCATCATCCATGCGCGGATATTTCTGGACATGCCCCTCCAGCCAGGCCCGCGACTGCAACCGGAACAGGTTGCGCAGCCCGTCGGCCCCGGTCGCCCACATGGTCATGTGGGTGTAGAGCCCGCGCCCCGAGACGTCGCCGCCCGTGCCGGTCTCGTCGTCGGACCGCCGCAACGCCAGGTCGTCGCTGTAGTACACCGGCTGCCGGTGACGCCGGGAGGCCGGGGCGACGTAGCCCTCGATGCCGATGATCGGCCTGACGCCCGTGGCGCGCGCCTTCCGGAAGAACTCGTACGCCCCGTACACGTTGCCGTGGTCGCTCATCGCCACGGCGGGCATCCCCTGGCGGGCGACCTCGTCCATCAACAGACCGACCTTGGCGGCGCCGTCGAGCATGCTGTACTCCGTATGCACATGCAGATGGACGAAGGACACCACGCCTCCTGGTTGTAGGATCGCCCGCGAACTCGAGCATTCGACCCGAGAGGCAGCAGGGTTGTCCAACAACCGACACGCCGATCCGCCACACTCACCGGTTGTGGATCTCGACCTCGGTACGATCCGGGCCTTCGTCGCCGTCACCGAGGACCGCTCCTTCAGCGAAGCCGCCGCCCGGCTGGAGATCAGCCAGCAGGCCGTGTCGAAACGGATCGCCAAGCTGGAGTCGGACCTCGGCGTGCGGCTGTTCTACCGCTCGCGCACCGGGGCCGGGCTCACCGCGGACGGCCGGGCTTTCCTGCACTACGCGCGGAGCCTGGTCGGCATCGCGGACCAGGCGCTCGGCGTGCTGCGCGGACGGCTGCGCTCGCTCCGGGTGGACGTGCTCGACACACGGCTGGCCTCCGTCGAGCTGGTCCGCGCGTTCCATCAGGCCGCCGGAGACGTCCACGTCGACGTCACCACCTCCAACGGGCTCAGGTCAGCCCGCGGCGCGCTCGCCGAGGGATCGGTCGACGCCGCCTTCGCCCGCGTAAGTGGGGAGTCGGGGTCGGTCAGGGTCGGCGGGGCACCAGGGTCGGCCCGGGTCGGCGGGACGCCGGGGTCGGCCCGCGTCGGCGGGACGCCGGGATCGGCCCGGGTCGGCGGGGCGCCGGAGGAGGATCTGCGGCATGTGCCCGCCTATCTCGACCCGGTGCACCTGCTGGTCAGCCGTGACCACCCGCTCGCCGGGTTGCGGGCCGTGCAGGTGGAACGGCTCTCGGGATCGACGGTCTGGATGCCCGGCAACGCGCCCGGCAGCGAGTGGGCCGAGTTCTACCGGCTCCTGGGCGACGCGTTCGACCTACGGATCGACGCGTCGGGGCCGGACTTCGGCTGGGAGCACTTCGTGGCGGAGATCGCCTCCGGTGAACGGGCCGGGTTCGTCGGCGAGGGCTGCCGGCTGCCCTGGCACGCGGGGGTCGTCCGGCTGCCGGTGATCGACCCCGTGCCGGTCTACCCGTGCTCGCTGCTCTACCACCGGCAGAACCGTCACCCGATGCTGGCCGCGCTGGTCGAGTTCGTCGCGGACGGGTTCCGGCCGTTCGACCCGGCGCGCCAGTGGATGCCGGACATCGACCGCGCGGTCATAGAAGGGCTCTGAAGGGCCCTGGGAAGGCTCGTACGGGGTCAGGTGGGGTCAGACCGGGCGGAGGGCGCGTTCCGGGCTCATGGAGCCCAGGAGCCGCTCCAGGGCGACCTCCACGTCCTCGCGCCACGAGACGGCGGTCTTCAATTCCAGCCGTAGCCGCGGAAATCGCAAATGCGGACGTACGGTCTTAAAACCCACAGAAAGCAGATATTCGGCAGGAACCACGCAACTCGGCTCCTCCCATTTGAGATCCCCGAAGGCCTCGATCGCTTTCACGCCGCGACGCGTGAGGTCCTTCGCCACCCCTTGAATGAGCATCCGCCCCAGCCCGCCACCGGAGAACTCGGGCACGATGTGCGCCGTCATCAGCAAAACGGCGTCGGCGCTGACCGGTGACGTGGGGAAGGCCACCGAACGCGGGCTGTAGAGCGGAGGACTGTAGAGCACGAAGCCCGCGGGCACGCCGTCGACGTAGACGATCTTCCCGCAGCTGCCCCATTCGAGCAGCGTGCCGGAGATCCAGGCTTCCTTCTCCAGGCCCGGGTCACCCGTCTTCACCGCCCGCTCCCCGCTGACGGGGTCGAGCTCCCAGAAAACGCACTGGCGGCAGCGCCTGGGAAGATCTTCCACATTGTCCAGGGTGATATTGACCAGCCGACGCGACAACTACGGCCCCAATCGTAGACCCGGAAAAGCGCGGGAAAACCGCGTCCCCAGCTGGCATCGTAGCCCAGGGATAGCGCCATCAGCGGGCACCACGGCCGTCTGGCCCCGTCACGGGCGACATGTCCGACTGGCGTAACCTGGAGTCTCGGATCGATATACACCTAGGAGGTGGGCCGTGACAGAAGAGCAGGATCACGGTCAGACGCCCGCGACCCAAGGGTCGCGCATCGACGCCTACGTCGACCGGTACGCCGCGCGAGCTACCGGGATGGTCGCCTCCGAGATCCGAGCTCTCTTCGCCGTCGCGTCGAGGCCCGAGGTGGTCTCGCTCGCCGGCGGCATGCCGTACGTCACGGCGCTTCCCCTCGACATGGTCGGCGAGCTGGTCTCGGATCTCGTGACCAGGCGCGGGCCCGTCGCGCTCCAGTACGGCTCCGGCCAGGGCGACCCGCATCTGCGTGAGCAGATCTGCGAGGTCATGGCGCTGGAAGGGATCCAGGCCGGCGGCAACGACGTGGTCGTCACCGTCGGTTCACAGCAGGCGCTCGACCTGATCACGCGGATCTTCATCGACCCGGGCGATGTGATCCTGGCGGAGGGGCCCTCGTACGTGGGCGCCCTCGGCACTTTCGCCGCATACGAGGCCAAAGTGGTGCATATCGCCATGGATGATCAGGGCATCGTGCCCGAATCCCTCGCCCAGACGATCTACGCCCTGGAAACGGCGGGAGCTCCGATCAAGTTCCTGTACACCATTCCGACCTTCCACAACCCCGGCGGCGTCACGCTCAACGCCGCGCGACGCCAGCAGGTGCTCGACATCTGCCAGCGCGCCGGGGTGCTCATCGTCGAGGACAACCCGTACGGGCTGCTCGGCTTCGACGGCGAGCCGATGCGCGCGCTCCGCGCGGACAACCCCGACGGCGTGGTCTATCTCGGGTCGTTCTCCAAAACGCTCGCCCCGGGATTCCGCGTCGGCTGGGCCCTCGCCCCGCACGCCATCCGCGACAAGCTCGTGCTGGCCATGGAGTCGGCCGTGCTGTCGCACTCGTCGTTCACCCAGCTGGCCGTCGGCCAGTACCTCACCACCCAGCCGTGGCGCGAGCAGATCAAGACGTTCAAGGAGCTCTACCGCGAGCGCCGCGACGCCATGCTCGACGCCCTCGAATCGCTGATGCCTCCCGAGGTCACCTGGACCCGGCCCGCAGGCGGGTTCTTCGTCTGGGCGACCCTCCCGGAAGGGCTCGACTCCAAGGCGATCCTGCCGCGTGCCGTGGCCGAGCGGGTGGCGTTCGTGCCCGGTACCGGCTTCTTCGCCGACGGCAGCGGGTCCCGGCACATGCGGCTCTCGTTCTGCTACCCGCAGCCCGACCGCATCCGTGAAGGCGTCCGCCGGTTGGCGGGCGTCATCGAGCAGGAAATGCAACTGCGCGACACGTTCGGCACCGGCTCCACCCGGGGCCACGCCGGCGTCGACACGCCGGGCCCGGACCTGGCCTGACCCTCCGAAAGGCCGGCGCCCCTTCAGGCGCCGGCCTTTCGTCGTGCAGGGGCACCGGCTTCGCCCGGGCCGTGTCTATGGACGCCGGCCCGTGACTTCGAGGAGTGGGCGGCCGTCCAGACGCCTGCTTTTCGTCATCCAGGGGCACCCGTCCGCTCGGAGCCACGCTGGCGTCGACACGCGAGACTTGCTCTGACCCGCGCCGTCGAACGCCCCGTGTCCGTCGAGCCGCCTGCCTTCGCTGTCTGGGGGATCGGGCAACGCTCGGAGCCACGTCGACATGCCGGGACGTGACCTGACCCGCGCCCTCGAAGGGCCCAACCCACCCTCAGGTCGCGTGTCGCCCGTCGTACCCCATCGCCCCTTCTCGCCGGTACGGTTGGACCAGGCCGGACCACTTTGGACCATGCCCGAACGACGGCTGACCACGGCCGCTGTCCCACGGTGATCGGTGGAGGAGACGAGATGAGCGACCTGGGCCACGTGCTCGTGCTGGCCGGGGGCCTGTCCTACGAGCGTGAGGTGTCCCTGCGCTCCGGCCGCCGGGTCAGCGAGGTGCTCAGGGCGACGGGCATGGATGTGGAGGCCCGCGACACCGACGCGTCCCTGGTCCCGTCGATCCTGGCCGACCCGCCGGACGCCGTGTTCGTGACGCTGCACGGCGGCGCCGGCGAGGACGGCGCGATCCGCTCGGTGCTGGAGCTCCTCGACGTCCCGTACGTGGGAGCCGACCCCGACGCCTGCCGGGTCGCCTTCGACAAGCCCACCGCCAAGGCCGTCGTCCGCTCCGTCGGCCTGCGCACCCCGGCCTCGATCACGCTGCCCAAGGAGACGTTCCACGACCTCGGCGCGACGGCCGTCCTCGGCCGCATCGTCGACCAGCTCGGCCTCCCCCTCTTCGTCAAGCCCGCCCGCGGCGGCTCCGCCCTCGGCGCGTCCATCGTCCGTACCGCCGAAGAGCTCCCGGCCGCGATGGTCGGCTGTTTCGCGTACGGCGACACCGCCCTCATCGAGCGGTACATCGAAGGGGTCGAGGTCGCGGTCTCCGTCGTGGACGTGGGCGACGGTCCCGTCGCGCTCCCGGCCGTGGAGATCGTCCCCGACGAGGGCGTGTACGACTACGCCGCGCGCTACACGGCCGGCCACACCGAGTTCTTCTCCCCCGCCCGCCTCTCCCCCGCCGCCGCGGCCGCCTGCGCCGAAACTGCCGTCACGGCCCACACGGCGCTGGGCCTGCGCGACATCTCCCGCACCGACCTCATCGTCGACGCCACCGGCACGCCTTATTTCCTGGAGGTGAACGTCGCCCCGGGCATGACGGAGACCTCCCTTCTGCCGATGGCAGCGGAAGCTGCGGGCCAGGACCTCGGCGACCTCTGCCGCGCCCTCCTCCAGAACGCCGCCTCCCGCCCCCGCCTCAACCTGGCCAGCCGCTGACCCTTGCCGCCCCGGTTCCCGTTCCACTCCCGCCAGCCGGTGACCCTTGCCGCCCCGGTCTCCGTCCCGCCCTCGCCAGCCGGACGGAAGGGCCGGACGGAAGGGCCGGACGGAAGGGCCGGACGGAAGGGCCGGACGGAAGGGCCGGACGGAAGGGCCGGACGGAAGGGCCGGACGGAAGGGCCGG